>JBGAGV010000013.1:0-209292 GCA_044226525.1 Chthoniobacteraceae bacterium | reverse complement strand
CTTTCTCGAAACGTTTTGGCTGCGGTGCTCGGCGAATGCGTCACCTCTCTCTTTTCGTCCACGATGGTGGATTCGGCGAACCGCCCATTCCGTCCATTCCGTTGGCTCAGGGTTCTTCTTGCTCGTGGCTAAGAGCACCTGGCCACAAGGGGCAGAGCCTGCTGGCTGGCGGGGGCGCGAGCGGGGTTTCGGGTGGGTGGCCGAGTTGCGCCTTGACCGCGCCCGGCGTTGGTTGCGACTTAACCGACGCGCTTCATGGACCCCTACGCCATCCTCTTCGCCACTTTCGCCTTTTTCCTCGGGGCGTGTATCGGGTCGTTTCTGAATGTGTGCATCTATCGGATGCCGCGGGACCTCTCGGTCAATGAACCGAAGCGGTCCTTCTGCCCGAGCTGCAAATACCAGATCCCATGGTATCGGAACCTGCCGCTGATCTCGTGGCTGTCGCTGCGGGGGAAATGCGCAAACTGTGGGGCGCCGATCGCGTTTCGCTATTTTGGTGTCGAGCTGCTCACGGGGCTGCTTTTCGTCGCGGTCTGGTTTCACCTCCCGATCGAGCACTTTGCGATCACCTTCACCCTGTGGGTGTTTGTGGCGCTGCTCGTGGTCGCGACGTTTATCGATTTCGAGCACCTCATCATCCCCGATGAAATCACGTGGGGTGGCGCGATCGCCGGCGTCCTGCTGAATCTTATCCTCGCGCCTTTTGCCCTGCCGCTCGGCGATCTGGGGCAATGGTTCGCGGCCATCTCCGGATTTGCGCTCATCGGCGGCGGCGTGTGGCTCGGGCTCGCGCTGGGCGGGCCGCTCAAGGACATGCGCCGTCCCTCGACGTTCTTTGTTTGCTCGCTCGTCGGCATCGGCATGGCGCTGCTGGTCGAAAGCATCCTCGGCGGCTGGACTTCGTTTTCCGCGACCGTGTCGTCGGTGCTCGGCGTGTTGTGCGGCTACTTCCTGCTCTGGGGCGTGGTCGTGGCGGGCAAGCTGGCCTTTGGTCGCAAACGCATCGTGTTCAAGAAGCCCGCGCCCTTCTCCTGGAAGCGCGATGGCGACACCGCGACGATCACCACCGACGGCCAGGTCGAGCAGTGGATGGAATTTTTTCCCGACGAAAAAGCCGTCATGCGGATGAAGTGCAAGAAGCTGGAGTTTGGAGGCAAAACCTACACGGACCTCGAAATCACCAGCCGCTACCAGACCATCACCGTCAAAGGGAGCGACTACGACCTGAACCAGATCGAGACGTTTTCGGGCGAGTTCGAGGAAGTGTTTTTCGAGCGCGATGCGATGGGCTTCGGCGATGTGAAATTCATGGCGTGCATCGGCGCGTTTCTCGGCTGGAAAGGCGTGCTGTTTACCTTGATCGCGGCGTCCAGCGTCGGCGCGCTGGTGGGGATCGTGACCATTCTGATCGGCCGGCGCGAATGGAGTGCGAAGATTCCCTTCGGCCCCTACCTCTCGCTCGGCGCGCTCCTGTGGGTGTTCTACGGTCCGCAGGCGGTGGCGTGGTATTGGAATTTCACGCATCCTGAGTTGTGAGTCGCAAGCGTCGCAAGCCGACCGCCGCCGCTCCCGGCTCGCAGCGGCGCGCGTGGATCATCGCGGCGGTGTGCGTGCTGTGGGCCGCCGGGGTAGTGGTGTGGAAACAACGAACGTCCGCGCCGCACGCGACGGCATCGCCCACACCAGCCCCAGCGCCGTTGCTGGAGCCGCAGGAGAAAGCCTTCGCCCAATACGCCGGGGCGGAATCGTGCCGCGCGTGCCATGCGGACCAGTTCGCCAAGTGGGAAACCTCGAACCATTTCCACGCCGAGCGGAAGCCGAGCCCGGCACTCGACGATGCGGCCTTTGCCCCACCGATCACTTTCAAGCACGGCACGCAGGAATCGACCGCGGCGAAATCCGGCGCCGGCTTCGCGCTGACGACCCTGGGATTCGATGGGAAAAAGGAGAGTTATGCGGTAGCCCGCGTCATCGGGCACGACCCGCTGCGGCAGATGCTCATCGAACGGCCGAACGGTCGCGTGCAGAGCACGGAGGTGGCGTTCGATCCGCATCGCAAGGAGTGGTTCGACGTGTATGGCAACGAAGATCGCCAGCCGGGCGAGTGGGGCCACTGGACCGGACGGGGCATGACTTGGAACACGATGTGCGCGACGTGTCACAACACGCGCCTGCGCAAAAACTATGACGCCGCGACCGACTCCTATCACACGGCCATGGCTGAAATGACGGTGGCCTGCGAAGCCTGCCACGGGCCGATGAAAGCGCACGTCGAGTGGCGCGGCGCGCACCCGGACAAAGCAGAGAAAGATCCGACACTGCGCCCCTTTACACGCGACCAGTTTTTCGACACCTGCGGCGGGTGCCATTCGCGCCGACGCGAACTCACCGGTGATTTCGTGCCCGGCGATCGGTTCGACCAGCACTTCCAGCTCACCACGGTGGATGAATCGGACCTCTACTATGCCGACGGCCAGGTGCGCGATGAGCTCTACGAATACGGCTCCTTCCACAGCAGCAAAATGCACGCGGCCGGGGTGCGTTGCATGGATTGTCACGACCCGCACACCGGCAAGCGGCGTTTCGAGGGCAATGCGCTCTGCATCCGGTGCCACTCTGGCGCGCCGGGGCAGATTCCCGGCAGCACCGTGGTCGCGCCGGTGATCGATCCGGTCGCGCACAGCTTCCACGCCTCCGGCAGCACCGGAGCGGAATGCACGACGTGCCACATGCCGATCACCACTTACATGCAGCGTCACCCGCGGCACGATCACGGATTCACCATCCCCGACCCGCTGCTCACCAAGGAGCTGGGCATCCCGAATGCCTGCAATCGCTGCCACACCGACAAGGATACGGATTGGGCCATCGCAGCGGCGGACAAGTGGTGGGGTGCCAAACTCCAGCGCCCCACGCGCGACCGCGCCCGGCTCATTGCCGCCGCCCGCGCGGGCACGCTCCGCAGCAGCGCCCCGCTCGTCGCCGCGTGGCAGGCGGAAAAGTCGCCTTACTGGAAAGCGGCGCTGCTGAAGCTGCTCGGCCCGTGGGGCGCGGAGCCCGAGGCCTTCCGCGTCCTCGGCGATGGCACCGCGCACCCCGATCCGCTCGTCCGCACCGCCGCCGTGCAGCAGCTCGAACCCCTCGCCGACTCCGGCAATACGGAAGTCCGTGCGTGGCTCCAGCGCGCTCTGACCGATGAAAGCCGAAGTGTTCGAGCCGCCGCCGCGTGGGACTTGCGCGCGACGGTCGATCTCGCATCCCGGGCCGGGCGCGAACTCAAGCACACGCTCGACCTCAGCGCCGACCAGCCGATTGGCCAGCTCCAGCTCGGCGTCTTCGCCCAATCTCGTGGCGATGCCGACGGCGCCCGCTCCCATTTCAACACCGCGGTCACCTGGGATTCCCGTTCGGGCAGCCTGCGCCACGAATACGCCGTGCTCCTCAGCCAGCAAAAGCGCCCCGCCGCCGCGCTGGAGCAGATGCAGAAAGCCGTCGAGCTCGAACCGCAGAATGCGGAGTGGCATTACAAGCTGGCGCTCGCCTGGCACGAATCGGGCAACCTCGCCAACGCCATCCCCGAGTTCGAGAAAGCCGTCCAGATTGCTCCTACCCACGCCCGCGCCTGGTATAACCTCGGCCTCGCCCGCCAGACCGCTGGCCAGACCGAGAGCGCTCTCGCCGCCCTGCAACGCGCCGAAACCGCCGACCCGCGCGACCCTGAAATCCCCTACGCCCGCGCCACCATCCACGCCCGGCGCGGCCAGAAGGAAGAAGCCCGCGCCGCCGCCCAACGCGCCCTCGAGCTTTCTCCGAACGACCCGAACGCCCGTCAGTTGCTCGACTCTCTCGGTCCGTAAGCTTCCGGACACGGCTTTACAGGAAACCTGCACCATCTTCGGCATAGGTCACGTTGCCAGTTGCGCGGTCCGGCGAGGGCGGCTACACACTGGCCGAAATTTTTTCGTGCCTATGGGATCTGTCGCCAAAACCAAGGTCGCCGAGGATTACGCCAAAGCGCCCATCAACTCCAAACTCGCCGCTGAAGATAAACTGAAGCTGCTGCGAGAGATGATCCGTATCCGCCGCTTCGAACAGAAGGCGCTGAGCGAATACACGCGTGGGACCATGGGCGGGTTCATGCACCTTTACATCGGGCAGGAAAGCGTGGCGATGGGCACCTGCTCCCTGCTGGGAGACGACGATCACGTCATCACGGCTTATCGCTGCCACGGCCACGCCCTGGCGGTGGGCATGAATATGAACGAGTGTATGGCCGAGCTTTTCGGCAAGGCCACCGGTTGCTCCAAGGGCAAGGGCGGCTCGATGCACTTCTTTGCGCCGGACAAGAACTACTGGGGCGGCCACGGCATTGTGGGCGGCCAGACCCCGCTCGGCCTCGGGCTCGCCTACGGCCTCAAATACAAGGGCCTGAAGGGTGCGGCGCTGTGCTTTCTCGGCGATGGCGCGGTGAACCAGGGCTGCTTCTACGAGAGCATGAACATGGCGTCGCTCTTCGACCTGCCAGTCATCTACATCATCGAGAACAACAAATACTCGATGGGCACCAGTCTGGAGCGCTCCTCCGTGGTCGATAAATGCCTCGCGCAACGCGCGGAAGCGTTTTGCATCGATTGGGCTCAGGCAAATGGCGAAGACCTCTACGAAGTCCGCGCCGTCACCCAGAAGGCGATCGAACGCGCGCACAATGAATCGAAGCCAACGGTCATTGAATTCGACACCTACCGTTATTACGGCCACTCCGTCGCCGACTCGAAGCATAAGGGCGGCTATCGCAAGGAGGAGGAGCTCGAGAAATACAAGCGCGAGCACGATCCCATCCAGCTCTTCAAGGCCCGCCTGATCGCGGAGAAGGTGGTGACTGAAGAGCAATACGAGGCCATCGACGAAGAGGCGAAAGCCGAGGCAGCCGCCGCGGCGACCTTTGCCGACGAGAGCCCGCTCCCGACCGAAGAAAGCATCTTCGAGGACGTTTATTTTGAGGTCGATCGCCAGACCGAGGCGGGCCGCACCGGTAAACACTTTTTCCACGATTAAGCCATGATGGTCGAAATCGAGCGCGAAACTGATGGGCGCTGGGTTGCCGAAATTCCGGTAATTCCCGGTGCTCTGGCCTATGGCGATACCCGCGACGCGGCGCTCGCCAAAGTCGAAGCCCTCGTCCTCCGCATCCTCGCCGACCGCCTCGAAAACGGCGAACCCGCCGTGGAGCTGGAAGAAGTTTTCACTGTGAGCGCCGCATGAGCACATGGGGCTCGGCGAAGGCACGACGTGTCCTCGCGGCCCTTCTGCGACTCGGTTGGATCGTCAAACGAGCAACAGGAGGTTCGCACCGCGTGCTAAGCCGGCCCGACTGGCCAGATTTCGTTTTCGCCTTCCACGACGGCGAAGAAATCGGCCCGCGAATGCTCGCTCGAATTTCCAAACACACCGGACTCACTCCCAACGACCTTTAGCCATGGCACTGATCGAATATCGCGACGCCCTGAACCAAGCCTTCGCCGAGGAAATCGAGCGCGACCCGAACGTCGTGCTCATCGGTGAAGAAGTGGCGCAGTATGACGGCGCTTACAAAGTCACCAAGGGTCTCTGGAAGAAATTTGGCGACAAGCGCGTGGTCGATACGCCCATCAGCGAAGCGGCCTTCATCGGCATGGGCATCGGCGCCGCCATGCTCGGACTGCGCCCGGTCATGGAACTCATGTTCTGGAGTTTCTGCACCGTGGCTTACGACCAGATCGTGAACAATGCGGGCCAGATTCGCTACATGAGCGGCGGCCTCATCAATTGCCCGATCGTGATCCGTGGCCCCGCGAACGGCGGCACCAACGTCGGCGCCACGCACAGCCACTGCCCGGAAAACTGGCTCGCTGCCATTCCCGGTCTGAAGGTCGTCAGCCCCGCGACGCCCTATGACGCGAAGGGCCTCATGAAGACCGCGATCCGCGACAACGATCCGGTCATGTTCATGGAGAACACCCTCCTCTACGGTGACAAAGGCGAAGTGCCCGAGGAAGAGTATCTCATCCCGCTCGGCAAAGCCGACGTGAAGCGCGAGGGCACCGACATCACGCTCATCTCGCACGGCCGCTCCGTGCTGACGACGCTGAAGGCGGCGGAACTGCTCGCGGCGGAACACGACATCAACGCCGAAGTCCTCGACCTGCGCTCGATTCGTCCGCTCGATGAAGAAGCCATCCTCGAGAGCGTCCGCAAGACGCACCGCGCGATCTACGTCGAAGAGAACAAACCTTTCTGCGGCGTCGGCGCGCAAGTCGCGTCGATGATCCAGGAGAAGGCCTTCGATGAACTCGACGCGCCGGTCCTGCGCATCACCTCGCTCGACGCGCCCGCGATTTACAGCCCGAAACTCGAGCCACGCCAGCTTCCGCGTGCGGTGGACATCGTGGATAAGGTGCTGAGCATCTGCTGACGTAGCTCGGCTCTCCAGAGCCGAGTCAGGCGAACTTCTCCCGGTATTCGCCGGCGCGTTTTTCGAGGCGTTCCCGGAGAGCATCTGCGGCTGATTCCGGCGGCTGGGCGCACTTCGCTATTTCCACGCACAACCGGGTAAGCGCCTGCACGTCGCTGAGGGCCACGAATTCCGGCTCGATGCGCTCGTCGGGACCGCAGTTGTGATAATTTCCCAGCGCCACGCACAGCGCGCCGCAGCGATACCCGTAGAGTTGATACGCGGTCGCCTCACAGGTGCCGCCGCTCATCAGGCAGCGTTGCACGGGGATCTCCGCACGCTTCGCCAGTTCGGCGATGGTCGCGGCGACGTGTGGATCGAAGATGCTCGTGCGATCGCCGACGCGCAGAATGGCGCCTTCTCCCATCTTGCACATCCCGCCTTTCTCGGAGCTGCACTCAAGCGACAGAATCGTCGTCTCGTGCGGCACTCGGGCGGATTTCGCCAGCTCGATCGCGCCCACGAAGCCCACTTCCTCCGCACGAGTAAAAAGGCCGTAGCAATTCGCTTCCGCGCCCGAGCGTTCGAGTTCGCGAAACAACGCCACCACGGCGGAGCACCCGATCAAATCATCGCACGCCCGCGAGTGCACGCGACCCTCGCGCACTTCGCAGGCCGGCAGATCCCACATCGAGAACGCGCCGAAATCACGCGTCGGCGGCTTCTTCTCCCGATAACTCTCCGGCACGCCGCCGAGGAATTCTTCGCCGACGTAACCCGGGTGGTCCATATGCACCGCGAAGGCAAACCGCGCGGGCGCGTCGCCCCGCCGGTAGTGCGCGATCACATTCCCGAACGCATCCAGCGAAGTCGAGACGTGCGGGCATTGCGCGAGTTGCTGCGCGATCTCCCCGCGCACGGCGTCCTCGTGAAAGGGCGCGGTTGGCTGCGCGAGAACGGAGCGGATGATGGCGAGCAGATCGTCGTCGGTCATGAAGCAGGAATGCGGGCGAGCAACTGGCGCGCTTTGTCCACCTCGAAGGGATCGGTCGCGATGGAGAGGAAAGCATTGAGCACCTTGGTCGCGAGCTGAGGTTCATTCCGTTCCAGCCGCAGCTTCGCGAGCCCCTCGGTGATTCGCCATGACCCGGCCTGCAACTCGTGTGCACGGTCCAGATGAGTGAGCGCCGAATCGATCTGCAACGCCGTGAGTTCCACCTCGGCCCAGTCGGCCAGCAACCCAGCGAGGTCCGTGGTCAACGCTTTTGCGCCTTGAGCCAGCGCATTTTCGAGCACCGCCACGGTCGCCTCAAACTGCTGCGCGTTTCGGGCCGATTCACGCAGGCGCGCCGGCCCCGTCCCTTCCAGCAGGAACGGGTAAGCCTCCGCAATGTGCACCGCACCGGCAATGTCTCCCCCTTTCAGCAAGGCGCCGAAGACACCGGACTGAACCTCCTTTCGCACCGGGGGCGACAATGTGAAGTCCGTCAGGTGTTCGTCGAAGTCGGTGAGGTGGGATGACGCGACGAGATATTCGACCAGCGCGGAAGCGGGACGGGCGGCTGGATTGCGGCACACGATGCGCAGTTCGCGGCGAGCGTCGTCGAAGCGCTTCTGCCGGACGAGCAGTTGCGCGAACCCCAGATGCAGCTCGATCTTCTGCCCCGCAGGGTCGAGGGCCGAGGCCTGGGTGAACAACTGCCGCGCCTTTTCCTCGTTACCCAGCGTTGCGAAAAGCTCAGCTGCCTTGGCCAGCAGTTCGCCGTTGAAAACCGTGCGCGCGGCCAGTTCAGCCGCCACCTTGATCGCTTCCGGTTTTCGCCCCGCCTCGTGCAGTGCCGTGGCCCACGCAACCAGACGATTCGCATCCCCCGCGTCGAGGCGAGCCATGTGCCCGAGCGCCTCAAGCCGTTGTTCACGCCAGCCATCGGCGGGGAAAACCTCGATCGCGATGCGCAGCGCCGCCACGTCGAGCATGGGATGGACGTTTAACAGCTTCCATGTCGCGAGCGCCGCACTGCGCTCCCCCCGAGCGACCTGTCCGGCCAGTAAGGCCGCCCCCGCCGCGACTTCTCCGCGTCCGCCATCCCAGGCGCGATTGATCTCGTCGCGCAGCTCCGCCTCACAGCCCAGTCGAGGAGCTTCGCGTTGCATGAGGGCCAAGTAATTCGCCAGGCCGGTGGCATCGCTCCCGGCCGCCCGGCGCAGCTTGCGCAGGTCGAGTTGCAACACCGCACGTTCGACGCTGGCAGGCAGCAGTTCGACGAGCCGGGACTGGAGCGAAAAAACCATCTGCGCATCGCGAGTGCGTCCGAGCGTGAAACGGAGCAGGCGCACCGCGCGGTCCGCATTGCCCGCGCTCGCCAGATCGTTCGCCAGCGCCAGCGCCACGCGCGGACGATCCGCATCCGGCACGCGCTCCAGCGCGGCAAGCGCTTCTTCACCCCGGCCCGCTTTCAAATTCAGCGTGGCGAGACGCGCGTCGATTTCTCCACCAGCCGCACGTTCGAGGACATCGATCGCCTCAGCCGTTTTTCCTTCGCCATCGAGCAGCGCGGCAAAGGCGAGGCGGATGGCAGCATTCGGGGGTTCGAGGGTCAGCGCGCGTTGATAAGTCGCCATGGCATCGCCTGTTTTGCCGGCGCTCTTTTGTAGATCGGCCAGGCGCGCCAGGGCTCGGGCATCGGGGGGCGCACCTTCGATCGATGCGCTCAGATAGCGGCACGAGGTTTCGTAGTCGCCCCGCTTCACCAGCGCCTCGACGAGTTGCTGCACGAGATCCCGATGCGCGACGGGGTTCTGTTTGAAGTAACCTTCGACTACGACACGCGTGAGGATCTCCTCCATCGTGCCCCAGTCTTCCGCGTTGCGACAGGCGCTCACCGCGTTGCGCAACGCGTGCGGATTCGCCGGCTCAAGCGCCCAGAGGCGCCGATAGATCGTGATCGCCAGCGGATTCGCGTTGAAGGATTCGAGGATTTCCGCGAGCGGCAGCAATCCATCCGGCGGGGCGTGGCGGGTGTAGGTATCGAGCGCGGCGTCCGCTTCGCCCGGCTCTCCGCGCATGAGCTGGAGCGCAGTGGCGCGGGTGCGAACCTCCGCCACCCGCGCGCGCACCGCGTCGGCGTCGGGCACTTGCGGCTGCAGCTGGAGAACGATGGCGGCTTCATCCGTGAGCGCCTTCTCCCAGAAATACGAAGCAAGCGCAGGGAGCCGCCAGGCCATCAATTGCGCGCCGGCGAAAAGGTTGAAGTCCCAGCGGCGAGTGGCAGCCGTGGCGCGTTCGTCCGATGCCGCCAGCATCGGGCGTAAGGCAAAAAGGAGGTCGAGTTGCGTGCGCGCAGACTTCTCATCGCCACGCAATCCGGCCAGCAATGCGCGCGTGAGCGCAGCCTGCACGGGACGCCCGACGTCGTCGAGACGACCTTCGACTTCGCGCATCAAGCCACCGCGCTCTGCTTCGGGCAGCAGCAGGTAGACCGCACGCAGCGCCCCGTGGAAAAACGGATCGAGCGAATCGTAGGTGCCGTCAAATGCACTCCGTAACGTTGTCGTCGCCGCGTCGATGCGCCCGAGCTGAAGCTGCCATTGAGCAAGTTCGACGGCGTATTCCGCACGCTGGTTTTTCAACCGCGACAACACTCGTTCGCCGAGCTGAACGGCACCCGCATATTGGCCACGCTCGGCGAGTTTCCCCGCCGCCTGCCAGAGGTTCGCCCGGTTGTCGTTCGAGAAAACATTTTCCACGAGTCCTGCCGGCACCGGGCCATGATGGTCGTCGAGATATTGCTCGACCGCGATCATGAGGAAATCCCGCTCGGGCGGCGTGCGCCGGGGATCGTTGTTCCAGGCGCCGAGCCGCTCGAATTCGCCGGTCTGCAAGGCGAGCCACACGAAGGCGTTCACGGGCGCGGGATTTTCTCCGCGCTTTTCGCTGGCGAGTTTTTCCACTTCATCGAGCAGCGGTCCACTCGCGCCGGCGAAGTAGAGCGCCCACAGCCGTTCGCTCGGACCCACACCCGGCTGCCGCCAGCGCTCGACCCATTTTGCCAGCTCGGCGGGATCGCCCTGGACGGCGGTTAATTCCGCGAGGTCCTGGATCGTATCGAGCCGCTGCTGCACGCCCGAACTCGCGGCGCTCTGCGGCGATTTCTCGACCCAGAAGGTGCGCAAGACCTTGAGCGTTTCGGCGCTGGGCCGGCCACTGCGCCGGTGCACCGCCGTTCGATACGAAAGCTCCAGCCGACTCGGATCGTCGGGCCGGACGTCGGGAAAACGCACGGGCGCATCCGGCTTTTCCGGTTCGGTCTGCGCAAGCAACTGTTCGAGGCATTTTCGCGCTTCACCCGGATCGCCGTCGGTCATGTCGAGTTCGGCGAGTTGCGTCAGCGCGGAGACGTTTGTCGGCTCAATGACGCGGATACGGCGCAGCGAGGCCAGAGCGCGCTCAGGGCGACCCCAAACGCGCTCGAAGGTGGCGGCCTTTTCGAGCACGATGACATCGCGCGGGAACTTGGTGACGAGCCGCGCCCACGTGGCCGCGGCGGCCTCCGGCTGCAGCGAGCGCTCCTGCAGCTCGGCCAACTTCAGCCAGCCTTCCGGTCCCGTCTGAGGCACCACGCGCACGAAACGATCCTGCAACGAAACGGCTGCTTCGATGCGGTGCAGTTCTTCCGCTTCGCGCACCAGCTCGGGCAGAGCTTCACCGGGGTTCGGCGCGGAAATGGCCGCATCGGCCAGCACTTCGAAGGCGGCGGCTTTGTTGCCCTGTGCCTTGAGCACGCGGCCAAGGCCTACCTCGGTAAAGTAATCGCCGACGCGCAATTTCTGCCGCTGCTCGAACTGCGTGCGCAGCCAGTCGAGAAGTTTGTGCTTCGTGCAGTGCGCGAGCAGATCGGCGAAAAGCGCGAACTGATCGTCGCCCGCGACCGCGTCGATCTGTTGCAGCAATAATTCCGCGGCCTGGGGCCGCAAGCCAAGGTGATCGTAAACGCGCAGCAAAGCAGTCACGACATCGCGTTTCCGCGGCGCCGGGCTGAGCGTGTAAAGCTGCTTCAGGGTGTCGAGCGATTCGGTCCACTGGTTGGCGCGTTGCTGCGCCACCGCGAGGTCGTTGAGCGTATCGAGCTCGCCGGGGTTCTCCGTCGCGATCTGGCGAAAAGTCTTCAGTCCTTCCTCCACCTGTCCCCCTTGCAGATACGCCTGACCGAGACGGCGAAGGTAGGCAGACCGGTTCGGCGTGTCGAGCCGGGCAAGTTCGAGCAGATGCTGCTGCGTGCCGGTGCTCTGGGGGTCGCCGGCATTGAGCCGCGCGAGGAAATCGTGGGTGGGAATCGAGTCGGGATTGATCGCGAGCGCGCGCTCGGCGGCATCGTTGGCCCCGCGCAGATTGCGACTCCACTGCTGCCAGCGCGCCACGCGCAGCCAGCGCTGCTCCGACGGTTGATCCACCGCCGCGCGCAGCAGCTTGAGGAGGTAACTCTGCGCCGCCGCGCTGGTGACGCTGGCCGCCGAGTCGGGCCTCGGGATGGAAACCTGCGGCTGATCTTCGCCCGGCTCCTTTTGATTGCGCAGGCTGTCGTAAAGCCGCTGATCGGCGCTGGCGGCATCGTCCGGCGATTCGCTCAGCGCATAGGCACGTTCGAAGGCCGTTTCGGCGCCGACGTAGTGGCCCGTGGCGGTTTCAAGTTCGCCGAGGGCAAAGTGATACTCCCGCACGTTGGGATCGAGTTCGATCGCCGCCCGCACCGAGGTGGTGGCGGCAGCCATGTCGTTTTGCGACTTCAACTCTCCGGCGATGCGGAAATGCGCAGCGGCCCGCTTTTCCGGCGGGTCCGTCTCGCGCACCAGCCGGGCGAGCGTGGCGCGCGCTTCAGCCTCTCGATGCCGGTTGAAATAAAAAGTCGCGAGCGCCACCAGGGTATCGCCATCGCCCCCGGCCGCGTCCTCCTTGAGATGCTTTTCGGCGAGTTCGTAGAGGCGGTGCGTCTGGTAAAACTCGAGCGCCTTGGCGCGAACCCCTTCGTCGTTTCCCGCGCGCGCAAGCAAGGCGGCGATGCGATCTCCTGCGGCCTGCGGCTGTTCGCGCTGCACGTCGAGCCGCGCTCGTTCGAAGACGAGTTCGATGTTCCGCGGGTTCGAGCCGAGCAATTCATCGTAGGCGGCAATCGCGCGGTCGATCTGGTCCAGTTGCGCGAGCAGACGCGCGAGGCGCAGGCGGTAATCGAGATTTTTGGGCGCCGCGGCGGAGAGTTTTTCCAGCCACACGAGCTGCTGCGGCTGGTCGCCGAGACGCTCGTAGAGATCGATCAACTGCAGCATCGCACCGAGGTCGCGCGGATTTTCGGCGGCGAATTTCTTCCACTTCTCCTCCAGCTCCGGCACTCGGTGATAGCGTTGGTAAAGGCGGACGATCTGGCCTTCGAGATCGGCCCGCAGCCAGTTGCCCGGACTTGTGAGAGCGAGCGCTTTCTCCAGCGCGGCGATGGCTGCGTCCTGGTCGCCATGCGCCTGATGAATCGCGCCGATCTGCCGCAAGGCCAGGGCGCGTTCCTGCGCCGGACCGCGCTGCTCGATGTATTCGAGGTGTGGGATGGCACGCAGGCCGAGCTGATTGCGCACGTAGATGTCGGCGAGTTGCTGGCGGAGGGCGAGATCGTCGGGCGCAAGAGCGACCGTTTTTTCCCACGCATCGGTCGCCTTATTCAGATTCGCAGCCGCGAGCGCGGCAGCGCCGAGTTGCATGAGCGCCTCGGTTTTTTGCGGGCCAACCGGTAAAAGCTCGGCCGCTTTTTCGAACCAGGTGGCGGCTTTGGCCCCATGCCCCGAAGCCAGCTCGGCCCGGCCCAGGGCGAGCACGGGCGTGGGGTTTTGGGGATCGAGACTCACGGCGCGCTCAAAGGCCGCAATCGCATCGGCATCCCGTCCGGCTTTGCGCAGGAGCAGGCCGTAGAGCATCTGGCCGGACCCGGTTTTTTGCGCCTCAAACTCCGCGAGCAGCGCGCCGGTGCGCCCCTCGGTGGAGTAAGCCTGCCAGAGCCGGTCGAGTGCGGTGCCCTCGGCGGGATTCGCGACGAGAAGCTGCTTGTAACGCTCGATCACTTTCGCCGACGGAACCTGCGCAGCCGCGAGCGCGGGCAGCAGGGTCGCGAGGACGGTGTAACGGCGTGGCATTCAGCCAGTATTGGCGCGGGCGGCGGCTTGGCAACCGTAGCTTGACTCTCCAGTGCCGAGCGGTTTTCGTGGGCTGGCGGGATCGGCGGGGGAACTCGGCTCTGGAGAGCCGAGCTACGGAGCGGGCACCAGCGACACGGCGCCTGCCGTGGTCTGTCCCTTGAAAACTCCGCCCCCGACGTTCAGCTTCTGCTGGAGGACGCCGGCGAAGGTGGTCTTTTTGCCGGTGACGTCGTGAATGAAGCTGCCGGTCAGCGCGCCTCTGGTGGATAGCTTGACCGAGAGGTTATCGGCAGCCGCGTCCGTGACGGTGACAATATTCTTGTTTGAAACCGAGAGCGTGTGTGCCGGGACGGCTTGTTCGCCACCCGTGAGGGTGAGCGTGGCCACCCCGGCAGTCGTATTCGTGAAGCGCAGATGCTGCGCGTTCTTCACGGCTTTGAAATACGCGCCCTTCAGCGTCACATCGGTGGAGAAGGTGGGGCCGATCCACTTGAGCGTGCCGAGACAATCGGTTTCCGCGGCGGAACGATCGAACGTGACGAGGCCCGCGATGCCCCCGGGCTGTGGGGTTTTGGTGTAAAGCGGCGCGTAGAACGTCCACGTGCCATCGATATGCAACGCCCCGCTCACCGAATACTTCGTGGCGTCGCCAAGCTGGCCGGTGACCTTGATGCCGCCGGTCTTGCTGACCGTGATCGTGCCAAAGCCGGTGCCCTGCGGATTGACCGGATTGGGCACGCCGGGAATTTGCAGCAGAGCGGTCAGCGATCCTTTGAACAAGCCACGTTTCACCTGACGCACCGCGGCGACGTCGAAGATAGAAGTGCTGTCGGCGATCGTGCCGGCGATCTGCTCGTGGGCCGCGTCGGCCTGGAGATTCACCGTCAAGGTCACGCCCTTGACCGTCACCGGTCCAGTGAACGCATCGTTGGTCAGCTTGCCGGCAAACGCGTAGCTGACCCCCGGGGTTTTCAACTTCACGGAAAAGGAGCCGGTCTTCGTCACGCTGATAGAGACGGCCCCGACATTCGTCCCGCCGACGCTGGCGAGCCCGTCATACACTGCGGCCAGGGGGAGCGTCGTCAGCGCGCCCGGCGTGAGCAGAAACCCGTGCTGAACCTGAGGATCGGTCGTGTAACCGACACAGACGATCTGCCCGGCATTGTTGATGCCGTGAGCCTCGGTGAGATGAACCGCCTGCCCCCCCACGGTGAGCCCAAGCGAATCGAGCGACAGAAATCCTTTCGGCGTGGACACGACGGCATGGGGCTCGAGGTTCTCATCCGAGCCCCGCCCAACCACGATCCCTGCGTCATTGATGTCGAAGTAACTCGTGTAACCAGCGGACTTCGTGCTGAGATTTCCAAGGACCTTCGTCTTGCCGGAAACGGAGTCGTAGATGAGCCCCCACGCACCGTTGATCGGATGCGTGGTGTCAGCGCTAAGCAGGACCTGGCCAACGTTATTGATCGCATGGGGAATGAACCCGGTCGTGATGGTTGGAAGCGGCGCACCGTTCAGCCGGGTCTCGGAAACCAGACCGACCGTCTGGCCAAGGACGTCGCCGAACCGATTGAGGCCAAACGAATAGATATTGTCGGTGATGCTCGCGACGGTGCCCGACTGGCGGATGAAGGTTTCACGAGTGCCCGCGCCGTAGTCGATGACGTTGCCGAGGATCGTGCCACGGTCGTTACAGGCATAGGCGACGGCGTCCTTGTTTGTGTTCATCCCATCCACGAGGCCGAGTGCGGTCAGCGTCCCGTTGCCGTCCTTGAAAACCGCATCGACCTGTTCCATGGCGCCCGTGTCGCTCTGTCCGACGACGAGCCCTCCATTGTTCAAGCCGCGCGCGATCGTGCCATGATTTCCCATGCCCGACCCGTTCAAGTGACCGAGGTCGTTCCACTGGCCCCCACTATACAGGAAGGCGTGACCATTGGCGCCGAGATCGCTGGCGATGATCTCGCCCTTGTCGTTGATGATCCGGGTCTGGAACCCGTTGATGACGTGGTCGGTCCCCAGGTCGGTGACCGTGTAAGTGACCGTCGCCGCCGGAGCCACGGCCACGAGCGCCAGAGCGACGCTCCCGATTCGGAAGGCAGCAAAGATGGAGCGATTCATGGCGTCTGGGTCAGCGTGAGAGTTGGGCCGGGCGATAGCGTGAGCGTTCGCGTAATCGCGGGTTTGAGCGGGAAGCCGTCCACCTGCACCTGGAAGGTGTCGGTGCGCGACTCGGGCTTGGTTACATTCGGCAGGCCGAAGACCGGGTTCGCGTTATTGACGAAGCCGATATTGAAGGGATCGAGGAAAAGCGTTCGAGGTGGAGGCCCGGGGTAGTTTCGCCAAAAGCTCGCCCCGACCGGATCGAGATAAGTGCTGTCGGCGAGAATCTTGCGATTGATTGGGGTGGGCGTGCCGAACATCAGCCGTCCGCCGCCTCTCGGCGGAAACGCTTCAAAGACCGGTGCGTCGAGATACAACTTCGAATCGCCGATCGGGTCACCGTTTTGATCGCGCACCGTGACGGTGACGGTCCAGCCGTAGCGCGTGATCCGCACCGCCTGATAAGTCGGCACCCCTTGAAACGCGGGCGAAGTTCCTTCGTTCGCGATTTCATTGTGCGACCCGTAGCTGCCCTGCGACTGCATGGTGATCTGCTGCGGCACCACGACCGTCACGTTGGCCTCGGCGACTGATTTGCCGAAGAGTTTTGCTTCCACCTTGCAACCATTCATGTCGCTGCCGGTGGTGCCCACGCCTTGGATGTCGCAGATCACGGCCCCCCCGCTGCGAAACGGTGCACCTTGGAAGGCAAGGTCCGAGGCGCCTTTGCTGATCGTCACCTGCACATCGTCCACCGCCGACGATGGCTCGACGATGGCTTTGATCGTGCGATGCCGGTCTTTGTTCAGTGTGGAGACGCCGAGCTTCAACCCATCGGGGTCGTTCCCCATTTCGTCCTCGAAGTGGACTTTGAGCACCTGGACGGTCTTGGCCATGTGCGGTGCGTTGGCGATACCGTTTGGGTCGTCGAGATCGTAAATGTAGGCTTCGACGACGTGGTCGCCGCCGGTGCTCCATTTGCAGCGCATCTTCTCCTGCTTGGCCCCAAATTCGTCGTCCTCCGCGGCGTCCCCCGGGTCCCACGAAACAAAGGTGCGCGGCCCGCCGCCGGTAAAAACCGCGGTGAAAAGAATGGGGTCGGAAAGCGACTGGCCTTTGCGGATGGAGACCTTCGGTGGTTCAGCGGTGATGCGCTTGAACATGATCGATCGTGTCGCGATGATGCCGCTGCGCGCCTGGCGCCGCGCACGTGCCACTGCCGAGGCCGCGGTGCTCTTCGTGTCTTTGCTGGCCTCGGCCAACCTTGTCGAAAAAGAGGGTGCCAGGACTACATCGGTCAGCACCTGCGTGCTGTCGTGGGGGAAGACGTCGTTGGCCGAACGCGCATCCACGCTCCCGCTCGAAGCCGTGAGGTTCACGCTGGCGGTATAAGAAAACGTCGTCTGACGCGCCGTGACCGCTTCCCCATCGAGAGCCAGCGTATAGACCAGCGCGACTTTCCGACCTGGACGCACCACCACGGGCAATTCCGTGGGTGGCACCAGTTCCGGCGCGAGGTCCGCGCCCCCCCCGATGGGCTCGATGTCGAGCGATACCAGCCTGGCGAGGGTTTGCGCGTCGGGGATCGTTTCGCTCACCGAACCGCGATTCCGGATGAAAACGGTCACCGGCTTCGCAAATTGCGGATGCTCTGCGCTGAGGGTGACAACCCGTGGCGCAACAATCCCGACCACCGCGAGATCGTGTGTTTCCGCAGCGTTCGTGCGACCGGCTCCTGCGACGAGGACCAGAGCAAAAACGAGGCGCCTGACGTGGGCGATGAACGACGGAGTCTTCATGGGCTTGAATAACAGTCGAAGGTTTATCCGAGCGGAGCCGCTGCGTGGATGCAAAGGCAGCCAAGCCGACTCCACGATCACCTCGGCGATTAGGACTCTTTCCCTGGCAGGTCAACGCTCAACCGCCACCCAATCGGGTATCGAGGGAATCGCGACCGCGAAATCTTCCTTCCTCGGCGGAAGTCCGGAGCTCACCTGCGCATCCCGCGAAAACACACTCGTCTTGGAGCCGAAAAGCATGAACGGTGAGCGCCGCATGACCGAGCCACAAACCGTCGTCGAATTGCTACAGACCCTGATCCGGATCCCGAGCGTCAACCCGCACGGTGACCCGGGCACGGAGCATGTGGGCGAACAGCGCATGGCGGAATATCTCGCGGACTTCCTGCGCAAGTGCGGCGCCGAGACGGAGGTGCGCGAAACTTCGCTGCCGGGCCGGCCGAATGTGGTCGCCCGCTGGCCCTCGGAACGACCGGCCAAACCCCGCCTGCTGCTCGCCCCGCACACCGATACCGTGAGCGTGGCGGGAATGACGATCGATCCTTTCGCCGCCGAAATCGGCGACGGCCGCATCTGGGGACGCGGCGCGAGCGATACGAAAGGCCCAATGGCCGCGATGCTCTGGGCACTGCGCGAACTGCGGCACGAATTGCCCAAGGTCGGCGCGGAAGTCTGGTTTGCCGGTCTCGCGGGCGAGGAAGCCGGTCAGCACGGTGCCAAAGCCCTCGCGGCGCAGGAGAGCTTCGATTTTGTCATCGCCGGTGAACCAACGAACCTGAACGTCGTGCATACCCACAAAGGCTGCACGCACCTGCGGCTCATCACACACGGGCACGCTTCGCACGCCGCGCGGCCAGAGCTGGGGGAGAACGCAATCTACAAGATGGCCGATGTAGTGCGGCTCATTCGCGATGGACTGGCCCGGGAGCTGAGCCTCAATCCCGACCCCATCCTCGGGGCCTGCACGATCAGCGTGGGGACTATTCAAGGCGGCAGCAAAACGAACATCGTGCCCGACCGGTGCGAAGCCACCGTCGATATCCGCACGTTGCCTGATCAGGACTCCCCGGAATTTCTCCCGCACCTGCGCCGGCGATTGCTCGGCGTGTGCCCCGATCTCGAAATCGAAGTCGGCCAGTCGCAACCGCTCTGGACCGATCCCGCCCACCCCCTCATCGCCGGCCTGTGCGCCGCGCTCGGGGCAAAATGCGTGGGAGCACCCTGGTTCTGCGACGCCGCCATTTTTGCCGCCGGCGGCACACCCGCCATCGCGCTGGGCCCCGGCTCCATCGCCCAGGCGCATACCGAGGACGAATGGATCGAAATTGCCGAACTGGAGCGGGGCGTCGATTTCTTCACACGCTTCCTCGCGGCGCTTTAGGCGCCGCTTGCCGATACGGCCGGGAGTGGTAGCCTGCGCGCCCTTTTTCACCTCGCCATGAGCCAGCCACAGACCGCCATCACGCCCACTCGCGACCAAGATTTTCCCGAGTGGTATCAACAAGTTGTTCGCGCCGCGGAACTGGCGGAAAATTCAGACGTGCGCGGATGCATGGTCATCAAACCGTGGGGTTACGGCCTGTGGGAAAACATGCAGCGCGTGCTCGATGGCATGTTCAAGGCGACCGGGCACAAGAACGCTTATTTCCCGCTCTTCATCCCCCTCTCGTATCTCGCCAAGGAAGCCGAGCACGTGGAGGGCTTCGCCAAGGAATGCGCAGTCGTGACCCATCATCGCCTCGAGGCCGATGGCGCGGGCGGACTGCGTCCGGCCCCCGCCGCAAAACTCACGGAGCCGCTGGTGGTGCGGCCGACGAGCGAGACGATCATTGGCGCCACCTACGCGAAGTGGGTGCAGAGTTATCGCGACCTGCCGATCCTCATCAATCAATGGGCGAACGTGGTGCGCTGGGAAATGCGCCCGCGCGTCTTTTTGCGCACGGCGGAATTTCTCTGGCAGGAAGGCCACACCGCGCACGAAACCGAGCAGGAAGCCCGCGAGGAGACGTCGCAGATGCTCCGGGTGTATGAGACCTTTGCGCGCGATTACCTCGCGCTGCCGGTGCTGACCGGAGAGAAGAGCGAAGGCGAACGGTTCCCCGGTGCGGTGCAGACGCAGTGCATCGAAGCCATGGTCCAGGATCGCAAAGCCATCCAGGCCGGCACGTCGCATTTCCTCGGGCAGAACTTCGCCAAGGCGAGCGGCATTCAGTTTGTCTCCCGCGAAAACAAACAGGAACTCGCGTGGACCACGAGCTGGGGCGTGAGCACGCGCCTTATCGGCACGGTCATCATGGCGCACGGCGATGACGATGGCGTGGTGCTGCCGCCGCGCATTGCCCCCGCGCATGTGGTCATCATCCCCGTCGCGCCGAAGCCCGACACGCGGGCCGCGGTGCTCGACGCCTGCCAGAAGCTCGCCGCCGATCTGCGGGCGCAGTCGTATGCCGGCGAACCCATCCGTGTGGAACTCGACGCGCGCGACATCGCGGGCGGCACGAAGAACTGGGAGTGGATCAAAAAAGGCGCTCCGCTGCGGGTGGAAATCGGCCCGCGCGACCTGGAGAAAGGCGCCTGCGCCGTGGCCCGCCGCGACCGCGCGCACAAGGAAAAGACGTTCCCGACCACCGCCGAATTTGTTGCCAGCGTCACAACGACCTTGCAGGAAATTCAGGACGGCCTGCTCGCTCGCGCGACTGCGCTGCGCGATGCGAACATGGTGCGCATCGACACGTGGGACGAATTCCGCGCCTACTTCACGCCGAAAAACTCCGACAAACCCGAGATCCACGGCGGCTTCGCTCTCGCGCATTGGGACGGCTCGCGCGAAGTCGAAGACCAGATCAAGGAAGAGCTGAAAGTCACCATCCGCTGCATCCCCTTCGACGCCCCGGTCGAAGAAGGGAAGTGCATCCGCAGCGGCCGCCCGAGCACGCGCCGCGTGGTGTTTGCGAAGGCTTATTGAGCCGCTGATCGGTCGGCGCGATCATACGGTCGCAATCGGACTCCAGCAGGCTGAGCACATACTCCCCCTTCGAACGCGCTCCGACGGCCTTCATCTGTTCGCGCAGCACGGCGTCCAACTCATCGGTCAAGGCAATGGTCACGGTGGACATAAAAGCCAATATCCTGATTTGACCCCTCGCGAGCAAGCGGTGCTTCCACCTGACGACTTGGCAGACCAGGTAAGTTAATCGAGCGCCTTGGTCTTCATTCCGTGGGTGGCAAGTCGCCCGCGCTACTCCGCTGCTGGCCGACCCAGATGCGGGTGATCAGAATTATGGCCACAAAATTAAGGGGGATATCGATCAGATCGGAAACGATCATCACCACATTGGAAGCAACCCTTTCCGTGAAGCTGTCCGCACGCATCTCTGCCCATAAAGATGCGTTGCTGAGGAGCAGGGACCCGATCGCCAGCGTCCACCACAGCGGGAGCAAGCCCGGCACTTTCACCTGCTTCCAATTCCCCGGGTCCATGCTCGCGCGCCAGATTTCCTTTATCGCCTGATAGGGCTTCCAGAGGTTGGCGAGCGGAATGAAATACCAGAGGATCGCACCACGTGGAGTAAAGCGGAGACCGGTCGCACCCATGATGCGCACGTTCGCATTGGCACAATAGATCCAGCGCAGCAGCAAAACGGCCGACACTCCGGCCATCCCCACCTGAAGCAGGCCAAACAACGCCATCCCGATATCGCCCGGCGTGATGGAGTCCTGCGTGCGGCTCCAGCCGCCGACCAGCAATTTCGCGAGCTCGATCGAGGCAGTGATGAGGCCGGCGAAAGTCGCTACGTTCCCCGCGATCAAAAATCCTTTCAGCCAGCGAGTCAGGCCCGACAAATCGCGAACCCGCGGCCGCGTCGGTGTCACTCCCTCACGCAGCCGCTGCACATACACCGCCTTGCACTGCGCACAGACGATATCCCGACCGAAACACACAAACTCCGACTCGCGAACGGGCTGATCACAGACATGGCACCGCTGAACGGGTTCCCGGGGTGGAGGCGGCTCGGCAAGTTCGGACACGGAGCGGAGCTAGCGGAACCGCCGTGCCGCGACAAGCCCTGCAGCCGGCCTTATCGAGGCCGGTTCGGGAGTGGCTCAGGCGTCATTCCTTCGGCAATTCCTTTACGCGCACATTGCGGAAGGAGACGCGGCCGTGGTCGCCTTGCAGGAAAAAGGAGCCGGGATCGTTCACGTTTTTGTCGAGTTCGCTCCCGGTGGCGCGCTCGACCTTCACGTTGTCGTGAATCTTCACGCCGTTAAGGATCACGGTCACTTTGTCGCCGATCATGGTGGCCTCCACGGTCTGCCATTGATCGCCGGGCTTGCTGGCGAACTGGCTCGCAACGGTGTGATTGTAAATCGAGCCGTTGCCACCCGGCGCGGTTTTGCCGCCCGGGTAGTCGCCGAGGATTTGAATCTCGTGCCGGCCGCGGAGGTAGAAACCGGAGTTGGAGCCATCCGGCACCATGTATTCGTAGCGCACGGTGAAGTTCCAGAACTTCGCATCGGTCACGAGATCGACGCCGTGTTCGCCGGGCTTGAGATCGTTCAGGAGCACGCCATCCACGACTTTCCACGCGTTGTGGTTTTCGGGTTTGCGGACGTGCCAGCCGGCGAGGTCCTTGCCGTTAAAGAGCGGCTTGAAGTCTTTCTCATCGGCGTCGGCGAAGGCCGTGGAGACGAGGGCGAGCGGCAGGAGAAAGCGGAGGGCATTCATGTGTAGCGGCGACAACCCGCGGGCCGACGAAGCGTTAGCCGGGCGTGAAAATCGTGTTAATGCTGGCCCGCATGATTCGACTCTCCCCGTTCCTATTCGGTGCGCTCGCTTTTGCGGCACTCGCGGTTTGCAGCCGCGCGGTTTCGGAGACGAAGGCGCCTTCACCGGAACGCGGGCGGGAAGCGTTGTTCGGACGCTGCTTCTCTCACGCCACGGTCACGCGCGAAGGCTACGATTCCTTGTGGAAACAGTGGGGACTGGGCGCGCGGCCGGCCGATTATCCTCGCGCGGTGATGGAGCGCTACGGGCTGCACCCGGCGGCGTATCCCAATGGCGATCTCCCGATGGGGCTGCGTCTCGCCGGGGCGAAGGGAAACGCCGGCGTCGGTTACGATTGCATGCTCTGCCACGCGAGTTCGCTCTTCGGGAAACCGGTCTTCGGCGCGCCGAATGCCTCGCTCGATCTCGCTGCGCTGTTCGAGGATTTCGCTGCCACCAAAGGCATGCCTTACGGGCTGCCGTTTCGCATCAGCAACGTGCGCGGCACCACGGAAGCCACCGCCAGCGCGATTTTCCTCATCGCCTTTCGCGACCCGCAACTGAACCTCCGTTTCCCGGCGGATCTCGGCCCGATTCCCGACCAGATGTGCGAGGACACGCCCGCGCTCTGGCTGCTGAAAAAGAAGCGCACGATGTATCACAACGGCCAGCTCGACGCGCGCTCGGTCCGCCCGCTCATGTCGTTCATGATGAGCCCGCTCACCAATGCGGCGCAGTTCCGCCAATACGAATCCGTCTTCGCCGACATCCGCGCCTTCCTGCTCTCGGTCGAGGCGCCGAAATATCCCTTCGCCATTGATCGGACACTCGCGGCCCGGGGACGCGATCTCTTCGAAGACCACTGCTCGAAATGCCACGGCACTTACGGGCCGGACGGCGAATACCCGAACAAGGTCGTGAAGCTCGACGTCATCGGCACCGACCCGACGCTCGTGAAAAGCCTCACCGGCAAAGTCGAAAACCACTATCGCCAGAGCTGGCTCGCCAACGAGCCCGGCCCCGACGGCAAGCCGTATCCCATTCGCTACAATGACGGTTACCAGGCTCCACCCCTCGACGGCGTCTGGGCCAGCGCACCCTACTTCCACAACGGCTCCGTGCCCACGCTCGCCGACGTGCTGAACACCAAAACGCGTCCGGGTCTTTTCACCCGCACTTACCGCACCGAGGTGGACGACTACGATCCGGTGCACGTCGGCTGGAAAGTCACCGCGCTGGAAAAAGCGCCCGCCCAAGACGCACCCGCACTTGAACGCCGCCGCATCTACGACACCTCGCAGACCGGTCGCGGCAACGGCGGGCACGATTTCGGTGACCGCCTCAGCGACGACGAACGGATGGCCGTGGTGGAGTATCTGAAGACTCTCTAAGCCCGCGACTCAGCGCGACCAGGTCGGCTCGCTGATTTTTCCGAGCCCGCCCACCACTGTAATCCGCTGGCCGGTGAGCGTGTCGAGCATCACCAGACCGCCGCCGCTGGCGAAAAGCAGGTGGCGGGAGTCGGCGCCCCACACAGGGTCTTGCCCTTCGCCTACCGTGCGAGTGCCGCCACCGGCGAGATCGAGGATGGTGACTTGGAATCCGCCGCCGCGCGTATTGAAGGCGACCTTCTTCCCATCGGGCGACCAGTTCGGTTCGGTGCAATACCCGTGACCGGTGCTGAGCAGGCGCGGACTGCCGCCGCCAGCGCTGATGCGATAAAGCTGCGGGCCACCGCGGTCGTCGCTGGAATAGATGATCTCGTTGCCATCCGGGCTCCACGTAGGCGACGACTCGACGCCCGGCGTGCGCGTGAGGCGATGCGCGCCGAGGCCACCGGTCACGTAGAGTTCCGGGTTGCCGTCCTTGCTCAAGGTCGCCGCGATCTTGCTGCCATCGGGCGAATAAGCGGCGCCGGAATTCGTGCCGGGATATTTCAAAATGCGGCTGCGTGCGCCGCTGCCAAGATTGATCTCATACACGTCGGCATAGCCGCTCTGGTAACCCGTGTAGGCGAGTTTGCGTGCGTCCGGACTGATCGAAGGAGCCACGCTGATCGCGCCGTCGTGAGTGAGTTGCACCACCCCCGCGCCATCCGCGTCGCACGTGTAGATTTCCTTTTTCCCCGTCTTCGTGGAGACGAAAGCAATCTTCGTATTCGCGATGCCTTTCGATCCGGTCAGCGTCTCGACGATATCGTCGGCGAAGGCGTGAATGCGGCTCCGGCCCGAACCGTTGTAACTGTTTTGCAGGACCGTCTTGCCGCCACGATCTTTCACCATGCCCACGCTGCCGACGACAAATTGCGCTTTCTCCGCCGGCACGATGCTGAACGCGCCCGACATCGTCAGGTCGTTCGAGAGAATCTTCGCATCGCCCGCCGCCAGTCCGCTGATCGCGATCGGCAGTTTGTCGCTCTTCGAGACGGTGATCGCCGGGATCTCCTCGGCGAAGGCGGCAGTGGCGGCGAAGAGGCAAAGCGCAACGAATCGGTTCATAGGCGGGCGGAGAGTAGCAGGCCGAAGTAACGCGGACAATCCCGTCCGCGGAACAAAGAAAGGGCTGTGGGGTAGGCCGAAGAAATACCACAATTTCAATATCGAGACGCAGGGTCGGCATATTTGATGCGACTACTCTCCCTTGTGAGAATTACTGCCGCACTGTTTCTTTACGGATTCGCGCTCTCCCAAGGGCAGGCGGAGCGCATCAACCACGAAGGGCGCATCCTGCCCGATCCACCGGTGATGACGGCCCCGTTGCTCTTCAATACGGCTGAAGCCGACGCCATTCTCTCCGGCTTGCAGATCCTGCCGCGGGACAACTCTTGGAACGAGCGCGTCGATCAATTGCCGCTCGCGTCGAACTCGGCTGCGATGATCAGCCGCATCACCGCTGATCTCGCTACCAGTCGCCGCACGCTGCGCCCCTTTTACGAAATGAATTACGTGCTCGTGCCCGACACGCAGCCCACGCGGTCGATCGAATTTCTCGACTACCCGGACGAAAGCGATCTCGACGGCGGCACCTTCCCCAACGGCAGCTACCCGATCCCGGACAATCTCCCCGTGGAGCAGTGGCCGCTCGGCACCGGCAGCCTCACGCTTCAGCAATGGCAGCAGGATATCAACGGCGACGGCGGCGACCGGCACAGCATCATCGTGAAACCGGGCACCGGCGTGGTATGGGAGACGTGGCAGACGAAACTGGTCGGCAGTGCATGGCAGGCGTCAAACGGCGCGAAGTTCAATCTCAACTCCAACGCCCTCCGCCCTGCGGGCTGGACGAGTGGCGACGCCGCCGGCCTGTCGCTCTTTGCTGGCCTTGTCCGTTACGACGAATGTGCACGTGGCATGATCGAACACGCCATTCGCTGCGTCGTGGCCAAGAGCCGCAAGGCCTACGTCTATCCCGCTACGCACTACGCTTCCTCCCTCACGGGCACGGACTATCCGCGCATGGGCGAACGGCTGCGGCTGAAGGCGAGCTTCGTCATTCCCGATGCCTGGACGATCCACGAAAAAGCGGTCGCGAAGGCGTTGAAAAAATACGGCTGCATCGTGGCGGACAACGGCGGGTTCTTTTCCATCAGTGTCGCCCCGGACACGCGTTTTCCGAGTGGTGCGTTCGATCATCTTTCCACCATCGGCATCGCCAATTTTGAGGTCGTCCAAGGCACCGGCCCAAGCGGCGGACCACGTTCACCCGGCCAGCCCGGCGCAAACGCCGGCCCGGATCAATTCATCAACTGGTCCGATACCGCGACCCTGCAAGGGAGCGTGGCGGATCCTGATGCACCCCAAACTCCGGTAACCATCCAGTGGAAGCAATACGACGGTCCCGGCACCGTGACGTTTGGCAACGCCAGCCAGGCGCAAACAACGGCGACTTTCAGCCTGCCGGGCCGCTACACTCTCCTGCTCAGTGCCGATGACGGCCTCCACACCCCCGCCTACGACGCTGTGGTCATCGAAGCCCGCCTCAAGCCTGAGATTCTCCGCTCAGGCAGCGACGCAGTCGTTCGTTTTCCGTCTGTGAACGGCCGGAAATACCGCGTGGAACGCAGCAGCAACCTGAACTCCTGGGCCACTCTCGCCGACAACGTCCCTGGCACGGGCAGTCTGATGCAGACGACTCATCCCGGCGCGCTCGGCCTGGGCGTGCAGTTCTACCGCGTGGTGGTGCTGCCATAAGTCCGTCCGAGGCGGCTGCCTGAGGTGTGATGGTGTGCGCTTTACTCCAGGTGCAGCGAGGATTTCAGCACGAGGGACACCGCCTTGAGGGCGAGTTCATGGAGATTGAACGGCTTGCCCACGAAGTCGTTCCCACCGCTCAGGCTCGACTGCACCCGGTTCTCGATCGTGGTCAGACCGGTCAGGAAGACAACCGGCGTGTGCACATGATTGGGCAGCTCGCGGATGTGCTGGCAAAGCTCGAAGCCGTCCATGTGCGGCAGGGCGACATCGAGGAAAATAAGGTCGTAGCGATCCGCGGAGATCTCGGCAAGAGCGACGGCCGGTTCCTGCGCGGAGCGGGTGCGCATGCCGATGCTCTCCATGGCCATGCGGATGGCTTCGCAATTGTCGGCATCGTCGTCCACAGCGAAGACGGTGGCCCGGGCGGGGTCCTTCAACGCACCGTAGTTCTTCTGCTTGAGCAGTGTGCCGATCAACTCCGTGGTGAGATTGATCGTGCGCATGGTAGAGGGGTTCACCTGCTCGGGGTAGCGATAGAGATCCTGCGCGAGATTCGAGAAGGCGTGGCTGATCCGGTAGAGCCCGAGGAAACCCGAGACCCGCGCCCGCTCGGCGAAGTGCTGGAGCTGGCAGTGCAGTTCGTTCAGCAGGCTGAAATCGGTCGGCGTTTTGCTGAACGCGGTGTGGCACTTCCTGATCTCGGCGAGCAGCCCTTTCGCTTCCTTTTCGCTCAGGACTTCGTCGTCCAGCTCGGCCGCAGGAGCCGCAGGAGCGGCCACCGGCCTGGCCGGTTCAGTCGCGGGAGCGGAAACGGCAGACTTGGGCGCGGCAACTCTGGCGGGCAGCGGAGGCGGAAGTTTGGCTGGCTGCTGGCGAGTCTGACTCGCCTTGGCTTCGAGGCGCGCTTCGGCGAGATCGGCCGTGAGGGTGCGAATTTCGCGCCTGGCGGCATCGAGCTGCGCAGCCAGATCGATGGAGGCAAGACGCTGTTCTTCGAAATTCTGCGCCTTCTCCAGCGCCTGGTCGCGTTCGCGGGCGAGGGTTTCAAGGCGCTGCTCCAGCTCCGGGGAATTCCCGGTGCCGGTGCCGGCTTTTTCGAGCGCGGCCTTGTGCTCTTCCTCCATCGCGATCGAGCGGTCGATCCCCTGCTGGCGGATCTGATCGCGCTCGCGGGCGATGTGTTCGATCTGTTTTTGCGCGGCCTGCAACGAAACGAGGGCGGCATCACGGTTTTTCTGCGAAGTGGCGAGTTCCTGTTCGAGCTGAGCCTCGCGCTCGGACGGTGAACGCGGCTCGACGTCCGGCAGAGTCGCGCCGGAAGCGGTCATCTCGATGTGGGCACGCAGCCGGTCGATCTCCAGCCAGTGATCCTGCACCTGAATGCGCGCGGCATCGCGCTCCTGCGTGAGCTTCAGCACTTCCTGGCGCGCTTCGGCCAGGGCGGAAGCGTGCCCGGTGTCGGACATGGCGAGTTGCGACTGCTGCTCGGTCAGCTTCGTGATCTGCTGCCGCTGGGCTTCGAGTTCGCGGGTGGCCTCTTCGAGCTGCTGGGCAGCCTGATTCCTCCCGGCGATGGCCTCATCCCGCTCCCGGGTGATCAGCTCGACGTTTGGTGATTTGGCGCGGGCATCGCGCAGGTCGTGGCTCAGCTCGTGAACCTGGTCTTCCAGCTCCCCGACCTTGTTTTGCAAATCGTGGCACTGGGACTGCGCGGCGTCGCGGGCCTGACGCAGCGAAACTGTCTGCTTCTGCGCCTCGGCCAGCCGGCCACGCGCATCGTCGCGCTCGGCGAGATAGGTGCTGCGTTCCTTGAGCGCCCGGTCGCGCTCGAGGATAACGGCTCCACGCTGCCGCTGGAGATCCATCTCCTGCTTGAGCATGGCGTCGATGCGGCGCTGGAGTTCGGCGATCGATTTCTGGTGAAGATCGACCGATTCGAGTAACTCGTCGCGTTCACGAATCACCGAGGTGACCTCGACGAATTTTTCGCGGGTTTCGGCTTCGTGGTTGGAAATCTTGACGAGCCGTTCGGTCGCCTCGTCGAGCCGCGCCCTGGTTTCCGCCAGCTGAGCTCGAAGTTCATCGCGCTCGTGCTCCACCTGCGCGATCTGCTGGCGGGCCTCTTGCATGCCCGACTGAAGCTGGTTGATGAGGTTGCCGATTTCCTGCGCCGGATCGACGGCCCGTCCACCCAAACCACCCGCCGGCACATCCGGCACGGAAGCCAGCCGAGCGGTTTCCCGCTTCGGTTGGTGGCTGAAATCAGAGAAAGGAAGCGGTTGTGACATGCGGAACGAGGCGATTTGGGGTGAATCGACCCTCGATCTTAACAAGCAAACCATATGCCCGCTCTGTGCTTGGAGTCCTGACCGGACGATATATTTATCAGCCCACGGGGCGCCCGGCCACCTACTTAACTCCCGCGACCTGAAAACCTTCCTGCTCAAGGACTGTTCGGATGCGCGCTGCCTGATCGCCCTGAACTTCGATCGTGCGGCCTCTGACGGTTCCGCCACAACCGCACTGCTTTTGCACCTTTTTGGCGACGGCCTCGATCACGGAAACGGGAAGGTGACTCGCAAAATCGTGAATCACGATGACCGTCTTCCCTCCCCGCTGCGCCGTTTCCTTGCGCAGCACCACCCGGCCGAGCTTCCAAATCGCCCCCGGGCCGTCTTTGGCAGGCGATGGCGCTTGCTTTGGGCCTTCGGTCAGCGGGCCGAGATCGAGATTTGCGAACGCGGCATTGTTCAGGCCGGATTGCGGCTGGTTGACTTCGACCTTCTTTTTGGGCTCGGGGCGCATGAGGAGGAATCTCTAACGGAAAAGGCGGTGCAGGGAAAATCCGAAATCCAAAGCACGAAATTCGAAGCAAATCCCAGAGGACGGAAACGGTCGGATTAAGGGAAACGCCAAGGGGCGCGGAAGGGGTCAGGAGAGAATGGCACTGAAATAAGCCCAACTTTGGATGGCTTCACGCAGAGATTTACTCTGGAAAACGAGCCTTAATTCAGTGCCATTCTCTCCTGCTCCCTTTTCCTTTCGGGAAAGGCAAAAAATTAATGCCGAAATATTGTGTTTTATTGTGTTTTTGGAGTCGGTGCCTCTGTGGGACCGGATCGGTCGCATCCTCTCCGCGGTGTGCGCCTCCGGCGGTGTGGGTGTGCGCTTTTCGCGCCAGGGCAGTCGCCTCTGTAGGGCGCCGGCTGGATCGGGGAGCAGTCTGGTGACCAGGGCAACCGGCCACCCGCAGCGGGCTGCGGCCTCCGCACAGCGGCAGCAGGCTGCCGCAGTCCACGGCGGCGAACGCTTCGGTCGCGCGGTGGGGCGCGACGAGGGGGAGTTCGCTGCGGATACGGAGAGCAGAGGCGAGATGAACATGGCTCTGCTCTTTTCGTCCACGAGAGCCGAATCGCCAAACCGTCCATTCCGTCCATTCCGTGCGTTCAGGGAATTTTTTGCCTGTGGAGGAGGACGTCCGCGGAAGCGATGTCAGGTCGTCACCGGTGCCCGAAGCATGGAGGGGAAACACCTGCGCCTGCGTGCTGGCAGCCACATGAGGCAGCAATCATTGACAGCCCGTCAAGACGCGCCCCCTTCAACGACCGCGACGATTGAGCCCCCATGCGAGCACGATGGCGATCAATGCCGTTACCGCAACAACGCCCCAAGGGGGTGCCTCCTGCACCGACGGGGCGCTCGCCGGTCGCGGAGAACCGCCCGGGGATTCCGGAACGGGCGTCGCAGGAGCCGGCGTGGAGACCGGCACAGGCGTGCTGGGCGCAGGTGTGGGCTTCGTGCCGCCTTCGGTGGCTTCGAGTGCGGCGAGTGCAGCGGGGATCGGTTCGTAGTTACGGCGGTTCTCCTTCCACCATGTCCGCCATTTGTCCAAATCGGCACTATACCTGCCTGGTGTCTCCGGAGGCAAGACGCCTGCGGTGCGTAGGCCGCCGAGTTGATATGCTGCATGCTCCTGCATCGGCTCAAGTGTGTCCACAAGATCATGGACAATCGGGAGGGCATTTTCCGACAAAATCGGCCCGATGAACGCCACCGCCCGTGAATCCTTACTGCGGGTCAATAAGTTGAAAATGTCTGCCAGCTCCGACCACGCATCCCTTGCGCGATTCATGTTTGGGATCTCCTGGGAGACCATGGCTGAGAGCTCTCGTGCACGAAGCTCAGTCGCGCTGGGCGGCACCCCCAAAGGTGCCGCCTTTTCGTTTGGCAAGCGGCTCCATTCCTCCATCAGCTTGATGTATTTCCCGTCATAGCGTGACTTGATTGCCAGTTTCGCAATAGCTTCTCCCAGTCGCTCCTCCCAATCGGGCAAAGCATGGAGTCGAGCCAGGCGTTGCGTTCGTTCCGGCTCCGTTAAGGTCCGATTGGCAGCCGGTAGCAATGCGTCGAAAATATCTGGAGGGACTGACGGCAGTAGTGAGCGCGACTGTTCCGAATGGGCTACACTCACCGAGCAAAGACACGCCATTAAGAGTGCAATTTGGAAACTTATTTTCATCGATTGAGCCTCAATTCTATCGCAGAGTGTAGTATGTCCCGCTCTGGCTTGATAACACGCGCGCGCACCCCACTTATGCCATATCCCATGATCCGAGTATTGCTAATATCCGGGAGATGCGTGGTGCCGTTTGGATTGTCCTCGTCGAATGCATGCTTTAATTTCATGCAATGCCCCAATTCATGAGCAAGGGTGTTCACGGGGGCGCCTTCCGGAGTGATGACGGCGCTTGAGTCTTTAGAGCCCCCTTTGCCGCCCAAAATGGGAATAAGTGACCAAGTATCGTTATGTTTAGTTGATCGGTGCCGAAGACAAAGATCGAATAGTCATCGACACTATCTTTGGCGATGGTAAGAAAGTGATCCTCTTCACTGGTGCCGATCGTCAAGGCCTGGTCGCCATTAGTATTATAGAACGGAATGAGTTCCAACGAAGCTGGCTCGTTGTGCACCTGGAACCATACATTGGCATTCTGCCCATACACGCGGTTCAATTCAGCCGTGAGTTCGCTTTCATCCGGCAGCGTGATCGGATGATTAGGAAGAAGGGTGCCATTCGGGTTCTGAGCGTCAGGCGGCGTGCGAACATAACAGCGATAAACTCGGACAGTGGGATACTTCGCTGGCCGGATGTCCACGCCGAGCGTTCCCCGGACATTTGAATAGGATTGACCCTCCTGCCAGTTCGAATAGTGGTCCTCCTCCCAGTAAAAACCACTCAGATCGGCGGTGTCGTCAGGGCCTTTGGCGGTCAGTTCGAAATCGTAATTGCCCGCCTCTTGCTTGTGAATAGCCACCTGATCCGAATCGTCGGATCGGACCCCATTGTCGCCGAAGGGAGGAACGTGGGCGGTTACCGTGCGGGTCGGGGTCCCTGCCGCGACATGGCCCGGGAGCATCTGCCATTTCGGGTTCGACCGGCCATCAAATCCTTGACTGGGATCACCGTCAAAAATCAGGTCACGGACCTGGACAACGCCCGACCCAAAAAGGATCGTATGGGTCACATCAATCCCCCATATGTCGGGGGCGCCACCAATAGCCGCAGTTAAGTTTTTCCCCCGGGTGAGATACCCCGGCACGCGATCTAATCCTTTTCCGCAAGACGGCGGCCGGTCCTCGTGCAGGCGGTGGGGGTCCCACATGAAGATTTCATCATAGGAGCCGGACCAAATATACGGATCCGGCGCGACCGCGCCGGCCGTGGAAACAAAGGAGGCTGGGATGAACCCGCTCAGCGAAACGGAGCCGGAGTGGGCAGCGCCGTCCCAGGGTCCGGTCTCGTCGACCGCGGTTTCGCCTGCCACCCAAATCTTAGCCGCGATGTCGCTCACCCGCTTCTCTTCGGACGGATCGGAGCCGACAGTCGTGCCGTTCAAATCGAGGTAAGAGGCCTTTCGCTTGCCGACGACAATTGCGACGTAACGATAGTCGTGATCGGCAGGGGCTTCATGATCGATCATCATATAGGACGACAGTCCACCATAGTCTCCGAAGACCTGCCCCCACGCGCCATCATCTTTTGCCCTGAACACACGCAATTCGTCACCTGGTATTTCCGGACACCACGAAACGGTCACGCCGATTGACGTCTGGTCGAGGCGCACGGCATCATCCAAAATCGGCGGATCGGGGAGGGCAATCGATCCCGGCGCGGCGGACACGAAGGCGGACGTTCCTGCTTCGTTTGCAGAAGCAACGGCGGACTCCGCATGCAAGCGGCCCCATGCCGTGCTCAACACAAGGACGTAAACCCAAATCGGCAGTCGAAGTGATTTCATTGCCCGGCGGGAGGAAGATAGAAAAAGCGCTGATTCGGTCCGACGCGCCCCAATTCCACAGTCGTTCCATCCGGCAGCACATCGACGATGACAAAATATCTCTCGTTGTCCGAGTTATCCTCCCATGTGAAAATTCGAACCGGCCTCACCCGTGGCGTCGGGGATGAATGGGTCGGTGTTCAAACCAAACTCCATCCAATTGGCGCGGCCATCGCCGTCCGGGTCGGCGGTGTAGCCACTGATGCCGCCATCGGTCAGGTCGCCCGTGGTAAAGTGGAGGGCGCGCCATTCGTCGAAGGTGATCGCTCGCAGTTGCATCGGCGCGGCAGCCGCCGCTGCGAGCAAAATAGCGAGCCGGGTTCCATGGGTCTTCATGCTGGTTGGTTCTTGGGGTTCTCAGTCGAGAGGAACTTCCCCGCAACCAGGGAACAGCATACCCTCTCATGGAGTAAGACGGAAAAAGGCAAGGTGGTGGGCTTTCTTTCTTCGGCTTTTGACATTTCTTGGCGGCCGACCTCGACGGCGGGAAGGGTATTCGAAATTATCCAAGCAGGCGTTCAGGTGAGCCGCAGTGTCAGGCGATGAGTTTGCACCTCATCAGGTGCATAGTGGGCGCGTCCGATCCGCAGAGTCAACGGCGTTTTTCGATGCCTTCACCTGCGCCCTACAATGCCGTCGGCCCAGCCATCCGGCGCATGCGCGTCGAACGAGGGTGGACGCAGGATGCGCTGGCTGCAAAACTCCAGATCGCCGGTTGGGATTGCACACGAAGCTGGCTGGCCAAGATTGAAGCGGGCCAGGTGTATGTGCGCGATTATCAGATCGTTTTTTTCTCCCGCGTGCTGGGAGTGGAACTGGCTGAGTTGCTACCGAAGGCGTCGCACGGAAAGATCCTGCGCCTGTTTTCGAATCCTCCGACGTAGGCGCCGTCGGGGCGCCTGGCGGTAATTCGTTTCTTACTCTTTGTCCTGCTCTTGCTCTTGCTCGCGTCGCCGGGGAAAACAGCGAGCAAGAGCAAGAGCAGGACAAAGAAGTAAGAGAGCGCGGGGGAGGCGCTACATCAAATTCGCCGCCACCTCCGCCATCTCGCTGCGCTCGCCCTTGAACAGATTCACGTGCGCCATGAAGGGCTGACCTTGCAGGCGATTGCGGGTGAAGACGAGGCCGTTGGTGTGGGCATCGACGTAGGGATTGTCGATCTGGGCGAGATCGCCGATGAGGATGATCTTGCTGCCCTTGCCCATGCGGGTGACGAGCGTCTTGGCCTCGTGCGGCGTGAGCTGCTGGGCTTCATCGACGATGAAGATGGCGCGCGGAATCGAACGCCCGCGGATGTGGGCGATCGCTTCGATCTCGAGAATACCTGCCTGCATGAGCGGCTCCCACGGGCGAAGCACCTTCATGCTGGGGCCACCGTTGGACTGCGGGATTGAGGTTTCCGAGCCACTGCCGGTCTTGCGCTTCGACTGTTTTTTGTCGTCGAACCGCTCCGGCTTGCGCGGGCGGGAAAGAAGCAGCTCCAGCGCATCATAGGCAGGCTGCACCCATGGCTGCATCTTCTCCTCCATTCGACCGGGGAGAAAACCGATGTCGCGGCCGGTGGGCATGATCACGCGAGTGATGAGGATTTTTTCGTATTCGCCGACCTGCACCTGCTGCAGGCCCGCCCCGACGCTGAGCAGCGTCTTGCCGGTGCCGGCCTTGCCGTAAACGGTCACGAGCGAAATGGATGGATCGAGCAACGCATCGAGCAGAAACCGCTGGCCGAGGTTGGCAGCCGTAAGGACGCGCCCGCCACGGATGGTGATGTGATCCTGCCTCAGCCGGCGAAACTCGCCCTGGCCGACGTGGCGCGCGGGCACGCCGTGAGAAGGTTCCTCTTCGTTGCGCAGGAGCACATAGTGATTGATCGGCAGCGTCTCCGAACCCTTGAGCGACACGCTTCCCTGACTGGCAAAACCCTGGAGCGTGTAGCCGTCGATGTCGATGACCTCGTATTCCTCGCTCACGCTCTTGCGCTGCGTGCGGCGGATGTCGCCATCTTCGACGCGATCGGTCCGGTAATCCTGCGCCTCCAGCCCGAGCACCCGGGCCTTGAGCTGCATGTTAATATCCTTGGTGACGAGGATGGTCTTCTGCTTGCTCGTCTCGGCGAGATAGACCGCACTGGCGAGGATGCGATTGTCGTTGAGCGAAAGGTCTGGGAAGAGCGCCTTCAGCTCGCGGAATTTCGGCGCCTCGCTGAGCAGGTGCCAGCCGTGGTCGTCGAAAACCACCTTCGGGTTCACGCGGATGTGCAGCTCGCCGCCATTCTCCAGCCGCACCCCGACTTTCATCTGCTCGGTGGTGCGGAAACGCTCGCTCAGGCGCCGGTGCACCTCGCGGGCATTGGCACCGCGCGTGGTAGACTCGCTTTTGAAGCGGTCGAGTTCCTCGAGGACTTCGACCGGGACGTGCACCACGTTGTTCTCGAACTGGAACATCGACTGCGGGTCGTGCAGCAGGACGTTCGTATCGAGCACGTATTGTTTCGGGATGGACACTTCGTTTCGTTTGGCGGCCATGGTTGGGTTCGAGGTTCTGGAGCTAGGTGAGGGAACGCACGAGAGGTTGTTGGGCGGGCACCGTCTGGATGTTGTCGTCCACCAGTTGATTGGTGCCGATCCAACGCAGCGCCAGCACAGAGATATCGTCCGCCTGCGGCTGGTCGGACGCAAAAGCACGCACGTCCTGAATCACGGAGCGAGTAATGCGATGCACTGGCAACGCGCATACATCGCGCAGGACAAACTGCAAACGCTGAGGTGTGTAAAAATCCCGCGTCGCGTTGAGGGCCTCAGTGACGCCATCGGTGAACAGGAAGATCGAATCGCCGGGTGAGAGCTGATGCCGCGCTGGCGTAAACTTGAGACCCTTGCTCAGCGCGAGAGCCGGAGCATGGCCGCCATCGAGCGGTTTGACCGTATGATCCGCACCGAGCAGAAAAGGCGAGAGGTGGCCCGCGTTGGCGTATTCGATCGTGCCCGTGGTGGTATCGAGCAGCGCGATGAGCAGCGTCACAAACATGCCGATATCGGCCTCTTCGCAAAGCTCGTCGTTCACGTAGGTAAGCGCGACGGAGAGCGGCACGCCGCTGAGAATGTTCGCTTTGATGAGCGCCTTCGACACCGCCATGAACAGTGCGGCAGGCACGCCTTTGCCCGCGACATCACCAATCAGCACGCAAAGCCGGCGGTCATCGACGAGGAAGAAATCGTAGAAATCGCCGCCCACCTCACGCGCTGGCCGCACCACGGCATGGACGTCGAATTCCGACCGGTCCGGGAACGCCGGAAACACTTTTGGCAGCAGGCTCATCTGGATGCTGCGCGCCGCGCTCAGTTCGCCCTCGAGGCGTTCCTTGACCGTGGTCGTGTAGCGCAGCTCCTGCATGCGCATTTGCAGATCGCGCATCATTTTGCCGAAGGCCTCGGTGAGATGCCCCACTTCGCTCGTGGCTCCCGGGGCATGGAGGTGCAGGTCGAGATTGCCGGCGGCAACCTCCTGCGCTGCGGCGGCCAGTCTCCCGATCGGACGCGCCACGGAACGCGCCACCAGCACGATGCCGCCGAAGAGCAGCGCAAGCCCGACCGCGCCAATGCTGATCAATTCCATCCGCAGGCGGTTCGCATCGGCCATTACTTCTTCGCGCGGGAACGCCACCGCCAGCGACAGGGTGCCATCGAGAATCGGCGAAAAGGCCACCCACGCCTCGCGTCCCTGGTCCGGTTCCTTGGTGAGCATCCATCCATCCGCGCCCGTGGCCATGCGGGCAGCCAGCTCGGGGTTCACATCGCCTACGGTATGATTCATGATCATTGCCGGGTTCGGGTGCGTGATGAACCGCCCCTCGCGGCTGACGAGAAAACCATACCCGCTCTGCCCCATCGCAATACGAGCCACTGCGTTGGCCAGCTTCGACACCGGCATGTCGATCGTGGCAATACCCCAGAACTGGTCCTTTCGCCGGAAGGGCACGGCGCGTGTGATCATCACCACATTGCCACCGCCATCGTCGAAAAAGGGCTCGGTCCAGATGGCGCGGCCTTCATCGCGCGGGACGCGATACCACGGCCACTGCGGGTAGTTGTAATCGGGCGTGCCGAGTTGCACGAACTCCATCTTTCCCCCGTGGCGATACCAGTATGGGCCGTAATCCCGCGTGTCAGTCTTGAACCCGAACGGTTTGAAGGCAATCGCGCTGCCGTAAATTTCCGGGTTCGATTCCACCACGCGACGCAAATAGGCCTCGACGTCTTCCGGCGTCGCCAGCGCTTCGGTCTCCATCTCGAGCCCGATCATCTCGGGAATCTTTTCCACGTGGCGCAGGATGGTCTCCAGCTCCGCGGCGTGATAACGCGCGGTCACCTGCGCCTTCGCCTGCGTCTCGTCGGAAAACCGGCGAAAACTGCGCAGCGAGGCCATCGTGATCACTGCCGCGAAGAGCAACGTCGCGGGCAGGCCCACCCATAAAATCAACCGGGCCGAAAGAGTGCCCTTCAACTCAGCCGTCCCGCCCCTTTCCACGCGCACCCTGCCGCACCCCGGAGCCCGGGGCGGCTTTCGTGGAGCTGTTTGAATTCATGCGCAGTTTGGTCGGGAAACTGCACCGGCGTTCTGCTAGGCCGGCGCGGAGGAGCCAAATGCGCGGAGGCCTTCCTCGCGATTCGGCAGGATCTTCATGATGCGGGTGAAACCGATCATCTCGAAGATCATAAGCACACTCGCAGCCAGCGAGCAAATGACGAGCTGGCCACCCAGCGGTTCCAATTTCTTGGCCGCCAGCAGGAAAACTTTCAACCCCGCGCTGTTCACGTATTGCAGCGCGGCACAGTCGATCAGCAGTTTGCGCTCACCGCCATCGATGAGCGACAGCACCTTTTGCTCGAAGGCAGGCGCCGCCATCGTGTCGAGGTGGTCGTCGATGGCCACGATCATCACGTCGCCCTGTTTTTGTTCGGTAATCTGCATTGATCGAAACGGTTCGGAGTCTAGCGGATGCGTTTGCGGACGGTCAGCACGTTTTTATCCCCGTCGCGCAGGTAGGTCACGCTGTCCATGAGGGAGCGCACCAGGTGGATGCCGAGGCCGCCGAGGTCGCGCTCTTCCAGCGGGGCATTGAGATCGGGGGCCTTGGCCTCAAGCGGATTGAAGGATCTGCCATCGTCTGTCACCGACGCCACCAGCTCGCCAGCCCCGGTTACGATTTTGACCATCACGTCTTTACCCTCCGGGTTTTCAAAACCGTAGAGGATCACATTCGTGACCAGCTCATCCAGAGCGAGGTTCACCGCGTAGAGCGACCGCGACGGCACCTCGTGCAATTCGCCAAATTGGCGAACCAGCTTGTTCAGCCGCTCGATCTCGCGGACATCGGCCGAGATGTTGATGGTGATGCTGCCTTCGTGCATGCGCGGCCTTTGAAGCAGTCCCCGCACCCGGGCGCAAGCCCCTCGTTTGACGAATCCGTCGTCCCTTTGGTTTCAACCCGGTCAGAAAAACCTTCCCACCCGGTCGGGTTGAGAAGCGAATGTTCTCCGTTGAGCTTTCCCCGCTTCCCCGTTATCCGTCCGCCCCTTTTCTATGGAAAACGTCATCATCGTCGGGACCGGCTGTGCCGGACTGACGGCCGCCATCTACACCGCCCGCGCCAATTTCTCCCCGCTGGTCCTCGAAGGACACGAGCCGGGTGGACAACTTTCCACGACCACGCTGGTGGAAAATTTCCCCGGCTTCAAAGACGGCATCGATGGCCCGGAACTCATCATGAACATGAAAGCGCAGGCCGAGCGTTTCGGCGCGCGCTTCCAATATTCCACCGTCACCGACTTCGAGCCCGCTCAAGGCCACGTCCGCGTGAAGCTCGACGACACGTGGGTGGAAACCAAGGCGCTCATCGTCGCCGCCGGCGCAAGTGCGCGTTACCTCGGCCTCGACGATGAAAAGAAGATGATTGGCCATGGCCTGACGAGCTGCGCCACGTGCGACGGCGCCTTTTATCGCAATGTTCCCGTGTGCGTCGTCGGAGGCGGCGACTCCGCGGCCGAGGAAGCCACCTTTCTCACCCGCTTCGCCAGCAAGGTCTATCTCATCCACCGCCGCGACACCCTGCGCGCCTCGAAGATCATGGCCGACCGCGCGCTGGAGAATCCCAAGATCGAGCCCATCTGGAACACGATCCCCGTCGAATACCTCGCCGACGATCAGGGCGAGATGCGCGGCGTGCGCCTGCGCGACGTGAAGACCGGCTCCGAACGCGACCTCGAAGTAAAATGCGTCTTTGTCGCCATCGGCCACGTGCCCAACACCGCCGCCTTCAAAGGCAAGCTCGACATGGACGCCAACGGCTACCTTCTCCAGCGCCAGGGCACCGCCACGAATATCCCCGGGGTCTTTGCCGCCGGCGACGTCGCCGACCACGTCTATCGCCAGGCCATCACCGCCGCCGGCCAGGGCTGCGCCGCCGCCCTCGACGCCGAGCGCTACCTCTCCCACCTCGGCGCGCACTAACTGACGCCGAGCCTCCCCGCGTGAAGCTTTGCGACCTCACGCAGTTTTATTCGCCGTTCAGCGGTGGGGTGAAACGTTATGTCTCGGAGAAGGTTCGCTTCATCCGGGAGAACACGAGTCACGATGAGCACATCCTGATCATCCCGGGAGGGAAGGATGAATGCACGGGAGACGAACGGGCGCGCACCTACACGATCGCCTCACCGCTCATCTCGAAAACTTCGCGCTACCGCGTGTTGCTCCGGCTCGAGGCCATCGAGCGCATCCTCGAACGCGAGCGGCCCGATTTGATCGAGAGCGGCGACCCTTATCAGGTTGCGTGGAAAGCGGTGTATTCCGGTGCGGCCCTCGGCATCCCCGTCATCGGCTTTTATCATTCGCATTTCCCCGAGGCTTATGTGCGCACGGTGCGAAAGTTTTGCGGCGAGACCATCACCGAGGCCTTTGTCGATTTCGCCCGCCGTTACGTGCGCAATCTCTACAATCGCTTCGAGCGCACGATCGTTCCCAGCCCGGCGCTCGGCGACGTGCTCGCCGAATGGGGCGTCACACCGGAGAAACTTGTCCACAGCGACCTCGGCGTGGACACGAGCATCTTTCACCCGCAATCGCAGCCGGGCGAAAACATCCGTGCAGAGCTGGCCATCCCAAACGACCGGACCCTGCTGCTCTATGTCGGCCGGCTCGCGCAGGAAAAAAACACCCACACTTTGTTTGCGGCGTTTTCCCTTATCGAGGCCACCGAGCCGGGGCGTTTTCATCTGCTCGTGGTCGGCGACGGGCTCCAACGGAAGGAGCTAAACGAACTCAGCGTGCGCCATCCGTCGAGTCTCACGCACCTCCCCTATTGCACGGAGGCCTTGCGTCTCGCGGGGCTTTATCGTGCCGCGGATTTGTTCGTGCACCCGGGCGTGCAGGAGACGTTTGGCCTCGTCTCCATCGAAGCGCAGGCCTGCGGGCTGCCGGTCATCGGCATTCGCGGCAGCTACATGGATCGTATCATCCACACGAGCCAGAATGCGTGGGCCGGCGAGAATTCTCCCTCGTCTCTCGCAGCTGCCATTCTCACCCAGGCCCGGCAGCTTCCCCGCCACGATCCGCAGGCGCTCCACCGGGGCGTCGCGCGGCAATATTCGTGGCGCGAGGTTTTCACGCGACTGTTTGACGTCTATCGCGAAGTGGTGGCTAACTATCGCCGCCCATAGATGTCCTCCGAAAAGAAGTTCGAGATCCGCAAATTCCAGCCCGCTGACCGCGCCCGCGTGCGCGAGCTCTGCTGCGAAACCGGATTCCTTGGGAACCCCATCGACCCCGTTTTCGAAGATCGCGAACTCTTCGCGGATTACCTCACGGCTTACTACACTGACTGGGAGCCGGAATCCTCCTTCGTGCTGCTCGTGAACGGCGACATCCGCGGCTACCTGCTCGGCTCGCGGTTCCCTTTCCGCCAGCAGCTCTACAATCTCTACAACAACGTTGCCCTCTTTCTGCGCGGCATCGTGCGCTACCCGGGCTACAACGTAGCGTCGAAGAAGTTTGTGCAGTGGATCCTCACGCAGGCCTGGAAGGAAGTGCCGCAGGCACCGCGCCGCACCGCGCACTTCCACATCAACCTCCTCGCCGACGCCCGCAGCGTGGCCTACACGCGTGGCATCATGGATGCGTATTTGAAGTATCTCCACGAGGCCGGCGAAAAGCAGGTCTTCGGTCAGATGGTCGTCTTCGAAGATCGCCGCGGCACCAAGATGTTCGAGCGCTATGGCTTCCGCGTGCTGAACAAGACCGAGATTACCAAATATCGCGATATCCATCCCGAGCCGGTCTATCTCTGCACCGTCATCAAGGACCTCGACGAGAACAGCCGGCTCTACGCGAAGGCCTCGTAGCCGATCATACCGCAAACGGACGCTCGCGAATTTCCTCGGGGAAAATTCCGACAAATTCGGCCCGGCTCATTCCGTTACAACTGTGACACCCTGCGGGAGAGAGTTTGACGGCGGCTGCGAAGGGGCCACGCTTCCGCTCACGCATGAAAACCGAGATCACCAAGTTTTGCGCCGAAAGCCTCGAAGCCCTCAAGCCCCTGCCCGACGCGCTCAACCAGACGGTCGAACACCTCGAAGCCGGCAGTGAAAAGGAACTCCTCGCGCCCGTGCTGCACACGCTCAACGACGTGCGCGCGCGTCTCCGTTCGCTGGTGGAAAAGCTCACCACTCAGCAGGCTTATCTGCTGATCTTCGGCCCGCTCAAAAGCGGCAAATCCACGCTCATGAACGCACTCAGCGCGTCGTATGTGAGCGAGGTGACTTCGCTGCCCGGCTATCCGTGCCTCGTCTTCGTGCGCCACGCCGAGCAGCCGCATTTTTCCGCCACGCGCTACAACGGCCGCGAGACCGTTTTCGCCGATGGCCGCGTGCTGAAGGAAGTCATCAGCGACAGTCACTTCGCGCTCGCGGAACAAATCCGCTCCTCGGAAAAACGGGGCGAAGCGTTCGACCCGCGCACCACTTTCACCGAGGCCATCCGCCGCATCGACATCAAACTTCCGGTGCAGAGCCTCGCTGAATCCGGCACCGTGCTGGTGGACACTCCCGGCCTCTACAGCCGCATGAATTTCGGCTACGACGTGCTCACGAAAGAGTTTCGCGACAGCGCCGCGTGCGCGGTCTTCGTGGTGAAGACCGACAACCTTTTCCTCGAGCAGGTCTTCGCCGAGTTCACGCAACTGCTCGATCTCTTCAGCCGCATTTTCCTCGTCATCAACGTGGACTCGAACAAGCGGGACCTCCAGCCTGACGGCAGCCTGCAACCGAGCGCCGAAAGCGCCGAACCGCAGCGCGTCATTGAAGCCTTCACCACGCTCTGCATGGCCGGTCCACTGCGCCGGGCTTACGAGGATGGCCGTCTCCGGCTGCACGCCGTCGATCTGCTCAACGCGGCTTCTTCGTTCCTCTCGAATGGCAACGGCAACGGCAATGGCGCCGCTCAGGAAAGCGACCGCCAGCGCACCGCTTTTTCGTCCTTCGTGAAGGACCTCACCGATTACCTCAACAGCAGCGACTACACGCACGAATTCATCCGCGACAGCCTCCGCCAGGGCACGCTTTTTTGCCAGGAAGCCATCACCGCCGCGAAGGGCGAAGCCTTCGAGGAACTGCGCAACAAACAGCAGCAGTTCCGCGAGGAAGTCGCCGGGGTGGAGGAAAAACTCGCCGCGCTCGAGCGCCTGCGTTCCGCGAATTGGGAAGCTGCCTTCGACCCGGTGAAGCGCCAGCACGCCGAGCGCACCGCGGACGCCATTTCCACACGGGCCGCGCAACTCGGCAAAGATCTGCACGCCGTGCTCGAAGGCTGGTATGAAAGCGGGGAAAGCCTGCGCGACCTCGTGGATACGAAATGGTCACCGCTCCTCCGCGAAGGCGGCGCGCTCCTCGGAAACGAATCGGCCGCCAGCTTGCGCCGCTCGCTGGAAACGCCGCTCGGCGGCGCTGAGCCCGGGGCCGCCACGATCATCGATTTGCAAGCTGCCGGCCTCTCGCTCGCACCGGTCGCCGCGCAGGCGCAGGCGGCCTTGAACACGCCGCCGGATTTCAGCGGCTACGATGTGACCATCGGCATCGACGACCTGCCCGTGCGTAAAACGATCGGCGACTGGCTGCTCTTCCGCGGCCTCGCTTCCGTGCGCCGCCGGCTGTTCGGCGACGACCTCGGCCTGCCGGTCGCCGCCGAAACGAAGGCCAGGCGCTTGCAGGATCCAACTCGCACCGCTTTGCAGGACAAGATCGACCGCGCCACTGCCGAGCGTTTCCCGAAACTCCCTCAGGCTCACGCCGACCGCCTGCTCGGCGACTACATCGCGAAGTTCAAGCAAGGCCTGCAAACCGCCTTCAGCCGACGCCAGGCGGATCTCGAACAGGAACGCGCTGCGCTCCAGGCTCCCTTCGAGGCCAATGCTCGCATCCTCGCCACGCTCGACACGCTGCGCGACAACGCCGCGCAGGCCATCGCCGATCTCGAGCGCATTGCCGACGAAGAACGCGGACTCGGCCACACCGTCCCCGCGCTCGCACCCGAGTCCGCGCCCGAAACGATTCCAGCCGAGGAAGTCATCTCCCTCGGCGAAGCGCGCCCGGCGTAACTTTTCGACTACTTCCAGGCCAACGAACTGGCGGGCAGCGGATTTCTTTCGCACCCTGTCGCCATGTTCGCTCGCCGCCCTTTCCTCCTTTCTCCCGCACTTTCTCGAACCTTTCGCGCCCTGACCTTGGTCGGTGCTGGCCTGCTCTCCGGGTGGGCGCATGCGGACGATTGGGGCGCCTATGCGATCGTGCCGGTGAGTGCGCCGGCCTTGCGGCTGACGTGGCTGCGCGGCGGCTCCGGCTCGGGCATCGATGTCACCATTCACAACCCAGCGGATCGGCCGAATCAGAAATGGATCATCGTTCCGAAGGATGACGGCTTTTTTTCGATCGAATCGTCGCAGCCTGCTGGATTCGCGCTCACGGCGGCGAATGGCGAGGCCAGGAATGGCACGGCCATGGTGCTGGAAAAGAACACCGGTGCGCCGTCGCAGCTCTGGAACGTGAAGAAACTGGAGAACGGGAACTATAATCTCATTCCCCGGCATGCGCCGGGGCTCGGGCTGGATGACTTCGGCGGCGGCAACAAGCCGGGCAGCCGGATCGACCTCTGGAGCAACAAATCGGGCGATCCGCATCTCGAGTGGAAAATCGTGGCCCTCGCCGGCAACGGCGCGGCCGCTCCCGCCGCGGAAGAAGCGAAGAGCGCCTACGTGCCGATGGAGATCAAACCCGAGGACATCAAGCCGGGTGAGCTCAAGCAGTTCAAATTCGAGCAGAGCAAAGTCTTCCCCGGCACCACACGCGACGTCACCGTGTTCGTCCCGGCGCAGTATGACGGCTCGAAACCGGCGTGCGTGTATGTGAAGACGGACGGTTACAACCCGAAGGAAAAGGAACTGCTGGAAACGATGATCGCTACGAAGGAAATTCCCGTGACAATCGGCGTTTTCGTGCGACCCGGCTCGTTGCCGCCGACGGTGAAAGGCACGGCGGATCGGCGAAATCGTTGTTTCGAATACGATGGCGTAAACGACAACAACGTGCGCTTCTTCGATGAAGAATTGCTCCCGTTCATCGCGAAGGAATATGGCCTGAAGCTCTCGACCGACGGAAACGATCGCTGCATCAGCGGCGGGAGCAGTGGCGGCATCGCTGCGTTCACGGCGGCGTGGCATCGTCCGCAGGCGTTCAGCCGTGTGTATGCGGCCAGCGGAAGCTGGGTGGCGTTTCGCGGCGGGCACGAATTTCCCACCATGGTGCGGAAGTTCGAAGCGCGGCCCATTCGCGCCTATCTCACCACGGCGACGCACGACATGGAAAACGCCGCGGGTGATTGGTTCCTGCTCGATCAGGAAATGGACAAGGCGCTGAAATTCTCCGGTTACGACTACCAGTTCCGCATCATCGATGGCCGCCACGTCGCGGGTTACATGGACAACTGGCGCGAGGCCATGGCTTATCTTTGGAAGGGCTGGCCGGAGAAGGTGAAAGCTGGCCCGAGCGCCCCACGCGCACAGGAAGTCATCGCCCCGGGCGAAGACTGGCAGCTCGTCGCGGGAGGCTTCAAGAGCACGCGTGGTCCGGCGTGCAACGCGAATGGCGAAGTCTTCTTCGCCGACACGTCGAACAACAAGATTCACCGCATCGATCTCGACGGCATGGTGAAGGAATTCGTCGCCGATGCCGGCAGCGCGCACGGCCTGACCATCGGCACCGACGGCAAACTTTACGCCGTGTCGGAAAAGACCGGCAAACTCGTCGCCTACGACAGCACCGGCGCCGCCACGGTGGTGCTCGAAGGCCTCACCGGCCAATCCATCGCCGCCGCGCCGAATGGCGGATTTTACATCACCAGCAACAGCGATAAACCAGGCGCTGCCGGTAGCGTCTGGTTCGTGAAAGACGGCAAAAAAACGCAGGTCGATGCCGGCCTGAAGTTCGCCACCGGCCTCGCGTATCGCCCCGATCAATGGCTGCTCTCCGTGGCCGATGGCCGCTCGAAGTGGGTCTATAGCTACCAGATGAATCCCGATGGGAAGCTCACTAACAAAGAGCGATTCTTCCCGCTCTACGTCGAGGATTGGGACGACGATGCCGGTGCGGAAACCGTCTGCTATTCGCTCGAAGGGCGCCAGTTCATCGCCACGCGTAGCGGCGTGCAGATCAGCGCCGACGATGGCCCCACGCAGATTATCCTTCCCACGCCGGACCGCGCCCGCGTCATTGGCGTGGCTCTTGGCGGCAAAGAGAAGGACACTCTCTTCGCCTTCTGCGGCAACAAGATCTGGAAACGCAAAGTGCAGCAGCACGCCATAAGCGTCTTCACTCCGTGGACCAAGGTCACGCCGAACAAACTCTGACCCCTACGGCAGTGGACGGGCCGGTTCGGTAAACTCGATCTCGTAACGCGGGGCGAACTGGTCGCGCAGGCGTTTTTGAAAAGTCTCGACTGCTTCGCCCGGCAGCCCGCTCTGCACGGCTTTCTTACGCGCGAGCGCCGGGAGTGCGCGTAATTCCGCCTCGAGGTCCGCGGGCTCGATTTTGTTCCAGAAGCCATTCTCGAACGCCAGCACCTCGGTGTCGCGCGGATCGATGCTGAGGATTTTCGGCGCGGGTAATTCCACCCGGATGCGCCGTCCATCGATGCGCACCACAAAATGTTCGTGCAGGTCGAAGCCGGCCTTCACCACATACGTGCCGCGCAGACGGATGCGTTTTTTGCTGCCGAGCCACTCATGCTCCATCTCTCGCTCGACCGCCGTCTCGCGGGTGACCACGGCGAGTTCCAGCGCTTCCTTCGTCTGCTCGAAGACCACGCGATCGTGCACGGTGACCTGCGGTGCGAATCCCGCCACTTCGCGAAAGGCGCGCAGCACTTCCCGCGTCGTCCGCTGCGGCCAGGTTTCCATGCGGTAATAAATCCACCCGCCAAATCCTAGCGCGGCGAGGAAGATCAGCAGGAAGACGAGCTTCCAGCTCAGGCGCGCGGGCGAAGGATCGGAAGACATGGATGACGCCCGTTTAGCGGGGCAGCGGCGTCTTGCCAATCCGCCGCTCACCGGCCCCCGGGCGCGCCGGCTTCTACCAAAGTGGTATCGCGCTGACGGCATCCAAGGCTCTCGACGGTCCGCATACCCCCCCAAGCAACTCGCTTATCTCCATGAATCACATCACCCGCTCTGCCGCCTCCATCATCGAAGTGCTCGAAGCCCGCATCGCCCCCCGCGACGCACATCTGGAAAGCAGGCGTGATTCTCGGCAACTGGAGCGATCCGAACAACTGGGCTTCGGGCGGCGTGCCGACCACCGGAGAAGTCGGAGGCACCATCGTGCAGTTCAACGGCACCACGAGTTCGACCGATGACATCCCCAATCTCGTGGTGGACCAGATCCACTTCACGGCCGCGGGAAACACCATCAAGGGCTCAGCGGGAATCTCGCTCGGCATTAATGGCTCGGTGCAAAACACCAATATCCTCAACGACACGGGCGCCAACGAGATCGATGTTTCGCTGCCGCTGATCTTATCGGGGAACACCACTTACACGCTCATCACCGCCGGGAAGGTGGTCATTGAAGGCCAGATCAGCGGCAATCAAGGCCTCCTGCTCCCGTCCGCCTCCGCCGGCACGCTCGAACTGGCTTCGACGACTGCGAACACCTTCACCGGCGATGTCACGGTCATCCGAGTGCCGATTTCACCGGCGCTCAGATCACCGTTACCGCCAAATCGACGGCGCTCGGCGGCAACGGCCGGGTGAATCTCGGCGCTCTTCTCTACAACGGATTCGACCTCGCTTCGTTCACCCTGTCTGGCGATCTGGCCTTTGCTCAGGGTGGCGACAGCGATCCGAAGGTGCCTGCCATCGGAAAGATCGTCGTCGATAGTATCGGCGCCTTTGGCAGTGCTACTTCGGGCCTCTTTCCTGGAGCGGTAGGCCTCTCCTTTAAACAAGCGCCGAGCATCAAGATCAAAGGCGATGCGCGCGGCGCCTATTTCGATCTCGGCACGATCGGCAGTCTCGTCATTGGCGGTTCACTGATCGGCGCCGTGAAAATTCAAAGCGGCGGCAAACTTGGCGCGGTGACGGTGAAGGGCGCCGTGGCGGGCGAAAGCCTCGCCAGTCCCGGCGTCGGCTCCGCGACGGCCCCACTCAAGGGCGCGGATGTCGCCATCGGCAGCGTCACGATTGGCCAGAGCGCAGAATTCCTCCAGATCCTCGGCGGTTACGACAAAACCCGCATCGCGAAGAATGCGGACGCCGTCATCAGCAAAGTAAAGGTTGGCGGCGATTTCCGCGCCAGTTCCCTCTTTGCCGGCGTCGTCGCCAGCGTGGATAATCTGCTCGGCACCGTGGACGACACCAAGGCTGCGGTCACGCGCGATGCCGCCAATCGTTTCTTCGGTATCGCCAGCATCATGATCAGGGGCCAGGCGATTGGCACGGTGGACACCGGCGACGTGTTTGCCATCGAAAGCGAAACGATCGGCAAGGCCGTGATCAACGGCTTCACCTACAAAACCAAACTCGGCGCCCGCAACGCGCAGGACACCTTCGGCCTTGGCTTTGCCAGCCCCGGCCCCGGGGGAGTCTTGAGCGACTTCTACCTGCGCGAGATCACCGCCTAGGCGGGTCGCGCAAACAAAAACCGCCGCGCCTGGGCTAGAGGCGCGGCGGCGCGGTCGGCCGTTTGCCGGAGCGAAGAACCGGAGGCCGCCGGTCGATCTTCGGGTTGAACCCGATTGGACAACGATCAACGTCGTGTTTGCAGAGTGAAAAGGGAGGCGTGGTAGGTTTCGTTCAGCCGCGCGAAATCGCTGACACGTGCCGTCAGCGACAACCGCCAGAGATCGCTCCCGCGCCGCATGAGCAGCACGCTGCTTTGGTAGCTGATGTCTTGATAACGATAGCGCAGTGTAAATTCGACGGTGCCGGCCTTTTCGATGCGCAGCGGATTCACCTTCGCGCCGAGCATCTCGATGTTTTCCGCATCGCGCGGCAGCGCGGCGGCGACCAGCCGAGCCAGCGTGGCATTCGACTCTTCCGCCGGCGCCTCGGAAAGCGACGGCAGAATTTCGATGATGGCATCGGCCTGCGTCGCGTCATCGGGCGAAAGGCGCAGTTGGGCTCCGCCTCCACTGAGCTGCCAGCCACTCGGCGGCGCATACTGGATTCGCTCGGACCCGTTGTGGAAAAGCACACACGGGACGTGATCTCCTTCGACTTCATAGCTGGAGGGGTTCGGCGTCAGATCGATCCCCGCACGGAGCGGAGCCCAAATGGCCGTCACGATGGCAGCAAGGACGAGCGAGCGCGGTATTTTCATAAGCTCTCAATCGGCAGACTCAGGAGTGGCGGAGGAGTGCGGAGTGCGGAAGAGACGCCGCTCGGGTTCGGCGATTTCCGCACCCCGCATTCTCCACTCGTAGGAAAGAGATCGACCACGTCTGCTTCGGCGGTGCACGGCAGCAGCGACGAACTCGCCTTGGCAAAGCGAAAGCCCATCAAGCCGGAACGCAAAAACAGGTCGTGACATCGTTCTGAGGGAACGGGTGGCTGCGGCTGGGCGACCACAGCGGGTGAAGTGAAGTGACGAAGGGGGTAAGAACATCGTTCGTGCCAACGCTCCTCCCGCACCCGAAATGGCCACGATCCTAAGAGCAAATCCGGATAAAACGGGTATAAACCCCGTCGACCGTATCAAAAAAGAAATAGATCAGTATCTAAAATGATAGATGAATATCTGATATGAGATATTCCTGCTCTTGAATTTGAAATCAGTCCGCAAACCGTGCGGGCACCATCATCGCCAAGGCGAGGGTGTGTAGATACTCCGCCCGGGGCATTTCATACGCGCCGAACCGCTCCAAATGGGCCGTGGTCCACTGCGTATCGAGTAATACAAACCCCTTCGCCCGAAGCCGTTCCACCAAGGCGTGCAGGGCGATCTTCGAGGCATCGGTCACCTCGTGAAACATCGACTCGCCGAAGAAAGCTCCTCCCACTGCAACCCCATATAACCCTCCGGCCAGTTCTCCATCCAGCCACGCCTCGACCGAATGCGCGTGACCGAGCCGGTGCAGGTTCACGTAGCTGGACATGATCTCTTGGCTGATCCACGTCTCCTTGCGCTGCGAGCAACTGCGAATGACCCGCTCGAACGCCGTATTCAGCCGGATCTCGAAGGGGTTGCGTTTCAGGGTCCGCCGGAGCCCGTGCGGCACGTGGAAACGATCGTCCAGCGGAATGAGCGCGCGTGGATCCGGCGAGAACCAGGCGATCTCTCCGCTCTCGATGGCCATCGGGAACACCCCGTTGCGATAAGCGTGGAGCAACAGCTCAGCGGAAATCACGCGTGCAATCTCATGCCGCGCACGACGCGTGACGAGTGTTTTTACAAAAAGACCTGCCGCCCCTTATCACAACGTCACCCAACGCCTTGTTCAGGTGGAATTTACCTCCCCTTTACAAAAAGCCCCGGCCGCCCACACACAGCGCTAACAGTCCTGCGGTCAGTAAGGGACATGAATTTCCGCTTCATCCCCCTGCTCCTCGCCGTCGGCACAACGGCGTCCGCGGATCCGCAGCTCACCTCGTGGTTCATCGCGAACTCCGGAAAATACGCCCGCATTTACGCCACCACCGCGGCCCAGACCGCGGGCACCACCTCGACGACCTGGACGCGCGGCCAGGGCACGCAATCGAGTCCCGCTTACTCCGGCGTGAACGAAGTCAACTCTTCGTCGTCGTGGGTCTATATCCGCACGACCGGCCTGGCCTCGCACACCATGGGGCCGTGGTATCTGGACGCCGGCAAATCGCAGCTCTTCCCGAACTATCCAGCTAACACCGCCACGGTCTATCGCATCCCACGCAATCCCACCGTGCCTGCGAACAAGACACTCACCGGCAACGGCGCGATCGGATACTTCGTCAACGGCGTGGCGTTCTTCGACAATCGCGATGCCTTCTCCTACAGCACCTCGAACGCGACCGACGCCACGCCCGTCAATGGTATCACCGGCGACGGCATCTGGAATCGCAACGCTTATGCAAATGAACTCGTCACGTTCGACGCCGCGCTCGCGCATCAGGCGGGCAAACAATACCACTATCACGTCGAGCCGATCGCCCTGCGTTATCAGCTTGGCGATCACGTCACTTACAACGCGAGCGCGAACACTTACGCCGAAGCCACCGGCACCGCCACCCATTCGCCGATTCTCGCCTGGGCCGCGGACGGCTATCCTGTTTACGGCCCCTACGGCTACTCGGACCCAACGAATGCGAGCAGCGGTGTGCGCCGCATCGTGAGCGGCTTCGTGGCGCGTAACGGCTCGAATAACACGACGAATCTCTCCACGGTCGGCCGCACCACCTTGCCCGCCTGGGCCGCCTCCGCGCAGGGCCGCTCGCAGACGCTCACCTCCGGCCAATACGGCCCGAACGTGAACGCCACCTACGCCATCGGCCACTACATCGAGGACTACGATTACCTTGGCGATCTCGGCTTCACGCAGACGACCGGCTCCACCGTGCGCGACTTCGACCTCGACAAATACAACGGGCGTTTCTGCGTCACGCCGGAATATCCCGGCGGCACTTATGCTTATTTCTCGACGATCGATGCCAGCAACACGCCGGCGTTTCCCTACAACATTGGCCGGCAATTTTATGGCAACCCCACCGGCGGTGCGACCACCGCCGCGACGATGAATGCGGATACGCCGCTCACGCAGCAGTTCCTCGGTGGCGCCAATGCCGCGCTGACTGTGAACACCGCAAACGTGAACGGCACGAGCGTGACGCTCACCTGGAGCGCGGTGGAAGGCGGCACTTATTCGGTGGATGCCTCGCTAAATCAATCGACCTGGACGAGCAAAGCCACGGGTATTGTCTCGACCGGCACTTCCGCCAACTCGACCTACACCGCGCTCGGCACCAGCGGCACGGAATACGGTCGTGTGAACCGCACCGCTCTCGCTGCCTACGATTCCACCGGGCAGACCGCCGCGACCGTCTCGCAGACGAGAACGGCGACCGTCACTTTCCCGAACAACGCGCCCACCCTCACGAGCATCGGCACGCTCACGGGCGCCAGCGAATACACTCCCTTCACCATCAGCTACGCCACCCTCGCCGCCGCGGCGAACGAAGCCGATCTCGACGGCAACCCGCTCAGCTTCCGCATCGAGTCCGTGCCCACGGGCACACTCACCAAAGGCGGCAGCGCGATCACCGCCGGGAGCACGCTGCTTTCCACCGGCGAGAGCGTGGTGTGGACTCCGCCTGTCGGCACCAGCGGCCTGCTCTCCGCCTTCACGGTGCGGGCGTGGGATGGCTCACTCGCCTCGAGCGCCGCCGTGCAGGTGTATGTGAATGTCGCCGCCGGCACCTTTGCCGCGTGGGCCTCCGCTTACGGTCTCGATGCGACCAACAACAGCTTCAACGCCGACCCCGAAGGAGATGGCATCGCCAACGGTCTCGAACTCGTCCTCGGCGGCGGCCCCCTCACCGCCGGCGCCGGCCTTCTCCCCACCGCCAGCAAGAGCGGCGGTTACTTTACCTACACCTTCACCCGAAGCGACGACAGCGAAGACAAGGCCACGCTCACCATGCAATACAGCACCGATCTCTCCACCTGGACCACCATCCCCGTCGGCGCCACCTCCAGCACCGGCACCGGCGGCGTCATCATTACCGTCACAGAAAATGGCACCGCCGCCGACACCGTCACCGTCCAGATCCCCGCGAGCAGCGAAACGAAAATCTTCGCCCGCCTCGTCGCGACGCTGCATTGAACATCCGCGGATCGAAGGTTCTGATTTAACACAGTCGCAAATGGCGCAGAGCACGCGGAGAAATCGTGTGGATACTTCGCCGGGATCTTTGTTCTTGATGTCCCGCTTTGCGGCCTCCGCGCCCTTTGCGACTCTGCGTTAAAATCACCGGGAGCCTGACGGAAAGAGCCCCTTTTGCCGCTTGCACTTGCCCTGTTCCGCCCTTACCCACCGCAGCTTTCCATGAAAGCGTTTGCTCTGCTCTTTTTGCTCGCCACGGCGGCTCTCCTCGCCGGATGCGAAAGTGACATGCCGCCCGACAACAATCGCGGCAATCCCATCCAGCGCGGTCTTCGCGGCGAGGGCACTCTCGTCCAGCCCGACCAGAGCGACGTGGGCTTCGGCAGCGAAAACCGGGCGATGAATTAAATGGCTGCTTCTCTCCCCGCGCACTCGCGCATCGTCATCCTCGACTTCGGCTCCCAATACACCCAGGTCATCGCGCGCCGCATTCGCGAGTGCCAGGTGTATTCCCAGATCGTCCCCTACCACACCAAGGCCAGGGACATCGCCAAGCTCAATCCCCGCGGCATCATCCTCAGCGGCGGCCCGTCTTCGGTATATGGCAAAAAGGCGCCGCACCCGGATCGCGCCATCTTCGAACTCGGCGTGCCCGTGCTCGGCATCTGCTACGGCGTGCAGCTCATGGCGCACTTCCTCGGTGGCAAGGTCGAGCACAGCACGCACCGCGAATACGGTCCCGGCCAGCTCCACGTGAAAGCCGGCGCCTGCCCGCTCTTCGCGGGTCTCGGCGACACCATCGACATCTGGAATTCGCACGGCGACAAAGTGACGAAAATGCCGAAAGGCTTCCGCTCCGTCGGCACCACCGACAACGCGCCTTACGCCGCGATCGAAGAGCCGAAGAAGCGCTTCTACGGCCTGCAATTTCACCCCGAAGTCGTGCACACGCCGCGTGGCCGGGAGATCATCCAGAACTTCGTCCAGGGCATCTGCGGCTGCGGCATGGATTGGACCATGGGCAGCTTCATCGAGGAGACCTGCCAGAAAATCCGCGAGCAGGTCGGCGACGATCACGTCATCCTCGGCCTGAGCGGCGGCGTCGATTCCAGCGTGGCCGCCGCGCTCCTGCACAAGGCGATCGGCGATCAGCTCACCTGCGTCTTCGTCAACAACGGCCTGCTTCGCGCCAACGAAGCCGAAGCCGTGCAACGCCTCTTCGGCGATAACTTCCACATCAAGCTCAAGTATGTGGACGCCACTGCGCGCTTCCTGAAGAAGCTCAAGGGCGTCACCGACCCGGAACGCAAACGTAAGATCATCGGCGGCGAGTTCATCCGCGTCTTCGACGACGCCGTCGTGAGCTTGTCGCGTGGGAAGAAGTCAAAGTTCAAATGGCTCGCGCAGGGCACGCTGTATCCCGACGTGATCGAAAGCGTCGCCATCGACGGCAACCCCGCCGCACTCATCAAGAGTCATCACAACGTCGGCGGCCTGCCGAAAAAGATGAAGCTCAAGCTGCTGGAACCGCTGCGCGAGCTCTTCAAGGACGAAGTCCGCGAAGTCGGCGCTCAGCTCGGCCTGCCGCGCGAAGTCACCGGCCGCCAGCCCTTCCCCGGCCCCGGCCTCGCCGTGCGCATCCTCGGCGCCATCGACAAGGACCGCCTCCGCATCCTGCGCGAATCCGACACCATCGTGGTGAGCGAGATGAAGGCCGCCGACTGGTATTACAAAGTCTGGCAGAGTTTTGCCGTGCTGCTCCCCGTGCGCAGCGTCGGCGTGATGGGCGACGAACGCACCTACGCCTTCACCGTCGCGCTCCGCATCGTCGAAAGCCAGGACGGCATGACCGCCGACTGGGTCCGCGTCCCCTACGATCTCCTCGCCCGCATCAGCGCCCGCATCATCAACGAAGTCAAAGGCGTCAACCGCGTCTGCTACGACATCAGCAGCAAACCGCCCGCGACGATCGAGTGGGAGTAACTGGAGCGCCGGCGTCCTCGCCGGCCACGGCCCCTCCATGCGAAGCATCAAATATTTGGGAGCACGGACGAGAAAGCATGACGCTGTGCGCACCGACGTTCGTGGCCGGCGAGTCGCCAGCGCTCCACGCCTGCGCTGACCCTTCCAGTCGCGCACGTCAATTGACCTCATGAAATCAATTCTCTCTGCCGTCGTTTTCGCCGGGATGGTTTCCGCCTATGCGGTGGGCCCAGAGGTCGCCGGCTTCGAGATTCGTGTTCCGGCGCCCGGGCCTGAGGTGATTGCCGATGCTGTGCTGCAAAAAGCCATCGACACCGTGGCGCAGGCGGGCGGGGGTGTGGTCTTGCTGGGGGCGGGCGATTTCAAACTCTCGCGCGGCTCGGGCGACGAAACGGTCGTGCTCAAATCCGGCGTCATCCTGCGCGGGCAGGGGTATGCGACGCATGTCTATCTCGATCCGGCGACCCCACCGAATCCCGCGCGCTATTACCCGGTGCGGATTGGGACCGAGACGGCGCCGGCCAGTAACATCGTCGTCGAAAATCTGCGCTACACAGGGAACAACGCGAAGATCGGCGGCGGATCGATCATGGGGTTCAACGCCCGGCTCGGTTCACCCGAGGCGCGTCTGTTGTCGTGCGACAACATCACCGTGCGCAACTGCTGGATCCTCGACGCGCAGCAGGCCGCCGGTTGCACCAAGGAAGACCCGCGCAAATACCCGATGCCCGAGCGCCTCGCCGTGCAGTTCAAAAACTGGCAGGTGCATCACAACTTCATCGACACCTGTGGCAACAAGGCCGTCGAACTCGCCGAGTGCAACGGCGGCCTGATCGCGGACAATTACATCGTGAACGTGAAAGCCGGGCCGCAGGTTATCTTCGGCAGCCGCAATGTGCAGATCCGCGACAACGAAGTTTATTTCACCGACACCGGCATCAACATCACCGAAGGCTCGAACCACATCCGCGTCAGTGGCAATCACGTCGAGCCCGTGGAGGGCGTCAGCCAACGCAGCACCGGCGGCTGCATCACTTTCCGCACCGAGCCTCAGCCGCTCCATTCCACCATCTCGCATGTCGTCGTCACGGGAAATATCTTCCGCAACCAGACGACCACCGCCCGGAACACGATCCGCATCCAGACGAGAGTCGAAGCGATTACCTGCACCTACGAGGCCATTGTCTTCACCGGCAATATCTTCGACGGCGACCTCCGTCTCCTCGACTCCCTCTCGCCCGAAAAGACGACGATCAAAGACCTCCTCGTCGCCGACAACATCTGCGAAGGCGACGTTCTCTCCGTTCCGAACACCACCATGGCCTCGAGCGGAGTGGTCATTCACGGCAATCTCTTCCGCAAAACCGGCCCCATCACGCTGAACGCCAGCCACTGGATCTGGTCCGGCAACACCCACGCTGCGGGAACCCTCGAAGTCGCCGCCGGCGCCACCGCCAATGTCGTTCGGGACAACGTGACCGCGTCCGCGATCGCCGATCACGGCACCGACACCACCTCCGCAAACAACGTCATCCTCCCGAAGCCTGGCGGCCAGAACTAAGAGGCGCGCCTCAGGCACCCCCCATCACCCCCCTGCTCGCTCCGCGAGAACCTCCGCCCGGCAAGGTGGCGAACTCTTTGACAAAACGCCTCTTTGGTATACCGTAAGCGGTCACAAATGAGGCCGCTATCTCGGGAAGCGACGGGAGCTGGGTTCGGCTCAAGCGAACGATATGTCCGGACGAACTTTCAACCGTTCCGCAAACACGCTCGATGGTGCCCAATCGAGCCAGAATGGCCCGCCTTTCTCTGGAGACCACTCCTCAACAGACACAATAAACACAATATTTTCGTCGCACCCGCTGACTGGCGCCAAGGCTAAGAAAACGTCATCCCCTCGGTTATCCTGCGTCCTCCTCGGAACGGCGATCTACTTCCGTTCATGCCCGCACGCGAAACTCATTCCCGATCTTCTTCCAGACCAAGCGTGACAGTCACGCTGCTTGCCCTGGCCGCGCTGCCCGTGTCCGTCTTCGCCAATGCCCTTACGGCGGCGGAGGATTGGAGCAAAGTCGAGCCGATGCTGCAGAAGTATTGCTACGACTGCCATGGCGGGAAGAAGACCAAGGGGGGCGTCGATTTGAAGCGGCTCGGGAGCGACCCGGCACTGGCCAGGGAGTTCGAGCTTTGGAACAAGGTGAAGGACTCGCTCAAAGCGGGTGACATGCCACCGGAGGAAAGCCACCAGCTCGCACCGGGCGAAAAGGAGCAGGTGACGAAATGGCTCGGGCACTCGCTGGATGAAGTCGTGCGCGCGAACGCGGGTGATCCCGGCATCGTGACGGTGCGCCGGCTCACCAATTCCGAATATACCCGCACGGTGCGCGACCTGACCGGTTTTGAATACGGCCTCGCCGAGGACTTCGCGCCCGATGGCGGTGGCGGCGAAGGATTTTCGAACATCGGCGACGTGCTCTTCGTGAGTCCGCAGCAGCTCGACAAGTATCTGAGCGCCGCGCGCAAGCTGGCCGATTATGCAACCATCATGCCGGGGAGCGGGATCGAATTTCATCCACAGCGCGTGGGGCTGCGCGGCCCGGTGCAGCTCAAGGCGCAGGCCGAGCAAGGGCTGTATGTCTGGTATCAGAAAATGGCCGAGCCTTACCTGCCGAAGGACGGCGAGGATTTCCGTGAGGACGCCTACATGCTCGCGTGCTGGAAGTGGAAACATCGCGAGCAGACCGGCGCCGCGTCGCTCGAGCAGCTCGCCAAGGACGACAAACTCGTGCTCGCGTTCCTCGAAAACTGGTGGGCACTGCTCGACAAGCCCGAGCCGAAGTCGCGCTACCTCGATCTCACTCGCGTGGCTTGGCGCGAACTGCCGGGACCCGATGCGGCCAAGCCGAAGGAAGTGCCCGCAGCGGTCACCGCGAAGCTCGCCGAAATCAAGGCCGAACGCCGTTCCTGGCTCGGCCCAGACAAAAACCCCGGCTGGGGCGTGCAGCGCCGCCAGCAGGATTCCGACGGCATTCATCGCTACGACTTCCGCGCCGAGGTAAAGGGCAAACCGGTCGTGCACATCGTCCTGAGCGATGTCGCCGATGGCAACACCGGCGACTGGGTCGCTTTCGATGGCCTCACGATTCAGCACGGCAAAAAAAAGGAAGCCTACCTTGACTGGCTGCGCGCCGGCCTGAAGGCCGACCAACAGGCACTCGCCGCCTCCAGCGCACCCGCTCCATCCACTCCCGCCACCAGTCCGAACGCGCCAACGCCACCTGCAGCGCCCAAGATTGACGTCGCGAAAACCCGGGCACGTATCGCTGAAGCCGAAGCCGTCCTCGCGAAATTCGGCAAAGACCCGCGCGGCGGGCAGGCGAAGCCGGACGCCATCGTCATCCAGGCTCCAGCCGTCATCACCCTGCCGTTGCCCGAGGACGCGATCAATTTTTCCGCCGGCGGCAAACTCGACATTAACGATCCCGGTGCGGATCTCGCCACCGTGCAGTGGATGGCCACCGCCGATGCCCCGCCCGATCCGCACAAGGTCCTGCCCGGTGCGCTCACGGTGTGGAAAATCCGCACCACGGCGTCCGGCCGCACGATGAACGAGTTCAACCAGATGAAGATGGTTTTCCCGGACGAATATGTCCGCCGGCTGGAAGAGGTCTCGCGCAATTTCCTCCGCGGCGGCAAGGGTCCGGGCGTCTATTACCTGAGCGATGCGCAGCTCCTCTCGCTCATCCCGCCAGCGGAGAAGCAGCGCTGGGAAAAGATGTCCGCCGACTGGAAGCTCGTGCGCAACAAGGACGCGAATGCGCAGCAGGGAAAAGAGTGGGACGAAGCCCTGAAGCGGCATCTCTCCGTTTTCGCCACCCGTGCCTGGCGGCGCCCGCTCGCGCCCGAGGAAGTCGCGCAGCTCGGGGAATTTTACGCCGCGGCCCGGGCACGTGACCTCGATCGTGAATCCGCCGGGCGAGAAGTGCTCGTGCGCGTGCTCGTATCGCCAAACTTCCTCTTCAAGCTCGAAGACGCCTCGCAGCTCGGTGAACGCAAGCTGAACGCGTGGGAACTCGCCACCCGCCTGAGTTATTTCCTGTGGTCGTCCGCGCCGGACGAACGCTTGCGCCAGGTTGCCGCCGATGGCAGCCTGCTCAAGCCTGAGGTGCTTGCCTCGGAGGTCAAACGGTTGCTGCGCAATCCGCGCGCCAGTGCGCTGGGCGAGGAATTCGCGGGCCAGTGGCTTAAGTTCAACAACTTCGTGAAGACGGCGAACATCGACCCGAACAAATTCCCCGAATTCACGCCCGAACTGCGCCGCGACATGTATCGCGAGGCAACCGAGTTTTTCTCGCACATCATCCGCGATGACCGCCCGGTGCACGAGATTCTCACTGCCGACTACACCTTCCTGAATGATCGCCTTGCCACCTTTTACGGCGTCCCGGGCGTGACCGGGGGAAACTTCCGTCAGGTCGGCGTCGGCGCACAAGGCCGCGGTGGCCTGCTCGGCATGGGCTGCCTGCTGGCAAAAAACTCCTATCCGCACCGCACCAGCCCCGTGCTGCGCGGCAACTGGCTCCTCGTCTCCATCCTCGGCACGCCCACGCCACCGCCACCGAACGATGTGCCAAAACTCGACGATAGCGTGAGCAAGGCGAGCACTCTGCGCGCTCGCCTCGAAGCCCATCGCAAAGACAGCGCCTGCGCCTCGTGCCACGACAAGATCGATCCGCTCGGCTTCGCGCTCGAAGGCTTCGATCCCATCGGCCGCACGCGCGCCAAGGATGAAGGCGGCCTCGACATCGACAACTCCGGGCAGATCAAAAACGGCCCGCAATTCGCCGGCCTCACCGGTCTGCGCGGTTATCTCGCCACCCGTGAGGGCGAGTTCAACGCCCTGTTCTGCCGCAAGCTCGTCGGCTACGCCCTCGGCCGCAATGTGCTCCCCACGGACAAACCGCTCCTCGAAGCCATGCAGGCCGAGCTGAAGAAAAACGACGGCCATCTTTCTGCCGCCGTCCTCACCCTCGCGCAAAGCCGCCAGTTCCAGAATCGGCGGAACGAATAGCGAGCGCGCCGAAGGCATCGCGAGACGCAATCGTCCAGGAATTGCAGGGCAATCGAAGCGGTTGCCGTGCAGCCCTCCGTGGCGGCCGGGAGAAAAGCCCTCGCGTTCGCTATTACTCCGACATGATCAAGCTCCGCACCATATTGCCCCTCGCAGCAGCGCTCCTATCCGTCGCGCCGGTTGCACGGTGTGCCGATGTGCCCGCATTCAAGACGCGCCTGACTGAAGCGGTCGCCCGACACCTGAATCTCCTCGTGCGCGCGGCTGGGTCGGCGCCAATCCTTAAAGGCAAATCCGCTGACGGAGAAACGGCCCTCGCGTTCTATCGGCTGTTCGAACTGACCGGCGATCAGCGCTACCGCACCGCGGCTCTCGCGATCACGGACCGCATCTTGAAAGAAATGCACGCGACGAAATTCGGGGTGCTGCCGATCAAGGAAAAGGAGAAGGAAAGCGGCGCGAAATTCAGCGGCGGCGGGCCGCCGGCGCTGGGCTTTTATACCGCGAATGCCGCATACATCCTGAGCAAGGAAGGCCATCGTGACGACAACCTGAAGTATCTCGGCAAGGTGCTCGACGATTTCCCCTGGAACGAACAGGGATGGTGGTCGCAGGACATCGACGTGAAGAGCGGCGAACCGAAGGTGTCGATGGACAAACCATCGATCATCAACAAATGCGCCGCCATCGCCATGGCCACCGGGATGCTCGCCGAAGCGCTGCGCGAGATCGACCCCGCCATGGCCGCTCGGCTTAAGCAGAAAACCGACAAGTGCGTTTACGATCAGATCATCCCGGCACAGCTCGAAGATGGTTTCTGGCACTACAATTTCAGCGGCAAAGATCCGAAGGACAAAGACGTCCTCGGCTATTTCATGCTCACCATTCGCGAGTTGATGGAACTCCAGCGCTTCAATCCCGCGTATCGCGAGCCACGACTCGATGCGGCTGTCAGGAAAGCACAGACCTTTGCGTTCCAGTGGATCGCCCCAATGACCGATCCCAATACCGGCCCGGCCTGCACCGCGCACACCACGCCGAATACGCCACGCCACTACACTCTCGCGGAGGAGCCCAAGCGCGGCTTCGAACTCGCGATGGCCCTGTTCGGCGGCGGCTTCACCGACGAAGGTATCAAGATCATGGACGCCTCGCTCCGGCACTTCCGGCCTGGCGACGCCGGCATGGATGGCGCTCACGCCGCGGCACCATCGATCGGGGTCCTCGTCCGCCTGCCATGAACCGCGGCGCGTGACCTTTCACCGCGGAAACGTCATACCAGGTGGCACGCTCACCGTGCCGCCCATGCCTTCGGACGCTTCCGCCCCTCGCCCTCAAGCCCCTTTCCACACCACGCGCTGGACACGGGTGTGCCTGGCAAAGGCCAATTCCGACGACGGTCGCAAGGCGCTCGCCGAATTGTGCGCGGCGTATTACGAGCCGGTCGTCGCTTTCCTGCGCTGCGAGTTGCGCGATGCGGATGCGGCGCGGGAGCTGAGCCACGCGTTCTTTGCCCAGATGCTCGCGGGCGCGACCATCGATGGAGCCGAGCGGGAGCGTGGGCGCTTCCGCTCGTATCTGCTCGGCGCGGTGAAACATTTCCTCTCCCACCATCGCGAAGCCGCGAAACGAATGAAGCGCGGCGGCGGCGCGGAACGAGTGCCGCTGGATGACGAGAGCGTCGGCACCGTCGCGGACGAGCGGCAAGTCTCGCCCGATGCGGCGTTCGACCGGCAGTGGGCGCTCACCGTGCTCGCCCGCGCGCTCGATGCGCTCGGAACGGAGTGCGCGGAAGCCGGCCAGACCGAGTTTTTTGCCAGAGCAAAACCGTGGCTCACCGGCGACGCCGCACATGGCGATCAAGCGGCCTTCGCCGCGGAGTGCAGGATGAGCACCGCCGCGTTGAAGATGGCGGTGCACCGGCTCAAGCGTCGCTTTCGCCAATGCGTGAAAGCCGAAGTGGCCGGCACGCTCGAAGACCCCGCGTTCGTCGAGGCGGAAATGCAAAGCCTCTTCGCCGCGCTCGGGGCATGAAAAAGCCGGTTACCATTCCTCACCCGCCCGTCATGGAGCAGGCATGAACACCCAGCCCGATTCCCAGCCCAGGTGCACCCGCTGCGGCGCCCTCCTCGCCGAAGCCGCCGGCGGTTTGTGCCCGCGCTGCCTCATGGCCGAAGCGATGCAGCCCACCGAGCAGGACGGTCCCGCGAATGCCGCCCCGCCGCTCACGCCCGAGGAACTTGCGCCTCATTTTCCGCAGCTCGAAATCATCGAATGCCTCGGCCGCGGCGGCATGGGTGTGGTGTATAAGGCGCGTCAGAAATCGCTGAACCGGCTCGTCGCGCTGAAGTTGCTCGCGCCCGAGCGGGTGCGGGATGCGGCGTTCGCCGAACGCTTCGCGCACGAGGCCCAGGCGCTCGCGGCCCTCAGCCATCCGAACATCGTTATCGTGCACGAGTTCGGTCGCGCCGACGGACTCTATTTCCTCATCATGGAATTCGTCGATGGCATCAATCTGCGCCAGGCGATGAAGGCGGGACGCTTTACTCCCGAGCAGGCGCTCGCAGTCGTGCCGCCGGTGTGCGAGGCGCTCCAATACGCGCACGAGCACGGCATCGTGCATCGCGACATCAAGCCGGAGAACCTGCTGCTCGACAAGGACGGCCGCGTGAAGATCGCCGACTTCGGCATCGCCAAAATGCTGGGAACGACTTCGCACGTTGGCGTCGCCGAATCGCAACCCGCCGGCACGCCGCAATACATGGCGCCCGAGCAACGCGAGCAGCAGCGCACGGACCACCGCGCCGATATCTACTCGCTCGGCGTCGTGCTTTACGAATTGCTCACCGGCGAACTCCCCGCCGCCCAGTTCCAGCCGCCTTCGCGGAAGGTGCAGATCGACGTGCGCCTCGATGAAATCGTCCTGCGCGCGCTGAACGAAAAGCCCGAGCTGCGCTACCAGACCGCCACGGAATTTCGCACACAGGTGGAGTCGGTCGTTTCGCCCCTTGAGACAGAGAACGAAGCTGACCGTTCACCTCGGTGGTTTTTGTGGTCACCACGCCAGTCTCACTCGGTCCGTGAGATTTGCGCACATCTTTCGAAGGAGGAAAGGCGTGAAGCCTTTGTTCACTCCGCGCTGTTTGGCGTGTGGAACGCAGCGACTTTCTTTTCGGTGCCTTTTTTTGGATTCTTCATACCCTCCCCAGTGGGCTGGATGATTGGCAGTGCCGCTTTCCTGGTCGGTCTGGCCTTCTATCCGTTTTTGCAAAAGCTGACGCGCGACTTCCTTTGCTCGACCGCTTGGGCTCGGCAACAAGGCATCACGCCACACCAACTCCGTCGGTCTGCCGCGGATGGGCCCGCGCCAGGGTCACGGATGGGTTGGTTCATCCTGAAGATCCTGGCGACCGCTCTCGGCCTTTTGATGGTCGGATTGGTGATCCCCATCGTGGTGCAGACCGCCTCGAAAAAAGCGCCCCCATCGCCCGAAGTTCTGTCCGAGAAGGGCTGGAGGCTGTGGCAATCCGGGCGTCCGGCGGAAGCTCTCCCGATTTTCCGCGACGCGGTGCAGCGTGCCCCGGGCGAGGCAAACACCTGGAACGGGCTCGGCTGGTCGGCACTGAACGCCGGCAATGTCGAGGAAGCGGAAAAGGCCTTCGAAAAGGTGGTCGCCATCGAACCAAATCACATGGGCGCTTTGAACGGCCTCGGACAGATTCACCTCGCCCGCCGCGAATACGACGCGGCCGAACCACTGCTCGTGAAAGCCGCCAGCCAAGGCGCGTCCGCGTCGTGGTATGGGCTCGCGCGGCTCTACCTCCTCACCGGAAATTTTGTCGAGGCCGAGAAGTGGGCACAGAGGCTGGACGATTCCGGGCAGGGCGATGCCATCGCCAAAAAGATGCTCGAAGCCGCGAAGGCGAAAACGCTGAGGGAAGGCCTGCGTGCCATGATCGAGCCCCCACCGCTCGAACCCATCGCGAGCCCTTCCCCATCTTCGAGGAAAACGCCATGAACCCGCGAATTATCCTCCCGTTCCTCATCGCTCCCTTCCTCGCCGCTCATGCCGTCGCCGCCGATTCCGTCACACTGGCGCAGCAAGGCTGGCAGCTCTGGCGAACCGGCAAACCAGCCGCAGCTATCGAGAAATTCAAGCAGGCCACCGAGCTCGTGCCGCAGGACGCGAACGCCTGGAACGGTTTGGGTTGGGCCAGCTTCAACTCCGGCCACGCCGAGGATGCCGAGAAAGCCTTCGAGAAGGTGATCGCGCTGAACCCCAATCACGCTGCGGCCCTGAATGGATTGGGGCAGATCTACCTGTCCCGCCGCGACTACGCCAAGGCGGAACCCGTTCTGCTCAAGGCCGCCGAACAGCGCGCTCCGGCGGCATGGTTTGGCCTGGCGCGAACCTATCTGCTGACCGCCAAATTCGCCGACGCGGAGAAGTGGTTGCAGATGATCGAGGATTCCGGTCAGGCCGATGCGGTAGTGAAGAACCTGCTCGAAGCCGCGAAGGCCCGAGAGCTCAGCGAAACCCTGCGCCAGGTCATCGAACCGCCCGTCCTGCCGGTCAAATAATCGGCGCCATTATTTCCGGGCTTCCCCTGAGCCGAGGTTGTTGCACAAAATGAAACCCCAACATGCGCACCTTCGTTTATCTATCCGAAGCCAAAGTGGAGTCGCTTTACTCGCGAATTCCGCGGGGGTTCGTGCAGGGGCTCAGCGGTGATGCCGCCCCACCGAGCCGGTTCGGCCACGCCCTGGCCGTGGAGCAATTCCTTGAAACGCAGGGAAATCTTGGCGGCCCGACCGATGGCACCGAGTTCATGCGCGGCATTCAGCCTTTCGGGTATGGTTTGGTCGATGATTACTCGCAGGAGCTGGCCTACTTCGGCGGGCAGGTCGGGTCGGCGTGGGTGTTTCTCATCGGGCCGCGCAGCGGCATGGTCGCCGAGATGGAATCCATCACGACGGGAGGCCGACTTGAATCGACCAGCGTGCTCACGCATCGCGGCCTCAAAACCTTCAATCAGCTTCTGCGCAGCGAAGAAACTGGCGAGCTGCCCAAGGCGACCCAAACCTTCGACTCCAAGCTCGTGCTCGGTTTGCGCGAGGGCGTGCAACTCTTTGCGCCGACTCCTGAGCCCCTGCTCTATGTGGCGAAGACGTTGCACCGCGTTCGCACCGCGACCGAGAGTCTCGTCCTCGCTACCCCCCTCTTCGTCGCGGCGCCGCCGGATACTGGCAAGAAAGAGACCAGGAGCGGAGGCTGGCTCGGAAGATTGTTCGGTCGCTGACGCCCGGCGCGAGGTGGACGAGGCAACCTAAGACCCCCGTGGTGCGGGAGGTTCTCTTGGTGTAATGCGCGCCCGCTTTTCCACGATGAATCCAAACACCGCACCGCAAGTTTCTCGCCGCCACTTCCTGCGCGGCACCGGGGTCGCGCTCAGCCTGCCTTGGCTCGAATCGCTCAATGCGTGGGGTGCGGAATCCGTCGCCAAATCCACCGGCGCCACCACGGCACCGCGCCGGCTGGCCGTCGTCTTCATGGGCAATGGCGTAAATCCGCACCACTGGGGCGCGACGAATGGCGCCGGCGGCATGGAGCTGAAAAAGACGCTCTCCCCGCTCGAGCCCATCAAGGACAAGCTGCTCGTTTTCCAAGGCTTGTGGAACCCGACCACCGTCGCGGGTCCGGGTGGCCATTATCCGAAGATGAACGTGCTTTCCGGCCTCACCGTGAAGCAGACCACCACCGATGTGGAAGTCGGCACCACGATGGATCAGCTCGTGGCGCGGGAAGTCGGCAAGGCCACGCCGATGGCGAACATCGTGCTCGGCACCGAAGGCCCGCAATACAGCACCGACAGCGGTTACACCTCGATCTATTCGGCCTACATTTCGTGGAACACGCCGACCTCGCCCGCGCCGAAGGAGATTTATCCCCAGCAGGCGTTCGACCAGCTTTTCGATGACGGCTCGCAGCGCAAGCGCGACAAAAGCGTGCTCGATCTCGTCAACGCCGAGGCCGGCAGCCTGCGCACGAAGCTGAGCCGCCGCGACGTGCTCAAGCTCGACGAATACCTCACCTCCGTGCGCGAACTCGAACAGCGCATCGAGAAAGCCGAGCAGTTCAGCAAAGTGAATACCGCCGGGGCCGGCTGGCAGCCCAGTGTGAAGGCGCCCACTTTCCCGCGCCCCGCCGCCGGGATTCCCGCCGACCCGGAAGAGCATGTGCGGCTCATGTTCGACATCATGGTGCTCGCCTTCCAGATGGATCGCACCCGCGTGGCGACCTACATGATGAACAACGACCTCTCGAACATGAACTTCAGCGCGCTGGGCGTGAAGGGCGGCATTCATGAGCTGTCGCATCATGCCAACGACGCCGAGCGGCTCGACCGCTATCAGCGCATGAACCAGCATCACATGAAGCTCTGGGGCGAAGCCTTGCAGAAGATGGCGGCGACCAACGAGGGCGAACGTTCGCTGCTCGACAACAGCATGGTGCTCTTTTGCTCCAGCCTCTACGACGGCAACGCGCACGACTCCCGCCAGCTCCCGGTCCTCCTCGCCGGTGGCGGTGGCGGCACCATCCGCGGCGGCCGCATGCTCGACTACAGCAAGGACGAGAACCGCAAGCTCTGCCGCCTGCACATGGCCCTAATGGACCGAATGGGCGTGAAGATGCACCAGTTCGGCGACGCCGACTCCGCGCTGACGGAACTGGCCTGACGCAGGGTCGATTCATTCTCGCCGCAGAAAACTGCGGAATCCAAACAGACGCACGGCTCAAACACGTTGCTGTCACCGCGTTCATCGTGGGGCGAACCACATCCGAACGGACACTCCACGTTTCGCCCCGCACGAATTCACTTTTCTGCGTGTCCTCTGTATTACTGCCGTTCATCAATTTCCCCATGCGCCTCCTCACCAGCCTCCTGATCGCCACCGCCCTCACATCCTCCCATGCCGAGGACCTCAAAAAAGTTGCCGCCGCTCTCGACGGCTATCGCTTCGAGTTCCCCTGCAAGGACCCGATGCCGGAAAACCCAAAGGAGGGCGCCGACGGCCTCTCCGCTCGCGCGACGACCGATCCCGCCACCAACGACAAATTCACCGACGTGAAGAAGTTCGGCGGCGAACCCGGCAAGCGTTACAAAGTCACTCTGCGTGTGCGCGGCGTCGTCGAGCCGATGATGTATAAGGACGGCGAGCAGGTCGGCGACTATTTCTACATTGGCGGCGCCCCGAACAACGCGACTTACAACATTTACCAGCTCACGGTCTCCTCGCCCGCGCAGCATTTCTTTTTTAACCGGCAGGACAAGGTCGGGCACAAGATCTTCACCATCGACTACACCGCCACCATCGAGATCGAAGGCGGCGCCACCCTCACCCTCCACGGCGACGGCCAGAACGGCCGCATGATCACCAACTTCGCCAAACTCGTCGTCCCCGAAGTCCCACCCGCCCCGCAGCCGTTTAACGGGCAGTTCATTCAGCTCAACGTCGTGGACGTTGCGGAAGTGAAGTAACGCCAGCGTCCGCAGCTTGCAGCTCCGTCGATGAAACAAACCCTCGCCGTCATCGAACAACTTTACGCCGGTGGCGTCATCGGAGCTTATGCGATTGGCGGCGCCGTAGGAGCAGCATTTTACCTGGAGCCGGTCGCGACGCTGGATGTGGATGTCTTCGTGTTGTTCGAGCCTGCGCCGCTGATTCTCACGTTGACACCGATCTACGAAGCGTGCGCGAAGCTCGGTTATGACGCGGAGGGTGAGGCGATTGTCATCGAAGGCTGGCCGGTGCAATTTCTCGCGGCCGACCAACCGCTGATCAATGAAGCCGTGCGGGCGGCGGAGATCCGCGAATCAGCCGGGCTAACCACCCGCGTGATGACGGCAGAGCACCTGATGGCCATCGCGCTGCAAACCGGGCGAGCCAAGGATCACGCGCGGCTGGTGATGTTTATCGAGGCGGGCACCGCCGACCTGAGCATCTTACGAGAAATTCTCGCGCGACACTCGTTACTTGAGCGATGGGTTAAATTCGAGCACCGTTTCCTTCAGCCGTGAGCACGGACTTCCAGCAACTCGCAAAATCCAAGGACGCCGAACGTAGGCGTCTGCGAGAACTGCCGTGGCTGGAGAAGTTGGAAATGCTCGACCGGCTACGGGAGCGGCATTTGTTGCTTCGGGGCACTCGTCCGGCAGGGCCAGCTGCCCGCGCGGCTGGCGGAACAGCCCTTTGGCACTCGCGTGAAGCTGTCTGACGACCTCGCCGACTGAAGGACCAAGCCGTGGGAAGTCGCAAGCAACTGTTAGCGGTAGCGAGCGCCTTATTCGATCCCCAGCTTCTCTTTCCCGGCGGGGGAGATGAGGGCGGGGGACCACGGCGGTTCCCAGACGAGTTCGACGTTGGCGCTGGCGACACCGGGGACGGTGAGGATGCGCTGCTCGGCGTCGCGGGCGAGCGTGGGACCCATGCCGCAGCCGGGAGCGGTGAGCGTCATCTTCACGGAGACGCGCTTGCCTTTGCCGGAATCGTCTTCGTTGATCTCGACGCTGTAGATCAGGCCGAGATCGACGATGTTCACGGGAATCTCCGGGTCGTAGCACTCGCGCAATTGCGCCCAGACCTTGTCTTCACCAAAGGGACCATCGCCCGCAGTCGCGGCGGTGATTTCCTTGCCGAGCGCGTCGGCATCCGCGCCTTGGATCCGAAACAGGCCGGCCTGATGCGTGACGTAGACTGTGAAGCTATCACCGAGTTGCTGCGTGATGAGCACCTCAGCGCCGGCAGGCAGAGTGATGTAGTTGCCGCTCGGAATCTGGATCGCCTGGACTTCGCGGGAAAGATTGACGGAAGCGCTCATAAAATCGGATTGGTCGTTAGCTAATGAGTGAATCGCGGCTGGTTAGTCCGCATTGCCGGCAGCGCCGCCGAAGCCGCCTGCTTTGCCTCCTTCGCGGGCGAGGTATTCCTCCACCCGCAGCAGGTTCCCTTCGCCGGCGCGCTGAACGATAGAGAGCAGGTCTTCCATCGAGCGCACTTCTTCGAGCTGCTCCTGCACAAACCACTGCAGGAACGTATCGGTCATGTAGTCGTTCTCGCCCTTGGCCATGCCGAGCAGGTGGTTGATCTGTTTCGTGACGCGCTTTTCCTGTTCGAGCGAGAGCTTCACGGCATCCTCGGCAAATTGGAACGTCGGCTCCGGCGCAGGAAGCGCGGGAATGCGCACGTCGCCGCCGACATCGACGATGTATTTGAGGAACTTGTGCGCGTGTTGCTTTTCCTCTTCGGCCTGCCGGAAGAAGTGACTCGCCAGCAGCGGCAGCGTCACCCGTTCGAAATGCGCCGCGATGGCCAGATATTGGAGCATCGCGTTGAATTCATTGCCGACCTGCTCGTTGAGCGCGGCACAGATTTTTTCGGAGATGAGCATAATGGGGATGGCTAAAATGGACTGCTGGACTAATGAACTACCGGGAGGCCCCGCGGCGAGCGCCTTTTTCCCATCAGTCCGTTCGTCCATCCGGACATCGGCCCGCGCGGCTCTCTTTTACCGCTCGACTTTCCAGCGGGTCTCGGGGTGCAGATTGATCGAATCCTTGTTCACCTCGAATCCGCAGTATTCGAGGAGGTAAGCCACGCCTTCTTTCGTGCCCATCGTCTCGCGCAGGCTGCGGGCGAAGAGCTCGATGTATTCCTTGTAACTCTCCAACGCGAGCGAGCCTTCGCTCACGTAGCGGGCGAGTTCCTGGTCGTGGTTTTCGATCATTTCGAATAGCGCGCGGCGCAGCTTGATCCGCATGACGGGATCGACCACGAGCTTGAACGGATTGGCCCCGGCGTCGGTGGGCATGGGCTCGCGCGTGAGGTCGAACGTGAGCGCAGCGAGCGTGGGTTCGGTATTTTGATTCATGGGTTCGTCTATTCGTTCACGGGTTGATCGGGCCGGCCCTGGTAGGTGCCCGGCGGGGCGAGCCGCGTGCTGATGGTAAATTCCTGATGCACAGTCTTCGCGCCCGTCTTCGCATCGCGGACCACCTCCTGGGCGGTGGTGAAATTCGGCTTCCGTGGTGGAGGCGGCGCGGTCGGGTGGAAGTTGATCCGCATGTAGATCATAAATATCGCGAGATGAGCCACGAAGGCTCCCATCGCGATGCAGATGATCAGCTTGAAGTTCACCGGCGGCGGGCGGTTTCGCCTTCCTCGATGAGTTTCCAGAATGCGCCGTGCCCGGCCAGCGCCTCATCCTCGGCGGGCATGGGCAGCTTCGAGCGGAAAAGAAAATCGCGGATGGTGTTCTTGTGCAGCACCCGTTGCACGACGATGCCCTCCGGCGCCTTGGCAAAGTAGATGCGGTAATCGCCCGCGCGATAGCGGCAGAGCCGCTGCCCGTCGCGCTCGATCACGCCGAATTTCTCCGGGTCGAGCTTTTCCGGATCGTCCGGCAGCACATCAAACTCCGCCAGCAGGTCGAGCTGGAGGTCTTTCGGGAGCGCAGCCATTTCGGCGGCGCTGATTTCATTGAAGACGATCTGAATCACGGGGTCGTAAGTGAGGCGCCAGATGGGCTATTTTGCAAGCCGCACCACACGCTGGCCGAGGCCGGTGAAAATGTCCCATGGAATAGTGCCCGCCTTGGCGGCCAGTTCGGAGGCGGGAAGATCCGCGCCGAGCAGGGTGGCTTCGTCGCCAGCTTCGCACTGGTCCAGCGCGGTCACATCGACCACGATCTGGTCCATCGTGATTCGGCCCAGCACCGGGCAGCGATGACCCGCAATAAGCACCTCCGCTCCCTGGCTGGAGAGATGGCGGCGATAACCATCGGCATAACCCACGGCGAGCGTGGCCAGACGTGACGGCCGCTGCGTCGTGAAAGTGCGGCCATAACTCACCGTCCGACCGGCAGGCACTTCGCGCACCAGCGTCACCTGCGTCTTCCACGTCAGCGGCACCCGCAGGCGGAATTGAAACTCCGGGAGCGGAGAACTGCCATAAAGCGCCAACCCGACCCGCACAAGATCTCCAGCCTGGCGGGGAAAGGCGATGGCACCAGCGCTGTTGCACACATGCAGCTTCGCGCGGGAAAGCCCTTCTTCTTCACGCAGGGCTTTCGCGAGGCGATGGAACAGGGCGAGTTGCTCGCGCGTAAAGTCGGCGTCTTCATCGGCCACCGGCAGGTGCGAGGCGAGGCCGGTGATCTCCACCCCATGCAACGCATGAATTTCGCGGACCGCTTCGACCGCTTCCTCGTGCCACAGGCCGATCCGGCCCATGCCGGTATCGAGATTGAGGTGAATGGGAGCGCGAGCTGTGCGCGAAAGCTGCGAATAAGCCGCTGCTTCATCCACGCTCGAAACCATCGGGATAAAACCGCTCGCCACAATCTCCGGCCGCTCATTCGGAGCCGCCGGGCTGAGCAACAGAATGGGAGTATTCGGTGCCAGGGCACGCACTTCGTGAGCTTCAGCGACATTCGCGACCCCAAACATAGCCGCGTGGGGCGCCAGCACGGGGACCACCTGCGCCATTCCGTGGCCGTAAGCGTTCGCCTTTACCACCGCAATGACCCCGGCGCCGCTGTGCTCGCGCATCGTCCGGGCATTGGCCGCCAGCGCCTCGCCATCGATCTCGGCCCAGGTGCGATGTGGTGAAGGAGGCGGGTGGTGGTGCATGCGAAGGGGGACCTGTTTCACGGGCGATCAGTCCCGGCAAGCGCGCATCGGGTCTTGCGCACCGGCCCAAGGCTTGCGAAAAGAGCGCCCCGCCGCGTCAGCGGCCCATTTCTTCACAAATGCAAAAGCTTCGTTCGATTCTGCCACTCTGTGCCGTCCTCGCCGGGGCCAGCCTGCTCGCACAACAGGATGTCCCACCGCCGCCGCGCACCCCGGCCACTCCACCACCGAACCCGAGCTTTGGCAGCGAGCCGAAGGTGAGCGCGCCGACCAGCGGACGGAAATCCGAAGCAGCCGCCGGTGCCCCTGCCAACACCGAAACGACGCCTAAACCCGCGCCGGCTCCAACCAAGCATTCTTCCGCGAAATCCACGCCCATGCCGGTGGCGACACCCCTGCCCGTGGAGCAGCCGACGCCGAAGCCGGGCTTCTGGCAGCGCATCTTTGGGCGGCGCGGGACCAAGCCACGTCAGCGTCCCACGCCGACACCGAAGGTGGAGAAAGTAGAGAAGGCCACGCCGGCACCGAAGACGAAGACCAAGACCAGGGGCTCGAGCACCGCTCCCAAGCCCGAAGCCGAAGCCGAGAAGACAAAGCCCTCCACGCCCGCTCCCAAGCTCGGCGAGAAGACCAAACCGAAGTCTTCCAAGCCTGCGCCTGAGTCGGAAGAGAAGCCCAAAGCCGACACGGAAAAACCAAAGACCGAGCCCGAGAAGCCCAAAGCCACCCCGACGCCCAAACCGGCTCCGGCCACGCCCAAGCCGAAAGCGACTCCCACCCCGAAGCCAACCGCGGCCACGCCGAAACCCAAGCCCGCGGTGCTTCCGCCCAAAACCAAGGCTGAACCCGCTCCCGCCGCTGACGCCGATCCGGAGACGGTGGAGCGCTACAAGTTCAACGAAGCGAAACGCAAGGCTCTCGAGGACTCGTCCCTGCAAGACTTGCAGATCAAAGCCGAGACGGCCCCGAGCGAAGAAGAAGCACGCAAGGCCCTGCGCAGTTACAACAAAGCGCTCTTCCAGAAAATGAAGAAGCTCGACCCGAGCATCTCCGACCGGATCGACGCGACGGAAGCCGCGATCCTCAAACGGCTCGGCGACTAGGGCTCTGTCACACGGGCACCCGGTCCGCGCTACCATCCCGTCAAAAGCTCACCAGATCCCGGATCGCCTCGATCTTTTTCGTCCCAAGACCGGGAACCGAATCGAGGGACTGAAAATCTTTGAGCGGGCGGGCCGCGACGATCTGCGCGGCCGTCTTCGGCCCGATCCCGGGCAGGGCCTGAATTTCCTCGATCGTTGCGGTGTTCAGGTTCACAGGTGAGGAAGCCGATGGACTCGGTGGGGAGGGCTTCGAATGGGACCCGGACGAACCGGACGAACCGGGCGCCGGAGTGGATGACTCACGCGGCACCGACGCACGCATCTCCGCGGGGCCCCAGGTTTTAATCTCATGCAGCCGCGCGTAATCCTCCTTCGTCAGCACGCCCGCGGCGGTGAGCCTCTGGCCAAGGTCGAGCGCGCGTTGTTTGATGTCGTCGCTCTTGCGGCGATTCACCGTGCGCGGGAGGTAGAGCAGATTGGCTAGTTCCTTTCCCAGCGCGGGAAACTCGCGCACGGGAATGGTGTGATCGACCTCGTAGGCTTCCCCGGCATAAGTGCCACTCACCACGAGTGGGGCGCGCCCCTGTTTCATGCGGGCGAGATTGGCCTCGGTAAAAACGGCCGCGCGCTCGCACAGTTCGAAATTGCGCAGCAGCATCTCCTTCACGACCACGGCGTGCGCAGGCGAATCGCCGGTGATTTTCTGGGCTTCGTTGATCGTCTGCGACGGCACCATGCCGACTCGACGATTCTCCTCCAGCCATGCCAGAATCTTGTGCAGCCGATCGTTCGCCGCACGGTCGCCCTTCAGCGTGGCGAGCCTGGCGGGATCGGTCTGTGCCGCCACGGCCTGAATGCCGATCCGCGTTTCACCGGCGCGCGCCGAAGGCAAAACCGCAAAAGCGATCCACAGGAGGGGCAGAAAACCGGAAACCGCACGGGGCATGGCAGCGCGAGAGCGCATCAGGTTGCAAAAACCCGCCGTAGCAAGGCAAGACGTTAAACCGACGAAACACGCGCCCGCACATTTTTCCTTTTGCCCAAGCGCGGTTCCTGCGTCTCCTGCGCGGCCCAAATGAAAAAAGCGCTCATCACCGGAATCACCGGCCAGGACGGCAGCTATCTCGCAGATCTGCTCCTGGCGAAAGGTTACGAAGTCCACGGCATCATTCGCCGGGCGAGCACCTTCAACACCTCGCGCATCGATCACCTTTACAAGGACCCACACGTCAACGGCGTGCGGCTGCACCTGCACTACGGCGACCTCGCCGACGCGCTGAACCTCACGCGACTGATCGATCGCATCGGGCCAGACGAGATTTACCACCTCGGCGCACAGAGCCATGTGCGCGTGAGTTTCGACATCCCGGAATACACCGGCGACGTGACGGCCCTCGGCACGATCCGCATTCTCGAAGCCATCCGCGAATCGAAAGTGCCCGCGCGGTTTTACCAGGCCAGCTCGAGCGAGATGTTCGGCAAGGTGCAGGAGGTGCCGCAGACGGAGAAGACACCGTTCTGGCCCCGCTCACCGTATGGCGTGGCGAAGGTATATGCTTACTGGGCCACGGTGAATTATCGCGAGAGCTACGGCATGCACGCGAGCAATGGCATCCTCTTCAATCACGAGAGCCCGCGGCGCGGCGAGACGTTCGTCACGCGCAAGATCACGCGCGCGGTCGCGGCGATCAAACGCGGCGAGCAGGACGCGCTTTACCTCGGCAATCTCGATGCGAAACGCGACTGGGGTTACGCACGCGAATACGTCGAAGGCATGTGGCGCATGCTGCAACAACCCGAGGGCGACGATTACGTGCTCGCGACGAATGAGACGCACACCGTGCAGGAATTTTGCGAAGTGGCCTTCGGTCACGTCGGCCTCGACTGGCAGAAGTATGTGAAATTCGACGCGCGTTATGAACGCCCGGCTGAGGTGGAACTGCTGATCGGCGATCCGGCCAAGGCGAAGGCAAAGCTCGGCTGGGAACCGGCGACGAAATTCGAGGCGCTCACCCGCTTGATGGTGGATGCCGATGTGGCCTTGCTGGAAGGCAAGCCGCTGCATCTGGTGGACTGAGCGACTCTTTCGCAAGCGCGCCAAAAAGCGCGGCGACGTGTCCAGCGCAGGTTTCACGTATTGAAACGCCAAAGGCGTTTCATCCAACAGCCCAAGGTGGGCGCAACGAAGACGCGCCCGCCTGGGGTCGGTTGCTCTCAACGCCTTGGCGTTGAAGATCGCCGCGGATTTTACCATTCCCTTACAAATCCCGGCCCAAGGCGAGATAATGCCTTTACGCGGCGGGTGTCAGATGTGGGCAAATGCAGCCGGTGTTTCCCGGCGGCGCCAAACAAACAAACCAGACCCACGCGATGAAAAAGACCCTCCTGAAGTTCATCCTCACCGGCAGCTTGGCCCTGTGCCTCGGCACCACTGCCACGTTCGCCCAGGCCGCCCTGACCACGACGCCGCCGCGTCCACCTGGCGGATCGCAGCCTCCCACCCAACCGCCGACGCAGCCTCCCACCCAACCGCCGACGCAGCCTCCCACCCAACCGCCGACGCAGCCTCCCACCCAGCCGCCGACGCAACCTCCCACTCAACCGCCGGCGCAACCTCCCACTCAACCGCCGGCGCAACCTCCCACTCAACCGCCGGCGCAACCTCCCACTCAACCGCCGGCGCAACCTCCCACTCAGCCGCCAGCGCAACCTCCTACTCAGCCACCGACGCAGCCTCCTACTCAGCCACCGACGCAGCCTCCTACTCAGCCACCGACGCAGCCTCCTACTCAGCCACCGGCGCAGCCTCCTACTCAGCCACCGGCGCAGCCTCCTACTCAGCCACCGGCGCAGCCTCCTACTCAGCCACCGGCGCAGCCTCCTACTCAGCCACCGGCACAGCCTCCTACTCAGCCACCCACCGGCCAGAATCAGCCGATCAAGCCAAAGGTTCACAAGCCGCGTATGGCCACCCAGCCCATGCCAGCGCGCGGCCGGGCCGGTGCTCCGCTCGCAGGGCTCACGCAGGAACAGATCAATGCATTCAACATCGGTCGCGCTGAATTCCTGAAGCGCGAAACTCCCGCGGACGGCCTTGGCCCGATCTTCAACGACGTATCGTGCGCCGCCTGCCATTCCGCGCCGGGCCTCGGTGGTTCGAGCCGCATCTTCGTCACGCGCTTTGGCCACACCGAAGCGGGCGTCTTCGATCCGCTCGAAAACCTCGGGGGTTCGCTGCTCCAACGCCGCGCCATCAATCCCGCCGCCCTCGAGATCGTGCCTCCGCAGGCCAACACGGTGGCTCGCCGCCAGACGACACCGCTCTTCGGCCTCGGCCTCATCGAAGCGATCCCGGACAATACGATCATCGCCCTCGCCGAACGCCCCGAGGTGGACGGCGTGAAAGGCCATGTCTCCATCGTCACCGACGTCGCCAGCGGCGAACAACGCGTGGGCCGCTTCGGCTGGAAGGCGCAGCAGGCCACGCTGCTCTCCTTCGCCGGCGATGCGTATCTCAACGAGATGGGCATCACGAACCGCTTTTTCCCCACGGAAAATGCACCGAACGGGAAGCAGGACGTGCTCGCGCGGTTCGATAAAGTCGAAGACATCGAGGAAGTGACCGATCCAGAAACCGGTCGCGACGGCACCGACGAACTCGCCGATTTCCAGCGCCTGCTCGCTCCGCTGCCGCCACTCGCCCGCAACGCTGCCGCGTCCGCCGGTCAGGCGATCTTTGCCTCCACCGGGTGCGCCCAGTGCCACGTGCCGGAGCTCCAGACCGGCGTCAGCGACATCGCCGCGCTGAGCGAAAAAACCGTGCCACTCTACTCCGACCTGCTCCTGCACAACATGGGCACACTCGGTGACGGCATCGCCCAGGCCGACGCGGGTCCGAATGAATTCCGCACCGCACCGCTGTGGGGCCTGCGCGCGAGCGCCCCCTATTTGCACGATGGACGCGCCGCGAATGTGGATCGCGCCATCCGTGCTCACGACGGCGAAGCGGCTGTCTCGCGCGACCGCTACAACGCGCTTGCCCCAGCGCAGCGCAGCCAGCTCCTGGCGTTCCTGAACACGCTCTGATCCCCCCGGGCCGTAGCCTGTGGCCGGGGTCAGCAACCCCGACCACAGTGCGGCCAGCAAAAAGCCCGCGTCACTTTCGTGGCGCGGGCTTTTTCTATGCCGGCAGCAAATCGGATCGGCTTACTTCGCCGCGGCCTTGAGTTCCTCGGCCTTGTTCGTGGTTTCCCACGTGATGTCCGGATCGGTCTTGCCGAAGTGGCCGTAGTTGGTCGTCTTGCCGTAGATGGGGCGCAGCAGGTTGAGCTGCTCCACGATGCGACGCGGCTTGAAGCTGAACACTTCCTTCACGGCTTTCTCGATCTTCTCTTCATCCACTTTCGCAGTGCCGAAGGTGTCGATGTGGACGCTCACCGGATCGGGGTGGCCGATCGCGTAGGCAAACTGCACTTCGCAGCTCGTCGCGAGCCCGGCGGCCACGACGTTCTTCGCGACCCAGCGGCCCATGTAAGCGGCGCTGCGATCGACCTTCGACGGGTCCTTGCCCGAGAAAGCGCCGCCCCCGTGCCGGCCCATGCCGCCGTAGGTATCGACGATGATCTTGCGACCGGTCAGCCCGGTATCGCCCTGAGGCCCGCCGACCACGAAACGGCCGGTCGGGTTGATGAGAAATTCGGTGTCGTTCGTGAGGAACTCGGCGGGCAGTTCCTTGCGGATGACTTCGCTGATGAGGAAGTCCTTGATCTCACTGTGCTTCACGTCGGGCGTGTGCTGCGTGGAGATGACGACGTTCGAGATGCCGACCACGTCGTTGCCGTCGTAAATGACGGAGACCTGCGACTTCGCGTCGGGGCGCAACCACTTCACACGGCCTTCCTTGCGGATCTTCGTCAGAGCGCGACCCAGGCGATGCGCATACATGATCGGCGCGGGCATCAGCTCCGGCGTCTCATTGCACGCGTAGCCAAACATGAGCCCCTGGTCGCCAGCGCCCTGCTCGGCGTGGCCCTTGCCTTCGGCGGCTGCTTCATCGACGCCCTGCGCGATATCGGGCGACTGCGCAGTGATGATGTTCTGCACAAAGATGCGGTCGGCGTGAAAAACGTCGTCGTCATTCACATAGCCGATCTCGCGCACGGCATCGCGGACGATCTGCACGTAATCGAGCTTCGCCTTGGTGGTGATCTCACCGCCGACGATGACGATGTTCGACTTGGCGTAAGTTTCGCACGCCACGCGGCTGTTTTTGTCGTGCGTCAGGCAGGCATCGAGCACGGCATCGGAAATCGTGTCGCACACTTTGTCCGGATGGCCTTCGCCGACGGACTCGGAAGAGAAGATAAATCTACGGGGCATGAAAGAAGGGTGAATGGAGTCAGGACCGAATGCACGACAGAACAACCCATCGTCGCATCCGGATGGGATGATGTGTATCGAACCGGTGAAGGCGTCAACCGGCTATTTCGTCCCGTCGGTGTCCAGCCTCAGGCTGTTCTCTGCCGCCTTCCCGCAGGCTAAAGTCCGGACACCAACGTCCGGCCCTGCCTCCGCCGACTCATCCTGATAGGGGCCGTGGCGGCCGAATTCGGAGAGGGTCGCGGGGCGGAGGTGGTGAGTGCGCGGTTCGATGGCGCGATAGGCGCCGTCCCGGCCAATCAGGGGGATGATGCGAGCGCGCTTCGTGAAAGTGCGGCGCATGGTCACCGCGAGCTGGCGATAGACCTCAAATTCGGCCGGGTCCTCGGCGAAGATGGTTTCGTAGGCTTCCAGGCATTCGGCGACAAATTGGGGAGTGACGACGCCCAGATTGCTCAGCACCCAGCAGCGGTTTTCAAAATTCCAATAGCCCGTCAAGCCGATGACCGCTCGCTCGCGCGTGATATAGGGGAAAAAGGGGAAGGCGCGGCAGGCCATCGAGCGGTTGTCGCGCTCGCAGTGAGCCGCTCCCTTGCACTCCACCGCGCGGCATTGCTCATGCAAGCTGTCCACGATCTCGCGACCGGTGGAGCACCGGGGCTTGAACAGACTCCACAGGTCGGTGCGCGACTTCAGCAGCTCCCACTCGCCCCGATCGACGATCGGGATCGCATCGCGAGTGTCGCAACACACCGGCTGGCCGCCGTTGAGCGGCGCGCAATACTTGCCGCAATCGAAGCGCGACACCGGGGCCTGAAACTTCTCGTAAACGCGGCGGTAAAGTTCAACGCGCGCTTTTTTGGGTGTGGGCATGGGCCGCGAGAATAATCGACGGTCGCGGGCAGACAACGGGAGTTGCGCCTGGTTTGCCCAAACTCGCGGTGAGAAAAGGATCATTACCGCAGCTTGCGGGGTCGGGGGTTGACCTGATAAGCCGCCTTGTTCCCACATGATCGTTCCGCAAACGGCCATTACTGCGTTTCTCGATGACCGGGAGATCTTTCACCAGATTCTCCCGCCGGGTGACTACGTGATCGGCCGGGAAGCAGGGTCAGACATCCGGCTCGACGCGAGCAAGGTGTCGCGCCGGCACGGACAGCTCGTGCTGAATTATTTCGACTGGTCGATCGAGGACTTCAATAGCTCGAACGGCACCTTCGTCGCGGGCAAACGCATCTACGAACCGACGATGGTTTTCCCCGGGCAGGAGGTGCGCGTGGGGAATGTGGTGCTGCAATTGCGCCGGCTGCCAATCGATGTGAACGATGAAAACCTCGCGCCGCAGACCGCGGCGGTGGTGCGGTTCATGCCGCCGGAGTTGCGCAGCGATCGCAAATACAAGGTGAACGAAATGCTCGCCATGGGCGGCATGGGGGCGGTGTTGTCGGCGGAGGATCTCGCCACGCGGCGGCCCGTCGCCATGAAGGTGCTGCTGAATATCCAGACGCCGGAGGATATCGCGCGATTTGTGGAGGAGGCGCAGATCACCGCGCAGCTCGAGCACCCGCACATCGTGCCGATCTACGAAGTGAATGTGAACGAGCAGGACCGCCCGTTTTATACGATGAAGCTGGTGCGCGGCGAATCGCTCGGCGACGTGCTCAACGCCTTGCGCGCCGGGCGGGAAGGCACGGCGCAACGCTGGCCGCTCGGCGAACTCATCGGGGTGATGCAAAAGATCTGCGAGGCGATCGCGTTCGCGCATTCGAAGGGCGTGGTGCACCGCGACCTGAAGCCGGAGAACGTCATGCTCGGCGATTACGGGGAGGTGCTCGTGATGGATTGGGGTCTCGCCAAGGCTCTCGGCCGCGACGCGAACGTGGCCACCAAATCGAACCTGATGCGTTCGATGGTGCGCTCGGTGCGCAACGAAGACTCCGGCGGCGAATTCCTCACCATGGCGGGCCGCGCGATCGGCACGCCGCAATTCATGTCGCCCGAACAGGCGAGCGGCCGGTCGCACGAGGTCGATGCGCGGGCGGACGTTTATGCGCTGGGCGCGATGCTTTACCACATCCTCACCCTCGATCCGCCGGTCAACGGCGCGGACCCGAGCGAGATTTTCGACCAGGTGCTCACGGGCCGGATCAGGCCACCCACGGAAGCGATCGGCTCCCGGGTGCTTCCCCATTTGCCAGAGGGAAAACTACCCATCTCGCTCGCGGCGGTGGCGATGAAGGCGCTTTCGCTCAATCCCGACGACCGGCACAAAACGGTGCGCGAACTGGCTTCGGATCTCCAGCGGGGTGAGTTCGAGGAAAAGCGGCGCTCGGGGCTCTTCGGCGGCTGGTTTCGGGCAGGCTCCTGACCGGACGGAAACGAAAAACACGACCTGAGGGCATGAAGCTCGCTCTGATGAGGGCTGCTACCATCCATGCCGGCTCAGCCGTATCGCATCCCGCTCAGTGAAAAAGCACTGGCCGCCCAAGCGGCTGCCGTGGAGCGTCTGCGTGCCAAACTGGCGGCGGCCCGGGATCAAAAACTGGAGCTAGACCCCCAGTTGGTCGCGCATTACGCGCAGGCGCAGCGAGCCTTCATCGAGGCAAAGATCGAAATCCAGCGGCTGCGCAATACCGGAACTTTCACCGAAGAGGCCTACGACGAGGAGGCGTTCCTGAACTGCCTCGAGCTGGAAATCAATCCCCCGCCGGAGCCCCAACCGGAACCGGTCGTTAAAGCGACCGCCAGTCCGGCATCGGAAGTCGCCAAGGCCGTGGAAACTTCCACCTCCACTCGAAAAGAGGGGCCCTTGCTGTCCGCTTCGCGCGCTTTCTGGATCGTGGTCATTTTGTTGCTCACGTCGCTGTTCTGGTTCCTGCACAGCCCATTCGTGATGCCGTAACGCGCCCCGTGCTCGACCAGACAGGCCGGATATGGGCAGGGTAACGGGAATGAAGCCCACCTTGACCCAGGTTTTCGCGCTGAGCCTTCTCGTGCTCGCCGCGTTGCTGGGGCTGCTGTTTTTCGTGGTCTTCGATTCTTCGCGACAGACCATCATAGAAAGTTCCGAGCGTCTCCGCGTGCAGGTGGGGCATGAAGTCGGTGAGCGGGTCGCGGCCTTCCTCACCCAGGCGCCGAAGGCCGTAGAGCAGTTTCAAGGCGCCCTCCATCGCGACGTCTGCAACCCAGAAGACCCGGAAGCAGTCGAGCGCGCCCTCCTCGCCCTCCTTTCCTCGAACCGCGAAATCGGCGACCTCACTTTCACCTATGGCGAGCAGACCGGCTTCGCCGAAGACGGTGCGATCCAGCTCGCACCGGTGCCGCGCGGGCAGTTGAGCTTGGTGCGTGTGCCGGCGGCGGATGGCGGCGAGCGTTTGTGGAGCCGCCATGTTCACCAGGAAAATGGAGTCTTTGTCGCGGAGCATCGCGAGATCGACCCGAAGCGCCGACTCGCGGACAACCCTTCGCAGCGCGAGCCCGGCGCGGCGCTGCCCGACCCCACCGCGCATCTCACCTTCACCACGCCCGCAAGCCGCGAATTCTACGGGCGGCTCCTGCCGAGCGAACTGCACTGGTCGCAGCTCGATGCCGATCTGCCCGAATCGCAGCGGCGCGTAGAAGTAAGCGTGCAACAGGCTCTCACCGATGCGGCAGGAAATTTCGCCGGCGTCTTGCGCGTGGGCCTGCTTCGCCAGCAGCTCGATCTCGCCGTGGCGCTGAAGGTCACTCCCGATGGCACGGCCGATCCGCATCGCATCTTCCTCTGCGATGTGCAGGGGCACTTGATCGCGCCGGCTTCGCCCTCCGCGCGCGTGCAGGAATGGGACGACGGCCTGCGGCTCACAACCGATTCTGCGCCACCCGAAGTTGCTGCGGCGCTCGGCGGCCTGCAGCTTCGGCAAATGGACAACGGCAGCACGCCGAGGTCGGATCAGATTCGCGCCGGCGGGGAGAGTTATCTCACCACCTTCCTCCGCCTGCGCGACGACACGGACACGCGGGAATGGGTCGTCGGCATCGTGGTGCCGCGGGCTTTTTATCTCGGCCGGCTCGGGGCCTTACGCGACCGCATGCTCGCCGTGTCACTCGGCATCATCGTGCTCGTGATTGTCGGGGGCGGATTGACGCTGCGGGCGATCAAGCGCGGCCAGTCGCAGATCGCCGGCGAAAGCATGAAGATGAATCGCTTCGAATTCGCCCCTGCGCCCACCGACTCCGCGTTTCGCGACGTGAGCGAAGTGCTGGAGAGCTTCGAGAAGGGGAAGACCGCGATGCGGGCGATGGGCCGTTATGTGCCCATCGATCTCGTGCGACGGCTCTATCGCGAAAAAAACGAGCCGGTGCTCGGCGGTGAGGAAGCCGAGCTCACCATCATGTTCACCGACATCAAGGACTTCACCTCCTTCTCCGAACAGCTCCCGCCCGACCGGCTCGCCGCGGCGCTCGGGCGCTACCTCGATGTCATGACCCGCATCATCCAGCAGGAAACTCGTGGCACCATCGACAAGTATATCGGCGACGCGATCATGGCGCTTTGGAATGTGCCCGAGCCCGTGCCGGATCACCCACGCCTCGCGTGCGAAGCCGCCTTGCGCTGCCGCGAGGCAGGACGCGCTCTCGCGCAGTCACCCGACTGGCAAGGGTTGCCGCCCTTCGAAACCCGCTTTGGCCTGCATACCGAGACCGCGCTCGTCGGCCACTTCGGCGCACACGACCGCATGAACTACACCGCAATCGGCGACGCCGTGAACCTCGCCTCTCGCCTGGAAAGCCTGAACAAACAATACGGCACCAGCATCATCGCCAGCGAGCGAATCGTCGAGAAAACCCGCGGCCATTTCGATTTCCGGCTGCTCGATCTCGTAGCCGTGAAGGGCAAAAGCCAGGCAGTCAAAATTTACGAGCTACTCGGCACCAAAAGCTCGGTTGCCCGCAACGAAACGATCGAAGCCTACGAACGCGCCTTCGCTGCTTACCTCGCCCGCGATTTCACCGGCGCCATCGCCCTGCTCGAATCGCACAGCACCGATGTTCCCAGCTCGATCCTGCTCTGCCGCTGCCGCGCATTCCTCGAAACCCACCCGCCTGAGGATTGGACGGGCGTGCATGTTTCCTCCTCGAAATAGCGCGATGCCGGACATCGAGCTCACTACCTTCAGCGCGGCACCACTCGAACGTGTCTTCGATCTCTCCCGCAGCATCGACCTGCATACCGCATCGACCGCCCAAACCGGTGAGCGTGCCATCGGGGGAGTGACTTCCGGCCTGATCGGTGCCGGAGAAGAGGTCACCTGGCGCGCCCGTCATTTCGGTGTGTGGCAGACGCTCAGCGTCCGGATCACCGCCTTCGATCGTCCCGCTTTCTTCGTCGATACGATGCTGCGTGGCGCCTTTCGCCGGATGGAACACCGTCACGAATTCGCGCAAGGACCCGAAGGCACCATCATGCGCGATTTATTCTCTTACGAAGCGCCGCTGGGTTTGTTGGGGCGGCTGGCCGAAGTGCTTTTCCTGCAGCGCTACTTGCAATCGTTTCTCGTGCGAAGAAACGCTCTCATTAAAACGGTCGCCGAGTCCGAGGAATGGCGGCGCTATCTTAGCGACGCCTGAAATTCGCTACCCTCCGAACACCTCACTGCGCAGCACCCCCACGAAAGGCAGATTCCGGTAGCGCTCATCGTAGTCGAGCCCGTAGCCGACCACAAATTCGTCACCAATTTCGAAGCCGACATATTTCGCCTCGGCTTCGGCGGCGCGCACCTTGCGCTTGGCGAGCAACACGCAGCACTCGACGCTGAGCGGACGACATTCGCACCGGAGTTTTTCGCAGATGGCGTGTAGCGTGAGGCCCGTGTCGAGGATGTCGTCGATGACGAGCACATGGCGCTCGTCGATGTCGGGCAGTTCGTTCTGGTGAAAAGTCACCTCGCCGCTGCTCTCCGTCCCACCGTGATAGCTGGAAACGCTGATGCAGTCGATCTTCAGCGGCAGCGGGATGCGCCGGAGCAGATCGGCCATGAACATGAACGAGCCGTTGAGCACGGCCACCACGGTCAGCTCCTTCCCCTGGTAATCGGTCGTAATCTGCGCCGCGAGCGCATCAAGCCGGCTGAAGATCGTTTGTTCGTGGAAGAGGATGGTTTCGATGTCGTTGACCATGGGAAGCGGGAACGAAGGGACAGGTGGACTAGTGAACCGATGGACTAATGGAATTCCTGCCGGGCGTCAGCGCGATTCTTGCGATTTTCCATCAGTCCATCGTCCAACCATCCATTTGTCCCTCACCGCCATTTCCAGTTGCCACCGCTTGCCGGACGCGGCTAGACCAAAGCGTTCAATCCCTTTCCGACCATGCCGAAAAACGCATTCCACCCGTCCATCGAAGGCGCCCAGCACGGCGCGAAGTCCCTCGAAGCATTTCTCGATTACGCCAAGGCTGCGGGCGCGGAGGGAGCCCAGCCGTCCAACTACATGCTCGGCGATGGCAAAGGCGGCTTCCGCAAGGCGAAGGACATCCGAAATATCTTTGGGGAGCGCGGCATGCATCTCGATGGCATCAGCGCCCACTGCCCGTTCTGGGTGCACACGTCGATCTGGACCGGCACCAAGTCCGGCAACCCCTTCATCCCGCCGGATGTGCTCAAGCTCTCGCCCGACAAAATCGAAGCATGGCACGAAAAGTATCTGCTCAAACTGATGGACCTCGCCGCCGAACTGCACATCCGCTCGCTCCCGATGTTCTGGGGCGTCGCGTTCGGGTGGGAACTCGCGACCGGTTACCCGTGGGGTTTCTGGGCCGGACCAAACGCCAGCGGCAAAGGCTTCGACCTGCTCGCTGAAGGCCAGGAGCGGTTCGTGAAAAAGACCGCCAAGTTGCGCGCCCATGCGAAGAAGCTCGGCATCTATCTCTGCCACGAAATTCATCCCGGCACGGGCGCGAGCACGGCGGATGACTTCAATATGCTCGTGGACATCTGCGATGGCGACGAGTGCCTCGGCGTGAATGCCGACCCGAGCCATTGCTGGGAAGGCGAGGACTGGGAGACGCGCTTCCTCAAGGTCGGCTCGCGCATCTACGCCGCGCATGTGAAGAATTTCGTCATCCGCCGCAACCTCCCGCTCCGCACGATGGAATGGAACTGGGGCAAGCGCGCCATGCAATTTACCGATCTCGGCAGCGGCGATCTCAACATGCAACGCTACACCGAGCTCCTCCTGCACGTGGGCTACCGCGAGCGTTACTGCCGGTTGCATAAGACCGACTCCGCTCCGCTCGTCGTCGAAGCCGAAAGCGCCCACAAGGATCTCGACTACTGCTCCGCCGACGGCATCCGCTACGTGAAAGACAATCTCTGCTGGCCCGCCGCCGGCGGCAGCTTCGAGGACGGGATGGGGGCCTAAGCTCCACGACACCGCACATCTGCGGTCATCCTGAGCGAAGCCGAAGGAGCCCGCTCATTTACCGGCGACTTACGCTGCGACCGATAATCGATCGCCAGCGGGTCGCCGGTTTCGTTTCGTTAAAGGCATCATGTCGGGCGACGCGATCTTTCGACTTCGCTCAAGATGCCCACCGTTTCGCGCGATCGTCAACCGCGCGCCTTCTCCAGCACCGCGAGCGTTTCTGCCAGATTGCGTTCGATGGAAAACTCGGCGGCTTTCGCCATCAATCGCGCCCGCACATTTTCGCGCCGCATCGGGTCCGCCCAGGCACACAGGCTGAAGACGAGCGCATCAATGTCTTCCGGCGCGGGGAGCAGATCGCCTTCCACGTTCGGGTCGATGATTTCGGAGAAGCCGTTCGCGCGTGAGGTGATCACGGGCACGCCGGCTTCCATCGCTTCGAGGCACGCGTTCGAGAACGGATCGTAGATCGTCGGCAGGACAAAAACGTCCGCTGCCGCAAGCAATTGCGGCACGTCTCCGCGCGGCCCGAGAAAACGCACCCGCGGATGCGAGGGCATCGACTGCGGATTTCCCTTCCCCGCCACGAGCAACAGGGGCGCGTCTTCCCCCAGACGCCGCACCGCCTCGATGGCAAAGCGCAGTCCCTTCCGCTCCCAGCCCGACCCGGCAAACAGCGCGACGTATTCCTCTTCATCGATCTTCAGTGCCGCACGCATCGTCTCGCGCGCCCCTTCCTCCGCACGCAGGGGAGGAAGGCCGTTGTAAACGACGTCGATGCGACTTTCCGGAAAGCCGAAGTGCCGGGTGATCTCCTTGCGCACGAGTCTGGAGTTCGCGATCACTCGCTTGGCCCCCCGTGGGCCGAATAACGCCTGCTCGAGCGCGAGCGTCTCCTTGTGCTTGGAGTTGAACCCGCGGAGCCACGCTTTCCATTTCGACTCGTGTTTGGTCCGGCGATCCAGCCACGCCGTGTGCACGCCATCGCCAGCGCGATACACATCGCACGTCAGCACACGCTCGAGACTGAAAAGCACATCGCAACCGTGCGCCCGGCGCGCTTCGTTCAAGCTGGCCGCAAACGCGCGCGGCGAACTGCCGGACACCCGAACGATCTTTCCCGCCCATTTTTCCGCCGGCCACCCACCACCTGTGTAAAGCACGCACTCGTGTCCAGCCGCTGTGGCCGCTTCGGCAAAGCGTCGCACGTAGGCTTCCGCGCCCCCGGTCTCTGAGTAACCGCGGCGAACGAGGCCGATCTTCATATTTGTGGATTGCGGAAAGTGGCTGACGGATTCACGGAGACGCGCGCCTGTCGCACTACTCACCGTCTTTTGTCCAATCCTCAATCCAATCTCAGCCAGGTCCCGCTGCTTTATGCCACCTCCGCCCACATCGGCGGCAGCGGACTCGATGCCGTGGCTCACGAAACCCTGCGCGCCGTCGCGGAGGCCAGTCTGGACTGGCAGGCACTTGCTTTCGACAACCGCGCCCCCGATCTCGACGCCACCCGCATTTGCACGCTGACGCGCCATCCCGTGCGTCTTCTCGGTGCGGTGCTGCCCACTGAAAATTACTACGGCGCGAAGAAAAACGCCCTCGATCGAACCGCCGCCACAGCGCTCGGCGAGGCGGTGCGGGGCCAAAAAACAGGCTTTCGCCTGTTTCATGGGTGGAGCGGGGAATGTGTGCGGAGCTTGCGGGAATGCCGACAGCTCGGCGTGCGCAGTGTCATCGAGATTCCCACCTGGCATCGCAACAAAGGGAAGGTAAAACCCGAGCGCCAGACCAAGAGTGAACGCGAACGCGCCGCCCTGCGCGGCTGGCAGGGGTGGAAAGCGGCGCACCTCATCTCTCGGCAGCAGATGCTCGAGGAATACGACCTCGCCGATCTCATCCTCGTGCTGTCGGAGCGGGCCGAAGAAACCTTTCGCATCGCCGGGATTCCGGCCGAGAAACTTTTCCGCCACCAGCGCGGCGTCGATGTCGAGCGGTTCACGCCGGCACCGACGCCGCCGGAGAAATTCACCGCGGTCTTTGTCGGCTCCCTCATCGAGCGCAAGGGCGTGGATCATCTCATCCGCGTCTGGCATCGGCTCGCACTGAAAAACGCCGAACTTATGCTCGTGGGTTCCGTGCACCGGCCGATCGACACCGTGCTGCGCGAATGGGCAAGCCCGAGCATTCGCGTGACGGGCTTTGTGCCACGCGTGGAAGAAGCTTATCGCGCCGCCACGGTGCACGTCTTTCCCAGCGAATGTGAAGGCAGCGCAAAGTGCACCTACGAGGCCGCGGCGTGCGGACTTCCCCAGATCACCACGCGTGAGGCGGGCGATGTGGTCCGGCACAACGTCAATGGCCTCATCATCCCGCCCAACGACCCGGACGCGCTCGCCGCCGCGATTCAATACCTCTACCAGAACCGCGACCTTTGCGCGCAGTTCGGTGCCGCGGGGCGGCAGCGTGTGGTGGAAAATTTTACCTGGGCTCACTTCCGCACCCGCGTGCATGAAGCCTATCGAACCCTGCTGGCCCGTGGATAACGGACTCGCTGGCACGGCATGAAAATTCTCGCGCTCCAACTCAAGCGTATCGGCGATCTGGTGCTCACCACACCCGCGCTGGCGGCGCTCAAGTCGCCGCCAAACGCCGAAGTGGTGCTCGCCGTCCACGCCAGCACCGCCAGCCTGTTGCCGGCGATTCCTCATTACGACTCCACCATCGTCTTCGGCCCCGGACGTGGCTGGACTCCGTGGCAGCAAGTGCTCACCGGCGGCTTCGATGTCGTGCTTGATTTCACCGGCACCGACCGTTCCGCCTTGGCGACTTTTCTCGCCCGCGCGCAACGCCGGATCGCCTTCGAGTGGATGCGCAAGAACCGCCTGCGCGCATTGCCCTACAACGAATTTGTTTCCTCCAATGTCCGCGAACGGCACACGGTGGATCACTATTTCGACTTGCTGGGGCCACTCGAGGTCTCGCCTGCCAAAGGCGTCTCCACGCTGAAAATCGAGGGAACCAGTTGCTCGGCTTCGCTCCCCAAAAAATATGCCCTGCTGCATCCCGGCACGGCGCGCGCGGAGAAATTCTGGCTGGCAGATCGTTGGACCGAAGTCGCCCGGCACCTCGGCGAAACGCACGGTTTGCCCATCCTTGTCTCCACTGGCCCCGATCCCGGCGAGCGCGCTCACGCCGCCGCGATCGGAGGCACTCTGGTTCAGCCACGCGGCCTCTGCGATTTCGCTGCCTTGATCCGCGACGCCACTCTCGTCGTGAGCTGCGACACCGCCGCCGTGCATCTCGCCGCAGCCTTTGAACGCCCGCAAATCGCCCTTTTCGGCCCCACCAATCCTTTCCACTGGCGTCCGCGTCATGAGCGCGCAGTGGTCATTTCGGCGGCTCAACCGGATGCTCCCATGAACGAATTCAACCCGCGCATGAAAGGGGCGCCGATGGACCGTATCTCGACCGAAGCGGTTTGCCGTGCTATCGACGCCCTCCTCGCCTCGTGAGCCAAATCAAGAAAGTCAGCCGCAAAGACATAGCGAAGATGAGCTTCGCCGAGTTTCTCCGTGTGGCGAAGGAACCCTATCGACGCCTCTTCTCCTACCTGCGACCCTATCGCGGGCGGTTCGCGGCAGGTATTTTATTCGGCGCGCTTTTCGGGGCGATGCAGGGGCTGCTCGTGTTCGACATCCAGTATGTCGCAGGGGCGATTTTTCCAGATACGAGCGGGCGAAAGATCAGCGCGATCGCGAAGTGGTTTCCGCAGCTCGCGAACCTCCACTTCGACAATGCCGGGCTCGGCACGGTGCTGTTGATCTGTTCCACGATTCCGCTGCTGATGCTCCTGCGTGGGCTGTGCGGCTACCTGAACTCCTACTGCATGCTGTGGTGCAGCGTGCGTGTGCTCGACGATATCCGACAGGAAGTCTTCCGGCACACGATGGGGCAATCGATGGAGTTCTTCAATCGCTCCAAGGCCGGCGATCTCGTGCAGACGGTCTTCAACCAGACCCGTATGGCGCAGCAAGCGCTCACCACGATCGCGGGCGATGTGGTGAAGCAACCAATTTCGATCATCGTCGGACTCGTGGCGCTGTTCGGGGTCGATTGGCGCTTCACCCTCGCTTCTTTCGTCATTTTCCCGCTGTGCCTGCTGCCGGTGGTGCTGGTGAGCCGGAAGGTGCGCAAATCCGGCGCGCAGGAAGAAGAGGAAGCCGGGCAGATGATGGTCATCATGCATGAAGCGTTTGCCGGCATTCGCGTGGTGAAAACGCATGCGCGCGAAGACTACGAAGCGGAGCGGTTCAATCGCGCCAATACCGAGATCATGCGCCACATCATGCGCTGGCGAAAAGCGCTCGAAATGGCGCAACCGGCGGTGGAAACCGTGGCGTCGCTCGGCGTCGCGGCAGCGCTGCTCTGGGTGTGGAAATTCCAGCTCAGTTTCAACTCCTTCGCCGCGCTCAATGCCGGCATGGTGATGCTTTACCCCGCGTTCAAGGCGCTCAGCCGCATCTACCTCATGATGCAGAAGTGCCTCGCTTCGACGACGAAAGTTTTCGAGCTGCTTGATCGCAAGCCGGCCATCGAAGATGCGCCCAACGCGAAGAAACTGCCGCGGGTGAAGGGCGAGGTGCGGTTCGAAGGCGTGACCTTCAGCTACGGCACGGAGAAGGCCGCCTTGCACGGAATCGACCTCGTTATCCCTGCCGGGAGCACGTGCGCGCTGGTCGGCGCAAGCGGCGCAGGCAAAACGACCATGCTCGCGCTGCTGCAACGGCTCTACGACGTGCAGGGCGGACGCATCACCATCGATGGGGCCGATATTCGCGACGTGACGCAGGCATCGTTGCGGGAAAACATTTCGACGGTGTCGCAGGACATCTTCCTCTTCCACGACAGCATCGCGAACAACATCCGCTACGGGCGACTCGACGCGACGCAGGCCGATCTCGAAGCCGCCGCCCGGCAGGCCCACGCGCACGACTTCATCCTCGCGCAGCCGCGCGGCTACGAGACGGTGATCGGCGACAAAGGGTCGCGGCTCAGCGGCGGGCAGCAGCAACGTCTTTCCATCGCGCGCGCGCTGCTCAAGGACGCGCCCATCATCCTCCTCGACGAAGCCACGAGCGCGCTGGATACCGAGACGGAAAAGCAATTCCAGACCGCGCTGGAGACGCTCGCCGAAGGCCGCACTGTCATCGCCATCGCGCACCGGCTTAGCACAATTCTGCACGCGCAGCAGATCGTCGTGATGGATGGGGGCCGGGTCGTGGACATCGGCTCGCATTCCGATCTCTATCGCCGCAGCCCGGTCTATCAGCGGCTTTACGATCTTCAGTTCAATCAACCTCACGCCATCGCCTCGTGAAGACTCTTTTCCTTTTGTTCGCATTCACTCTCGCCGCCCTCGCCGACGACCCGGTCGTTCGCGCGACGACCCGCGTGCTGGCCGATGGCTCGAAGGCCACCACCATCACCGATCGCGATCAAAAAACCGCCGTCGAGACCGTCACCGATGCCGGTGGCAGGATGATGCGCAAGATCCTCTACACGCTCGACGATTACGGCCAGAGCACCGGCGCCATTCACTACGACGCGAAAGGCAACGTCCGCTACAAGGAAGCCTACAAACGCGACGGCGCCGGCCAGATCAGCGCCAGCTATCTCTACAGCAAGGACGACAAACTTCTCGGCCACCGCACCTTTATTTACACCGGCAAGGACGTCGTCATCGACGACTACGACGCTGCGGGAAAGCTCATCCCCAAAGCGACGCCCGCCTCCGGAAAACGGAAACGTTAGACTGCCCTACTTCACTTCCGCCGGCTTCGTCTCCGCGGGTGTGGGCGCAGGCGTCGCCGGCTTCGGCGGCGGCGGCGCGATCACCGTGAGCCACGGGCGATCCACGGCATTGATCACGAGTTCGCTGTAGCCCTGCGGCACGCCGTTGTCTTCGGTGGTTTTGATCAGCGGGAAACTGGCGGCATGTTCGCGACCGCCTTCTTTTTCCCGCAAGATGAGCTGAACGGGCTGATTCGCCGCCGGAGCGGTCGGCGCGGCGACCAGTTTTAGCGTCACCTCGCCGTCCTTGTCGGGAACATCGACGTCCGTTGCGGTCACCCCTTCGGGCAGATCCTTCGCGGCGAGGGCGAGCTTCGGTTTGAACGCATTCACCCGCTTCACGGTTACTTTCACTTCTGCGGGTTTGTCGGGTTTCAACGTGATCAAATCGCTGGCCACCGTCGCGGTCACCGTGGGCACGGCTTCGGCCACCGTGAGGCGGTAGCCGTAATCGGGGCCGCCACGATGCGTGATGTCGCCGAGGGCGACGACATAAGGGCCGTCGGCCGGGGCGGTCCACGTCAGTTTCGGATCGCGGGAACCACCCGAATCGTCGTCGCGCGCGAGCTGCTTTCCATCCTTCGCCTCGACCTTGAGCCAGGCATCCAGCGCAGAGCCATCGCGGCCAGCGGTGAGGGCGATTTCGTAGAGGTGTTGTTTCGTGGCAGTGAAGGTGAACCGGTCCTCATCGCCGCGGCGCTCGATTCGCCCCGCCACCGTGCCTGGGGTCGTGATCGACTGAGCTTTGTCGGCGCCATCGTTCGGTTCCTGTTCGGCGATGTCTCCCGGTTGGGCAGAAGGGTGCCGGGGCTCGTTGCTGAAATGAAGCCGGTAGTTGCAGCCTTCGCCGCCGGTTAGCGACACTTCCGCCCTGGCCGGATAGACGAAGCCCATCGTCTGCACGACGAACGTCCCATCGCGTGGCGCCGTCCAGGCGAGCACGGGATCGAGGGTGTGGCCGTCGTGATTGAAGGCAAGTTCGGTGCCCTTTTCATCCACGATGCGCAGCAACCCGTCGAAGGCCGAGCCGATCACGTAGGCCTCCAGCCACGCGGTAAAAGGCTCGCCCTTTTTCAAGGTCACCGCAAAGGAGTCCACGTCTCCCGCTTTGTCGAGTTTGCCGCTGATCGTCGTGGGCAACGCGGCGATTTTTTGCGCGACGCGGAAGTCGTCGTTCGGTTCCGCATCGAGCAAATCGGATTTGGGAGCGACGACGAAAAAGCGCGTCGCGGAAGCACCACTCTCGTTGAAAAACCGCACCAGATGCGGGCCGAGCGGCGCATCGGGCGCGACTTCCACATCGAACTTCCCCGCTTTGTCGCCGGGTTTGAAAACGATGCCCGGCGCATCGACCCACGCTTTCACCGGCCACGGATCGAATTTACCCGACGCGGTCACCGCCACCGTCGCACCCTGTCCGCCAGCGACGGGGAAGAGGTGCTTGAGCGACGGCTCCGCAGCGAGCGAGGTCATCGCGATTGAACCGATCAACAGACCACCGCCCGACCACCGCTCGAAAATTCTCCGGCTCAAACAAACAACTCTTTGATCAACCGCCCATCGTTCACCAGATGGACCGGCTTGCCGCTCGGCGTGGTCAGCACCTGGTTCGGATCGATACCCATTTTCGTGTAAAGCGACGCCGCAAAATCTTCGGGCCGATAAACGTTCTCCGCCGCGTTGTAGCCCTTTGCATCGGTCGCTCCGACGATCTGTCCCCCGGGGATGCCCGCGCCCGCCATCAGCACCGACATGGCGTGCGGCCAGTGATCGCGCCCGGCGTCCTTGTTGATCTTCGGCGTGCGGCCAAATTCGCCCGTGGCGATGACGAGCGTGTTATCCAGCAGACCGCGCTCTTTCAGGTCGGTCAGCAGCGCGGACATGGCTTTGTCGAAGGTTTTCAACCGGTCGCCTTTGTAGGTCTCGAACAGTTTCCGGTGATCATCCCAACCGCCGTAGTGAACCGTGACCCACGACACACCGACTTCCACGAGCCGCCGCGCCAGCAGCATGCGCTGGCCGACGTCGTTGCGCCCGTAGCGGTCGCGCACTTTATCATCTTCGCGACCGATATCGAAAGCCGCCTGCGCCTTGGTCGAGGACACGAGGTCGAAGCCCTGCTGGTAGAATTTGTCGAACACGACTGCGGGATCTTCGACCAGCTTGTCGTTGAACCGCTGCATGCGATCGAGCGAGGCGCGCAGGTCGCGCCGCGATTTGGCGTGCGCTTCGGAAATCTCCGCCGGCACCACCACGTCGCGCACCTGGAAACCTTTCGCGTTCGGATCGCCCCCGATGACGAACGGTGCGTGCTGACCACCGAGGAAATTCGGCCCACCCGAGCGCGTATTGCTCGGCATCGCCATGTAAGCGGGCAACCCACTGCGCACGCCGCGGTCGTAGGATACCATCGAGCCAAACGAAGGATGGAACGTGACGAATGCCCCGCAGCCGACCGGGACCGGGGTCGGCGCACCGGTCATCATGTAATGATTGCCGCCGCCGTGGTTTGGGTCCTTGTGGCAGATCGAACGGAGGACAGTAAACTGGTCGAAGGTCTTCGCCAGGTTCGGCACCGTCTCGCAGAAATGCACGCCCGGCACCGTGGTGGGGATCGTGCCGAAGGTGCCGCGAATCTCCGCCGGCGCGTCCGGCTTCGGATCGAACGTCTCGTAGTGCGACGGACCGCCGTCCAGCCACACCATGATGCAATTCACATTTTTTTTCGCCGCCGGCATCGTCTCTGCACCCGCAGCGCGCAGGCGCAGCAGATCGCACAGGCCGAGCCCGAGCGTGCCGCCGAGGCCGACTTGCAGGAAGTCGCGGCGGGAAATGCCAGCGCAGTTACGGTGCAGAGGGGACATGGTGAATCAGGTGACATAACTCCTCACCCGGCAGGTTCGTAGGGACGAAATGCGTTTTTTAACGAAACCGATTGCCCCCACCCCTCGGGTGAAATGCTACAAGAGACTGCCTTCGCAGGTTTATCAGGATTAACGATTAATGTTCACCCAACTACATGAGCACTCCCTCCGATCCTTTCCGCGAGCAACGCATCGAGTCCGGCCTCTTCCGTGCCGAATTTCAAGGTGAGGAAGTGCCGATGATCCTGCGTCATGAAGACGTGCGGCGCGCAGCGAAGGATTGGAAGACGTTCAGCTCGGATGCACCATTCCGCGTGCCGATTCCCTCGGAAGAAGATGTCCGCAGCATGCGGCAGCTCCCGGTCGAAACGGACCCGCCGGAGCACACGGAATATCGTGCCATCGCCGAACCGTTTTTCCGCCGCGCCAAACTGCCCGAGATGATCGCGCAGGTGGAAACGCTGATCGACGAATTGCTGACCGATGCGCTGGGCCGGGAATCGATCGAGGTAGTGCGTAAGTTCGCGCTCCCGCTGCAATCGCGGGCGCTGACCTATCTGCTCAACGTGCCCGAGTCGGAGGCCGAGACATGGATCGGCTGGGGCATTCACGTTTTTCGCGATGGCGGCTCGAAGGGCGAGATCCTCGAGCAATATCTGCATGCGCAGTTCGACCGTGCGCTGGCTCATCCGGGCGCGGATTTCTTCAGCGCGCTCACCCAGGCGACGTTTCGCGGGCGGGCGCTCACCCGCGAGGAGATGATGGGCTTCGCCAACCTCACTTTCGCGGGCGGGCGCGACACGATCATTCACAGCATCTCCTCAGTCATCGGCTACCTCGGCGAACATCCCGAGGCGCTGGAATTTCTCCGCGAAGATCCCGCGCGCATCGTCCACGCGAGCGAGGAGTTCTTCCGCATCATCACGCCGCTCACCCACATCGGACGCGTGTGCCCGGTCGAAACGAATGTGCATGGCTTCGAGGTGAAGCCCGGCGGCCGCGTCTCGCTTTGCTGGGCCTCGGCGAACCGCGACGAAGCCGTCTTCGACGCTCCGGACGAAGTGCGCCTGGATCGCAAGCCGAATCCCCATCTCGCCTTCGGCTTCGGCACTCACCTCTGCCTCGGTGCCCCGCACGCCCGTCTGCTCGTGCGCACGCTGCTGGAGAAATGCACCCAACGCATCGGCTCCATTCAAATTCTCGACGCCCAGCCGCGTATCGAAGACGAGCCCCGCTACCAGCGCGCCATGGGCTACGAGTCGCTGACGGTGAAGCTGGAGCCTGTTCTCGCTTAAACCGCCTTAGGCCGAGGCAGACGCAGTGACATCCAGCAGGACTAATCCCGGCACTCGCATCTGGAAAGTCTCATGTGGGCAACTGCGAAGCATCGCTCCCAGATCGAAGCGTCCTCGTTCCGCTGCGATCAATACCAAGCTGTCCAGGATCCCTTCCATGTGGGCGCGGTTTGATCGCGCGCCGCTGCACGCGCTGCCGCCAGATCGCGTTCAAACGCTTCCGCTTCGTCGGGAGAAAGATGAGGTAGCCGTCCCGAAGCGGCGCGAGCTGTGCGCCTGTTCTGGGCAAACTTTTTCCATTGTTCACCGTTATCTCCACGCGGCACCCTTCCGGCAAAGGCAGCGGCTTCAGAGGACGCAGCACTCCATCTTCGTAAATGGCTGTGGCTGTCGTCGTCACGACAGGTTTTATCCCTTCCGAAGCGGGAAAGGACAAGTCGGGGGATCAGTCGCCATCGGGCTAGCCTCAGTGATTAAACACAAACTCCGCTGAATTCATCAGCGCCCAGAGCACGTCTTCGGTGGCGGAGCGTCGGGTGGCGCCTTCGGCGGTGAAAGGGGCGAGGGCGATCTTGAGCTCGTCGGCGGTCGGCATGCGCGAGTAGCAGGTGAGGTAGAGGTCGGTGACGATTTCCTCGGGCTTCCGAGCGCTCGTGGCGAGTTGTTGAACCCGGGCGGCAGCGGTCTGGCTCCCGAGTTTTTCCTGGAGCAGGCGGGAGTTCATAAGGTGCAACGCTTGCACGATGCTCGGGCGCATATCGCGCTCGCACGGGGTGTCGCTGCTCGGGTTCGGACGGCCAAAGGCGTCCATCGTTTCGGAGGCGATCTTGTAGCTCCACGTCTGCATGGCGCGGCTGCCCAGGGGCATGCCTTTGAAATCGTCGGGCACGCCGGTCACGTCGGCGACGGCATCGGCCAGCACTTCGGCGGGCAGACGGCGACGATAAGCGCGGGAGAAGTTGCGCGTGTCGGCGGAGTTGAACTCGTTTGGCACGGCGCTGAGCTGGTAAAGCCGCGAGCGCAGGATGGTGCGCATGAGTTCCTTCAGATTGAATTTCTGCCGCACGAGTTCCTGCCCAAGTGCGTCGAGCAGTTCGGGATTCGAGGGCGGGTTGGAAATGCGGAAATCATCCACCGGCTCGACGATGCCCCGGCCGAAAAATGCGCCCCACACGCGGTTCGCGGCCGCGCGGGCGAAGAACGGATTTTTCGCATCGGTCATCCAATCGGCCAGTGCGCGGCGCGGATCGTCGTCCGTCATTTTCACGAGGGGACCATCGGGCGCTTTCGGGTCGAGCAGTTCGCCGGTCACGGGATGTTTCACCGCTTTGCCGGCGGTAAAGAAGAACGTCTCATTGCCTGCGGAAATCGGCGCGGAAATGCCGGCGCCTTTTTGTTTCAGCGGGCCGAAGAACGCCGCCATGCGGTAAAAGTCGTCCTGGCCCCATTTTTCGTTGGGGTGATGATGACACTTCGCACAGTCGAGCCGCACGCCGAGGAAGAGCTGGCTGAACAGCGTGGTGAGCATTTCCGGCTCGCGTTTGTCGCGATAAACGACCGCCGGTCCGTAGCGATGGGTGTTGCCTTCACAGAGCAGGATCTCCCTCACGAATTGATCGTAGGGCTCGTTGTCGCGGAAACATTCACGCAACCACTGGTCGAGCACATACACGCTCTTGATGCCCGCGCGATCCGGCGGCGGACGCAGGAGGTCGGCCCATTTGTTTGCCCAATAGTCGGCGTAATACGGATGCGCGAGCAGGCGATCGATGAGCTGGTTGCGATCGGGATGCGCGAGGAATTCACGCGTTTCCTCCGGCGTCGGCAGCGCCCCGATGGTGTCGAGCGTGGCGCGGCGGATGAACTCCGCATCGGTGCACAGCTCCGAGGGATAGAGGCCGAGCTTGGCGAACTGCGCGTAAGCGAGTTCGTCGATAAAATTCGCCTTCGGCAGTGCCGCGTATTTCTCCGCGGGCAGCAAACGGTCGGCAGGAACGCTGATGCGCGCATCGGCCACGAGCCCCATGAAGCGCGCGACAATGACGGCCTGTCCGCTTTGTTTCCCGACGGTCACGAGTCCCTCATCGGTCACGCGCGCGAAGTCCTTGTCGTTCGAGCTGAAGCTGGCCAGCGCGGTGACGTCGCGCTTCGAGCCGTCGGAGTAGATGGCCTCGACCTTGAGCGGCTGCTTCGCGTTCTTCGCGTAAGTGTTGGCGGCGGGAGTCACGGCGAGGCGTTCGAGCGTTGGCTCGCCGTCGGCTTTGAAGGTCATGCCACTGCGAATCCAGCGTTCGATCGTTTTGTAAGCCTCCGAGCTTTTCGCAAAGCGCTCGCCACCTTCATGGGGAACGGTTTCGGTGGCCTTGAGCAGGAGCAGGCTTTCTTCCGGCGCGGCCGGAAACACGCGGCGTCCCCGGGCTTCCTGGGTGATCTCTCGAAAGTCGGCCTGCGGGTCGTAGGAGAAAACGGTGAGGCGGAAACCGTTCTGCCCATCTGGCTTCGCGTGGCACGGCCCTGCACTGCAACCCGCACGGCTCAGCACCGGCAGCACATCGCGCAAAAAACTGAGCGGTTCGCTCTTCGGCGGCGCCGCCGCGAGCGCGAGTCTGGCGACGAGTTTGCCGTCCTGATTCCACGCAAAGAGGCGCCCATCCTGCGAGCCGGCGAAGACGTGGTCGCCGTTCGCGCTGGCGGTCACGCAATGCAGTGCGACCTCCGCGCTTTCGAATTTCTTCTGCTTCGCGGCCTCGGAACTTTGCGTGCCGTTGTGGGCCTGCACCTCGGTGTAACGCGTGATGCGCCCGCCATCCGTCGTGGCAAAAATCGCCGAGCCCCACACGGCGGCGCTGACGGCGTTTTCGTGCGTGCCCAGCGCGGCGATGCGTTCCTTCGTTTTGACGTCCCAGACCTTCAGCTGCTGATCCGCGCCGCCGCTGACGAGCAGTGCGCCTTTCGGATCGAACGACACCGTGAGCACCTGTGCAGTGTGGCCTTCGAGCCGGGCGACTTCCTTGTGCGTCGCGAGGTCCCAGAGCTTCACGAGTTTGTCGCCGCCCGCCGTCGCGAGGAGCTTGCCATCCGGGCTGAGGCCGAGATCGAAAATGGTATCCGCATGCGCATTCCACGACGCGGCGACTTTGCCCGTCTCCACCTCCACCACGCGCACGATGCCACTCTCCGCAACGCGCCCGTCGGCAACGATGAGCTGTTTACCATCCGGCGAGAAACGCAGCGCGGCGATCCGATCGGTGAGCTCGCTCACCATAGCGCGCTCTACCGCCAGCGATGGCGCATCCCAGATCACCACCCGGCGAAAGGCACCGCTGGCGAGATGCTTTCCATCCGCGCTCCACGCCAGCGATTGCACGGGATCGGGGTGCGCATTGAGCCGCGCAATGACCGTCGGCTCCTTCGCCGCCGCGTCGCAAATAACCACTTCATTGCCGCAGCCCACCGCGAGCCGTTTTGCATCCGGTGAAAGCGCCATCGCCAGCACGGGCCGATACGCGGCGGGCAGTCCGCCGAGCGTGACCGTGCGGGCGGTGGACGGTTGGTCGATGAGGGCAGCGGCATCCCACTTCGCACCGTCTTTCACCCACTTGTTCAGCGTTTCGATTTGCGGGGGCGTAAGCTGCTTTTTCGGCGGCATGTGCGGATCCGCCTCGGCAGCCAGCGCGGCGATGATGCCACTCTTCGCGGGATCACCGGCAACGAGCGCGTCCCCATTTTCACCGCCCTTGAGCATTCCCTCCCGCGAAGTCATCACCAGGCCACCCTTGTGCTTCTCGTCGTTGTGGCACGAAAAGCAGTTCGATTTCAGCAAGCGCATGGCCACGGCGGTGTCGTCCGCGCGCGCCGGAAGGGCAGCGAGGAGGGCAAGGAAGGTGGCGAGGGTTTGAGCCAGGGTCACAAGCGTGAAGAATCCAGAGAGGGCCTCCGGCCTTGGTATCGAAATCGTCCAACCGGACAAAGAATTTGGCCGGGGAGACTTTCCAAGAAGAGGCGGGTTCGTAGGATTGATCCACCTGCCATGTTCCTCCGCGCCTTCGTTCCCTCCGCTTTCCTCGCCCTTGCCGCACCTCTGTTCGCGCAGAATTCGCCTGACGCCCAAGGCTTCGTGCCGCTCTTCAACGGCCGCAATCTCGACGGCTGGGTGCGCGTGAATTGCGCCGAGGACACCTTCACCGTGCGCGATGGCATGATCATCGACACCGGCGTCCCGACCGGCGTGATGCGCACGGCGCGGATGTATGAAAACTTCATCCTCGAGTTCGAGTGGCGGCACCTGAAATCCGGCGGCAACAGCGGCTGCTTCACATGGGGCGATGGCCTGCCGAACACGGGCGGCCCGTTTCCGCGCGGCATCGAAGTGCAGGTGCTCGACCCCGGCTACGGCCAGCAGCACAAGGGCGAGAACGACTGGTTCACGTGCAATGGTGACCTTTTCCCCGTGCGCGGCGCGACCATGACGCCCTTCGGCCGCATCTCGAAAACCGGCCAGCGCAGTTTTCCCATCGAGGATCGCACGCACCCGTCGCCCGAGTGGAATCACTACCGGCTCGTCGCGAACGCGGGTGAACTGCGCCTCTCGGTGAACGGCAAGGAAGTAACCGTGGGCAAGGATTGCGTGCCGAGGAAAGGTTATCTCAATCTCGAAGCTGAAGGCAGCGAGGTGCATTTCCGAAATCTGCGGATCAAGGAACTGCCCACGACGAACACACCGCCCGAGCAGACCGCGACGGCCTACGAAGGGTTCAAGCCGATCTTCAGCGGCAAAGGCCTCGAAGGTTGGAAAACGGACGCAACCAGCAAGGCCGCGTGGACGGCGCGCGGCGGGCAATTCACCAGCACCAGCACCACCAAAGGCTCGAATCTCGACACAGAAAAGAGCTATCGCGACTTCACCCTCTGCGTGGATTGGCGGCTGGCCAAAAAGGCTTCGGCGAATGTGGAGGCCGGCATCCGGCTCCGTGGGTGTGTGGTAAAAATCGGCACCGCCTCCGGAGCCATCGCGGGGCACGGCGAAATCGCTGCGAAGGCCAAGGGGGATCAACCTCTCGGGAAATCGAACCGGTTTTTTATCACGCTCAAGGGCGACAAGGTCACGGTCGTGCTGAACGACCAGACGATCATCGATCAGGCTCCGGTCGCGGGACTGCCCGCGGAAGGTCCGATCTCGCTGATTCATCCCGGCGAAGAGATTGAGTTTTCCAATCTCTTCGTGCGGGAATTGTAACGAAACTTTCGCCTGTCCTCCGGCGGGCTTCGCGCACACGATGGCGCACCGCATGAACTCGCCACGCTTCATCCTCGCCGCCGTTCTGCTGGCCCCTCTCATCTCGCTGACGGGCCGTGCGCAGCAGAAACCCACTTACCCGGACGCCGAGGCGGCCAAGCATGTCGGTGAGGAGGCAACCGTCACCGGCAAGGTCTTCAACGTTTCCAAATCGGCCAAAGGCACCACTTTCCTGAACTTCGGCGCCAGGTTCCCGAACCACACCTTCGGCGGCGTGGTCTTCTCGCGCGATGAAGCCGCCGCCGGCGACGTGAAGCAATATGAGGGCAAGGACGTGGCGCTGAGCGGGAAGATCGAACTCTCGCCCGATCAGAAGCCGCAAATCATCATTCGCTCAGCCGAACAGATCAAACTGGCCGATGGCAGCGCGCCAGCCGCGCCGACCGCACCGCCCCCTGCTCCTGGGACTTCCGCACCACCGCCTCCCCCACCGCCCCCACCGCCCCCACCAATGGCCACGACGCCGATGCCGGGCAAATCTTACGCCCCACCTCCGCCACCGCCACCGCCACCAACCGCTTCGCTCACGCCTGCCACACCACCACCGATGGCAGCGCTGACGAAGCCCACCGTCCCGACCGCTCCCACCGCTGGCGGCAGCAAGATCATGCTCGCCTCGAACTGGGCCAGCTCTGGTCAGGGTGGCGAAATGACGCGCAAGGATCTCGCCAAGCTCTTCGGCGCGGTCGGCTCCCCGAGCGACAGCGTGGAGGGCGATCCCTCCATCGAAGTGTATCCCGGCGTTCCGTTCCTGACCCCGCTCGGCGTCGCCAAGAAAAAGCTCAACCTCGCCGGCGAAAGCGCTGCGGTGACGAAGGTGAATTGCCCCGGCATGCCGCAAGGTTCCTTCAGCGCGCATGCCTTTAACGGGATTTTCATCGGCGGCTTTAACCGGCTCTATCTCATCACCGACAACGCCGACCAGGTCGTGAGCGCGCTCTGCGTCGAAGAGAATCCACGCACGCGGGTCCAGAACGAAACGGACACCTCCGGCTACCACACTTACAATTTCCTCACCGGGCGCGCGAAGGCGAACAACGACCTCGTCGTCCGGCACGACCTCGCCACTGGCGGCCCGTCCGGTGTCGTGCTGATCGATACCACGGTGATCGATCCCAAGGACCCCGAGGACCGCCCACCGATCAAATTCGGCAGCCGGACCAGTTCGACCCGCAGCACCACTTACACCAAGCCGAAAACCGGCAAAGTGATCGAGCGTTCCCGCTGGTATGTCCCGCAACCGATCGTGAATCTCATCCTGCGCTGCGTCGGGAGCTGAGGGGGATTCCTCGCACTCGTGCTCCTGCTCGTGCTCGCACTCGAGCCGGGGAATCCCTATTATGAGCACGAGCAGGAGCACGATTAGGGAAAAAACGGTGACAGGATTCTCCATGCCTTCGCCTCGCCAGATCGGAGGGCTTTCGCTAAGATACCGCCCCCAACCCCGCTCCTACTCAGCACCATGCGTCTGCTCCCTGCCGTCCTGATTTCGTCCGCGCTCACCAGTGCCGCTTCGGCTGCCCTGGCGGAAAAGCCGCTTACGTTCAATCACGACATCCGCCCCATCTTCTCGGACAAATGCTTCGCCTGCCACGGCTTCGACGCGAAGAAACGCAAGGCCGATCGCCGGCTCGACACCGCGGAAGGCGCCTACGCCGTGAACGACGGCATCCAAGCCATCAAGCCCGGCGACCTTGAGAAGAGCGACGCGTGGCTCCGCATCATCAGTTCCGACAAGGACGAGGTCATGCCGCCGCCGGATTTCCACAAGACGCTGACCGACGCGGAAAAGGCGACGATCAAAAAATGGATCGAGCAGGGGGCGAAATATCAAAAGCACTGGGCCTTCGAAGCACCAACGAAACCGGCTGCGCCGGAAATCCGAAATCCGAAATCCGAAATCCGAAATCCGGTTGATTCCTTCCTCCTCGCGCGCCTTGAGTCCGAAGGTCTCTCCTTCTCTCCCGAAGCGGATCGCGAGACTCTCATCCGCCGCGTGAGCTTCTCTCTCACCGGTCTCCCACCGACGGTGCGCGAGGTCGATGATTTTCTCAACGACCAGGGGAATGGCGCTTACGAGCGGATGGTCGATCGTTACCTTGCCTCACCTCGCTACGGCGAAGAAATGGCGCGCCACTGGCTCGACATCGCCCGTTACGGCGACACCCACGGCCTGCACCTCGACAACGAACGCCAGATGTGGGCGTATCGCGACTGGGTCGTGCGCGCCTTCAATGACGACCTGCCCTTCGATCAATTCACCGTCTGGCAACTCGCCGGCGATCTCCTCCCGAATGCCACCCGCGATCAGGTCGTCGCCACCGGCTTCAACCGCTGCAATGTGACCACCAGCGAAGGCGGCGCGATCAACGAGGAGTTCATCTTCCGCTACGCCGTCGATCGCACCGCCACCACCATGAACACGTGGATGGCGCTCACTGGCCAGTGCGCCGTGTGCCACGACCACAAGTTCGACCCGATCACGCAGAAGGAGTTTTACCAGCTCTACTCCTTCTTCCTCAGCGCCGCCGATCCCGCCATGGATGGCAACAAGCTGCTCACGCCGCCGATTCTCCAACTCAGCACGCAGGAGCAGAAAAAACAGATCGAAACCCTCACCGCCAGCATTGCGGCAGCCGACGCGAAAATTCGCACCGCCATCGCCACGCTCGATTACGCCGACCCGGCTCTGCAGGACCCGCCCCCACCACAGCAGACGAGTGAAACCGTGTGGTTCGAAGACAGCTTCCCCGCTGGTGCCGACGTCAAATTTGCCGGCGAGCCGACAGCCTATGTGACAAAGGAAAATGGCCCGGTCTTCAGCGGCGACCGTGCCTTGAAACGCACCGCCACCGGCGTGGCGCAGGATTACTTCACCGGCAGCGCGAACTTCGCCATCCCGCCGAATGGCAGGATCTCCGTCTATTGTTACATCGACCCGGCCAATCCACCCCAGGCGGTCATGCTGCAGTTTCACAGCGCCGACTGGAATCATCGCGCCACGTGGGGCCTCGAAGGTGCCATCCCCTACGGCAAGGTGCGCACGGCGGAGAATGTCCTCATCGGCGGCCTGCCCGAAGCGGGCAAATGGATGAAACTCGAAGTGGCGGCCGATCGCCTCGGTCTCAAGCCCGGCATGAAAGTCAACGGTTACTCCTTCGCTCAATTCGGCGGCACCGTTTATTGGGACCAGCTCAGCATGAGTTCCCGCGTCGATCCCAAGACCGATCCGCAGTGGTCGTGGAAAGTCTGGCGCGAGAAAAACCAAGGCAAACGCGTCGAGGCTCTGCCCAACGATCTCCAGACTCTCGTGCGCGGGAAAAAATCGGAAGAGTGGACCGAGGCCGAGACGAAGCGCGTGCGCGATTGGTGGCTCGAAAACGAATACCAGGGCATGCGCAGCCTCATCGACGGGCCGCGCGCGGAAAAGCTCGCGCTCGAAGCGAAGAAGAAGAGCCTCGACGACGCCATTCCGTCCACCTTCGTCATGGCCGACCTGGAGAAGCCTCGCGATGCCTTCATCATGGAACGCGGCGCCTACGACCGCCCTGGCCAGAAAGTGGAGCGCGCCGTGCCCGCGGCGTTCCCGCCGCTCAAAACCTGCGGCGCCACGCCCACTCGCCTCGACCTCGCGAACTGGCTCGTCGCCCCCGAGCATCCGCTCACCGCACGCGTTACCGTCAACCGGCTCTGGCAGCAGTTCTTCGGCACCGGCATCGTAAAAACCAGCTTCGACTTCGGCTCGCAAGGTGAACCGCCGAGCCACCCCGAGCTTCTCGACTGGCTCGCGGTGGATTTCCGCGAGCACGGCTGGGATGTGAAGCGCCTCGTGCGCCAGATTCTCACCAGCACCGCGTTCCGGCAGGCACCGCAAATGACGCCCGAGCGGATCGCGCGCGATCCCGAAAATCGCCTCTATGCCCGCGGCCCGCGCTTCCGCCTCGATGCCGAGCAACTCCGCGACAACGCCCTCTTCGTCAGCGGCCTCATCAATCTCGACATGGGCGGAAAAGGCGTGCGCACCTACCAGCCGCCGAACATCTGGGAACCTGTCGGCTTCGGCGGATCGAACACCCGCTTTTACACGCAGGACCACGGCGCCGCGCTGTATCGCCGTTCGCTCTACTGCTTCCTCAAGCGCACCGCGCCGCCACCGTTCATGGCCAATTTCGACGCGCCCAATCGCGAGCAATTCTGCACCCGCCGCGAGCGCAGCAATACCCCGCTCCAGGCGCTCCAGCTCATGAACGACGTGCAGCACTTCGAAGCCGCGCGCGCCTTTGCCGAACGCATCGTTCTCGATGGCGGCGCCACCCCGGCCGACCGCATCGCCTACGCCTATCGCACCGTCCTCTCCCGCAAACCCGCGCCGGAGGAAATCGCCATCGTGCAACAGACCTTCGACAAGCATCTCGCCCGCTTCACACAGGATCCGGAAGCCGCGAAAAAAGTCATCGCCAACGGCGAATCCAAACCCCGCCCCGGCCTCCTCGAACCCGAAGTCGCCGCCTGGACCATGGTCGCCAATCTCATCCTGAACCTCGACGAAACGCTGACGCGGAACTAAGTCGCGCTTGGCCGTCACCCTGGATGCGGCTATCCTTTCGGTCATGCCCACTTCCGCCGAGCCTGCTTCGCACATCGTGCGCGACGACCACGGCACCACCTGGATAGACGACACCGGTATCAAAGTCGTCGAACTCGCTCTCGACCATCTGGCCTATGGCTGGAGCGCTGAAGCTCTTCACGAACAGTTTCCTCACCTGACGCTGGCGCAAATCCATGCGGCTCTCGCTTATTTCTACGATCACCAAATCGACTTCGAGCAGGAGATCTCGCGACGCGAGCACGAAGTGAAAGGCTGGCGCGACGAGCTCGGCGAATCGCCCCTCCAACGACGGTTGCGGCTGTTGAAGCAATCGGCGTGAGCCTCGGCCTTTACATGGATGTGCACGTGCCGATCGGAATCACCCGTGCTTTGCGGCGCCGCGGCATCGATGTTCTTACCGCGCAAGAAGATGGCAGCTCCCGTCTCGCGGATCCCGCGTTGCTTGATCGAGCCGGAGACGTTGGGCGGATCGTCTTTACCCGCGATAGCGACTTTCTGGCCGAAGCAGTCCGCCGGCAGCGAAGCGGCACTTCCTTCGCCACGATTATCTACGCCCACCAGCAATCGGTCACCATCGGCCGCTGTGTGGATGACCTCGAACTCCTCTGCCGCAGCGCCACCAGCGAGGAGGCACAGAACCAGATCGTTTACTTGCCGCTCTGACCGCCCGGCATGACAAATCCCGCACGCCTCGCCACTCTCCTGCTCCTGCTCGCCCTCACGGGCTGCGACCAGAACGCCATCGAGCAGCGTGCCATCGACATCTCGCGCCGCAATGAAACCCTCGACCGGAAGTGCTCGACCATCGCCGCGAAAGCCGCGCGGAGGGTCTGGATCATCGAGGGCAACGACTGGTATGCGCAGGCCGACAGCGGCGCGATCGTCCGGCTCGAATCCCCGCAACTTCGTGTCGAGCCCATCCACGAAGGGCGCCCCTTTTATTCCGGCTGGCAGGGCCACATCACGATCTTCGCTCCTCGCTGGGAGTGCAGCCCGCCCATCGATGTCTCCCGTCCCTTTCAGGTGAAATATCGTGCCGTCATGAAAGACGTGAACCACTGCGACCTCGAGCTCGTCGAAGGCTGGACCCTGACCCGCCCCGACCAGGCTGCCCTCGCCGCGATCAAATGGCCCGCCAGGTGATCGCCGCTGATGTCCAAGCCTTCAGGCGGTGGAAAAGCGGCCACCACCGCTCCCTCGCGCCCAAGCGATCAGACGAAGAGCCCACCCATCTCCAGCCGGAGAGAATGCGGAGTGATGAACTATCTACTCACGACCCATGAACCGCGCCGATTTGCCCAAGGACATCTCCGCGCGCTGAGTTACCTTCCCGAGACTTCCACTGCCATGGACCCCATTTTCGAACATCAGCTCCTCCAGACCCGTCGCCAGTTCTTCGGCTCGACCGGCCTGCGTCTTGGCGGAGTCGCGCTCGCGTCCATGCTGGGAGAACGCACCATCGCCGCGCCGGGCGAACGCGTGCATCCGCCGCTTCCCGGCCTGCCGCATTTCAAGCCGCGCGCCAAGTCGCTCATCTACCTCCATATGAACGGCGGGCCGTCGCAGCTCGACACGTGGGATTACAAACCCGGCCTGCGCGAACAGTTCGACAAGGATTTGCCCGATTCCGTCCGCCAGGGCCAGCGCATCACCGGCATGACCAGCGGCCAGGCGCGTCTGCCCGTCGCGCCTTCGATGTTCAACTTCGCGCAGCACGGCCAATGCGGTCGCTGGGTCAGCGAACTCCTCCCGCACACCGCCGGCGTCGTCGATGACATCGCGCTGGTGAAGACCGTCCACACCAACGCCATCAATCACGACCCCGCCTGCACCTTCGTGATGACCGGCAGCGAAGTGCCCGGCAAGGCCAGCCTCGGCTCGTGGCTCTCCTACGGCCTCGGCAGCGAATCGAACGACCTGCCCGGCTTCGTCGTCCTCACTCCCACGTGGTCCGCGAAAGCGAACGCCCAGGCGCTCTTCACCCGCATGTGGTCGAGCGGATTTCTCCCCACCCGCTTCAGCGGCGTCGCCCTGCGCAGTGCGGGCGACCCCGTCCTCTACGTGCAGAACCCCGACGGCGTCAGCAGCGCCGATCGCCGCACCATGCTCGATGCGCTGAACAAGCTGAACCAGCGCGGCTTTGCCAAATTCGGCGACCCGGAAATCCAGACCCGCATTTCCCAATACGAGATGGCCTTCCGCATGCAGACCAGCGTGCCCGATCTCATCGACGTATCGAAGGAGCCGAAAGAAATCATCGACCTCTACGGCCCCGACGTCACCAAGCCCGGCACCTTTGCCGCCAGCGCCCTGCTCGCCCGCCGCCTCGTCGAGCGCGGCGTCCGCGTGGTGCAGGTCCTCCACCGCGGCTGGGATCAGCACAACAATCTCCCCGCCGAACTTCGCCTCCAGCTCGGCGACGTCGATCAACCCTGCGCCGCCCTGCTCAAGGATCTCAAGCAACGCGGCCTCCTCGACGAAACCCTCGTCGTGTGGGGCGGCGAATTCGGCCGCACCGTCTATTCGCAAGGCAAGCTCACCCACGAAAACTACGGCCGCGATCATCACCCGCGCAATTTCTGCATGTGGATGGCCGGCGGCGGCATCCAAGGCGGCACCACCTACGGCGAGACCGACGACTTCAGCTACAGCCCGGTCAAGGACCCCGTCCACCTGAACGACCTCAACGCTACCATTCTCCACTGCATGGGCATCGACCACGAGCGCCTCAGCTTCAAGTTCCAAGGCCTCGACCAACGCCTCACCGGCGTCGAAAAACAACGCCCCCTTACCGAGCTGCTGGCGTAGGTCTGGCTCAGTTAAGCAGACGGGCGCGGGGCTCCTGCGCATCGGACGAATCAGAGATGAAACGGGCACTCGGCGAAAAACTTTCTCCTGCCCCCTCCGAGCAGACACGCCCGTTCCAAATGCCTTTTAATGTCGCGCTCCCTCCTTCAGACCGCGAAGATTTGGCGAAACTTATTCCGCAGGCGGGCAAACGACGGAACTGCCGCTGCTTCGTCGAAAGAGAATCGATCTGTGAATCCCGGTTGATCGTTGGGTTCGTTGTAACCGTGAGGCATTTGTTTGGAGAGCCAACCTTTAGCGTCGCGTATCGACTGTGGGTCAAGGGGCGGCTCGAGATGCGGTGAAAGTCCGCCGGAGCCGCGCAACGAATTGGCCGCAGCGAGAAACCACGTTTCATATTCCCGACAAGCGAGCGCTACCGTAATGCGCACATCGCTGCGAACCGCCTTGGCCTTTGCTACCAAGGCGGAACCGATTTCGGCGGGACAGGCGTCTTCACAATCGAGCAAAATGAGAACCGATCCGTTGCTATGCGGCTTTGCCTTAAGGGCTGCAAGTTCGACGTATTTGGCAAAGTATTCGTCATCATTGAGGAAACTGCCCGTCTTGACCCTCAAGGCTGGATTTACGCGCAAACGAGAATCATCCCGCACTTCTTGGAAAAACCTTCGCAACAGGATCGGCACCGCTTGAACCTCGCCATGACCTTCGACGATCGGGGCTACGAAAAATTCTCTCATCGACCATTGAACTCGAAAAGATTGAGTTGGCGATCGTCCTGAGCCGCCGCAATCTCTGCTGGATCGGGCGTGAGCTGATTTTGGCGCAGTAATTCTCCCGGAGTGAACAGCTTGTCTTTAAGGACTGATCTACCCGCCTCATCGACTGTAGCGATCTTGGTAATACCCTCCTCGTTGTCCACGGCAAAGATGGCTTCTGTCGGGATGGAAGAGTCGTCCAATAGATCCGGGCTGTGGCTTGTGACCATTACTTGTGTCCTCGCCGAAGCCTCACGAAGTGCGCCCAGCAGCACGCCGGATGCTGCTGGATGGAGCGCCATCTCCGGCTCCTCCAACCCGATAAGTGGCGGAGTGGTAGAGCGACCTGCTGAAACTTGAAAGAGTGCGAGGAGAACGCCAAACGCGCGAAGGGTTCCGTCGGACATGCTGGCGGCAAGGAAGCGCCACGGAGATTTTTGACCTTTGACTGCTTGGCGGAATTCAACTGTCTCCTGTGAGCCGAGAATTTTCGTGTCGGCATCCGCCACCCCGCGAACGATTCGAGCGAGGTATTCGTTTACTTGTTTTCGTGCCACTGGCGAGAGCTTGTCAAATACGCTCGCTGCGTTGCTTCCGTCCCGCCGAAGAAGCTCGCCCGCATCGGGTTTTTGCATCGCTCCGATTTCTTTCGGATTGAGATTATAGACCTCCATGCTGGAGAGGGCATCGTAAACGGCTCGAAATTCGGGCAGGCCGGACGCAGCGACGAGGTAAAGACGGTCTGAAAACGCCGCTGGTGCGAGAGACAACGAGGATTTGATGACTTGCCCACGCTCGACCCTGTAAAAATGCTCTCCAACCCCGTTCGTGAGACGGCACTCTTCGGTTTGGACCTCAAATCCTCCCGATTCTTTCGCTCCTACTTGAAAACTATAATGCCCCGTCGCTCCTTGAGGAACGGTAAAATCAAGTCGAATCGCAAAGTGATTGGGGTGTCCGCCAGAACGGCGGCGGACTTCTTTGATCGTGCCGCGATCCCGCAAGGCATGATCCAAAGATGTGCGAAGCGATTCGGCGACGAGCCGCAAGCTATCCAAGCAGTTGCTTTTTCCGCTTCCGTTCGGGCCGACAAGGAACGTCAGCGGACCGAGATTGAGTCGGCAAGATGCAACGCTTTTGTAATTGCGAAGTGTAAGCCGCGTGATGAAAACGGCGCTGGTCATGGGAGACATCTTTGCGCAGGAGAAGAAGTTTGCGAACTATTAAGCGGCCAGAGCGAGTAGAGAAATCTCAACTTCCGTCTCTCGCCCCTTGCGAGTGATTGCGCCACGCCGGACTCCTCCGACACCTCAAGTTGGTGGCGTCATCGAGGTTCCATCCACGTCACCTCTCGAATCTCGAGAACGAAGCTTCAACTTCGAGTTCCCGACCACCCATCGAAGCAGCCGCTTCAACTACTTCACACCGCCGATCTTCGGCGGCGTGACATGCAGAGGCAAGACCGAGGTCGGCTGGTGGGAAGGGGTTCCGCCATTCCGTCCGCTACTTCGGCGTCACGATGACTTCACCTGTGCCGTGAGCGTCCAGCTTCACAAAGCCGAAGCCTTGGTTCTGGTGCTGCAAAATGATGCCTTGGAATTTCTTCACCTGATTCGCTCGCACTCCGAGGCGCAGCGTGCCGCTGAAGGTGCCGCGTTTGCGGTTGATCTTCATCTTCACCGGCGGGCGCGGCAGGCTGCCCCGCGCGGCGCGCTCGCTCAGCGCGGTAGCCGCGCCGTCGAGATTCAGCGAACTCTCATTCGCCCCCGCAGCGACCAAGGCCACATCGAACAACGCCTCCGCGTCAACGTCCGTGAAATGAATCCCGAGCTTCAACAGCGTGTCCGTGTAGTCGAGCACCGGATCATCCCCCTCCGGCGCCTCGAACCGCGAACCAGTCACGGTCAGATATTCGTAAAAACCGTGCGGGTAATAACTCAGATCGAGGGGCGCCCTGCGCCATAGCACCTCTTCGCCAGTGCATTCCATTTCGCCAGTCCCCGGAAACCGGAAGCGCCCTGTCAGGCAGTCCCGCCTCGCCGAGCCCACCGTGGTGAAAAACGAAGCCGTCCCGCCTCGCAGCAATTGCGTCCCGAAACTGAACGCCTTCCCGTCGCCCGTGCGGCCGACAAAACCCACCCGCCCCCGCGCGCTCACCTTGCCCGTAGCGAAGCCGTCTCCTTTGGGAATCGGCGCTACTCCCGGCTGTAGCGAAATGGTGTAGTAACCCGCCTGTGGAGCATCCTCTGGAAACGCCAGCGCGGCCTCACTTTTAATTTCGTAATACATTCGCTTCCCATTGATATTTCCGCCGACCTTCATGCCATCGCGGGTCGCAAAATAGGACAACACCAGCATGAACGGCTGGCCGCCATGCGTCACCATATTCTTTTCAACGTAACCCTCTTCGTTAAACTGCCCCCGCACCGGATACCGCTCCCCGCGGAAGAATAGCACCCCGGTGAAATTGGCCCCAGCCGTCACGCTCAAGGCGAGTGCGCCGGCCTGCCCCGGTGGGGGGATATCGCGCATGAGCCGGGCGATGTAGCGGCCTGGCTGAGCCGTCCGAACATTGGCCAGATACATCGTTGCCGTCGCCGAAGCCCCGTGCTCGTCCGTCACAGTCACATTGAATTGATCGTAATCCTCGAAGGTTTCATCCGGCGTATAAATTAGCTTGGTATACGGCACGCTCGCTCCCACCACCACCGAGCCATGAGCGGGCGCCGAAATGGACGTAATCGTCACCTTCTCGCCGGGGTCTCCATCCCAGAAAATGACCGACACGGGCACAGGCTCCAGCCCTTTCACCGCCGCGTAGCTGTCGCCGAGATAGGGCGGCAGGTTAGCCAGTGTCGTGAAGGTCAGATCTTCGCCGACCGTTGTCCCTGCCCAGCCTTTCACCACCAGACGGCAATGAAAGGTCGTATTCCGCGGGAGATTCCACAGCGAGAGTTGATACTCCTCATCCACGAGGGAAGAAAAATTACTGTGCCGCGGGTCCGGAAACAGGATGTTGCCACAGTCCGTCGTCTCGCCCCATTCCAGATAGATGCCGCCTCTTTCGGTGATGACGCCATGGGTATTGATCGCGCTGCGGATGGTCGCGCTCTCCGAATATACGTCCGCGATTCCCGTCGCCACCTTTGGCGCTTCCGCCTGCGGCTCAATCTTGAACGTCACCGGCGCCGAATCGGTCGTCGCTCCTCCGTCATCATAGGCCCGCGCCACAATTGTCACGTTTCCCGGCGTCGGCCGGTTGGCCGTGATGAGCTGGAAAAACTGCTGCCCGCTCCACGATCCCGACTGCGTCTCCCCACTCCACAACACCCCATTCACGTAGAACTCGACGTTCTGCACCGTCCCATCCGAATCGCCTACCTTGGCGATAAAGGGCCTCGTCTCGCAGAAACTCCACCACTTCGCACCCATCTCGCTCAACGCGACCTGCACCGTGGGCGGATTATTCGCCAGACCCGTGGAGGTCAGACCAATCAGCAAAACCGCCAGTGGGGAGAGGAATGAGCAACGCATAATCGACGGTTTTGAAGCGTGGGATGACTCGGTTCTGGAGAACCGAGCTACGGGTCGATCCGGGTCAATCCGACCTTGTCCGAGTCGATCCGACTTGGCGGCCAACGTCCCGGCAGGGGACCTTGCGGACGTTCGGGGATTCTGCTTGTTCTTCGCCGCATGAAATCCGACGTGGCCCTCTTCACTTCCCAAGCGACCTCGCGAGCGACGAAGGCCATTGCCCGGCTGCTCGGGTGCGCCACGCTCATCGTCCTGCTCTCCTCGTGCAGCGAGCCGCCGCGGACGTGCTTCGACCGGGCGGTGCTCAACTGCAATATGTTCCACGACTTTGCCAGCCGGGGGATGGACCGGCAGTTGGAGTCGCCGACGGTGAAGCTGACAGATGCGAAGACGGGGGCGACGGCGCCGATGACGCGCAAGGAGGTGGTGGACGGCAAGCTCGCCTTTATCGAGCAGTCGTTTGCCAAGGTGCAGAAGCTTCACCAGAACGATGACAACCGGGAGATGGTGCAGGCTTCGCTCGCGCTCTACGAATTCGTGCTGCCGGTCTATCGGGACGATTACCAGCGGCTCGCGAAGCTCTACGACGAGGGCGCGCCGAAGCAGGCGATTGCGCAGCTCTCCGCCACCATCGCCGCGAAATACGGACCGCAGTTTGCCGCCTTGTCGGACCGGCTGACGGCAGCCGGGAAGGCATATGCGACCCGGCACGACATCAAGGTGATGTGGGACATCCGCACCTCGCCCTCGAAGTAGGGCTGCGCTGCCTTACTCCAGGCCGAGTTCGAGTTCGGAGTGCTCGACCTTGGTGAGGACCCAATCCCAGGGTTTGCTGGAGCGCTGGCGCCAGGTGAAGACGAAGGGGCCGCGGAGGGTGGCCATGCGTTCGATGGCGATTTCGGCCAGCGGGCCGCCGGCGCCCTTGAGCGTGACGCGCGCACTGGCGGTGCCGAAGCCATCCTGCGCGGAGGCGGTGAATTCGGTCGGAGTGAGTTCGGCGGTGAAGAACTGGGAGAAGACCATCTTCGAACGCTCGATCACCATGCGCTTGTCCTGCCCCCAGCGGTCGGAGTAATCGTCGGCCATGAGTTCGTCGAGACGCTGCCAGTTTTTGTGTTCCATGGCCGAGAGGAGGCTCTCGGTGTGCCGGCGGACCTGCCGGGCGGGCTGCCAGAGGGCGATCAGCCAAATGGCTACGCCGAGCACGGCACTGGCTACGAGGGAGAGGAAATGACGACGCATCATCCGGTGAGTGGAATGAAGTATCAGCCCAATGTCGCGGCGATTTTGCGCGACGCGAGCGGGCGGATTTTCATCGCCGAGCGCGTCTCGGTCGCCGGCGCGTGGCAATTTCCTCAGGGCGGGATCGATCCGGGCGAGACGCCGGAGCAGGCGATCAAGCGAGAGCTGTGGGAGGAAATCGGGGTGCTGCCGCAGGATTACGAGATCGTGGAGCAGAAGGGTCCGTATTATTACCTGTTTCCGGACGGGGTGACGAAGCGCAATCACCAAGGCAAGCAGCAGTGGTATTTCCTGTGCGACTTCCGCGGGTCGGACGCGCGGATCAATGTGGCGACGGAGCATCCGGAATTCCGCGCGTGGAAGTGGATCGAGCCGGGAGAATTCTCCATCTCATGGCTGCCGGAGATGAAGCGCGAGGTATATCAAAAGGTGTTCCGCGATTTTTTCTTTATCGAACTCGTTCCAAAAGCATGAAAGCGATTGACCCGGGAGCCTTCCTGCGCCTAAAGGTCGGCCATGCTGAGTTTCGGGATGTTTTTGTTTGTCGTAGCCGCCTTTCTGGGGTGCATCTGGTGGGCGTGCCGGGACGAAAACGCCTGATTTCCGGAGGGAACGGCCATGCTGGACAATGAAGAAATTCGCTGGGTCAAATCGACTGCGAACGAGCTAAACAACCTCCTGCAGGTCATCTCGGAGTCGAGCCAGACGCTGGAGTCGATCTCGGACACGAACAGCGAGACGGACAAGTATTTCGTGATGCTGCACTCGGCCGTCGAGCGCGCCGCCAAAGTGACGCGGATGATGGTCGATCGTGTGGGCGGCTACTCCTCCGATGTATCGGTGACCCCCGGCAAATCCGTTCCGGTCCCGGCCCAGGCGGAGGAAGCGAGCACGACGGGCGACATCCGCGTTTACAATCCGAAGGGGCCGCTGGAGCTGGTGATGATCGTGGACGACGAGGACTTCGTGACGGTGCTCGCGCAGCGGGTGCTGGCCGACGAGGGTTATCGGGTCATCATCGCGCGCGACGGTTTCCAGGCGATCGACTTCTACCGCCGGCTGAAGGATCAAATCGCGCTGGTGATCCTCGACTTCACCATGCCGGTGATGGACGGGGCAGACGTGTTCAACGAACTGCTCCAGATCGATCCCAAGGCGCCAGTGGTGCTTTCGAGCGGCTTTGCCGAGCAGGATCGGCTGCGCAATATGCTCTCACGGGGGCTGCGTGGGTTCATTCCCAAGCCTTACACCCAGCAAAAGCTGCTCACTCAGGTGCGCACGACGCTCGACGCCTTGAAGGCGGAGAAGACGGGTGAGCATCGGGTGCTGTAAACGAATGGCGGGGTGATCCGCTTCCGTCGGTTGCTCTGGATCGTCGTCACGGTTTACCTAGTCGTGGTGGCGGCGGTCGCGGTGTTCCAGCGCACGCTACTGTTCTTTCCGACGCGGGAAGCGGAGGCCGCGATGCTCAACAACGCGCCGATGCTGGGGCTGGAGCCCTGGCGGGACGCGGGCGGGGCGATCATCGGGTGGAAATCGGCCGCCCGGCGCGGCGAGGCAGCGACGAACAAGCTGCTGGTCTTCCACGGGAACGCCGGGCACGCGCAGCATCGCGATAACTATCTGAAGGCCTTCGAGGAAATCGATGGCGGGCGAAAATGGGAGGTCTGGCTCTTTGAATACCCCGGCTACGGCGCACGGGCGGGCAGTCCGAGCCGTGAGGCGTTTCGGGAGGCGGGGCGAGCGGCGGTGGCGCAGCTCCGCACACTCGATTCCCGACCGCTCTTTCTGCTCGGCGAATCGCTCGGCGGCGGCGTGGCCTGCGATCTGGCGGGGGAGGCGAACAACGCGATTGCCGGACTTGTGCTCGTGACGCCGTTTGCCCGGCTCGCCGAGGTGGCTCAGCACCATTTCCCTCTCCTGCCAGCCGGGCTCATCGTCCGTGATCGCTGGGATAACCCGGCCGCGCTCGCCGATTATTGCGGACCGGTGGCGGTGCTGATCGCGGGGCGGGATGAAGTCGTGGGAACAAGACAGAGCGAGAGGCTCTTCGAGAGGCTAGCGTCGCCCAAGCGCCGCTGGCTTTTCTCCGAGGCGATGCACAACGATCCCGACATCCAGCACGGTGACTGGGCCGGGGAAGTGTCGGCCTTCCTCCTCGAATCCCTCCCACCGAAACGATGACGCCGGGCTTGCCCCGCGGCTCCCGTTGCGCACACTGCGCGCCCCCGATGAAATTCATTCGCGACATTCACGCTGCCTGCCGGGCCTCCGGGCGCCCCGCGCTCTCGTTCGAGTTCTTCCCGCCGAAAACCGAGCAGGGCGAAGCGGCATTGTTCGATCGCGTCATGCCCGCGCTGATGGCCATCCGGCCGGACTATTGCTCGGTGACTTATGGCGCGGGCGGCTCGACCAGCGAGAAGACCCTCGGCATCGTCGATCGCATCCAGCGCGATTTCAGCCTGACGACGATGATGCATCTCACGTGCGTGGGTTCGACGCAGGAGCAGCTCCGCGCCGTGGTCGAGGAAGCGCGCGGGCGCGGAATCCAGAATCTGCTCGCGCTGCGTGGCGACCCGCCGGGCGGCACCGGACCATGGGTGCCGGTCGAGGGCGGCTTCACCTACTCGAGCGAACTCGTCGCTTTCCTGCGCCAGCTCGGCGGCTTTTCCATCGGCACCGCGGGTTTTCCTGAAGGCCATATCGCGCAAACCGCTGGCAAACTGGCGGACTGGCAATTTCTCGCCGACAAGATCGCGGCGGGGGCGGATTTCGTCATCACACAGCTCTTTTTCGACAACGACGATTTCTACCGGTTTCACGAGCACCTCACACAGAAGCTCGGCGTCACGGTGCCGATCATCCCAGGCATCCTGCCGGTGCTGGCGCGCACCCAGACGAAGAAATTCACCGAGATGTGCGGGGCACGCCTGCCGGAGAAATTCCTGGCCCGGCTCGAAGAACTCGGCGACGACGACGCGGCGGTGGCGCAGTTCGGAATCGAATACGCCACGCAGCAATGCGAGGCGCTGCTGAAATTTGGCGTTCCCGGCCTGCACTTCTACTCGCTCAACAAAGCGCCCTCTACCGTCGCCGTCGTGCGCAATCTCGGGCTGGCATGAAGCTGCGCGTGTATGCCTACGCGAGCTGCGATACCTGCCGCAAGGCGCTAAAGTTCCTCGCCGAGCACCAGGTCGCACACGAGATCATCCCGATCCGCGAGCAGCCTCCCACTGTCGCCGAACTGCGCGCGATGCTCGGTTACCTTGACGGCGATCTGCGCCGTTTGTTCAACACCTCCGGCCAGGATTACAAGGCGCTGAACATGAAAGAGCGGCTGCCGAAGCTCTCCACCGAGGAAGCCCTCGCGCTCCTCGCCACGAACGGCAACCTCGTGAAACGCCCCTTCGCCCTGGCCAAAACCACCGGCGCCATCGGCTTCAAACCCGACGAGTGGCGCGAGCGGTTCGAGATGGGGTGACCAAAGATTTTATACGGCGCGGCCAGCAGCTCTCAACCGGCGTAGCCGACCAGCTTGCACAAGCCTACACATTCCGCAGACGACCGCGCCAATCAACGACAAGCCACGGAAGATAGAGCACCGCGAAGAAGACGAAGGCGGTAAGGTTGATCTCGACGACGTAGAGCCAGTGCACGTCGGAGAAGAGGTCGAGCATCGACGCGGTCGAGGGTTTGTGGGCGAGGAAGCCGTAATTGCCGCCGGTGAGGGCGTTCGCCCAGAGGGCACAAACGAGGAACAGTTCGGAGGCGGCCACGACGCGCACGATGGATCGCGGCCAGATGGGACGAAGTCGGGCGGTGACGATGAGGTGCACGACACCAGCGACGATGCCAGCGTGAATGAAGAAGAAGCCGACCTTGCGCAGCCAGTGCACGTCGGACGCGATGGCCGGAGTGAGGATGGCCTGCAGCGTCGCGGCCAGGCCCCAGAAATAAGCCACGTCGAAGCAGGCCCGCCAGCGCCACCAAAGCGCGCACACGATGGAGAAAAGCGCCCAGTCGCAGAGTTGCATGGGGAGGGCCAACTCCGGCGTGAACGAGCCGGCGAAAACCTTCGCGGCAAGATCGCCCAGATAGGCGAGGACCAGCGCCACGGCGAGACCGCGCTCCATTCGTTTCCCCCAACTCTGGCGATGCGGGTGACGATCCCACCACCACACAAGCGCCGGCAGACCGAGGATGAAGAGGAGGGATAAGACCTGAAACGGCAACATCCCGCGAGCGCGCTATCTTGCAGGCCCGAAACCCGGCACACCGGCGCGAATGTGGGCGGAGAAGTCCGGCGAATCGTTGGCGGCGCGGGCGCGCTCGTTGATAAGGGAGCGTTTCTTGAGTTCGGCGAAAGGAAGGCCGCCGGTCCGCAGGACACCGTGATCGAACATCATCTGGTCCATGTATCCATTCACCAGCATGCGCCAATCCCACGGGGCGCGTTTGTCGGCGGGGTGCTGAGAGCGAATGCTGGTGGTGCAGTTGGTCGTGGCGGCATTATACCAGCGCGGCCGGTCGTGAAGGTCGTTCAGCGCGGTGAGGTAATCCATGAATCGCCCGCGCGCTTCTTCCGCCGACATGGTGAGACGATAGAGATAGAGATCCTCGCCCTTGCGATAGTTCGTGCGGACGCGGAACACGTCGCGCTCGTCGGCGACGATGTAGATCAACTCGTATTGGCGATAGAATCCACCGATGGCGGAATAACTTTCACCCACTTCCTTCCGCGTCTCGATCGAGAAACAAATCGGGCGCACGCCCGCGAACTGAAAGCTCGCGATGGGATGGGCCATATAGGGCGAGCCCCAGTAGTCGATCGCCAGATCAGCGCCGGTGATCTGTGAGAGGCGAACCGTGCGGGTCTCCCAGCGCGGCGTGTAATCGGTCTCCGTCCGGTAATCGCAGTTTCGCACGTTGTGCAGCGTCACCACGTCGCCATTGATTTCGGCGAAGGCGGTCTGCTGCACGTCGGGCTGCCAGGGGCGGTCACTGCGCGGACTTTGTAAAAACCACCACACCACCACGCCGGTGAAAAGAGCCGCCGCCAGGAGGCGCTCACGCCGGCCCTTTGAAATCCACAGCCCCAGGAACACGACCACAAAAATGGCGGCCGAAATCCTGCGCACCAATCCGGGAAAGGGCAGGTCGAACCATAGCGCCCCCGCTGCCCATGCGAGCAGCAACATGGTGAGCAAGGCGGCGACTAATTTGCCGAGAAAACTGAGCAGGCGCGAGAGCATGAGATGTTGCCGGGCGCGCTTAGCGCGCGCGCCGCTCGATGTCGATCAAACTAACCGCGGCCTGGTGCCGAGCCACTCAGTCGAGCGGCTTGATCTTCACGTTCCGATACCACACCGGCGCCTGCGCTTTGCCGTGCAGACCTTGGAAACCGATCGGACCTTTGCGGGCGAACTCCTTCAGCGCGACGGGGAATTTGTTCGGCGTGCCGTCGGGATTCTTGCCCTTCTCCGGCCAGTCGTTCAGGTCGGCCCTGAGGACCTCCTCGCCGTTGAAAACGAGGGTGATGAGGTTGTCCTTGCAGGTGATGGTGTAGTGATTCCACTCGCCCACCGGTTTCGACATGTCCTTGGTCGGCGGCTTGCAGTCGTAGAGCGCCCCCACCATGCCATACTTGGTCCCGTCCGCCGATTCGTGGACCTGAATTTCAAAGGCCTTGAGCGCGTTTTTCGTATCGCTGGAGCGGAAGAAGACGCCGCTGTTCGACTCCTTCGCGACCTTGAATTCGAGATCGAGGATGAAGTTGCCGTAGGAGTCCTTGGTCCAGAGGGTGTCGTGATCTTTGGCGACGAAGACGCCATCGGTGCATTCCCAGTGTCCGGTTTCAGCCACGTTGGAGAAATCCGGCGCGATGAGATCCTTCCAGCCGGTAGTGTCCGGGTGGCCTTCAGCGAAGAGGGGTGAAACGGCTCCGCACAGCGAAACGAGCGTGGCGGCGAAGAGAGAACGGGAAATGGGGCGAAGAGTCATAGTAGCGGAGATTGACCCGCCTGAACGGGACCTCAATCCCGAAATCGCTGCCCGTTGCTCCGGGGATGGACGCCCGGCCCGACGTCCGATAAGCAGCCGGGGATGCGTCTTCTGCCCTTCCTGCTCCTCAGCTCTCTCGCCTTCGCGGGCGATCCCTCGATCGTTGAAAAGACCCCGGGACTCGTCGCATTCTGGACCTTCGGAGAAGCGGCGGGGCAGCCACGACTTTCCACGGGCACAAAAGAAAAACATCCCCTGCTCGAAGTCAGCGGGCCGATCGCACGCGTCGAAGGCGGACCGTTCTCGGGTTACTCGGCGGAGTTTAACGGGAAGCAATATTTCCACATTCCTTACGCGGAGACCGGCGATCTGAACATCAGCGGACCCGACGCGCAGGTGTCGATGTTTGCCGTCGTGCGCATTGTCGATCTCAAGCAGAGCCGCACCATCGCCGGCATGTGGAGCGAAGGCAAAGGCGCCAACGACGACACCGGAACGCGCCAATATGCGCTGCTGATGAACATGCCGACTTACGGCGGCCCGAACAAACTCGTGCCGCACATCTCGAGCGAAGGTGGCGTCACTCGTCGCGCGGATGGTAGCGCCTTTCCATGGTGCGCCGACTACGCCGCCACGGCGGGCGAAGTGCCGACCGAGCGCTGGTGCACGCTCGGCTTCACCTACGACGGGAAATACCTGCGCGCCTACATCGACGGCCGGCTCGACAAACTCGCGCTCGATCCAGTGAAGCACAAACGCACCGACCCTTACTTCACGAAGGAAGGCCCGAACGGCGGCGATCGCGGCATGAACCCCTATTTCCACGGGCGCGGCATCTTCCGCTACGACCCGGTGAAACACGCGCAGAGTAAACTCGGTGGAGGCTCCGACTTCACCGTCGGCGCTCGCTACGCCGTCGGCTCGATGTTGGGCGAGGCCACCAAAGGACGCTTCGGCGGGCTCGCGGTTTTCAATCGCGCCCTGACCGATGCCGAAATGAAAGCGCTTCACGACGCGGCCAAAATAGATCAAATCGCCCCATGAAATCGTCCCCCCAGACCCGTCGCGATTTTCTCAAACTCGGCGCCGCCGCCGCCGTATCCTCGACCTCCACTCCCGCACTGGCCGCGGGAAAGAAAAAAGGACCGGTCTGCGAGAGCGGCGGCTGTTGCCTCACGCCGTCGGGCGATTTTTACAATGTCGAACGTGGCAATCCCCTCCCCTACAAGCTGCCGATCGAAACGCAGCGGGCGATCGGCATGGTGCGCGAGACGTGGCAGCTCGAGGTCATCGCCGATCCCGAGAGCAACACGAAGATCGAGCGATCGCTGCTCAAGGCCGACGGCACCGCCCTGACTTTCGATGCTCTGGTGAAACTCGGCGAAACGAAAGGGACGAGCTTCCTCAAGGTCATCACGTGCAACAACCTCGCCGACCCGCTCGGGCACGGCCTGTGGGAAGGGGTGCCGCTGCGCGAGGTGCTGTGGCAGACCGGGCCGGTAGAAAACCTGCGGCACGTTTATTACTACGGGCATCACAACGAAGACCCGAAGCAGATGTTCAAATGTTATCTGCCGGCAAATCGTGTCTTCGAGGAACCGCCCGGCGAACTGCCTGTGCTGCTCTGCTACAAGCTCAACGGCGAATTCCTCACCGGCGAACGCGGCGGTCCGGTGCGCATGATCGTGCCCGAGGCTTACGGTTTCAAATCGGTGAAGTGGCTGCAGCGCGTCGTGCTTACGAATGCGCACCAAGCCGACGACACCTACGCGAATGGGAACAACGACATCAATAGCTGGCTGAAGACGTTCGCACGCTTCGGCGATTTTTCCGACAAGCTGAAAGCGGGTGCATCGACCCCAATCCACGGCAATGCGCAGGTCGGCATCTCCGGGCTGGCAAAAGTGCAATACTGGCTGCGGAGCGAGGGCGATCCCCAGCTGCCGAAAGATCCGAGCTTTACCACCGCGCCGTGGAAGGATGCGCGCATCGTGCCGTTCGACGGCAACGCGTTTGCAGGACTCGACAGCAGCCCGCTCCACCCCGCGCAGTTCGATTCGAAAACCCGGCAGCCGCGCGCATGGCCGCTGCGCTACACACTGTGTCGGTGGGAGGCCGAGTTGCCGGCGCTGGTCGCAGGCAAATATGAACTGCGCTGCCGCACCATTGACCTGGCTGGCCACGCCCAGCCCATGCCTCGCCCCTTCGCCAAATCGGGGCGAAACAACATCCAAGCAATGCCTCTTGAGGTCTCCTGATTCAAAACCTTTTCATGCCATCCATCGAACGCCCGATCCCCTGCACTCGCCGCGCCGCGCTGAAAGGCGCGCTCGCCTTTGCCGCTCTTTCGCCTTTTCACGCCCGTGCGGCCACGGCTGCGGAAGCCACCGAGCAGGCGCATGCCGAGATCTGGCGGCGCTTCATCGACCGCGAAGGCATCCTGATCGACTTCTGCGCACTCGATGGCTCCGTATCGCTGCCGACGCCCGAGGAATGCCGCGAAGGCAAACCGAACGCACTCGGGTGGTGGAGTCCGATCGAGAACGGCGCCATGTTCAATGGTCTCTACATGGACGGCGCGGTCCAGCGCTGGCGGCACACCAAAACCGAGGCCGATGCCGATAAGGTGCGGCGGCTCATGCGCGGGCTGCTCAAGCTCGCCTCGATCAGCGACGTGCCGGGCTTCGTCGGGCGCGGCGTGAGCACCGATGGGAAGGCTCACTACCCGATGGGATCGAACGACCAGATGTTGCCTTGGTTTTTCGGGCTATGGCGATATCTCGACGCGGGACTCGCCACCCCGGCGGAACGGGAGGAAATCGTGAATGCGATCACCACCACCGCGAACGCGATCGTGAAACTCGGCTGGAAGATGCCTGCCGAAGCGCCCTTCGGCACGCGCGGGAGCTTCACCGGCTGGTCTTTTGACAGCGCGCCACGCCTGCTCTTCGTCGCGAAGCTCATGCACTCTCTCACCGGCGACGCAAAATGGGATAAGACTTACCGCGACGCGCTCGCCGAAAAGGGCGGGAAAGAAAACCGCACGCGCCTCGAAGTGTGCGAAGGCGGAATGAAGTTCGAATACGCGAGGTATCACACGTGGACCTCCTGCACATGTGTCGGCGCGGTGCGCGCCTTGTGGGAGATGGAGAAGGACGAGGCCGTGCGCGCGGCGTATGCGCGTGGCTTGCAGGCGAGCGCGGAACTCGCGGCGAAGAGCCTGCCGATGTCGGCACAATTTGATCATCGCGACCCAAGCACGTTTAACCCGGACTGGCGTGTAATGAACGCGCTCTGGAAACCACAGCAGACCGAGAAGGAAGCGGAAGACCTCGCCCACGTGCAGCTCAAGGAATTCCTCAAAGTGTCGCCACGCCGCGCGAAGGAGACGGAGTTCGTGCGCGAACCGACCGCCGCCGCATGGGTCGTGACGCTGGCGACCGATCCAGCCACGATCAAACAACATGCCGACGCACTGACAAAGGTGATCGCCCACTACGACTACACACAGCTCTACTACTCGCAGTTCTTCTGGGTCGAAGGCGCGTGGTGGCGCCTCAAGGCAGCGGCTTAGAGCACGTCGTTGCGGGTGCTCTTCAAGCAAAAGCAAAAGCCGCCGACCTCGTTGAGATCGGCGGCTTTCGGAAGCGGACGATGCAGACGCCTTACAGCGTGCGGCAGAATTCCTCGAACCGGTCGAGGCCCTTCTTGATGATGTCGAGGCTGGTCGCGTAGCTGAAGCGAACCGTGGCGTCGTTGCCGAAGGCAATGCCGGGGACCACGGCGACGTGATGCTTGCTGAGCAGGCGATCGGCAAAGTTCGTCGAGCTGAGGCCGAGCTGGCCGATATTGGCGAGGGCGTAGAAGGCGCCCTTTGGAGCGACGACGCTCACGCGATTGATCGACTGGAGGCGGCCGATCATGTATTGCCGGCGCATGTCGAACTCAGCGCGCATGTCTTCGATGAAGCTCTGGTCGCCCTTCAGCGCGGCGAGGCCGCCCTTCTGCGCAAAGCTCGTTGGGTTCGACGTGCTGTGGCTCTGGATGGCGTCGATGGCCTTGGCGATCGCTTCCGGCGCGCCGAGGTAGCCGAGGCGCCAACCAGTCATCGAGTAGGCTTTCGAGAAGCCGTTGATGGTGATGGTGAGGTTATAGGCTTCGGGCGAGACCGTGGCGGTGCTGACGTGCTGAGTGTCCTCGTAAGTGAGCTTCTCGTAGATCTCGTCGCTGAGGATGAGGATGTCTTCGCTCGCGGCCACTTCGACCAGCGCGGCGAGTTCTTCGCGCGTATAGACGGCGCCGGTCGGGTTGTTCGGCGAGTTGATGATGACCATCTTCGTCCGCGCGCTCATCGCGTCCTGGAATTCATCCGGCGTCATCTTCCAGCCGTTTTCTTCCTTGGTCGGCACGAAGACCGGCTCGCCGCCGGCGATCCGCACCATCTCGGGATACGAGAGCCAGTAAGGCGCGGGGATGATGACTTCGTCGCCCGGCTGGACGGTGGCGAGAATGGCGTTGAAGCAGGAGTGCTTGGCGCCGCTGCTCACGATGATCTGCGAAGGCTTGTAGTCGAGCTGGTTGTCGGCCTGGAATTTGTCCGAGATCGCCTGGCGCAGTTCCGGGATGCCGCTCGAAGGCGTGTATTTGGTGAAGCCGCTATCGAGGGCTTCGCGCGCGGCCGCCTTGATGTGCTCGGGCGTGTCGAAGTCGGGTTCACCGGCGCCGAAGCTGCACACGTCGATGCCTTCGGCTTTCATCGCTTTGGCCTTGCTGTCGATGGACAGCGTCAGGGATGGGGTGAGGATAGTGGCGCGTTCAGCAAGCATGGGGCGTGTTTAGGTTCAGGTTTGAATCGGCAGAATTGTGCGAAAGGGTCGTTTTGTCGCGTTACTTTTTAGAAGAATACCAGGAGACGACGAGCGGCTTGAGATTGTTCTCGGAGATCTCGACGATCCCCATCTCGCGCACGGCGTTTTCCGGTGCGTCGCTGGCATGAGCGGCATTGACCATGATGGTCGAGCCAAATTCGCGGCGAATGGTGCCGTGCGGCGCCTTGCTCGGATCGGTCGGCCCGAGGACTTCGCGGATTTTGCGGACGGCATCGACCCCTTGGTAGCAAAGGGCGATGCACTTCTCGCTGCCGGGCTCGTGGCGCTTGTCGGCGGGGCACTGGCTGGGCTTGAGGCCGCTCATGAAGGCAACGATCTGTTCCCAGTTTTCGCGCCCGACAATCGGACCGACGGCGTCGCCGAGCTGCTTCTCGACTTCCGGCGAAATTGGCAGGCCGAATTCTTTCTCGGCCAGCTTTTTCAACGTCTCGCCGGTGCGGCCGCGGAGCTTGTCCTGGAGCACTTCGAGCACAGGGCCATAGAATTCCTCGGCCTGCGCCACGCTCATGCGGTGGACCTTCACGGCCACGATGTAGAGGCCCGTGCGGGAGAAAAGATCGATCACGCCGCCGGGACGCGCGCTGGCGAAGCGAAAATTGTCCGGCTTGATGAGGACGAGGGTTTTTTCGACCTTCGCGCCGACAGGAAATTCGACCGCCTGATCGAGCAGGCCGCCATCGGTATCCGAGTATTCAGCCCAGAGCTTGAGGTCGCGCTCGGCGCTGGCCGCATCCGGCGGAGCGAGCACGGCGGGTTCGAAGTAGGTAACCGTCTCGTGTTCATCCACGACGTAGTCGCCGTAGGTATCGCGAATCGTCTCGCCGCTGGTGCGCTCGTTGACGATGTGGCCGACCGTGGAGCGGATCTTGTCCACCGCGTCTTCACCCTTGAACACGAGCAGCATCACGCGCGGCTTAGAGCCTTTCGCCGGCGGAGTGAGGCGCTCGAGGACGTATTTGCGGATCAGTTCCTGCGTGGCGTGATGCCGCGGGTCCGGGTCGTCGTTGACGATCTGCGCCGCAAATCGCTCCACCAGATCCTTGCTCGGCGCGAACATGCGCGCGGACACGAGATCGAGCCCGGTGCGCGAGATCAGCCGCGCAAGGATGCCGCCGGTGCGGCTTTTGCGCAGCGTGTGCGGCGTAACGAGGACATAGGAGAGTTCTTCGGCCATGAGATGTAGATGGCCCGCGTGGGGCGCCTCGTCCGGGTGATCGGTCGCGGGTCGCCAGCCCCGCAGGCCTGTTTCAGAAACGGGTTGGAATTTCGTTGCGGGGGCGCGCAGCATCGGCGGCATGGCAGGAGCGTCAATCAATTTTTCCCGCCGCAAGGCCCCGCGGCCTGCTCCAGCGATTTTGCCGCATACGAGTATTTGCCGACGCGCCCGCCTTCGCTAACGGAAAGGTATGCATATTCACCTTAGCCCCCGTCACATTCGTCTCAGCGCCTCGATCCATGCCCACGCCGCGGGAGTCGTCGCCTCGCTCGAAGACTATACGGACATCATCGCCGCCCACCTCGTGCTGATCCACGACGAGGCCGCCAAGCCTGAGCATCGCTTTGGCGTCAAGGCGCACATCGCGGTGCGCGGCAAGGACGTGCATGCGGAAGTGACGGCCGAAACGCTTCACGCCGCCCTCGACATCGCCGGCGACAAACTCGCCCGCCAGCTCCGCAAGCGGAAGACCCGGCTCACCGACAAGAAACGCAGCGTGACCGCCCGCGCCAAGGAACGCGTTCGCCGCGGGCGCTAAGCTCTGGGCGCGGCGCGAAACACGATTGCGTGAACCCCGTCCCGGGTTCACCTTGGCCAGCATGAACTACCCGTCCACCCAGCGGCTTCTCGATCGCACGGCCGGGCGGCTTTACCTGACGCGGCTGGGGCAGGCCTTGCACCGTCTGTGGCTCATCGCCGCCGGGGTTGCTTTGCTGGCGTTGCTTTCGGCCCGGTTGCTCGCGTTGCTGCCGGCGGAATTTGTCATCCGCTGGCTGTGGGTGCTGGTCGCGCTCGCGGCCATCGGAGCGGCGGTCTTCGCTCGCAAACCATCGCCGCGCGACACCGCGCGACTCATCGACGAGCGCACCAGCAGCAAAGACCTTTTCCTCACTACCGCGCACGTGTCCGCGGACTCGGGCGAATATGGCTCGATCGTGCTCGATCAGGCGGAACAGCGCGCGGGCGACCTCGATTCGAGAAAGATCGTCCCGTTCTCGTGGCGGCTTGGGGCGCGCAACGTCGCCGCTGCGGCGGCCCTGGTGGCCGTGGCGGCCCTGTGGCTCCCGCAATTCGATCCCTTCAAAAAGAAGGAGTCGCGCGACAAGCTGGCGAAGCAGGAGCGGCAGCTTCAGCAGACGAAAAAGGCGACCGCCCTGCGCACCGAGCAGATCAAGCAGGACGACGCGAAGGAAAACGACAAGGTGAAGCAGGCGCTCGCCGCGCTGGAAAAGACCTTCAAGGAAGCCAAACCGCAGGAACGCGAGGCCAACCTCAAGAAACTCGGTGAGCAGCAGAAGCAGATCGGCGAGATGTGGCGGCAGGCCGCGAATCAGCGCAAGAACGACGCGCAGGAGCAGGGCGCACAGAAGTTCGGCCAGGCCAATCCGCAGCAGAACGAGAAGTGGCGCGAGGACCTGAAGAAAGGCGACACCAGCGCGATCAAGCGCGAGATGGAAGGCATCAAGAGCGACATGCAGAAGCTCGCGGAGATGCCCGAGTCCGCGGAGAAGCGTGCGCAGCAGGAGCAACTCTCGCAGCGCCTCAGCCAGCTTAGCGAAGGCCTCAAACAGACGGCCACTTCCTCACAACTCCAGGCCGCGCTGCAACGCGCGATGGAGCAGCTCGACATGTCGAAGATGAGCCAGATGTCGAAGGAAGCACTCGACGCCGCGCAGCAATCGATGTCGCTGAGCCAGCAGGAACTCGATCAGCTCGGGCAGGCGATGAAAGATCAGCAATCGCTCGAAGACGCGCTGAAGAATCTGCAAATGGCGAAACAGCTCGCCGACGAAAACAAACTCGACGGCAGCCAGTGCAAGGATTGCAAGGGCATGAGCGACTATGAAGCGCTCTACAAAAAGCTCTGCCAGGGTGGCATGGGCAACAAACCCGGCGACGGCATGGGCGGCATGGGACCCAATCCCGGCCAGGGTTTCGGCGGCAAAGCGGAGGAAAACGACGAGGCCGAAACCGGCTTCAAAAAAGAGCGCAGCCCGACCCAGCTCACCGCCGGCAAAACGCTGCTCCAGTGGAAGACGCAGGAACTCGGTCCGAAGGGTTCGCGCCCGGAGGAATACCAGGAAGCCGTGAAACAGGTGAAGCAGGGTGTGAGCGAAGCCATCGCCGCCGAACAGGTTCCGCCGGGCTATCACAGCGCGATTCAGAAATACTTCGACTCGATCCCGGCGAAATGACCGGGGGAAAAGGAGCCTCCACCGCCGCCTTCGTTCGCGACCGGACCCTTGTCATCATCGGCGTCGTCGCGGTCATCATCGTCACGATGGTGCGGCTGTCTTTGCTGAACAGTGCGGTGGTCGTTTATTGCGCGCACGATTCCGTTTTTGCCGACAGCATCCTGCGCGATTTCGAGCAGAAAACCGGCGTGAAGCTGGCGATCAAATACGACACCGAGGCGACCAAATCCCTCGGGCTCGTCGAACTTCTCCTCGCGGAAAAAGATGCGCCGCGTTGCGATCTTTTTTGGAACAACGAACTGCTCGGCACCGCCGAACTTGCCGAGCGCGGATTACTCGCGCCGTATCGCGGCTCCGGATGGGAACGCATTCCCGCGCAGTGGAAAGATCCGGATGGCCGCTGGGGCGGGTTTGGCGCGCGGCTGCGGGTGCATATTTCCAATACCAAAGAAACCCACGGTGAGATCACGCCGGGCTCCACCGCACTGTTAGAGCCTGCTCGGTTTAAACTTGGAGCGAACAAACCTCCCCTCGCCCGCACCGCCATCGCCAAGCCCCTTTACGGCACCACCCTCACTCACTACACCGTGCTGTGGGCTCGGTGGGGACCCGATCAGTTGAAGGCGTGGCATCACGAGGTGCGTGAACTCGGCCTTCGCGAAGTGAATGGCAACGGCGCGGTGAAGGACCTGGTAGCGCAAGGGGCGTGCGACTCCGGCCTCACCGACACTGACGATTTCTTCGATGCGAAGGATGCGAAAGCCCCTGTGGCCATGGCGCCGGTGCGGTTTGAAGACGGCGCGACCATCTGCATTCCAAATACCGTCGCCGTGATCAACGGAGCACCGCACGCGGAACTCGCGCGCCACCTCGCCGACTACCTCCTCAGCGCCGAGACCGAGCTGGCTCTCGCGAAGTCGAAGTCTCGCCAGATTCCGCTCGGGCCCGTGGACGAAAACCAGCTCCCGGCCGAAGTCCGCGAATTGCGTGGCTGGTCGGCGAAAAGCGTTTCGCTCATGGGGCTGGTGAAAGCGCGGGCGGATTGCCTCGCGTGGCTCAAGGCGCAATACAGCGAGTGAACTTTTACGAGCACACCCTTCTCGATGCCTTCCGCAGTCTGGCCATGGCGGCGATGGCCTTTGCCCTCGGCTGGCCGCTGGGCGGCAAGCGCGGCTCGGCGTGGCGGACGGCCTGTCTGCTCGCCCCGCTGCTCACACCCTCGCTACTCATCAGCTACGCCGCCGCACCGATCGCGCTCCATCTCACCGGGTGGAAGCTCACCACGTTTTATTCCGTGGTGCTGATGCTCAAACTCACGCCACTCGCCGCATTGATCCGGGATTTCCTGCCACCGCCGCTGAGTGCCGAGGCGCTGCATTGCGAGCGGCTGGTCGAAGGCCGCAGTTCCCTGGCTCGGGCCGGTTTCGCGATCCGCGGCGCCGGACCTGCGCCCTGGGTCATCCTAGGGGTGATCTTCCTGCTCGCCTTCAACGACTTCGAACTCGCCTCCCTGATCTCGATGAAAACGTGGGCGGTAATGCTTTTCGACGCTCATGCGGGCGGCCTGGTGATCAATGAATCACTTCGTCGTGTGGCGTGGCCGGCGGCCCTCCAGCTTGCGGTGCTCGTGTCCCTGTTCATCCCGTTTTCGCGGCGGCATATCGAATGGAAGCCGGTGTTTCAGAGCGCCGGCTCGCCGCGCCAGAATGTCGTTGTCCCGCTGCTGACCCTGCTCGTCGCCGGGCTGCCGCTGGGACGCATCCTCTGGCTGGCTGCCCCAGGGTTCACCTCGCTGCCGAATCAAGGGATCTTCGCTGGGGACCTGCTCGCAAGCCTCGGGTTCGCGACCGGCGCGGCTTTCGGCTCGTGGCTGCTAACTCGCCGGGCGCCGCTGTGGTGCGTCCTGCCTGGGCTGCTGGGCGCGCTGGTGCTGTCGTTGCTCATCCTCGCCGCGATCCAGCTTCCCGCGCTGCGTTTCCTGCGCGACACGCCGCTGCCGCTCCTTGGCGCGCAAATTCTGCTCATCGCGCCCATCGCCCAGCTGCTGCACACGCTTCTCCGCGCCGGGCAACCCCGTGAAGCATTGCACCTGGCACGGCTGGCCGGCAGCAGGCGGCTCATCTGGGATCTCGCGCTCCAGCCGCGCGCCGGGGCGCTCACCCTGCTTTTCCTGCTCGCCTATTTTGAATTCACGGCGGCTACGATTCTCGCGCCCATCGGCCTCACCCCCATCTTCGCGCGACTGCACAATCTTGCGCACTACGGGCAGACCGCGGTGCTTTCGGCCACGCTGCTGGCGGCGGTAATTGGCCCGGCGGCGCTTCTCGCGTTGACCCATGGTGCGGCGCGCCTCTATGCACGGCGCGATGTCCGCTGACGCACCGCTCTGGACGCTTGCCCATGTGTGCCTCGGCCCAGCGCGGCTGCGCGAAATTTCGCTCAGTATTCCGCCGGGGGTCACGGCCGTGCTCGGCTGCTCCGGTGCCGGCAAGACGTCGCTGCTCAACGTGCTCGTGGGTTTCGAGAAAGCCGAACGGGGCATCTTCGACGGGCCACGTTCCTACTACTGGTCGCCGCAAAATCATGGACTCTGGCCCCACTACACCGCGCGCGAGCATCTCGCGCTCGTGCGGTGTGCCCCGGCACGGATCGATGAGTTGCTCGGCGCCTTCGATCTCGCGGAGCGGGCCGACGCGCAACCGCACGAATTGAGTGAAGGTGAACGCTCCCGCCTCAGCGTGGCCCGCGCCCTCGCGACGCCGGCGAAGGTGCTCGTGCTCGATGAGCCGCTCTCGCATGTCGATCCGGCGCGGCTCAGCCGTTACTGGTCCGTCATTCGCCAAAACCTCGCCAACGAGGGCCGCTCGCTGGTCTTTTCCACCCATGTGCCCGAGGCCGTGCTCAGCGAGGCGCAATACGTCGTCTGCCTGCGCGATGGGCGCGTGGTTCATTCCGGGGCGGTGCAGGAGGCCTACTCGAATCCGCCCAGCCGCGAGGTGATGGAATGCCTCGGTCCCGGCAACTGGCTTACGCCGGAAGAAGCAGATCTGTGGCTCGACGAATCGATCGATTCCGCGCGCTGCTTTCGCCCGGAGCAAATCGACATCGAGCCGACAAATCTCAGCCACATCGTGGTGCGGAGTGCGACCTTCCTCGGTTCGCTCGCCGAAGCCGAATTGCGTCACGTCAATGCGGCGGTCATCCGCACTTTTCTGCATCGGCCAGCGGCAGCGGTGCTGCAGGCCGGGATGCCCGCCGTGGTGCGGCTGCGGGTATGATCCGGAGTCTTCTCGCCATCATGGCAGGCGGGGCGCTTGCCCTGCAAATCGCGGGGTGTTCGCGTCAGGGCAGTGCCGCGCTAACCCCGCGCGACTGGCGGGCGTGGCAGCTCCCCCCGGAAGGCCCGTCCCTTCCTACCGCCCGCTCGCTCGCGACGGGGCCGCAGGACGAACTCGCGGTCCTCGATACTGCGGGCCGCGTGCTGCTTTACGACAGCGAAGCGCGGCTCACAAAACAGTGGCACATGCTCGACGTAAAGGTCGGCAAACCCGAAGGTCTCGTGATCCTGCGCGATGGGCGGATCGTGGTCTGCGACACCCATTATTTCCGCATCGTCTATTTCGACCGCGACGGAAACTGGCTGCGAAACTTCGGGCAGAAAGGGGAGGGCCGCGGGGAATTCATCTACCCGGTCGGCATCTGCAAAGACCCCGCGGAGAATCTCTACATCTGCGAATACGGCGGGCACGATCGCGTGCAAAAGTTTACCCGCGAAGGTGAGTGGCTCACGGAGTTCGGCAGCTTCGGAACGGGACCCGGACAGTTCCAGCGGCCGAGCGGCCTCGCATGGCGCGATGGGAAAGTTTATGTGGCCGACGCAATCAACAACCGGGTGCTCATTTTCACCGACGGCGGCAAATACCTCGGCGATCTCGGCACCCCGTCACCGATCATCTTCGGCCTCCCCTACGACGTCGCCCTCGGACCGGACGACGTGTTCAACATCATCGAATACGGCGCCGGGCGCCTTTCACGGGTGAGTGCTACCGGTCAGCTTCTCGCTCAGCTCGGCCACACCGGCCCCGGCGTCGGTGAATTCGCCACTCCCTGGGGCATCACGACCGACTCACGCGGGCGCATCTTCGTCGCCGACACGACCAACCGGCGCATCGTGCGATTCGAGCTGAAGAACTGAGCTTGGAGCGCTGGCGCTCCAGACTCAGCTCGTCTTACCGAGCGGCGGCGGAGACGGCTGCTTCCCGCCACGCGATTCGACGGCGGAGAGCTGGGCGAGCAGTTCGCTCTTCGGCGGCATCATGGTGATACGGGCCTGCCCCTCGACGATTTTTTGCGTTTCGAGGATATCAAACATCGCATCGAGCACTTCGCGATTCTGGCCGATCTGTTGCAGCGCGGAGCCGACGATCTGCGGACGCATCGCGGCTGCCTTGGCAAATTCGACGGCAGCCTGACGGTCCGCAGTGCTGGTGATAATGCCGACCTGATTGGCGCCATCCTGCTTGATCGCGCTGGTGACCTGGCGCAGCCGATTGGTGACCTTCTCCTCGATCTGCCGGATCATCGCCGCGTCGCGGAAGTGCACCTTGCGGATATAGACGCTGCCGAGGTCGAAACCCCACTCGCGCGACTTCGGCGCCACCTCGCCGCGCACGGAACGCGACATGACATGCCGGTTCTCCAGCATGTCTTCGAGCTTCATATTGCTGAGGCAACGCACCGCCGCGCTGGAAACGTTCGCCGCTAGCGAGCCACGCGGATCGGAGTTTTTGAACAGATAACCCACCGGGTCACTGATCCAGGTCTCATACCACACGCCGATGCCCATGGGCGCGCCTTCCTGCGAATTGACCGCCTGGCCGCGCAGATAGGTCTGATCGAGCCGGCGATCGACGATGTAACGTTTGCCCAGCCAGTTCACGATGAAGGCGGCGGGGCCGAGCTGAAACGGCAGGATGTAAAATCCCGGCTGATCGAGCACCGCGATGACTTTGCCGAAGAGGACGTAAACGTGGTTCGTGCCCTCCTCGACGATCGCGTAAATGCCAAACGCGCGCACGAGGGCGAAGATGATCGGGACCACAATAAACAGCCCCATGAAGGTGATGCCGGCAGCGAGAAAGAAGCTCATTTCGTGTCCTCCAGAATGACGTGATTGGCTTCGCTGAAGAGCTTGAGCCGGACGTTGCGTCGATAGGCGGCCAGCACGTCGGGGCCGCTCTCCCGCAGCGATTGAAGCTGCCCGGCCATGGCGAGCAGCGGCTCGACTTCGGCCTGGGCGTTAAGAGTCTCGATCTCCACGGCACGCCGGCTCTGCACAATCTTTTGATCGGCATGCGCCTGCGCGACGCTGATGTCGCTGGAAACCTGATTATGCGCGGTGTTGATGGCCGCCAGCGCACTTTCCACCTCCCCGGGCGGATCGATGCCGGTGATGAGCGAGGCATCGAGATGCACGCCGTAACGCGCCGCCGCGCTGGCGCACTCCCGCTCCATGTGTTCGTTCAGCGAAGAAAGATTTTTGCGGAGGTCGTTGATCGAGATGCCCGCGATGGCCGCTTCGCTCCCCTGCGGCGCCTCAAAGTTCGCAATGCGCTCGCGCAGGATGCTGATGAAATAACCCATGACGTGGGCGATCGGATTGCGCACACCGAAGAACCACGCGTAGAGATTTCGATCCGACACCCGAAAGCGAATCTGCCCGGTGAGGCCCGTATTGAGCTGATCTTTCGTGACCGCTTCGAGACGCGTGCCACCGTCGTTGGCTCCCGGCATTTCGGGATCGTAGGCCATGCTGACGGTATTTACCGCCACGGTCACTTTGTAGACCCGCTCCCATGGCCATTTGAAATACGGGCCGCCCGGCGGAATGACCTGCACCTGAGGGTAAATATAGCGCTCCCGCTCCTCGGCACTGAGCGCCTCGGAAATCGGATCATCGAGCGTGGTGGCGTTGCCGATGCGGCTGGCCCGTCCGAAGACGGTTTTCACAGCCCGCTCGTTTTGGTTCACGGTGAAGAGTCCCGCGACGAGGTAACGGACGAGGAACCAGGCGATAAAGCCGAAGAGGATGCCGACGAACGTCATAGAGTTGCGAGGCTGAGCAGATCAATCGTCCATGGCAAGACTTCACTGGCGCACCGGGACAGGCTCGACAAAATGGCCGCCGTGACGCCTTCTCAACGCTCTACCTACCTCGCCGCCGCCGAGCGCGTGAAATGGAAACCCGACGACTACTTCCGTGAGACGCCGGTGACCGATCTTTTCCCGCGCCCGGGTCCGCTCGTGCTCGATCTGGGCTGCGGCGATGGCGGTTTTCTCCTGGCGATGGCGCAGCGGTTTCCCAACGAAAATTTCCTCGGCACCGAGCGGATGGTTTCACGCGTAGAAAAAGTGGCTCGCAAGATCGGCCTGGCCGGTCTCGACAATGCGCGCATCCTCGAACTGGAAAGTCACTACACCGTGCGCTGGCTGCTCCCGGCAGAGTGCGCGACGACCGTGTATGTCCTGCACCCGGACCCGTGGCCGAAGCGGAATCATCACCATCGGCGGCTCGTGCAGAAGGAGTTCATGGAGGCCGTGCATCGCGTGCTCGTGCCGGGCGGTGAACTGCGCGCGCAGACCGACGACAAACCATATTTTCAGTGGATGGAAAAAGTGTGGGCGGAGTGCCCGCAGTTCGAACGCATCGAGTGGGACGTGCCGGCAGACTGGCCCCAGACCGATTTCGAGCGCGACTACCTTGAGAAAGGATTGCCGATCTATCGCGCGCGGCTGCGGAAGGTCTGACCGTTCACAAATCCGCGCAGAGCGAATTCGCCCTCGCGGATAGTGAGCACCGCGGCGCCGCACTGATCCTGCCGAAAGACCACAATGCCGCGCCCTTCGATATCGCGCACCCACGCTTCAAACCCCGCCGGGTCGCGCGAAAGATTCAACTCACCCACGATCACCACGCTCGGCTGCACATGCCGAATGAAATCCGGCGTGCCTGAGACGTCGCGTTCGTGGTGCCCTTTCACCAGCACATCAGCGTGGAGGTCGGGCTCGTGGCGAAGGAGCCAGTTTTCCGCGGCAAAACCGGAGTCCGACATGAGCAAGACGCGCCGGCCGTCGCACTCCACCCGGAGCACGATCACTTTGTCGTCGGCGAGATTTTGCTGCCAGCCCGCGGGCGGGAAAAGCACATCGATCTTCGCCCGCCCCAGCGCGAAGGAATCGCCGCGCCGGGCGAAGGCAAGACCGCGGCGCTGCTCGTTCAGTTCGGCGTGCAGTTTGCGGCGTGTGGAGGAGCGATCCTTCACGGTGGAGTCGAGCACGAGCCGGGGCGCGAAATCATCGAACACCGCGGTGGCCGCACCGATGTGATGAGAATCGCCGTGAGTAACGAGAAACGCATCGAGCCGATTCACGCCACGCGAACGAAGATACGGAAGCGTGGTGTTTTCGTAGCGCCACAGGGCGCCGCTATCGACAAGCCAGTTCGCGCGGCCCGAGCGCAGATACACTGCGCCGCCATCGGCCAGATCGAGCACGGTGACTTCGCACGCAGGTGGATGCAGCGTCTTCGGCACCTCGACATACATGTGGCCGCCGGGCAGGAGAGAAAATGCTTTTACCGAGGCCAGGAGCAGCTTGGCGCAGAGCCAGTTGGCATTGCTGAAAATCACCGCGACGGGCTTGGCCACCGGCGCCATCGCCAGAGTCGCCAGGCCGAGCGCGAGCACCGCAAACGCGAGCGGGATCGCCACGAGATTCGCCACGATGCCGGCAGGCGAGATGATGTGAAAATAACCCGCCATAAACACGAGCGACCCGATCCACGCCGCCAGCGTGACGCCCACCGCTCCCGCGGCGACCTTGGCGCTAAGCGCGACCAGTCGTTGCCGCCAGTTCCAGAGCGCCTGCGGGAGAAACTCGTCGGGCTGGCCAAATTGCTCAAACCATCCGCTGATCCGGTTCGCACCAAACACGATCACAAAGACCAGCACGAACGAGAACTGAAACCCAGGCACGAAGAGCTGATTGGTATCCCATCCGAGGATCAGCACCGCCGCCGCGGCGAGGCTGTTGTAAACCACCGCCGGTCGCTCCAGCAGCAATCCCAGCAGCACGAGCGAACCCATGATGGCCGCCCGCACGCAACTCGCGCTCAGGCCGGTGACGAGCGCATAGAATAGCAGAATGGGAATCGTCACCGCCGCCACAAAACGCCGGCGGAACCCAAGCGGCTTGAGCGCATAAGCGGCAATGATCGCGAGCATCGCGATGTTCAACCCGCTGACCGCGAAGAGGTGCAGCGTCCCGGTGGTGCGAAACATGTCCTTCACCTCAGCGGGCGTTTCGCCGCGCAGCCCGAGCACCATGCTGGTGATGAGCGAGGCGATCTCGGGCGAATCGTCGAGGTCGAGCTTGAGTTGCTCGCCGATCCAGTGGCTCGTGCGCTGGGAAAGCGCGACGACGGGATTCCCTGCGCCGTGACCGGTGATGCGGCAATCCGGTGGAAACTTCGCCTCGATCTGCGCGAAGATACCTTTGCGCTGAAGCAGCCCCGCGTAGTCGAGCTGGCCGGGATTGCGCGGCGATTCCAATCGCTGGAGCTGACCCTCGACCGTCACCACATCGCCATACTGCGGCAGGGCGCCTGCCCACTTCGCCAGCACCAGACCACCGTCCGCTGTCCGGAGCAGAAAGCTGGCGGTCTGGTGCGGGGAAAAATAAGGCAACGGCTCGGGTTCACTCCAGACGACTCCGGATATGCTGACGAGGCGCGGCCCGTTCGCCAGGCTGCGTTCCAGTTCGCGCCATGGACTCTGCTTGAACGCCAGCGTGTGCACCGTCGCAAATGCCGCGAAGGTGCAAAGCAGACACAGCCAGGTGCGCGGGAGGAGCAAGCTCAGCAGAGCGGTGACGCCGAAAGCACCCCACAGTGCCGGGACGGGAAGCGCGCCGCGATCCGCCACAAATATCCCCGCCACCGCCGCAAGCGCGAGGCCGAGAAATGGAAGGCGAGATCGCATGAGCGGCACGCTAGCAGAAGCGGAGCGAATTCCGGAACCCGATTTTGATTGTCCCCCGCGCCACTCTGCCGTGAATTAGCGGGGTCACTTAACTTCCAGCCGACCTGAGCCTATGTTCCGCGCGATCAAACGAGTCTTCATCTGGCTCGGCCTCATGGCCGAGAAGGCCACCGAAAACGACGCCATCAACATGGCCGTGGTCGAACGCGGCATCCGCGATGCCAAGGCACGGGCCGACAAGGCCAGCTTTGCCAATGGACAGCTCGCCGCGCAGAGCGCCCTGCTCAAGGACCAGATCAAGAAACAGCACCGTCAGCGCGAAGAGTTGATGGGCCTGCTGCAAGCAGCAGCAGCCGCGAACGACGAGGACAACGGCTCGCACTACGCCGAAGAGCTCGCGCAGCTCGACTCCGACATCGCGGAAAACGACGCGCAGTTCAAAAGCCTCGAAGATCTTTACAAGCAGAACGTCGAGATCGTCGCGCAAAGCCTGCGCGAGATTCAGAAGTTCGAGCGCGAGTTCCAGCAGACCAAAGCCCGCGTGGCGGTGAGCAAGCAGCTTGAAGGGCTTTCGGTGCTGATGAAATCCAGCGTGACTGAACTCCAGGGCATGATCGGCGGCGAGACCGCGCAATCCATGCAACAACTCCGCGAGAGCGCCGCTTCCGGCGAAGGCCAGATGCGGGCGACGATGGACCTCGCGAAGGAAGTCGGCTCGAACATCGCGCGCCAGCAGGAAATGCGAAAAGCCCGCGGCAAAATGCTCTTCGATCAATACAAGCAGAAGATGGGCATGGTCCAGCCCGAGGCCCAGGCCGCACCGCCTGCCACGGCGCCCGAACGGCAAAAGATCGCCGAATAGGCGAGCCGGCTCCGATTTGTGTGCCGATCGTTCCGGGTCGGCTAATCCCAGTTTTCTAACTCCACCCTGCCATGACCGCCCGCGGTAAATTTGTCTTCACCCTGATCTTTCTCGTGCTCGTCGGCCTCGGCGTGAAACGCTGGTGGCCCAGGCTGCAACCCGGCGCTTCGTCCGCGCCCAGCGCGCAGCATGAATCCAAGCCGGGTGAAAAATCCGACGAGAAGGAACTGAAATTTGCCGACACGCAGTTCAGCGTGCCGAAGCTCGATCCACCGGCGCCGTATCAGCCGAAGGACAACATCGTCGATATCGAGCTGAGCGAATATCCTGGTTATGCGGGACTCATCGTGGCGAACGGCGGGCTCGCGCCGAACGACGACTCGATCTTCGCGAAGAAACACGGCTTCAAGGTGCGGATCAAACTCAGCGAAGAGGAAAGCTGGAGTGCACTGAATGCGGGCAAGATGGCCGCATCGGCGACCACGGTCGATGTGCTCGCGGTCTATGGAAAGCAGTTCCAGGTCACCGTGCCGGTGCAGATCGGTTTCTCGCGCGGGGCCGATGGCGTGGTGGTGAGCAAGGAAGTGCGCAAGGTGAACGATCTCAAAGGCAAGGTGCTCGCCGCTTCCCAATTCACCGAGAGCGATTTCTTCATCCGCTATCTCGCGCAGGAAGCCGGACTCGGCGTGAACATGCTCTCGTCGGTGAAGGACAAGGCGGACGCCGATAAGATCAATCTGGTCTATGCCGACGACGCCTTCATCGCGTGCGATCACTTCCTCGCGGGGCTCGACGGCGGCGACACGAAACTCATGGGGTGCGTGACGTGGGCACCGAAGACGACGCAGGCCGTCGATGAAAGCAAAGGCCGCGCAACGCTGCTGACAACGAACCGCAACCTGCTCGTCATCGCCGACATCCTGATCGTGAACAAAGGCTTCGCGCAGGCGCAGCCGAAAATGGTCGCCGGCCTCGTGGATGGCCTGCTCGAAGGCAACAAACTGGTGCGCGAAAACCCCAACGCGCAGCTCGACACCATCGGCAAAGCCTTCAAGTGGGACCGCGAAAAGACCAGGACCGAACTCGCCAAAGTGCACCTTTCAAACGGCCCGGAAAACCTCGCGTTTTTCTCCGGCGCGATCGACGCGGCAGGCAGCTTCGGCAGCATCTACCAGAGCGCGGTGATGGCTTATGGCAGCGACCTCATCAAGAACCCGGTCGATGCAGAACGTTTCGCCGATCCGACGCACCTCAAGGCGCTCGATGCCGCCGGTGCTTTCGCCGGGCAGCAGATCGCGATTGCACCGCTCAAGAGCGGTTCGGCGGGGCCGCTGGAGAACGATCCGCTGCTGAGCAAAAACATCCGGTTCCAGTTCGAGCCAAACAGCGCGAAGCTCGATTTGAACAGCAAGGACAACCTTGAAAATCTTGGCGCCATTCGCCGGCTGCTTCAGGTCAGCCCCGGCTCCACCATCCTGCTTCGCGGGCACGTGGACCCGTCGAACGTTGACACGTTCCGGAAGCAGGGCGGCGAAAATTACGTGCGCCAGATGGCGTTGCGCGCTACACAGCTCAGCAAGGATCGCGCGGCGGAAATCAAGCGTCTGCTGACCGAGCGGGAGAAGGTGACGCCCGAACGCCTCGACACCGTCGGGCGCGGCTGGGATGAACCGGTGAGCAAAACCGACATGGATGCGAACCGTCGCGTGGAAGCGCAGTGGTTCACGCTGGAGTAAATTTCCGCGCGCTGGCGCGAGCCAGTCGCTAAGAGATTCGCCCGTCGGCGCTCGTCCGCTGGCGAACCTCATGACGTCCCCCAATCCTCCCGACGGCGTTTCCCGCCGCGAACTCCTGCGTCTCACCGGACTGACCACGCTCGGCCTCAGCCTCGGCAGCACGCCTCAGTTGCACGCTCAGACCACCAAAGCGAAAGCGGGCGCGGTGGCGGAAATCACGCCGTTGAATCGCTTCCCGCGGATGGTGCAGGAGTATTTCGTCGAGCAGGTGCGCGCGGTGGAGACCCTCGCAGAAAAACGGCGGGCGGGCCTCCAGTCGAAGGCCGATGCGGAGGCTTACGTGAAGGAGGTTCGCGCGAAGATTCAGCAGTGCTTCGGACCGTGGCCGGAAAAGACGCCGCTCAATCCGCGCGTGACCGGCACGATCGAGCGGGATGCTTACACCATCGAGAAAGTGATCTTTGAGAGCCGGCCGAACTTCCCGGTGACGGCCAATCTTTACCTGCCAAAGGGGCGGAAATCTCCCTCTCCCGGTGTGGTCGGCGTGTGCGGACATTCCGTGAACGGCAAGGGCGAGGACGCTTATCAATCCTTCGCCCAGGGGCTCGCGCGGATGGGTTACGTCTGCCTCATCTTCGATCCCATCGGACAGGGCGAGCGGCTGCAATACGTGACGGAGGATTTCAAACCGCTCCGCGGCGTCGGCACGAGCGAGCATCTCTACGGCGGCAATCAGCAATTCCTCGTCGGCGAATTTTTCGGCGCCTGGCGCGCGTGGGACGGCATTCGCGCGCTCGATTATCTTCTCACCCGCCCCGAGGTGGACAAGGATCGTGTCGGCATCACCGGCAACTCCGGCGGCGGCACGATGACCACCTGGCTGTGCGGCGTCGAGTCGCGCTGGACGATGGGCGCGCCGAGTTGCTTCGTGACGACCTTCCGGCGCAATCTCGAGAACGAGCTCCCTGCCGACACCGAGCAATGCCCTCCCCGCGTGCTGGCGCTGGGGTTGGATCACTCGGACTTCATCGCCGCGATGGCGCCCAAACCCGTTATGCTCCTCGGGAAGGAAAAGGATTTCTTCGACGCGCGCGGCATCGAAGAAGCCCACGAGCGGCTCAAGCGGCTCTACCGGCTGCTCGGCGCGGATGACAAAACCGGGCTTTTCATCGGGCCGACTTATCACGGTTACACGCAGGAAAATCGCGAGGCGATGTATCGTTGGTTCAACGACGTCACCAAAATTTCCGACGCGAAAACAGAGCCGGCGCTGACCATTGAAAAGCCCGAAACGCTGTGGTGCACGCCGCATGGGCAGGTGGCGGAACTGAAGCCGCGCACGCTGTTTTCCTTCACGCAGGAACAATCGCGCGCTTTCAAACAGAAGCGCGGTGAGATCGGCGCCGATGCTCTGCGAAAAATCGTGGCGGAAACGCTACGCATTCCCGCGCGGAACGGGGTGCCGGATTACCGCATCCTGCGCCCGTCGAGCGGGCGGCAGTATCCGAAAAAAAACGCGGCGACTTACGCCGTAGAAACGGAGCCGGGGATCTTCGCGCTGGTTTATCGTCTCTCGGACGACGCGCTCATGTCGCGTCCTCCGCGCGATGCGAAGCGGGCCATTCTTTATATCTCCCACCAATCGGCGGACGCGGAATTGCGGAGCGATCCGTGGCTCGCGGACTTAATGAAAGCCGAACCTGAGTCCGCTTTCTTTGCGTGCGACGTGCGCGGCATCGGGGAGTCACAACCGGACACCTGCGGTGCGAAAGCGTTCCTCAACCCCTATGGCAGCGACTACTTCTACGCCATCCATTCGATCATGCTCGACCGGCCTTATCCCGGCCAGCGGACGTTCGACATCCTGCGGGTGATCGACTGGTTGCAAGCGAACGGACACGCGGAAATTCATCTCGCCGCCAAAGGTTGGGGCGCCATCCCGGGAACGTTCGCCGCGCTGCTCGCCGATGGCGTGAAGCGGGTGACCCTCAAAAACGCGCTCTCCAGCTACAGCGATGTGGCGGAGTCGGAAGAGTATCGCTGGCCGCTTTCCTCGTTCGTCTCAGGGGTGTTGGAGAAGTTCGACCTGCCGGATTGCTACCACGCTCTCGAAGCCAGGCGCCTCCAGCAGATCGAACCGTGGGACGCCCTCGCCGGGAATCGCTAACTCGCATGAAACTTTTCCCTTCCTTCCTTCTCGCCCTTCTCGTCGGACCGCTCGCCTTCGGGCAGAAAGCCGACGTCGAGGTTCGCGAAAACGTCATGGTCCCGATGCGCGATGGCGTGAAGCTTGCCACGGATTTGTATCTCCCCGCCAAGCTCGACGGGCGGCTCCCGGTCATCCTCACCCGTTCGCCTTACAACAAAACCGGCTCGAAGAAGCAGGGCGAATACTTCGCGCACCACGGCTATGTCTTTGTGGCGCAGGACACCCGCGGGCGTTTCGGCAGCGAGGGCATCTGGCACATGATGACTGATGACGGCCGCGATGGCGTCGATTGCGCGGCGTGGATCGCAGCCCAGCCGTGGTCCGACGGGAAAATCGGCATGCTCGGCACGTCTTACGTCGGTGGCACCCAGCACGCGATGGCGCTCGAAAAGACGCCGCAACTTACCACGGTCATTCCCGTCGATGCGGTCTCGAATCCCGGCCGGCAATCGATGCGCAACGCGGGTGCGTTCGAGATGCGATTCTGGAACTGGATCATGCTCAACGCCGGCAAAGGCAGCCGGGCCGCCCGCGATCCCGGCACCGCGGAAGTGCTCAAGGAAATGGCCGATCACCGCGCCGACTATCTCCCGCTGCTGCCGCTCCGGCGTGGCACGACGCCGCTCAAGCTCTCGCCCGAATACGAGGACTGGCTCGTCGAAGGCATGCGCCACGGAGCGAACGATTCCTTCTGGGAACAGAACAACATCCTCGACCATCCCGAGCGTTACAAAGACATCCCGGTCTATCTCGTCGGCGGCTGGTATGACTCGTGGGCCGGCAATACGACGGCCAATTTCCAGGCCCTCACGAAAACGCTGAAGAGCGATGTCTACCTTATCATGGGTCCGTGGATTCACGGCCAGCAGGCGAAGTCCTCGCACGGGCAGGTCGATTTCGGCGGCGACGCTGCCATCGCCGATGAACTCGCGTGGCGGCTGGAATGGTATGATCACTGGCTAAAGGGGAAGGCCAACAGCGTCGGCAAAGCGGCGCCGTTTGCGACGAAGGTCTGCGTCTTCGTGATGGGCACCGGCGATGGCCACAAGACCGACAAGGGCCTGCTCTTCCACGGCGGCGCGTGGCGCGAGGAGCGCGAGTGGCCGCTCACTCGGGCGAAGGCGACGAACTACTACTTCGGCGCCAGCGGAGTCCTCACCCCCAGCAGCCCCGCAGCGAAGGCGGCCTCGACGAGTTTCACTTTCGACCCGAAGCAACCGGTCCCGACCATCGGCGGCAATATCTCCAGCGGGGACGGCCTCATGGTGCAAGGCGCGCGCGATCAGCGCGGCGCGGCGGACATCTTGAACTGGACCAATCCGCGGCCCCTCTCCGCGCGCAACGACATCGTCGTCTTCCAGAGCGAACCGCTCGCCCACGACCTCGAAGTGACCGGCGAAATCGAGGTCAAGCTCTGGGCCTCTTCCTCGGCCCCGGACACGGATTTCACCGCCAAGCTGATCGATGTCTATCCGGCCAGCGCCGACTGGCCCGGCGGCTTCGACCTGAACATCGGCGACGGCATCGTGCGCGCCCGTTTTCGCGAGGGCCTCCGCGAAGAAAAACTCATGCAGCCCGGAAAGGTATATCCCTTCACAATCAAGCTCTACCCCACGAGTAATGTCTTCAAAAAGGGCCACCGCCTCCGTCTGGACATCAGCAGCAGTAATTTCCCCCGCTTCGACGTGAACCCAAACACCGGCGAACCCCTGAACGACCACCGCCGCGAGCAGACTGCCGTGAACACGATCCTCCACGACGCCGGACACCCCTCGCACATCGTGCTGCCCGTGGTTCCCCGGAAGTAGCCTCCGACCCCGCTGACACAGCCGCCCGGAATGGGGGTTGCATGACCGGCCCAATTGAGCGACCCAAACGCCTCCTGAGAATGTATCTCAATAGCAACAACCTCGCTGCACCGCGCTGATTTCGATGATCGCCGCCCCTTCTACTTTTGAACTACAAGGTGAGTTTCTGGGCTTCTTCCGCGACTTTTTCGGGAAACGCCGGCTGGTTCTGCGCATCGAGGGGGAGGAGATCTTTCTCAAAATCCCCAAGGCGCTGCGGCACGAACTGGAGGAAGTGCTCCATCGGGAGCAGTCGATCGTCGTAACCGGGAGCGAATCGGAGGAAGCCAGCCGGGGTCGCGACGGGCGGGTGGTGCTGCAGGTCCGAATCGCAGGCGAGTCGGCCTGCGTGACCTGCCCGATCCGCGTCTGTGCAAAGAAGAACTGCTGGCGCAACGGCGGGAAGGAGCTCTACCGCGCGCTGGAGCAAAAGATCGAGGAGGCTGGCCTCGGCGGCACCGTGAAGCTCAAGGCCGTCGATTGCCTCGACCACTGCAAACACGGCCCGAATGCCCAGATCGGAGGCCACGATTTTCACCGCTGCACGCCGCGCGATGCAGAGCGGCTGCTCGAACATCTCACCGGTCATGCCGTCCGTGCGGCGGGTGCTACATCGTGAGGCGAAACACCAACAACCCATCATGAGCACTGCCACCAAATCCACCACCGCCGCCAAGAAAGACACCCGCCTCGTCGATGCGCTGAACCTCGTGCTCGCCGACAGCTACGCGCTGATGGCTCTCACGCACCTCGCGCATTGGAATGTGGAAGGACCCGACTTCTTCCCGCTCCACAAGGCGTTTCAGGAGCAATACGAGGATCTCTTCGAAGCCATCGACGAAATCGCCGAACGCGTCCGCGCACTCGACGCTTACGCCATCGGCGGTCTCACCACCTTCGCCAAGGTGGCGCAGATGGAGGAGTTCAAGTCGCCGCTGCCGCAAAAAGACTATGTGGCCGCGCTCATCGTGGCCCACGAAAAGGTGGTCGATGACGCCGTGCGCGCTCGCGAAGTCGCCGGCGAAACCAACGAACTGCAATCGCAGGACCTGATGATCAAGCGCCTCCAGTCGCACGAAAAGACCCTCTGGATGCTCAAGAGCTACCTGAAGCACTAAAGCCAGCTCGTGGATCCACTCGCCTGCACCACCTCCAGCCCCGCCGATTGCGCTCCCGCGCAGTGCCGGTGGCGTTGCGCGCTGGAGGTGATCGACGAGTTGCTCACGCAGCCGGGGGCGGTCTCCGGCGAGGAATCCGATCACCTGCTCGACCTTCGTTGGAAACTGCGCCGGCGCGAAGACGCCGAAGGCACGCTGCGTCTCTTCTGCGATCTGCGCCTGCGGATGGAGCAGCGGCATTACCTGGCCTTCTTCCGCATCCGCCGCTGGCTGGAAAATCACCTACTCGCCGCCGTGCATATCTGCCCTGCGGCGGAACCGGAGTTTGTGCCGGTAAATTTGAACCACTACTGCGTCGAAGCGATCCGCCGGGTCAGCCTGTGCGCTGCTCTGGCGCGCGGCTCGGTTCTTCTGGCGCCGCGCCTCCGGTTCGCCTTCCGCCCCATCGAAACGCCCCCCGTATTGCGAAATCTCGCGGTGGCAGGCCTCGCCGCCTAAACCTCGCCCCGGAGCGCTTTCCCGGTGCCATGAACCTTTTTTTGAAAAAAAATGTCCAAAAAAAGGAGCGGCAAACCTACTGGCTCCGAAACATGGAGCCCACGCCCCCAGATTCCACCGAAAATACCGAGGCCTACCTGCGCCTGCTAGCCCAGCACGACCGCTGGCTGGCGACGTATGTTTTCAGCCTGGTTTCGAGTGCGGCGGATGCGCAGGACATCCTGCAGGAGGTGAAGGTGACGATGTGGAAGCACTTCGCCAGCTTCGAGCCGGGGACGAATTTTCACGCGTGGGCCCGCAAGATTGCGACCAACCAGATTTTGAACTACCGCCGCTCGGAGAAAAAGCGGCCCAATTCCACCCTCGACGATGAGTTCATCGAAGCGGTCGCGGCGGAGATCGATCGCCGCGCGGAGGCTCTGGACCATCGCGCCGATGCGCTGCGAATCTGCCTCCGCAAGCTGCCCGAGGCGCATCGCAAGATCGTCGTCTGGCGTTATTACGAAGACTGCGGCGTGGAAGAGATCGCCGCGAAAAGCGAGCGAACGGTGGAAGCGGTTTATCGGCTGCTCAGCCGCATTCGCCAGATGCTCAACGACTGCGTGAGCCAGCAGCTCGCTCATCATCCCGCGTCATGAAAAATTCGCCGTCCCACGATGATCGCATTCAACGCGCGCTGGACGGGCTGCTTTCGCCCGAAGAGCACGACGCGCTGAAGGCCGACGTAATTCGCGACCCCGCGCTGCGCGAGGCTTACGTCGAGCAGATGTGGCTGCACTCCGCGCTGCGGGCCGAGCGCGAGACACTGGTCGAACTGCTGGAGGAAATCCCGCCGGCGGAAGAGAAGATCGTGCGCCGCTGGCCCGTCGCGGCGTGGGCCGCAGCGGCGGCCGCGTGCGTGACGCTGGGCGCGAGTGCCTGGACCTTCGGTCGCGAATCCCTTTTCCATCGCCCGGTAGCGACGCTCGTGCAGGCGGAGAATTGCAAGTGGACCGGCTCGGATCTGCCCACGGCCATCAATGCGCAACTTCGTCCCGGCAAGCTCGCGCTCGTCGAAGGCATCGCCACGCTGAAGTTCAAAAGCGGCGCGACGGTCACGATGGAAGCGCCCACCACACTGGAAATCCTCGACGCCATGCATTGCCGCCTGGTGGAAGGCACGGTGACCGCGGAAGTGCCCGAGCCCGCCCACGGTTTCGCAATCGATACGCCGGACATCAAAGTGGTCGATCTCGGCACGAAGTTCGGTGTCACGGCCGGTTCGACAGGCAATTCCCAGGTGCGCGTTTTCCAGGGCGAAGTGGAGATCGGCGGGCTGAAGGGCGGCGAGGTGAAACGGCTCACCGAAGGCAAGGGCTTGCACGTCGGCTCGGGTTCGACCGCGCCCGGGCAGGAGCCGACGCACGGCCAGCAGATCAAGGAAGCGGGCGGCTGGACATCGATCCCGACCTCGTTCGGGCACGGCAAGGATGGCTATGCGCGCCGCGGCGACAATGGCGGTCCGTTCGGCACCGCACCGCTTCTCATCGTGAAGCACTCGGACATCGAAGCCGGGCGCAAAAACGAACGCCGGGCCATTCTGACCTTCGACGTTTCGCAGATCGCCGCGGCGCAGATCACCGAGGCGCAAATCGTCCTCGATCCCGAACCGAGCGGATTCGGCTTCTCCGCGCTCGTGCCCGATGAGTCGCGTTTTGCGGTCTATGGCGTCACGGACGAAACGCTCGACGGCTGGGACGAAAAGCAGATGCGCTGGTCTTCGCTGCCCGGCTGCACGGACGACGGCCCGGACCTGAACCAGGCGCGGAAGCTCGCGGAGTTCTGGATTCCGCGCGGCGGCTCCGGCGGCCCGCTCACCATTCGCGGTGACGAACTCGCCTCCTTCATCCGCTCGAAGACCGATGGGCTGGCCAGCTTCCTCATCGTGCGGGAAACCGGCGAGACCGACCCGAGCGGGCTCGCGCACGGTTTCGCCTCGAAAGAACACCCCACCGCCCGCCCACCGCTGCTCCGCGTCAAATGACCCTTTCCAACCATGCTGAAACGACTCCCCATCCTGCTCCCGGCTTTCGCGGCCTTTGCCACCACCACCGCGGCCTTCGCCGAAGACGACGCCCAGCGTGAGGCGCTGAAGTTCTTCGAGAACGAAGTGCGGCCCGTGCTCGCGAACCGCTGCTACGAATGCCACGGCGAAAAGAAAAAGAAGGGTGGGCTGCGGCTCGACAACATCACCTACATGAAGCAGGGCGGCGACACCGGCCCCGCACTCGTCCCCGGCGACACGGAAAAATCGCTGCTCATCGAAGCGGTCCGCTATCAGAACTCGGACCTCGAGATGCCGCCAAAGAAGAAACTGTCGGACAAGGAAATCGCCGCGCTCGAAAAATGGGTGAAACTCGGCGCGCCCTGGCCGGCGAATGATGTCGCGAAGGTGGTGGCGGTGGATGAATTCGGCTTCACGGCGGAGCAGCGCAAATACTGGGCGTTTCAGCCGCTGAGCAAACCGGCACCGCCCCAGGTGGACGGCGATTGGGCGAAGACGAACATCGACAAATTCGTCCTCAAGAAACTCAACGAAGTGGGCCTCACGCCCGCGCCGGAAGCCGAGCGGCACGAACTCGTGCGCCGGCTCTACTTCGGCCTGCACGGCCTCCCGCCGACGAAGGAACAGACGGATGCGTTTGTGAACAGCACCGATCCGCGGGCCTACGAAAAGCTCGTCGATGAGTTGCTCGCCAGCCCGCGCTACGGCGAACGCTGGGCGCAACATTGGCTCGACCTCGTGCGTTATGCGGAGAGCGACGGTTACAACCAGGACGCCCTGCGCCCGGCGGCGTGGCCGTATCGCGATTACGTCATCAAGAGCCTGAACTCCGACAAGCCCTACGATCAGTTCGTGCGCGAGCAGCTCGCGGGCGACGAGATCGATCCGAAAAATCCGGACGTGCTCGTGGCGACGTCCTACCTGCGGAACCCCATCTACGAATACAATCAGCGCGACGCGCGCGGGCAGTATGACGTGGTGCTGACCGACACGACCGACAACGCCGGCGAAGTCTTCATGGGTCTCAGCATGGGCTGCGCGCATTGCCACGATCACAAGTTCGATCCCATCCTGCAAAAGGACTACTTCCGGCTGCGCGCGTTTTTCACACCGCTGCGCTGGCGCGATGACCTGAAGCTCGGCACGGATGAGGAGAAGGCGCGCTTCGCCGAACAGCAGGCGAAGTGGGAAGAAGCCACCAAATCCATTCGCGAACAGATCGACGCGATCATCGAGCCGATGATTCAGCGGGCCATCCATCGTGCTTACGAACGCTTCCCCGACGACATCCGCGCGATGGTGGACAAGAAGCCCGAAGAGCGTGCGCCGGAAGACTGGCAGTTTTCCTACTTCTGCGAACGCCAGATGGCCTACGAGCGCGAGCGCTTCGACGTCGCAAAATCGGTCAAAAAGCCCGAGGACAAAGCGAAGTATGACAAGCTGGTCGAGGAACTGAAGAAGTTCGATCACCTCAAGCCCAAGCCGTTGATCAATGCCTTTGTGGCGATGGATGCGACGAATCGCGGGCCGCAAAATATCCTCAAGACGCGCAAGGGCGAAGCCGACATTGCGCCCGGTTTCCTCACGCTTCTCGCTCCGGGCGATCCGAAGATCGACCCGCTGCCGAACTCCACGGGTCGCCGCAGCGCGCTGGCCGCATGGCTGACGCGTCCGGACAATCAGCTCACGACCCGCGTCATGGCGAATCGCGTGTGGCATTATCTTTTCGGTCGCGGCATCGTCGCGACTCCGAACGACTTCGGCAAACTCGGCGAACCGCCCACCCATCCCGAACTGCTCGACTACCTCGCCCAGCGGTTCATCGCGGACGGCTGGAGCCTGAAAAAGCTCCAGCGCGAAATCCTGCTTTCGGCCACCTATCGGCAGACCGCTCATCGCGCCGTGCCGGAACTCGCCACGAAGATCGACCCCACGAACAAATTCCTGTGGCGGTTCAATCCGCGCCGTCTCGACGCCGAGCAGGTGCGCGATGCGATGCTCGCAGCAAGCGGTGAACTCGACCTGACGCCCGGTGGCCCGTCCACCGATGCGAACGCCACGCGGCGGACGATCTACACGACCAAAAAACGCAACAGCCAGAATGAGCTCCTGCGCAGCCTCGACGCCCCCGCCGGCTTTGCCAGCGTGTCCGAACGGCAGAGCACCACGACGCCCACACAGGCGCTCCTGCTGGTCAATGGCGACTGGCCGCTGGCTCGCGCGCAGAAACTCGCGACGCGCGTCAAATCGGTCGGAGACGTCTGGGAATACGCGCTCGGGCGCCCGCCTACCGCACAGGAGGCGGAGATGGCCGAAAACTTCCTCCAGAAACGCAGCGCGGGAAACCGCTCCGCCGAATCCGGCCCCGGGCCGACTCCGGAGGAAGTGGCAAACGCGGGCGTCTTCAAGGAAAACACCCCGCATGAACGCCTCGTCGCGAAGACAGACGAGAAGGAAGGCGACGAGTTCACCGTGGAGTCGGTCATCACGCTCAACAGCATCGACTCAGCCGCCGCGGTGCGGACGATCGCTTCGCGCTGGAACAACGGGAAGGACAACGTCGAAGCCTTCGGCTGGAGCATCGGCGTGACCGGCGAAAAATCGCGCTTCAAGCCGCGCAACCTCATCATCCAGTTCGTCGGCGAAGACGAGAACAGCAATATCGCTTACGAGCCCATCGCCTCGGACCTGCGGATCGAACTCGGCGTGACTTATCACGTCGCCGTGAAAGTCTCGTGCGCCACGCACACCGTCACCTTCCGCGTGCAGCAACAGGGCAAACCCAACGCACCCGTGCTCACCTCCGAGGCACCCTTCGCCGTTCGCACCGGGCTGAGCAAAGGCGCGTCCGATCTCATCATCGGCGGCGTCAATCGCCGTGCGGTCATGCACCAGTGGGACGGCCGTATCGAATCCGCCCGCGTCGTCCGCGGGCTGCTGCCCGATACCGCGCTCTCGCCCGATCCGCTGAAATGGAACGAGCCCGCGCTCGTGACGTGGAATGCCAAAGCCGGCGTCGCCGAGCCGCTCGCCTGGTCCAGCGCCGACAACGCCGAGCCGGTCGATGCCCGCAAGGCCGCGCTCGCCGATCTCTGTCACGTGCTGCTCAACGCCAACGAATTCTTCTACCTCCACTAACACCCCACGCCATGCCCTGCCATCACTACGACCTTCCTGGTTCCCGCCGCGAATTTCTCCACCGCGCCGGCTGCGGCTTCGGCGCCGTCGCGCTCGCCGCGCTGATGGGCGAACGCGTGCTCGGCGCGCCGAGCGAAATCAATCCCGCGCTTGCCAAACTGCCGCAACGCGCCGGCCGGGCGAAAAACGTGATCTTCTGCTTCATGGAAGGCGGCCCGAGCCATCTCGACACCTTCGATCGCAAGCCGCTGCTCAACGAACTCGCCGGGCAGAAATTGCCGCCGAGTTACAAGGTGCCGGTGCTCGCCATGGGCGAAACCAACGCGCCGCTGCTGGAGTGCAAACGCACTTGGAAACAGCACGGGAAAAGCGGCCTGTGGATTTCCGACTGGTTCAACCACGTCGCCGAACACGCCGACGATCTCGCGGTCATTCACTCGTGCGTTTCCAACGGCATCAACCACGCTGGCGGCGTCTGCCAGATGAATACCGGCTCGATCTTCGGCGGACGCCCCTCGCTCGGCGCGTGGGTCAATTACGGCCTCGGCACCGAGAACCGAAACCTGCCCGGTTTCGTCGTCATCAAGGACAGCGAAGGCACCGTGGTGAATGGCGTGCGCAACTGGGGCAGCGGCTTCATGCCGGCGGTGTATCAAGGCGTGGAGTTCAGCTCCGACGGCACGCCGATCAAGTATCTCGACAACCCGAAAGGTGTCGATGACGGGCGCCAGCGCGACAAGCTCGACCTGCTCGCCGCGCTCAATCGCACTTACAACGCCACCCGCACCGACAACACCGAACTCGAAGCCCGCATCCGCGCCTACGAACTCGCTTACAAGATGCAGTCCGAGGCGCCACAGGCCGTCGATCTCAGCAAGGAAACCGAGGCCACCAAAGCGCTCTACGGCATGGATCAACCCGAGACCGCCGTCTATGGCCGCAACTGCCTGCTCGCCCGGCGCCTCGTGGAAAACGGCGTCCGTTTCGTGCAGCTCTACAGCGGCGCCGGCAGCAAGTGGGACTCGCACACCAAGCTCGAGGAAAACCACAGCAAACTCACCCGCTCCGTGGACAAGCCCATCGCCGGCCTGCTCACCGATCTCAAGCAACGCGGCTTGCTCGAGGAAACACTCGTCATCTGGGGCGGCGAATTCGGCCGCACGCCCATGAGCGAACAAGGCGGCGGACGCGATCACAACCCGACGGGCTTCACCATGTGGATGGCCGGCGGCGGGGTCAAAGGCGGCCAGACTATCGGCTCCACCGACGACCTCGGCCTCTACGCCGTCCAGGACCGCCTCCACGTCCACGACCTGCATTCCACCATCCTCTACCTCCTCGGCCTCGACCACACCAAGCTGGTCTATCAAAACAAAGGCCGCCCCGAACGCATCGACCAGAACGAAGGCCACGCTTACACGAAGATCACGGCGTAAGCGCTGCCCATCGCCCCCGGCTGGTGCGCGCCTGTCGCGTGCCGGTGGAAGGCGCTACTCGTGGAGTTCTTCACTCCGCTCGGCCGCGGCCACCTGGGCGCGCAGCAGATCGTGCAGGGTGATGAGGCCGACGATTTCGGCATTCGTCTCCGCGCGCAGCACGAGCATCCCGCAGCCGGACTCGACGAGCGAATCGGCCGCATGCCGGAGTGGGTCGTGGGGCGTGCACGTTGCAGCCGGGGTCAGCCGCGGCTCGCGGTTTTCGCGCACGGCCACCTGGGCTTCCTCGCGCAGCAGAATGCCGCGCACCTCTCCGTCGGTGACGACCGGAAAGCGCTCGAAGGGATGCGAGTTAAGCAGGTGGCTGAGCGACGCGTGATCCAGCGCCGAAGCCACCACCGGGCGCGGATTGGCGAGAAGCGACACAGGCTGGCTCTGCCACGCCCGCAAGTCGCGCGGTGGGATGAAGCGATCCACGTCGTGCCCGTCCTGCTCGAGGAGCGCGTCGTAAAAATTTCGCGGGAGAAAACGGCGGCTCACCGCCGTGCTCGCGATGGCTCCAAGCATCAGCGGCGGCACGAGGGCAAACTCGTGCGTCATTTCAAACACGATGAGGATGCTCGTGACCGGCGCACGCACCACCGCCCCGAGCGTCGCACTCATCCCCACGATGGCCAGCATGGCTACGTCGTTCGACGTCAGCGGCAGGACGATCCGCGACGCCCCCGCGAGGGCGAGCCCTGTCATCGCGCCCAGAAAAAGCGTGGGCGAAAAGATGCCTCCACAGCCGCCCGTGCCGTAGCACGCGATGGTCGCGAGCAGCTTCGCGACGAGGAAAAGCGCCGCCAACTGCCAGGCGAGTTTGCCGGCGAGAGCGTCCGAGAGATCTTCGTAGCCGAGCCCGAAGACCGCCAGCCGTCCGGTCTTCAGGAAAACCGCGGCGCCGAGCATCCAGCAAACCAGCGCACCTACGGCTGGCAGCGCCCACCGCGGCAACAGCGACCGCTGTGAGCACACACCTCGCAGATTCAAAGAGCCGCGCTGAAAGAGGACTCCCACCAGCGCCGCGACCGCCGCGATGATCGGCACCAGCAGATAAGCCCGCCACGCCGGATCACCCGCCGGGTCGAGCGTAAAGGCCGGCTGCGGGCCGATCAGCCCATGCGTCACCATCGCGCCGACCAGCGCGGCGAGCAGCATGCCGCCAAGCAGCGGGCTGTTGAGATCGCCGATGAGTTCCTCCAGCACGAAGGTCATCGCCGCCAGTGGCGTATTGAACGCCGCCGCCAGTCCGGCCGCTGCACCGACCGCCGCACCACGGCGGCGTTTTTGTTTCGGTTCGCCGACAAAACCCGCGAGATTCGATCCGACCGCACCGGCGAGCTGCACACTGGGACCTTCGCGGCCCAGGCTGCTGCCGCCGCCGATCTGCAGCGCCGCCGCGATGAATTTCACCCAGATGATCCGCCCCGGCACGAAGCCAAAGTCTTTCCAGAACGCGCGCTTGAGCTGCGGAATGCCGCTGCCCGCCGCATCCGTCGCAAACCGGCTCAGCATCCAGCCCGCGAGCAGGGCCGTCCCGACCGTGAGCACGAAGCTCCCGCCAAGAAATACCGCCGGAGATTGCCGCGCCAGCTCCACCAGCCCGAGCCGGAAGACCCAGCTCACGGCCAGTTGAAACGCCACCGCCACCAAGCCCGCCCCGAGCGCATACACGATCGTCAGCAGAATCAGCCGCGACTGCTTGGGCATCCGCCGCAGCGAGTCCCGGATGAGGGAGCTAAAGGTCGTGCGTTCGCTCACTTTACATACTAGGCGCGCCGTTCCTTGATCGCCGCGAGCAGGTCAGCCACGAATTCCCCGCGCGGCTTGGCGCCGAGATTGCCTTTGCCGTGGACGCGAACACTGACGGCGCCGGCTTCGAGGTCGCGGCGGCCGAGGACGAGCATGGTGTGGACTTTCATCTGCTCGGCGTTGGCGATCTTGGCTTTGATCGGGTCGCTGCTGGCGTCGAGTTCGGCGCGAACGCCCTGCTCGCGCAGTTCGCGCTGGATGCTCTTTGCGTAATCGACGAGGTCCGCTTCGTCGCCGATGGGCAGCACGCGGACCTGCTCGGGCGAAAGCCAGAGCGGGAAATTCCCGGCGTAGTGCTCGATAAGGAAGCCGATGAACCGCTCGTGCGTGCCGAGCGGCGCGCGATGAATGCAGAGCGGGGTTTTGCTCGAGTTATCGCGGTCCTTGTAGGTGAGGCCGAAGCGTTTCGGCACGGCGAAATCGACCTGGTTCGTGGCGATGGTGAATTCGCGGCCGATGGCGCTCCACACCTGCACGTCGATCTTCGGGCCGTAGAAGGCGGCTTCGTTCGGAACCTCGATGTAGTTGATGCCGCTGCGCTGGAGGACGCCGCGGACCATGTCCTCGGTCTTCAGCCACAGCTCCGGTTCATTCACGAATTTCTGGCCAAGCTTGGCCGGATCGTGCGTGGAGAAACGCATCACGTATTTCTCGATGCCGAAGATTTTGAAATACTTCAGATACATCTCGTTCACGCCGCGGAACTCTTCCTCGAACTGCTCCTCGGTGAGGTAAAGATGCGCGTCGTTCATCTGCATCGACCGCACGCGCATGAGCCCGAAAAGCTCGCCACTCTGCTCGTAACGATAGCAGGTCCCATATTCCGCCAGCCGCAACGGCAGGTCGCGATAACTCCGCGGCACCGCTCCGAAGAGCTTGTGGTGATGCGGGCAGTTCATGGCTTTGAGGTAGTAACGATCGGGAGCTCCAATGCTCTGCTTTACAAAATCGCTAACCAGACGCCAACTTGCCGCTCGGTCGAGTTTCGTGCGCAGCTCGACCGGAACTCCTGCAAGAACCTGCTCGAGCGTGAACTCGCCGTTGAGCGCTAGGAACGGCTTCGCTTCCTCGTAAAGTTTCTCCAGCTCTGTCGCTTCTCCCGCTTCGATCAATTGGGCTGCTTTGTTGACAGCGCCTTCGAAACGCAACTCCATCGGCGGAAACATCGACTCTGCGTAATACGGCAGATGCCCGCTGGTGAGATACATGTTTTCCCGCGCTAGCACCGGAGTGCGCACACGCTGATAACCAGCCGCAAACTCCGTCTCCTTCGCCAGCTTCTCCAGCTCCTCCACCAGCACCGTCCCGCGCGGCAGCCACAACGGCAGTCCCGGGCCGACATCATCGTCGAAGCAGAAGAGTTCCAACTCGCGGCCGAGCTTGCGATGGTCGCGCTTCTTCGCCTCTTCGAGCATGGTGAAATACTCGTCCATCTGCGTCTTGTTCTTGAACGCGGTGCCGTAGATGCGCTGGAGCTGCGGGTTCTTTTCGTCGCCCTTGTAGTAGGCACTCGCCACGCTCGTCAGCTTGAACGCGCCGATGTTGCCGGTGCGCATCACGTGCGGCCCGGCGCACAGGTCGAGGAAGTCACCGTTGCGGTAGAGCGAGATGTCTTCGCCCTCGGGAATGTCCGCGAGGTTGCCGATCTTGAACTGGCTCGGATTGCCCGGGCGCTCGCTCAGGCCGCCGAGCCGCCCGCTCTCCGCGAGCTTCAGCGCTTCCTCACGCGAGACGACGGTCTTTTCGAACACGTTGTTCGCCTTGATCTCCTTTTTCATCTCCTCCTCGATCCGCGCGAAATCCTCCGGGGAAATGCGGTGCGGGAGATCGACGTCGTAGTAGAAGCCGTTCTCGACCGGCGGACCGGCGGCAAATTGCGCTTCGGGCCAGATGCGCAGGATGGCCGTCGCCAGCACATGCGCAGCGGAGTGGCGGAGCCGCTCCAGGTCGGTCATCTGGTTGCGTTGGTCGAGGGTCTTGCGTTCGTCGGACATAAAGAAAAAGGGCTGGCAGCCTAGCGCGCGAACGCGCCGGGGCAAGGAGCGGAGCGCAGGGAGCGCCGGCGACCCGCCGGCCACGATACCGGTCCGCGCAGCGGCACTTTGAAGGTATCTGAAAGTATCATGCTTCGCATGGCTGGGATCGTGGCCGGCGAGGACGCCGGCGCTCCATGCTTGCAGCCGCTCGCCGTTCTCCATAGCTCGGACGGGCATGAAAGAGCCCCTCGGCTGGTATTCGCGGAACTACCTCCCGCACTTCGATCAGCCAGGGCTGGTTCAGGGGATCACCTTTCGGCTCGCCGACTCAATGCCCGCGGAGGTGCTCGCTCGCTGGCGGGAGGAACTCGATTTCCTGCCGGATGAGCGAGCGAAGCGAGAGTTTCAGCGGCGGGTCGCGCACTATCTCGATGCGGGCCATGGGGAGTGTTTGCTTCGCGATCCGCGGATCGCCGAGATGGTGGAGACCGCAGTGCTGCATTTCGACGGTCAGCGTTACCGGCTGCTCGCCTGGGTAGTGATGCCAAACCACGTGCATGTGCTCATCGAAACGATGGAAGGACGTGCGCTCGGTGAAGTGGTGCACACTTGGAAAAGCTACACCGGTCAAAAGGTGAACAAGTTGCTGGGGCGAGAGGGCTCATTCTGGCAGCGCGAATACCACGACCGTTTCATCCGCGGCGAAAAGCACCTCGCCTACGCGCGCACCTATATCGTCCAGAACCCCGTAAACGCAGGGCTGTGTCGAATTGCTGAGGATTGGCCATGGAGCAGCGCGAGCGAACGCCATGGAGCGCCGGCGTCCCCGCCGGCCACGATCCCACCCACGCGCAGCGTCACACTCCTCCCGCGCCGTGGGGAAAAGTGATGCTCGCATGCCGGCCTCGTGGCCGGCGAGGACGCCGGTGCTCCATGTCCCTACATGTTCTTCTGCGTCAGCTTCGCCTGATAGTTGCCGTTCGTGCCGAGGGTGATGGTGTCGGCATCCGCGCCTCCATCGACGAGGATCGCCGCCACGGCGTTGACGGTGCGGTTGGCAATGTTGCCGCTGAAGCTGAACGAATCGGCGCCCGCACCGCCGAGCAGCGTGAGCGGCGCATTGATCTGCGTGAAGCCGGTCGGGCTATTGCCGTCGTCGATGTGGAAATCGTCGGTCCCAGCGCCGAGATCGATCTTCGTCGCCCCCAGGAGGAGCACATCGTCGAGGGCGAAAGTGTCATCGCCCACCGTGCCAGTCATCTTCACCGCACCTTGCGCAATGACGTTGAGCAGGCTCAGCGTGGCGCCCACAGTTTTCGAGGACACGGTGACGGCATTGAGCACGAGCGGGTCGACCGCATTCAGGATGGTGCCAGCAAAGAAATAACCGTCGGCTCCCGTGGCGAGCGCCACCCTCACCGGCCCGATGATGGAGCCGGACAGCTCAGCAGCGACGGAATTAAAACCACTCGCGGTCAGGCCGCCCACGAGCGTGCCGAAGGCGACGTCGTTGATGGCAAACTCGGCACTGGGGCTCTTCGTCGTCGCCGTGAGCAGTCCGCCGATGTGCAGGATCGTCGCCGCCCCGGACGAAGCTCCCACCGCCACATCGGTAAAGCTATCCTTGCCGCCACTGGTGAATTTCGCCGCTCCGCCGACGAAGATCGTGCCCGGGCTGACGAGCTTTTCATTTGTGAAGCCGGTCTTCACGTCCATCGTCACCGCCCCGCCGATGAAAATATTCGCCGCGTTCAGCGTGAGGTCGGTTCGCTGCCCGGCGAGACCTGTCCCCTTCAACGTCGCCTCGCGTCCGATGCGGAGATCGCCCGTCAGCAAAAATCCCGCGGCGCCGCTCCCCGCTCCAGCGGTCAGGCTGAGCTTGCCGAGGATCTGCACATCCTTGCCCCCCATGAAGAGATCGTCGTTGGCCTTGCCCGCCGTCGCGATGAAATCTCCGCCGACAAACAGCAGCGAGGTCGTCGTGTTGTTCACCACGTTCGCCCCCTCACCGAGGGCGAGGTTCACGGCGCCATAGATGCGCGTGGTCGCACCCGCGAAGGAGATCGTGTCCCCCTCGGTGCCGCCTTTGACCGTCAGCTTTCCGCCAACCGTTGCGTCGGTCAGCGTCATACCGTTCGCTCCCGCCCCGAGGTCCACCGTCAGCGCACCGGGCAATTTGCCACTGACCGCCAGTTGGTCGTTCCCCGCGCCGAGTTTTGCGGTGAGGTTCCCCGTGAAGCCGGGCACCACCGCTTCGTCGCCCGCGGCGAGCAGCGTGCCGTTGAAGCGAATCTGCGTCGTCACATCCACAGGGTCGATGTGCAGCGAACCGGACGAATCGACCGTCACGCTGATCTGGTTGTCTCCGGGGCTGGCTTTTTCCTCGGCGAGCGTCACACCGGTCTTGCCGATCGTGAGCCCGAGGATGACGGCGGGGGCGATGCGGGATTCCAGGAGTTCGATCGAGGCAGCATGCGTTTTCATGGTGTGACGCGGATACTGCCGCCATGCACGGTCGTCGAGGCGGAACGAAGCGCCATTCCGGTTTCCAGTATTTCGCCACAGACATAGGTTGCCTCCATGTCAGAGCGCGCTCGCTTCAGGTAAAGTCGTGGAAATGTGGCCCTGTAGCGATGGCCCGCGCGGCTTCAGCACAGCGCGAGCAACGAACGCAGTTCCCCGTCCACGTCCTGGTCGGGCGCGAGCGTGCCGGCCACTTCCCGGCGCAGCGTGTCGCGGAACTGGTCGCGCAACCGCTGGAGTGCGACGCGAAAGGAGCCCGGGTTGAGCCCCAGGCGCGCGGCGACCTGCGCACCCGAATCGGTCTCGTCACCGGTCAGCAGCGGCTCCATGGCATCGAACATCGCCGCCTTCCCACGGGCCGTGTAGTCCTCTCGCACCGCCTTGAGGCAGCGCGAGAGCAGGACGTGCATCCACAGGCGGTCGAAAGCGGCATCCGGCGTCGAACCCGCGCCGATCTCGGTGGCGAAATCGCGCTCGGCGCCTTCGATATCGAGGGAGAAATGTTCCGCGCCCCCACCGCGTTTCTGGCGCCCGGCATCGCGATGGGTTTTCAGCGCATGGTTCCGGAAGGCGTGCTTGAGGAAGGTGCGCAGATGCCCCTTGTCTTGAGTCACGTTTTGCAGCCCGTCGTTCTCGATGAGCATCAGTAGAAACCTCTGCACCAAGTCCTCCGCATCGTGCGGCGGATGCCCCAGGCTCCGAGCGAAGCCGTAAACGGGCGGCCAGTAGGCCTGGCATAGCTCTTCCAGCGCCGCGCCACGTTGCTTCGCGTCGGGCGAACGAAGGCGCTGCATCAGCGTCCAGTTCGTATCGGGAAAGGCGTGGCGGCTCTGGTCCGGCATGGGGCGGCCACCGACGATAACATAGGTTAACCGCTTATTGCTAGCGGGTGTCCGTGGCTTATGCAGAATGCGCGCGTGCCCGACCCGATCACGCCAAAGCCGGACGATCCCGCGCGCCGACATTCCCCCGACGCGCTGCTGCGGATGGGGCTGGTCACCGGGCCGTTGGAGCGCACCACGACGACGATGGACGCGGAATTCCTGGCCGCCATTTTTCCCGACCTGGAAATCGGCGAGGCGGTTGGACGCGGTGGTTTCGGAGCGATCTGGCGCGTGCGACATCGCCGCCTGCAGCGCGCGCTGGCGTTGAAAATCCTCGACCCGGCGCTCACACGCGATCCGACGACGGTGGCGCGCTTCGAGCGCGAAATGCTCGCGGTGGGTCACCTCGATCACCCCGGGATCGTGCGCGCGAACGATGCGGGGCAACGTAGCGGCGTGTGGTTTTTGGCGATGGAACTGATCGAAGGCCCGGACCTCGGCGCGCTCAGCGCCGGCGAACCGCTGCCGGTGGCAGAGGCGTGCGAAATGGTGCGCCAGGCGGCGCTGGCGCTCGGCCACGCGCATGGCTGCGGGCTGGTGCATCGCGATGTGAAGCCGCGCAATCTCATGCTCGCGGGCGACGGCGTCGTGAAAGTGCTCGACTTCGGCCTCGCGCAACTGGCGCGATCCGGCCCCGACGAGGTGACGCTCACGGTCTCGGGAGAGTTTATCGGATCGCTCGACTACATCGCGCCGGAGCAGGTCGAGCATCCGGGCAGCGTGGATGCTCGCGCCGACCTCTACGGCCTGGGCGCGACGCTCTACCGCTTGCTCACCGGCCATGCGCCGCACGAAAAGGGGGAATCGGTCTCCATGTTTACGCGGATGAAGCAGATCACCTCCCAGCCTGCCGCGCCCGTCGCGACCCGGCGGCCCGATCTGCCCGGCGAACTCGCTGCACTCGTGGACCGGATGCTGGCGCTCGATCGCGAAGCGCGCCCCGCCACCGCCGCGGAAGTGGTGACGCTGCTCACGCCCTTTTGCGTCGGGGCGAATCTTCCGGCGCTGGCACGTGAGTGGTCCGCGCAACATCCCACGTTAGCAAAGGAATCGTCGGGGCCGCGCCCCGCCGTCGGGGCGGCCCGGCGTGTCAAACATCGGCGGATGCTGCTCGCAACGCTCGCCGGCGTCCTGCTGCTCGGCGCGCTGGCGCTGGTGTGGAAGCCGTGGATGAAACCCGCGCATGTCGCGGCCCCGGCAGCCGCACCCGCGACTTCTCCTCCCGAACCGTGGCAGGACCTCACGCGCCATGCGGAGAAGCTGCAATTGTCCAACGGCGTCGAGCGGACGGCCGACGGACTGCTGCTCCCGGCCAACGCCAGGGTTGGCATCGGGGGGGACACCGCGAACGGCGCCATTCGCATCCGGGCCGTCTATAGCTCCACCATTAAGCCCGTGATCATGTCCCGAGCCTTCGGACCCGGCTCCTACGGGCTTTATGTGTTCACGCCCAACACCGTCCTCCTTCAGTATTGGGACAATGAGTCCGGCCGGGCGAAGCCGATTCAGACTTTTCCCATCCCGGCTCTGGTCCAGCCGGGGCAGGAATATCAACTCGAATTGCGTGCGGTAGGTTCGACCCTTACGGCCAGGCTGAATGGCCAGACCCTTGGCAGCGCCGAGGATTCGCGCCTGCCCCGAGGCGGGTTTGTCATGGTTACCGGATCGGGCGAGCGGGGCGAGAACCCGCCCACCCTCGTGCGCTCCATCGAGGTCCTCAACCTCGACAAGTTCGAAAAACGTTAGCGTGGAGCAGCCGCTCTCGCGCGGGTCATCCTGAGCGGAGCGCCCTCGATGGGCGCAGGTGGCGAGGGCGCGGAGTCGAATGGCCCCCGTCGCCAGCAGAGTGCGTCCCCTCGCTTCGCTTCCGGATGGCAGCCGTGCGATCAATGACGGTTCCCTGCAAGCGGTTGTTTGTCGCACGGCAGCGGGCAAACGGTTTCGATTGAGAGTGCGCCGTTCGCTCGGCACGGGGGCCATTCGACTGCGCGCCTTTCGCTACGCGAAGCGGCGCTCCGCTCAGGAAGACTTGCATGAAATGAGGGAACTCAGAGGCCCCAAAGATTTTTTGTTACGCTCCGACCCGAAACGGGATTTCGGCGGATGAAGGCCTATCACTCCCATGAAATCCACTCTCGTTCATCGCATCCTCGCGCTGCTCCTCGCCCTCTTCGGCTTCACGTTGCCCACCTACGCCGACACCCCGCCCACCGTAGCCGCGGATGCGGGCTCAAAGCTCTTCATCGCTCGCTACAACACCGGCAACTTCATCGCCCGGGCCAATGTGGATGGCACCGCGTTGAACGCGACCTCCTTCGCGTTGCCGAACAACGCCATCGGAGTGACGGTGGATACGGTCAACGGCAAGCTCTACTGGTCGTCCTTCACTGCGGGCGGCAGCATCGGACGGATGAACCTCGACGGGTCGGGGGCCGAACCCAATTTCCTCACCGGTGTGCTCGCCGTCGGGATGGCGGTGGATCCGACGAATGGCTGGCTCTACCTGGCGGGTGGAGCCATCAAGCGGGTCCGTCTGGATGGCACCGGTCTCACCACGCTGATTCCCAACCTCAATATTGGAGGATTCACTTCGTGCAGTGGTGTCGCCCTCGATGTGCCGAACAACAAGCTCTACTACGCCTTCAACACCGCCATCGGCCGCGCCAACCTCGATGGCACCAGCCACACGCCAACTTACATCACCACGGGCGGCGGCGCACCGCCAGACGACGTGGCCATCGACCGGGTAAACGGCCAGCTCTACTGGACGGTCAGCGGCGGCAACAAGATCGGCCGGGCCAATGTGGACGGCACAGGCATTCAAAGTGCCTTCCTATCCGTCACCGGGCCGAGAAGCCTCATCGTTGATCCGCAGGCCAGCAAGGTGTTCTGGTCGGATGGAAGCGGCGTCGGCCGGGCCAATCTCGATGGCACAGGCGCGAATGCCTCTTTCCTATCAGGCGTGAGCGGTTCGTGGGGCATTGCCATTGGTGATGTGGACACCGAAGGCACCCAAGCCACGCATACCGGCACCTACAGCGATGCCGATGGCGACACCGTCACCTTCTCCGCCAACATCGGCTCAGTCACCAAGACCGGCACTAGCAGCGGCACCTGGACGTGGACTTACACGCCGCCCGATGGCCCCACCACGCTCAACGTGACCATCACCGCCAACGACGGCACCGCCAACAGCACGACCAGCTTCACGGTGAACGTGAACAACATCGCGCCGACCATCGCCTTGACCGGAAACAGCACCCTGAACGTCGGCGCGGCCTACACGCTCGGCCTCGGCGCGATCACCGATCCCGGCACCGACACGGTGACCGGCTACAGCATCAACTGGGGCGACGGCAGCACGGAGAATTTCAGCGCGCCGCTCAGCGCCAGCAAGACGCACACTTACACGACCAACGGCAGCAAGACGATCGCCGTTTCGCTGACGGACGAAGACGGCACCTTTGTCAGCGGCATCAAGACCATCACGGTCAATGCGGCACCCACCGTCGCCACGGACGTCGGCTCCAAGCTGTTCATCGCACGCTACGGCAATCAGAATCGCATCGCCCGTTCCAATGTGGATGGCTCTGGGTTGAATGCGAACTACTTTGTCGTGACGGGCAATCCCATCGGCGTCGCGGTGGATACGGTCGGCGGCAAAATCTTCTGGACGCAATTCAGCGCTGGCAAGATTGGGCGGGCGAACCTGGATGGGTCGGGGGCTAACTCTGATTTCATCACCGGTTTGAACGGTCCCATCGGCCTTGCGGTGGACTCGGTCAACAGCCGCATCTACTGGGCGGAGTATGGCAGCGGCAGCATCAAGCGCTCCAATCTGGACGGCACGGGCGTGACCACCCTTGTTTCAGCGAACAACGCTTACGATGTCGCGCTCGATGTGCCGAACAACAGGCTGTATTACTGCCGGAATAGCAGTTCGAATATTGGCCGCGCCGACCTTGATGGCACCAACGACAATTCGTCTTTCATCGTCACCGCCGTCAGCGGTCTCGGCATCTACGGCCTCGGCGTGGATTCCATGAACGGCAAGATTTACTGGGCTGGCTTTGGCACGCAGAAGATCGGCCGGGCCAACGTGAATGGCACGGGCCTTGAGAACGCCTTCCTCTCCCTAAACTACGGGCCGGATGATGTCGTGGTCGATCCGCAGGCGGGCAAGGTGTATTGGACGACACAAACAGGCGGCGTGGGCCGCGCCAATCTGGACGGCTCGGGCATGAACGAGTCTTTCCTCACCGGCCTGGGCCTCACCTGGGGAATCGCGCTGGGCGATCAGGACAACGAGGGCTCACTCGCCACCCGCACCGGCACCTACAGCGATGCGGACGGAAACACGGTTACTTTCTCCGCCAACATCGGGTCAGTCACCAAGACCGGCACCAGCAGCGGCACCTGGACGTGGACCTACACGCCGCCCGATGGCCCCGCCACGCACAGCGTGACCATCACCGCCAATGACGGCACCACCACGAGCACCACCAGCTTCACGGTGAGCGCGAACAACATCGCTCCCGCCATCGTGTTGACGGGCAACAGCACAGTGAACGCCGGTGCCAGCTACACGCTGAACCTTGGCGCGATCACCGACCCCGGCACGGACACCGTGACCAGCTACAGCATCAACTGGGGCGACGGCGTGATCGAGCCGTTTAGCGGCAGTCCGGCGAGCACCAGCAAGACGCACACCTACACGAGTGGTGGCAGCAAGACGATCACTGTGTCGCTGACGGACGAAGACGGCACGCACAACGGCGGCACGCTGGCCGTCACCGTCATCGCCCCGGAGATCGACGTGCAGCAGCCGGCGGGGACGAGCCTGACCGATGGTTCGAGCACGGTGAACTACGGCTCGGTAGCTGCCGGAGCGACGAGCGACAAGGTCTTCACCATTCGCAATACCGGCACGGCGAACCTGACCGGGCTGGGGATCACCATCGATGGGACCAGTGCGAGCGAGTTCAGCGTGACGGTGAGCCCGACGGCCCCCGTGTCGCCCAGCGGGAACACGACCTTCACGGTGCGCTTCGCGCCGTCGCCCCTCAACGGCGCCGGCCCGCGCAACGCGGCGCTCCATATTGCGAGCAACGATGGGGACGAGAACCCCTTTGGTCTCGCCCTGACCGGCGCCCTCGCCGATACGACGCCGCCGGATACGACGATCACGAGCGGACCATCGTCGCCGACCAGCAGCACGAGTGCGACGATCGCGTTCACGGGGAGCGACGACATCTCGCCGACGCCGGGGCTGACCTATGAGGGGCGGCTGGACGGCGCGGCCTTTGCCACGGTCACGAGCCCGGTGAGCCTGAGCGGGCTGGCTGACGGCTCGCACACCTGGCAGGTGCGAGCGAAGGATGCGGCGGGCAATGTGGACCCGTCGCCGGCGAGCGTGACGTGGGTGGTGGATACGACGCCGCCGAGCTTCACGCTGCCGGGTCCGATCACCGCCGAGGCGGCCGGGCCGGGCGGGGCCGGGGTGACTTACTCCGCGAGTGCGGACGACTCGGGCAGCGAGGTGGCGAGCAGCAGCTTCACGCCGGCGAGCGGAAGCACCTTTGCCATCGGCACAACGACGGTGAACGCGAGCGCGACCGACAACGCGGGGAACACGGCGAGCGGGAGCTTCACCGTGCGTGTCGTGGATACGACTGCACCGGTGATCAGTGGCGTGCCCGCGAACATCACCACCGACGCCACCGCGGCCAGCGGCGCGGTGGTTGCTTTTGCTGCACCAACGGCGACGGATCTCGTGGATGGCGCCGTGACGGTGAACTGCTCGCCGGCCAGCGGCAGCACCTTCGCCATCGGCACGACCACGGTCACCTGCACCGCGACCGATGCCCACGGCAACACGGTGAGCCAGAGCTTCAGCGTGACGGTGAAATCACTCACTCAGACCATCACCTTCACCAACCCCGGCGCGCACACCTACGGCGACGCGGCCTTCGTGCTCAACGCCACCGGCGGAGGCAGTGGAAATGCGGTGGACTTCGCCATCGTCAGCGGCCCCGCGAGTGTGAGCGGCAGCACGCTGACCATCCTCGGAGCGGGCGACGTGACCGTGCGCGCCAGCCAGGCCGCCGGCAACGGCTACACCGCGGCGGCGCCCGTGGACCAGGCCTTCACCGTCGCGAAAGCATCGCAAGCCATCGACTTCACGCTGTCTGCGACGGCGGTGACAACCGATACCTTCACGCTCACCGCCCGCGGTGGCGCGAGCGGGAATCCGGTGACTTTCTCCATCGTGAGTGGCCCCGGCTCGATCGACGGCAGCAACGTGCTCGCCTTCACTACCGCAGGCGACATGATCGTGCGTGCGAGCCAGGCGGGCGATGCGAACTACGATGCCGCACCCGATGTGGACCGGACGATCGTGGTCAGCGACGCCGGCGGAGTGACCGCGGTGGACGATCGCGCAGCCGCCACGTCCGGCAGCGTCCTCATCGACGTGCTGGCCAACGACAGCGACGCGACGAACCGCCCGCTCTCGATCGTGGCCCTCACCCAGCCCGCCATGGGCAAAGTGACCATCGAAGGCACGAAGATCCGCTTCACGCCGAAAACCAAGACAAGCGTCACCACTCCCCTCACCTTCACCTACACCGTGAAAGCCGGAGACGATACCGCTACCGCGACGGTGACCATCGTGCCCCCACCGCCGGGCAATTTCATCGGGTTGCTGTCGCGCGATGGCGTGGTGCTCGGACGAGTGAACGTCACCGTCACGGCCACCGGCATCGCGACCGGCGCGCTGCGGCGCGAGGGTCGTGGGTTCTCGTTTAAAGGCAGCATCCTGGGCCAGGCCGGCGTCGCCTTCGCTCGCTCCACCGTCCCTGCCCCGACGATGATGAAGATTCCGCTGGGAGCGCTGGATGACTTCGGCCAGCCGACTCTCCATGTCACGATCAGCGATATGACCCCGGGGCTGTTCCTCACCGGCGTCGCCGAACGGTCGCCCTACGACGCCACCCATCCCGCACCCCAGGCGGGTCGCTACACCATGATCGCCGAACGGCCCAACGGCGGCACCGGCCCGCAAACCGGCGCCACGATGGTTTGCACCATCGCCGCCAACGGTGTGGCGTCCCTCGCTGGCCGCCTCGGCGACAACACCGCCGCCACGCACAGCGGCAGACTGCTCTCCGGCGGACGCTTCCCATTCTACGCGGCCACCGGCGTCGGCACGGTGCGCCGACAGACGGCTGGCACGTTGGTTTTCGACCGCACCGCCAGCCCGGCGGTGACCGGCACGCTCCACTGGGCCGTGCCCACGGGCGTGCTCGCGACACTGCCCGCCGGGGTCGATCAGGATTACGACACCTACGGTTTGATCTACACGCCTGCCGCCGTCGGCAGCGCGATGTTCACCCCCAGCGCAGCCAACGCGAGCCTCACCTTGGGCTATGCGACCCCGCTCGTCCGTAATGTCGCAATGAACGGGATCGTGCGCGCGGGCAGCCAGAGGTTCACCTTCACCGGCGGGTCGGGCTATCTGCTGCCGGCGAGCGGATTCTTCCTCGGCACACACACGCCGTCGAAGAATGTGAACCGCGGTTTCTTCGGTGTGATCCTCCAAAGTGGAGGCATCAACCAGGGCTACGGCAATCTGATGGATTCCAACGCCATCCGCCCAATCACCCTCGCGCCGCAGCCTTAAGCAGGCTCGCTGCCGCGGCTCACGTTGCCTTCCGCGTGACCGACGCATCCCACGGCGCGCAGCGCACCTGAAAAGAGCACTGCGCGACTGCCCCGGCACGAAACGCATGTCCAACCGCCGGAGGCGCACCCTCAAACCAAGGTAGATCAAGGCTCCGCATCTCCCCGCCGAAAGCATAGCGGCGAAAACGGCCCGCCCGCGCTATTCACCCAAACCCACTCATGCGCCCCTCCCTTCTCATTGCTTTGCTCCTGAACGTCCTCGGTGTCTTCGCCTTCGCGGCGGATAAGCCAAACGTCCTCATCATCACGGTGGACGACATGAGCTGCGATTCCATCGGCGTCTTCGGCGCCCGCCTCGCCGACACGACCCCGCGCATCGATCAGCTCTCCAGGCAGTGCATGCGTTTCACCTTCGCGCACACGGTGGTGGGCAACTGCATGCCCTCGCGCAATGTCATGTGGTCCGGGCGCTATCCGCACAACACCCACATCGAAGGCTTCAAGCCGATCCCAAAATCGAAGGTCACCTATCCCGTGCTCGGCGACCTCATGAAAGCCGGCGGCTGGTTCACCGGCATCCGGCACAAGGTTTCCCACTCCACCCCGTATTCCCCCTACCCGTGGGACATCGATCTCGACACCGACGCCAACGGGAAAAAGCCCCACGTCAAAGATCCGCCCACCTACGGCGCCGCGCTCACGCAGGGCATGGAAGCCGCGCGCAAGGCGGGCAAACCATTCTGCCTCATGCTGAACGTGGCGGACCCGCACAAGCCGTTCTACTCCGAAGGTGCCAGGGGCCAGGTCGTGGACGACCCGCACAAACCCTCGCGCATCTTCACCCCCGCGGAAGTGCCCGTCCCCGGCTTCCTTCCGGACGATCCCGTCATCCGTGGCGAACTGGCGCAATATTACTCCTCCGTGCGTCGCGCGGACGATTCCGTCGGCTCGATCCTCGACTCGCTCAAGGCTTCCGGTGAGGACGAGAAAACGGTCATCATCTTTCTGTCCGACCACGGCATGCCGCTGCCCTTTGCCAAGACGCAGCTCTACCACCACAGCACCCTGACCCCGCTGATGATCCGCTGGCCCGGTGTCGCCAAACCCGGTTCGGTGGACGACGAACACATGGTCTCGACCGTCGATCTGCTCCCCACGCTGCTCGATATCCTCGGCCTCGAAAAACCAGCGGCTGGTTTCGACGGACGCTCCTTCGCCGGCCTGCTGCGCGGCGAGAAACAGGATGGCTGGGACATCGTCTTCAAAGAGCACAACGAAAACGCCGGCGGCCAGAACACTCCCATGCGCGCGGTCGAAACACGCGACTGGCTCTACGTCTTCAGCCCGTGGTCGAACGGCACCCGCGTGATGGGCGGCGCCACCGCGGGCACGGTCACCTGCCGGCAGATGCGAGTGCTCGCGAAGAAAGACCCGAAGGTCGCCGCCCGCGTCGATCTCTTCGATCATCGCGTCCCCGAGGAAGCGTATCAGGTCCGCTACGACCCCGATGCGTTGACCAACGAAATCGCCAATCCCAGGCACGCCACCGAGGTGGCCGCCGCCGAGAAGGCGCTCGAAGACTGGATGGTCCGCACCCACGACCCGCTGCTCGAAGTCTTCCGCAAACGCCATGACGCTGCCTTCCGCGAAGCGGCCATCACTCACATCGAGGACAACACGACCCCGCGCAAAAAACGCGCCGGTAAAGCAGCCGCAGCCAAACCTGCCACCGATGAAAAACCCACCGTCGCCACGACGAAGAAAAAGAAGGCCGATCTCATCGAACTCGAGCCCCCCACGACCGCCGCTCCCGGCACGAAGATCACCATCAAAGTGAAGCACCACTTCCCCGCCGACCTCGGTGAAAAGCCCGTGCAGATCACGCTGAAGGACGGCAAGAACGCCCGGATCGAACGCAAAACCGTGAAAGCCTCCGGCACGGGCGAACTCGAAGTCACCTTCGACGTTCCCGCCCAGGTCCCGGAAAATGCCATCATCTTCGCCGGCTTCGTCGGCGAAGATTTCAAGCAAGCACTCCAATACCTGCAAACCAAACCCCTCCCGCTGAAATAAGGCGACGGGGACACTTGCCTGCTTTACGAACCTGCTCTACTCCCGCAGGGCATGATGGTATCCCTTCCGCGTTCGCTGGTTTTCTCTCTGCTGGTCGCCACCCTTTTCACCGGTTGCGCCGGCAAGCCGCTCTCCACGGTGGATCGCGCCAAATACAGTCGTGCCGCCATCGCACCTTCAATCAAGAAGCCGGAAACTTATTCCTACTTCGATACGGGCATGCAAACCACGGAAGTGGTGTCTTCCCAATTCGGATTTGTCGGACCCTTTATCGGAGCCGCAGTCATGGCCGCGCAGGAGAAGGCCGGGAAAAAGCGGGTGGCTGGCGTGATCGAGAGCAGCGGCATCGAGCCGGGCGGGGTTACCAAGGAAGCGTTCGAGCGCGAGTTGCAACAGCGCTGGCTCTTCGATCTCCGTTCACCGAACCCCGACGCCACGTTCCACCTCGAGATTGTCCGCTGGGGTTTCGGTCCTGGCGGAGGCGGCCTGCTGTCGGCATCGCTCGCCGCCAAGGTCGAATTGCGCGACCGGCAGGGTGCCAAGGTCTGGGGCCGAAGCGCTTATGGACTGAGCACGATTCACGGCACGAAAGAACAGTTCCACAGCGACGCGAAGCTCTACGCAGAAGCGTTCCGCGAAGTCGCCGGGATCGTGGCGAGCAAACTGATCGGCGAGGCAAAGTAAGCCGCTGCCGGCAGTTCACAGCCACTTCCGCATCATCTCGGCGAAGCGGTGATAAACGAAGCTCAGCACCAGCAACGCCGCGCCGAGGGCGATGAAACTGACGATGCGATAGATCGTATCGAATCGCCACACGTCGATGACGAAGAGACGTAGGATAGAGAGCCCGAGAACCGCAAAGCCGCTGAGCCGATAGAGCCGTTCGCGGAGCGCGAGCCCTGCGCCGAGGGTGGCGAAAGCAAACAGCGTCCAGGCCGTGGTGAGTTGCGCGCCGTAGCTGTTTAACACGGTCCAGCGCGTCACCCACATCCACGCGCTCGCGAGCGTGGCTCCGATGATGACCCGCCGCACTTCCCATGGCAGCCCCGCCTCGCCCGCATAGCGTCCACCGAGGCGCAACGCGATCGGCACGGTCAGCATCGCGACCAGATCCATTGCCCTCATCGGCCCTTCGAGATGACACCAGAAAATCAGCAATCCGATCGCGGCGTAAATGACTCCGTAGATCAAACGACCCTGCTCCTTGCGGAGCGACCCAAGGAGAATCTGCGCGGCGCCCAGCACGCTGAAATACATCATCCGCAGCTCGGCCGGGACGTATTCAAACGACCAGAGGGCGAACATCACGCTCGCAAGCAGTCCGTAGGCCCGCGAGACCTCCTGCCAGCTTCCGCCCGGCGGCAGCTTGAGCCAGCGGCGATCCGCATAGGACGTCAGCAACCACGGCACACTGCCAATGGCAGCAACTACGGCCAGCGACGCGGCCCAGTGCGGATGGGCCTGAGCGGTCTTCTCGAAGAAAGCCAGCACTCCGCAGACGCTGAACATCTGCCCCGCTGCGGCGATCGGCCACGAATGCGTCGCGAGCCCGTAAGCCAGCGAAGCCAGCCCGATGGCGCTCGTGAACACAAGCCATTCATCTCCATGCACCGCTCGATACAACCACACTGCCCCGAGCAGCGCGGCCGTCACCGCGAAGAGGCACTCCAACACCGCGCGCAGCACCGGCCCGATCGGCTTCCGCGTCCATTGCCACGCATGCATGAGACCGAGATTCACGAGCAGCAACGGCCATGGCGACCACCACGTCACCATGCGTGTGCTCACCATCTGTCCCATCACCATCAGCGCGCCATAGACCGCGAAGCCCTGCGCCGGCCACGCGATTTCCGGCAACCGCACGCGGAAGGCGAGCAACCCCGCGATCGTGACCCCACTATAAGCCAGCGGCAGCCACGCCGGCGGCACATGATGCGACAGCACCGGCCCGAGCAGCACCAGCCCGAGAATCGAATAACCGAAGGCGCCCGGCGTGATTTTTCCATCTTCCCATTCGCCGCGCAGCCACTTCAACCACCAGGCGCTCGCCAGCAGCAGCCCGGAAACGGCCATGCTCAGCACGAGCGACGAAGCACCTCCCGTGGCGATTTGATAGAACGTCAGCAAAAATGCTGCGCTCGCGCACAGGGCCGCGCCGGCTTCGTAGAGCCAGCCATGCCGCCAGCGTGTCCCCGGCAGCAGCGCCGCGCTTTCGACGGCCAGCACAATCGCCAGTTGCGGTCCGGTAAACTTCGTCACCAACCCGGTTGTCACCAGCGCGATGCCTTGAGCGAGATACGCTCCATCCATGGGCGGTTCATCCGCGCGGCGCCGCGCAGCCAAGGCGGCCAATCCCAACAACACGACCCCATACGCGAGCGCGAAATTTCCAAACGCGCCGGGTCGATGCATCGCAAAGTGATGCGCTGCGAACGCGAAGAAGGCGCCGTTATTCAGCGTCAGGAACGTTGCTCGCCCGATCGCCGTCCAGGCGCCGCGCTCCACCAGAAATGCCGCGACCGTGAACATGATCCAATACCCCAGGAGAAACCCGGGTCCCATGCCGAACCCCGTGACGGTGTGGGATTCGACCAGTTGATGAAAACGCCAGAATCCGTAGCTGCCGTAGGTCGCCACCAGGCTCAGCACCGAAAGCCGCGTCCACCGATGCCGCACGAGAAAGACCACCGCGACGATGGTAAGGAGCAGATTCGAAAACAACGTGAATGCCCCGATCGAATTGATCGCCGAAGTGTAGTAACTGAGCAGCACAACCAGAAACGCGGTCGTTTCCGAGCGGCGCCGTTCGGCAAACCACAGAATTCCTCCCGCCAGCGCCAGCAGCAGGGTGCCGCCGAGGAGCGCGCTTTCGATCACTCGCAACGCGGAAACGAAATGGGCCGCATAGGCGGTGTAATAAAGCGTCGCCCCGCCTCCACCGAGGAGCACCCGGCCGAAGCTCTTCATCGATTCGCCTTTCTTCTCCAGCCACAGCCCCAGCCCCGCCAACGCGCCACCAGCCAGCGCCAGCAGCGCGAGTTTTCCACCCGGCCCGAGCAGCGCCACAAAACGGTGGTAAGCGTAGTTCCCCAGAAACACGAGCCCGGTGAGCAGGATCACAATCCCGATTCGGGACATCCAGTAGGTGCCGACGCGCAGTTCGAGTGGTTCGGCATCCCCGCCCGGCGCCGGCTCCTCCGGCAATGGAGGCGGCGGAGGTGGGACCGGGGGCGGACTCGCCACTTTTTCTTCCTTCTCAGTCAGTTCCTCCTTCGACGTATCCTGAATCGGCGCTGCCGGCGCTGGCTTCGCGAAGTCCGGAGGATCTTTCACGGGGGGCGCGATTGGCTTCGGCTGAGGCGCACTCCGCGACGCCTGGCGCAGGACTGGAAGTGGCGGCGGCTCCTCCAGCTTCCGCCTCAACAATTCGATCCGATGGTCGATCCCGTCCATCCGGAGACGGAGGAGATATTGCTCATCGCAGATCGATCCCAATTCAAAACGTTCGGCAGAGTTCATGCGCCGATCATGGCTCGAATCCCGGCTTCACCGTTAATTGATAATCAATATCCAAACATTGATTCAATCGATGAAAGCGATCATGCTCCAAGCGTGCTCAACATCCACCACCTCGAGCTGTTTTATTATGTCGCGCGGGCTGGCGGCATCACCGCCGCGCTGCGGCTGATTCCTTATGGTATCCAGCAGCCGGCGGTGAGCGCTCAGATTGGCCGGCTCGAGGAATCGCTCGGCACCCGCCTCTTCCATCGGCGACCTTTCTCCCTCACTCCCGCCGGACGCGAAGTATTCGACCACATCGCCCCGTTCTTCGGCAATCTCGCCCAGCTCGACAGGTGCGTGCGGCAGGAGGCGGTGCAGCACCTGCGGCTTGCCGCGAGCGCCAGCGTGCTGCGAGAGCACCTCCCGGCCATTCTCAAGACGATCCAAAATCGCACGCCCGGCCTTCGTGTCACGCTCCGCGAAGCCACCCAGCAAGCCGCCGAGCGGATGCTGCGCGAACACGAAATCGACCTCGCCGTCGTGCTGATCGAAAACCGGCCCGGTCCTGGCATTCGCAGCGAACCTCTGATCAAAGTGCCCATGGTGCTGCTGGTCGAGGCGGACGCTCCTTTCCGCACCGGGGCCGAAGTGTTTCGGGCCGTCAAAACCGACCCGCCGCCGCTCATCGCCCTCCCGGCGCGCGAATACCTCACCCAGGTCTTCCAGAAAGAACTCGCCCGCCGCCAGTTGACCTGGCCCACCCGGCTGGAGTCCAGCAGCCTCGAACTGATCGAGGCTTACGTCGGCCACAGCTTTGGCGTCGGCCTTTCTCTCGATATCCCCGGTCGGAAGCCGCCCGCAGGGATTCGGGAGCTCCTTCTGCGCGGCTTCCCGGTTCTGAATTTCGGCGCTCTCTTCAGTGGCCGCCTGCCGGCGCCTGCTTCTGCCTTTCTAGAGCTCGCCCGCGTCCGCGCCAAGGAGCTGGCCCGCTCGTAAACATCCCGCCAAAAGAGAGACCCGAGAATTTCGCCTCTCCAGCCATTGCCCCGGCGGGAGGGCGCTGCTAGAAACGCGCGCTTCTTCGGGATCGAACACCCCACGCGGCCCGGAGAGGCGCCCTTGCCGTCACATGCCCAAAGATACTTCCATCCACAAAATCCTCGTCATCGGCTCCGGCCCCATCGTCATCGGGCAGGGATGCGAATTCGACTACTCCGGCGTCCAGGCCTGTAAGGCGCTCAAGGAAGAGGGCTATACGGTGGTGCTGGTGAACTCGAACCCAGCCACCATCATGACCGATCCGGAGTTCGCCCACCGGACCTACATCGAGCCGATCACGCCCGAGGTGGTGGAAAAAATCATCGCCGCCGAAAAGCCCGACGCCCTGCTGCCCACGCTCGGCGGCCAGACCGCGCTGAATTGCTCCATGAAGCTGCACGAACTCGGCGTGCTGGAGAAATACGGCGTGCGCATGATCGGCGCGAAACCGGACGCGATTCACAAGGGCGAAGACCGCCTCGCGTTCAAGGAAGCGATGATCAAGATCGGCCTCGATATGCCGCAATCCGGCGTCGCGCATACGATGGACGAAGCGCGGAAGATCGCCGCGGAGATCGGCCGTTTCCCGCTCATCATCCGCCCCGCCTTTACGCTCGGCGGCACCGGCGGCGGCATCGCTTACAACAAAGAAGAGTTTGAAGTCATCGTCGCCCGCGGACTCGACCTTTCGCCGGTCAGCGAAGTCCTCGTCGAGGAATCGCTCCTCGGCTGGAAGGAATTCGAGATGGAGGTCATGCGCGACAAGGCCGACAACTGCGTCATCATCTGCTCGATCGAAAACGTGGACCCCATGGGCGTTCACACCGGCGACTCCATCACCGTCGCGCCGATCCAGACGCTCACCGATCGCGAGTATCAGGTCATGCGCGATGCGTCCTTCGCCGTCATCCGCGAGATCGGCGTCGAGACCGGCGGCTCGAACATCCAGTTCGCCGTGAACCCGGACAACGGGCGCATGATCGTCATCGAAATGAACCCGCGCGTCTCGCGCAGCTCCGCGCTCGCGTCGAAGGCCACCGGCTTCCCCATCGCGAAAATCGCCGCCAAACTCGCCGTCGGTTATACGCTCGACGAAGTGCGCAACGACATCACGCGCGAAACTCCCGCGAGCTTCGAGCCCACGATCGACTACGTCGTCGTGAAAGTCCCGCGCTTCACCTTCGAAAAATTCCCGCAAGCCGACGCGGTCCTCACCACGCAGATGAAGAGCGTCGGCGAAGCCATGGCCATCGGCCGCACCTTCAAGGAGTCGCTGCAAAAAGCTCTGCGCTCACTGGAGATCAAGCGCTTCGGCCTCATCGGCGATGGCAAGGATGTCGAGGTGGACGATGATACGCTGCGCACCAAACTCACTGTTCCAAACGCCGAGCGCATCTTCTTCCTCGCGCTCGCTTACGACCGTGGCTGGACGACTGACGAAATTTTTGAGCTGACGAAGATTGATCCGTGGTTCCTCAAGAACATTGCGCAGGTGGTTCAAGAGTTCGACTGGCTCGGATCGACACGCGACGGCTTCGGTTCTGTCGGCAAGCTGGCCGGGGGCAAAGTTGATTCGAGCGAGGAAACCGCCATGTCCGTTGCCGGGCTTAAGAAGGCGAAGCGGTTCGGCTTCTCTGATCGCCAACTCGCGGAAATCCATTCGGTTTCTGACAAACAAATCCGTGTCGCCCGTAGCGCGGCAAATGTTACCCCCACCTACCGCCTCGTCGACACCTGCGCCGCGGAGTTCGAGGCTTACACGCCTTACTACTACTCCACCTACGGCGACGAAAACGAACGGCGCGAGAGCGGGAAGAAGAAGGTCATCATCCTTGGCGGCGGACCAAACCGTATCGGCCAGGGGATCGAGTTCGACTACTGCTGCGTGCACGCCGCGTTCGCGCTGCGCGAGGAAGGCTTCGAGACCATCATGGTCAATTCGAACCCCGAGACCGTCTCGACCGATTACGACACCAGCGACAAGCTCTACTTCGAGCCGCTCACGCTCGAGGACGTGCTGAATATCTGCGAGCAGGAGAGCGAGAATCTCTTCGGCGTCATCGTGCAGTTCGGCGGACAGACTCCGCTGAACCTCGCCAATGGCCTTGCCGAAGCCGGCGTGCCCATCATCGGCACTTCGCCGAAGAGCATCGAAATCGCCGAGGATCGCAAACTTTTCGGCACCATGCTCGACAAGCTCGGCATCCGCCAGACGCACGGCGGCACGGCGGTGAACGAAGAGCAAGCCGTCACCGTCGCGAACAAGGTCACGTATCCCGTGCTCGTGCGCCCCAGCTTCGTGCTCGGCGGCCGCGGCATGATGCTCGTGCACAACGAAACCGACCTTCGCAAATACGTGCGCGAAGCCGTGGAGGCGAGTCCCGGCGCCACTCCCGGCACCGCCGCGAACCCGATCCTCGTCGATCACTTCCTCGAAGACGCCACCGAGGTGGACGTCGATTGCATCAGCGACGGCGAGACCGTCGTCATTGGCGCGATCATGGAACACATCGAGCAAGCCGGCATCCACAGCGGCGACAGCGCCTGCGTCATTCCGCCCTTTTCGCTCAGCGACGCGGTGAAAGCCGAGATCGCCGACGCCACGAAGAAGATGGCGCGTGAACTGAACGTCATCGGCCTCATGAACGTGCAGTTCGCCGTGCAGAACGAAAACGTCTACGTGCTCGAAGTGAACCCGCGCGCTTCGCGCACTGCGCCTTTCGTCAGCAAAGCCATCGGCGTCCCGCTGCCGAAATTCGCCGCGAAAATCATGGCCGGCGCGAAGCTCAAGGACCTCGGCTTCACCGAGGAAGTCGTGCCGAAGCACTACTCCGTAAAGGAAGCCGTCTTCCCCTTCACCAAGTTCCCCGGTGTGGACATCGTCCTCGGCCCCGAGATGAAATCGACCGGCGAAGTCATGGGCATCGACGCCGATTTTGGTATCGCCTACGCCAAGGCGCAGATGGCCGCGCAACCCGCGCTGCCCAAGTCCGGCAACATCTTCCTCAGCGTCGCCGACACCGACAAAACGCGCGTCGCTGACCTCGCTCGCGGCTTCGCCGACCTCGGCTTCACCCTCTACGCCACCAGCGGCACCGCCGCCGCCCTCACCGCCGCCAACGTCCCGGTGAAGAAACTCTTCAAGCTCAGCGAAGGCCGCCCCAACGCCCTCGACATGCTGAAGAACGGCGAGCTCGCCCTCATCATCAACACCCCCAGCGGCAAAGCCGCCCGCGAAGACGAGATCAAAATCCGCAGCACCGCCAGCAGCAGCCGCGTCCCCGTGATGACCACCCTGCGCGCCGCCCGCGCCAGCCTCGAAGGCATCCGCGCCCTCCAAGCCACCGGCTACACTGTGAAGCCGCTCCAGGAGTGGCATCAATAGCCGCCTGACTCGAACGGCACTGAGTGAGGCCCGTTTTCGGACGCCATGGAGAAGACATTGACTCATCCGTGGCGGCCCCTCAGTCTGCGCCGATCACCGACTGCCGAAGGCGGGTCGAGGCGACCAATCTGCGGATGCCATACCCCATCTGCCGCCCGTTCACCAAGAATGGACCCGGAACGCATGGAATGGAGGGAATGGACGGTTCGCGTGAACTGGCGCCGGGGCCGAAATTGGGCGCCTATGAAATCACTCACGCGGTCTGATCATCCTTCGGAAGGCGCGGCTTCTCGGCGCCGCAGCGCTCGAAACGTTCGGTGCCAACAGACACAATAAACACACTATTTTGCCACGATGGCATTCTCTGGGTGCGTTCATTCGAGAAGGGGCTTCACTCAGTGTCATTCCGGGCTGACTCGTTATACCGCAGATAGCGGCATGGGTGCGTGAAGGCTCGACAAGCGCACCGGCGCGCATTCCGGCCGGCGGCTGGCGTGACATTTTTCTGACAAGCTTCTGACGGCCGTTTGCCACGCGCGGGCGGCGCTTCGGCTAGGCGTTTCCTTGCACCACGAAACGCATGAAAACCAAACATCCATTCGCCAGAACCATCCTGCCTCTCACCGGCTCCATCTGCCTGCTGCTCACGCTTGGCCAGATCCTGTCGCCCTACCCCGCTGCTTTCGCGGGCGAAAAAAAAAAAGGCGCGGCCCGGCAGGAAAGCCGGGAAACTCCCAAACCTCCGGCCCCCGTCGCGCCTCGCTCGCCCGAAGAAACGCTCCGCACCGGCCTCGCCTACCTGCTCAAGCAGCAACAGCCCGATGGCGGCTGGGGACAGGGTGGTGGCTGGCGGCAGAATCTTACCCAGGCCGGTGGCCGGGTCGAAAGCGCACAGGAAGATCCTTCCGACCTTGGGAATACTTGCGTGGCGCTGGTCACACTCGTGCGAGCGGGGCATTCGCCGAAGGAAGGTGAGTATCGTGAAGCCGCGATGAAAGCCTTCGAACTCATCTGCCGGCACATCGAGAAAGCGGCCGACGATTCGCTCTACGTGACCCCGGTGCGCGACACTCAGCTTCAGGTGAAAATCGGCAGCTATGTGGATACCTTTCTCGCCGGCTGGGCGCTCTCGGAGTTGAAAGATCGCCTGCCGGACGAGGACGCCGAGAAGCGGCGCGCGGCGGCGCTCGATAAGGTTGTGAAAAAGATCGAGCGGTATCAGGGTGCCGATGGTGCGTTTGCGGGGAACAATGGCTGGGCCTCGGTGCTCTCGCAGGGGCTCGCGAGCAAGGCGCTGAACAGCGCGGCCCGCAGTGGCGCCAATGTCAGCCAGGCCGCCCTCGACAAAGACGCCCGCCAGAGCAGCGCCGGCCTCGATGCGCGGACCGGCGATTTCACTGCTCCGGTTGCGTCGGCCGAACCTTCCAGTGCGGGAGTCTCACTCTATCGCGAGGCTTCCAAGTTGGGGGGCTTGTGGGAAAAGTCGAAGTCCAACGCCAAGCCGAAAGCGATCGCGGAAAAGACGCTCGCCGATGTGGCCGCGCCCGCGCCCGCGAAGGAAGAAGCCAGGCGTCAGCTTGATCAATTCGATGCGGAAGAAAAGGCCGCCCGCGCCGCCTCTGCCGCAGTCGCGGGCAAGACCCGCGACACGCGTTACACCGCCGGTTTCGGAAACAACGGAGGAGAAGAGTTCCTCAGCTTCATGAACCTCACGGAAAGTATGCACGCCCAAGGTGGCAAGGAGTGGACCGACTGGCGCGCGAAGATGCTCACCACCGTCTGCTCGGCGCAGAACGCTGACGGGAGCTGGGCGGGGCATCACTGCATCACGGGACGGACGTTTTGCACGAGCACGGCACTGCTCACCCTGCTGGTGGAAAAGAACGCCGACGCGACACGAACGACCGCCGCGGGAGAGAATCGCGCTACGGCGACCACCGCTGCCCAACAGCCGTGAACCACACCCGGCGCGAGTTCCTGCGCTTCGCCACCGGCCTGAGTGGCCTGGCCCTCACGGGCTGGGCCACGTTGGGCCGGGAGGATGGGTCATCCGCGCGGCAGGCCGCGATTCGATTCCTCACCACCCAGCAATCGCCCGACGGAGCCTGGCGCTCGCGGTTGTATTCCGCGTTCCGCAATGGTGACGCCCTGACGCCCGTCGTGCTGTGGGCGATCGAACCGGATGACGCGGCCTTCGAGCGTGGCTTGCGCTGGCTGGAGCGCCTCACCGATGGTCTTCCCGCGCAGGAGCCATGGCTGACTCTGCGGTATCCGCTTTTCACGGCGAGTTACGCGGCGCAGGTGCTGGTGAGCGCGCGGGATTTCGCGCGAGCCGCTCGATGGGCCGCGGTCGCGGAACAACTGCGGATCACCGCCAACCTTGGCTGGGCGGACGACGATCCGGCACGCGGTGCCTGGGGCGATTCCCCGACACCGCCCCAATTACCGCCTGGTCTTTCCGCTCCCCCCGACATGCTGGCGCCGAACGTGTCCGCGACTTTGCTCGGGCTTGAAGCCGTTGCAGCTGCAGGGCAGCCCTCGGCCAACGCTCAAGCGCGCCCATTTGTGGAACGCTGCCAGAACTTCCCTGGGCCCGAACCCAATGCCTTTGACGACGGGGGCTTTTTCTTCGCGATCGGTGATTCGATCCGCAACAAGGCCGGCGTGGCTGGTCGCGATGACCGCGGCGCGGTTCGCTTTCGCTCCTATGGGAGCGCGACCTGTGATGGTCTGCTCGCTCTGCTAAGATGTGGCGGCACCGCCAGCGATGCACGAGTAGTCGCTGCGTGGGCGTGGTTACAAAAAGAATGCCATGGCTTCGAGCATGGCGGTGAGTGGGAACACGGGCGGAGCGGCGCAAGGGAATCGCTCGCTTACTATCACGCCCAGTCTCTGGCAGCGGTGCTCTCCCACCCCATCTGCAAAAGCCTGGACGCAGCCTGGGCGTTCCGACAGAAGCGCCTGCTGGCTGCCGACTTGGTCTCGGGCCAACAGGCCGATGGAAGCTGGATCGGCAAGGCTCCGGAAAGCTGCGAGGACGATCCGATCCTCGCCACCGCCTTCGCCCTGCGTGCGCTTGCAACCAATACTTCATCCTGAATTGAAAATTTGCCGGAACGTTTTGGAAGTTTTCGCTTCCCAAGTCGGCCCTGCGCTCCAACATCGCAGCGAACCTTTCACCCGACCTATGGCTGCCAAATCTGAACCCCAGGAATCCACTGTTGCCAACGCCCGGAAGCGGGATCTCGACCTGATCCTCCAGACCATTGTGAAGGAGTATGGCGACGGTGCGATCATGCGCCTGGGGGATGCGCAGCAGATGACGGTGGAGGCGATTCCGACGGGCAATATTCTCATCGATCGAGCGCTGGGCGTCGGCGGCTTTCCGCGTGGGCGCATCGTCGAGATTTTCGGGCCGGAAAGCTCGGGTAAGACGACGCTCACGCTCACGCTGATTGCACAGGCGCAGAAGCGCGGCGGGCTGGCCGCGTTTGTGGATGTGGAGCACGCACTCGATCCCACTTATGCAAAGAAGCTCGGGGTGAACCTCGACGATCTCCTCGTGTCGCAGCCGAGCAGTGGTGAAGAAGCGCTCCGCATCGTGGAGACGCTGGTGCGCTCGAATGCGCTCGATGTCATCGTGCTCGACTCGGTCGCCGCGCTGGTGACGAAGGGCGAACTCGAAGGCGAGATCGGCGACTCGGTCGTCGGAGCTCAGGCGCGCCTGATGAGCGCGGCGATGCGCAAGCTGACGGCGCTCATCTCCAAGGCCCGCACCATCTGCGTTTTCACGAACCAGATCCGCGAAAAAATCGGCGTGATGTTCGGCAATCCCGAGACCACGCCGGGCGGCAAAGCGCTGAAATTCTACGCGTCGGTTCGCGTCGATATCCGCCGTATCGGCGCCATCAAGACCACCGACGGTAACGTCACGGGCAACCGCACGAAGGTCAAAATCGTGAAGAACAAGGTGGCTCCGCCGTTCACGGAAGCGGAGTTCGACATCATGTATAACGAGGGCATTTCCTCGATCGGCGCGCTGCTCGACCTCGCCTTGGAGAAGGGCATCATCGAGAAACGCGGTTCGTGGCTTAGCTACAAGGGCAACCAGCTGGCGCAGGGCCGCGACGCTGCCAAGGAAGCGCTTCGCGCGGATCAGTCGCTCTACGACGAACTGTTCGCTACGGTGACGGCAAAGCTCGACGAGGAAAAGAAGTAATAATAACCCGCGACGTCACTTCGTCGTAGCGAATCTATGACGAAGAAAAGCAGGAGCGTCGCTTGCCTTTCCCGGCGCCTCGGTCGATGGGTCGGTGTTCCCAGATGGCTTCCCGCCTGTTCTCCAGCCTCCACGACGGATTCCTGTTTCATTCGATCAGGCTGTGCCGGATTCGTGCGGCGAGTGAGAAGGTTGCCCGAGGGTTTGCGCTTGGGATCATTCCACATTTTTTCCCTACGTTCGGGTTCGGGGCGATCGTTTCGGCGTTTTTCGCGCGCGCGTGTGGTGGGCATGGGATCGCGGGGTTTGCGAGTGGCGTGCTGGTGACGCCCTTTTTTCCGCTCTTCTTCTATCTCAACATGCACCTCGGCAGCTGGCTTTTCAGCGAGCCGACGCCGATCGATACGCCGGACGAAGTCTCCCCGCAGAATGCGTTCGCGCTCTTCATGGGCCGGGCGGGTCGCGATTTTTCCGTGGGGGCGATTGTCAATGCGGCGATCTGCGCTTTGGTCGCTTACCTCATTCTGCTGGCCATCTACGAGCGGGTGCGGCCGAAGCTCCTCGCGCAGCTCCGCGAGCGCGCCCGCTGGCGCCGCCGCACACGGCGTCTCGTGCTGGCGTAGGTCGGGCTTGGGGGCGGGCAGCGAAGCGAAAGCATTGACCGCCGTGGCGGCAAGCGGCTGCAATAGTCACCTCAATGCCCCGCGCCGAGTTTCTCCTCATCGATAACAGCAACTCCTTCACGAAGTTTGCCCTTTCTTCCCGCGAAACACTCGGCCCGGTGCGAAAACATTCGACCCGGGAATTGGACGCCGCGGGTCTGCATCGGGTGCTGCGCGGCTGGCGGTTCGATGCGGTGGTGATGTCGTCGGTCGTGCCGCTCAAAGGCCGCCTTATCGCTCGCACGCTCGACGACTGGCCACTTGTCGAGGTGAATGCGAAGACCAGGCTCGGCGTCGGAATCGACTACCCTCGGCCGCGCAGCATCGGTGCGGACCGGCTCGCCAACGCAGCGGTGGCCGTCCCGTTTTTTGGCGCCCCCGTCGTGGTCGTCGATTTCGGAACGGCAGTCACGTTCGATATCATCGACTATCGAAAGAACTACATCGGCGGCGTCATCGCACCGGGACTCGAGGCGATGACCGATTACCTCCACCAGCGCACTGCGCAGTTGCCGAAGATCACCCTGCTCGAACCGCCGAGCGCGGTGGGCAAGTCAACCCGGCACGCAATGCTCGCGGGCGCAGTGTTTGGTTATCGGGGTCTGGTGCGCGAGATCCTGGCAGAGATCCGTCGTGAACTCGGCGCGCGAAAGCTGAAGGTCGTCGCGACGGGTGGCTATGCAGAACTGATTGCTGCCGGGGTGGAGGAAATCCAGGAGGTTCATCCCAACCTCACGCTCGAAGGCCTGCGCCTCATCGCCGGGCTGAATCTACCAAAAACGAAGTCCTGAGTCTCAGGACCGCACGAAGCGCTGCCAGTTCGGCTTGTTGGCGTAAACCCAACGATAGTAGTCCGCGTGCGCCAGCTTGGAAGCAGCAGGTTCATCCAGCAGCGCCTTGGCGACGGGGTGCATCTGCAGGATCGACGCGGGATTCATCGCGGTGATCGGCCCTTCGACGGCCTCAGCGACCGCGCGCGCCTTGTTTTCACCGAAAGCCAGGAGCAGGACCTGGCGCGTGTCCATGATACTGCCGACACCCATGGTGATCACATGCATCGGCACGTCCTCTGGGCGACCGAAGAAGCGCGCATTGTCGTGTCGCGTTTGCTCGGTGAGGGTTTTGATTCGCGTGCGCGACGCGAGCGATGAGCTGCGTTCGTTGAAGCCGATGTGGCCATCGGTGCCGATTCCCAGCACTTGCAGATCGATGCCTCCCGCAGCGCGGATGGCGGCCTCGTAGCGTGCGCATTCTGCGGGGACATCGTCAGCCATGCCGTTCGGGATGTGAAGGCGATCCGCAGGCACATTGATATGCTGAAACAGATTCTCCCGCATGAAGGCGTGGTAACTTTGCGGATGCTCCGGCGGCAGGCCCACGTATTCGTCCAGGTTAAAGGTAGTGACGCGGGAAAAATCGAGGCCCTCGTCGCGGTGCATTCGCACTAGCTCCCGATACATCCCGAGAGGCGTGCTGCCCGTGGCGAGGCCGAGCACACAGTCGGGTTTGTCGCGCACGAGATTCGCGACAATGTGCGCGGCGATGAGGCTCGCCGCTTCCGGCGTAGGTTGAATGACAATTTCCATCGCTTAGCGACCGAGGCGGTGGCTTAGCTTCGAGACTACATCCGCGCGGAAGCGATCGATAAAGCCGGTGACGTAATCGACTACGTCGAGCGAGTCATCTTGCACCAGCGGCGTCAGGTCCATCGCGAAGGCGAGAGAGTCGCTCTGATCGACGCCGTGGCTTTCGAAGAAGGTCGCGTTGGCGCGGCGGCGGCCCATCACCGCGAGGTCATAGCGCTTTCCGCCGGCGATCTGGCTGTCGAAGATGCCGTTGAGCGCCGCGGCGAGATTTTCATGGCCGCTCACGTCGTGGACCACTTTCTCGGCATCGATCATCCAGTCGAGATTCCGCCATACTTCACAACCATGCACCGCCTGCGGACGCTGAGCTTTCGGCATCTCGCGGGTGGCTTGGATGAGCGCCACCGCAACCGCGATGTGCGTGTCGTGCTTGTCGGCCGGGTTGTGCGTGTAAACGACGCGCGGTTGGGTGGCATTAAGGATCGCGAGCAGGTCTTCTTTGAATTGCGGATCGCGCGGGTCCTTGGCGATTTTGCTCGGATAATCGAGCTGAATCATCGCCCCGTAGCGACCGACCATGGCAGCCTGTTCCTGCTCTTCCGTTCGCACGCCCATCATTCGTTCGTCGGTAAACTTCTCGTAGTCCCCGGTGCGCGAGCTTCCACTACCATTCGTGCATGTTACGCCGCCAAACCATTCCGTGGCGCTGTGATAACACGCGAGGATGCCGTGGAACGCCATGAATTCGAGGTCGTCCTGATGCGCGCCGACGCCGAGATGGGTAATGCGGGCGAGCGCCTCTTTCTCCTCGGCAGCGTCGGGAATGAAAATGCGGGCGTTGGGTTGGTGGAGGTTCATCGCAGGGCGGGCAGACTCGCCGCTGCCACGGCCTGGCCAAGCCTTTTATCTTTCTCATCCGGCGTCCGAAGGCAGAGGCGCTCCGCCAGTTCGGGGAATTCCTTGGCGAGCACCTGGCGCGATTGGGTGAGGATGACCTCGCCGCCTTCTCCCGTCATCACGCGGCCGAGCACGAGCAGTTCGCGCATTTCGTAAAAATCTGCGTAGTGCGCGACCGCATAGCCGAAGCAGACACCGATCGTTTCATAGATGCGGCGCGCGTGTGAATCGCCCGCCGCCATGAGCTTCTGCACTTCCACAAGTTGCTCGGGAAATTTCATGCCCTTCGGGAACTCCAGACCCGCCAACGGTGCGAGACGGGCAACGCCTTGCTGGCAGAAATACTGCACTGCGCAGCCTCGGTCCCCGCTCCATTCATCACGCGGCGCGTCCTCGCGATAATCGATCGGCGCGAAAGCGAGTTCATTGAGCCAGGGAGTGATTGCGCCGCTCGGCGTCACGTAACCCGCCGCGACGCTGGTGCCCATGGCCAGGCCGAGCACCGCATTTTTGCCGGAGCTCATCGAACCTGCGAGCGCGGTCACTTCGCCATCGTTGGCGACTTCAAACGGCACGCCATTCCACTCCCGCTGCAAGTCGAAGAACATGCGGCGCACGCGTTTCTCGAAGTCCTGTGGACCGACGCCGCGGAAGAGCGAAGCGGCGCGCACTTCGCTGTTCACATACACGCCCGCAGCGCTGCCGCCGATGGCATCGACCCGCGGCAGATGCGACGCGGCGCGGCGGAGCGAGTCGTTAATGCCGTCGTAATGATACTGCGGGTCGCTCTGGAAATACGGGTCCCACGCCACTTCCTCCGAAAAAACGCACCGTCCATCAATCACGGCGGCGCATTTGCGATCCGAACCGCCGAGGTCGAAACCGATGCGGCAGCCGTCGAGGTGCCGACCCAGCGCCACCGTGGCTTCGCGCGCCGCCGGGACATCATCCAACGCGCACGATTCAATCGTGAACGGACGATCATAAACTTTCGCGCCGATGAACTCGTAATCGAACGCCCGCTCACCTCCGGGCGAATAGATCTGGCGCAGGCGTTCCGCGAGCGCGGGTTGTCCACCGACAATCACCCGGCAGCCTCCGCGAGCCCAGAGCAGAAACTTGAGCAGGCGTTCCACGTAACGTTCGTTCAGCGCGACGTTTCCACCGGTGTGCGGGAAAATGCGCGTATCGAGACGAGAGATTCCTCCATCCGCACGCACGAGAGCCAGTGCCAGCGGTTGAGCGCCAGGGTCAGCGGCACAACCACGGCGATAGGCACGATTCCAGACCGCGGCTGGGGAATAGCCGGGATCGAGCGGAGGTAGGCAAAGAGGCCGGTCAGTCATCGAATAGAACACAATCGATAATGTTAAATGGATGAATTACCAGACCTTTTTGATTTATCGGTTTTCAGGGGTTTCCGGCAGGTGCCGCTCCGGAATTGACCTTCATCGCGCCGCATCCCACCCTACGCAAGCACGCATGAGCAAACCCAATACGGCCATCGGAATCGATTTCGGCGGCACCAGCGTTAAGTCCGCCGTCGTCCGCGATGGAAAAATCATCGAGCGCGGCGACACCATCGAAACCGCCCAGCACCATCGCGATTCGCTGATCGAGGCGATCTTTACCGTCATCGCCAAGCTGCGCGCCGCCTACCCGGACATCGCCGCCGTGGGTATCGGCATGCCCGGTTTTGTCGATAGCGGAAACGGATTTGTTCACCACCTCACCAATGTCGAAGGTTGGGATGAAGTGCCGCTGGGGAGGATCATCACCGAGCGCACCGGCCTGCCCGCCACGGTGGAGAACGATGTAAAGGCGATGACCTACGGCGAGTGGAAATACGGCGCCGCGCGCGGCGTGCAGCATGCCGTTTGCATCACGCTCGGCACGGGGGTTGGCGGCGGCTTGATCCTGAGCGGCCGGCTCCACCGCGGCGCGCAATTTGGCGCCGGCGAAATCGGGCATGCCAGTATCGACTATCGCGGGCGACCGAGTCCTTACGGTGCTTACGGCGGTCTGGAGGAGTATGTCGGAAATCAGCAGATCGCTGAACGCGCCGCAGCACTTTACCGCATCAACCGCATCAATCGCCCGCTGGAGGAATGCACCCCGCGCGCAATGGACGCCGCCGCTCGGGCCGGCGACCCCATTGCGAAAGGATTGTGGGAAACCTTGGGCGACGAGATCGGCGCCGCCATGGCGAACGTCGTGTGGATCGTGAACCCCGAGGTAATCGTGATTGGTGGCGGCGTCGCCAAGGCCGGCGAACTTCTGTTCGATCCCATCCGCCGCTCCATCAATTCGCGCACCGTGAAGCTCTTCCACGAGCATCTGCGCGTCGTGCCTGCGGAACTCGGCAACGACGCCGGGATCATCGGCAACGCCGCGCTGGCGCTCGATTCGCTGGGCTGAATCCGACGGCGTGAAGCCGCTGGTTTAGCTTGCCCAGTTCACCGCCACGCTCTTCTTCTGCCGGAAACGATCGGAATAGTGGAGCTTGCCGTTATTCTGCCCGTATTCGTGCACGAGCTTCGTGCACTTCACGTCGAAGCAGCAATACTCTGCGATATCGAGCACCCGGCCTTCGCGCCACCAGCGGATCGCATCGAGCCCATCGCCCGTTTTGCCCACGCCAAGCGTGGCCATGGCGACGGCATCGAGACCAATGCGATGGCCGAGCGCTTTTTCCAGATCGACCAGCAGATCGAGCGTGTGGCAGCGATCCGGCAGGTCGAGGATGGTGTAACCCATCAGCACTTCGTAATCGAAGTTGATCACATTAAAGCCGACCACGAGGTCCGCGCGCACGAGTTGATCGATAAGCGCCTGGACGTTTTTCTCCGAGTAGATGCGGTATTCGCCGAGCTTGGTGGAGTAGGTCACACCGATCGACATGCCCATGTCGCGCTTGCGATCCCAGCCGCCCGCGTCGTTGGCGGTGCGCTGAGTTTCGAGGTCGAAATAGACGATGTCGAAGGACATGGCCCTCACTAGCGTTTCGAGGTCGGAATCGAAAGTCGAAAGTCGCCAAACCCTCCAAATCGCCAGCTTACTTCGGCGCCCAATTGTATTCGCCGGCGTCGAAAGCCATCATCTGGTCGAGCTTGCGCAGACGGTATTCCTCCGTCACGGCGCCATCGCTTTGAAAGAGCGTCACGGAGCCATCGGTCTCCCGGGTGAGCGCTGCCCATTTCAAGTCCGGCGTCGCCGTAAGGCGGCGCAAGGGCAGACCATCGGCGGTGCGGAGGAAGCTGCCCTTCGCATCGACACCCACGGCGATCTGGATGGCCGCCTGGTTGACCTGCAACAGTTCGTTGTGCATCAGCCCGACGCGCACGCGGTCTTCCGCGACTGGCGGCTGCGGTCGGTCGAGTGCGGCGGCGGCGTGTGCAAAAGTATCCTGCGCCGTGATGGATTTGCTGAGGAACACTTCCCATTCGGAGACCGCTTTACCATCCGCCTCCGCCTTGGTCTCCTTGAGCCGGAGACCGCGCAGGCGCACCTCGCGCTCGCTGCGTTCGAGCAGGAAAAGTTCGTCCCGATCCGGAACAGCGGCCACCGCGAAAGGCTGCGGTTCCGCCTCGGCCATCGCGAGCTGGCGCAGCACTTCATCGCCTTTGCGCTGCACGAGGGTGCCATCTTCGATCTTCCACACGCTGCCCTGCGTGCCGGTGCTTTCGGTCGCAGGTTTTGCGGCACTTTCCTGCGGGGTAAAGGAACGTTCGCCGCTCCCAAGCTTCAGCCGAAGCTCGCCCGTCTTCCCTGCGGCCGTCGCGACTGCAACAAGCAGGTCGCCGCCGTCGAGACGCACGGAATTCAGATCACGCAATCGCGGCACCACATCCTCTTCGAGCCAGTCGTTTGCGTGGAAAGCAACGCCTTCGATTTCCACGTCGCCCACCGCAAAGCCGCGCACAAAATATTTTCCGGCGACAGCCGGCGCGCCGCTATCGTCCTTCCCGTCCCAGTTCGTGATCAGCCCGTTCAGCCCGATGGTAAAAGCGTCGTCGTGCACTTCGTTCGCCAGCACTCGCGTGAGCTTGCCCTCGATCGTGTAAATGCCCGCGCTCAACGTGCCATCGAGCGGCGGCGGCAGGAAGGTGATGCGCACCCCCTCGTCCGCGAACACCGTGCCGACGAGCGCAGCAAAGAGAGCGAGCCTACGCATAAACGCGCCAGTCCAGGCGCGGGAAGATATTGTCGCGCCACTCGCAGTTCTCGAGGAACGCCTCGTCCACCAGCTCGGCACGCACCTGATCGTAGAGCCGCGTAAACCGCAGGATATGATCCTTCGTGCGCTTGCCCGCATAGTTGCGCGCCGTGCCCGTTTTCATGAGGAAGGCCCAGTCACTCGACTGCGCGAGGAGAAGCTCCCGCGCCATCTGCGTGAGCGCGCGATCCACGAGCGGCGGCAGCTTTTCCTTCGCGAGGTTAGTCCGCGTGAGTTCCGTCATCCGCCGCGCCGCCGCGTGGAGATGCGGATAGATCCACGAGTTAGATTCATCGAGCCACACTTCCCAGTAGCCTTTGTTTCCCCAGCTCGACGGGCTCGGCACCGCGAGCTGATGCGTATCGTTCTCCGCGAGATACCGGCTCGGCGTGGTGAAGGCGAACTCACGCTGATCATACGCCGCCTTGCGAACGAACAGCTCCAGCCACTCCACGCCTTCAAACCACCAATGGCCGAAAAGCTCCGCATCGAATGGGCTCACCACGATGGGCGGCACATTCATCACCTCCCGCAGCCGGCCGATCTGCTCCGCGCGCTGCGCCATGAAGTGCGCCGCGTGCGCCTCCGCAGCCGCCATCGCCCATGGCCGGTGATAGATCTCCTTGTCCACCCCTCGCCCGGTGATCCGGTAATACTTCAGCCCCGTAAATTTCCGCTGACCATCCCCCCCGAGGAATGGCCGCAAGTATTCGTGCGAAAGATCGAAGCCCACATCGCGGTAAAAATCGCGATACGCCGGATCGCCCGGATAACCCACCTCCGCACTCCACACCTGCCGCGACGATTCGCGATCGCGCGCAAACGCCGCCGGCCCCGCCGGCGTGAACACCGGCGCATAGATCGCATAACGCGGGCGCGGCGTCCCAAACATCAGCCCGTGCGAATCCAGCACGAACCAGCGAATCTCCTCCTCCGCCAGCATCGACTCCAACCCTGCAAAATAAGCGCACTCCGGCAGCCAGATGCCGCGCGGATCGCGCCCGAAAATCTCGCGATAATGCCGCCGCGCGATCCGAAGCTGCGCCCGCACGGCCTCTGGATACGCCTCCATCAAAGGCAGAAAGCCGTGTGTCGCCGCACACGTGATGATCTCGATCACCCCACGCTCCTGCAACGCCGCGAACGCACTCACCAAATCCCGCTTCCACTGCCGCTCCCACGACACCTGCGCGCGCGTCAGCCGCTCGTGATAAAGATGCACCACCTCCGCCAGCGCCGCGTCCTCCTGCGTGCGCCCCAGTTCCTCCCGCGCCAGCGCCAGCGTCCGCTCCAGGTGCCGCGTGTAACGCTCCTGCAGCAGCGGATCACGCAGCATGTGGCACAGCGGCGGCGTCAGCGAAATCGACAGCGCAAACGGCACCCCTTCATCCGCCAGCCGATACAGCGAATCCAGCAACGGCAGATACGTCTCCGTGATCGCCTCATAGAGCCAGTCCTCCTCGAGAAATTCATCATGCTCCGGATGGCGCACATAAGGCAGGTGCGCATGAAGAATGAGAGCAAGGTAGCCGGTCGGGGCAGCCATTCGGAGGTCGCAGGGTTTCAGCGCATCGCAAAGCGGTCAATGCGAAGTGCGCAAAAGTCTTCGCTCGATGAGAGGGCTAGCGAGTGGAGCTTTGGCCAAGAGCCGTGAGAGATGTGATCAGGCGCGTAAGTGCCACCGTGTTGTCGTGACGAAGGGCAGCTAATCCAGCGGCGATGGGCCAGCGACGAGCGGCGAGGATGGCGGTGGCGAGTTGGGCAGGGGAGTCAGGGTTCACTCGCCAAGCCTTCGGGAGCCAGTAGATCGCGTCGGAACCTACGACCGGGGTCCCGGCGGTGACGCAGTCGGCCGCGACGTAATTATAGGTCTCGCTAAAGGAAGGCTGGAGGGCGATGGTCATGGAGCCAGCGAGGCGCTTGAAGGGCTCGTGCTCGAGCCAGCCGTGATGTTCGAACCCGATGCCGGCGCGGCGGCAGAGTTCGGGGATGACGCGAGCGTCGCTGACGGCGCCGCATTCTGAACGGGTGCCGTTGACGTGAAGGGTGACTTTTTCTCCCGCCTGGCGGGCGGCGGCGGCGAGGGCGAAGACGGTGCCGACGGCGTTTTTGAGGGCGCGATAGGCACCGAAGAGGCCAACGTGGAAGCCGGGGAGCCGCTCCACGGCAAGGGGTCGCTCGATCTCAGCGGGGGTATAGACGTTGGGGAGTTCGACGGCGTCGATGCCGAGGGCGCGCAGCGAGGCGACGCATTCGCTCTTGATTGCGGCGAGGCGCACATTGGGCATTCGCGCGGCGAGGTCGGCGACGGCGAAGAGCAGGTTCCACCCTTCTTTTTCCTGGGCGAGGAATTGCGGGCCGCTGTGGTTTTTGATAACGAAGGTAGTGCCGGGAAATTTGCGTGCGAGATTTTCGACGGTGGCGATTGGCACCCAGAAGGCCATGAGGACGACGATACGCGGGTGCCTGGTTTTGACGAGGCCGGCAATCTCTTCGGGGGCGGCCTGCATCGCATCAGCCCGGACGCCACGGGTGCGGAGAGCGTTACGCGAATGCCAACCGTTCCAGGCGAGTCCTTTGTGGCCAGTGTTTTGCCGGGAGAGGAAGAGAACGCCGAGAGGGGCGTTCTGGTCACGGCACTTTCCGCCGCAGTCAGCACAGTTGCCGCGGCAGCCGGATGAGAGCGCGGGACGAGTGAGGCCAGGTTGATCAGCAGGCCCAGGGTGAGGTTTGGCAGCTGCGAGGCGCGAGGCGGCGAGGTGAGTGCGACGGCCGAAGACCTCTGCGAGGGTTCTCATCGGCGCAGGTCTCGGTGGATGGTGAGGTCGAAGTTGAGGCTCGATTCGGTGACGCCATCGCGAACCCAGCTAATTTCGCCGAGGCAGGGAAGGCTGACGGCAGCCTGCGGTTCGCCCGTGGCGCGCGCAGCTCTTTCCATGGCGGCGTGGAGGTTGTCGCTGGCGACATCGAACTCGAGGGCAAATACGCTGTGGCCTCCAATGGTAACGGTGGGAGGGGAGGAGGAGGAGCCCTTTTCGAGGAGGACCAATTCGTCGGCATCACCGCTTTTCTGGCGGATGGTAAGCCAAAGCTGGGTAAAACGGTCGGCGTCGACAAGGTCGCGGCCGTAGTTGGCTTCACTTTCCTGCGTGGTAGTGATGGATCCGTCTTCACTGGTAGTGACCTTGGGCAGGCCGCGTGGGAGCGGACCGTTGCGGAAGACGATGCGCAGGCGGGCGCGGTCACCCATTTTGAGCCAGACGCCACCGGCCCACGCGTAGCTGAGGACTTCGCGCGAATACATCATGACCTGGAGGTCGCGAATGTTCGGGTCGGCGTGGAGCCAGCCGAGGAAGAGGCCGCCGCTGATGGTGAAATCGATGGCGCGACTGACGAGCCGGGAGATGCCGCTGCAGCAGACAAGGGCGGAGACGGTGGCGGGAAAGATGCCGGGCAGGGTGGGTATGCCGGCGAGAGCGGTGTAGATCTTGTTATCTTCGCCGTAAGGGGTGTCGTCGCAGGGAACCACGACAGTGGGCTCCAGGCCCGGAGGGCCACCGCAGAGGAACCATTGCTTGACCGTGCAAGCGCCGGTGTAACCGAAAAGTTGAAGCAGTTCGTCGCCGACCCAGCCGGAGATTTTGTCGGGGCCACTGAGGGGAGCGCGGGACCGGACGGTGAAGACGCAATTGACACTCGCGCCGCCATGAGAGGCGGTCATGGCTATATTGTAGGTGCCAGCGGGAAGCCGTCCGGTGAGGGCGTGATTGGTGGAGGACTCGCCGTTGTGCGAGAGGCTGACGCCGGAAGGGAGGGTGAGGGCGGTGAGGGTATAGGCTTCGAAGCTGCCGCGCATGAGAGGCGGATTGAAGCGAAGAGTGGCCCCGAAGTATTCGTCGGCGATGACGTCGATGGCGGTGAGCCCGGTGCTGAGATCGAAGACTCCATCCGGCTCGGTGAGCCGCAGATATCTCAGGACCGAGTCGGTGTGGCCGGCACCGTCGTCACCATGGATGGTGATGGAATAAATTCCGGCTGGGGCCGAGGTGGTGCCCTCGACGATGGCCGCGTCGGAGGGCGCCGCGTGCGGCACGTAGGTCAGCGAGGTGTGCGTGAGGCTAAGTCCGGCGGGCAGGCCGTCGGCGCTGTAGGTGGCGGGGATGACATTGGCTCCGCGATAATAGAGCCCGCCAATAGGAAAGCCGCGCCAAGCTCGGACAGGGAGACCCTGCACATCCAGCCCCGCCGTGACGGAACGATTCGAGGCAATGAGGGTGAGGTCCGTGGTATTGGTGGTAGCGCCGATCGGGGCAGAGGCGACGCCGGTGCCGTAGTCGGTGCCTCCCGCGGTCAGGACACGCAGGATGTGGGAGCCGACGGGCAGAGCGAGATCGAAGGTAACCGAATTGCAGAGTTCCGTGGCGGCGCGCTCGGTGAAGCCGGGATACCAAGGGGTAAGCCCGTCGAAACCGATCATGAAGTAATCGGCGGCGCCGGAGTTGTCGGTCCAACTGAGCGTGACGTAGCGCTTGTGAACGCTGACGGTCAACCCGGTGGGCGCGGACATGGAGGCTGCCGTGGAGCGGGCGGCGGTGATGGCGGCGACTTCCACCCACGCGGAGACGCCGCCGGCGCTCTCGGAGCGGAGGCGAAACGAGCACGCGCTCGAGACGGGCAGGCCACGGAAGATGACGTTGAGTTCGCCCGGCACGGCGAAGGCATCGGCAAGGACGCTGGTGCCGGAGACGCGCTGGATGCGATAGGAGGCGCCGTCGACTTCGTCCCATCCGAGGCGGACTTTGGCGAGGCCTTCGGGGCCGGAATCAATGCCGCGGTTGAGAACGCGAAAGTTGGCGGGAGCAGCAGGTGCGGGCATAGTCGTGGGTCAGTGGAGTTCGATTTCGGCGGGCTTGAAGTCGGCGAAGATGAAGCCGCGCGGGTTGGTGACGGAGTTCGGCGTGTCGAGATTGCGGAGCACGGCGCGGAGGAGGAAATTTGCCGAGGGCGGAACGACGCCGGCTGCGGTGGAGGCACCATAGCGGATCTGATTGGCGGTGAAGGCACCGGCGGCATCTCGGATGATGACGGCGCCGAAGTGATGTTTCTCGGCGGCCGCAGTGAGAATGATCGGCTGCTCGAGGAGGGCGGTTTCGACCCAGGTGATGGCGTCGAGATTGTCAGCGGTGGGCGCCGGGGAAGTTTGTGCCGTAGCCTGGCCCACCTCGAGGCGCAGGAGCATCTTCACGCTCTCGAGGTTGGGCTTGAGCAGGGAGAGCGTGAGGTCAAAGCCGAGCGTGAGCGTCTGCCCCGCGCGGAGCATGCGGTCGTTCACGGCGACCTCGAACAGGCGGCGGGTGTGCTCGGTGGCGAAGTAGCTCTGCGTCGCTCGCCACTTTTCCACGCGATACCAGGTGCGACCATCGCTCGCGACCCAGTTGCCCACGGCCACGCTGGTGCTCGTGCGAGCAGTCGTGGCGGGGAGGCGCAACGCGGAAGTGGTGTCATTGACGAACACCTGGCCGGCATGCGCGGCGGCAGCGGGAAGCGCGCCACCGCTGAGGATGGTGGACACATTCGCGACGGTGGCGTCGTGAACGGCGGGCAATAGCATCGGCGCGCTAAGCAGGCCGGTGCCGTTCGTCGCGGCGTCGCTGAAATTAAACCGTGGCGGGAATACGCCGGGGAAAATGAGCTGGCTGGGCGGCAGCGCGATTTTCACGCTGCTCGCGCCCTCGGTCTCCCGCACGAGCGGCGTAGCGGGCACGAGTTCCTCGAGATCGGTCACGCGTCCGGAGATGGAGTCGAGGAGATCCTGCAGACCGTTGACCTGCGCGATGGCGACGGAGAGCCCCTCAGCGAAAGCGCCGACCGTTTGGGCGCTGACGACGGTCACTCGCCACGCCTCGTCGGCAGGCGCACTAACGAGTGCGGTGATCGTGACTGTGCTGGCATTGTCGATCCGAGCGCGGAAGTCGATGCCTTCGACAAGCTGATACCCGGGGCTAAATTCCTCACGGACCCACACATGCACGAGGTCGGTGGCGAGCCCGTGGTCGATTACGAAACTGGTGCTCTCGCCATCGCCAATGCGCATGGAGTAGAAACGATGGCCGGTGATGACATTGTCCGGATCGAATGGCCGATAATCCTTTGGGCTCGGCGGGCGCAGCCAGTCGATGGGAGCGAGCGTCGCCTGCTCCGGCCAAACGAGCGGTCGCAGGATGGTGATACTGGTGGTGAATGCGACAACGTCCTGCACAGTGTCGTCGTCGAGCGTGAGTGTGAGCCACACTTGGAGCGGCAGGGTCACGCTCTCCACGCGGCGCAGGAGAACGGCGAGCTCGGCACGATCAAGCGCGAGGGTAAAGGTGAGATCGCCCGGTGGCGGCGCGAGCGCCTGCACTTCCATCAGCGGCATATCGGTCGCCGCGAGATCGCCGGTGAACTCGATGTTGGCCGAGAAATTCACCGATGGCGTGACGGTGACATTGCCCGCGCCGAATACGGCCTCAAGGGCGGCCTGAATCTGCTCGGTGCCATCTTCGATGGTGAGTTCCGCCGTCCGTCCGCCGGTGCCGGACCGGATCAGGTAGCTGCCTCGGAAATCCGGCGGCACCTGCAGGCGCTGGATCTCGTTCCACTCGAACTCACCTTCGCTGCCGCCGTTGGCGACGGCACTGATCGTCGGCGGATCGGGCAGCACGCGTTCGCTGGAACTGGTGAAGGCAACTTCGGCTTGGAGGAGCCGCACGAAGTGCTGCCACTGGTCATCGACGGGATACGCGTCGATCCGCGCGAAGCTCACCGGAAAAAGCGTATTGTCCCGCCCGGTGACGGGCACTTCGGTCGTGCCCGCGCCGAAGACGATGCGCCAGGTGTCGTCCTGCTTCGTGACGACGGGCGCGCCATAGGCTGTGGTGATCGCGGTTTTCGCGACGATCGCCGCCTGCAAGGCGCCGGGACTTGCATCCCATGCGATGGGATCGATCGTGTTGTCCGCGGTTTGTGGGCCGTCGCCAAATTGCAGCGCGAACTTGCCGCTCTCGGGCCGGGCGTCGGTTCGACCGATGGCGGCGCGCAACGCGGCGACCTGTAGATCAGGCTCGACGCTGACGCCGGCACGATCCTCGGTGAAGCGCAAGGCGAGGATGATCTGTTCGCCAAAGCGATACGGCGGCGGCGCCCAGGATTCTTCGCCGGCACTGGCGGTTTTCGTGGTGAGATTGCAGGTAAGTAGAGTTTTCATGAAAATTTGGCCGCTAATTTCGACGATCAATGGCGGTTCCCGCTAACGCGCTCCAGCGGCTGTTTTGCTCCTCAAAATTCCGCGCGATGCGGATTCAGACCGTCTGCGCGAGCAGGCGCGGCTCGAACGGTTCTGCGCGGAAAGGGTAGGATGGATCGAGGCGCCGCTCGCGCCGGGCCTCTTCTTTTTCCCTGGCGCTCGCGTCGCGCTTGGCACGTTTGTCGAGGCCAGTCCCCGTTTTGGCGGCGGGCTGGGGGGGCAGCTTCGCATCATGGCCACCACCGGTCGCGGTGTAGAAAGTGCCAGCCATGGAGTGCGCGGTGACGAGGTTCAGCGCGTCTTGGAGGATGTCATTGATCGACGCGGTCAGGAAGTTGATGACGATCTGCGCAGCGCCGCCCGCGAGCGGTGGGATGAACGGCACATTCGGCGAGCCACCGTATTGACGGAACCACGGTGTGACGTGCTGGAGGTTCCAGAACAGATTGTGCCGCACGTAGGGCGCCCACGATTCATCCGGCTCGGCGTAAAGTTCGAGGCCCGGCGGGGAGAGCACAAAGACGGTGGCGATCAACAACTCGTCATACGCCGGCTCTTCGTAGATTCGGGCGAGGGCGTCGAGCCCTTCGACCGGGCGCAGCGTGCCGCTCATCACGCGGAGCGTGTCGCCCGCTGCGGGGCCACGAAGGCCGAGGGTTTGCGACGCGTTCGAAATTCCCGTCGCCAGCCCTTGATGAAACTCGATTGACGAAGTGAGCGCGAGCCTCGGCTGATGAATCCAGACGTCGCACGCACGCAGGAGCCGCAGGCCGCGCGGAATTTTCGTGTTTGGATTCAGGGCTGCGCTGACGCTCCCCTCGGCGTCATCGCTTTTCGGCTTGGGCCGCTCCGCAGCGCCACGATCGAGAAAAAAGAGCGGCACAGCCTCGTCGTTCGGGCTGTCGAAACCAAGCGCTCGCCAGCCAAGCGAGAACGTGGGTGAGAGGTAAAGCGGCACGTCGATCCGGTTGTTATCGACGGCTTTTTTCGCGGGCTGGACAAAAACGCTGGCGGAAAAGAACGGGCGGCCGGTGAGCGGGTTGATGCCGAAGTCGAGCGCGGCGCCAGACTGCTCGCTCACGGTGGTTCGGACGATGGGACATTGTCCATTTACAAAGCCCGGCTTCACAGTGGCGACCCAGCGACGCAGGCGCGCATTCCACGCGGGCTGGACCCACCACGGGTGCCGCCAGCCGCGCCGCTCGGCGTGAGCCGAGATGGCTTGGCCGAAGTCCATGCAATGCGCGATCGACCCGCTTCCCGCCTGGAGACACGCCGCTGCCATTCAGTAAAAAAGATGGCGCACCTCACCGGCTCCTTCGGGCGGCAGGAGGCGGACGTAACGCAGGTTGAAATGAACGATCTCAAGCGCGCGAAACGGTTTCTGGTCGCGCCAGAGAATCATGACCAGCGGGCACCGCGCCACCAGACGCGAGTGAGACACCGGCTGGCGATGGTGGACAATGGTTACCTGCGGATTTTTCTCCGGCAGCTTTCCGTCGTCGGTCAACGCCAGTTCCACGCACACCCACGATTCACCGGCGTCGTTGGCGATCCCGGGTGCCAGCTTGAGCAGCGGGGGCACTTCGGTAGCAGTCCCGCCGATTGGCACCCCGTTGATTTTCGGTTCGATGTTTTCCACCAATCCGCGCGAGAACCGCACGCCGTCATGGTTGAGCAAAGGTTTGAACGGATGCGGCAGGACGAGGCTACGTTCATTGATCGAGTAACTGAAACCGGTGGAGTTGCTCGTGAGCCGGACCCCGTGACCTGGCATCGGTTTGATGGCACGGGGTGGCGCGGAGCGCGCGCTGGGGAAGGCTGCCGTCCTCATAACGAGCCGGTGGTAAGGGTGCCGGTCTGAAGACCGCTGGAGGCATCGACCTTCGTGCCGCTGCCGCTACTGGAGTAGATCGCCTTGGGCCAGCCGTTATCGTCGGACAGCCAGTAGTGCTCCATTACTTCGATAGCGGCGGGACCGCGCCGGACATAAGGAACGCCGGCGCAGAGCCACGAGCGACCGGCGACCCGCGGCGGGCGACCGGGCAGCCCGCCGTGGAAAAGCCGCCCGATGATGTCGGGAATCTCGCTCTCGTCGCGCGCCATGTAGCGATACCAGTAGGTGCCACCTTGAAAGGTGAAGTAGGTGTCTTGACCATACATCGGGTTCACCTGCCCCGCCGTCGTCTTGCTGCTGGTGCCGACACCGCTTCCTCCTTTGCCGCTGAGGTAGGGCGGCCAGACGATTTCGTTGTCGAGTGGCTGGCCTTCGTAAGTCTCTAGCAGCCCCCCAGGCGTGCGCAGCTTCGGGTGACGCAGAATTGTCGTTTCGCTGAAACCGGGATCGAAGCCGTAGTGCTGAGAGGCACCCCGGCCCTTGAAGGTCACGTCCTTGCCGTTTCCGTTGATGCCTTCGTAAGTCCACGCGGTGCGCAGGACGCCGCTGGCGCTGGTGCGTGTGCGGCCCACCAGACCGAGTCCGCCGGGCACCTCCGGCGGCGCAGGTTCCTCGGCATCGAGTTCCTCGATCGAGAGGACGCCTCGCGAGGCCTGCCACATTTTGGAGAGCACGAGCCGGCGGAGCCCGACCTGGTCGGTCTGGTCGTGCTCCACGCGGAGGATGGGATTGCCGTAGATCATGAGCCTTGGCGGAGTTTGGGCGTGAAGAGGTCGTGCCAGGCTGTCGCGGATTTTGCCTCAGCATGCTGGTTTTTCATCGTGGCGTGAATTCGGGCGAGTTCGTCGCTGCCATGGGCGCGCCCCACGAGAGGACGTCCAGTCTGTAGATCGCCGGCCAAAGCGGCGATGCGCGCCGCCGCCGCCGCGCCCGTGCGAGCGGTAATGTGTTTAGCGAGGCTTTGCCCACGGCGAAGTTCATCGGCCTCGTCGTCGACTTCGGCTGCACGTGCGCGCTGAACGTGGCGGCGATATTCGGACCGCTCGCGCTCGATCCGCACGGCGCGTTCCCCTTTCTGCGCGAGGTCGTCCTCCATCGCGGCCTCCTCGGACAGGTGCTTCTTTCGTTCAGCGTCAATCTGCTTCAGCGCATGTTGTTTCTCGACGATCTTGGCGCCAAGCATGTCGGCCTTCTGCTCGTGCTGAGCGATCGGTTCGTCGGTGACCCATTTGTTGACGAAGTTCGCCGTCGCCTCGCCCGCCTCGGCGCCGAGAGCGGCGCCTTTTCCCCGCCCGATCAGCGCGGACAATGGAAATGAGGCTAGCTCGGCCGCGTGCCCCAGCCAGGAGCCGATTTTCTTTCCGAGGCTCACGCGAGAGGCAGCGTTTGCCTTCCCCTTGTCCGCCTGGGAACGTTCCCGCGCTTCTTCGCGACGATACGTGGCGATCTGCTGCTGAACGTAACGCTTCAGCGCTTCATCTTCCTGGGAGCTGGTAGAATCCTTGATCGACTGCTGCACGTCTTCTCGATCCTCGGCCAGTTCGAGTCCCATCTGCTCCATGTCTTCGGAGCCTTCGTCCATCGCGTCGGCGCGGTCGTCGATCTCTGCCTTGAGCTGCAAACCATAATCGATGCCGTCGAGGACAACCCCGGCCGGGTTTGCATGAGCAAACGTCCCAAGGGCGCCGAGTCCTCTTCGTGCGCGCACCAGTTTCAGCCGCGGTCTAAATCGAGCCATGTTCTTTTTCCTCCGAAGTTAAGTTAGGTTTTTCCGCAGCGAGTTCGCGGAGGGCATAGGTGGTTCCCGTGGCTGTCCAGCCTTGGTTCCGCCGCACTGCCGCCATGAGCATGAGCGCACGATCGACCCGCAGATCGAGCGCGTCGTCAACGCTCAGGCCGCATTGCGTCACGAGGAAAGCGAGCAGTGGCAGCCAGTCGCCAAAACCATCGGGGGCTTCCGGCGGGAGACCGTCGGCGCTGGGATCGACGGGTGGCTGCATGCGGAGTGCGCTGCTGAAAGCATCGCTCACGGCGCGGATCATCGCTACCGCCAGCACGGCCAGATCGGCCGGAAGCAGTTCGGACGAGTCCAGGCCGAAGGTGTTGAGCGCTGCATCGAGTTCGGCCCCGAGTTCGGGGCCTTCTCCGCGCAGCAGCGGCGAACGCACCGCGTCGAGATCGATCCACGTCTGCATCGTGAACGCAGGCAATAGCGCTGTGCGATCGTGTGCCGAGATGGTCCTGGGGGTGCGCCAAGCCTGCGCGATGCAGGCTGGCTGCCACGGGCTCTCCGCCACGCGGGCGAGATCCGCTCCCAGTTCACGCAAATGTTCTTCTTCCGTGGTCGTCATGGGCGGACATGTTCAGGTTTCACCATTTGCCGGTTACGGAAACTCCGGAATCCACACCGCATCGATCACATACATCTTCCCGCGCTTGCTGGCGAAGCGGACTTCGGACCGTTCAATCCGGTAATTCGACGCATGTGCGGGCGCCCCCGAAATCTCCAGCAGACCTCGCACGGCCGGGGCCTGGCTGCCGTTGCTCGCAAGCAACTCGAGATGAATTGTGCGCAGATAGCCGTGGGCTTGTGCGCCTTTAATCATGCCGTTTGGCGCCGGCTCGTCTTCGGTGATGGTCAGCTGCTGCTCGATCGCCAGCGCGTGCACGATGCCTTGGTCGTGCCCGAGACCGAGCGTGCCATAGATGATCGCATCGCCGGGGAAAACGAACGGCTCCTCGGGGGTAACGGGCTCTTGCGGTTGCAGCGTGCCAGTATCCACAGCGACATTGGAATCGACCTCCGGGTAGTGCGTCGCCTGGATGCTGGCCGTCTTGCGCTGGCCAAGCCGCCACGATTCCACCGCACGCCGGGCGAGCACGGCGCCCGTGAGGCCTGCGACGTGAATCGCAGCACCTCCCGAAAGATCGAGGAAGGTCGAGTCGGCGAAAAGCTCCGCGGAAAATTGCAGGTCGGCTTTGCGTGAGTGCAGCGCGATCGCGATGTGATTGCCCTCTTCGTCCTCCATGAGCTGTCGCTGCGTCTGCTCGGCGTAGCTGTAGGAGGTGCAGTGTCCGGTGAAAAGATGGGGCGCGGACTGCGTGCCCCAGACGATGGTTTGGCCGTAATGATTCATGGTGAGTGAGATTTTTAAAACGAGGCGTGAAGATCAGAGCGTGCCGACAGTGCCGGGTCGGAGCCCGTGCACGGCTTCGAAAATCACGTCGATGACGCGGGCATTGGCAGCGAGCCCGCTCAGCCGCGGCGCGGGATCCCAGACCATCTCCGTGGGCTTCTCGGCGAGTTGTAGTGGGTGCGCGAGTTTGCCGGCAAAGGCCTGCCAGTGGAGAGCCGACGAAACGTCGTCCACGAGATCGTAGGCGTCGGCACCGGTGGTGTTGAGCTGTGGTTGCTCCACGATGCTCACGCGCACTTCGACGCTTTCCCAAAACACGAACCGGACACCTTGCACCGCTCGCTTCGGCAGCGGCGGCATGATATAGAGCGCGAGTTCACGCGCAGCCCCGGCTCCTTCGATGAGCAGCGCCTGATCCTTCGCTTTCAACGGCACGATCGGCAAGGTGCCCTCGAGGTAACCCTCTCCTGCCAGCGATGCGTCGAGCCGCAGCAGCGAGAGTTTGACGCTCCACGCGTTCAGCCCGGGTGCGGAGTCGAGCGCGGCGAGGGTGATCGTGTCCGCATCCGGAAACGAGACCGAATAGTCGGCCCCATTGACGAGAGTCACACCATCCGCCTCCACGGTCGCGTAAAGCGCCCGCGTGCCGAAGCCGTGCGTGATGGAAAAAGAAGTCGTGTGCCCATCACCCACAGTGGTAGTGAAGCGCGATGCGAGCTTTTCGGCGATGGCGAGTTGGAGATCGACGGCCGCGCTCATTTCAATATTCCCAGGTGACGGTGAGACCGGTCTGGATGGCGCCGCCGTTGTCGCCCACAAAGGAAATCGACCCTGCGCCTTTCTCCAAAGCCTGAAAATAGTGCTGACCGATCAGTCCATTCTGCGTGAGTCGGCACTCGACTGTAAACGTATTCACCAGGGAGGGAAAGTAGCCGCCGTGTGCGCTATTCGTGGTGGTGGAGTCCACGCCGATTCCCACGTAACGCGAGTTCGCCCCGCCACCTGCCCCGCCGATGAAAGTGGCACTAATCGAGTCTTCGGGCATCCCGACAAGCAGGGTGATGCGGTTATTCGTTCCACTCACCCCGTTGGCTCCATTATAAGCGCGGAAGCTGGCGGTCGAATAAGTCCACGAATCAGTCGTGTCGCCGCAGGACATCTCCATCCGGACACGGTTATTCATGTTCCAGACATCGCACTGCCCCTGGCCGGCCGTGCCGTAGCTGCCGAAGGTCACACTGCACTGCTTGCTGACATCCGTGACGAAGCTCCCGAGATAGCGCCGCGAAGCCGCCCCGGCCTTCACCCTCACACCATCCTGCCAGGCGAGCGCAGTCGCTCGGGTGGTCGCATTCGACCAGGCGAACGTCTCGAGCGTCACCACTCCGCCTGAGTCATAAGCAAACACATCATACACCGTCGATGCCGCGAGCGCGGACAGCGTGATCGCTTGTTCCGAATAGACATAAGCCTTCCAGTTCAACCCATCGTAAAGCGCGATCGAATTCCCCCGGTAAGGCGTGAAATAAACCGTCCCAGCCCCCGACGCACTGCCGGTCAGCACCGGTGTCCCGGACGATAGCGTAAGCCGACCCGTCGCCATGCTAATCGCCTGCCCGGGCGTAACATAATCCATACCGCCCGTAGCCACGGCATAACTGTTCACCCCACTCCGCTTAACCAAACCGATGCCCCCGAGGCCCGTCATCGTATCGATGGAAATGGAGCCCCCAAGTGATACGGAGGCCCCCGCGATCGTCATGGCCGAATTCGCCAATTTCGAATTCGAGATCTCACCCGCCAGCATCCCATTCGTCACCGTCCCGCTGTCCGTAGTCTGCACCACCGTGCCGGGAAGTCGCCCCGCACTGATCGTCCCGCCGGAGATGCTGGAAGCATTCAGATTAGTGAGGCCACTACCATTTGCTGTGGTCGTCAGAATCGTGCCGCTAACGTTACCTCCGACGAGATTGCCCGTTCCCATCGTCAAGCTTCCACCAGCAGTTGTATCAATGTTCCCGCCGTTTACACCCGGGCTCCCGAAGGTGTGGATATACCCACCAGCGCCAGCGAAACTATGAGAGGGGTCAGCATCGCTTCCGTGCGTGTCAATATTTCCTCCAGCTCCTCCGCCCCGCTCAATTAATGAATCTGCATTTACCCAACCGGCGCCGCCACTCAAAGTTATCGAACCGGAACTTCCGCCAGCCGCTGTTGATTGACCATCGCCGATCGTATTTGTGCTTCCAGCTGCGGCGCCCCCGAACGCTTGAATGATTCCGCCGTTGCCGCCCGGAGCAGATGAACTCCCCGACACACTCTCGATGAAAACGCCAAGGCCGGCAGTTAATCCTAGATAGCCACCGGTCGCTCCACCGATAGGGTCGTTGTATCCAGAAATATACCCTATGGTTTGCGGGTCATACGCTTGCATCAACATGTCGCCTACAGGTGTAAGCTTGAAGGCTTTTTCCGTTTGGTTATACACAGGACCCCATCCATGGACGAGCGCCTCGCTTGAGGGAAACGCGACCACATAGGACGGTATCGTTCCATCATTGATCTGAATTGCTCCGTGGTTGGCACTTCCCAGTGCGTTCGTATCAAAGGCAGCGGCGCCGATCACGGAAGTCGTAACCGCAGTTCCAGATCTGAGAATTAGTTGAGTTCCAAACGTTACGTCTGACCCGACCTCGAAAACGGTTGTGAAATCGTTGGCAATCGTCAGCCCAGTGCACCCCATCGATGCAGAAATAGATAGCCCCAGGGCAGATCCGTCATTGGAAATTGAAAGCGCAGTTCCGCTGCTCCGCATCATGATGTTCTGTCCACTGAAGATGTTATCGGCAATTTGGTTGACGTCTCCACCTCCGCTCATGGCCTGCCACGTTCCATCCCCGCGCAGGAACTTCGTGCTGATGCCGGAGCCGATTCCGAGGTAGTTCGGTGTGATGATCGAGCCTTGCCACGTTCCCGTCGTGACGGTCCCGAGAGTGGTTACGTTCGGTGAACCGCTCCAGGCGGATAGGGCACTATTTTCCACGTTTCCCAAGCCGAGATCACTTTTGGTCAGCGTAAGCGTATTGCCGAGGGAAAGGGCGTGGCCATTGATGGTCACCGATGAATTTGCAAGCTTACTGTTGCTCACGGCGCCATCGTCGAGCGTCCAAGCTACTCCGCCGGAACTCACGGTAACATCGCCCTTGTCCCCATCGGCGAGGCTACCGCTGACGTTCCCCGGTGCCCAAGCGAAGCCATTCCATAAAAGCGCCTGGCCGTTGGATGCGCCGCTCTGCTGGAGTTTGCCGACGGCGAGCCCGGAGATCCATGGGGGATTCGTATAACTTCCACTCAGCGAGACGAAGGCCGATTCTAGTGTTGTGCCGTTTAGTTTGAGTTTGTTGCCTCCGAAGTTAATGGCGGAGGGGTTGAGAACCGCACCAGTCGAGGAATTGATGGTCAACGCTTCGGTGACAGGAACGGCGGAGGCTACGGTGGATACAATGATAAGTGTCAAGATCGTTCGGTGCATAAAATTAACTTTGGTTTGATAGTCAGGAGACAAGCTCTAGCCCAAGCACGCCGTTGTTACTCACGAGCCGGTAAACATGACCGTCGGCAGAATCGGTTAGGCTGATCCCGGAACCGGACGGCGGCGGGGTGTCCGGCCCGCGAATGATGGCGGGCTGGACGGTGATGGATAGGTTTGGCGTGACGAACCTCACACCATCGATTGTCGCCGCTAACTCTGCGTTCACTTGAAGTGTTGCATGATCGACTAACGCGGCGATGAGACGTCCGTCGCGCGTATCAAGCGACCCCGTCCACATTGTCGGGTTTTCATGCACGAAGTCCTCGGTATAGGCGAGCACCGCGGAGGTGCCGCTATCGCCGAGGGCGAGTTGCAACGCGCTGGCGTCGACCGGCGCGGTGGAAAAGATGACGCGCACGGGCACGTCGGCGCCGGCCTTGATCGTCGTGGTTTGTGCGAGTTTCGCAATGCCGGTGGCGAGGTCGAAGTTGATCGTCATAGTCCGTCGGTGGTGCGGGCGGTGAAATTGCGGTTGCGAGGTTCGATCCGTGGCTCAGGGGCATGCTGCATCTCGCTGGCGCCGGCGGGATCGTCGGCGGTTTCGACCGGAATCCGGCGGTCTGCCTGGCGGTCCAAGTCGGCAGTCATGTCGCGAAGCCTTTGTTGTTGATCTGTCGAGAGCGGCATACCGATCCGTTCCATGAGATCGTAAAGCGCCAGCTTCTCCGCGGTGCCTTTGAGGCTGTTGGGCACTTTGCCAGGGTTGAGGTCGAGTGCATTGCCAGCGGCCACGGCCCGACGGATCCGCGCGGCGGCGTTGTCGATCGCCTCCTGCGCGGGATCGATGCCCCCCGTGGCCAGCGCGCAGGCTCGATCGATGATCGTGCCGTAACCAGCCGCCCGGAGGTGATCAAGGGTGAGTAAAGTCCAGCGCATGAGCAGTGAGAAATCAAGGTTGCCGACGGATGGGCGGAGCGCGTCGTCCGAGCGCGCTCCGCCCCGGGGCTGTTAGTTCATCTTAATCATCTTGCCTGCGGTCGCGTTCGTGACCTTAGGCAGAGTGATCCAGTCCATTTTCAGCACTTCATCGCGCTGATCTTCGGTGACGTAGCTTCCGGGCGTGAAGAACCCGCCCATGCGAGCGAATGTCTTCCCGAAGCTCGCGTCGACCCGGTTCGGCGTGTCGTTGCTCGCGAAGACGATCACCCTGTCGTCGAGCAGGAAGTTCACATTCTCGCTCACGCCCGCCGCGGCCGTATCCACGACCATCATCGAGAGGCGCACCTGCGGATTGCTGATAAGCAACCCACTGACGTCGTCGATGGTGGGCGAGACGGTGCCGACGGAAGTGCGGCCTGCACCGACGATGAACCGGTTCTTGATCTTTGCGTTGTTGCGGAACAGGCGGAACGCTGACGTGCCGAAGAGCACCTTCACCGGCGCACCGTTTTTGGCCGCCTTGGCGACATCGAGGATCACCTTGTCAAGGCCGCACGCTGGGTCACCGATAGGGTCCTTCGTATCGTCGCTGTAGTCGAGCGTCACGGCGCCGCCGGTGAGCGTGGTGACGGCAAGCTGGATCTGCTCGTATTCCAACGCGAGCGCGGCGCTGTCTGCGAGGATGCCCTGTCCTTCCATGATCGCATATTGCAGTCCCTCGGTGGACAGCGCGGTCACGTTTGGGATTGGGAAGTCGAGGGCGTTCGGCTCGAGCGTAGCGAGCGCATCGTCGGAGGTGAAGCCGATGCGGGTGGCGCGGCCGCCGAGCTCTCTTTTTGTATTGGGAATCGCGAAGCGATTTTTCTCCGTGTATACCTTGTAACGGAAGTTCAGGTCCGGCACTTCGCAGAGTGGGAATAGAAACGATCCCACGGGCCGAATGGCCGCCTGGCTGGTGGCGGTGGCGAACTGCGTGAGCAGCGGGCTCGTGGCTATTTGGGCAATGCGTGAATCCATGTTAGTTTAAAGTTGGTGTGTGATGATCTTGTGTGTGAGTGGTCAGGACATCAGGCCGAGCGCGATGAGCTGGGTGCGCATCTCCCGAACGCTAGCGATGAGGGCATCGGCCTGGGCTGCCGTGGTGAAGCCATAGGGGCTCGAATTCGTCGCGCCGGTGGCGGCTGGAGCAGAGCCCGTGAAGGCCGCACTGCGCTGCACGAGGCGAGGAAGGAACCGCACGAGCACGAGTTGTTCGTCCATGCCCGCTTCCTGGGCCACTCCGATGGAGAAGTAGCTACCGGCCGTGGCACCCAGTGCCTCGATCTTCCCAGCATTGGCGCCGCCGCCGGCCGCGGGGTCGCACAGCACCAACACATCGCCAGGGGCGCAGGTGCCGTGGAGCCGCACGCGGAAGTTCGCGCCGGGCTCCGGTTGTTCCGCCCAGTTGTCGCTTGCGGCGGCATTGCCGCTGGCGATGACGAAGAATGCCAGATCGCTCACCGCCGAGGGTAGCGCGAATTTTGCGGCGCCGCCGGAGTTAGTGATCTTGACGAGCCGGCTTTCGAGTCCGGTGAGGTCCACCGTGGCCTTGAGGGCAATCGGGCCGGACTTGGTGTCGGTCTGCTGTGGATTGAGAGTAAGGTTCATTAGTTAGTCGTGAGTGAATGGATGGTGGTGATGGATTGCGTTACTTAAGAGTGATAGCTCCCGTGGCGATTTCGTTTTCCACGGCGCGTTGTGCGGTGATGAACGCAGTCGCAGTGCTGATACCGGGCGTGTCGCGCTGAAGTTGTGCAGCCCGGTTAGTAATCAGTTGCGCCTTGGACGCGTCGGCGCCGCTGCTGGCACCGGGGCGTCCGGCGGGAACCCGGGCGGCTTGGCGATTGGTGAGCGGGCGCGGTGCCGAGCGGGCGTCATGATTGAGCAGTGCGAGGAACTCTGCCCGTTCCACGCGGTTCGTCATCGGCCGCAACACCGGGTAGAGTTTTTGCCGCACCATTTCATCGCGCACGCCGTGCGCATCGAGTTCCGCGGCGATCTGGTCGCCGACGAGTTCCTCGACGCGGTTTTTGAGCGTGTCACGTTCGTCCTCGATCGGCTCAATCTGGCGCTCGGCGTCGGCCGCGCGCTGAAGGAGACGGCTGACCTCGCCGAGGATCGCCTCTTCCGAGGCGTCGGCGGACAAGCCAAGCTTCTGAGCTATGTTTTTCATTTCGTATTTCGTTCTCGTTTGGATGTTCGCCTTTCCTCCGGCGGATGAGTTTGCCGGGTCATCCGGCAAAGGATCGTCCGCTCCACCCCAGGAGCGGTTGGTAATTGGTTTCGCGCCGCGGTTGTTCGGGCGATTAGTCAAAGTAAGTCCCGCCAAGGCCAACGGCCGCAGCCGCCTTGACTTAGGCCCTTGCGGCTTTGCGCCCTGGACTTCCTCGCACCGGCGCGGATCGTATTCGGTGGAAAAGAATCGATAGTCCCCGCCATCCACCGCCTCGCGCCCGGTCTTACTCCACCGGATGCGGCCGTAGATCCCATCCGCACGCGCCTGCAAACGGTTCAGCCAGCCAAAGGCGCGCGTCTCTTTGCTGCTATCGTGCGAAAAGTGCTCGTGGTCGATGAGCATCTCGCTGCCATGCGACAGCTCACCCTGGTCAGCATCGCGGTTGAAGGCTTCGACGATCTCGCCTACAGCTTCATCGTCGATCAGTTGCACGACGCCGGCGGTCGCGTTTGGGTGTTCGCCGCGTGGCTCGATATGATACCAGCCGTCGGCAGGATGTTGAAAATCGCGATTGAGAATAGTGGTGTTCATAGGATCGGGTGATAGGCGATGAAGGCAGGTGGAAGCCCCCGGTTTGAAACCGCTGACCAACGCAAACCGCGTGAAGCCGTCCGATGGCTATCTCATGCCTGTTCTGGCAGGCTGCGGCCCAAGGCTTGGATTCTCCCCCAACGAGAAAGGACGTAGGCTAAACAATCGGGGCTTCGTAAGTCGATCTCCCCTAACGGATGGCAGCTTCGCGACGCTCGATGATGGCAAAAAGATCCGCGCCGCCCTGCTCGATAAAAGAAATAGGCCCACTGCGGATCAGCCATCTCGCCGCGCTGGTATTGCTCCAGAAGCGTCACACGGCCCGCGATGTTCAGCCCGCGCAGCGGAGTGTAAAGTTCTCGCACCCGGTTCTATTGCCGGCTGCGATTTCCACCCGCGGTCGCGCCAGTCAAAACACCCTCGGCCGAAAGAGTAGCGATGCTCGTTTTCACGGTGCAACGCCCCCCTCCTTCCAACTGTAAATAGCTCGTCCGACCCGCTGGTTACTCTTCGTCCTTGTATCCCTTTTGCCGCAGCATTTCCGCCTCCCACTCCGCCGACCAGCGCAAATGCGGCTTTGCCTTCGCGCGCAGTTCCTCGATCGACGGCTCCGGTTGGGTCTTCATCCACTCGATGTGGTCCAGAGTTGAAGCCCAGGCGCGCTCTTTCATCTCCTCGATCCGCTTCAGGACCTCCTGATCTTCGGGTGAGAGCGGCAGCGGTTCCGGCACCGCGCCATCCGCAGCGTTCGGTTTCTTCTTCTTGCTCATGGTCAAATGTAGTTTTTCCAAAGTGGCTTGTCGAGGGCATAACCGAGCCGCGCTTTGATCGGTGGGCAGACGCTTTCGCGGCGCCGCCAACGACTGGCATCCCGGACAAATTCAATAGATAGAATTGTTTCATTCCAAGTTGTCCTCTAACAGGCGACGGAGCATGCTCCCCGGCGCAAGATATCGCGTGATCAAGTCGATCGGCTTCGTTTCTCGGCCCTGCGTCCGCATGAAATTATCCGGCACTGCATCCGTCGCGTAATGTCCCGTCTGCGGTCTATACCACGTTGTATACTTCGGCATCGGGCTCGAAAAAATTTCGGGACGCACCCTGCGAAAATCGTTCGCCTTCAGGAAAGTATCGACATCGCCTTCATCTACGCCGCTCGAATGATATCGCGGCATCGAATAGGTGAGCCCTCCACCGTGGTGCGCGTGAATCCCTTCAAAACGGGAGTCGTCCCTGAATAGCTCCCGATGCGTTTCCATCCGGTCGAGATATTCACTCGCCGTAGCTTTACGGGAACGAACCTTAATGCCGTCGGGTTCGACTGTGTAGCCAAACTCGCCGCCGTAGGTGTGTTTAAACACACGATTTTCCGGCGCGGCTTCAATGATGTGTTCGCCACCGTGCGCGAAAGCCAGTTCACGCCGACGCTCAGTCGCCAGGTGCGGGTGGCGAGACCGATAGGCCAGCAACTCGCGCCGGCCGAGGCTGAGCGCATCGTCGATGTGGAGACCGGGCGCCCGATCGATTTTTTTCAAGTGCTCGCGCAGAGCGGCTGCAGCGATCGCGTGCGGAGACGATCCGAGCGCGGACGAATGTCCGGATGACGAACTACCGATGGGCCCACCCGCATCCAGCGCGAAGGCAAAAAGTCCACCCCGCCCGCGCGGGTGTTTGCTGGCATCCCATCGAGACGTATTCCGCAGTGTATCCGTTGCTGCTCCTTCTTCGGCATCCATTCCGGCCGGCACCTGGGTGTTGGTGAGGCGGTAGCCGCTCTTTTCTTCGAGCTGGGCGAGATCGACGCGGTAACCGGCGGCGGCGAAGCGCTGCGCATGGTCGGCAATGGTGCCGGGGTCGAGCGGCTCGTGCGCCGCTAACTCAA
>JBGAGV010000012.1:0-211710 GCA_044226525.1 Chthoniobacteraceae bacterium | reverse complement strand
TTCCAGTTTTTACACGCCTATGGCAATTATACGCCGGCAAAGCCAGCGCACATCCTCTTTGCGTGTGCGGTTGATCATCAGAGCTCGTATCTAACATCCTTTGACCATTTTTCAAACACTTCCTAGGCGTTGCGGTCATTGCTCGAACATCGTGCTCACTGCTTTGATTGTTACGGTTCGGGTGGCGCGGTCAATGGCGAGGATCGGACCACGGACAGTGACAACAGAAGGCGGTTTGCGGAAGGTGGCGAGTTCGTCACGGTCGGCTCCTTGGAGCTTTGTGAGTCGAACCGTCGTTCCGCTCGCGAGTTTGATTGTGACAGGTGCTCGCAGAGAAAGCGGTTTGCCGCCGCAGCGAACCCATGTGCCGATGTGCTTCTTGCCGGCGTCCGATGCGAACAACTCCGGCTCGACAGCGCGCCACTGCTCCTCCGCCTGACGTAATGCGACAACCATCGGAACAGCCTCCGAAGTAGATGGCTGTGGCTCGGCTGCAAATAGAGCCACCGAACCAAAGAGAAATAGAAGCGCGGTTCTCATAATGCGCGAGCGACGCCTTGTATCTCGCCCGGAAGATGAAAACGAGACTGCCAATTAAGTGGTGGGAGAGCAGGGTAGGGAACCCTTCGGGAGGCCGCAGACGCCTGAGCGCGCGGCGAGGCTGTCACCTCGCCGCGACGCTGTTCGTTAGATCGGCGCCCCGACTTCTTCCTCCACGCCGTAGAGTATCTGAGGCCACGGCAGCGTTGCCGCTGTCGCGAGCCTGCATGCACAAGGTTGGTCGAGGAGGTTTGCACCAAAGCGGGGACCCGAAGGGCCAAACTCAAACCCAAACCCACCTATGAAGCAACCCTCAATGATCCGCGCCGGGCTCGATGTCGGCGCCACCGAACTGGTCCTCGCCCTGGAGCGCGACGACTCTGCCGAACCACCGCGCACCCTGCCCAACACGCCGGCCGGCCACCGTGCGCTCGTCAAGTTGCTCACCCGGCGTGGCGCGCACGCCCGGGTGTGCTTGGAAGCGACCGGTGTTTACAGCCTGCGCGTCGCCCTGGCCTTGCACCGGGCCGAGCGCATCGCAGTCATGGTCATCAATCCGCGGGCCGCCAAAGACTTCCAGCGCGCCCGACTCTGCCGCGCCAAGACCGATGCGGTCGATGCGCTCGGCCTGCTCGAGTTCGTGCGCCGCATGGACTTCACCCCGTGGACGCCGCCCGCCGATGCCGTCCTGGCGCTCCAACAACTCAGTCGCCGGTTGCTCCAACTGCGCGAAGAACTCACCCGCGAACAAGCCCGGCTGCACGCCATCGCCTACACACCCGATCGCGAAGGCCTCATCGCCGCCGATCTCCAAGCCAACATCCGCCACCTGCAAAAGCGCAGCAAAGCCCTGCACACTGCCGCGCTCGCGCTGGCGCAGAGCGATCCGTTGCTGGCCCCGCCACTGGCGCGCCTGCGCAGCGTGCCCGGCATCGGCGACACCACCGCCCTGCGTCTGCTGGGCGAACTGCTCGTGCTCCCTGCCGAGCTCAAAGCGCCCCAATGGGTCGCCCACGCCGGCCTGGACCCGCGCCCGCGCCAGAGCGGCCAGAGCGACGCCCCGCGCCACATCAGCCGCACCGGCAATCGGCACCTGCGTCTGGCGCTGTTCATGCCCGCGCTGGTGGCCATCCAACGCAGCGCACCCATCCGCGCCGCATACCAAGCCCTACTGGCCCGCGGCAAAAAGAAGAAGGTGGCCATCGTGGCGATCATGCGCCGCCTGCTGCACGCCATCTGGGGCATGTTCCACCATCAGCAAGACTTTAACCCTCACCTCTTCCACCCACTAACCTGCCCGCCCGCTCATGCCTAACTTATCGCTTGTTAATCAAGAGAGTATCTGACGACCAAAGGTGAACTGGACCCGAGCTTCGGCACGGGCGGGAAAGTCACCACCTCCCTCAGCAGCTCTTCGGACAGTAGCGGCGGAGTCGCTTTGCAGAGCGATGGAAAGATTCTCGTAGCGGGATTTGCCAGCCGATCTCCCTCCAGCGGCAGCGACTTTGCCCTCGTCCGTTACACCACCAGCGGTGCGTTGGACTCCAGTTTCGGCACAGGTGGTATCGTGAAGTCGAGTTTCAGCAGCTCCGATTCGGGAACGGAACTGGCCATTCAGAGCGACGGCAAAATCGTGGTCACTGGCACTTCCAACGGTCAATGCGCATTGGTGCGCTACACCACGACCGGGGCGCTGGATGCGAGTTTCGGGACCGGAGGAATCGCCACCACAAGCATCAGCGGTGGCAGCATCGGCCTTGCCGTCGCGTGCAGAGCGACGGGAAAATCGTCGTGGCGGGATACAGCAACACAGCCTTTTTTAATTCCATCCACGACGCGGTGGTCGCTCGCTTCACAGCTGCGGGCGCGCTGGATTCGAGTTTCGGCACGGGGGGCATCGTGACCACGGATTTCGGCGGATCCGATGTCGCCAACGACCTCGTCCTGCAGAACGACGGCAAGATCGTAGTGGGAGGATATACGGCCGGTAGCAGCACGAATTTCGCCTTGGCGCGTTACACCACCAGCGGTGCGCTCGATTCCACCTTCGGCACCGGTGGCAAGGTCATCAGTCCGATCGGAGGCGGATCCAGCCCGGCCTACGGTCTGGCGCTGCAGCGCGACGGAAAGATCATGCTCGCGGGAGGCACCTACAACGGCACTTATTCTTTCGCCACCGCACGTTACACGACTAGCGGTGCGCTCGATACCGGCTTCGGCTCCGGGGGCCAGGTCATCACGCCCCTCAGTAGTTCCGGCACTACTTTCGGCTACACAGCCGCGATTCAAAACGACGGAAGGATCATCGTCGCCGGGCAAACCGACACCGCCATCGCCGTCGCGCGTTACGACGGCGACATCACGCCCAACACGCTCCAGCGCTTCATCCCCGCACCCTCGACCGGACCGCAGGTAACATCAGGACTCGGCTACAGCGTCGACATCGATGGTCCCTACGCCGTGTCCGGCGCCCCGTTGGACGATGTGGGAGGCCAGGATGGCGGCGGCGTGAAAGTCTTCGATTCAACCACCGGCACCCTGCTTTACACGCTCGCCAGTCCACGCCTGGCGGACAACGAGTATTTCGGCACGTCGGTCGCGATCTCCGGCTCGCGACTCGTCGTGGGAGCAGTCCAGTCCAGCAACTACCAAGGCAGCACTTCGATCGGCGGCATCTCCTATGTGTATGACTTGAGCAGCGCCACTCCCACGGTGCCCATCGTCACGCTCCCGAATCCCACACCAGGGAGCGATGAATACTTCGGCGGCGCCGTCGCCATCTCCGGCTCCAAGGTCGTCGTGGGCGCGTATATGGATGGCACCGATGCCAACACGGCCGGCATCGCTTACGTCTATGATTTGAATAGCGCCACCCCGGCGGTCCCCGCGCTCACCCTGCACAATCCCGGCTCATTCAAGTTCGCCACCTACTTCGGCTACTCAGTCGCGATCTCGGGCGATCGCGTCGTCGTCGGTGCAGCTCTGGGAGTATCCGATATCCCCTCAGGAAATTCAGGGATCGCCTACGTGTTCGACTTGAGCAGCGCCACGCCGGGCTCCCCCTCCTTCACCCTCCCCAATCCGTATCCGGGCAATCAGGACTATTTCGGCAGCTCGGTCGCCGTTTCCGGCAACAGCGTGATCGTCGGTGCGCGCCAGGACGATACTGTCGGCACCGATACCGGCAGCGCTTACGTCTATGACCTCGGCAGTGCCACGCCAGCTCTCCCGACCTTCACCCTCAACAATCCCGCTCCTTCCCATCAGCACTTCGGCACCTCGGTCTCCATCCAAGGCACACGAGCCGTCGTCGATTCCTACGTTTACGATCTCAGCAGCCCGACCCCGGCAACTCCCGTCACCACCCTGCCCCTCGCTTCGCCGTCGTCCCTCTCGGGCTCACTCCTCCTCGCGGGCAACGGCATCTACAATCTCGACAGCGCCACGCCCACCGTCGCCCTCGCCACCCTGACCGCCACCAACCCCGTATCCGGCGACCAGTTCGGCAGTTCGGTCGCGCTCTCGGGCACGCGACTCGCCGTCGGCGCCTGGCGCAACGACGCCTTCCTGAAAACCTTCGGCAACGCCTACGTGTATGACCTCACCAGCGCGACCCCGACCGTGCCCGCGGTCTCGATCAACAATCCCACCCCGGCACTCGGCGATAGCTTCGGCCAGGCCATCGCCCTCTCCGGAAATCTCCTCATCGTCGGAGCACCAAACGACGACGCCGGCGCCACCGATACCGGCGTCGCCTACGTTTACGATCTCGCCAGCGCCACACCCTCCACCCCGGTGCTCACGCTCAACAATCCCTTCCCCGCCGCGAACGCCACGTTCGGTGGATGGGTTGCCATCGAGGGAGGCCGCGCCGCCGTCGGCGCCGCCAGCAAATTCCACGTTTACGACCTCACCAGCACCACGCCTACCGTCCCCATAGCCACCTACGGCGCCGGCGGCCCGGTCGCCATCTCCGGAGCACGAGTCGCCCTGCTGAGCGGCGGCTCCCTCAATATCTACGACTTCACCAGCAGCATACCGTCCACACCCGCGGTCACCATTTCAGCCGCCGGCTCGGTCATGTCGATGTCGGGCTCACGCGTCGTCGTGGGGAGTTCTGGGACCGGCCCTGCGGGCAAAGCGTGGGTCTATGATCTCGCCAGCGGCACGCCCTCCACGCCGATCGCCACGATCGACAATCCCTCAGGCTCCTCCGATCAGTTCGCCAGCACCGTGGCCATTTCCGGCTCACGCGTCGCGATCGGAGCGCGCTTCGGCTACGCCGGAACAGTCCGGACGGGACTCGCCTACGTCTTCGACGTGAGCAGCACCACTCCCACCATCCCGTCCGCCACTCTCGCCGGCACCGTCGTCTATGATTCATTCGGTTTCTCCGTGGCCATCGACGGCCCCACCGTGGCCGTCGGCGCAGCGCTCAACGACACCACCGCCCTCGACAAAGGCGCCGTCTGCCTCTTCGGCCCCGCCAATCTCGACTACGACGCCGACGGCCTCCTCGACCTCTGGGAATACGCCCACTACGGCGGCATCACCGCCCACACCGGCTCCGACGACGCCGATCACGACGGCCGCAGCGAATTGCTCGAGCAAGCCTTCAACAGCGACCCACTCCTACCCGACCCCGTCGCCACCATGCCCGCCGTCGTCAACGAAGGCGGCTTCCTCACCCTCACCCTCACCAAACGCGCCGGCCTCAACTACACCGTCGAAACCGCCAGCACCCCCGACGACGCCTCCTTCAGCATGGCCTCCACGACCATGATCACCAACACCCCCACCACCCTCAAAGTCCGCGACAACTTCACCCCCGCCACCGCCACCCAACGCTTCATGCGCGTAAAGGTGACCCCGGCACCGTAGGCGCAGTCGTTCCTGTAGCCACGCCGCTCCGCGGCGTGCTCGTTCCCGCAGGGCCGTTACGAAAAAAAGTGGAACGCACGGAATGGACGGAATCGACGGTTCGTTCTTCACGCTCCCAGGTGCGATATTGTCCGCAGGATGATCTCGCCCTTTTCCAATCTCACCCTCGTTACCAAACTCCAGTTTGGCAACGCACCGTGGAAACGAAACTCCGTTTCGCCGCAGCCGCCCCAAAGGCGTCGTTCAAGCCCACTGCTCCAGCGCGAAGCGCATGCCCTCCTCGCCGGAGGCGCACCCCGCAGGGAGGATGGGGCGCGGCCTCACATCCAGCCTCCGCGCGAAGCCCGTTCAACCATCCACCCGCCCCACAAACAGACACAATAAACACACTATCCTGCACGAATGGCACAAAAACGGGTTCTGGAGCTAAACAAGCGAGGACTGAAATCCAGCCCCCCACAGCTCGTCACGCCGTAGCCGCTTGCGGCGAAGGCGGAAGGCACTGCCTTGCGCGAAAGCGCATGTCCAGCCGCCGGAGGCGCACGCTACAGAGAGAACGGGGCGCGGCCTCAATTCAAGGTGAATCAAGGTAATTCAAGCCCACCGCCTCGGCCCAAAGAACGCAACGGAGCCGACCGCTTCACCCCCTTTGCGACCTCTGCGTCCTTTGCGCCTTTGCGTTCAAATCCACGCCCCGATCCAGCCAGCGCCCTACAGAGGAAATCCAACTTAATCCAACCTCGCCAAACCGACTAACCCGCCACCCCTACTTCTCCCGCAGTAAGTTCTCGATCCGCGCCTCCAACTCCCCCCCCCGCAACCCGATCTCGCGCAGCTTCCCCTGCTTGTCGAAGAGCCACGTCGCCGGAATGGAGCGAATGCCGAAGCGTTGCGCGATTTCGTTCTGCCAGCCGTGCCCGTCGAAATGTTGCGGCCACGTCATCCCGGCTTTTTGAAGCGCGGATTCCATCGCCGCTTTGTCCTGGTCGAGATTGATCCCGAGAACCTCGAAGCCGCGCTCGTGCAGCTTCCCATAAGTCGCGACGACATGCGGTGCCTCAGCCATGCATGGGCCGCACCAGCTCGCCCAGAAGTCGAGCAGCAGCACCTTCCCACGCAGCTTCGCGACATCGACGTCACGGCCGTCCGCCGCGGTGAATTTCAACTCGAGCGGCTTTTTCTTCAGCTCAGCGAAGCGGGCGCGCTGTTCGAGCATTCCCTTCGCCTGCGCGGCAACCTGCTGGTTCAAATGCGCGGCGAGTTCGGCCAGAATTTTATCGGCCCCGGGCGTCTCCACGGCTTCGAGCAGTTGAAGCTGGATGCTGGCGACCTCCGCCGCCCGCGGATGCTGCGGATAGTTTCGGATGAACTCAGACAGCGCCCGGTGAAACGGCGGCAGCGTGTGCGGCGAACTCAGCGACACTTCATCGCCCACCCGCATGGTTTGGAAAAAAGCGGCTTCTCCTTTCGTGTCCACGCTCGCGTCGGGCGCGGCGAGAATGGCGTCGAGAACGTCGGTCGAAGGACGTTTCGCATCCCGCTCGCCAAAACGCACGAGGCTCTGCTCGCTGTCGTAGGCCATGATGGCCGCATCCCAGCGGCGCGGATCGTTCGGAAACGCCGCGCTGAAACGCTCCGCCGCCGCTTTTCGCTCGGCCAGCCAGAGCCGGATGCGCCGCTTGCGATCCTCGGGCGAATCTGCATTGCGCGGCGGCTCCTTCAGCGCCCCGAGGTAGGCCCACGCCTTTTCGGCGTCCTTGAAATCGGGCGGCGGTATGGATGTGACGCTCGGCGCGGGCTTGGGCTGGCTGGCTTCGGCCCGGGCGTTCTTCACGAGCTGCGCGATGGCCTCATCGGTCAGTGCGGCGAGCCGGCTGGCTGGCGCGTGCGGCTCGGCTTCCACCGTCACGCGAGGAAAGGCGTCGGAGATTTCCTCCCGTGTCATGGCGGCGACCGGTGCGAGGCCCGTCAGCGATGGGAAGGAAGCGGCAAGGGCCGGAATTTCGCCGGATCGATCGGACGATGGGACGCCAAGGCGATAGTCGCTGGTTCCGGGGATGAGTTCCGCGGCGGGCGCCATCAGCCGGGGATCGCGGCGGACAAAAAGATACAGCGCCGGCAGCGCCCACGCGCGGTTTTCCGATCTGGCGGCAAAGGTGAACACCCCATCCACGCGAGGCTCCGCCAGCGCGAGGCTCCAGAACCGCTCCGCCCCCGAGCGCATCTTCGTCTTTTGTGCCTGCCAAAGGTCGGATGCTTCCGGCTCGCGTCCGGCCAGAAAGAGGATCGGCGCCCACGCGGCATCGATCGGCTCGCGCAAGCGGGACTCGGCGATCGTGAGCCATGCTGCGCCGCGGGCGAGCAGCGTGGCATCGAGTTCAGCCTGCTGTGCGAGCGAAGGGACGGCTGCATGCACCAGCGCGCCAGCCAGCCGCGCGGCATCGGCCGCACGCTCGACCTTGGGTTTGTCGGCGAGGAGTCTGGCAATGGCGCTGAGCGCATCCAGCCGGCTCGAAGCGGCGAGGTCCGCGCCCTGCCAGAATGCGGAGGGGGCGTTGTCGGGCGAAGCACTCGGCACGGCCCAGTCGTCGCCGGCAAGTTGCTTCAGCACATCGCGGTAATAAGCCGCGCCCTCGACGAGGGCCGCTGCGCCGAAAGTGACCGTGCGCTCGCGAATGACTTTCCCGCTCGGTTCCAGCCAGGCGATCTTCCACGTCGAGCCGCCGGGGCCGGATTGCTCCAGACTCCACGTCACCTCGCCGGTCAGGCCTCGCTGCCACGCCAGCACGCGCGCGGCTTCGACCGGAAAGAGCCGCTGCACCGGGTCCTCGGCGGAAGTCTTCGGCTCGTAGAATTGCGCGCCTGCGATCGTCACCAAGCAGGCCATTGGCAGGATCAGGAACAGCTTCATAAGCGGGTCGAGTCTCGCTCCGACGTCGCTCCGATGCTAGTTCCGAAGCAGCGAGCCTGCTTCGGCGTTACGTTTGTGAAACTTCGCTTGACGCGATGTGGCGATGCCATTGACAGCGCGCCGCGGACCGTTATTTTCCGCGCACCTTATCCGGGGCATTCCCGGCTTGCTATGGTTCACGTGCTCGACCGACAGGTTCTCGTGCTGAACCGCTTGTGGCAGGCGATCAACGTCTGCAGCGTGCGGCGAGCCTTTGCCCTCTTGTGCGACGGCCAGGCGCAGATCGTCCACGCGGCCGACGGCAACTTCCTGACGCACGATTTTCATAGCTGGCGCGACTTCTCTCGCGAGCAGCCGGACCGCGACGAAGAGATGGTCCACACGATCTCGTTCAAGATCCGCATCCCGCGCGTGATCGTGCTGATGCTCTTCGACCGCATGCCGCGCAAGGAAGTGAAGTTCACCCGGCACAACATCTTCGAGCGCGACAAAAACACCTGCCAGTATTGCGGCAAGGTTTTCGACAAGCGTGACCTGAATCTCGACCATGTCGTCCCGCGCGACCGTGGCGGCGCGACCACGTGGGAAAACATCGTGTGCTCGTGCATCCCGTGCAACACGCGCAAGGGCAACAAGCTCCCGCACGAAGCCGGGATGCGCCTGCTGCGCAAACCCGCGCGGCCCAAGTGGAGACCGTTCCTGCACATCACGTTCGACGCGAAGATCCACGAGAGCTGGAGGCACTTCATCGACTTCGCGTATTGGAACGTGGAGTTGGGCGACTGAACCGTCGGCGGGACACCGACGGTCCATTTCCCGCCTGACAACTTCGGTCCTCTCGCCGATACGTCGCGGCTTCTCTCCATGAAGCCGCTCGCTTTCCTTCTTGCCCTCACGGCGTTCGCCTCCGCGCAGCCGTTGGCCAGGCTCAATGCCCGGCTCCTCCAGATGCCCACGGTTTCGCAGGAGCACATCGCCTTCGTCTATGCGGGCGATATCTGGATTTCGCCCAAGGCCGGCGGGCAGGCGGTGCGGCTCAGTTCGCCGCGCGGCACGGAGCAGTTCCCGCGCTTTTCGCCCGATGGCACCCAGCTCGCATTCGTGGCCAACTACGATGGCGACACCGACATTTACGTGATGCCGATCACCGGCGGCGAACCACTGCGCATTACGCATCACGGCGCGAACGAGCGGCTGCTGGGCTGGTATCCGGACGGGCAATCGCTGCTCTTCCACAGCGACCAGGAGAGCTTCACCTCGCGCACGGGCCAGTTCTTCAAGGTGCCGGCGGTCGGCGGCTTGCCGGAGAAGCTGCCGGTGCCGTATGGCGAATTTGGCGCGGTCTCGCCGGATGGGAAGACGCTCGCCTACACGCCGATTTCCACCGACTTCGCGACATGGAAACGCTACCGCGGCGGCATGGCGCCGGACATCTGGCTCTTCGATCTCGAAAAGCGCTCGGCGGAAAAAGTTGCGCCAAATCCCGCGAACGACTCGCAGCCCATGTGGCACGGCGCGCAGCTCTATTTCCTCTCCGATCGCGACGAACACGAGCGCGCCAACATCTGGTGCTACGATACGGCCGCACGCACCGTGCGGCAGATCACTCGCTTCACGGACTTCGACGTTCACTTCCCGAGCATCGGGCCGGATGCGATCGTCTTCGAAAACGGCGGGCGGCTTTACTTGCTCGACCTTGCCACCGAGCAGGCGAAGGAAGTCGAGATCACGGTGGTGACCGATCAGGCCTCGCTGCGCCCGCGCGCCGAGACGGTCGGCGGGAATATCGCCAACGGCGCCATCGGACCCTCCGGCAAACGGGCGCTGTTCGAGGCCCGGGGCGAGATCTTCAGCGTGCCGGCGGAAAACGGCATCGTCCGCAACCTCACCGCCACCAGCGGGTCCGCGGAGCGTTTCCCCGCGTGGTCGCCCGATGGGAAATGGATCGCGTATTTCTCCGACCAGTCGGGTGAATACGAACTCACCCTGCGCCCGGCCGATGGCCATGGCGACGTGCGCACGGTCACGAAGCTCGGCCCGGGCTTCCGCTACCAGCCGCAGTGGTCGCCCGACTCGAAGAAGATCGTCTTCATCGACTCGGCCATGCGCATTCATCAGGTCGAGGTCGAGAGCGGGGCCGATACAATCGTCGATAAACAGCTCTGGCAATATGAAGGCGATCTGCGGCGCTTCCGCGTGAGCTGGAGCCCGGACAGCCGCTGGATCGCCTACCCGTGCGATCAGGACAATCGGCAGACCGCCATTGTTCTCTTCGACACGAAGGATCGCAAGCGGCACCAGGTCACCAGCGGATTCTTCGACGACGATACGCCGGTCTTCGATCCCAACGGGAAGTATCTCTACTACCGCTCGCAGCGTTGGTTCGACGCGATCTACAGCGACTTCGAACCCTCGTGGATTTACGCCAACGGGCAGGCGCTCATCTGCATCCCGCTGCGCAAGGACACGCCTTCGCCACTTGCGCCGCGCAATGACGAAGAGCCCTCCACGGAGAAGAAGCCCGCCGAGAAAAAGGAGGACGCCAAGCCCGCGGCCACGCCAGCGCCAGCCGCGACGCCTGCTCCAGCGGTGGGCGCGGTCCCGGCCGCCACACCGACTCCCGCGCCCAAGCCGCCGGAGAAAAAGACCGAACCGGTGCAGATCGATTTCGATGGCTTCGAGTCGCGCGCCATTGTGCTGCCGGTCGCTTCCGGCAAGTTTGGCAAACTCGCCGCCGTCGCCGGCAAGCTCATCTTCCAGCGCAGTCCGAAAACCGGCGCGGGTGGCTCGCGGCCCATCGCTTACTACGACATCGAGGCCCGCGCGGAGAAGGTGATCATCGACGACGCGGGCGGTTACGATCTCTCCGCCGACGGCAAGAAGCTGCTCATCACGCGGGGCAACGAATGGCACATCGTCAACGTGGCCGAGACTCAGAAGCTCGGGAAGACTCTCCCGACTTCGCAGCTCGAGACCACCATCGATCCACGCGAGGAGTGGATGCAGCTCTTCACCGACGCATGGCGCATCGAACGCGACTTTTTCTACGATCCCGGCATGCACGGCGTCGATTGGGCGAAGATGCGTGAGCGTTACGGTGCGCTCATTCGCGAGTGCAACACGCGCGGCGATGTAAACTACGTGCTGGGCGAATTGCTCGGCGAAATCAATTCGTCGCACACCTATCGCAGCGGCGGCGATCTCGAGCGGACCGCGTCGGCGCGAGCGGTTGGTTATCTCGGCTGCGACTTCGCGCTGGAGCAGGGAGCCTATCGCATCAAGCACATCCCCGAAGTCGCGCCGTGGGAATACACGCTGCGCAGCCCGCTGCGCGCCCCGGGCTTGAAAGTGAAGGAAGGCGACTGGCTGCTCGCGGTGAATGGCAAGGCGCTCGACATCACCAAGGACCCGTGGGCGGCCTTCATCGGTCTCGCGGATAAACCGGCCCTCCTCACGGTCAACGACAAGCCCGTGCTCGATGGCTCGCACGACATCCTCGTCCAGCCGATCTCTTCCGAGCACAATCTGCGGCAATACGCGTGGATCGAGGCGAACCGGCGCCGGGTGGAAAAACTCAGCGGCGGCCAGCTTGGCTACGTCTATGTCGAGAGCACGGCACTCGAAGGGCAGAACCAGCTCTATCGGCAGTTCCGCGCGCAGTTCTCCAAGCCCGGTCTCATCGTCGATGAACGGTGGAATTCCGGCGGACAGATCCCGGATCGGTTCGTCGAGCTGCTCGGGCGCAAGGTGCTGAACTACTACGGCGTCCGCGACGGCAAGGACTGGCAGACGCCGTTCTTCGCGCACAACGGACCGAAGGCGATCCTCGCCAATGGCTGGAGCGGCTCGGGCGGCGATTGTTTCCCGTTCCTCTTCCGCGAAAACGGCCTCGGCCCGATCGTCGGCACCCGCACGTGGGGCGGTCTCATCGGCATGACCGGCGCCCCGTCGCTCATCGATGGCGGCAGCGTGACCGTGCCGACTTTCGCGATCTACAACACGAAAGGCGAATGGATCATCGAAGGCCACGGCGTGGAGCCGGACATCGAAGTGATCGACGACCCCGCGCAACTCGCCGCCGGTGGCGATCCGCAGCTCGAACGCGCCGTCGCCGAGGTCATGAAATCGCTGGAGAAAAACCCCGCGAAGCCCCCGGCGAAACCGGCCTATCCGAAACGCGTGGCGAACTGAGGCGGGCGGCGCTCCATGGCCCCCGCGCACCCATTTTATCTGACGGCCAGGGGCGGGTTGATCCGCCTTCAGGTCTGCTGTTCCTGCCCGAACTCTGGCGGGTTCTCCGGCGTGAAGAGCAGCCTCACTTCCCGGTCCTGGGCGTCGAGCAGACCGAGCTGGCGCGACTTGGCCGGCCAGTAATCGCTGCACCCCACGCGATCGAGTGCTTCCCGCGCCTGTTCAAACCGGCCGAGGTGACGCAACGCTTCCGCGCGGAATAGCGAGAGGTCTTCCTCCCACGTGTCCTGCGTGAGTTCGAGGATGCGCTCCATATTGGCGACCGCCTCCGCCGCGGTCGAATGGCCCGCGGGATGATCGGGCTCGCGGAACGCGTCATTGCCCCGCCACCAGGCGAAGACGCGCAGCTCGAGTTCCAAGTCGGGCGTCGGGGCGAGCCCCTCGCGGAGCGCCTCGAAACAGTCCGCTTCGCTCAACGGCTCGATCTGCGGCGTGTCCTTGAACTCGCGGGCGGCTTCGCTTTCATCGCCCGGCATCAGGAACCCGAGCTGCCGCGCGGTCTGCACCCAATAGATCTTCTGGCATCCCGGGCAGCGGGTGATCCGCGGGGCGCGCGGCATCGTCGGTGCATCCATCCATCCATCCGTCCACGTGATGGCCCCGATGGCATTGCCCGACATGAGCTGCAACACTCGCGCCGGAGCGTCGCAATACGGGCAGGCAATCAGGGCGTCGGCGTCGGGAATCATGGGCGGACGATGCGCCGGGGAGGGGTGGACCGCCAGCGAGGTTTTCGGGTGGGTGCACCCGGCGAGTTGTCAAAGAACGGATTTGGCCGCGATTGGGGCCAGCCTTGCGGTCGAGGGGGGGGCTTGATTTAAGGCCGCGTCCCCATCCTCCCTTGCGGCGTGCGCCTCCGGCGGTGGGATCTGCGCTTCGCGCCAAGGCAGTCACCTTGAATTACCTTAAAGTGGCTTGATCGGACCGGGAGCGTCTGGCTGGGGAATGGAGGTCGGATCAGGTTGGATTAAGTCGGATTGCCTCTGTAGCGGGGTGTTTGATGGTTTAATGTGTTTATTGTGTCTGTTTCAAGCTTGGTGGGCTGTCCTTTCGGAGGCCCGCTTTGAAAGGGCATGGGAAACCGGTCGTGTTCAGAGGAGTGAAACGATCGGGTGATTGTGTCTGTCATGTCTCACCGTGATCAGGCTGGGTTTAGTGGCGATTTTCTCTGATGGATGGGCGCCATGGCTCATCCCATCGTGGCCGGGCGAAAAGGCCCCGGCGCAAAATTATTGTGTTTATTGAGGCCACGCCCCGTCCTCTCTGCGGGTTGCGCCTCCGGCGGTCTGAGTCATGCGTTCCGCGCCAAGGCAGTGTGTCTGTTTGTCTGAGGTGCCGTCGCCGCTTTGCTGGAAACGCTTTGGTTGCGGTTCAGAAGCGACTGGATCGCCGCTCACTTTTTCGCCCTTGAGAGGCGAATGGGCAAACCGTCGGTTCCGTCCATTCCTGCTACACGGCGGGGAAGCGATGCCACCCGGCGAAACACTCCCCTGAATCATTCATCGACCATCAGGCGAAGACCGAAACCTCGGAACGCTCCAGCGTTCTCCGTCCCCCCCCCAATTGACCGGGAACGATACGGGACAACGGCAATCTCAGAAATTGATTCCCAGCGTCAGTTCCGGGCCGTGGCTGGTGGTGTCGTAGATGAAGCCGTCGTGCCGGTATTCGACATCAAGGATGCGATAGACCAGCTCGCCGTAAACTCGATTGGTGAGGTTGTAACCGAAGCCGGCGGAGGCCTGCCAGGCGAAATCGGCGCCGACGTCGAATGGGCTCACATCGGCCCGCGCGACCGCATACCACTTGCCGTTGAGGTTGTATCGTGCGCGCAGACCGATGTAGGGATCGAGCCACTGGTCTGTCCGCGTGAGGCGGCGATTGAGGGCGCGGTGGAGGAGCTTTTCGATCGCGTTCGCACGCTCGGCGGCGGTGCCTTTGATCCGATTGATGGATGCGGCCAGACGTGCGGCTTCTCCGGCGCCGAGTGGCGGGATATTGAACTGAGGTTCCCGGCCGGAGAGTTTGAACAATGCTTGGGCGACGCGCAGTTCGGTGGCGGTGATCGCGGCGGAAAGTTCCTTGGACAGTGCGCCAAGGTTTTCGTCGTGCGATTGCAGGCCGAGTTCCTCGTAGAGATAGGTGTAATGCACGCCGCCGATGACATCGAGCCAGCCGCTGGGGCCTTCGACTAATCTCCAGCGCAGACCGAGGTCGCCCAGCATCTGGTCCTGGCGGAAGTCGATTTTACGCAGGACGCCGTCGGTGCCGATGCTATCGGAAAGACTAAGATAGGAGAAGTCGGTCAGGATGCCGAATTTTCCGATCCCGGCTTCGGCGCGCAGTGCGCCGACGAGATCCAATTTGTTCACCACTTCGTTGAAGCCAGTATTTGCGTGGGAGGTTTTCCCGTTGACGCCGGAGTCGCCTCGCACCGCGGCGATCCAACTCGGCACGGCGAGCTTGAACTCCCACGAATCTTTTTCCGGCGGGGTGACTTGCTTTTCCAGCGGCGGGCCGGCGTGGAGAAGTGTGGAAGTTGCGCCGGTGAGGACGATGAAGAGAAGACAGAAGGGATTTCGCATAAGGTTGGCTTGGGGATATTCGTCCTATTCTCGTCCTCGACTCCGCCGGGGAATCGAGGACGAGAGATGAGGACAGGGCGATTAGTTCTTTCCGGGCTGTTCGGACATCTCCTTCATCACCTCATCGAGGTTGAAGCTTGCCGGCTTTTGGCGCGGCGGGAACTCCTTGAACGAGGTAAGCCATTGCGCGGCGAAGGCCTGTGCTGGGACGATGAGGAAGACGCGATGCATCTGCCAGTCGGCGTAGTAAACCGAATCGGTGCCGCGCTCGAATGGATCGGCACGGAGATTGTAGAGGTTGGGCGCGCGGAGCTTGGTGAAATTGCCCTGCCAGACACCAATCGGCGTCTTGGGATTGGGTTCTACGTGCTGCTCCATAAATGCGACCTTCCAGTTGCCGAAGCGGAGCGCCATCAGATCACCGTCGTCGGACCAGTAGAGGAATTCCTTGCGCGGTGATTCCTTCACCTCGCCCTTGAGGAAGGGCATGAGGTTGTAGCCGTCGAGGTGGACTTTGAACTGCTTGCCGTTGGCGGTGTAGCCCTTTTTAACTTTTTCCACGAGATCCGGCTCGCCGGCGGCGGCGGCAAAGGTGGGAATGAAGTCCTCGTGGGAACAGATGTCGTTGACGATCGTGCCAGGCTTGATGATGCCGGGCCAGCGGATGCATGTCGGGACGCGGAAGGCGCCCTCCCAGTTGGTGGCTTTCTCCCCTTTGAATGGTGTAGTTCCACCGTCAGGCCAGGTGAAGACTTCAGAACCGTTGTCGGTCGTGTAAACGACGATGGTGTTATCGGCGATGCCGAGGTCGTCGAGCTTCTTGAGCAACTGCCCGACCATGCTGTCGTGCTCGACCATGCCGTCGGGGTAAAGGCCGAGGCCGGTCTGGCCGTCGGATTCCTTCTTCAGATGCGTGTAGATATGCATCCGGGTGGAGTTGAAGTAGCAGAAGAACGGTTTGTTGGCCTTGTGCTGGCGATCCATGAAGTCGAGCGCGGCGCCGAGGAACTCTTCATCCACCGTCTCCATACGCTTCTTTGTGAGCGGGCCGGTGTCCTCGATCTTTCCGTCGGCGGTGCATTTCAACACACCGCGTGGGCCGAACTTCTTTTTGAACTCGGGATTTTTCGGATAGTCGGGATTCTCCGGCTCTTCCTCGGCGTTGAGGTGATAGAGATTGCCGAAGAATTCGTCGAAGCCGTGCGCGGTGGGGAGGAACTCATCCTTATCACCGAGGTGGTTCTTGCCGAACTGGCCCGTGGCATAGCCGAGCTGCTTGAGAAACTCGGCGATGCTCGGGTCTTTCGCGCTCAGGCCGATGTCTGCGCCCGGCAGGCCGACTTTGGTCAGGCCGGTGCGAATGGGCGATTGGCCGGTGATGAACGCGGCGCGGCCCGCGGTGCAGCTTTGCTGGCCATACCAATCGGTGAACCGCGCCCCTTCGGCCGCGATGCGGTCGATATTCGGTGTGCGATAACCCATGACGCCGCTGTTGTAACAACTGGGGTTAAACCACCCGATGTCATCGCCCATGATGAAGAGGATGTTCGGTTTCTTCGCCTGCGCGAAGGAGCTCGCCGTCGAGAACGCCAGCGCGAACACGCTGGCGACGAGGAAGCGCAGCCATGAGGGCTGCCGTTGCGGGTTTCGTGTTTTCATGTTCGGTTTTTTTTGTTGGGGGAGGATGACTTACTTGGCGCGCTTCACCGCAGGTGGGGTCCATGAACCGTCGGTCACGGCGGGTTTGGGCCAGTAGGAGCGGACGTAGAGGGAGAAGTCGCCCTTTGGTGCGGGGAGCCAGTTGGCGCGTTGCGCGGGGTCCTTCGGCTCGTCGGCCTGAACGTAGATCGTGAGTGAGCCGTCGTCGGCGAACTTGAGGTCTTTGTTCTTCGTGCCGACGGAGAAGCGGTTGATGGCGTTGGTGACGAAGAAGTGGTGCTCGTTGTAGATGGAGAGCGACCAAAAGCCGTTGACCGGCGGCGTGCCGTCCTTGGGGAAGGTGACGGTGTATTTGTTCGTGCTGTTCAGCCGCGCGCCGGTGACGTCGAGGTCCTGATAGAAGTATTTCGTCTCGTTCGGTGAGTTGACGAGGATGTTCGACTTCGCGACGGCGGTGCGCGTGAAGTAGTCGGTTCCGAAGTCGGCTTCATTGGAGATGGTGCTCCAGTGGTCGGGCAGTTGCTGGCCGTAGTTGCGGAACTGGAAAAGGGGCTTCACCAGCAGTTCGTCGGATTCCTGTGCTCCCGCGGTGAAGGCGGCTTTGAGCTTCGCGTCGGATTTAAGGACTTCTAGCACAGCCAGCACCTGCGCGTAACGCGCCTCTTCGCCGGGCAGTGGCGGCGCATCGGCGAGAACCGTCGCCAATTGGTCGGCGAATTTTTCGGGAACAACCCACTTGGTCTCCTCCTCGCCATCTTTCGCGGCGGGCAGAACCGGGAGCTTCGTCCAATCCGTCGTCTTCATCTGCCCATCGTATTCTGCGAGCGGATAGATCATGACGAACATGACTGGAGCCTGGATGGCCCGCTTGTCCTCGGGAGTGTCGTCCTGAAAGATGCGCGGTGCGATGAGGCCGGTGTTCGTGGGGCAGCGAAACACTTTGGTGATGCCTTTCGGCACTTCGCCGCGCCAGTTGGGTCCGGTGAGAAGGTAGAAGCCGGGCTTCGAGCCATACATCTTGCCGAGCTGGACGAAGCTGTCCGTGCGCAAGTCCACGATCTGGTAAACCCAGAAGCGGTCGCCGAAGTCCGGCACCTGCACCACCACGGGCGACTGCTCCAGGGCGAGCAGGCCGAGACCATAAACCACATCCTGATTCGGGCACGCGACAGCACGCTCCAGCGGATCGATGTAGTCGGTCAGCATGGCGAGGTGGTTGAGCGGCGCGATGAAGAGTGGCCCGGACTTCGCGGCTTCCTTCACCGGCGTGAAGGCAAGGCGGCGATTATAGATGTTCACCATCGGCCACGCCCAGAAGTAGGCATCGCGGCCCACGAGTTTTGCGTATTCTTCGGTGATCTTCACGCGCACGTCCGGTCCGTTGTGCATGGCGCGGTTCCAGTTCGGCGTGGCGGAGATGGGGGCGATCTGCGCCCGTGTTTCGGCGCACAGGGCGACTCCGAGGGTGAGTGTGATTGTGGCGAATGGTTTCATGACCGGCTTAGGATTTGGGTTGGGATCACTTCACTTCCTCGACGTCCGTGAGCTTCCACTTCAGCTCGAAGAACTCTTTCTTCGGGCCGTAGAGGCGGAAGAGCAGTTCGAACGGCCGCTTTGGATCCGTGGGCACCCAGTTGGATTCCTTGCCCGCCGGCGCGGCCGGGCCGAAATAGATGTCCGTCGATCCGTCGGCGTTCTTCTGCACCTTCGTGTCGTTCGAGGCGAGGCTCGGGCGGGTCATGCCGACGATGAGTGCGTGCGTCGCGCGGTCATAGGCGGTTACCGACCAGTATTGTTCGGTGGGAGCGTTCGGGGGAATGTTCAGCCGGTAGGTCTTGCTGCCCTCGAGGGGCTGGCCCGTGTGGTCACTGAGGTTCAGGAGATAAAACTGGCCTCCGCCGAAGACCTTCGGGCTGAAGTAGGCCATGTGATACATCGCTGCGCGACCGTCGAGGCCGTAGTGGTTCGGGTCGGCGAAACCGTTGCCCAGACCTGCTACCGTTTCTTTCGGAATGGGCAATCCCCAGCGCGCCCCCTCGAAGAACGGCGTGGCGAATCCGCGTTCGTAATTCAGCGCGATGACCTCATGGGCTTCCTTCGCCGCGCTTTCGAGAATCGACTTGGTCTTTGCGTCGGGCTGGAAGGGCTTGCCCTTTTCGATGCCGATCGTCTTGAGCGAGTCGATCATCACCTTGTCGCGCGTGAGCCATGGCTCGGCTTGCACGAAGCGGTCGAGATATTCGAAGAACGAGACGTCGTAGGGAATCGTCGCGTCGAACGGCTTGTCGTAAGCATCCACGAACACGGTCGAGTTGGGATCGCCACCCAGCGGATAGATCTTCACGCGCTTGCCGTGCTCGACGGCGGACTGGATGTCGGCATCGCTGCGGCTCTTGAAGTTCGAGCGCAGGATGACGAAGCCGCGATACGTCTCCGACTGCATGACGATGTATCCCTCCGGCGCTTTCTCCGTGTAGCCTGGCGGCAGGACGAGATACTTGGCACCGTTGCCCTTGTCCTCACCGGCCGGGCCGACATCCATGAGCGCGTTCTGCCAGGAGACGTCGAAGGTGCCGACGATGACGTGATCCTCATCGCGTGGCGGAATCTCCACTACCACCGGGCCCTTCGATGTGTCGAAGAAGGGATTGAGGTAGATCGTGTCGGGATTTGGCGTGAGCGTCTGGTTCTTCGAATTTACCGGCCGCGACCAATAGATGACCTGGTTGAGCTTCGCGCCGTGGCCGGCTGCGGCTTGCAGCATGCGTTCGTAGTTGACCGCAGGCATGCCCCAGATAACGGCTTCGACGGCGCGGCGGTGAATCTGCCGCTCGCGAATTTGCTCCGCGGAGAAGTCCTGCGCGAAGGCGCAGGTAGCCAGCATGCCGAGGGTGAGGATGGCAATGGTTCTATTCATAAATCGTTTCATTTCGCGGGCGGAAAAATCGTCGCCCAGTCGTCCTTCATGCTGATGACGGTCCAGCCTTTCGTCGTGGCCTCGTCCCAGGCCTTGTCGAGTTTGCCGATGTGCGACTCGCGGTCGTAGGCGAACTCGCGTGTGGCGTCGTCGTGATGGACGATGAGGGCGAAGCGCGGGCCAGCGCCGGCGGTGGTCCATTGCAGCATTTGCAGATCGCCGTCGGAGTTGCCGAAGGCGGCGATTGGGCGGCGTCCGATGTGGAGCTGGATGCCGACGGGTTTGCCTTCCTTGTCGTCGATGAGATCGACTTCCGGCAGCTTCACGAGGACGGGCGTGCCGTCGCGCATTTCGAATTTCAGCTTGCCACTGCTGCCGAGGACTTGCTCGGGCGGGATGCCATAGACGCGCTCGGTCCACGGGCGCATGAACTCGATGCCGCCGCCGGAAACGACGAACGTTTTGAAGCCATTTGCGCGCAGGTAGGCGAGCAGTTCGAGCATCGGTTGGAAGACCATTTCGGGGAAGGGGCGTCCGGTCTTCGGATGCTTCGCGGTGGCGATCCAGTCGGTGACGGCTCGGGTGAACTCCTCGGTGGTCATGCCCGCGTGTGTGGCGGCGAGCAGTTGCATGAGCCCCTTTTCCCCGCTGGCCGTCGCGCCCTTGATGTCGCCCTCGAGCAGCGAGGCGAAGGGTTCCTGCTTCTTCCACTCCGGGTGCTGCGGCGCGAGGGCCTTCACGCGGTCGATGAGGAAGAAGACCTGGAAATACATCGGCTGCTCGCTCCACAGCGTGCCGTCGTTGTCGAAGGTGGCGATACGTTCCGGCACTGGCACGAAGTCGGGCGAGCCTTTCTTCGTGACCCGCTCGACGAAGGCGAGGATGGCTTTCTTCGGCGCGGTATCGTTCCAAGAGGGGAGGGGATCGGCGGCGCGGGCGAGGCAAACACCGAGGCTGAGAAAGACCGCGGCGAAAAATCGTCCTCGTCCCTCAATCGAACGGACAGGTTTTGTGGACGAAGGACGAGGACGAGGAGGATGGGTTGTGGTGGGCATGGAGCTCAAAATGGGAGCGGGGCGTCCCTTGCGAGGCGCCCCGCGAAGACGTGGAGCTTAACGAGGTTGGAGCGACTCGATCTTTTTCAGCCGGTCGAGAGCCGATTCTTTCTGTAGCAGCCCGTAGCCGACGCCGGCGGGATTTAGCGTCGATCCGGTCTGGAACGGATACTGGTCGAAGTCCGCGAAGAACTCCTTGATCTGTGCTTGGATGGGCACCAGCAGCCAGATCTGCCGCGCAAAGAAGTCCAGGGAGTTTGCGCCTTCCTTCATCCCACGTTCGTAGGGGTCCATGCGCAGGTTGGTGATTAACGCCCACGCTGGCTCTTCTCGCTGGGAGGTGGCGATGTTGCCTTCGCTGGCGATGGCGAAGCTGACCTTCCAATCGTTCCAGCGCACGGCGTTGAGATGACCGCCCTGGTCGAAATAGAAGATCCGTTCGCGCGGGGCTTTCTGCTCCTTGCCTTGGAAGTAGGGCAGGAAGTTGTAGCCATCGAGGTGCACCTTGAACTGCTTGCCGTTGAGCGTGGTGCCCTTGGCGAGCTGTTCCTTTATGGCCGAATTACCGGCGGCGGCGAGTAGCGTGGGGAACCAGTCGAGGTTCGAAATGATGTCGTTATAGACCGTGCCGGGTTTGATGACGCCGGGCCAGCGGACCATCATCGGGATGCGGAACCCGCCTTCCCACGTCGTGCCTTTCTCACCGTGGAACATGGTCATGGCGCCATCCGGCCAGAGGGCGAGTTCCGCGCCGTTATCGGTGCTGTAGATGACGATAGTGTCGTCGGCGATCTTCAGCTCGTCGAGCAGGTCGAGGAGCTGGCCGACATGCCCGTCGTGCTCCACCATGCCGTCGGCATGGACGCCTTTGCCCGTCTTGCCCATCGACTCCTTTTTGAGGTGGGTGAAGACGTGCATGCGGGTCGAGTTGAACCAGCAGAAAAACGGCTTGTTTGTCTTGGCCTGGCGCTGGATGAAGTCCTTGGCCCCGCCGAGGAATTCCTCGTCCACGGTTTCCATGCGTTTGGTGTTGAGCGGGCCGGTGTCCTCGATCTTGCCGTCAGCGGTAGAATGGATGACGCCGCGCGGGCCATACTTCTTTTTGAACTCGGGATTTTTCGGATAGAAGTAACCTTCGGGTTCTTCCTCGGCATTGAGGTGATAAAGGTTGCCGAAGAACTCATCGAAGCCATGCTTGGTCGGCAGGTGTTTGTCCTGGTCGCCAAGGTGGTTTTTGCCGAACTGCCCGGTGGCGTAGCCCTGCTGCTTCATCGCGTCGGCAATCGTGGGCATCCAGTCGGTGATGCCGTGATCGTCGCCCGGCATGCCGATAGTGAGCAGACCGGTCCGGAATGGCTCCTGACCGAGGATGAAGCAAGCGCGTCCGGCGGTGCAGCTCTGCTGCCCGTAGGCGTCGGTGAAGAGCGCGCCGCCTTTGGCGATGCGGTCGATGTTCGGCGTCCGATAGCCCATCAGGCCCATGGTGTAGGCGCTGATTTGCGGGATGCCGATGTCATCGCCCCAGATGACGAGGATGTTAGGTTTCTTGTCCGCAGCTTGTGCGGACACCAGTGCGACGACCGCCAGGAGGGCGAGGGTCGTAAACTGCGCGAAGCGCAGACCGATGTTTAGCTGACGCAAGCGAGCGGAGCCCGGCGACGGCTGGAGTTGTCTGGTTTGCATGGTGTGTTGTTTGGTTACTGGTGGCTAATCGATCGGAAGATCGGGGCTCGGGCAGCCGGCTGGGACGCAGCGGAGCGTGCTGAGTCGATGAAGTTCGCGCGGTGTGGTGCGAAGGGCCTGCGCGCCTTTGTGGCCGGACAATCCTCACCCGCCGGGGCCGAAGGGGCTCCGCGGCGCGAGCTGCATGGGGTTGGCAGTTCATAAACCGGCGGGGGTTCGCGAGTCGGAAAAAATTGTGAACCGGGCCGTTTTGATGTCGAGCGGCGTCTCGAAAAATTTTGGTCGGGCAATGCCCGAGGGTGTTTTTCCCCTCTTGCGCCTGCCGGGGATCCGTGAGCGCGCACGGATCGGATGGTCCCATGGCACCATGGGACTAACGCCCGCTTCTACAGCCTCCGCGTCACTGTCGTGGAGCACGCGGGTCCACGCGCGCCCGTTGCCTCAGCGCGAAATATCTTCCTGTCCGAGAATGGGAAACCCTTCCTGCTTCAGCACGGCGACGGCGACGTCGTTGTCTTCGACGTGGAGGGCGAGGGCGGCTTTGCCGCGGGGGCGGGTGAGGAGGGCGTAGCTGCCGAAGATGTTGCACTCGGCGGCGAGGAGGGCGGTGAGGAGACGGCCGAGTTCACTGGCGCCTTCCTTGAGTTCGACGACGACCAGCTCGCAGATCGAGGCGGGGGTGCCGGTTTCCATGAAGGCTTCCTCGACGGTATCCGGGTCGCTCACCACGATGCGGACGATGGCGGTGTCGGCGCTATCCTGCACGGCGAGGGCGAGCACATCGACCCCGCGTTCGTTGAGGAGTTTCACCACATCCATCAACGCGCCGACTTTGTTCGGCAGGAAGACGGAAAATTGCGTGACTTGGGGGGCGCCAGCTTTCTCGGCAGTTTCAGATTCGGACATCGCCTACTTGTAAGAGCAGACGAGGCAGTAGGCGGTCGGTTCGCCTTCGACTTCCTCGACTTTGACGTAGTAAGGGCCGCTGGCCAGCGGGGAGAACCCGATCGCGGCGGTGGAGCCTTCCTGATACGGGTCCTGAATTTCGAGCGCCACGCCGGTTTCGTCGTAGGCGGTGACGGCCATTTTCTTGGCCTTTTCGGTGCCGGCGACGGCGAAGTAGTATTCGTTGCCGGCGTAGAGGTTCACCTGGATGAACTTACCTTCACCCGGCTTGATGGGGCCGGACCAATGGCCGTCGCGGAGCTTGAAGCCTTCATTGGAGAAGGCGCCGGCGAGTTCGAGCGCACTCTTGCGCGCGGCGACTTCGTCGTCGGAAACCGTGGGCGCCGCGGAAATGGCGGCGGCGGTGAGCAGCGGGAGCAGAAGCGAGCAGCGGCGGTTCATTTGAGATCTTTGCGGGCGATGTCCTTGACGAGGTCCCCGGCGAGCGCGGCGACTTTTTTGACCGTAGCGACGTCCGGCGTGGTTTCGCGCGGGAAGGTGACGGCGGTATTGAGCGCGGCGAGGTTCATCCGGGCCTTTTTCACGGCGGGATCGTCGCGCAGTTTGTCCGGCAGGGCGTCGAGCTTGGCCACGAGGTATTCGCAGATGCCCGGCTGGCGGATGAGCTTGGCGCCATCCGCGGTGTAGTGCGCGGCGATGAGGGAGGCGACGACTTCGGTGCCGCGCGCCCAGCCGCCGACGGTGACGAGGGTGATGAGGTCCTTGTCGGCGTTTTCGGAGAATTTCACCTTCACTTCGTTCTGCGTGGCCTCGAGTTCCTCGCGCAGCACGTTCCACTGCCCTTCCTCGGCAAATTCGGTGAGGCTCTTGCCGCGGTTCACGATCTCGTCCTTCACGCCGAGCGGCTTGGCGAGGTCGATGATGTCCTTGCCGATGTTTTTCACGCCCTGTTTGTCCTCGGCTTCCACGGCGATGTAGCCATCGGCGATGAGGGTGCCGAGGTTGAGGGCCTGCTGGGCGCGGCTGGAGAAATTTGTGGGAATCGGCGGGCGAGCCTTGGAGGCCCAGTCCGGCTTGCCCGTTTTGTTCAGGGCGGCCATGAATTCACCCGGGGTGGGGATGGAGAAATCGTCGGTCCGGGCCGCCGCCTTCACCTGCTCGGGCGTCAGGGCAGCGGTCTGGGCATGGGCAAAGGTCGATAAACACCAGGCGCCGAAAACGGCGGCGAGGTTTCGATTCAAGCGGAGCATGGGATTACTTAGGCGTTGAGCGCGCATCGTGTCGAGTGCGGATTCTGTGGTGATGGTTTTCCCGGATTTCGAAGGCCTTTGTTTCCGCTGCTGCATCTGGTTTTTCGGAGAGGTGGGAGGAAGGGGTAGCGGAGAGAAATGAGAAAAGGCTCTGCGCACAGACACTCCGCCCTCGACAGCGTTCAACCGCCGCCTACCGTCCGCCCTCCTTTATGAAAGCGAAAGTCATCGTCATGCCCAAACAGAGCATCCTCGACCCGCAAGGCGTGGCCGTGCGCGATGCCGTGCAACATCACGGCCTCCCGTCGGTCAAAGCCGTCCGCGTCGGCAAGATGATCGAGATGGAACTGGACGGGGCTTTCAGCGAAGACCAGCTCCACGAGGTCTGCCGCGATCTGCTGAGCAATCCGGTGATCGAGGACTACGTGCTGGAAATTAAGAATTAAGAATTAAGAGTTCAAAATTGCGCGACTGCCGCGTGCAGCGCCCATCTCCTCATTTTTAATTCTTCCTTTTTAATTCTTCATTCATGAAAGCAGCGGTTCTTCGTTTTCCGGGTTCGAATTGCGATCAGGACTCTCACCTCGCTCTGCGCGAGATGGGGGTGTCGGTCGATTATGTGTGGCACAAGGATACCTCGCTCGGCGGGGCCGATCTCATCGTGGTGCCGGGGGGCTTCAGCTACGGGGATTACCTGCGCTGCGGAGCGATTGCCCGATTTTCGCCGATCATGCCGGCGGTGAAGGATGCGGCGAAGAACGGGGCGCTCGTCCTCGGCATCTGCAATGGCTTCCAGATTCTCTGTGAAGCGCATCTGCTGCCCGGCGCGCTCATCCGCAATCGGGACCTCCATTTCATCTGTGAATACGTCCGCGTGCGCGTGGAAAACTACGAGACGCCGTGGACGAACGCGGCGGTGACCGGCACCGTCCTGCGCATCCCGATCGCGCACGGGGAAGGCAGCTACACGGCCGATGAGGCGACCTTGAAGGAACTGAACCGTAACCGGCAGGTGCTCGTCCGCTACGTGGACGACCGCGGCGCGGTGACGGCGGCGGCGAATCCGAACGGTTCCGCCGAAAACATCGCCGGCATCTGCAACGCCGCCCGCAACGTCTTCGGCCTCATGCCGCACCCCGAACGCGCCTGCGACTCCCGCCTCGGCAGCACCGACGGCTGGATCATTTTCCAGAGCGCCCTCGCGCACCTCGGCGTGAAAGCGGCGGCTTGATCGGCGGGCTTAGGCTGCGGCTGAGGTGAACATGCCTGCGTCTGCGAAGAACTTGCTGGCTAGTTCAATCTGGAAGCGAGCCTCATCATTTGCGGCGGGCGTCTCCAGAATGATAGGCAGATGGGCCATTGCGGGTGTGCGGATCTGGCCGAAAGCGCGCAGTGCGGAATGATTGAGTAGCCGGTGGCGATTGGCTGAATCGACTTCACTAAAGTGGATTTGGTGAAGGCGGTCGCCGAAAGCAGCGAGAAGTCGCCTCGCCTGAGTCATGGTGGGATCGACCTGCCTGGCATGTCCGAAATCGAAGCAGAATCGGGCGTCAGGCAATTGCTCAAACGCTTCCTGCAACTCTTCGACGGTGCGACCGATGGGTTTGCGTTTGTCCATGTTTTCAATGCAGACCCGCGCGCCGAACTCGCGCCAGCCGCCCCAGTCCACGATGGTGTCGGGATGGAGAATAAGGGGCCATCCACGCGCAGCGGCACTCTCGGCAGTGAGGAGAACCTTTCGCTCATCCTCGGGTCGATAGCGACTCGGCACATGAACGGACACATACTCGAAATCGGCGAAATCTAAACCGCAAGCCACCTGAACCAGCGGCTGGAATTCCGAGAGTCGTAGCGCCGACAGTTCGACGGCGGACAACCCCAACTCTCTGCATTGGAGAAGGCCGCGTTCCCAGTCGGCCAGAGCCAGGGCACCAGTTGAAAATCCAATCAGTGGAAGATGGCTTTCAGAAAACGGCATATACCTGAGTGAGCGGAGCGAGCTTCGTCGAAAAGAACAGCCGGCGGAGCCCCTCTTGAAAGTCCTTGCTGACGGCGCGCAGTTTCTCGAAGTCGGGGTCTTCACGAGATTGGGCGTAAGTCAGCTTTTCCAAGTGAAGCCTGCGCCTTTCGTCGTCTAGAAGCTATCCCAAAACCCGTGATTCTTACGCAAGTTAAACATACGACTTCTGTGTTCAAGCGGCTTCCGAGGCTAACATCTCTTAGCTACGGGAGGTTTTGGGATAGCTTCTAGCGCGGAGAGAAAGTAATCGTAGCTATCGAAGAGCAAACGAATGGTGTCTTCGTCCACCAGATCGCCGGCTGCTTCGGCCAGCAGATCCAGCGGTGTCAGATTGATCTTTGCGGCAAGGAACTCGATGAACGGCGCGGTGGCTTCGCTGCTTTCTCCGAAGAGGTCCTTGCCGGCCGCGAGTCTCTCCTGCTCAAGCTGGCAGAGAAAGCACATGAGCAATCCGGCGGAAAAAATCAATTTGCGCGACATGCGCAGCTTGATGTTGCGGAGAGCCCATCGAGTTCCGTCGGCCTCCCTCGCCTTGTTCGCATAATCAACGGCAATGGTTCGCCAATAGCGCACCATGTCGTTGAGAAGAAAACGCGGGACGAAAGAGCGAGAGCTGTGACCAGGGTGGAAGTGCGTATCTTGCTCGAGATAACGCGCCAGCACGGCACGAATTACCCGATCACGCACACTGCCGTCCGCGATCGCTCGGGATTCGAGGAGCAGGAGCATTCTGCGGGTTGTGTTCGTATAGCTGTCGGAGGCTCCACCGATTTCGTGAACGAGCGAATGGCTGAAGGTGAGAGAGCCAAAGATGCCGCTCGGCCCAGGGTGCTTCCATCCATTTTCTCGCAAAAGCATTTCAATTCGTTTGGCGGCCTCCATGTCCTCTGGCGACGTCTGCCCATCGACGAGCAGACTCCAATCCACATCGCTCCCCTGAGTAAATTCGCCGCGCGCAAGCGAACCGAAAACGATAAAATTCGCGTCGGGACGCAACTCATCGCCTTTGCCGCAAAGCAGTTCCCGGAGTGCTTTGCGCTTCTCCTTCGCCCGCTTGCTTGCCTCCTCGATAGCGGTCCATGGACCGCCGAAACGCGAGTTCAGTTGAGCAAAAGGCGTCGAGTGCATCCGTAGTCACTTGAATGGCGCAACGCAGCGGAAGCAAGTCCACACTTGCCCGTGAAGTAATCGAAGATGAATCGTTTGCGATCAGTCCTTGTCGCCGCGCTTGAATTGCCGACACTGCCGGTCCTTCAATGAGTCAGCAGCCAGCCATCACACCCGAACTCATCGCCAAACACGGCCTCACGCCGGAGGAATATGAGCGCATCAAGACCATCCTCGGGCGCGAGCCGAATTTCACCGAACTCGGCGTGTTCTCCGTCATGTGGAGCGAGCATTGCTCGTATAAAAACACGCGGCTGCAGTTGAAGAAATTCCCCACCACCGGCGAGCGCGTGCTGGTGAAGGCGGGCGAGGAAAATGCAGGCGTCATCGATATCGGCGACGGCTGGGCCGTGGCGTTCAAGATGGAGTCGCACAATCACCCCAGCGCCATCGAGCCTTTCCAGGGCGCGGCGACGGGCGTGGGCGGGATCATTCGCGATATTTTCACGATGGGCGCGCGCCCGGTGTTTTCGCTGAATTCGCTCCGCTTCGGGCCGATCCATGGCGACGACGCGCAGACGAAGACGAATCGCCGACTTTTTGCGGGCGTGGTCGCGGGGATCTCGCACTATGGGAATTGCATCGGCATTCCGACCATCGGCGGCGAGGTGTATTTCGACGAGAGCTACAACGGCAATCCGCTCGTGAACGTCTTCTGCCTTGGCGTGTTGAAGCACGAGCAGATCGCGCGTGGCGCGGCCAAGGGCGTGGGCAATCCGGTTTTTTACGTCGGCGCGGAGACAGGGCGCGACGGGCTCGCGGGAGCGGCGTTTGCGTCGCGCGATCTCACCGAGGAATCGAAGCAGGACCGGCCAGCGGTGCAGGTGGGCGATCCGTTCCGCGAGAAGCTGCTGCTGGAGGCCTGCCTCGAATTGCTCGCGACCGATGCGGTGGCGGGCATTCAGGACATGGGTGCGGCGGGGCTGACGTGTTCGACTTGCGAGACGGCCAGCCGCGGCGGCACGGGCGTGGAGATCGATCTGGCCAAGGTGCCGAAGCGCGAGACGGGCATGATTCCTTACGAGACGCTGCTCAGCGAATCGCAGGAACGCATGCTCATCATCGTGAAGAAGGGCCACGAGCAGACGGTGAAGGACATCTTCGAGAAGTGGGATCTGCCCTACGCCGAGGTCGGTGTGGTGAAAGACGACGGCTTCATGCGGGTCCTCGATTCCGGGGAACTCGCCGTCGAAATTCCCGCGGCCAAGCTGGCCGACGACGCGCCGGTTTATGAACGCGCGCAGAAGCCGCGTCCGCTGCCGGAGCCGCTCGGTGAATTGCCGGCGACCGATTTGCGTGCCGCGCTGCTCAAGCTGCTGGCGCATCCATCCATCGCGTCGAAGCAGTGGGTGTGGCGTCAATACGATCACATGGTCCGCGCGGGCACCTGCGCGCTGCCGGGCAGCGATGCGGCGGTGTTCCTGATTCGTGAGGCGAACAAATTCCTCGCCGCGACGAGCGACTGCAATTCGCTTTACTGCGCGCTGGAGCCGCGCCACGGCGCCCGCATCGCCGTGGCCGAAGCCGCGCGCAACCTGACGTGCTCCGGCGCGGTGCCGCTCGCCGTGACGGATAACCTGAACTTCGGCAATCCGCACAATCCGGAGAATTTCTGGCAGCTCGCGGAATGCGTGGACGGCCTCGCCGAAGGCTGCCGCGAATTCAATACGCCCGTTACCGGCGGCAATGTCTCGCTTTACAATCAATCGCCCGCGGGCGCGATCGATCCCACGCCGACGGTCGGCATGGTGGGCATCATCGAGAGCGACAAACACATCACCACCTCGCACTTCAAGGATGCGGGCGACGTCATCATTCTCGTTGGCGACATCGGCGACGAACTGGGTGCATCGCATTTTGTGAAAGTCGTCCATGGCAAAAAAGCCGGTCGCGTCCCGGAACTCGATTTCGCGAAGGAGAAAGCCGTGCAGGCGGGTGTGCTCGCCATGATCAAGTCGCGCCTCGTGAAGAGTGCGCACGATTGCAGCGAAGGAGGTCTAGCCGTAGCCCTCGCCGAAAGCTGCCTCAGCAGCCGCGAGAAGCCCATCGGCGCCACCGTCGATCTCGGCGCCGACCGCGCGGATGCGCTCCTCTTCGGCGAATCGCAGAGCCGCATCGTTATCACGACTTCAGCCACGAATGCCGCCACCGTCCTCATGCTGCTCGATCTCCGCGGCGTCCCTGCGCGCCGCCTCGGCACCGTGGGGGGCGATGTGCTCGCGATCAAAGCGGGGGGCGAAGAGTTTTCGTGGACACTGCCGGAAGTTTGCGCCGCCTGGGCCGATTCCATCCCGCAGGCGATGCATGAGTAGCATGTGATACGGGCGTTTCGCTTGCGAGGCTCCCGAAGCGTTCGTGTATGAAACATCTCACTTGCCCTCGGCCCGCTCCCTGCCAGCGTCGGCGCGTGTTTTCCCGGCTGCTCCCACTTCTCGTTCTCGCGCTCGCTTTCTCCGGCTGCGCTTACACCAACAATCCGTTCACCCGGCACCGCCTCTACCGGAAGGTGCACATCACCAATCTCGAAGGAGAGTTGATCGCCGACTGGATTGCCGAGGGGCCGGTGTGGAGTAACGCACCCGGTTATCGTTTCCGCGCGGTCGAGCGTCGCGGCGGTGGGCCGATTCCGGTCGTGACGCACTATCCTAACGGTCGCGATGTGAAGGTCTTCGGGCCCGTCATGGTCGTGATGCCGTGCGAGAAACCGGAGTGGCTTTCGAGGATCGACGGGTTTTGACCGAGGCCGGCTGGACAGCCCTGCCCGTTGACAAGCCTGCGCTGACGTTCTGATATTGCCCCAGACATGAGTCTCGACCTGAATGATCTGTTGCGTGATTGGCCCCACGAGCCGGGTCAGCTCAAGGTTCGCAAGATTCTCGGCAGCGATGGCCGGGAGAAGATCCAGCTTCGGATCGATCTGGGCGTGATCCAGATGGAAATGAGCGGTCGGCCCGATGGTGAGGAGCCGCATCAATGCGAGTCGCTACTCGAATACCACCGCAGCCGCGCCGAACGCGCGAAGAAGAAAAAAGGCGGCAAGTTCGAGCTCACCGCCGATGAGGTGGGTGATCTGCAGGCGGAGGGGATCCAGTATTACCACCGCTACATCGCGCTCTTTCAGCTTCAGGATTACCTCGGCGTGATCCGCGACACGCAGCGCAATCTGGACATGTTCGATTTTGTGACCGAGCACGCCTCCACCGACGAGCTGGCGTGGAGTGTGGAGCAGTTCACGCCTTACGTGCGCATGATGAATACGCGCGCCAAGGCCTCACTGGCGCTCGAACGCGAGGAATTCGCCGAGGCGGTGAAGCTCATCGAGAAGGGGATGGAAAAAATCCGCGAGTTCTACGCCAGCGTGGAGAACCCGGAACTCGAACAGCAGAGCCCCGAGCTACAATTCCTCGCTGAATGGCTGGACGAAGTGCGCGCGAAACGCCCGGTCTCCAAGCTGGAGCGGATGCAACGCGAGATGGACGAGGCGATTCGCGACGAAGCCTACGAGAAAGCGGCGAAGCTGCGGGACGCGATCAAGGCGCTGAACCCTAAGAAGTAGCCTCCTTCTCGGTCCCTCCGACGAAATGCTTCTGACTCGCCTCCGCGCCTTCCTCCTTGCTTCGGTGGGCGCGGTGTTAATCACGGGTTGCGATAACGATCCGAACCCCGCGCCTTATCACAAGACGCGGCCCGACGGCACCCCGTGGGCGGTGCGTTACATGAACATCCCGGGCGACCCGAAGTCGTTCGACCCGCAGTTCGCTTACACCACGATCGATCAGCAGTGTCTCGAGCCGGTCTATGACAAGCTGCTCGAGTATAACCCGATGAAGACTTCGCCCATCGAGGTCCAGGCGGCGATGCTCGAAGAGGTGCCGAAGAAGGACGTCAGCCCCGATGGCAAGGTGAGCTATCTCTGCCGGCTCAAGCGCGACATTCATTTCCACGACGACCCGTGCTTCCCCGGCGGCAAAGGGCGTGAAGTTGTCGCAGCGGACGTGCACTACGCCATCCAGCGACTGTGCGATCCGAAGGTGGAGTCGCCGTTTTTTGCGCCGCTGGAGCAGCGTATCGTGGGCATGCACGAGGCGCGCGAGATGGGCACAGCGAAAGGAGGGAAGTTCGATTACTCCACGCCGGTTACCGGGTTCGAGCAGATCGATTCGCATACCTTCCGCCTGCACCTGAAAGGGCCGTATCCGCAGATCCACTACTGGATGGCGATGAACACGCTCAGCCCGGTCGCGCGGGAAGCGGTCGAGTATTACGACGGCAAGGAGCACGATGGACAGATGCGGCCGTCCTTCCGCTTCTACATGGTCGGCCACGGGCCGTTTCGTCTGCGCGAATATCTTCCGCGCCGGGCCATGCGTTATGAGCGGGTGGAGGGGTATCACACCAATGTGTTCCCAAGCGAAGGGTTCCCGCCGGAGCGTGCGGAGTTGCTGAAGAAATACGCGGGCAAACCGCTCCCGCTTTTCGACGAACTCTACATTCTCATCATGCCCGAACTGATTCCCGGCTTCGTGCTCGGGCGGCAGGGTTACATCGACAGCATCACCGCGACGAAGGATGCATTCGGTTCGGTCGTCACCGCCGATCAACAGCTCCAGCCGAAATACAAAGCGCGCGGTATGCAACTGGAGCGGGTCGGGTTTCCCAGCACGTTCTTTTACAGCTTCAACATGGACGACCCGGTCGTGGGCAAAAATGCGAAGCTGCGCAAGGCGCTCGCGTGCGCAGTGGATATGCGCGCCTACGTGCAGATTTTTTACAGTGGCGTGGCGCCGGTTTCCAATCAGCTTACCCCGCGTGGCATCTTCGGTTACGACCCGAATTATGTGAACCCAAACGCTTACGACCTCGACAAGGCGAAGCGTCTGCTGGCCGAGGCGGGGTATCCCGGCGGGCGCGATGCGCGCACGGGCGAGCAACTGGTGCTGCGGCTGAACGATCCCGTTGAAGGGACCGAAATGCGGCAGCGCGCCGAATACGAACAGCGCATGTTTGAGAAGCTCGGCATCAAGATTCAGATCGAGGAAAACACCTTCGCGCGGGTGATGGAGCGGCTGGAAACGAGCGATTTTCAGCTCTCGAGCGGCTCGGGCTGGGCGGCGGATTATCCGGACCCGGAGAATTTTTTCATGCTGTTCTACAGCAAGAATTTCCCCCGCGAAGGCGCGAACTACTGCCGTTATAAAAACCCGGAATACGACCGCGCCTTCGAGCAGATGTCCACGATGGACAACGGCCCGGAGCGTCTCGCGCTCATTCAGAAAATGAACGACATGCTCGCGGAGGATTGCCCGATCATTTTCCAGTTCGATAAGACCATGTTCCTCGCCTCGCAGCCGTGGGCGCACTGGACGCACAATTCCCGCATGATCGAATACAGCTTCAACAAATATCACCAGGTCGATCCCGTCCTGCGTGAGAAGCTGCGCGCGGAGTGGAATCGCAAGCCGGTCTGGCCCCTCCTGGTGCTGGGTGGTTTGTTCATCGCCGGCATCGGTTACGCCGTGCATTGGAACCGCCGCGACCATGTTTAGTTACATCGTCCGCCGACTTCTCTACATGATCCCGATTCTGCTCGGGGTCATCTTCATCACGTTCGTGCTCGATAACATGATGATGAGCCCGGATGCGAAAGCTTCGCGGGTGCTCGGCCCGCGCGCGACCGGGCAGACGCGCACCGAGTGGATTCACAACCGCGGTCTCGACCGTCCGCTTCCGGCGCAGTTCGTGAACTACGTGAAGGATCTCGCGACGTTCAACTTTCACACGACTTGGGTGACGGGGCGCGAGGTGAAGGAGGTCTTTCTGCAAGGGCTGGGGCCGTCGCTTTGCATCACGGTGCCGGGCTTTCTGGCGGCGCTGCTCGGTTCGCTCGGGCTCGCGCTCTTCCAGGTCTTTGTGCGTAATTCTCCCGTGGATCGCGCGCTGACGATTTTCAGCGTCGCGCTGATGAGTGTGCCCACCATGGTTTATGTGATCTTCGCCCAGGCCGTGATCGCACTGAACCTGCGCTACTTCCCGGCTTACGGTTTTAATTACGAGCCCGGCATGATGCGGTTTCTGATGCTGCCGATCTTCATCTTCATGCTGATCAATCTCGGTTACGATTCGCGCCTCTACCGCGCGATTTTTCTTGAGGAGATCCAGCAGGACTACATCCGCACCGCACACGCCAAGGGCGTGAGCAACACGCGCGTGCTCACGGTGCATGTGTTCAAGAACGGCCTCATCGCACTGATTACGCTCGTAGTCGCACAACTTCCAAAACTCGTCCTCGGCTCCCTGCTCATCGAGAGCCTCTTCGGCATTCCCGGCATCGGGAGCATGCTTGCGCAAGCGATTCAGACCGGCGACCAGCCGATTGTCATCACCGCGGTGTTCCTCGGCTCCGTGCTTTACCTGCTGAGTCTCATCGTCACCGATATCTTCTACGCGCTGGCGGACCCGCGCATTCGACTGTCGTGAAGGAAGCTCTCGCTCGCTTTTGGGAACATTGGCTCACGCAGGATCTGTTGGTCGTCGGCGGTTTTGCGCTGGTCTTTTTTCTTCTGCGCCAGGGGGCACGGAACGAGCGCTGGCAGCGGGCGTGGCTGCGGTTGAAGCGGGACCGGACCGGCATGATCGCGCTTGGGGTGGTGCTACTTTACCTCTTCATCGGTGCGCTTGAAATGTTGCAGGTGCCGGGCGGACCGGTTGGCACGCATAGCCTGCTCGATATCGCGGTGGAAAAGACGCTGCACGTGAAGCCCGAGAAAACTTACAGCGCGCCGATGGCCGACGAAATCTTCGGCACCACGCGCGGCGAGAAGCTCAACGGCTGGCATCTGCTCGGCACCGATGTGCTGGGTAAGGATGTGTTCGTGCAGACGCTCAAGGCCTGCCGCACGGCGATCATCATCGGCGGGCTCACCAGTGCCATCTACGTGCCCCTGGGGGCCTTGCTGGGCATCCTCGCCGGCTATTTCCGCCGATGGGTCGATGAAATCGTCCAGTATCTCTACAGCACCCTGGCTTCGATCCCGGAAGTGCTGCTGCTCGTGGCGATCATCATGGTGTTGGGCAAGGGGCTCGGGACCATGTCCATCGCCCTGGGCGTCACCGGCTGGGTGACGCTCTGCCGGCTCGTGCGCGGTGAGACGATGCGCCAAAGCGAACGCACCTACGTCACGGCCGCGCGTGCGCTCGGCCAATCGCACTGGAACATCGTCGTGCGCCACTTGCTGCCGAACGTGATGCATCTCGTGCTGATCAGCTTTGTCCTCGGTTTCTCCGGCATCGTGCTGGCGGAAGCGGTGCTGAGTTATCTCGGCGTCGGCGCTCCGGTCGGCACGGCAAGCTGGGGTGCGATGATTGATTCCGGCCGCAGCGAACTCGCGCGCGACCCGGTCGTCTGGTGGAACATCGCGCCCGCGGCCGGTGCGCTCTTCTTCCTCGTCCTTGCGCTCAATCTGCTCGGCGATGCCCTCCGGCGCGCCTTCGATCCGAAGACGGTTTAACCGAAGATCAGGCGGCAGAGTCCCACCGAGGCGATCACCGCGACGGTATCGGCGGTGAGGCCGGCGATGATGGCGTGGCGGGTCTGGCGGATGGCCACGCTGCCGAAATAAACGGCGAGCACGTAGAACGTCGTCTCGGTCGAGCCGTAGATCGTTCCGGCCATACGGGCGATGAGCGAATCGGCGCCGATGCCGGGCCGGTTCACCAGCTCCACAAAAAGCCCCTGCGTGCCGCTGCCACTGAGCGGGCGCATCAACACCATGGGCAGCAGCTCGGCGGGGAAGCCGATGAAGGCCAGCACGCCGGAGAGGCTCTGCGTGACGAGATCGATGACGCCGGCTTCGCGCAGCAGGCGAATGGCGATGAGCATGGCGACGAGGAAGGGGATGATTCGCTGGGCGACCCCGAATGCTTCGCGCGCTCCTTCCACGAAGGATTCATACACTTTCACCCCGCGCAGCGCCGCGTAGAGGGGAAAGAAGGAGAGCAGAAAAGGCACGGCAATAAGCGAAATCGCCAGCAGTGTTCGCAGCATCGGTCCCTTTTCTGCATGTTCCGCCGGCGGGGCGACGTAGGCGAAGTGTGCAAACAGCCACGCGAAAAACAGACCGAACAACACCAGCACGCCCAGGCGCCAACCGGTGATTGGCGTGCCTTCGATCGTCTCCACCTCCAGCGGTTTCTCTTCCGCCTCCGCCTTTTGCTCTCCGGTCTCCTCCGGCGCATATCGTTCGGTGCTGAAGATGGGCAACCGCTCCAGCAGTTTGGACATCACGATTCCGCTGAGGCATGCGCAGCACGTCGCAAGAATAGCCGTCGGCACGATCGCGGTCGGCGATTTCGCTCCCGCCACCGCCAGAATCGCGATGGCCGTGGTCGGCACGAGCTGGATGGACGCGGTGTTGATGGCGAGAAAGGTCACCATGGCATTCGTGGCCACGCCCGGGCGTGGGTTGAGTTGATTGAGCAGCGCCATCGCGCGCAGGCCGAGGGGCGTCGCGGCGTTGCCCAGCCCGAGCATGTTCGCCGCCATGTTCATGACCATGGCTCCGTGCGCGGGGTGATCCGGGGGCACGTCCGGGAAAAGCCGGCGCAGCACCGGGCGAAGCGCGCGGGCGAGCAGATTCACGAGGCCGGACTTTTCGGCGAGCCGCATGATGCCAAGCCAGATGGCCATGATTCCGACCAGCGGCAGGGCGATCTTCATCACCGCACTTTCCGCCGTCTCGAAGGCTCCCTTGGTCATCGCGTCGAATTTCCCCCCGATTCCGCCGACCACGACGGCGATCAAAATGAAAGCGAGCCAGATGAAATTGAGCACGCGCGGACGCTAGCGGAAGGCAAAGCGGGAGGGCAAGCGCCGCAAGATCCTTCGGCCGTGTCAGGGGCGCAACGCACCGCCGTTCATGGCGCGAGGCTCGGGATCGAGGCGGTAACCGAAGCTGCGGACGGTGTGGATGTGGTCGGCGGCCGGGCCGAGTTTGTCGCGCAGACGGCGCATGTGGGTATCGACCGTGCGAGTTTCGACGGAGCGATCATAACCCCAGATCTGCGCGAGGAGCTGGCTGCGCGATTGGACCTTGCCGAGGTTTTCCATGAGGACCTGGAGCAGGCGAAATTCGATGGCGGTGAGATCGATCGGCTGCGAACCGATGCTCACGCGATGGCGCTCGCGGTCGAGGATGATCTCGCCGACGCGGAGCACGCTGTTGTTATTCGGCGCGGGGGCGCTGCGGCGCAGGATGCTCTGCACGCGGAGCACGAGTTCGCGCGGGCTGAAAGGCTTGGTGACGTAATCGTCCGCGCCAAGCTCGAAACCGAGCACGCGATCGATTTCACCCGCCTTGGCCGTGAGCAGGATGATGGGGATATGCTGCGTGGCGTTCTCGCGCTTGAGTTGTTTGCACACTTCGAGGCCGCTCAGGTTTGGCATCATCACGTCGAGCACGATCAGCGCGGGCCGGTCGGTGCGAGCCTTGATGAGCGCTTCGCTGCCGTCGAGGGCACGGCACACCTCAAATCCCGCCCCGACCAGGCTGTTGCTGATCAGGCTCAGGACATCGGCTTCATCATCGGCGACGAGGATTGTCTGTTTCACGGCGTAACGAGGACGCCATGCTGGAGAGTGAATGTTGCGGTTGTGTGACGCTTCGGTCACATCTGCGTAATTGTTCGAAGGCAAAAACAGGGGGTTGAGCCGCCTCCGCATCGTTTGCCTGGCCTCGTCTAACGAGGTGCGAAAGTGGGTGCCTCGCCGTCGGCCGGGGTGTTCAGTCGGCGCCATCTGGTTGTAACATGGGTGACTTCCTTCTGTAACCGCACGGGACCGAGAACTTAACAATCGAAACGTTGTTGATAGGTGAGTCGTGGGAAAAATGGGCGCCGTCAAAACTCCACTCGTGCCGCTGTCCTCGCGGCGGTGCGACCCACAAACCAAACAACCAGCTCCTAGCTAATCTAACTAACTAGCAATGAAATCGCTCAAGACCATCCTCACCGGCGCCATCGCCATGACTCTCGCGAGTCAGGCTTTCGCTGATGTGACCGTTTATCTCACCGGCTCGACCGCGTATCGCAAACAAATCAACGTCTCCATCGCCAAGATCCTCGGCGTGACGGCGGACGGCACCAACATCCAGGGCGCCTTCGACGGCACGAGCCCTTCGGGTGCGAATATCTCGAACTCGAATCGCGCCGTGTGGCGCGGGACGGTGGCGGGCGTGCCCGGCACGGTGACGATCAAGACGTGCTGGACCGGCTCGACGGGCGGCATTCAGGCCACGGTGCAGCCGGTGCAGCAGAATTACCTCGGCAGCGTGACCCTCGGGAACGTGACGACGACGGGCGGCGGCACGAACACCACGGGTGGTAACTCCGTTTCTTCGCCGAACGAGTTGGTGAATCCGGAAATCACCATGATGGATACCGCGCAGGTGGCGACGCCCTTCACGGTCGGCAATGCGATCGACGCGACGCCGATCGGCATCGTCGATTTCGTGTGGGTGGCCGGTAAGGACTCCCTGACGACGGCGCCCTATACGAGCATCGACAACGTGACCCCGCAGATCGCGCAGGCGCTCTTCGGTGGCACGGGCAAGCTGCCGGTGTCGTATTTCACGGGCAATGCCGCGGACAGCGGTTTTGTCTTCGCGACGGGCCGCAACCCCGACTCGGGCACCCGCGCGGTGACGTTTGCGGAATCGCAGGTGGGTCTGTTCAGCACGGTGCAGCAGTATTTCCCGTCGATCTCGGGCGGCAACGTGACCTCGCACGTCCTCTGGCCGGCGGAAACGGTGAACGGCATTCCTTTCACCACGGGCAACAGCGGCTACGCCAGCGGTGGCAACCTGCGCACGGCGCTGCAAGCCGGTTCGGTGGCCAGCATCGGCGGCATCTACATTAGCTATTTGAGCGAGTCGGACGCGCGTTCCCAGATCGGCGTGACACTGAAGGAACTCAAATACAATGGCGTGATGTATGGCACCGGCAATACGACGCCGGGCAACGTCGATCTCATCCGCAACGGCAAATATACCTTCTGGGGTTATGAGTCGGTGGGTGTGCTGCAATCGCTCAACGGCGACAAGAAAGCGGTGGCCGATGCGCTGACGTTGCAGGCGGCGCTCGATGCGCCGATCAAGCTCAATACCATGAACGTGTCGCGCCAGACCGAAGGCGGCGTGGTTACCCCGTAATCCTGCCCATCTCGAAAGAACATCGAATCATCTAACTAATGAACCTTCGAAAAACATTGGCCGCGCTGGCGTTTGCCGGCATGGCCCTGGCGGGTGGCGCGCATGCGCAAGTGACCCCGACCAGTTACACCGACGGGGACCTGTTCCTCGGCTTCCGCGCCACCGGCGGCGCTGGGCAGACCAGCGACTATCTGGTTAACATCGGCCAGGCTTCGACCTACCTCAACGCCACCGGTTCGATCGCGGTCAGCGGTCTCGGCAACATGAAAGCCGACCTCGACGCCACCTACGGCTCGAACTGGAAATCCCGCGCGGACGTGCTCTGGAGCGTGTCCGGCAAGGAACAGGGGAGCGTGACGCTCTACGCCACCAAGGCGCAGGCGGCCGCGGGCGTGATCAACGCGACGGGCTGGGCGCGCAAGACCGACACCACGCAGGCGCAGGCCCGCAATAAGATGTCGAGCTTGGCGGATGCTTATGTCCTCACGGGCGTGAGCGCCAACAACTCCACGGCGAACAATCCGAAGGGGCTCATCCAGAGCACCACGACGAACAACGCCTACGCGCGGTTCATGCCCAACGGCATCGGCCTCGGTAATCCGCTGACCGCTTACTCGTATTTCTCCCCGACCATCGAGGGGAACTTCGGGAGCGGCACTTCGGCCTCCGTGCTGGAACTGTATCAGATGGTGCCCAGCACTTCCGGCACGCCCGACGGTGTTCTGGTCGGTCTGTTCTCCATGGACGACGCGGGTCGCCTGACGTTCAACCCGGCTTCGCGCACGGGCACGCCAGCGGTCGCCAGCGGCAACTCCGCGTATCAGTTCAAAGCGCCGACGTATCGGGTGCTCGAAAACGCCACCAGCATCTCCGTCTCGATCATTCGCGGCGGCAATGTGAGCCAGGCGGGGAGCGTGAAGGTCAAGACCGTCCCGGGCACGGCCAAGGCGCCGGCTGATTTCACGGCCTTTGCGGCCGCGGGTCAGACCGTGTCGTTTGCGGCGGGTGAAACGCAGAAGAGCGTCACCGTGGCCCTCGCGGGCAGCGTGGCGGCCGGCTTTCAGGCTGATCTCAGCTTCGCGCTGCACCTGGAAAGCGCGCTTCCCTCGGGTTCGACCGCGGGCAGCGATGCGACCGTGTCGATTCAGGACATCTCGGCTGGCACGTTCAGTCATGTCCTGGCGAGCTATGCGCTTGCCGCGTCCAATGACGGCCTCACTCCGAACGCCCTGACCGTGAGCCTCAAGCGCACGAACGGCGACAACGGCGACGTGGCGGCCGCGCTCACGGAAGCGACCGGCAGCACGCTGCACCTCGGCACCGACTTCACGGTCAGCCCGGCGCAGACGTTCTTCGATCGCGACTCGGCGAACCGCACCTACACGGTGACGCTGCTCTCGCCGACCAAGACGGGCGTGATCAAGCTCGGCGTGGGCGTTCTGTCGCCGGCGACGGCGGGTGCTGCGGCGACCGTGACGGTTGCGGCGGACACGAAGGCTCCGACGGTGACTCTGCCGGCCATCACGGTTCCGGCGAATGGCCAGGTGGCCGCCTTCCAAGGCACTGCCGCCGATACCAGCGCGGCAGCCGGCGTGGCCGGGGTAGCCTCGGTGGAATACTCGCTGAACAACAGTGCGTTCGTCGCGACGACGCTCGGCACGCCCAACGGTGTGGCGACGACGTTCGACATTCCGTCGCTCCAGCTGGAAAACGGCGCCAACACCGTGACCATCCGCGCGACGGACAAGGTGGGCAACGTCTCCCTGACGAACAAGACGATCAGCTTCGTCAATAGCACCTACGCCGCGACGGTGGCTGGCAGCTATAGCGGCATCATCAAGCCCACTGGCACGGCGAACAACGACAAGTCGGGCTTCTTCACTGCCACGATCAGCGCAGCGTCCGGTTCGTTCAGCGGCAAGATCAGCGTGGGGGGCATCACCGCCTCCTTCACCGGTCTGCTCCGCAGCAATGGCGCGGGTCGCTTCAACCCGGCTCCGCTCCAAGATTACTACTACGTGATCGATAAGACGGAATTCGACAGCTACCTCGGCACGCTCACGTTCCAGGTGCAGGGCAGTGGTGCGAGCGCCCACATCGTGGGTCAGCTCAGCGAAGACAACACGGGCGCGCAGGTGCTCGGTTCGTTCGACGCGGCGCAGACGCCCTACAGCGGTTCGCATCTCGTGACGGTGGACTTCCCCGGCACGACGCTGCTCAACCAGACCAGCAAGGGCATCTACAATGTGCCGGTCCGCAGCCTGACGCAGCCGTCGCCGTTCGGTGACCTCACCGCGAACTGGCCGCAGGGCGATGGCGCGACCACGCTCACCATCACCACGACCGGCGCCGCTACCCTCAAGGGCTACCTTGCGGATGGCACGGCCATCACCGCTGCCGGCAAGCTCACCGCTGCGGGCGGCATCGCCATCTATGTGCCGCTCTATAAGAAGAACGGTTCGTTCGCTGCCAACCTCGAGTTTGCTCCGACGACCGATCTCGACATCTCGGCCACGGATGAACTGTGGATCCGTCCCGCGCAGCCGCGCGCTCGTTATTATCCGAACGGTTGGCCGAATGGCGTGACCGTGGAAGTGATCGGCGCCGCCTATGCGAACGACACCACGCACCACAACTTCGGCCAGGGTGCGGATTCGCCCTCGGGCAATTCGAACCTGGTCTTCGGTGCCGGCGGGTTCTTCACGACGGCGATCACCGACTTCGTCAATGTGAACAACACGACGTTGCTGGTGAAGACGGTTCCGGCCACGGGCGCGAGCTACACGCTCAGCCTGCCGGCGGGCAGCGGCCTGCTGAGTGGCACGTTCACCGATACGTTCCACGCCAGCGCCAAGACCGCCTACAAGGGCGTGCTCTTCGTCAAGACGGGCAGCTCGCTCAACGGCGGCTACGGTTACTTCCTGACCATCCCGACGACGGTCGCCTATGGCGTGACCGGCGAGAGCGGTCCGGTGGACCTGGTTCCGGCTCCGTAAGCCTGAAGGCTGTTGCTGATGGCAACGGCCGATGAAACGACTAGCGCCGCGGGCACTGGGAAACCGGTGCCCGCGGTTTGCTTTTTATGGGGTAAACCGAGCGCCGGATTCGAAATCGGCCCCGCAAATAAAATTACCCTTTGCACACCGCGCGAGGTTGGCTATTCCGCGACATGGCAGCTCTCTCCTCGCCCATCGACGCCGGCTTCTACCTCACCGCCGACGAATTTTTTGCCCGCCAGGGCGGTCTCGCCCTGACTTATGACGACGTGACGCTCGCAACGCAGTTCAGCGACGTGCTCCCGCGCGACACCGTCCTCGAAACCAGCCTGCACGAACGCCTGCGCCTGCCGCTGCCGATCGTGTCGGCCGACATGGATACCGTGACCGAAGCCCGGATGGCCATCGCCATGGCGCGCAATGGCGGGCTCGGACTCATTCACGCGAACCTCTCCGAAAAGCAGCAGCTCAGCGAAGTGAGCCGGGTGAAGAACAACGTGCACGGCCTGATCCAGGAGCCGATCAAGGTCCAAGCCGGGCAATCGATCGGCCAGGTCCTGGATATGATCGAGGAGCGCGGGTTCGGTTTCCGCACCTTTCCGATCGTCGATGAAAACGACACCCTCATCGGCCTTCTGCCGGGCCACGTAGTGCGGCCGCGGTATGCGGCGATCCGGGTGGCGGAAGCGATGACGCCTCGCGCACAGGTGCAGACGATCGACGTGAGCGAATTGGGTGACGATCCCATCGCGCGCGCGGATCGCTTCTTCAACGAACACGTCGGCATTCATAAACTGCTCGTGGTGGATAAGGCGGATCGGCTGCGCGGGCTCTTCACCATTTCGGACATCGAGCGAATCCTGAACGAGCGCAGGGCGCAGACGCTGAAGCCCGCGAGGGACGAGAAATTTCGCCTGCTCTGCGGAGCGTCGATCAGTGCGACCCGGACGGCGACGGGCGATCTCGATCGGGACCGGATCGTGGGACACGTCGGGGCGATGGTCGAGCGGGGGCTCGATGTGGTGGCGGTGAGCACGGCGCACGGTTTTTCGCGCGGGGTGGGGGATGCGGTGCGGCTGATTCGCGAGAACTTTCCGGAGCTGCCGATCATCGCGGGCAATGTGACCAGCGCAGCGGGAGTCGATTATCTCGCCGGATGCGGAGCGAACGCGATCAAGGTGGGGCAGGGACCGGGTTCGATTTGCACCACGCGGGTCGTGGCGGGCGTGGGAATCCCGCAGCTCACGGCGCTCTACGTGTGTTCGAAAGCAGCCGAGGCAAAAGGCGTGCGGATCATCGGGGATGGCGGCATCACGAAGAGCGGCGACATTGTGAAGGCGCTCACGCTCGGGCACGCGGTCATCTGCGGCGGCATGCTGGCCGGTTGCCCGGAAGCGCCAGGCCAGGTGCTGGAGATCGATGGGAAATTCTACAAACAATACCGCGGCATGGGCAGTCTGGCGGCCATGCGCGCCGGCAGCGCGGCGCGGTATGGGCACGAAACCAAGGATGCCGCGCGCAAGGTTGCGGCCGAGGGAGTCGAGGCGCTGAAGGAAGCGGGGCCGCCGGTCGATACGGTGCTCCTCCAGCTCGCGGGCGGCGTGCAGAGCGGGCTCGGGTATCTGGGCGCGCATCATCTCGGTGAATTGCGCGCCAACGCTCGTTACATCCGCGTCAGTCCCGCCGGCCAGCGCGAGAGCGCGCCGCACGATATAGTGGAAGTGAAGGCGAGCTCGTAGAAGCTGGACACCAACCTATGAAAACCGGACGAGGTCGCGGAGGAACTGGACCCAGATGAACACCAGGCCGCGCCACGAATAACGCACGGCGCCTTCGCCCGCCTGCGTGAGGACGCCGACGGCGACGTTGTGGGCGATTTGTTTGCTGAGATCGCTCTGGATTTCGAGCGGGAGGCAATCGGGCTCGAGCGGTGCGAGATCGTCGGCAATCACGCCATTGCGCCGCAGGAAATCGCGATGGCTCTCGTAGAGCTGGAGGAAGGACTGGTCGGAGCTGACGCGATTCACGCGCCACTGCGGCACCAGCTTCAGGCTGTAGCTGAAGGGGTAATTCCACGTGGTCCACAGCCGCCCGTCCTTCCCGCGCGAAGAGATGCTGAGGTAGTAAAAGGCGACGTCGTGTTGATCGATGAGGCAGATGGCGGCCTGGGTGCGCTCGCTCTCCTTATAGAAGAGCCGAAAAAACTGCGCGTAGTCCTGCCAATCCCAGCCGGTGTCATCGGCGCGGCTGAAACCTTCACTTTCCACTTCCTCGGTGAGAGCGTCGAGCGCCGGAAAGGATTCGTCGTCCGGCGGATTTTTGTGCCGGAGCTTTTTCTCGGTGGGAAGGGTGAGCCGGCGAACGCGGGTGAGGATCTCCAGCCACGGCAGCAGCAGCCAGCTCGAGGCACAGAGCGCGCCGATGACCCACAGCCCCGTCAACAGCCAGCCGATGAGGAAGGACGTGGCCAGCACTCCCAGCGCACCGAGCTTCTGCAGCACGACGCTGCGGAAGCTGCGCAGCGCCATGCTAAGCACGGCGACGCCGAGGATGAGCAGGAAGTTGGACAGCATCGGGTGGTCAGTCGCGGCTGTGAGGAGCCGTGGCGGATTCGGGACGAATCTCGTGTTTCTGCATGAAACGGGCCAACTCGTCGGGACCGAAATCGGGCAGGAGCAAACCTCCCACCTGAAGGGTGGGAGCGCGATGCTGGCCGGAGAGGCGTTTCATTTCATCGTAGGCGGCTGCATCGGAAAGCACGTCGACGACCGAGTAACGATACCCGTTCGTCTGGAGCCACTCCTCGGCCATGTCACACCAAGGGCAGCCGGCCTTGATGAAAAGCTTCAAGGGTGCGGACATGCGGAGGTCTTAGCGCCCTTTGCTCGGTCGGTCAACGTAACGGCTTGAGCCGCCGCCAGTCGCCGTTGGCATTCTTTTCCCAGATCCAGCCGTCCTTGGTCATGGTGTGGCTGGCGCCGAGGGTGCTACTGCCTTCCAAGCCACTGTTGGTGGTGCGCACGGGGGCTACCAAACCGTAACTGTTCGTGGTGGGAGCGGTGCCGGAGGTCGAGGCCGGTGTTGATGTTCGTGAGCCATTCGACGAAGTGCCGAGGGCGGTGGTTGAGGAAGGCACGGGTGTGGCCGTGACCTGACGGATGACTGCCTGCCGCTGAGCATCGGCATTGGCGTATCGAGCCGCGAGGTCGAGGTCGTTGGTGATTTCGTTGGACCGAACGTCGAGTTTGTGACCTTCCGCCGTGAAACTGCCGTCGGCCTCTTGCTTGATGGCTGTGCCGGGTTTGAAGCCGATGATGCCGTCGTTGGTGACCGCCGACTTTTTCACGAGGAGAAAGAAAGTGCCGGTCGGAGCAAGGCGCTTGGGCGTGGGGGTGGCTGCGGCGACGACGGGCTTGGGTTGGGGAGTGCTCACCACGGCCGGTTCTGCCGACTCGGGTGTCGGTTCGGTCTCGACCGTTTTCTTTGAACAGCCAGCCATAAACGCACAGAACGCTGCCAGGATGCCGCAAACGCTATTGGATAATGACCTCATGGAAATAACGGGGGTTCAACACAACCGGTCCGCGATCCTGTTCCGAAAGGTTGAGATCCGCCAAGGCTAAAATGTCAGGACCTTTCCTGAGCAGGCGCGGGTGGGGCGCCTACTTTTTGTCGTCGGATTTCGGCTCGTCCGCCTTCTTGTCGTCGGATTTCGGTTCCTCGGATTTAGCGGCATCGGACTTCGCCTCCGCCGGTTTGGCGGCTTCCTCTTTCGTCTCGGCTTTGGCGCCGCTGAGGTCCTTTAGCTTCTGCTCCATTTTCTTCGACGTGGAGTCGAGGTAGGAACGGACGTTGTTGCGGTAAGTCTCGATGCCTGCGGGGACTTCCTCGGGCTTGAGGATACGGACCCGGGCGGTCTCCGTCATGAAAGTGGTGCCCGCCAGACGCAGAATGACGTTCTTCTGCATGTTCTTGTAGGCCTCGACCGGGAAGACGTCGCCTTTGTCCATCATCCAGACGGCGCCATCGGAAAGCTCGACGCGGGTGTCTTCGGTGAAGGTGGCGTAAAGCTTGAAGTCGTAGGCTTGCGACAAAGTCGCGGTAGCCAGCAGCAAAAGGAGCGGGGTGAGCACTCTCATGAACGGCGATTTTGGGGGCGGCGGCGCTTGGGTGCAATCTGCACTTTTGGCGGTTTGGTCCCGGCGAGGACGAGTGTCCGGTCCGAAAGATCCAGTTCGCGCCACGTGCCGGCGGCGAGGGAGCCGAGGGCAAAATTGCCGATTTGCTGGCGGATGAGGCGCAGGGTGGGATGGCCGACCGCTGCGGTCATGCGGCGCACTTGGCGGTTTTTTCCCTCGGTCAATTCCATGGCGATCCAGCAATCCGGCACGCTCTGGCGCACACGAATCGGTGGATCGCGCGGCGGCACGTCGGGTTGGGGATCGAGGAGTCGAGCTTGGCACGGCCGCGTTTGCTGATCGCCGATTTTGACGCCTTTCTCGAGTTGCTGGAGCGCTTCGGCGGCCGGGATTTTTTCCACCTGCACCCAGTAGAGACGGCCATGCCCGTGGCGCGGGTCGAGCAGCAGATCGACGAGCGGGCCTTCGTCGGTGAGCAGCAGCAGGCCTTCGCTATCCGCATCGAGCCGGCCGATCGGATACACTCCGCGGGGGAATCCAAATTCCTTGAGCGTGCGATGCTCCGAAGCGCTCTCGCTGAACTGCGAGAGGACGCCGTAGGGCTTGTGGAAGGCGATAAGCATGGCCGACAACATCCAACAGTTCCCGCCTTCCGTCCAACTTCCATTCTGTCCCCCGAACTGAGGCCGGTTGACTGGAAGTTGGACGGCGACCCTCGAACGTTGGATGTTGCCTGTCCTTTGAACCGCGCCCTTCCCATCTTCGAAATCGAGTCCGCCCTTGCCGACGCTCTCCGCCGGCAGCCGCGTCTCGTCCTCCAAGCCCCGACCGGCTCGGGTAAATCCACCCAGGTGCCGCAGATGATTCTCGACCACGGTCTGGCCGGCGATGGAGAGATCGTCGTCCTCCAGCCGCGGCGTCTCCCGGCGCGCATGCTCGCGGCCCGCGTGGCCAGCGAACGTCGCGTGCGGCTGGGTGATGAAGTGGGCTACCAGATCCGGCTCGACCGGGTCGCGAGTGAGAAGACGCGCATCCGTTTCGTCACCGAAGGCATCCTGCTCCGGCAGATGCTCGCGGACCCGAAGCTGCGCGGCGTGAGCGCAGTGGTCTTCGACGAATTTCACGAGCGCCACCTGTATGGCGACATCTCCCTGGCTCGTGCGCTCGATCTTCAGCAGCAGCACCGGCCCGATCTGCGGATCATTGTCATGTCCGCGACGCTTGATTCCGCGGCTTTGGAAAAATACCTCGCACCGTGCGAGGTGCTCACCAGCGAGGGGCGCACGTTTCCGGTTGAGGTGGAATACCTCGATCGTTCGCTCGGCGATCAACCGGTATGGGATGCCGCGGCGGACGCCTTCGAGCGCGCCGCTTCGCAAGCGGAAGGCGATGCGCTGGTGTTCATGCCCGGTGCTTACGAGATCAATCGCACCATCGCGGCGCTTCGCGAAACCCGCGCGGCCAAAGGGTGTCTCATCCTTCCGCTGCACGGCGAGCTTCCCGTGGCCGATCAGGATGCCGCGGTGGCGCGCTACGATCAGCGCAAGATCATCGTCTCGACCAATGTGGCCGAAACATCGCTCACCATCGACGGCGTGCGCCTCGTCATCGATGGGGGGCTCGCCCGCACCGCTCGGTTCGATCCTTACCGGGGCATCAACACCTTGCTCATCGAAAAGATCAGCCGAGCCAGTGCCGATCAACGTGCCGGGCGTGCCGGACGCACCGCTCCCGGCGTGTGCCTGCGCCTCTGGACCGAGCGCGAACACGGCGACCGCGCCCCGCAGGAGCTTCCCGAAGTCCGTCGCCTGGATCTCGCCGAAGTCGTCCTTACCTTAAAGGCGAGTGGTGTTGATGATGTGCGTTCGTTCCGCTGGCTGGAGCCGCCTGACCCTCGCTCCCTCGACCGCGCCGAAACTCTTCTGGAAGATCTCGGCGCCATCGAAGCAAGGGGCGGGATTACGCCCCTCGGCCGCCGCATGCTCGCCTTCCCGGTCCATCCACGTTACGCTCGCATGCTCCTCGCCGCGCAGGATCACGGTTGCGTGCGCGCCGTGGCGCTGGTCGCTGCGCTTACGCAAGGCCGCAACCTCCTGCGCAAGGCCGAAGGCAAGCAGATGGAAGAGAAGCGCGACGATCTGTTGAGTGGAGATGGGGCCAGCGATTTCTTCACACTGATTCGCGCGTTCCAATTTGCCGAGCAGCGCAATTTCAATCCCGCGCCGTGCCGCGAACTCGGCATCAACGCCCTCGCCGCCCGGGAGGCAGCGAGTCTCGCGGCGCAATTTGTGGACATCGCAAAGGAGGAAGGCCTCGATGTGGCTGCCGGGGACGCGACGAGCGAGGCCATCGCCCGTTGCGTGCTCGCCGGATTTCCCGATCACGTCGCCATGCGACTCGACCGCGGCACGCTGCGCTGCGCCATGGTGCACGGGCGGCGTGGTGTGCTCGCCCGCGAGAGTGTCACTCGCGAAGCTCCGCTCATCGTCGCGACCGAGGTGCGTGAAATCCAGATGCGAGGCGACGTGGAAACGCTGCTGACCCTTTCCACGGCCATCAAGGAAGAATGGCTGCGCGAGCTTTTTCCCGGGGCTTTCCGAGACACCGTGGAAGTCATCTTCGACAAGCTGCAGAAACGCGTTGTCGCCCGCAAAGCCACCTGCTTTCACGACCTCACCCTGCGCGCGAAAGAAACGGACGATGTGCCGAAAGACGCCGCTGCCGCACTTCTCGCCGACGTCGTCGTGAACAAAGAACACCCGCTTGCGAATTGGAATCACGACGTCGAGCAATGGATTCAGCGGCTCAATTTCCTCGCGGCGGCGCTGCCCGAGTGGGAACTGCCGCCCCTCCAGGAGGACGACCGGCGGGTGCTCATCGAGCAAATCTGCTTCGGTGCCACCAGCATCCGCGCCATGCAGGACCGCCCCGTCTGGCCCGTTGTGAAATCGTGGCTCTCGCCGATGCAGCAACAACTCATCGACGACCACGCCCCCGAGCGCCTCGAACTGCCTAACGGTCGCAAAGCCAAAATCACCTACGAGCCCGGGCAGCCGCCAACGCTCGCGGCTCGCATCCAGGATCTCTACGGCGTCGAGACCGACCTCAAAATCGCTGCCGGCAAAGTCCCCCTCGTCATCCAGGTCCTCGCCCCGAACTTTCGCCCCGTGCAGATTACCACGAGCCTCGCGACGTTCTGGAGAGACTCCTACCCCAAGCTCAAGCAGGAGCTCTCGCGCAAGTATCCCAAGCACGAGTGGCGTTGACGCCTCCGCACGGTTGCGCTTGCCTTTCTTTATGACTGCCGAAGCGCACGATATCGTTCTCATTACCCCCGAGGACTACCTCGCGGCGGAAGAGACTGCCGAAGTGCGGAGCGAATTTCTGAATGGGCTCGTCTATGCGATGGCCGGCACGAGTATGGGACATAATGCGGTTGCTGGGAATATCTTTGCAGGGTTGCACCAGCGTCTGCGAACGGGGCACTGCCGACCGTTTTTTGCCGACATCAAAGTGCGCGTCTCTGCAGGCACGGATGAACGCTACTACTATCCAGACGTGGGAGTGACCTGCCGGGAAGTCACCGGCGCCGAGTCGATCGAAGAAGAGCCGACGGTGCTTTTTGAGGTTCTTTCCGATAGCACGCGTCGCGTTGACACCGGCGAAAAGCGTGACGGTTATCTCAAGATTCCGAGTCTGCGCGCTTATGTTCTGGTCGAGCCTCGCAAGATCGAAGTGACCGTCTATCGCCGCACGGAAAGTGGCTGGCACGGAGAAGTGCTCGACGATGTATCTGCTATCCTACGTCTCCCCGACATCGACTGTGAACTTCCGCTCGCCGAGATTTACGCTGGCGTCGGCGTGAAGTGAACTAACGGATCACCGCTCCGTCGGTCGAGGCCAGGATTAGCGTCTTGGCCTGTTCGGGATTTGAAATTGCTTTCCTGCGCCGCCAGAATTTACCGCGGCTCCAGTCGTCGAAGATGGCGTAGCTGACCGGTGTTACGAGGAGCGAGAGGAGCAGGCAGAGCATCTGGCCGCCGATGATGATCTTCGCCATGCTGGCGCGGCCCGCGCTGCCGGGGCCGGTGCCGAGCGCGATTGGAATCATCGAGGCCACGAGCAGGATCGTGGTCATGAGGATGGGGCGCAGACGGACGCGGTTGGCTTCGAGGATGGCAGCATCGCGCTCAAGGCCGCGCGAACGCAGGGTGTTGGTATAGTCGATCTGCAGAATACCATTTTTCTTCACCACGCCGAAGAGCATGAACATGCCGAAGATGGCGTAGATGTTCAGCGGTTCGTTCAGCAGGATCATGGTCAGCAGCGCGAATGGCAGCGACAGCGGCACTGCGAGCAGGATGGAGATCGGGTGGACGAAGTTTTCGAACTGCGCCGCCAGGATCATATACATGAAGATGAGGGCGAGGGCGAAGGCCTTGAGGAAGTTCGCGAACGTCTCGGCCAGCGAACGGGCCTTGCCGGTGAAGGCGAGACTATATCCGGGCGGGAGATGCAGTTCTTCCGCGAGGTCTTTAGTGAGGCGGACGGCATCGCTTAACGCCATGCCGGACAGGTTGCCGCCGATGTTCACACGCCGTTGGCGTTGGTAACGGTCGATCTGCGAAGGACCGCGCGCCTCGACCAAGCTCACGAAATTCACTACTGGCAACAGTAACTCGGAACCATCCGCCGCCCGACCGCGAATGGCGATCTGCTCGACGGCTTCGCGGGTGCTCCGCTGGCCGCGATCGGCGCGCAGCCACACGTCGAATTGGTCGTCTGCCTCCTTCCAGGTCGAGACGATTTCACCGCCGACGGCGGTGCGCAGGATGCGGGCGATCTGCTCGACCTTGATGCCGAATTGATTCGCCTTGTCGCGGTCGATGTGGACCTGCAACTCAGGTTTGCGCGTGGCGAGGTTGGTATCGAGATCGACCAGACCCGGCACCTGGCGCAGCCGGGCGAGGAAGGTTTCGCTGAGTTCGCTCAGTTTGTTCAGGTCCGGACCGACGATGTTAAAATCGAACTCCGTATTGCGCGAGCCACCACCGCCGATGTTCGAGAGCCGTTGCACGCTGGAGCGTAGATCCGGGTAGGCGGCCAGAATATGGCGCGCCTGGAGCATCGCGTCCGTCTGCGACCAACCGCGCGACTGGCCGAATAGCGTGGACCAGAAGCCGCCGAGTTCGGGCAGGCGGCAATAAATCGAGCCTTGGGTGACGGTGCCTTCGCCTTTGCCGATGCGGGATGAGGTTTCACCGACCGTCACCAGCGTGTCTGTCACGGCTTTGACCCCGCTGATCTCGATAGTCTTCAGCTTGCCCTCGATCTCACGCAACACCGCGTCGGTTCGCGCGAGGCTGGAGCCTTCCGGTGTTTCCACCGCGACCTCGAACTCGCTCGAGTCGTCCTGCGGCATGTAATTGAATCGGCTAAGCGGAATGAGCACCCACAGCGAGGCGGTGACAGCAGCGGCGGCGGTCATCACAATCCAGCGGTTTTCGAGGCTCCATCCCAGAAGGCTTTGATAACGCGCTGCGATCCATTGCAGCAGGCGTCCGCCGTGGGCGCGCTTCTCGCGCTGCTCCTCGGTGTCGGCCATGCGCAGGAACCGCGAGGCCAGCATCGGGGTAAGGGTGAAGGAGACGAACATCGAAATCAGAATTGCGAAGGCGACCGTGATGCCGTAGCTGGAGAAGAAGCGCCCGGTGCGACCTTCCATGAAGGCCACCGGAATGAAGATCACCACGAGCGAAAGCGTGGTCGCGAGCACGGCGAGCGCGATTTCCTTGGTCGCTACGATGGCTGCCTGGCGATTGTTGAGGCCACGCTCCTCGATGGTGCGGTGAATGTTTTCGATGACCACGATGGCGTCATCCACCACGATGCCCACCGCGAAGATGAGGCCAAGGATCGTGAAGTTGTTCAGCGTGTAATCGAGCGCTCGCATGAGCGCGAACGTCGCCACGATCGAAGCCGGGATGGCGATCGACGCGATGACGGTGCCGCGCCAGTCGTGCATGAAAGCGAACACGGTGAGCGCGACGAGAATCGCGCCCAGGATGAGGTGAAAGCTGACCTCATGGAGCGAGCGATTGATGAAGCGGGATTGGTCGCGGATGATGTCGAAATGAATGTCCTCCGGCAGCGATTCCTGAAGTTGGGCGAGGCGCTCCTTCACGCGATCGATGACGGCGACCGTGTTTGAGCCGGACTGCTTGCGCACGACGAGGGAGAGGGAGTTTTCGCCGTTGAGTCGCGAGAGCGTGCGCGGTTCCTCGACCGAGTCGCGGGTGACGGCCACGTCCTTGAGCTGAATCGGAACGCCACCCCGATTGCCGACGTGAATTTCACCGAAGTCGCGGACGTCCTGCACGCGGCCCAGCGTGCGCAGGGTGAGTTCGCGCGATTTCTGATCTACACGCCCCCCGGGAATCTCGACGTTTTGCTGCGCGAGGGCGCTGCGGACATCCTCGATCGTGAGGTTGTAAGAACGCAGGCGATCGAGATCGACCGACACCTGAATCGCCCGCGTGCGTCCACCGACCAAGCCGACGGCGCCGATATCCTGCACCGTTTCGAGCACCTGTTTGATCTGTTTGTCGGCGATCAGCGTCAGCTCCTTCAAGCCGCGCCGTGCGCTCACGCTGATCGTCATGATTGGGGAGGCGTCCGTGTCGAACTTGCTGATGATTGGCGGCGTCGTCTCGGCGGGGAGGCGCGCGAGGATGGAGTTCACCTTGTCCCGCACATCCTGTGCGGCGGCGTCGCGTGTGCGCGAGTAGAGGAAGTTGACGTTGATGCGCGCGATGCCTTCGGTCGTGTTGCTCGACAGTTCGTCGATACCTTCGATCGTATTGATCACTTCCTCGATCGGCTTCGTCACCGTCGTCTCCATTTCCTCCGGCGAGGCACCGGGCAGGCTGGTCGTAACCGTGACGCTCGGAATATCGACGTTCGGGTATTGATCCACGCCGAGCTCGTGGAAGGAAATCCAGCCGAGCACGACGAGGAACAGATTGATCATCGTCGCAAACACTGGCCGGCGGATGCAAAGATCCGCGAGCGTGCGGCTCCCCGTTTCCAGCCCGGCTTCGAGTCCGTGGGGTTCCGGCTGACGATGGATCGTCATGTGCCCTGGACCTTCACTTTGGTTCCGTCCTGCACCTTGGTGCGACCATTCAGAATGACACGGTCGCCATCCTTGATGCCGCTGCGAATCTCCTGCAACTCGCCGCGGGTGAGCCCCAGTTCGATCTCGCGTGCTTTGGCGGCTTCGCCTTCGACGATGAAGACCTTGTTCACTCCGGCGAAGGTGAGAATGGAATCAATCGGCACCACGAGCGTCGGGGCCGCCTGATCGACCACGAGTTCGCCGCGGGCGAAGAAGTTCGCCTTCAGCTCGTGCTTGGAATTATCGACGCGTGCTTCGATGCCGACGCCTCGCGTGGCGGAGTTGACGGCGGGATTGATCCACGAGACGTGGCCTTCGAAGGTGCGCCCGGGATAGGCATCGACGGTGAGCCGCACGAGTTGATCGACCTTGAGGTTCGCGGCATCACGCTCGGGCACTTCGCCACGAAAGCGCAGCGTGGAATCGTCCACGATCGTAAACATCACGGTGCCGGGCCGCACGAAATCGCCGGTGTTCACCAGTCGCTCGGTGATGGCGCCGTGAAACGGAGCGCGCGCGAGCGAACGCCGCAGCGCCGTGTTTGCGGCCCCGAGGCTGGCCTTGCCTGCGTTCACCTCCGCCTGCGCCTGTTTGTTTTGCGCGACCGCCTGATCGTAATCCGTCGGCGAGACGGAGCCGGTTTTCCGGAGCCGATCGAGCCGCGCGAGATTTTCGGTGGTGTTTTCGGCGTTGGCCTGCGCCTTGGCGAGGTTAGCGGTCTGGAGATTCACCATGCCGAGGTAGGAATCGGTGTCGATCTGCGCGAGTTCATCGCCCGCTTTCACGGCGTCGCCCACTTCCGCGACGGTCTTTTCGATCGAGCCCTCCACCTCGGCGGCGATGCGCGCCTCCTGGTTGGCCATCAACGTGCCGACGAGCAGGATTTTCCGCTCCCATGGCTCGGTGCGCGCAGGCACGACAGTGACATTGACGGTGTTGTCCTTGTGCTTCGACGCGTCGCTCGACGGCTTGGAACAGGCCGCCAGCGTGAGCGCGGCGAGACAAAGGGTGGAAAAGCGGGGCATTGAAACGGATTTGGACGATGACACGGACGCGGTCAAATGGGACGCGGTCGCTTCTTCCCCCACCTGCGAACGCTTCATACATTAGCAGCCATGAATTCCGAAACCGCTTTTGATCCGGTGCGCAGCGAACGAGCGTTGGGACCTTGGGTATTTGAAGACGAGGGCCGCCGCTGGCTGGAGCGCGAAGTCCTGCTCCGCTGGGTGCCGTCGCAAAGGTGGTTCGGCGGCAAGGCGCGAACGGTGGCAGGGCTCACCGTCGAGGCGGCCGTGCCGCCTGGCGGGGAAACCTCACGTATCCTGGTGTTGCGGGTGGATTACGCGGCGGGCGAACCCGAGCGATACGCGGTGCCCCTGGCGATCGGGAGGAGTGAAAGCGGTGTGGTGGCGACCGGCCCGAATAACGATCCAGTCCTGCACGATGCGATTTATGACTCCGCTTTTCGCGAGGCTTTGCTCAAGGCGATGCACCAGCGCGCGTCGGGCGTCTTGCGAGGTGAAGGTAGCGCGTTGCTTGACGCGATCGGCGACCCCGGTGAATCCCGTGTGCTCCACGCGGAGCAGAGCAATACGTCGGTCATATACGGTGGGCGGCTCTTCTTGAAACTCTTTCGCCGGTTGCAGGCCGGGGTGAATCCGGATGCCGAGATCAGCCGCTATCTGGGAGAACGGGGCTTTGCCAATACGCCTCCATTCGGGGGATCGCTCGATCTCTGCCTCGGGGAGGAGTCGATGCCGCTTGCGCTGTTGCTCGGCTGCGTGCAAAACGAAGGGGACGCATGGACGTGGGCGCTGGGGGAATTGAGCGGTCACTTCTCGCGAGGCACTCCGGTGCGGTTAGATCGCATCGCCTTGCTCGGCCAACGCACCGCGGAAATGCACCTCGCCCTGGCGGAAGGAGAAGGAAGCGATTTCGCGCCGGAGCCGCTCACGGTGGATGATCTCGCGACGCTCGCGCACAGCACGAGCACGCGGATGGGGAACATCTTCGCCGCACTGCGAGCACGTGCGAGTGACGACCTTTCGACCGCAGTCCTCGCGTGTGAGGAGGAGGCGCGGACCCGCATCGCGAGACTTGCTTCCGCACCGCCGGCCGCGGTAAAGACGCGTCATCATGGGGATTATCACCTCGGCCAGGTGCTGGCCACGCGGGATGATTGGATGATCATCGACTTCGAGGGCGAGCCGCTCCGCTCGCTGCCCGAGCGCCGCGCCAAACGCTCACCCCTTCGCGACGTGGCTGGCATGCTGCGTTCTTTTCACTACGCGGCTCACGCGGCGCGCCCCGAGACCGTGCCAGTCGATGTCGCCGAAAAGTGGAATGACGCCGCGTGCAGCGCCTTCCTCGATCGTTATCTCGCGGTGGCGGACGGCGCACCGTTTCTTCCTGCTGCCGAGGCTGATCGAAACGCGCTGCTGGCGGCCTTTGTGCTCGAGAAGGTGCTCTACGAAATCGACTACGAACTTAATAACCGTCCGGCTTGGCTGCCCATTCCGCTGCGCGGATTCCTGCGAGTGATGGGTTGAAACAATAGCCGGGCGGCTTTTTCGGCGATTTTGCAGAGATTTCACTATCCCCGCACAGGTGAGAGTTGCTATAAGACGCCGCCCATGAATCCCCGCCTCTGCTCCCTTTTGCTTCTGGCCATCCCCGTGCCAGCTTTCTCGCTTGGTTTTCGAATCGTGGATCATGGCGCGGAAGCGACGGCGCGAGCCGGGGCGTTCACGGCCAGCGCGGATAACCCTTCCGCGATTTATTATAACCCGGCGGCGATCACGGAACTCGATGGCGTGCAGTTGCAGTTGAGTGCCTACACCGTCGGCTTCGAAAGCAGCGTGAATCCCACGCTTTCCGGCGCGGCGGATTTCGACTCGAAATACAAATGGGAAACGGTCGGCGATGCTTATCTGACCTGGAAGCCGAAGGAGTCGCCCTTTGCGCTCGGGCTGGGTGTGTATTCCCCGTTCGGCCTGTCGGTCGAATATCCCGACGACTCCGTTTCGCGGACGATCGGGCAAAAAGGCCGCATCCAATTTCTCACCGTCAACCCCGTCATTGCGTTCCAGGCGACCAAGCAGTTGAGCCTGGCGTTTGGCATCACGGCGAACTACTCGCGGGCAAAGCTTGCGCGCGGGCTGGGCTTCACGCCGGGTGATACCTTCCAGCTCGAAGGCGACGGGTATGGTGTCGGTGTAACCGCGGGTTTGCTGTGGAAACCTACGCCGCAACACGCCTTCGGCATTCGTTACTTCGGCCCGGTCGATATGACCTACCACGGTCATGGCCGCACGCGCGTGCCTCCTTTCCCTCTTACCGTCGAACCTTACCCGGGCGTGAAAGTCCCGATCGAGATCGGGCGCACCGAATTGACGCAGGACATCGACGTGACACTCGATTTCCCGCAGAGCATCAAGTTCGGCTACGCCTATACTCCCACGGAGGACTGGAACATCGAGCTCGGGGTGGAGTGGACCGATTGGGATAACCTCGATACCGCTGTGGTGCAGTTCGGCAAGAACCGCAAGGATCCGCTCGCCGACCGCGATGCGGCGCTCAATTTCAAATACCAGTCGAGCTTCATCTACGAGGTCGGCATCACGAAGAAATTCGCCGGCGGCTGGCGCGCCAGCGTCGGTTATCTCTTTTCGGAAAACTCGGTGCCGGAGCAGGAGTTCAGCCCGCTCGTGCCGGATTCCGACCGCCACGTCTTCAGCGGCGGCGTCGGCTGCCGCTACGAGCACTGGGACTGGTTCCTGAGCTATCAATATGCCGTGAGCCCGCATCGCGATATCGACCAGCCGACGACTGCGGCGGGTATCTATCACGCGCAAAGCCACGCAGTGAGCCTCAGCGTTGGATATAAGTTTTAGCAGCGCTGAATGATCAAATTCTTCTTCGTCCTTCGTCGCCGACCGGATCTTTCGCCCGAGGAGTTTCACGACTACTGGCGCAAGACCCACGGCCCGATCGTGGCGAAGTTGCCGGGTCTCGTGCGCTACGTGCAGCATCACGTGGCCAGCGTGCCCCGGCCGGAATACGCGCAGGACGAAGCGCCCATCGACGGCATTGTGGAGACTTGGTGGGAATCGCCCGAGGCTCTGGCGCGGGTGCAGCAGAGTCCGGAGCTGGCGGCGGTCGTCGCCGACGAAGTCAATTTCATGGGACACTCGAATCGCTACGTCCATACCCTCATGGTGACGGAGAGCGTGGAATTCGTTTCCGAAGGGAATCGCACCGGCTGACCTGATGTCCTTGCGAAAAGCTGCTGCTGATCTCCGCCCCACGCTGCTGATTTGCGACGACGAGGAAGGTCCCCGGCAATCTTTGCGCATCGTCTTCAAAAGCGACTACCGCGTCCTCGTCGCGAGCAGTGGCGACGAAGCGCTCGCCCTCGCGGAGAAGGAACCGATCGACGTGGCCGTGCTCGACATTCTCATGCAAGGGATGTCGGGCGTCGAACTGTTGCGTGAGTTGAAGGAGCGTGATCCCGGCATCGAAGTGGTGATGCTCACCGCCTACGAGACGCTCGAGACGGCGCGGCAGGCGCTCCGTTTCGGCGCGTGCGATTATCTCAACAAGCCATTCGATATCCCGATGATGCGGGAGGTGGTGCAGAAGGCGCTCGCCAAGCGCCGGGCCTCGCAGACGATCGGCAAGTCCGCGCAGGAACTGGATCAGCTCCGGCAGCAGATTGCCGAGCACAGCGAGCGGGAAGAAATCGCGCGCACGAAGGGTGAGATTTACGCCAGCGTGCTGCACGATCTGAATAGCCCGCTGACGGTCATCAGCGGCTTCGTCGAACTCATCAACCGTTCGATGCTGAGCGCTTCGAGTGTCGAAGGCGAACAACTCGATACGCTCCGCGACGACCTCAACCGCGTGCACGATGAAGTCTCGCGTTGCTTCGAGATCTCGCGTCGTTATCTCAGTTTCCTTCACGCGCAGCGCGTCGAGAGCACCTACATCAGCGTGGGGCAGATGCTGGCCGACCTGCGCGACCTGCTCGCGCGCCATCCGAGCGCAAAGGGCCACCGCCTCCGCATTGAAGAGCTGCGCAGCAACCTCATCGCTGAGATCAACGGCACGGACTTTCTACAGATTCTGCTGAACCTCACCATCAACGCTTTCCAGGCGGCCGACGAGCCGCATTGCGTCGAGATTCATACGCGGCACCTCACGCGGCCGATTGCCATCGGCACGCTGACCGATGGTCCCGAGCAGCGCTTCATCAATCGCGAAGGGTTCCGCAATGAAGCACCCATGGTGGCGATCAGCGTGGCGGACAACGGCCCCGGCATTTTGCCCGAACTGGTCGGGCGCATGTTCCGCGAGCGCTTCACGACCAAACCCGTCGGCAGTGGCACCGGTCTCGGTCTAAGCATCGTGCGCCGTCTCGTCGAGGAAGCCGGCGCGGGCCTGCACTTGCGCACGAAAGTGGGCGAAGGTTCTACCTTCACGCTCATGCTGAAGGTGCAGCCATCGTAGCTGCCTAACTGCTCCGATTCTCCGCCGCGAAACGGTCGAGCCATTTGTCGGCGCTGGGGGCGGTGAAGCCGAGGAGGTGGTCGAGGAGTGGAGCGGGGGAGTTTGCGACGAGCAGCATGGCGCGGTGCTCGGGGCGGATGAACCGCTCGGTTTCCATGGTGGCGAGGAAGGCGAGGAGGTGATCGTAATAACCGGCGATGTTCAGCAGACCGACCGGCTTGGCGTGAAAGCCGAGCTGGAGCCAGGTGAGCGATTCGAAGAGTTCCTCGAGCGTGCCGATGCCGCCGGGCAGGGCGATGAACCCTTCGCTCTCCGCGGCCATGCGTGCCTTGCGTTCGTGCATGGTCTCGACGGCTTCGAGGCGCGTGACGCCTTCGTGCGCGAGTTCCTTCGCGGCAAGGCTGTGGGGAATGACGCCGATCACTTCGCCGCCCGCCGCGAGCGCGGCGTCCGCTAGGGCGCCCATGAGGCCGACGTTGCCGCCGCCATAGACGACTCCGATCCCGCGCTGCGCGAGCAAGGTGCCGAGTTCACGCGCCGCGGCGGCGAATTCCGGCCGCGCGCCGGGGCTCGAGCCGGCATAGACGCAGACGCGCCTCACGGCTTCGCCTTTTTGTTTTGGAAATACTCGGGGTAGCGGCTCTGCAGCTTGTTCAGCAGCTTCTTCGCGGCCTCTTCGTTGCCCGCTTTGCGATAGGCCTCGACGGCTTTTTCGCCGGCGCGCGGGGAAATGTTTTCGTCGTCAATGACGATGGACGCGGCTTCGTAAGTCCGCGCGGCATCTGCCCAGTTGCCCTGCCCGGCGAGCACATCGCCGGCGGTGATTTTCAGTTCCGCGTTCACGGGACCGTCGGGCTGCAATTTCAGCCCCGACTCGACGCTGGCGGCGGCTTCGGAATATTTGCGTCCACCAAGCTGCGACTGTGCGAGATCGTTGAACGTCTCCGCGCGCAGGCCGGGTTCTTTCAGCGCGCCGAGCAATGACGTGAAGGCCTTGTCCGCGGTGGCGTATTCTTTGAGTGCCAGGGCGCTGCGGCCGAGCGGGCGCCAGTCTTCGGGTTTGGCCTCCTCGCGCGCCATGAGCTTCGAGAGATACTTGAGCGCCCCCTGGTTGTCGAAAACCGCGCCAGCGAGGTCGCCGGCTTTTTCTTTCTGGTTCGCGCGCTCGTGCAGCGTGATGCCGAGCCAGCGCAGCACCTCGTAAGGCACCTGCCCCTTGGGTGAACCGGCGAGATACGCATCGACTTCCTCGCCCACGCCCGCAGTGTCTTCCGCGTAGTAGAAGCACAGCATCAGCCGCAGGCTGGCGCGCTCGAAATACTCTTCCTTGTTCAGCTTCCGCGCTTCGCGCAGCGGCTCGATCGCGTTCTTGTAAGACTTGTTTTCAAACGCGACAGAACCGATCCAGAAATTGGCCTCCGCGCGGTCGGTGGCGGCCGCTTTGGGATAATCGCGCAGGAAGACCTTGAACGTCTCCGCCATGCCCGTGTTGTCGTTGTGACTGCCGAGCATGCGCGCGAGCTGCAACACCGCGGCTTCGCGCTCGGGCGCCTTCGGGTATTGGTCGATTAAGCGGCGGAAATCCTTGATCGAGCCGTCCGTGTTATTGAGCCGCAGCAGACACACCGCGCGCTGAAGCAGGATCGACGACATCTCCTTGAAGGTCGGGTAGCCGTCGATGATTTCGCCCAGCGCCGCCGCAGCGCGGGTGAAGTCCTTGGTCTGCTGATAACACCACGCGAGCTTGGCAAGGGATTCGGCTTTTTGCTGGCCGGTGAGCTGGCGCGATTTCGCGGCGTATTCGTAGATCGGTGCCGCCGCGGAGAACTTGTCCTGCTTGAAAAGCACCTCGGCTTTCATGAGCAGCACGACGTCCTTCTTTTGCTCTTCGATGCCGGCGCTCAGATAGGCGTCGATCTCCTCGACGATGTTCGCCGCGTTGCCCTTGTAGAGCGCCCGGAGACGCTCGTAGCCGGCTTCCTTTGCATACACGCTGCCGGGAAATTCCTGCGTGATGCGATTGTAGAGATCGAGCGATTCCTGGCTTTTGCCGAGGTAGGCATAAGCCTTCGCCGCCAGCGCCATGGCCTGCGGGCGCGTCTCGGCGGTGAAGTCTTTTTCGCCCGCGAGCCAGGCGTCGATGACCTGCTGATATTTCTCCGCGGTGAAGGCGAGCTGGGCGAGGCCGAGCTGCACCACATCGCGCCAGCGAGTTACGCTTTCCATGGCTGAAGCGGCTTTGAGCGCTTGTTCGGCCTTGGCGGTTTGATTCAGCTCGATGAGCCACAGGCCGAGATAGACCGTGGCCTGAGCTTTCATCTCAGGATTCTCCGTGAGTTTGGTGAGCGCTTCGACCTGCTTGACCGCTTCGGCCGTGCGGCCCGCGTCCTTCAAAAGCAGGGCGAAGGAAAGCCGGCTGTTGTCGATGAAAGGATTCTCGAGCGGCGTGGAGACGAGGTCTTCATACGTCATCCGCGCATCCATTTTCTGCCCGGTGTATTCGAGGCAGCGCGCGGTGAAAAACTTCGCCGCGTTGGCGAGCTTCTTGTCGGTGAGCCGGACGCTGGCGCGGCGGTAGTAGGGCAGCGCGGCGGAGTAGTTCCGCTCCGTGTAATAAAGCTCGCCGAGCCGATACGCGGCCTGGCCGACGAGCTGGCTGCCGTTGAATTGATCGATGAGCGAAAGGTAGGCGGTGCGCGCGGCGTTGTAGGAGCCCGCCTGGCGGTAGCTCTCGGCCATGCGGAAAGTCGCGAGTTCGCGATCCGGTGCGCCCGGGTAGAGGCCGAGGTATTTCTCATACTCCGGCGCCGCCATATCGAACATCTTCTTCACGTAGTAGCCGTCGGCGATCTGGAGCTGGATCATGTCCGGCGACAACTTCGTGCCCGTGGGCGAAACGCGAATTTCGCCGGTGGGATCGGTCATCTCCGGCGTCGGCATCGGCGTGGGCTTTGCCGCGGGAGCCGGTGTGCCTTTCTGCACCGGGATGGCCCGCTGCACGGGGATGGGAGTGGCGACGGGAATCGGCGTGGCTGCGGCGGGAACCGGCGGCACCGGTTCGCCACGGCGAACGGGTTCGGCGCGGCGGACTTCGACCTGCGCGAGAAGCGGATGATGAAACGCGGCGGCGAGCCCTGCCGCCAGCAAGGCCCTTCTCATTCGACTTTGTCGGTGGCGAAAGCGACGTTCCAGATGCCGGCGGCCCGGCAGATATCGAGCACGCTCACGATGGCTTTGTAAGCGGCACGCTCATCGCCGCGGAGGATGATCGCATAGTCGGGATAAATCTTGGCGAGCTCGGTGAGCTTCTCGGCGAGTTCAGCTTGCGAGATCGTTTTGCGGTTCAGCACCACGGTGCCGTCCTGCTTCACGTTCAGCACGGTCTGGTTCACCGCGGACACCGGTTCCTTGCCGCTCTGGGCCGCGGGCACTTTCACGTCCAGTTCCATTTCCTTGCGGGCAAAGCTCCACGTCACGATGAAGAAGCAGAGCAGCACGAGGAGAATATCGACCATCGGCGCGATCTGAAAGCCCATCACCTCGGGCGCGGAACGGCGGCGAAATTTCATCGACTAAAATTCTTCCTCGATCGCCGCGCGGGTGGCTTCGCGCTTCTTCGCGTAGTTCAGCGCGATGAGGCCGACGATGTGGGCCGAGGCGACTTCGAGATCGGAAATGAGGCCCTGCACCTTGTTGCGGAAGTGGGAGTAAAAGACGAAGGCGATGATGCCGAGCACGAGGCCGCTCGCCGTGGCGACGAGTGCTTCCGACACGCCCGCTGCGAGGAGATCTTCCCGCGAGCCGCCGCCGGCCTGGCCTGAGGCCAGCACGCCGAACGAGCGGATGATGCCGACGACCGTGCCGAGCAGACCCACCATCGGGGAAAGCATGCCGATATCGGCGAGATACGTGGGACGATGCTGGAGCGACGCCGCCTGTGCCGAACCTTCGCTCTCCGCGATTTCGCGGATGACTTCGAAGGAGGCGTTCGGGTTCTTCGTGGCGAAATCGAGCGTGCGCTGCACGACGCGGGCGACCGCTTCGCTGTGGCGCGACGAGATGGCGAGCAGGCCGAGGTAATCCTTCTTCTTCAGCAGCACGTCCGCGGTGTTCATGTAGTGCGGTGTGAGGATGGCGCTGCGGCGCAGGGTAAAGAGATACACCAGCACGAGCATGAAGGTGACGATCGACATGACGCCCAGCGCCACCATCGTCCAGCCGCCGGATTGAATCAGCTTCCACAGGCTCACCGGCGTGCTGTCGCTCGGCAGGACGACGCGCGGCAGGCGGCTCAAGGCATCGCCTCCGGCGGCAGGTGCGCCGGTCGCGGTGGAACGCGCGGGCGGCAGGCTTTCGACGACGGGCCGCGGCGTATCGATCGCGGTCACGGGTGGCTGCTTGGCTGCCTCAGGCGCGGGCGCCTGCGCAAACGAAGCAACGGCGCAGAAGGCGAAGGCCAGCAGAAGGGCGACGGATTTCATGTAAAATTGGGGGGCGATACTAGCCGGAGCGGGGGCGGATGCAACAGCGGCGGTGGGGAGGATTTCCCCGAGGTCTTCAGCCTCCCCTCTTCCTCTTCATCTGCTTCCCCATCGCTTTTCGAAGCAGAAGGAGGAGGAAGTGGTAGAAGCAGAGCCCGCCGCCTTGCCTCTTGACCAGCCCGCCCTTCCGCGCACCGTCCGCCCTTCGCATGTCCCAGCCTCGACGCATCGTCCTCAAGTTCGGCTCCGGCATTCTCGCCAATTCCCGCGGCAGCGGGTTGGACGAGAAGCAATTCCGCCGCCTGTGCGCCGAAGTCTCCGCTGCCGTGAAAGCCGGGAATGAATGTGTGGTCGTCTCCTCCGGCGCCGTCGCCGCCGGCCTCGGCGTGCTCGGCCTGAAGGAGCGCCCCGAAGCCCTCGCCGCCCGGCAGGCCTGCGCCGCCGTCGGCCAGTCGAAGCTCATGGAAAGCTACGCCCGGCACTTTGCCGCGCACGGGCTGAACGTCGCCCAGCTTCTCCTCACCCACGGTGACCTCGATTCCCGCACCCGCTACGAAAACGCCCGCAACACCCTCGAGCATCTGCTCCGGGGCGGCGTGGTGCCGATCATCAACGAAAACGACTCGGTGGCCGTGGAAGAACTGCGCTTCGGCGACAACGACCGCCTTTCCGCCGAAGTGGCCCGGCTCGCCAAGGCCGACCTCCTGATCCTGCTTACCAGCGTGGATGGCCTGCTGGACGAACGCGGCCAGACCGTGCGCGTGGTGGAAGATATCGACGACGTCGCCAGCCTCGCCCGGAACGAGAAAGGCAAATTCAGCGTCGGCGGCATGGCCTCGAAGCTCCAAGCCGTCCGCGACGCCGTCGCTGCCGGCATCGCCACCCACATCGCCAGCGGCCGCAAAGCCAAGCAAATCCCCGCCATCCTCGCGGGCAAACCGGCCGGCACCCGGTTCGTCGTCGCCTAAGCCCGAAGCGCGGCCGGGCGGACACGGTGCCCCACGCAGGGCGCCGCGCGCGCCGGTTGACCGAGCCTGGTTTGATGCCGGGTCGGTGGAGCGAAACTGCGCCGGATCGGATTCGCTGGCGGGACTACTCGTCCTCTCTTTTCCGTCCATCCGGATCTGGCCGGATTGAGCCGGATCGACAGAGTAAAACTGGCGGGAAGTGTTTTCGGAGCCTGATTGTGTCTGTCATGTCTCACCGTGATCAGGCCGGATTTCATCGCGATTTTCTCTGATGGATAGACGCGTGGCTCCGCCGATCGTGGCCCGGCGAAGTATGCCCGCCCCGCAAAATATTGTGTCTATTGTGTCTGTTTGTTCGAGGTGCCGTCGCCGCTTTGCTGGAGACGCTCTGGTTGCGGTTTAGAAGCGACTGGATCACCGCTCTCTTTTCGTCCCAAGGGGCCGAATGGGCAAACCGTCGGCTCCATCCATTCCGTCCATTCCGTTTTTTTTGAGGGGACGGTTTTGAGGCCGTCCTAGGCCTTGCTCCGACCATGCCAAACTCAGCTTGGCCAAAGGGGGGCATGACCAGGTGCAACTTGGTAACGAGGGGCGAAATGCCGTGATATTTCCCGGCTACCCCGCCCGTGCCCCGCCACCGCTTCTTCGTCCTTTTCTTCATCGAGCGGAGATGTGAGCGTTCCATTTCATATTTTTCTCCCGGTCCCTTCCACGCACTGCTACGAGAAGGATTCCGTTACCCGGTGTCCTGCGACTTATTTGCATCTTAGCTCATCGCCGTTCTTCTGGGGATAGCAGCACTGCTCTGCAACGAATTGGCCGAATCAACTTGATTGAACGGTGCTTGGGCGCACACGATGGCGTTTGTCGTGGCTGTCATTGAGCCTTCGGCAGACGGCAGGCGCGACATGCGGATTTTTGCAACGCCTCCCAAGAAGCCAACCCCATGAAATCATCCACGAAACTCCTCCTCATCGCAGCCACGTCCGCTCTGACGGCTGCTGCACTCGCCCAACAATCATCCACGGCGAAGCCTAATCTCCTTACCAATTCGTCGTTTGAAGATGGCCAGAACGGCTGGGAGTTCTCGTCCGCCCACAAGCAGGGCAGCGTGAGTGTGGATACCGTGGAGAAGCATGAAGGCAAAAACAGCATCCGGATCGAAAACCCAGCCGGAGATGATAGCTTCCTGAAGCAGACGGTCACTGTGAAACCGAAGACTCGCTATCGTCTCACCGGTTACGTCAAGACCAAGGATGTGGTCGTCAAAGGCGCCGGGGCCACGATTTCTCTCGCGGGAGGATTTGAGCATACGGAAGCTCTCTCCGGAAAGCAGAGTTGGAAGAAGGTTTCCTTCGAGTTCGATAGCGGCGCGATGAACACGATCCAGATCGGGCCACGACTCGGTCACTACTCCACCATGGCAATGGGCGTGGCGTGGTTTGATGACCTTCAACTCGTCGAGGTCGGGCCATCACGAAAGCGGTAGAGTGCAGCGTCGGTCTGTATCGTCTCACCGGTTAAGTCAAGACCAAGGACGTGGTTGAAGGCGCCGGGGTCACGATTTCTCTCGCGGGAAGATTCACGCCCTTTGTGAATTTGTGGAGGCCAGCCACCCATCGAATGGTAAAGCTGAGGAGCAACTCATCGAACGGCTCCAGAGCCTTGAACTGAGAATCAAACTGCCTCCTTGACGCTTAAGCCGTCAATCGCGATGTGCGGTGAGAGGAGTATGGAATGAAATCGTTCAATCTCTTGCTGGTTATGGCTTTGGGCTTTACCTCTTGTGCGATCGATCAGGCGCGGCGAGGAACCGCCAGAGGCCGAGCCGATGCCCTGCGCGATTTACGCCGGGGGATCCTCGCTTTCGAGCGCTGCGGAGAGCCAGCGCCATGGCACGACACGTGGGCGCGGCTGCTGCGAGAGCGTTACCACATCGAAGCACGTTGGATTTCCGGCACGGCTCCGGACGACGAAACGTTTGCGCACTCCAAGGCTTACAACGCCATCATGGAACCTGAAATTGCGAGACGTTGCGGGCCGGGTGTCCTCGAACGGTCTTTCGCCGAAGCTAAACGGATCGGCCCGCAGACAAACTAAAATGAAAGCGATCCAATGTCCCCACTGCGGTGCCGCGAGCGTGCATTGGCGTGGCAAGCGGAACGCGTTATACCCGGTGGGGATTTTGGTGGTCATCGGGCTGCCTTTTGCGATGCTGCACCAGGTGTCGAGTCCGCAGGAGTATCGCTGTGAGGATTGCGCTCATTCGTTCCAGCGGAGGAGCACGCTAAGCAAGATTGCGCTGGTGCTGCTCATCCTCTTCGGGGTCGTTTTTGGACTGCTAGCCTTTGTGACGTTCGTCGTATCTTTCCTCCGCTGGTAAATCAAAGCTGCCCTGCTGATGGCTAAGATCGATCTCAAGAAAGAGCTGAAGCACCTCTACCGCGCGTCGGCCAAGGCGGTCGCCGAAGTGGTGGTGCCGCGGCTAAAGTATTTGATGATCGACGGGCAGGGTAACCCGAATACTTCGGCAGAATATGTGCAGGCGGTGGAGGCATTATTTTCGGTTTCTTACACGGCGAAGTTTGCGGTGAAGAAAGGGGCGGAGCCGATCGACTACGCGGTGATGCCGCTCGAAGGGCTGTGGTGGGCGGACGACCTGACGGCGTTTGTGAACGACGACAAAGCGAACTGGAAATGGACGATGATGATTCTCCAGCCGTCCTTCGTGGGGGACGGGGTGATTCACGAAGCCGTCGCCACGGTGCGCCGGAAGAAACAGCTCCCGGCGGTCGAAAAGTTGCGGCTGGAGGAATTCAACGAAGGCCGGTGCGCGCAGATTTTGCACGTGGGGCCGTTTTCGGAGGAGGGGCCGACGATCGAGCGGCTGCACGAGTTCATCGACAGCCGGGGAGAGAAAACCGGAAAACATCACGAGATCTACCTGAGCGATGTCCGGCGGGCCGATCCGAAGAAGTGGAAAACGATTTTGCGGCAGCCGATGAAATAGACGCGTCCTTTCCCGTGAACCATGGGTAATCAAAATCGCAAAGCGACGAAAGAAGAGCTGGCTCACGCGCGCCGCGTGATCGGCGAGGCGTTCCCGGACTTAGTTGCCGTCTTCGGAGCGCACGGCGACTACGGCGGGCATCGGGCGCCGCGTGATCACACGATCGCGTTTCGTCTCCGGGATGAACGCGGTAAATTTCGTTCGAATGTCATCTGGCTTGTGCCCGATGTGCTCGGCGCCTTGACGGTGGCGGAGGTTCAGACGCTGGTGGCACGGGCGAATGGGCGAGGGTGAGGCGGCGAGGAACAGCCTGACGGTTAGATTATCCCCATTTTGCGCCATGGACCTGTCGCTTCGCTCCAATCCAACGGAGCCGGGCCTAGTCGTTGTTTACCAAACCCTCGCGCACGGCGAGGCGGGTGAGGCTGGCGATGTCGTGCACGTCGAGCTTTTGCATGAGGGCCATGCGGTGGTGCTCGACGGTCTTGGCGGAGATGCCGAGGCGGCTGGCGATTTCCTTGCTGCTGCAACCTTCGGCGACAAGCTGGAGCACGGTCCGTTCGCGGGCGCTGAGGGTGGCAAGGGGGGAGGCAATGGCCTGGGATTTCTCGGCCAGCGAAGTGGCGAAGGGAGTCAGATAGGAGCCGCCTTGCGCGACGGTGCGCAGGGCTTCGAGCAGCATGGCGAGGGAGTCTTCCTTGTGCACGAAACCGTGCGGCTTGGCCTCGAGAGCGGTGGCGACGAGCGACTGGTTCAGCGTGCCGGAGTAAATGAGAACCCGCGTTTCGGATTTCTTCGCGCGGAGAGCGCGCAGGAGATCGACGCCGCTCATCTCGGGCAGGAGGAGATCCACGATGGCGACGCGGGGCTTCAGGTCGAGGCAGAGCTGGAGACCTTCGATGCCCGATCCGGTGTGTCCGACGAGTTCATACTGCGCGTCGAACGCGAAGATTCGCTCCAGCATTTGCCGGATGGAAAGATGGTCGTCGATGACGACCACCCTGGTCTTCATCGGTTGGGGATTGGGACGGTTAACTTGGGCCATGGAGTGCGGCTCGAATCGCACAAACGTAAGGAATCAGGTGTTTGCGGGAAAGGATCAGCCTTGGCAAGAGACAACTCGTCTCGAACGCATTTGCGCGGCGGTTTTGTGCGTCATGGAGGACGTTTATTGCGGGGTGCGGCAGCCGACAGTGAGCAGCACATTGGCCCAGAGCGCCTGATCGGCGGTCTGGATAGTGAGAACGTGATCGGGTGACTCGACCGCCTTGTAGAAGTCCCACTTCGAGATGGGCTCGATGGGGGCCGCGATGCCTGCTTCCTGCGCCAGGGTGCGGAATTCTCCCCACGCCGCCGGTTCGCCGAATTTCGCATACGGATCGTCCGGCGGAATCCCAATGGTATTAAGCTGATCGATCGGGACCGCGCTCAGGACGGCTTTCAGCACCTGGGCCACGGTCGGCACCCCCGGCATGAGCTGAAGGCACACCACCTCCGCGCGCGGCCCGCGTTTGTTCGAAGCGGGGTAATTCCCATCGGCGATGAGGATTTTCGAATGATGCCCGGCCTGGGCGATGATCCGAAGCAAATCGGGGTGAAGCAGCGTGGACTTGAGCATGTGGAGGCGGAATTCCCCGCTGAGTAGGGAGCGGCTCTGGCAAAGTCCAGCGCGCGCGCCTTTTTCTTTCCCTCTTCTTCCTCTTTTTTCCGGGAAAAGCCCATCAGAGCAGTGCAAAGCCGGATGAAGAACGAAAAGCGCCGTCGGAAACGCCCCGGTTTGCCTCCACTTCTGCCGCGGCTCCTGCCGGAGAAGTGGAGCCTAGGGGATTCGAACCCCTGACCTCCTCAATGCCATTGAGGCGCTCTACCAACTGAGCTAAGACCCCGGATCTGCGACGCCGACAGGGACTTACGCGGTTTTGTGGAAGCCCTAAAAAGAGCCCACCCCACCCGGAAATCCCCCCCGGTGTTTCGGAAAGGACAGCGAAAGTAACAGGCGAAATCTTTCGGTCAAGTGGTTCCTCAAAAGTCTGCGTGAGTCCATATGTGCCAGTTTATTTATATATTAAGTAGTTGAATTGGAGAATGTTGCGAAACAAAAAAAATTTGCCGACCGCCCCGGTTGGAGGATTTTCACCCGCCATGCTCGCGACACAAATTCGTGCCGGAGGGGAAGACGTGGTTCGGCGGAGTGGCATGTTGTGACGAGCAGCAGCAGTATGATGGAGGCTTCCCAGCCTGCACGATGGGTCCGGTGCTTGGTCAATGCCATGTGCCGTTCGATTGCAGGTTGGAAAGCCTGCAACACCTCCCGGACCCTCAGCTGATGCTCATGAGCACAGTTCTCCCTGGCAATGTTTTCCCTGGCAAGGTCCGAGCACAGTCACTTCGTCATCGGTGGGAATTTGCAGGACTGCCAGGCGAGGAAGCGCCATTGGCCGTTCTCTTTGCGCCACACGGCGAGATAGCTCAGCGTGCTGTCCATCAGCCTGCCATCGGCTTCGGCTTTCACATGGGCGCGGCCTGCCATGAGTGCGATGCTGGGAGCTGGGAAGGTGAAGGTCTGCTCCTCGTAGTCGTAGCCAAGATACTTGGTTTTCTTGCTGCTGAGCACGTCGATGAAGGATGTTTTCGTATCGACGACTCCCGTGGAGTGCGCGTAACGCAGGTCATCGGAAAAGATCGCCCGGAGCTTCTCTCGATCACCGGATTGCATGGCTTCGACACGAACTTTGTCGGCCGCTTTGATGGCTGCCAGTTGGGCGGGTTCGTCGGCCCGCAACGAGATGGTGAGGAGCAGAGGGAGCGAGCAAATGAACTTTTTCAGCATGGGTAAAGGTATGAAGGCAACTGGCAATCGAACTGGAGTGGGTGATTCACGCTCCGAGCGACCCTCGAAGCTACTTGGGCAGAGTCTCGACTTTGAGTTTCCCGAACCGAATGGAGCGGCGCTGACGCTTCTCGTCGCCGCTGTCCCACACGGCGCGGAAATCGCCGGGAGCAATTTCGATCAGCGTGGGGTAAGAATTGTGAATGCCGGCGTCGAAGAACGTGCGCTCCTTGCTCCAGTCACCGTCGGCTGGCTTGAGTTTGTAGCGCAGCGCCATGCGGCTGAAGGCGGGACCGTCATTGTAGATGTATAGCTGGATGCCCGTGCGTGACTGGCCGAACCACGCTTCCGACACGCTATTCCAGAGTTCAGGCTCCTCTTGGGCAACGTTCCACGTCTTGCCCCCATCGGTGCTGGTGCTGGACCAGGCGCGGGGAGGATGGAGCGCGCCGCCGTCGAGCAGATCACCCTCCTTTCTGCCCAGAGAAGTCCGCATGACCATCTTGAGGTGCTGCTGCTCATTGATGACCGCGATCTGGCCTTCGTGCAGGAAGATCTTTGGCGGCTCTGGCAGCGGCACATACCCGCCAAGGCTCCAATCGAGCAGGCTGGTGCTGCGCAGCACAAATTGTTCGCGCTGGCCGAGCGGATCAGCGCGCTTTGTGTTGCGATGCGCCGGCAGCAGATAGACGGGCTGGCCATTTTCGATAATGCGCTGGATTTCCCCGAGAATGACGAGGGGGCCGGTGTAGTGCATGGCCAGTTCGACGGGATTCCACGAGCGACCGCCGTCGCCGCTGTAGGCAGCCGCGAGATGCGAGTCCTCGCTGTCGGCATAGTTCAGCGGACAGCGCATGGCGAAGCACCAAAGGACCGCTTGTCCCGGCGGCTTGTAGAGCACTGCATTGCAGTAACCGAACTGCATGGCTCCATGCCGCTGCTCGTGGTCAAAGATCGTGCTTGGAATGCTCCACGACTCGCCGTCGTTGCTGGAGACGATGGCGTCGATGCTGCCCATGTCCATCTTGCCCGCGATGCCTTTTTGATAAGCCACCACGAGGTGGTTCTCCTTCCACAGAGCGATGCTGGGCTGCCCGAGAAGCGCGGCGCGCGGCTCCTGGTCGGCAGTGCGAACGACGCGCACGTCGCTGACATCGCCAGCAGGTGTGGCGAAGGAAACTTGGGCGAAAAGCAATGCGGCGAACAGTTGTTTCATAGCAGGTCGGGTCGAGATCCGGCAGTGAATGGCACTCGCCGCTACTTCACTGCGGCCACTGGCCGTTCACGATGGGCTTGGCGGTAAGCTTTGCTGGATCGAGCACGACGTGCTTCGCCTTCTGCCGCTTCCACGTGTAGGTGATGTGCACGAGGCCGTCTTTCGCCTGGATGATCGCAGGATAGCTAAACTCGCGCGCCGGTTCGTTTTCGAGGACGAGCGCGGCTTCCCAATGCTGCGCGTCCCTGCTCACGGCGAGGTTGAGGGGACTGCGGCCTTTTGCGGTGTGGTTGTAAATCAGCAGGTGGCGGCCGTCGGCGAGCGTGACGGCGTCGGTGCCGGAGTTGGGATTCGGCAACGCGGTGAGCGAAATTTCGCCCCAGGTCTTGCCGCCATCGTCGGAAGTGATCTGGAAGACCTTGCCTTGCTTGGTGCGGCCGATGGCCTGCAGCTTGTCGCCGCCGAGGAAAAGAATGCTCGGCTGGATCGCGCCGATCTTCACGCCGTCGTGCAGCAGTTCGGTGCGCGTCCAAGTTTTGCCGAGATCGGTGGTGCGCTCGAAGTAGATGGCCCACTTGCTGGTCTTTTCGTTCGTTTCATTACTGGTCGGGCAGAGAATGTCGCCATTCGCGAGCTGCACTGGCTTGTTTTTGATCGGGCCGAAAATGCCGTGTGGCAGCTTCTGCGCGGCGGACCAGGTCTTGCCGCCATCGGCGCTCGTTTTGAGTTCGCCCCACCATGTGCTCGGCGAGGGACCGACTTTGTAGAAAAGTAGCAGCGGGCCGTTCTTCGGCTGGAAGAGCACGGGATTCCAAGTCGGGTGGCGCGTGCCGTCGGGCTGCACGCCATTTGCGGTCTCAACGCTTTCCGTCCACTTGCCATCGACGTGGCGAGAGACCCAGATGCACACATCGGGATTGCGCTCCGCCGTGCCGCCAAACCATGCCGAGACCAGCCCTGTTGGTGTCTCGACAATGGTGGTGGCGTGGACCGAAGGATACGGGCCGGTGTCGTAAATGTATTCCGACTTCAGCACGCCGGGTTGATCGGCGGCAAGCAACGGTGTGACGATGAATGCGAGGAGGAGACGTTTCATTTCGAGCGGGGATTTTTGAGGAAGTAGAAATGACCGTCTTCGGCGCCACCGAGGAAATCCGGCACGCCGTCGCCGTCGAAATCGACGACGGCGGGGGAGACGTCGTGGCCTTCGATATTCACCGGGCTGAGCAGGCCGAGGTCTTTGAAAAGCCAATGCCCATCGCGCGCGGCGGTCTGGCGGAAGAAGGCGGCGTTGGAGGCATTGGCGAGAAAATCGAGCGCGCCGTCGCCATCCCAATCGACGACGCACAGTTTCCGGCGGCCGCTTTTGCCGGCGATGCCTTTGTTCATCCAAAGCGGTTCGTTGGGACCGGTCTGCACGTATTTCGGCTTGGGATCATTTGGTGCGAGCGCATCGCCGCGGAAGGCGCGGCGCGGCGCGAGCAGCACGAGTTTGCCGTCGCGTTTTGCCCGCTCGAAGAAGGCGAGGTAACCTTCCTGGTCGAGCATGACGAGATCGACGAGACCGTCCTTGTTCCAATCGACCGCGACGGGCGTGGTGCGCCATTGCGTGAGCAGCGCCTTGCCTGCCGGGCGCAGCCAGCCGTAGGCCAGCGTCGGCTGCGGTCCGTTCCACTCCACTTCGATCGGCCGGGCGGCCGCGAGCTTAGGCGCGGTGCGGGTGCCGATGTTGCGATACCACACGACCTTGCCCCAGATGGAATTGACCAAAAGATCGGGCAGGCCGTCGCCATCCCAGTCGGCGATGCTCTGTGTGGTGTAGCCCCACTTGGCTTCGGCCGGGCCTTGGATGCTGCCATTCGGCCCCGCCATGAGGCGGACCGGCTTGCCGTCCACCTCGAGATATTTCGGCGCGGCCCACTTCGGCGCGGCGACTTTCGGGCCGCTGAGGTTTTCGATGAAGCCTATGTAACCCGCGGTATTGCCGCTGATGATGTCGGTGTCGCCGTCGCCGTCCCAGTCGAACCCGACCGGCGTGGCCAGCGCGCCGAATTTCACGAGATCGGCCTCCTGCTGGAAGTAGTGTGGCTGCGCGAAGACCGGCGTCTTCCTGTCGTCGAACTTGCCCGTGTTCTCGATCAGCGCGACGCGGCCGTCTTCGTCGCCACAGACGAGATCGATGTCGCCGTCCTTGTCCCAATCGATCGCGGTTGGCGTGATCATCTCGAGATCCATCGTCACGAATTTTCCGTCCGGCGCCGTGAGGCGGCGGCCGAGCGCATACTTCGGTTGCGTGCGGGTGCCGGTATTTTCGAAATAAGTGAAGCCATCGAGAAACTCGCCGCAGAGCAGGTCGAGATCACCGTCGCCGTCGAAGTCCGCAAGATTCGGCGAAGGCCAGCCGAAGGTTTCCACGGGCCGGTCGCCACCCGCCATGACCTTTGCCGGCGTGGCATATGCTGGAGCGTCGCTGGTGCCTTCATTGCGAACGAAATAGACGTAGCCGCGCAGCGGGCCGTGCATCCATTTGCCATTCGTATCGTAGGCGTTGTCCCAGCCGTATTCGGTCCAGTCGCCGACGCCGATGACGAGATCGAGCGCGCCGTCGCCGTCGTAATCGACCATGCGCCACATGTTTGCGCGGACCTTGTTGGGATGGACATTTTCCGGTAGATTGATCTTTTGCGGGTTTTCGAGGCCGGTCTTGAGGAAATCGGGATAAATCCTTGCCGGCGACAGCACGACCGGCTTTCCGTTGACGTAGCTCACCTCGACGTTTTGCAACCCCTTGCTGATGCGGCGCGCGGGTTTGAAGACGGGAAATTTATTCTTCGCCGTATCGCCCGTGACGTTCTCGAAAACGTAGGTGCCGTTGTAAGGTTTGTCGGGGCAATTGACGACGAGGTCGAGGTCGCCGTCGCCGTCGAAGTCCATCGGCATCGGCCAGGCCCACAGGCCCACGCCGAGATCGACCTTCAAGCCGGCATTGTTGAAGTGGAGCGGTTCGAGCGCGCGTGCAGAAGATAGCGCGGAAGCGAGGGCGAGGGCGGCGAGCAGATGGCGCATGGTGGGTAGGGAAGGGTTACTTTCGGTCGAGCAATTCGCGGATTTCTTCGTTCAAGCGCTCGACAGCGAGGGCGATCCGGGTGCGTTCGGGTTCGCGGAAACGATGGAAGGGTTCGGCCATGAAGTCGTCGCAGATGCCGAGGCAGGAGAGCGCGCACTTGATTCCCTTGATGACCGCCGAACTGTGCCGCCCGACACCGTAGAGATTGCCCGACACCCGCAGGATCTGGTGATGTAATTCGCGCACGCGCTCGTGGTCGGCGCCAGGCTTTCGCGCTTCGGCGCAGAGCTGCACGTAGAGTTGTGGGAAGACGTTGGCGCCGCCACTCACGCCGCCATGCGCGCCGAGGAGGAGGGCCTCCATCAAGAGTTCTTCGGGCCCCATCATGAGGTTCCAATCCGGGCGGTGCGAGAGGACGCCAAGGACGCGGTTGAAGTAGAGCATGTTGGCCGAACTGTCCTTGAGGCCGATGATCCGCTCGTGGTCCATCGCGCGGCGCAGCGTGTCCGGTTCGAAGACCACCTTCGTCAGCGCTGGCATGTTGTAGAGCATCAGCGGCAGGGGCAGCGCAGCGACGAGGTGATCGATATATTCAGACAATTCGGGCTGACCAGCGGGCAGATAATACGGAGGTGCGACGACGACGGCGTCGGCACCGCAATCCGCGGCGTGGCGCGCCAGCGCGATCGATTCCGCGAAGATGGTGTCGGTGACGGCCACGAGCACCGGCACTCGCCCGGCGACTTGCCGGCAAGCGCGCTCGACGACTTCCCGGCGCAGCTTGTAGCCGAGGCTCGGTCCCTCGCCCGTGGTGCCGAGCAGAAAGAGGCCGCTCACGCCGCCCGCCAGCACGTGCTCGATGAGACGCTCGAAGCCCGCAACATCCAGTTGATCGCCGGCCAGCAGGGGAGTGGCGAGCGGGGGGACGATTCCAGTCAGTGGTTTGTTCATGAAAGGACTACCAGGACTGGGTGCGTGTGCGCGTGCCGCAGATGTTCACCTTCATGCCCAGCGCCCGGGCAAAAGCGGCTTTCGCGAGGAGACATTGGTCCGCGCTCTTCGCGTCCTTCGCGTAGGCGACCTGGATATGATTGGCCTGATGCTTGGCCATGAGTTGATCGCGGCTCACGCCGTAGGTGACGGCGTGCATGATCGGCCATTGCGGCGTGGTAAGCTGCCAGCGGCGCTCGGTTTCTTCGCGCGGCAACTCGACGACGCCGGCGCGGCCAAGGTCCATGTGCAGCGTCTCGTCCTGCACATAAATGCGCGACCAGACGATTTCGCCGGGCTTGGAAATACCCCGCAGAGTGCTGCCACCATTGGGGAAATACATCGCGGGCTGGCGATGGCCTTCGGCCCCTTTCCATCCTCCGATGAAGTGTGCCGGGGGCGCGGCGCCGCTGATGAGGAAAACCCACACGTATTCGCCGCCGAATTCCGCACCCCAGCGCACGTCGTGCAACGTGGTCTCCGGCTCCTCTCCGAGGGCACGGTGGACGCGATGGGTAATGAGCGCATCGAGCCCGGCGCATTCGTCAACTTCGTTGAAGTGTGGCACGGCCTGGCCGCGGAAGAGGACACGCTTGCCGTCGCGCGAGCGCACCGGCGGGCGGTCGCCGTTGTTGAGCGTGCCTTCCACGAGATCGCTGGCGGGAAGCAGATCCTTGAGGCCTTGTTGATATTGAATGCCGATGGCGTCGCAGCCGAAATCGTCCGCGAGGCGCACCGCGGCGATATACATTTTGCACTGGGTGAGGATCTGCTGCTCGGTGAGGTCGCTTTCGTGCTTCGGGCCGGTGTGGAATTTCATGCCCTTCTTTTTCAGCCACGCGAACACTTGGCGCGCCGCGGCCCCACTCACCTGCTGGGTCTCGTAATAGAGCGCGGACTGGCTGAGGCGCTCCTTGAACACGCCGCATGTGTGCAGCAGCGCGTCGGGGATGATGGCGTTGAACATGCCCATGCAGCCCTCGTCGAAGATGCCGAGCACGGCTTTGTCGCGCTGGAGTTCGGCGGCGAGGCGTTCGCCGAGCCTGCGCGGGATGGAGGGGATTTTCACCGACTCGAGCGGGCGCGCGTGGCTGGTGTCGTGAGTGATCTGGCCGGTGCGCAGCCATTGGCGCAGCTTCGCGCGGAAGAAGTCGTCGGTGAAGTTCTCGCTCCAGAGGGTGGAGTAGGGGACGCCTTGTTTGGTGAGCGAGCCGTTGAGATTCAGCATGCCGACGAGGCCAGGCCATTGGCCGCTCCAGTTGGCGACGGTGAGGATCGGGCCGCGATGCGTGGTGAGCCCGGCGAGGAGGTGATGCGAGTATTGCCACACGGCCTCGGCGACGATGAGCGGAGCGCGGGGATCGATACCGCGAAAAACTTCGATACCTTCGCGCTGGCTCGCGATGAAGCCATGTTTCGCTTTCGTATCGTAACGATGAGCACGGACCACTTTGCCGCCCTCCGCCGTGATGGCGGCGGTGAGCGCTTTTTCCATGGCGGCTTGCGCGGGCCAGCAGACCTGGTTTGCGGAGAGTCGGAGGTCTCCGCTGGCGACGAGATGGATAGGGAGCTTAGACATGGCGAAGGGTGTCGGTGAGATTTCGATAATCCCGATAAACGGTCGTGTAGCTTCGGGCGGCAGCGGAGCGCGGTTTAGTAACGCGAGGTTTACGCCCGCTGGTCATCGCGCGAATGGCGGTGGAGGCATCGGGGAAGGCGCGCGCGGCGAGGGCGCCGAGAATGGCAGCGCCGAGAGCAGGGCCTTGCTGTGACGAAGGCACGGCGATGGGTTCGCCCAGCACGTCGGCGCAGATTTGGAGAAAGAGCGGACTGTGATGTGGCAGGCCGCCGGTGGCGACAAGACGCCGCACGGGGACGCCGCCCTCGCGCAAGGTATCGACGATCCAGCGCAAGCCGCAGGCACTGGCTTCGAGCACAGAGCGGAAGACGTGGGCCGGGCCGTGGTTGAGCGTGAGGCCAGTGAAGGCGCCGGTGACTGCGCCATCCATGAGTGGAGTGCGGCAGCCATTGAACCAATCGAGGCAGCGGACGCCATCCGCGCCTGGAGAGAGCGCGGCAGCTTCCGGGGAAAGTTTGTCGAAACGCCCGCCGCCGAGCAGGCGGCGCGTCCATTCGAAAGCATCGCCGACGGCGGCCTGACCGGTTTCGTAGCCGTAGTAGCCGGGAAGAATGCCGTCGCGCACCACGCCGGCGACACCCGGCACCACTTTGCCGACGGAGGAGTTGAGCATGTGACAACTGCTGGTGCCCATGACCATGACCAACGTGTCCGGCTCTGCCGCACCCGCACCGGGAACGCCGGCGTGCGCGTCGATAATCGCGGCGCTGACCGGAGTGCCCGGAGCGAGGCCGAAGGCCTTGGCCATCGCGGGCGTGAGTGCACCGGCTGCTTCGCCCGGGGCGACGAACTGGCCTGGCATTTTCTTCGCGACGACGTGCTCCAGCTTCGGGTGCAGCGCTTGAAGAAACCCGGGAGAAGGGAAACCATCCTCGCGACTCCACAGACCTTTGTAACCGGCCTGGCAGGTCGAGCGAATGAGTTGGCCGGTGAGCTGCCACACCAACCAGTCGCCGGCTTCGAGCCAGACTTCCGTCGCCTCGAAAACGCGCGGAGCGCGTTCCAGCGTCTCAAGCATCTTGGGGAAGAACCACTCAAGTCCCACGATGCCGCCGTAGCGTGCGAGCCAGGGCTCCGAGCGCTCGCGGGCGAGGGCGTTGAGGCGGTCGGTTTGCGTTTTCGCGCCGTGATGTTTCCAGAGCTTCGGCCAGGCGAATGTCTCGCCTTTCCAGCGCATGGTCTGGCACAGCGGGGTGCCATCCGCGAGCGCGGGGAGCATGGTGCAACTGGTGAAATCGACGCCGATGCCGGCGATGTCGCGCGGCCTTGCTTTGCTTGAACGAAGAGCCGCTTTGGTCGCGTGAGCGGCGGAATCGAGCCAGTCCTGTGGATGTTGCAGGGCGAAATCGGCGGGGAGTTTTTCGCCGGTGCCGGGCAGGGTGGAGAGAATCTGGCCGTGCCGATATTTGGCGACGGCGACGGCGTGCTCGTGGCCGCGGCGATCGACGAGGAGGGCGCGGACGCTTTCGGTGCCGAAATCGAGGCCGACGAAAAGGGGATCGGCTGCGGGAGAGAAGACAGCGGAGGAGTGGGAAGATGGCGACGAGGGGCGTGTCATCGGGCGGCGGAGATACGCAAATATATTTGACGATGCAAGGACATATCCATAACCTCGCGTCGTTCGCTTTCTTGCTTCTTTGTTTTGCTCCTGCTCCTGCTTCTGGCTTCCGGCCGGGCCCGGACGGGGCGAGCAAGAGCCTGAGCAGGACAAAGAGTCAGAATCTCCATTGCCCGCCTCCCACCATGTCCTCTTCCCGCACCCACCGCAGTTACCGGCAGATTCGCCAGCGCCTTCTCGATGGAGAATTCGCGCCCGGAACCCGGCTGGATTTCAAGAAGCTCGCCGCCGAACTGGGCGTGAGCACGACACCAGTGCGCGAAGCGGTGGGACAACTGGCGAGCGAAGGGTTGCTGCAACTCGTGCCACGGCTTGGGGCGGTTGTTCCCAGGCTTTCCCGCGAAGAGACGGTCGAACTCTACGGGGTGCGCGAGGCGATGGAGACCTACGCGGCGGCCAAAGCGGCGGAGACGATCCCGCCCTCGCGCCTCGCGGAGTTGCTGAGTTTTGTCGAGCGGATGGAGGCACTGGTGGCGAAGTTTTCCACGCAGCGAAAGCCGAACCTCGAGGGGCAGCCGTTGCGCGACTTCCTCGCGGCGGACCTGGCTTTTCACATGACGATTATTGAAGCGGCGGGAAATCACCGGCTGACCAAGCTGGCGGGCGACAGCCACGCCCACGCCCGCATCTTTGCGGCGGAGCGGTTGTTGCATGATCCGGAGTTGCTCGACGAAGCGCTTCGCCAGCACCGCGCGATTTACGAAGCGCTGGCGGCGCACGATGGGGAGGAAGCGCGGCGGCAGGTGGGGCGGCACATTCAGCGGAGCCTGGAGCGGACGCTTTCGGCACACGCGGGACAGACACCGGCGGAGCGGTGGTGGCGGGCGAATTAGGGTGACACTTCGATGGCGGCAGGGAGGCCGGCGTCCATGAGGCTTGACACGCACGGGGCAACTCTGCTCTTGCGAAAGTTATTCACAGGCGTTAACGGGCGTGCAGCGGCGGATCGCTGACGGGGCTTCCGGGCAACCACAGCGCCTGTGTCTCCCTCCTTTCGCGTGCGAAAGGGAGACCGCGCATCCCCTCACGTTCTTCGCCGCTGACCATGGGCGGAGTTTTTCGGCGAAATGTCCGCGCGGCCGCGCTTCGTGCAGCGGCCAGCGCCGTTTTGCCGGGCCGTGCATCGGTGGCAGCCCGTTCGTTTTGGGCGGCCCCTGCGCTCCGCCTCCCACGAAAACACAAAGCAATGCAAGTAATGAGTGACAACCAATCGGAGCGCTCGGGCCGCCGCCGCCGCGGAGGCCGACGCCGCTCCAAAAATCGCGAAGACCGTGTCGAGACGCGGTCCGCGCCGCAGAAACAAACCCTGTGGGAGAAGATTATCTCCTTCTTCCGCCCGAAACAAAAGACGCAGCAACCGCCGGCTCGCAAATACCCGGCTTACGAGCCTCGCTCGCAATCCACCGCCACCGCTACCGCGGAGCGGACGGAGCGGGCCGAGCGCAGCGAACGCCCGGAACCACGGGCTCCGCGCGAAACCCGCAAGCCCGAAGCCATCGAAGTCACGTCGCCGAAACTGTATGTCGGCAACCTGAGCTTCGACGCCGCGGAGAGCGACCTGTTCGACCTCTTCAACGGAGTCGGCCAGGTGCAGAATGCGGAGATCGTTTCGCACAAGGAAACCGACAAGTCGAAGGGCTTCGGGTTCGTGACGATGACGACGATCGATGAGGCGAAGCGGGCGGTGACCGAACTCCACGACAAGGAGTTCATGGGCCGCAAGCTGGTGGTGAGTGGCGCGAAGACGCCGATGCGGTAAGCGCCGACGACCGTAAAAATATTCGAAGAGGCTCGTGAGCAATCGCGAGCCTCTTCTTTTTTTGAGGTGTCAGGGAACCGGTGTCAGGTGTCAGGTGGAGCGATGCGAACACTTGAGCCGATTTACATCGTGGGACCGACCGCGGTCGGGAAATCCGACGTGGCGGCGGAGGTGGCTTGGCGGGTGGGAGGAGAGGTGGTGAATGCAGATGCGTTTCAAGTCTATCGCGGGCTCGATTTGCTGACGGCGAAACCAGGCGCGGAGATACTGGCGCGGGTGCGGCACCATTTGATCGGTGAGATCGGGTTGGAAGAGACGTTCGATGTGGCGCGGTTTCGTGTGCGGGCGGAGGAAGTGATCGCGGAGATCGTGGCGGGCGGAAGCGTGCCGGTGGTGGTCGGAGGGACTGGACTTTACGTGCGGGCGCTGACGCATGGGCTGGCGGATTTGCCGGGGGCTGATCCAGCGATCCGGGAGGAACTGGAGAGGCGAACGCTGGAGGAGTTGGTGGAGGAGTTGGAGCGGCTCGATCCGGTTGCGGCGGCGCAGATTGATCGGAAAAATCCGCGCCGGGTCATTCGAGCGGTGGAAGTTTGCCGGCTGACGAAGCGGCCCTTTTCAGCATTTCGGGCGCAGGCTGAACCATTGCGGCCGGTGCGCGGGGTGGTGCTCGTTCGCGAGCGGGAGGAGTTGAATGCGCGGATCGACCGGCGGACGGAGCAGATGGTTGCGGCCGGGGTGATCGATGAAGTGCGTGCGGCCGGTGAGGTGAGCGCGACGGCGGCGCAGGCGATTGGTTTTCGAGAGATTCAGGCGCTGCTGCGCGGGGAGATCGAACGTGAGGAGTGTGTCGTGCGGATTCAGCAGCAGACCCGGCAGTATGCGAAACGGCAGATGACGTGGTTTCGCCGCGAGACGCACTTCGAGGTGCTGGCACTCGCGGGGGAGGTGTCCGTTGAAGAGGCGGCTCGGCGGGTGATCGAGACGGTGGGGACGTGAGCAACCGAAGCAGTTGCCCCGCATAGTCGGACCATCACGTCTTTGACGGGGCTGCTTAGCCGACCTTTTTCTCCAGCACGAGTTCGGTGCCTTCGGTGCAGTGCTGGTAATCGACGTGATTGAAGGCGCGGCGGATGAGATGAATGCCGAGGCCGCCGGGTTGCACGAGTTCGAGGGGGCGGCCCTTGAGTCTTTCCTTCGAGCATTGCGCGCCGAAATCGCGCAGACGGAAGACGATGCCGTCCGGTGTGCGTTCGCAAACGAGGACCATGAGCTTGTTCGTGCAATGCTCGTAGGCGTAGCGGATGACGTTGGTGCAGGCTTCGTCGAGGCCAAGAACGATGAGGTCTTTGTCGGTATCGGACAGCGAGATTTCGTTGAGGAACTGGCGCACGAAATCGCGGACGAGGCAGAGATTGCCGGGATGGCTGGTGAATTCGAGTTCGCGCGTCATGAGCAGCCGGCTACGAGCGTGGTGAGATCATCATGCGGGTCGGCCTCGCCGCGATGTTTTTCTTCGCCTTGCAGGAGAGTGTCCACGAGGTCCTGCGGAGTGGAAAAAGAGCGGGCGAGCAGTTTCCGGATGCCCAGGCCGTCAAGGGGGCGCCGTTCGCTGTCGAACGATTCGCTCAAGCCATCGGTGTAGCTGACGAGCCATTCGCCGGGGGCGAGGCGATGGGTGCGAGCGGTTCCAGTGCGGCTGGGCAGGACCCCGAGGGGCGGACTGCCGGGGACGGGCAATTCTTCGACCGTCCCGTCCTTGCGCACGAGCAGGGGCTGGCTGTGTCCGGCATTGGCGAGCTCGACCTGACATTCGGAGACATCGATGCGCCCGAGCAACGCGGTGATGAACATGCCGCGGATGGTGCTGCCGTAGATCATCTCATTCCAGCGAGCGAGGGCGGTGGCGGGAGAAAGTTGCGGGCGCAGGATGAGCCGCAGTGTGCTGACGGCCTGAGCCATCAGGAGTGCCGCGGGCATGCCTTTGCCCGAGACGTCGCCGATGACAAAAAAGAAGTGCCCGGGCTCAAGTTCCATCACGTCGTAAAAATCTCCGCCGACGTGGCGGGCGGGCCGGTAACTCGCAGCGAAACTCAATCCGCCCCGTTGCGGCAGTTCGCGGGGGAGGAAGCTCGACTGGATGTCGCGGGCGATCGTGAGCTCCTGTTCGATGCGCAGTTGCTCGCGGCGCCGGTCGATGGTGCGGAGCTTGTCGATGGCGGTGGCGGCGAGATTTGCGTAAGCCTCGAAAGCGCCGAGATCGCCTGCGTCGAACGCCTCGCGATGGTGCGGGTTCAGGACCTGGAGCACGCCGATTTCTTTGCCGTTGCGGACGAGGGGCGAGCAGAGAATCGAGCGAGTGCGATAGCCGGTCTGTTTGTCGGCTTCGCGGTAAAAACGGGGATCTTCGTAGGCATCCGGCACGAGGAGCGATTGCCCATTTTGCAGCACCCAGCCCGAGATGCCGCGGCCGCGAGGAACGACGAGCCGCTGCGAGGGCGGGCCGCAGGGGCCGTCGTGCTGGCTGGCCACGGCGAGGTCGAGATCGCCATCGCAATTGCAGAGGAAGAGCGACGCGGCATCCGCCTTCATGACGCGCCGTGCCACATCAAGAATGGCCGGGAGCAATTCCTCCGATTCGGTGATCCCATTGATCAGCGCACTGACTTCCACCAAGCCTTTATAGACTTCGAGCTGCTGCTGAAGGCGAACGGTTTCGGACATGTAGGGCGCCACATCATATCCCAACAACTTCCGCTCTGCTCAAGGAAACGTTCACGCGGGAAATCTCTTCCCATCGGAGCAAAATTTTGGCGTGCGTTCGGCGTTGAGCTTTTCGGGCGGGGCGTTCACAACGCGCGCATGAAATGCCTCCTCCCTCTTCTCCTGCCCGTCCTTGCGTTCGCCGCTGATGAAGCGCTGCCGCCGTTCGACATGTCGGTCGAGCGGCTCGATCCCGCGCTCGACGCGCTCATCGCACCCGGCACGATCGTGGAAAAACTCGCCGAAGGTTTCAACTGGTCGGAAGGGCCGACGTGGTATCGCGGCACGCTCGTGTTTTCCGATGTGCCGGAAAACATCGTTTACCAATGGAAGCCGGGTGCGACCAAAGCGGAGGTGTTCATCAAACCGAGTGGCATGACGGTGCCGACGCCGGGATTCAAGGAGCAGGGTTCCAACGGGCTCACGGTTGATGCGAAAGGAAACCTCGTGCTCTGCCAGCACGGTGACCGGCGCATCTCACGCTGGATCGACGGGAAGTTCGAGCCAGTGGTGACGAGCTACGAAGGGAAGCGGTTCAACAGCCCGAACGATCTCGCGATTCGCAAAAACGGCGACGTGTATTTCACCGATCCGCCCTATGGACTGGAGAAGCTGAACGATTCGCCGATCAAGGATCTCAAATGGAATGGCGTGTATCGCGTTGACACGGCAGGGAAGGTGACGCTGCTGGAGAAGGATATCACGTTTCCAAACGGCATCGCTTTTTCGCCCGATGAAAAGACGCTTTACGTGGCGGTGAGCGACCCGAAGAAGACGGTGCTGGAAGCGTTCGATGTGAAGGAGGACGGCACGCTCGCGAACCGCCGTGTCTTTTTCGATGCCGAGCCGCTACGCGCAAAAGGCCTGAAGGGGGCGTGCGATGGAATGAAGGTGGACCTGCAGGGGAATCTCTGGGCGACCGGTCCCGGTGGTGTGCTCATCATCTCACCCTCGGGCAAACATCTGGGCACGATCCTGACGCATCAGGCCACGGGCAACTGCACGTTCGGCGGCGACGGCTCGGAACTCTACATCACCGCCGATATGTATCTGGCGCGGATCAAAACCAGGACCAAGGGCGCCACCATGCCTTAGTCTTCGGCGGCTTCGCCTGCGGCGGAGTCGAGCCGGACGAAGCGGGCGCAGTGCTGGCAGGAGCTGCATTGGCAGCGCCTTCCGGTTTCGCGCCTTTCTTCGGTTTGGGAGTGGGCATCGGTGTGTCCTTCCAGCGGATGACTTCGATGTTCATCGACGACGAAGTTCGGTCGCCGAGGAGAGCGCCCGCGCCGCCGGTGACGGTCGTCTGGGTCGTGCCGCCGGTCACGATGTAAGCAGTGCCGCCGAGCTTGCCGGTGCGCGCGTGGGCGAGTTCGTTGAGATTCGCCGCGAAGGGGCTGTGCGTCGTCATGTCGATCGTCGCGACCTTGGTGTGCGGGCGCTGCTGCGCGGCTTCGGCGCTGAAGAGCTGCACCTGCCGGGCGGGGACCTTGGGCAGCTTTTCCTCCGCGAGCCGATGCACCTTCACACTCGTGCAAGCGGGGAGCAAAAGCGCGGGCAGGAAGAGAGCGTTCGAAAATTTCATCGCCCGGCGAATACGCGGCCCTACGAACGGTGCAAGACAAGACTCCACGAAGAACATGACGAGCCGTTCACGAAGAGCGCCACCGCGGCGCGTCGGCTCAAACCGTGGTGGTGGTCTGGACGGGCAGCACCGGCTTGACCGCGCCCGGGCTCGTCAGCTTGATGGTGACTGCTCCGGTGCCGGTCTGAGTGCCCGTCTCGCTGACGGTCCAGCCATTGGCGATGAGTTTGTCGAAGAGCGCGTGGCTTTGGACGATGTTTACGGTCGCGTCGTTGACCATGACATCGAAGGCCGTCGCGGTGGGAGCGGTGGTGGCGGGGTCGAGGCTGGTGAGCGTTACGGTCGCCCGAGTGCCGTCACTGGTCCCCTTGATACCGAGGGCGCCGCCTGGCGAACTCTCCGTCGATCCATCGTCCGCCGTGAAGGTAAGCGTGGAATCCGAGGCGACCTTGATGATGTCATCGCCGACTTTGACTTCGACATTCTTGACGTCGGCGAACTGGAGAGCGGTCGATCCGGTGTTGGTCGCGCTGAAGTAAGAGAGGCCGGTGTTGTTGGTTACAACCAGCGACCCGGCGGCGAGTGTCGTCGTGCCTGTGTAGGTGTTGTTCGGGGCGAGTTGAAGCACTCCGGATCCGGTTTTAACCAGGCCGCTGCTCCCGATGGTCCCGTTATTGATCGTGAGCGCGGTCAAGACCACTCCGGAGGTTCCCAGTGGGATCGTGGGGCTGCTCGTTGTGGAGCCGCTCAGAATGAACGATCCTCCCAGCGTGGCGGTCGTCGGCACCAAGGGAGAAACATCGAGGGAGTTGTAGGATCGGACGATGTTCGTGGTGGTCACGCCATTGGTGAGGAAGCTGTTCGAGCCCGCGTAAACGGTGGTGGGATTGGACAGGCTCAAAGTGCCTCCGGAAACGACCGCGATTGAGTGAGATGCGCCGGTGGTGCCGCCAACGAAGGTGCCCGCGCCCAGAGTGGCCGTGCCCATCCCGGTGGTGACCACGGAGCCTGAACTGCCCGGCGAGGAGGAGCCGACTTGGATATTCGAACCGGTGGTGATGTTGCTGCCACCGGTCGAACTGCCCGAGGTTTTGTCCCCGGCCAGTTTAATCTTTGCGATGCCACCAGCCACTGAGCCACTGTAGCCGGTGAAGGCTTCCGCGATGAGCAGCTTCACGCCCGGCGATTTTGCGCTGATATTCGCATCGCCCGCGATGATACCTCCGAGGTCGCCGTCGATCGACACCTTGCCGAGATCCGTGCGTCCGTCGCCCGCGTCGATGGAGCCAATGTCGGCGTGACCATCGCCGCCGTAACGACCGGGCTTGGCCGTGATCGTGAGGTTTGCATGATTGAACTCACCGCGGTCGTCCGCAAAATTGATCATCAACAGTTGCTCGCCGTTGGGCACGCTCGAGCTGTTGCTCATCGTCAGGAAATCGCTGGAGGAGAGCTTCCCTTTGCTCACCGTGATCGTGACGATGTCGCCGTCCACGTCTGTGTAGTGAGCGGAGCGACCGCCGGCAGCGATGATGACGGAGGGGGCGATCCGGCTTTCCAAGGGCTCGATCGGGGCTGTGGACAAATCGCGGGCGGTCACGACACGGTGGGGTGTGTGTTTTAGTGCCCGGTTTGCGAGGGAGTGTCGAGGGGTTTGTTGTGACAAATCGGGTGGTCGGTTGGGGTTTTTCAGGGCGGGAAAATCGCAAACAGGAGTAGGAGCAAGGCAGAAATGAGGGGATCGCGATGCTCGAAAAACCTCGACGGCACTTGACGCCCCGGCGGGCCGCGGTGCAAAAGCGCGGTCCTTCACACCCTCAAAAATTCCAATCACCATGCGCTTCGGCCTTAATACCTTTCTCTACGCCAGCCCTTTCACCAACGAGAGCGTCTCGCTCTTTGCGAAGCTTAAGAAGTGGGGATTTGAAACCGTCGAGATCCCGGTCGAGGCGCTCGAGCACATCGATCCCGCGAAGGTGAAGGCGGCAGCGGTGAAAGCCGGCATCGCCATTGGCAGCATCTGCGCCTGCATGGGACCGGGCCGGGATTTCCGGGGAAGTGCCGCGGACCAGAAAACGGCGACGACTTATGTGATGGGTCTGATCGACCAGGCCGCTGCGCTGGGGTGTCCGCGCATCATCGGGCCGATTTACTCGGTGGTGGGGCTGATCGGGCCGCACGACGATGCCGAGAAAAAGCAGCAGTTCGACCTCGTGGTGAAGAACCTCAAGCCGATCGCGGCCTATGCCGAGAAGAAGGGCGTGACGCTCTGCATCGAACCGCTGAACCGGTTCGAGACCGATTTCCTCAACACCTGCGATCAAGGGCTCAAGCTCGTCAAAGCCATCGGCAGCAAAGCGGTGACGCTGCACCTCGATACGTTCCACATGAACATCGAGGAGAAGAACCAGGCTGCCGCCATTCTGAAGGCTGGCAAGCACCTCGGCCATTTCCACGCCTGCGGGAGCGACCGCGGCACGCCGGGCGGAGATCATATCGACTGGAAGCCGATCGTGAAGGCGCTGAAGGCGATCAATTACCAGGGCGATGTGGTCATCGAGAGCTTCACGACCGATGTGAAAGTCATCGCGCGCGCGGCCGCGATCTGGCGCAAAATCGAACCGAAGCGTGACGACATCGCCGTCAAAGGTCTGGCGAACATGCAGAAGTTCTTCGGGAAGAAAAAGAAGAAGTAAGCGCTCCCGCGCATTCTCACTCGCGTGGGCCGAGCACGGCGAAACCTGCCGCGGTTCGCAGTTTTTCCCGGCCTTCGCGAGACGAGAAAATCAGCATCAGTTTCATCCACCACGGCATGCAATAGGGCCGATTCAGGCGGCGGCCTTCGTCGCCGTAGTAGCGGATGTCTTTCACCGTCCAGCCATAGCTGGCAAAGAACTCTTTCCAGTCCGGCGGACTGAATTTGAGCGGCGCGTTCTTGAGACGGCGCGCAGTTTGACGCTGCCGGAATTTACGCGCCATCTGTGTGGACATGTAATCGATGACCCAGCGCTCGAAGCGGGCGTTTTGCCGCAAGTCATCGGCGAGTGCCCCGGCCTCTTCGTTGCTGAGGTAGGGAGTAACGCCTTCGGTGAGAATGAGCGCTCTCTGGGCGGTTTCGTTGAGGCGTTTGAACAGATCCCGCCGGGCGGGCAGGTCGGCGAGGTCGAGGCCGATGCGCTCCAGTTTGCAGCGCGGATTTTCGCCCGCGAGGCGCGTGTTCTTGAAATCGATGAGATGCGGGTAATCGACTTCGATCCAGCGCAGCGAAGGTGGCAGGTCCATGCGGTAGGGACGTGTGTCGAGCCCGGCGCCGAGGTTCACGATCGTGTCCACCCCATCCGCGATGGCGGTGGTGATGAAGTCGTCGATTATGCAGGTGCGAATCACGACGGCCCACTGCACGGCGCGGCCTTCGTTCATGTGTTCGGCGATGCGTCGCCCGCGCTCACCGACAAGCCGGGCGGCAAGCGGATCACGGAATAGGGCATCCTCGCGTTCGGTCTCGATCGCACGATAAGTGGCGACCCAGAGCGCGGTGTCCGACACGTCCTGGATTGAGGCGCGGTGATGCGGCGACGCCCAATCGCGTGGTGGAGGTGAAGGTTGGGACATGTGCGACTGAACTGCTGGTGGGGGAGTGCTGCAACGCAAACGCGCACAAGGATGCGGGGGCTTTGGGATGGGAGGGATGTGAGTGGCGAACCCGCTTGCCTTTCGGGGTGTCGTCTCGGTAATTTTTAGACCCCACGACCCCATGAACCTGACTCGTCTCACCCTCCTTTTCGTTGCCGCTGCGTCCCTCTTTTCTACTGCGCATGCGCAGGTCAGCCCCATTCGGCTACGGGTCGAGCAGTCGAACAAAAACACCACGAAGTCCTATAAGACGGTCCAGGCGCGGACGCTGACCATTTATCTCACCAATTCCTCGCAACAGGCGGCGGACGTGGTGGTGAAATGGGCGGTGCTCGGGCGCGATATCAAGAGCAAGGATTTCGTGACCATCGAGCAGGGTGAGATGAAATCATCCCTCGGGCCGAGCGGGACGGACAAGCGGGACACGCCAGAAGTCAACGCGTCTTCGGAGGAGGCGCGCGTGGGGTCAAAAGGCAAATCGGAAGATATCGGCAACAAGATCGTCGGCCACGGCGTGCAAGTGTGGCAAGGGGACAAGCTCGTCGCCGAAACCTACGAGCCGGCCAGCATCAAGGAACACTTCGGCAAAGCGCCGCCGGCCAGGCCGCTCGACCAGATCAAGCAGCAGAAGAAAAAGTAGGCTCGCCGCTTCTCACGCGAACCACCTTTTTGCATTGCTTGCGCTGGCGCGGGTTTCTCCTCTAAGACTCGCGCTGCTCGCACGATTACCGAGCGCTCCCTCACTTCTCATCTCATGAAACTCCTGCCCGCCCTTCTCGTCCTCACCACCGCCGCTGCGTTTGCCGGTGAAATCAAGCCCTTCAATGGCAAAGACCTCACCGGCTGGTCCGGCCAGATGGAATTCTGGAGCGTGCAGGATGGCGCCATCACTGGGAAAACCACCAACGACCACATGGTGAAAGAGAACACCTTCCTCATCTGGTCCGGCGAAGTGGCCGATTTCGAACTCACGCTCAAATACAAGATCACCGACGTCGATGGCGGGTCGGAGAAGTTCGGCAACTCGGGCATCCAGTATCGCAGCAAGATCGTGAAGCCGGAGTATTCGGTAGTGAGCGGCTACCAGGCCGATTTTGAGACGACGAAGAAATACAGCGGCATTCTCTACGAGGAAAAGGGCCGCGGCATCCTCGCCCTGCGTGGACAGAAAGTCGTCGTGAAGTCCGCCGAGAAAAACTCGGCCGATCCGAAGTCGAAGGATTTCAAAATCGAAGTGACTGGCAGCACGGGCGATCCCGATGAAATCCAGGCCGGCATCAAGCCCGCCGACTGGAACGAATATAAGATCGTCGCGAAAGGCGGCCATCTGCAGCACTTCATCAACGGCAAACAAACCGTCGATGTGACGGACGAGACGACGGTAGGCGCGAAGAAAGGCCTCCTCGCCTTTCAGCTTCACAAAGGCCCGACCGGGATGACGGTGCAGTTCAAGGATATCGTCATCAAAACTGCGGAGTAAGCCGAGTCGCTACAGCGCGAAATCCATCCTTTTGCTCGTGAACGGCAGGCCATGCGCCCGTCGTTCATGGGCTATGAATGGGGGCGACATGACGTTGCCCGCGGCTGTGAGTCCCGACGTGCACGGCGCAATACGCGTGCACGGGTCGAAGCGTCAGGGCCGAGAAGATTTTCTGTCGGGCCCGGAAAAATGGGCGGTTGAGTAACGAAGGCCTACTTCTTTCCGAACAGGCTCCAGCCCGTGCCCTTCTCCGTCTTGCTCTGCTGCACCTTGAGCTGGCCGAGCAGGCCTTGGAGGGCCAGGTAGATTTTGTGCCACTGCGTTTCGACCTGCTGCACGGCGTCGGGCATGTCGCTGAGGAAACGGAGAGACGGTGCGTTGGAGAAGAGCTGCGTCACTTCCTGTTTGCTCGGGCCGCCTTTGCCGTCGGTCGAGGCAGCGATGGCTTCGAGCCCTTGCGCAATCACGCTCTTCACTTCGAGGAACTGGTTCTCATCGTCGCGGCTGAATTTGCGGTCGCGCGCGAGGTTGACGTAGTGGTTGAACTGCTTCCAGCACTCGATGTAATTCTCGAGCGACAGGATGAAATCTTCGATGCTCTTGTAGTGCATGGATGGTGGAGTAAAGGTTTGCGCGAGGTTGAGAGTCGCAGGGTTGAAAAAGACGAGTGCACCGCCCTTGAGTTCGCGCGCGGTAATGGTGAGTCCGCTGTAGTGAATGATGAGTTCGTTCAGCGGGAGGTGGGCATCCTGCGCGCGGCGAAACGCGCTGAGCACTGCCCGGCCGACTTGCAGGACGGTGGCGATGGGAAATTCGCTCGAGAGCGTGGAGGCGACGACTTCTCCACCGCTGTGGATCGAGAAAGCGCCATAGGGCAGCCGCTCCGGTCGAAGCGGTTTTAGCGTGCGGGAGAAAGGCTTTAGGACACCCATTTGGCCTCGATCTGTTTCATGATTTCGCGAATGTGCGGCAGCACGGCGGACCGGGTGAACCCGATGCCGAGGCATTCTTCATCACCCACGAGAATGGCGAGATGACGTTGCGGGCCGAGGGCCTCGATTTCTTCGAGCTGTCCGGCTTCCAGCACGTCGCTCAGCTCGTGCAGGTCGGCGGCGGTGGCGTGGATGAAGGCGGAGATTTGATCCGGATTCTCGCTGCCCCACTGGTCGAAATGTTTGGCGTCCTTGGTCTCCACGGCCACGGCGAACTGCACGCCTTTGTGCCGCGCGAATTCCGCCAGGCCGGTTGCCTCGGCTTCCACGTGGTCCGACGGCGCCGTGCTTTCGTCGAGAAGCTGCGCCGTTTCCATGAGCAGACTCTCGTAATTGGTGAAAATCGTTCGCGGTCGTGGGATGTCGTGTGGGAGGATTTCGAAGTTGCCCGATTTCCAGCGCAGCATTTCCAGCAGCGCTTCGCGGCCAGTCTGTTCGCCCGTGGCGGCGTCGATGATATCGCCGCGCTGCACCCAGATGCGCCCATCGCTGGTCGCGGTGGTGATTTTCAAGATGGCTGAGCTTTGTGTGAGGCACTCGAGCTGGATAAGGTCGATCAACGTCTTGCTCTGCACGCCGCGGAAGCCGCCTTCATCGGCCCGCTCCAGCAGCGATTCGACCGCATCGACGAAGTTGATGATCTCTTTGCCGGTTTTCGGTTTCTCAAGGTAGAGGTCGATGCCCATACCATAGGCGCGGGCGCGAAACTGCTCGTCGTCCGAGCCAGTCATGACCACCACGCGCAGTGAAGGATGCTTGCGGCGCACGATGGCGAGGACCTGGAAACCGTCCATCTGCGGCATGCGCAGGTCCAGCAGCATGAGATTGAAGGGCTGGCTCTCGACGAGCGCGATGGCCTGGGCGCCGGAGTCGGTCGTTACGATATCCGGCTGGTTGGGCAGCCGGGTGAGAATTTCCTGATAGATTTCGAGGATGTCGGATTCGTCATCGACGATGAGGATGCGCTGTTTCGCGGGCATGGGCGGTAGTTCTCAGTCGCACCCGGCAGGGGACAGGTTCATACGGTTGATCGGCAGCAAAGACATGGGGCGAACTGCATAAGCACGAGACAGACCAACAGTGCAATCCCGGACGGTAGTTTTCTCGGATGTGCGAGAAAACCATGACTTTTGCATGCTTGGCATTCAGGTTGCTCTTCGCAGTCTTTACCACCACAGACCCACTTTCTTCCATCACGGCCCGATGTTACGCTTCATAAAGTCTCTTTTCCGCAAGAATAAGTCCGCGGCGGCGGCGGCATCGTCGCCGGCTGCGGCGGCATCGTCCCCAGGTGGTAGCCCCAGTGCCCCGAGCGAAGTCAACACGCCCGTGCCGCGCGTGGAGACGGCCCAGCTTTCGCTCCTCGCGGTCATGTCGCGTTTTCCAGATGATCTGCGCAAGCTCGTGCTCAAGATGCCGCCGCAGGAAGCCATGGTGGTGCTGCCGATTCCCACCATCCAGAAAATGCTGCCAACCGGCTCGGTCAAGATGTCGCTCGCCAGCGTCGTCCGCCAGGCGCCGCCCGGCACGTTCTCGACCATCAATCCGCAGGACAAGCGGCTCGTGGAAGTCCCGCTCGCGGAAATTTTCAAGCGGATTAACCCCGCTCTGCTCAAAAAACGCCCCGACCAGAAACAGTCTGACCTCGCTGTAGAAGGATTCGATATTTTCGGCGACGACGAGAATCCGCACGCGCTTGCCCCGAAAGTAGAAGGGATGGCCGCGCCGACGCAGGCTCCTCCACCGCCCACGCTTGGCGTTCCGGGCAAGGTGCTGAAGACCGCGCCAGGTGTCGTCACTGCGCCGCCTCCTTCCGTTGCCGCGCCGGCCACGGCGAAGTCGGTGCCGCCTCCGGTGGCGGCTCCGCTGCCGAAGCCAAATATCCCTGTGCCGGCGACCGCGCCCAAGGTGGCGGCGAAGGCTCCGGCGGCTCCGGCTCCAGCAGCCCCGGCGAAACCAGCAGCCAAACCGGCCGCAAAGCCCGCCGCGCCGGCACCTGCCGCAGCGCCCGCTGGCGATCAAGGCTCGCCTCTGGTGATCGCTTTGAAGGATTTGATCGGCGCCTGGCCAGAGCCGATCAAATCGGAAGCCGCTGCCAATAATGGCGCCAACATTTCACTCCCCTCGGCGGAGGTCGGCGCCGGCCTGGCCAAGGGCAAGGTTGCTTTCACCTGGGGGCAGATCCGGGGGTGGGCGAATCCACCGATGGAAGGTGCGACCGAAGCGCCGGAATCGACCGAACTGGTTCTCCCGCTTCGCACCTTGGCCCCCGCGTTCATGAAGCATTCGAAGGGTGGCGCCACGGCCCGCAAAGCGGGCGAAGTGGGCGACATTCCGGAGCTTTTCGCCGGTGGCAAAACCTCCAGGCGCAATGTGCCCGCGCCTGCGCCGGCCCCCGAGCCGGAAGCCACGGTGCCGGCCTCCGAGCCGGAGGCAAAAGCTCCCGAGCCGGTCGTCCCGGAACCGGCTCCCGCTGCGGAACCTGCTGCCAAGGCCCCCACGCCCGAGCCCGAAGCTGAGAAAGTCGAAGCAAAGCCGGAAGCCGAAGTTGAGGTGGAAGCCAAGGCCGAGCCGATTGTCGAGAAAGCTCCCGAAGTTGAAGCGCCCGCGCCAACCGAAGAACCCGCGAAGGAAGAACCCGCCAAGGCCGAAGAGCCCGAAGCGGCTGTTGCCGCCGAAGTCCCGGCCGCAGGGGAGGAGGAAAAACCCGCTGCCCAGGTGCCGGTGGAAGAAGTTCCTGCCTCCAAGGTGGAGGAACCTGCGGCAGCCGAGCCCGTGCCGGCCCCCGCACCCGCCATCCCCGCCGAAGTCCCGGCTGCCCCGGAGCCTGTCGCCGCCGCGCTTCCGAAGAGCCTCGGCGAACTATTCGGCCAGCCCGACAAGACGAGCTGGTCTCCCTCGGAAGTCGTCAATCACCTCTGCGAACTGCCCGACGTGGCCGGCGCCGTCGTCGCCTTGCAGGAAGGTCTCGTCATTGCGCATAAACTGCCCGAGCCCCTCAAAGGTGATATTTTCGCCGCCTTCCTCCCGCAGATTTTCGCCCGCTTGAACCAATACTGTGGCGAGATGAAACTCGGCGGCGTGAACGAAATCAGCGTCGTCACTGAAGCCGGCCCCTGCCACCTCTTCCGTCGGGGCCAGGTCTTCTTTGCCGCGGTCAGTAAACCGGATTCTGCGGTGCCCCTGCATAATCTCCGCCTCTGCGCCGACGCCGTGGCAAGCTAATCGCTTACTTCTCTTTTCCGAAATCCGCCCTTATGGCAATCATCAACCAGGCAACCAAAGAACTTCAGGTGAAGATCGTTTATTACGGTCCCGCCAAGTCCGGCAAGACGACGAATCTGGAGCAGGTTCATTCCAACGTGCAGGTGCCGAATCCCGACGCGAAGGGCAAGATGACTTCGCTCGCGACCAGCAGCGATCGCACGTTGTTCTTCGACTTTTTCCCGCTCGAGGCGGTGGCGATCAAGGGTTTCAAGACCAAGTTCGCGCTCTTCACCGTGCCGGGCCAGGTCATCTACAATGCGACCCGGCAGATCGTGCTCCGCGGCGTCGATGGCATCGTCTTCGTCGCCGATTCTCAATATGAGAAAATGGAGGAGAACATCGAGACCTTCACTCATCTCCAGGAGAACCTCAAAGCGCTCAATTTGAACCTCGATGACATTCCCTACGTCATGCAATACAACAAGCGTGACCTCCCCGACGTTGCCCCCGTCGAATACCTTGAGTTTTTGCTCAATAACCGGGAGACTCAGGTGCCCTACTTCGAGGCGGCGGCGGCGCAATGCGAGGGAGTCTTCGAGACGCTCAACATGATCACCCGAATGCTTCTCCACAAATTCCTCAACGACGGGGTCCGCGCACGTTAACCCACACTTTCTCTCCCGAACCAACCATGGCTGCATTTCCAGCACTTAACCAGGAAGATATCGATCTGGTCGATCGCACTCTTCGCGAACTCCTCCAAAAGAGCGAAGCCAATGTGGCTCTGCTCGTGGAGAAAGCGGGGTATCTGATCCACCAATGCGGGAACCCCGAGCATCTCGACACCACCACGTTCGCCACGCTCGGTTCGAACGCTTACAACGCCGTGCAATTCATGGCGAGCCTCGTCAACGAGTCGAATTTTACCAGCATGTATCAGCAGGGCGAAAATTTCAGCACGCTCATGGTGAACGTCGATGAAAACAGCCTGCTCGTCATCGTCTTCCCCACGCACCTCACCGTGGGCTCCATGAAATACTACGCCGGCCCCGCCGTCCGCTCCATCAACGACCGCATCAAAGTCGCCACCTCCCGCGGCGATGTCGTCGATTTCAGCGACGTGGACGCCACCGACGTCCAAGCGCTCTTCCAGCAGAAGGGCGAGTAAGCCGCAGGAGCCAAGGGAGCAGGGACAGGAGTCAGCGAGGCGGGGTGCGTCTCGCCCCGAGCCTCACCGCTGCGGCTGCCTTCCGCTGCCTGCGATCACTCCCGGCGTTTGTCGATTTCCTCGACGACCTTCATCACGCCGAGAACCAGCAACGCCGGACGAACGAGCGCCAGCGCCAGGCGCACGATTCCACCGAGGATCGCGCCTACCGGGAGAATGGTGCAGAGCAGCCCGGTCACAAACGCCATCGCCGTCACCTTCAGCGGCTCTTCGCGCGCACATTTCTCCGCCGTCGCGCACCACTCGTCCATCGGGACGCCGCAGCACCCCGAGGATGATTCAGCACCAGCTTTGGGACTATTGCGTTCTTCGACAGAGGACATGAGGACGGCTTAGAGGGAGACACGGGTATGTCAAGCCGCGGAGGAGAGGACGAGAACGACGAATAAACCGGCGCACGCTCCCTGTAGATCGTCCGTCATCCGTCGCTCCCTACGCTTCGCAAAAAACCGGTTGGCAGTTTCTTGCATCTGACTACCTTCCGCCCCTGCAAACGGTGGCCGTAGCTCAATGGTAGAGCTCCAGATTGTGATTCTGGCTGTTGCGGGTTCGAGTCCCGTCGGTCACCCCACCTTTGCTTGAGGAAGGGCGGTTCGCTCCGGCACAGCCCGGTCTGCTCGGCGGAGACAACCTGCTCATTGGGGGCACGACCTCTCTTGCACATCGGTTCCGATGGGGATTTTCGGAACCGACGGAACGGCCCGTTTGTCGCACTGCTTCCCGTGGACGAGAGATCGAGAGCCATGTCTCGACAAAACCATCGACCGCAGGCACGCGGTGAACGCCGGTGCACGTGGATAAACATCGCCTTGCGACCTCTGCTCCTCCGCGCCTCTGCGTTGAATCTCCCGCGTTCATTCCAACCCCGCCTTACAGAGGCAATCCAACTTAATCCAAGTTGATCCGACCTGCGAATACCGCCCGCACTTCCAAGCTCCAAACATGAAGCAGCCAGCCAGAAACCCCCGGCTCTCTCCCGGCTGCTTTCCTGCCAGGGACATCGCCGCCCGACGCGTGTCAGAATCCAATTTCGGCATATACCCTGCGCATGCCGCCAACGTGTCTGCGGCTGCAACCACGCGGGCTGCCGTTTGGAGAAGGTTCTCCCGGGTAGAACGCAAAAGGGATGAAAGCATTTTGTTCACCCGGCGCGAGGAGGACGGTCGATACGATCGCTGGCGGTTCGCCGCGGGTGTGCTCTTTTCTGGTGCCCCAGAGCCATGAAGCGTTTTCTATTATTCCTCTTCGCGGCGGTCTGCGCCCTGGCCAGCACACCGCGAGAAGCCCACTTCATCGATTCGAACTACGCCTCACGGGTGAACGCTCCGACTTGCCTCGCGTGGGCGCCGGACGGCTCGGGGCGGCTCTTCGTTTCGCTCAAGGGCCGCGGGATCGGGGTCATTGAAAACGGCGCGATGCGCAGCATGCTCTTCGCAACCTTTTCCCCACTTTTCGCGCAGAGCGAGTGTGGCGTGCTTGGCCTCGCCTTCGATCCGGACTTTGCCACGAATCACTACGTCTATGTCTTCGTCACCGTGTCCGCGAGCGAGCAGCAGATCATGCGGTTCACCGATCAGGACAGCGTCGGCGTCGATCGCACGATCCTCATTCGCGGCCTGCCGACGCGCGGGCGAAATCACAACGGCGGGGCGCTCGCTTTCGGCCCGGACGGCAAGCTCTATTGGGCGGTGGGGGACAACGGGGTCAAGCGTGGCGTGGATGGCGATCTGACTTCGCTCGCGGCGAAGGTCGGACGTTGCAATCCTGACGGTTCGGTGCCGAACGACAACCCGTTCAACGACGGTTCGGGTCCGAACAATGATTATATCTGGGCGACCGGATTTCGGAATCCTTTCACGATGACCTTCCACCCGGTCACCGGCGAACTGTGGCTCAACGTGGTGGGATCGAATCCGGGAGGGCAAACGTCGCCGCGCACGACTGCTGGTTACGAACAGGTCTTTGCCCTCCACGCCGGCGACGACGGGGGCTACGATAACTACGAGGGCAACCAGCCCGGCACGCCGCGCTTCACGACACCTTTTCCCCGGCCCTGTGTGCAGCCGCGCATGCAATACCGGACCTCCTACGCGAAAAACGGCTCTCAGCTTCGCACCATCACCCATGCCGGTCCGGACGGCAGCGGGCATCTGCTCGTGAGCCTGGGCAAGGCGCACGGTTTCCGCGTGGGCGAGGCCGTCACCATCACCGGAGCCGGTCCTTACAATGGGCAAAATGTGGTGCAGGCGTTGCCTTCCGCGAACGAGGTTCTGCTCGTGCTGCCCGAGGGCGAGACGGCAGAAATGACGGCCGGCCGAATCGATTCGACGCCCTTCGGAAATTGTGTCGTCGGCGGATGCTTTTACGACGGAGCGAGTTTTCCGGCGGAATATACGGGGAACTTTTTCTACGGCGACCTGACCGGACGAATTATTCGGACGCAGTTCGACGCGGAGGGGAAGCCTCACCACACCACCGTCTTCGCCAGCGACGCGGCGGGAATCACCGACCTTGTGGTGGGGCCGGATGGCGCACTCTATTACTGTAGCGTGCTCAGTCAGTCGATCCGTCGCCTCGCCTTCAATGCCACGCCGGATGTGCTCGTCGCCCCGACTCGTCTCGCGCTGGCGGAGGGCGGCAGGGGAACCGTGAATGTGCGCCTCGCTGCGCCGCCTGCTTCGGACACGCCGCTGTTTGTGCGCCGCGCCGAAGCGGCCGATTCCGGTCATCACTTCGAGATCCCATCGGGCGCCACGCTCAATTTCACGCGGGATAACTGGAATCGCACCCAACCCGTGACAATCACTTCGCCGCTGGACGACGACACTTTGAATGAAAGCGGCAGCCTGATCTTTCACGCGCCGGGTTATCGCAAGGCGACCGTCACCGCTACCGCCAAGGACAGCAATCTGCCCCGAATCGTTTTCTCGGCGACCAACGTGGCGCTCGACGAAGGCGGCACGGTCGAGATTCAGGCCAGCCTGCGCGCGGCGCCGACGAAGAACATCACCGTCACCGCCAGGCGCATTGCAGGTCCAGTGGGGAAGGTCCAAATCACCCAGGGCTCCGCGCTCGTTTTCGGTCCGGCAAACTGGAACACGCCCGCCACCATTGTCCTGACCGGCCTTCAGGACGCAAACAAGGACCCTGAGATCGTTGACCTCCAATGGACGGCTCCCGGTTATCGTCCCACTAACGTGCGCGTCACGCTGCGCGATAATGACCCGCGCGCGCCGACCTTCACCAGCAGCCCTTTGCTCAATGCGGTCGAAGGCCGCACCTACCTCTATCCGGCTGCCGTGCGCGCGCTCCCTGCGCCGGTCTTTTCGCTCGTGGCCGCTCCGGCCGGCATGAATGTCGATCCCGATACGGGCCTCCTCACGTGGATACCCGCCGCGCTCGGCGACTTCGACGTGACCTTGCGCGCCACCAATGCAGCGGGCTTGGCGAACCAGAGCTTTTCGATCCATGTGAGCCGCGATCACGCCCCTTCCGCCTTCATTCTCGAACCGGCCGACGGCGCGGTCCTCAGCGGTGCACAGGGGGACTTCTGGGGTGCGGGAATCGATGATCACGACACGGTGAAGGCCGAGTTCTATCTCGATGACGTGCTCCTCGATACCGAGACGCTGCGCTCGTCGCTCTACCAATTCGGCGGGGCACCGCGTCTCTTCGATACGACGCTATTCGCCAACGGACCGCATGTGTTGAAGATGGTCGTTTTTGACGAGGCGGGTCAGGCCGCCGAGGCGAGCGTGAGCGTGACGATCCAAAACTGAGCGCCGACCTACCGGAACGTCCGGCCGCAAAACATTGTCCCCGGCGGGACGCGTGCCGCTAGTCTGTCCAACCGCATGAAATTCCTCCTCGCCCTCCTCACACTGGTTGCTTCGGCTTTTGCTGCGGCGAAGCCGAACGTCCTCTTCATCGCCGTCGATGATATGAACTGCGATCTCGGCTGCTACGGCAGCCCGCAGGTGCAGTCGCCGAATATCGATCGCCTCGCGAAGATGGGCGTGCAGTTTCAGCACGCCTATTGCCAGTTCCCGCTCTGCTCGCCGAGCCGCACGTCGCTCATGACCGGCCTGCGCCCGGACCTCACGCAGGTGTTCGATCTGAGAAAGCATTTCCGCGAAGTCATGCCCGACGTGGTGACCCTTCCGCAGATGTTTATGAAAGCGGGTTATTTCGCCGCGCGAGTCGGCAAAATTTACCACTACGGCAACCCGGGCGACATCGGCACCGCCGGCCTCGACGATCCTGCCTCGTGGCAGGTCGCGATCAATCCCGCCGGGCGCGACAAAACCGCGCTCGAACCGGATATCATCAACTACACGCCGAAGCGCGGCCTCGGCAGCGCCATGAGTTTCCTCGCGGACAAACAGGGCAAGGACGAAGAACACACCGATGGCAAAGTCGCCACCGAGACGATCAAACTGCTCGAAGAACACAAGGACCAGCCGTTCTTCCTCGCGTGCGGATTTTACAAGCCGCATACGCCTTACGTTTCGCCCGCGAAGTATTTCGATCTCTACCCGCTGGAAAAAGTGCAGGTGCCCGACGCCAGGCCCGAGGCCGATGTGCCGAAGGCCGCGCTGCTTTCCACGCAGCCGTGGCCGTGGTTTGGAGTCACCCAACCGCAGGCGCGCGAAGTGAAGCAAGGCTACTACGCGGCGATTTCTTTCGTCGATGCGCAGATCGGCCGCGTGCTTGCGGCGCTCGACCGGCTCAAGCTGTGGGACAACACCATCGTCGTGTTCTGGAGCGATCACGGGTATCACCTCGGCGAGCACGGCCTGTGGATGAAACAGAGCTTGTTTGAAAACTCCGCGCGGGTTCCGCTCGTGGTCGTAGCGCCCGGTGCGAAGGGCAATGGCCGCCCGAGCGCGCGCACCGTGGAGTTCGTCGATCTTTACCCCACTCTCGCCGAACTGGCCGGCCTCACGCCGCCCGCGAATCTCTCCGGAAAAAGCTTCGCGCCGCTGCTCGCCGATCCGCAGGCGAAATGGGACAAGCCTGCTTTCACCCAGGTGTGGCGCGGCGCCTTCGCCGGTCACAGCGTCCGCACCGACCGCTACCGTTACACCGAGTGGGACGGCGGCAAACAGGGTGTGCAACTCTACGATTACACGACCGATTCACGCGAAGAACACAACCTGGCCAATGACCCCGCGCATGCGAAGACCGTCGAGCAGCTAAAAGCGCTCGTGCAGCAAAACTGGGCGCATGAGTTCACTCCGAAGAAAGGCGAGGGCAAAAAAGGGAAGGGTGAATAGCCCGCGTTGGCGGGACGGTCACGCCAAGGCGGGAAGAACGCAGAGGACGCAGAGGACGCAGAGGACGCGAAGCGAGCGACGGGTTCGCCCGTCCCGCGCTTTTTTCTTCCGCGTCTGAGCGCCCTTGGCGACCTTGGCGCCTCTGCGTTACATCCTGCACGCCCCATTTTAATCGACTCCCCATGAGCATTCCCATCGACCTCACCTGCAAAACCGCGCTGATCACCGGCGCTTCGCAAGGCATCGGCGCCGAAATCGCCCGCACCTTCCGCCGCGCCGGTGCGGACGTGGTGCTGAATCATCCGGACCTCGGCAGCACCGGTGCGGATGCGGAAAAGCTGGCCGCCGAGATCGGCGGCGCGCGCATCGTGCCGGCCAACGTGGCGGATGCCGACGCGGTGCAGGCCATGATGCGTGAAGTTGGCGCGATTGATTTTCTGATCAACAATGCCGCCATTATTCGCGATCGGACCATCGCGAAGATGTCGCACGACGAGTGGCATTCGGTCATCGACGTGAATCTCACCGGCGTTTTCCACTGCTGCCAGGCAGGTCTGGCAATCATGCGCGACGGTGGGGCGATCGTGAGCACGGGCAGTATTGCGGCCATCCAAGGTTTTTACGGGCAGGCCAATTACGCAGCGGCCAAATCCGGCGTGCAGGCGATGATGCGGGTCATCAGCCGGGAAGCGGCGCGGCGAAATATCCGCGCAAACGCCATTGCGCCCGGAGTGATCGACACCGCGATGGCCGCGACCATTCCGGAGCACGTCCGCGCCGAGATGCTCAAGAATGTGCCGCTCGGCCGCTTCGGAACGCCGGCGGAAGTGGCCAACGTAGTGCTCTTCCTTTGCTCGCCGCTCGCGTCCTACGTGACCGGGCAAACCATCGAGATCAACGGAGGCTGGCGCGGCTGACCCGTCCTGTGCGTTCGCTCGTCGTCATCCCCATCGGGCTCCTCGTCGGCTTCGCCGCGGGCTACGCATTCTTTCGCGGCCCCTCGCCGCTGGCTCCCGTGACTACCGTCTCGCTGCGCGAAAGCGAAGCGTCATCCGCGCCGGTCGCGCGCCCCGATGTCGGCGGCGCGACCGACGAGAAGACGCAGCGCCTCCTTGCCGCCGTCCTGCACCGCGATGGTAGCATCGCGCGCGACGCCGAACTGTATGAGGCCATCGAGGCGCTCACCGCTGCCGATTTCCGCCGCATCGCCGCCGACCTCGGCGCACTGCGCACGATGGCCGACCAGCTTCGCACGCTCGACTACCGCACCGGCCAGGTGCTCGCCACGGCGCTCATCCAACACTGGCTCGAGGTCGATCCCGACACCGTTCTCGCGTGGGCGCCGCGTGTCTCCGCGCTCATTCCCGGTTCGGAAGTCGCGCGCACGAACATCTTCTGCGCCCTCGCCGAGAAACGTCCCGAGCAGGCGCTCGCCATTGCCGAGGCGATGAAGGATCCCAGCGATCACGCCGAGATGCTGCACCCCGCGATCTTCGAGCTCGCCGGGCTTCATCCGGAGAAAGCGCGTGCCTGGCTCGCTCGCTGCACCGATCCCGACGACCGTCGGATCGCGGAAAAAGCTATCCGTCTCGCGACCGTGCAGGCCGATCCGCTGCGCGCGGTGGAACTCGCGAGCGCCACCACGAATCGCGAAGACGCGGAGCGGCTCATGCATGCTGCGACGCAGCGCGCCACGAGCCTCGGCCTCGGCATGCTGCGCCAGCTCGCGGAGACCCCGATGCCCGGCTGGATGCTCAAGCCCGTGCTCTACGAACTCAATGAGCGCGACCCCGAACTGGCCGTCGATCTCGCGGTGAAAAGCGGCGTGGATTTCGGCGATGAAAATGCCGGCCTGAACATGAGCTTCTGGTCTCTCGCGGAGCGTGACACTCCAGTCGCGATCTCGAAGCTCGATGCCCTCACCGGTGCAGCGCGCGCAAATGCCATCGACTCCATCGCGAGCGCATGGGCCGTGCGTGAGCCCGAAGCCGCCCTCGCGTGGGTCGCGGCGCAGCCCGACAGCCGCGGCGCGCTCACTCGCGCCTTCGAGCGCTGGGTCTGGCGCAGCGACTTCGCCGCACGCGCGTGGGCCGACGCGCTCCCCGCGGGCGACACGCGCGACGCCTTGCAGCTCCAGCTCGCGCAATCGCTCGGTCGCATCGGCAAACCCGCCGACGCCGTGCAGGTGCTCGCTCGCGCCGGCCATGCCGCTGCCCCGCAGACGCTCGACCGCCTTGCCGGCGAATGGGCCGCGGTCGATCCGCGAGCGGCCGCCGATTGGGCCATCGCGCAACCGCTTGGCCCTGCGCAGAGCAGCGCGCTCGCGGGCGTCGTCGGCGCGTGGGCGGGCAACGACCCGCACGCCGTCGAGAGCTGGCTCGCGCAATTTCCGCCCGGCGACGCGCGCGACCGCTCCGTTGCCGCCTTCCTTGGTCGCGTCGGCGGCTGGACGCGGCCCGCGTCGGAAAAGGTTGCCGAGTTCGACACGTGGTTCGACCTCATCGAAGACCCTTGGCAGCGCGCCCAGGTCGCTGCGGGTAACTTCCGCGCCCGCTACGGCCGCGACCCCGAAACCGCTCGCGCGTGGCTCACTTCGCTGTCGAACGTCGATCCCGAAATCATCCGCCGCACCCTGCGCGACGCCGATGAACCCTGAGTCATGCGCCGCCTGATCCTCCCGCTCCTCGCATTCGCCCTCGGCCTCGGCGCCGGCGCGTGGCTCGGCATCGAGCGGCGCAGTGCGACTTTTGCCGCGCGCCTCGAGCAGCGGCTGGTGGAAGACGCGCGTGCCACTCCCGCGCCCGCCCTCGACACGGGTCGCGCATTTTCCACCGACGATGAAATGCTCACTGCCGTGATGAGCGCCGCCGCCGAGCAGGAGCCGCTGCTTCGCGCGCACCGGCTGCAAGCCGCACTTGGTCACCTCAGTGCGACGGAGCTGGCGGCGCTCTTCGCGTGGGCCGTGCGCGTGGAAGACCATGAGCGCCGCGACGCGCTGCTCACCACGCTGCTTGCCCGCTGGTCCGCGCTCGATCCCGCCGGCGCGACCGCTGCGGTGCGTCTGTATCTCGACCGCTACCGCACCTTGAGCGGACCCGCCGGCGTGGAGGCCGCTGTGTGTATGGCGTGGGCGCGCACGCAGCCCGACGCCGCGCTCGCCGAGGTGGCAGGTGCGATCGAGAAGCCGTGGGCGATCTGGGTTGCCCGCGCGGCGCTGGAGGCACTCGGCGAACGCGACCCTGCGCACTGCTTCGACGTCCTCGCCCGCCTGCCCGCCGGGCGCACACGCGAGATGCTCGCCGGCGAGGCGATTCGAAAACTTGCCGGGACCGATCCGGTCGCCGCCGAGTCGCACCTCGATCTTCTCCACACGCCGCAAGGCCGCGAACGGCTCCGCACCGAGATCCTCGGCAAGCTCGCCGCGCGCGATCCTGCCGCCGCACTCGCGCGGCTCAAGGCGAGCCAATCCTCGATTGCACTCACCAGCGTCGTGCTTCGCGCCGTGGCAAGCCGCGATTCCGTCGCCGCGTTCGCGGCGCTCGACTCGGTGCCCGAGGACATGCGTTCGCGTGCGACCGGCGCGGCTCTCGTCGGCTGGGCGGAAAAGGAGCCGTGCGCTGCGCTGGAGTGGGCGGTGGCGCACGGCATCAACGTCAGCGAGGCGTTGTGCGTGGACGGTGCAGCGAGCGCGAAGATGCTCATCACGACCGCGCTTGCGAGCGACCGCGCGGAGACTTTCGCGTGGCTGCGCGCGCAGCCCACATCGCGCGAGCGCGACGCGCTGCTGCGCGCCGCCGTGTGGTCTGGCACCACGCAGCAACGGCTCGACGCTTACGCCGAGATCACTCCGGCAGGCCGCTCGGCGGCGACGGGCGAACTTGTCGAGGCGATCTTCCGCGAATCCTCCGAACACGCGACCGCGTGGGTGAACAGCCTGCCCGCAGGGCGCGAGCGCGCCGCCGCCGTGCGCGGTCTCGTCGAGACGCAGGCGAAGAACGCGCCCGATCGCGCCGACACGCTCGTCAGCGCCTGGCCCGCCGATCGCGATGCTGCACTCGCTGGCCTCGCGACAGGCTTGACGGAGAATTCGCAGCCGCGCCGCGCCGCGGAGTTCGCCCGGCAGATCGGCGACAGCGACGCACGCGAGCGCGCGATCGACAGAGTGATGTTGTCGTGGAATTACAGTGACCCCGTCGCCGCGCGTGCGTGGCTCGCGAGCGCGGAAACGTCTCCGGAGCACAGGCGCGTGCTGCTCCGCAAACTCGACCAGCGATGAGAGCCGCCGCGCGCATCGTCACCGCAGCCGAAGCCGTCGCCGCGATCCCCGATGGCGCGACGGTCGCGGTCGGTGGCTTCGTCGGGGCCGGTCACCCGGAAGCGCTCACGGCGGCGCTCGAACAGCGTTTTCTCGACACGGCCTCGCCCCGCGATCTCACGCTGCTCTACGCGGCGGGGCAGGGGGACCGGGCCGAGCGTGGGCTAAATCACCTTGCACACGCGGGCATGATCAAACGGGTGGTGGGTGGCCACTGGAATCTGGCTCCTAAACTCGGGAAGCTGGCGCTCGCCAACGAGATCGAGGCTTACAATCTTCCACAAGGGGTGGTGTGTGTGCTCACGCGCGAGATCGCGGCGAAGAGGCCGGGAGTTTTCACCAAGGTGGGGCTCGATACGTTCATCGATCCCCAAAACGGCGGCGGACGGCTGAACGCCCGCACCACCGAACCGCTGATCGAACGCGTGACGATGGATGGCGAGACGTGGTTGCGTTACCGCACGTTTCCGATTCACGTCGGGTTCGTCCGCGCGACGAGCGCAGATCGACGCGGCAACCTCAGCATGGAATGCGAAGGAGTGATCGGCGAAGTATTGCCGATCGCGCAGGCGGCGAAAAACCACGGCGGTATCGTCATCGCCCAGGTGGAACGCATCGTGGAGCGCATCGCCGATCCGAAGAGCGTGCGCGTGCCCGGCGCGCTGGTGGATTACCTCGTGGTCTCCGACCCCGAACAGCATTGGCAGACCTTCGGCACGCGGTTCGACGAGTCGTTTGTCGCCGCGGCGAATGGCCATTGCACGCTCCCGCCGCTCCCTTTTTCCGAACGGAAGATCATCGGGCGTCGCGCCCTGCGGGAGATTCAGCGTGGCGACATGGTAAATCTCGGCATCGGCCTGCCGGAAGCGGTCGCCGCGGTCGCCGCGGAAACCGGGCGTTTCGATGAATTCACGCTCACCGTTGAGAGCGGCCCGTTCGGTGGCGTGCCGGCCTCGGGGTTGAGCTTCGGATGCAGCCATCATCCCGAGGCGGTCGTCGATCAGCCCGCGCAGTTCGACTATTACGAAGGCGGTGGGCTCGATATCGGCGTGCTGGGAGCCGTGGAAATCGATGCGGAAGGGAGTGTGAACGTTAGCCAGTTTGCCGGACGCTTCGCGGGAGTGGGCGGGTTCATGAACATCGCGCAAAATGCAAAGCGGATGGTTTTCTGCTGCACGTTCCGGGCGGGCGACATCGCCGTCGCGGTGCAGGACGGCGCCTTGCGGATTGTGCACGAAGGACGGCACGCGAAGTTTGTGCCGCGGGTTCAACAGGTTTGCTTTCACGGGCCGTCGGCCCTCGCGCGGGGACAACAGGTGCTTTACGTCACCGAACGCGCGGTCTTTGAACTCACGCCCTCCGGCCTCGCTTTGCGCGAAATCGCGCCCGGCGTCGCCGTCGCCGACCTTCTTCCCCTGATGGAGTTCAAGCCCGCCAGTGTTGAGCCCGGCACGATGCCCGGCGAATGTTTCGCACCATGATTTTTTCCCAGCCCATTTATCTCGTCGATGTTCGCCGCTCACCCATTGGCCGATTTGGCGGCAGCCTGAAGACGCTCGCGCCAGCCGATCTCGCGCTTCCCGTCGCGGAGGCCGTGGTCCCGGCTGCGCTGAAGGCACAGATCGACCAGGTGATCATGGGGCAGGTGTTGCAGGCAGGGGCCGGGATGAATGTCGCGCGACAGGTGGGACTGCGCCTCGGTCTGCCGCAGGCGACTCCCGCCTTTACGGTGAACATGGCGTGTGCGTCGGGGCTCAAGGCCCTCGCGCTGGCGGCTTCGGCCATTGCGACCGGGGAAGCCTCGCTGGTGCTGGCGGGGGGCGTGGAATCAATGAGCCGCGCGCCTCATTATGACCAGGATCTGCGCTGGGGACGCAAACTCGGCGACGCCTCGCTCGCCGATGCGATTTTCACCGATGGTCTCAGTGATCCGGTGCTGAAGATCGGCATGGGCGAAACGGCGGAACGCATCGCGGAGCAGTTGCAAATCAGCCGCGAGGATCAGGACCGTTTCGCGCTGCTCAGCCAGCAACGTGCCGCCGCCAGCCGGAGTTCGTTCCAGCGCGAAATCGTGCCGGTCGGTGGCTTGGAAGTCGACGAACATCCGCGGGCCGACACCACGCTGGAGAAACTCGCCTCGCTCAAGCCGTCGTTTCGTTCCAATGGCACCGTTACCGCGGGGAATGCGTCCGGGATCAATGACGGTGCTGCGCTGGGGTTGATCGCAAGTGAAGCCGCCCTTCAGCAACATCAACTCACCTCGCGCGCTCGGATCGTTGCTGCGACCGCGGTCGGATGCGACCCGGCGACGATGGGCCTTGGCCCGGTCGGCGCGATCCGAAAACTGTGCGCCGAGACTGATTGGCAGCTCGATACGGTGGATGTGGTCGAAATCAACGAGGCGTTCGCTGCCCAGGCGCTCGGTTGTATGCGCGAGCTTCGGCTCGATCCGGCGAAAGTGAATCAGCGTGGCGGGGCCATTGCCCTTGGCCACCCGATTGGCGCGAGTGGTGCGCGGGTGCTTGCGACGCTTCTCCACTTGCTGGAAGACCCCGGCGGCAAGCGCGGCATCGCGTCGCTGTGCGTCGGCGGGGGGATGGGAATCGCGCTGGCGATCGAACGCTAGAGTTCGCTGCGGCTTGTCTCTGCGGCGAGCCAGACAGCGGAGAGGGTGATGAGTGCGGTCGCGACGAGGTAGAGTGCGACGGGCCACGGCTCGCCGCCGGACCATTTCAGCAGCGCGGTGGCGATGAGCGGGGCGAGGCCGCCGGCGAGGGGAGAGGCCAGTTGATAGCCGAGCGAGGCACCGGTGTAACGAACGTTGGTGCCGAAAAGCTCGGAAAAGAATGCAGCTTGCGGGCCGTAGAGTGCGGAGTGGCCGATGAGCCCGATGACGATCGCGAGCCAGATGAGCGGCGTCGCTTTTGTATCGACGAGCCAGAAAAATGGGAACGCGAACGCGGCGAGGAAAAGCGTGCCGCCGAGATAAACCGGGCGTCTTCCGACGCGATCGGACAGCGCGCCGAAGGCGGGGATGAGGATGAACTGCACCGCGGAACCGAGCAGCACGCCTTGGAGCAGCGTGGACTTCGCGAGGCCGAGCCGTTCCGTCGCGTAACTGAGCACGACGACAGTGAAGATGTAGAAGAATGCGTTCTCCGCGAAGCGCGCCCCCATCGCAATAAGCACATTGCGAGGGTGGCGTCGTAGCACTTCGAAAATCGGCGGCGCAGCGGATTTGCGTTCGACTTTCGCGGCAGCGAAGACGGGACTTTCCATCACGGCGAGGCGGATAAAGTAGCCGACGCCCGTGAGCAGCAGCCCGAGCAGAAACGGAACTCGCCAGCCCCACGCGAGGAACTGCGCCTCGGGCATCGCGGAGAAAATGCTGAACACCGCGTTGGCGATGAGCAGGCCCGCCGGGACGCCAGCTTGCACCCAGCTTCCGCGGAAACCGCGCCGGTCGCCGCCGCCGTGCTCGACGGCCATCAGCACTGCGCCGCCCCATTCGCCGCCGACGCCGAAACCTTGAATGAAGCGCAGCAGCACCAGCAGCGCAGGCGCGAGCACGCCGGCTTTTTCGTAGGTCGGCAGCAGGCCGATGCAGAACGTCGCGCAGCCCATGAGCATGAGCGTGGTGATGAGCATCGTCTTGCGCCCGATCCGATCGCCGAAGTGACCGAAGACGATGCCGCCGACAGGACGTGCGAAGAAGCCGACAGCATTCGTCGCAAAGGCGGCCATGGTGCCGGCGAGCGGATCGATCGTGGGGAAGAAGAGCTTGTTGAAAACGAGGGCGGCCGCGGTGCCATAAAGAAAGAAGTCATACCACTCGATCGTCGTGCCAATGAAGCTGGCGAGCACGACGCGACCAACGGAGTGTTTCGAGGTGGGGGGCATGGGGCTTTGTGGAATGCTGGCCGGACCCTGGCAAGCCAGAGCTCCCGTGGAATTTGGTAGTTGGCGACAGGCGAATCGGAGCGGCAGTCTCTTCCTCCCCATGAAGCATCTGCTGTCCCTCCTTGTGATGTTCGCTGCATCGGCGCACCTCGTGGCCGCGGAGAAACTCAACGTGCTCTTCATCGCCAGCGACGACTGGCGGGTCGAGCACGGCTGTTACAAGACCCCGGGCACGGTAACGCCCAATCTCGACAAGCTGGCCGCCAGCGGAGTGCAGTTCGAGCGCGCGTATTGCCAGTTCCCTTTGTGCAATCCGTCGCGGACGTCGCTGCTCACCGGGCGTTACCCGACGACCACGGGTGTCATGAACAACGACGTGAATTTTCGCACGGCGCATCCCGACTGGGTAACTCTGCCGCAGCACTTCAAGGACCACGGATACTACGTCGGTGCGACGGGTAAAATTTTCCATGGAGGCTACGACGATCGGAACGCATGGACCGAGGTGATGTCGGCACGCGTCCCGCCAGGCCGCGGAATCAAACCACCTCCGGGCTGGAAGCCCGCGACGCCTGCGCCCGGGCAGAAGCGCGTGCGGCAGGACCCGGCGCTTTCGGATCGAATCGTCGTGCTCGACGGCGACGGCGAGGATCATCCCGATTACTATGCGGCGCTCAATGGCATCAAAATGCTCGAACAGCATCAGAATCAGCCATTTTTCATCGCAGTTGGCTTTACGAAACCGCACAGCCCACCCACCGCGCCGAAGCGTTTCTTCGACCTGCACGATCCGGCGAAAATCGAGCTGCCGCCGGACTTCGCACTGAGGCCAGGTGCCCCCGCGGGATTTCCGCTGGCGAGTATTCCGGCGCGAAGTGGCGACCTGTTCATCAATCGAACTGCCACACCGGATGAAGCGCGCCAGATGATCCAGGCGTATCGCGCCGCGGGTTCGTGGGTGGACTGGAATGTCGGCCGTGTGCTCGACGCGCTCCAGCGGCTGGGGCTCGCGGAAAAGACGCTGGTCGTCTTCTGGGGCGACCACGGCTACCACCTTGGTGAGAAGGGGAAATGGTCGAAGCACGCGTCGCTTTTCGAAGTCGGCACGCGCGTGCCGCTGCTCATCCGGATGCCGCAGGCCGCCGGAAACGGCAAGGTCAGCCCGCGCGTGGTCGAGTTTGTCGATCTTTACCCTACCCTAGCCGAAGCGTGCGGGCTCCCGGCGGTGCCAGGCCTCGAGGGGCACAGCTTCCTGCCACTGCTAAGCGATCCGCAGGCGGAATGGAATCGTCCTGCTTTCACCGTGAGCGCCGCGAATGGCTACGGGCAGGCCGTGCGCACCGAGCGCTGGCGTTACGCGGAATACGAGGGCGAAAACGGCGGAGCCATGCTCTTCGACGAAAACGCCGATCCGCACGAGATGAAGAACTTTGCGAACGATCCAGCCTTTGCGAGCGTCGTTGCGGAAATGAAAGGGCTGCTCAAGCAAATCCCTCCCCGCACGCAACCATGAGAGAGGGCGGGGCCGAGTAACAAGACGGTAGGAAATTTTCACAAAACGGTCCGCGACAGTGCGGGTGTTTTCTGCTTCCATGAACGTCAGTGAAACTTCCCGCGCTGCTCGCCGCTTTGTGTGCCGGCCAGCTTCTGGCTGAGGATCCGCGCGTCGCGGGATTCGTCCAGCAGGGCGATGCGAGCGACGCCCGGCACGAGACCAAGGCAGCCCTCGCCGCGTTTCAGAAAGCGGAAGCGATTGAACCGCAGAATTTCGGCGTGCTGCTCCGTATGTCGAAGCAATACACCGACCTCGTCGATGCGGCGAAGGCGAAGGACGAAGCGAAGATTTTCGCGGAGAAAGCCCTCGACTACGCGAAGCGCGCGGTGGCAAAGGACGCGACGAACGCGAAGGGCCACCTGAATCTTTCCATCTGCTACGGCAAGATGACCGACTTCGTCGGCAACAAGACGAAGATGGAATATGCGAAGGTGATCCGCGACGAAGCGCTGCGGTCGATCGAACTCGATCCGAGGGATGATTTTGCGTGGCACGTCCTCGGTCGATGGAATGCCGGTGTCGCCAACCTCAACAGCGTGTTGAAAGCGGTCGCCAACTGGGTCTACGGTGGGCTGCCCCCGGCGAGCAACGAGGAGGCGGTGAGGTGCTTTAAGAAAGCGATCGAACTCGCACCGCAACGGTTGATGCATCACGCGGAACTGGCGCACGCGTATCGCGATCTCGGTCAGGCCGATCGTGCGGCGCAGGAGTGGCAAAACGTGCTCGGGATCCGACCGATGGATACGCAGGACGAGGCTTACCAAAAGGAAGCGAAGCTGGCGCTGGAAGCATCCAAGCCGGACCGGTCCGGGGGGACGGGCGTGGCGCGGCGGTAGCCCGGGTCTCCAGAGCCGGGCGTTGCGGTTCGCGCAGCCTGGCCGGTTCGACTCTGGAGAGCGGAGTTACAGAGTCTGGACAGCAGAAGAAGAGCATTCGACAGTTGGCGTTCATGCTTACCGAATCCGACCGCACTCCCGTATCCGTCGCCTTCATCGACAAAGGCGGCTCGGGCCGCAAATTCTGGCGCATGCGCGTGGGTGATCGCACGGTGATCTTCGTGCGTTATGGGGAGGATCGTCCGGAGAACCGGCACTACGTGGCGATCGCGCGTTTTCTCGAAGGCGTCGGGGTTCGGGTGCCGGCGGTGTATTTCCACGACGAAGAGGAGGGTTTGATCGTGATGGAGGATGCGGGGGACAACGATTTGTGGTCGCACCGCACGGATTCATGGCCACAGCGTCGGGCGCTTTATCAGCGCACGCTGGACCAGGCGCTCCTGCTGCATACGCAGGCGCACAAGGCGGCGGGGCTGGAAAAGCTCCAGCTTCAGCAGCAATTCGATGCGGCGTTGTATCGGTGGGAGCAGGAGTATTTCATCGAGCATTGCCTGGGGCGGCATTTCGGACACACCGCGCCGGTTGAGTGCACACGACTCCACGAAATCGCCGACGAGTTGGCGTCATTGCCGCGCTGCCTGGTGCATCGCGATTTCCAGAGCCAGAACGTGATCGTCCGCGCGGGGGAGGTTTGTCTGATCGACTTCCAGGGACTGCGTCCCGGCCTCGCGCAATACGATCTCGCCTCCCTACTGCTCGATCCCTACGTAAATCTGACGGTCGCCGAACGCGACGACCTGCTCGCCCATTACCTCAGCGGTTTGCTGGGCCCCGGGCGCGATCACGATGCGGAATTCCTGCGTATCTACGACCTGTGCGCAATGCAGCGGCTCATGCAGGCGCTTGGCGCTTATGGGAAACTGGGGCACCTCGACAAACGCACGCAGTTCCTTCAGCACATCCCGACGGCGTTGGAGAGGCTTCAGGAAGTGCTGAAACGCGTGGCAGATTCGGAGTCGCTCCGAGCACTGCTCGCGGGGCGATAGAAGCGAGTTCGTTTTGGTTCGAAGCTTCGAGCAGACCGCCGTTACCGCTTCCGCGGTTTTGGAGTTGAGCCGGGGTGGGCGCTGAAAGGCAGTGCCACCGCCCCGTTGTGGCCAAGCGCGTTTCCGCCACCGGCAGCAACGATGCCATTGCCCTGCACCAGGATGCCTGCGCCATCGGTCGCGACGACCCCCGCGCCATCCTGGCCGACGAGGCCGGCCCCATCTTGGCCAACCAAGCCCGCGCCATCCTGACCAACCAGCGACGCTCCATCCTGGCCGACCAGTGACGCCCCGTCCTGACCAACGAGCATGTTTGGATCGATGCTCAACTCGGTCACTCCGCTGCTCGCCTTGAGCGCCATGTTTCTGGTCACGGCAATCAACTGCCCGCCGGGCTGGGCCACGAGAGAGCCGGCGGTATTCACCAGGTTTTCCGGGCGAGCGGAGATGACGTCGAAGAGATCGGGGGTCAGCGTCCCAACGACGGCGCCGGTGACATTGTCGAGGAGTGAAGCGCCGTCCTGACCGACCAGCGCAGCGCCGCCGGCGACGAGGAGCTGGCCGGGCCCGGTGATCGCACTGCGGAGATTCGACGCGTTCAGGTTGGCAAAGACGTCCTTGATGCCCATCAGATTGCCCCCGCCGGCGGCGACAATCCCGATCCCATCGTTGGCGACGACGTTTCCGCCACCGGCGGCCACGATGTTGCCCCCGCCGGCCGCGACGATGTTGCCCCCGCCGCCTGCCACGATTCCGCTGCCGTCGGAAGCCACGACATCGCCGAGCGAGGCATTCGCGATATTCCCACCGCCGGCCGCGACAATATTGCCGGCTCCCAGAGCCATCAGGATGGCCCCGCTCGGGAGAACCTTGACCGTGTGGCCGGTCGTGCCGATGACAGCGCCGTTGTTGGCGATCAAGGCATCGAGGCTGGCATTGTAGTCGGGGTCGGCAGCCACCTCCTCAGCGGTCGGCCCGAGCATGGAATTCGTCAGAGCGCTGCGCAGCGAGGACTCGCCCTGGCCGGGTTCGCGGATGACGGTGACGATCTTGTTGGCAGTCCAGACACCGGACTGGTCGCCGCCACACACGATGCCCGGGGAATAGATGACGCCCTTGCGCCCGGCATCGACCTTCACCTTGAGGGTGACGATGAAGGCGCTGTTCGGATCGGGCGTGAGCCCCCACGCGACCCGCCGATCATTGTCGAAGAAGGACGCCATGCGCGAAGGCTGCGTGGCACTCACGGATGCGGTGGCCTCGACCGCCGTGGTGCCATCGGGGACGATGAGTGAAAGAGCACCTGCCCCATTGGCTCGCGAGGTGTCATTGCCGCACACCACCGTGTAAGTGATGAACCCCTCCGCCACCGCGACGCGTGGGGCTTTGACGAGGAAATTGACCCGCCCGGCGGGTGTGCCCGGCGTGAGGGTGAAGTGCGTCGCCATGCCGATGCCCTGGGTGCGCTGAACCGCCGCGGCGAGCGGGCCGCCGCGCTGGAGTTGATGCCACGGCGAAGGTGCGATCCGCGGAATGGCGGAGAGAAATGCCGAGCGAAAATCCCCGGAAACCAATTGCCGCACCCAAGGCGAGATCGACCGTTTTCGCACCGCAAATTCCGCAGGCAGGGTCGCTGGCGAGGTGCTGTCCCGGAAACGGAAGAATGGTGCCACCTGTCCGGCGAGGGGCGTGGTGGTCGTGTTGGTCTGAAGCGTGCCGGTGTTCGGCGCGAGGACGAGTTCACAGCGCACCAGGGCACCCCGAGCCACGCGCGGCACTTTCCAGCGCACGGTGCCGCTGGTGGAGTCGAGCGGCGGCTCGTTGATGATGCCGCCAACGCGCGCGAGGTTATCGTCGCGGAAAAAGCCGCCCTTGCTTTTCGCGCCGGCTGGGATGTCGGCGAAGACTTCGAAATCGCGCGCATCCAGTCCGCCGTCGTTCTTGAACGTGGCGAGATAGGAGAAGGTGGCGGGTGGTGGGTTGAGGTCCGGTGGACCTTCGACCTTGAGCTTGCTCATGAGCACGGGCTTGGTGACCCGCGCGCGGGCGCCCCCGCTGAACTGGAACCGCAGCAGGCTGTCGCAGGAGAGGAAACCGAAGCCGAAGAACTCGTCATCCACCGCGACCGCACGAAGAGACGATTTGCCGGTGGTGGGGTTGGTGACGACGAGGCTCGGGGCCAGTGTGCAGGTAAAGCTGATCGAACGTTTACTGTTCGCTCCGCCGACAGCGTCGAGGAAAGGCAGATCGAGGATGAGGAATTTCTGTTCGTAAAACTCCTCGAATACGTCCGGCACGTCGTGCAGCTCGAAGTTGTTACTCACGGTGCTCTGGATCAGCGCCTTGACGGGTGGCAGATCTCTCGAGGCGACTTTCGCGCCGTTGATGACCACGGAGTTTTTGTCGAGTTTTGTTCCGTTCGGGATGGAAAAGGTGGCCCGCAGACTATTGGCCGTAACGGCGCCGCGATTCTCGTAGGTGGCGAAGTAGCGGATCTGATTGGTTTTCAGTGCAGGCACACCGGTGGCCGGCGGGGTGGAATCGGCGACCGTGCCGGCGGTTTTGGTTATGAGGCCGATGCCGCTTTGTTCGTAGCCAGCCGTCTCCTGCCGCAGACTCAGCGTGAGGATCGGGCGCGGGGCATTTTCCGCGAGGGCACCGATGGTCAGAGGCGCGGCAATGATGTGGTTTGCCGCTCCCTCGGGCTGATTCCCCTTCGCTTTCTGGGTCACATTGAAGCGGCCATACGCAATGAGATTGTCCAAGGCACCCGGGGCCTGGTCATAGGGAATCTGCACGGAGAAACGCATGAACGATTCCTCACCGGGAGCCATCGCTCCGAGCCAGTAGCCGATGAGCTGGCGGTCATCGGAAACGCGTGGGTTGATGGCGATGCGCGGTCCGGTTTGGAAGGGCGGCTGGACGGGCGGTGTAGCGGTCGCGCCGGTAATGGCATCGATGCGGTTGATGAGAACGCTTGGATCTGCGGCATTGACGAAGCCCGGCGTATCTCCGCCCCCCGCGAACGAGATCGCCGTGCCATCGGGCTTGTTCACGATGGCTTTCACATCGCGGGCGAAATACTTGAGGCGCTTCGCGTCCGTGATGCCTGCCGGAGCAAGCGAGCGATTTTTGACCCGCAGCACATAACGAAGCACCTCACCGGGCACGGCGGTAGTTTTGGTCGGCGGATCGATGGTCACGCTATAGGCGAGGGTGGAGAGAGTCTTGAACACTCGAGACGCGGCGGTTTTCGAGCCGCCATCCGTGCGCAGCTTTGCCTTGAACGGCTGAATTTTTGCCCCCACGAGGGTTTCTTCCGGCACGTGCACCTTGAATCGTTTTACTCCTCCGTCATTGATCCCCAGCGTGCCGAGATCCCATGACACCGCTGTGACGTCTGAACCGGAGAACACCAGCTTGAAGCCGTAGTTGTCATCCATGTCGTCACCGTTGAGGTCGCTGAAATAAGGCGCTTCCTGGGGCAGTTCGATCCCGGCGGGCAGCGTGCAGGTGAGCACTGCGTTGGTCACTTCGTTGAAGCTGTCGTTCGAGTAGGTGAGGTCGAGGGTGATCTCGTCGTCGGGCAGAGTGTTGAAGGCGCTACCGAAGCTCAGCGAGGTTGTCTTGATCTTGAGCGATAGCGGGTTGGTCCTGTCGGTCTTGCCCTTGTTGTTGAGAAAGATCGCCAACTGGTCCGTGCTGTAGTTGCCAACGGCGATGTCCGGCTTGCCGTCCTTGTTGAGGTCGCCGATCGCAAACTTCATCGGCCCATCGATCCCCGTCAGCCGATCCATCCCTTCTTCGATGAACGTCCCGAATTCCCCGGTGTCCGCATCGCGGATGACGGCGAACCGATAGATATCGATCGTGTCGTTGTAGTGATTGGCCATGATCACTTCGGGGATGCCATCGAGCGTGAGATCGGCGATCGCGATATCGCCCGGGAAAAAGACGTTTGGATTGGGGATCGGCAGCGTGAGGAAGAATTTCGCCCCCGCATCGACGAAGGTGCCGAAATTTGCCATGGGGTCGGCTGTGTTGCGCAGCAACTGGAAGCCGCCACGGGTGGAACTGCCCGTAAAATCCGACCCGAACACGGCAATATCGATGTAGCCGTCGTTCGTCATGTCGCCCACCGTGATCGCCTCGGGCTTGAGCGCTGTCGTATGCTCCACGGGTGAGGCGAAGGTGCCGTTGCCTTGGTTCAACAGCGTTGCCACGATCTTATTGGCGTTGTCTGCGGCGACGATGTCGCGGTCGCCGTCGTCGTCGATGTCGGCCAGGAGCACTTGCTCGATGCGCAGCCCCGTCTGGATCTGCACCGGCGCTTCGAATCCGCCGTGCTTGAAACCACCCATGCCGTCGGACACCGGGCCTTTGTTGAGGATCACATCCACCGTGCCGAACGTCGGAAAACCATAGACGCCGCCGGCGATGATGTCGTCGTAGCCATCGCCATTCACGTCCCCCGTCGTGACCGTGTAGTAGAATGTGCTGTCCGGCAGGATGAAAGGCACCACATCCGAACTCGAGAAACCGACATTCCCTCCATCCAAGCCGTTGTTGATCAGGATTCGCACCTTTGTGCCCACGGTCGTCACCAAGTCCGGTCGCGAGTCGTTGGTCGCGGAACCATTCGGGCCGAAAATCCGGCCAAAAGCCAGCGCCTGAGGGCCCTCGGAAAATGGCAGGTCGATCTGTGTGCCGTTCAGTGCCGCCCCGCCGGCGAGGTGCACCCTCACCCGTTTGTCATCGAAATCCGCCAGCGCGATATCTGCGTGCCCATCGCCATTCACATCGGCCGCCGCGGCATCCTTGATTTCCGACACTCCGCTGGTGAAGAGCTTCACCTTTTCAAAGAATGGCTCGGGCCTGGGGATGGGCTTGCGTGGAAAGGGGGCGACGAAGGACCTGGCCACGCTGGGGGAAATCTTCCCAGCCGTATCGACCGAGCGGAACTCGATGTAAAACGCGCTGCAATTGACGGTATAGGTAATCCGCGTCCCCGGCACGTAGGGATAATTTCGAAACGCTCCAGGCGCGCCGCCCCCGACCGAGGCACGATACTGAAGCCGCCGCACCGCGACATCGTCGCTCGCTTCCACGACGAAGGTAAACTTCGTCGAACCACCGGGACCCGGTTGGGTATAGAAAGCCTTGATATTGCAGGTGGGTTTCTCGGCGTCCGTTACGGCGCGGCCCGCCGACGGGGCGAAGAAGGCCAGGGTGCAGATGGCGCCAAGGGCACGAGCGAGAACGTGGCGCAGCTTCGAACCGACGGATCGACGACTGGGGTTCATGGGCAATTAATGTTTTCCCTGACCTTCCCTGTCACGCGAAATGTCGTCTCGCCGGGGTCCGACGGTCAGCGAGAAATTACCTTGGCGGTGTTGGCAATCGCTCTTGCTGCCTCGCCCCTGCGTGGATGAAAGTGAAGACGGTCATGAGCCTTCATCCGCCCACAGTCGTCATCGAAAATGTCACGCCCCTCGTCGAAGGGGGGCGATATCCGGTCAAACGTGCCGTGGGGGAGGATCTCACCATCGAAGCCGACGTTTTTAAGGATGGGCACGACGTGGTGGTGGCGCTGGTGAAATGGCGTGTGGCCGGGGCGGCGAAGTGGCACGAGACGCCGATGATCTGCATCGACCCGTGGAATAAGGACCGCTGGCGGGGGACTTGTTCCTTTTTCGATGTGGGCTTTCACGACGTGACGATCGAGGCGTGGGGGGACAGTTTCCGGTCGTGGCAGCATGAGTTTTCGACCAAGTGGCGGGCGGGCGAGCCGAACCTGACCAGCGAAACGCTGGAAGGCGCGCAATTCATCGAACAGGCCGGGCTGCGTGCGGTGGCCGCCGGGCAACAGCGGGACGCGGATCGGCTGCGAGCCTTTGCCGCCGACATTCGTGCCGGAACGCCCGACCGTGTCGATGCGTTGGCGCATGATCCAGAGTTGGAGGCGTTGATGACGAGCTATGCTGACCGCAGCGAAGCCACGGAGTTTTTGCTGAATGCGGGGGAACTGATCGGAACGGTCGAGGACGGACTCCCGCTGAAACCGGTGGGGAAGAAACCGAAGTCGCGCTCGAAGAAGAAGGTGGCCGTCGAGGAGCCGGCCCCGGTTGCGTCCGCACCCGCGCCGCGCTCATTCACGCCGCAATATCCTCGCGTGTGGGTGGACCGCGAGCGCGCGCTCGTCGGTTCATGGTATGAATTTTTCCCCCGCTCAGCGGAAGGCCGCGGCGACAAGGGCTCGACATTCCGCGACTGCCTCGGGCGCGTGGACGACGCGAAAGCGATGGGCTTCGACGTCATCTATTTTCCGCCGGTTCACCCGGTGGGTGTGACCGCGCGGAAGGGGCGGAACAACTCCGTGACCTGCGAGCCGGGTGAGCCAGGCGTGCCCTACGCGATCGGGAATCGACACCAGAAATGCCCGAATGGTGGGGGGCACAAAGACGTGGCGCCAGAGCTTGGCACACTGAAGGATTTCGACTGGCTGGTCGGTGAAATCCGCGCGCGTGGAATGGAAGTGGCGCTGGATTTCGCGCTGAATTGCTCGCCCGATCACCCTTATGTGGCGGAACATCCCGAGTGGTTTTACCAGCGGCCGGACGGGACGATCAAATACGCGGAGAACCCACCGAAGAAGTATCAGGACGTTTACCCGCTCAACTATCATAACCGGAACTGGCGCGCGCTCTGGGATGAGCTGACGAGCGTGATCGAATTCTGGTGCGAGCACGGCGTGCGTATTTTCCGCGTGGATAACCCGCACACGAAACCGGTGGCCTTTTGGGAATACATGATCGGTCGCGTGCAGCGCCGTTTTCCGGATGCGCTCTTTCTGAGCGAGGCCTTCACGCGTGGGAAGATGATGCGCGTGCTCGCACGGGCTGGTTTCACGCAGAGCTATACCTACTTCACCTGGCGCAACACCAAGGAGGGTCTCACCGGCTATTTCACGGATTTGACCGGCGAAGTCGCCGAGGTGATGCGGCCGAATCTTTTCCCGAACACACCCGACATTCTGCCGAGCTACCTGCAATTTGGGGGGCGTCCGGCGTTCTGCGTGCGCGCCGTGCTGGCGGCCACCCTCGCGCCGACCTACGGGATCTATTCGGGATTCGAGCTGTGCGAAAATGCGGGAATGTGGCGCGCGGATTTCGATGCGGGGCGGGACGTGCGGCATTTCCTCAGTCTCTGCGATCACGATTACAAGCAACTCGCGAAGGAGGAATACTGGGAGAGCGAGAAGTATCAGTGGAAGCAACGCGACTGGAATGCGCCCGGCAACATCAAGCACCTCATCGGGCGCCTTAACCGCATCCGCCAGGAAAACCGCGCGCTACAGCAGTTGCGCAACCTGAGTTTCGTGCCGTGCGACAACGATCTCGTCATCGCTTACGCGAAGACCACCGTCGCGCGCGACAATTGCCTGCTCATCGTCGTGAACCTCGATCCGTTTCACACGCAGGATGCGTTCATCACCGTGCCACTGGAAGACTTCGGCCTGAGCGAATGGGAGACTTACCAGGCGCACGATCTTCTCACCGGCGAGCGTTACCATTGGACTGGCCGGAAGAATTTTGTCCGGCTCAATCCACACGAACATCCCGCCCACGTTTTTCGTGTCCGCCGCAAACTCGGGAGTGAGCGCGATTTCGATTATTTTACATAGCGGCGGTGGAGCGACAGCGCCCGGGGGGGCTACGCGCCGTGCAAGGCGTGCAAGAGATAATAACCGCCAGCGAGAGAAATCGCGATGGAGCCGTAGCGCAGCGCCGCAGCGCGGAAAGGAGCCTCGAATTTCCATGTGCCGAGGCGGAGCAGGCCGAAGGTCGGAAGCACGACGATCTGGTGCCCGATCTCCACGCCGAGGCTGAAGGCGAGCAGGGCGATAACGATGGCGCTGGTGCCGAGATCGGCCATCGCGTCGCGCAGGCCACCCGCGAAGCCAAGCCCGTGCACGAGGCCAAACCCAAAAGCGACGGCCAGCCGCATCCAGCCGCGAGTGCGTTGTGGGAAGATGATATTTTCCAGCGCCACAAAAACGATGCTGCCGGCAATGACGGGCTCGACGAAAAGATCCGGCAGGCGAAAGCCGGTCAGCACCGATACGGCTAACGTGAGGGTATGCGCGAGAGTGAAGGCCGCGATGACCTTGAACATTTCCCAGAACGTCATCGTTGCGAGCACCAGGGCGGTGACGAAGAGCAGGTGATCCCAGCCCGTGAGAATGTGCATGATGCCGTGCTGAAGATACGCGGTGAAAGATGAACCGTGATTCGTGGTGGCGGCATGCGGTTTGGCACCGGGATCGCTCCACCCAGTGGGAAAATCCTGCGCGGCCTGCGCGCGGAGGAGGCCGGTGCTGACGTCCGGCAGATCGCTTCGCTTGAGACGCATGACGTAGCTCACATCCCACGATTGGCCGGGGGCGTAGGGCCACTCGCGGAGCATATCCTGCCGAAAGGAAACCGTTTGCGGATGCGCGCCAGCAGGGAGCGGATAAGCGATCTCGTATTGGAAAAACGTCTGCTCCGGAGCGCCGGCGAAGAGGACGGGCGGCGTAACCTTGTCCACGTGACCTGCGAGGTCGCGATCCAGCGTGCGCAAGGTGAGGTGACATACCAGATAGTCGGCGTGTTTCTGTGCGGCGGCATCGAGCGCCGCGTCGTCGAACGAACCGTCGGATGCTTCTTTCATCTGCTGCGCCACGGCGATTTCCTTCACCGAGACATTCACCGCTACGCGCACACGATCGGGCGCGAAGACCACCCACATCGCGTTTTGCAACATGGGATGTGCCCGGGCGGCGAAGGCGGTGGCGAAAAGGAGGATGAGCCAAGGCTTCATGACTCCTGCGCTACTATGCACGCGGAAAAATGCCAGCGTGATGAAGCGGTGCGTTTGGATGGACATCAGCTTTGAAAAGTCCGGGTTACGGAGCCTTGGGAACGATCGCGACGAAGTCGCGGACGTTGCGCAGTTCCCGGTGATAGAACGGGGGATCGCCCGCCACCCACAGGCCGGTAGAAGAGCCACCGTCGAGATTGAGCGCACGGGTGATCTTTATGCCCGGCACGATTCCGGGCGTGGCGAGGATGGCGCCAAAATCGGCGAGTGAGACGGCATCGCTGACCACAAGGCCCCAATGACCAGTCCCATCGCCAATGATGGCGGTGCGAGCATCGGTGCGCGTGGCGTTCAAGCCAGCGACGGGTCTCCCGCCATCGACGAGGAAAGGGCCGCACTGCACAGCTTCGCGCAACGCGGCCGAGCGTTTAAATTCACTGACCCGCAAGAGAGCAATGCGGTCACCGCTGACCGTAAGCAAGCCGGAGAGCAGCTTGGCGCGTTCGAGCGGGTGGATCTCCTGACTCTGCCGCACGCGAAGGCCCAGCGGGGTTCGGTCGGGCTGGAAATAGCCGCCGTTTACCGCGGCGGCGGCGCCGCGCTTGCGAGAGGCGGAGGCGAGATCATAAGCGTTCGCCGGATCATCCATGAGCGCGAAGCTATGGGTTTTGGCGGAAAATGTGACGACGTGCAAACGGGCCGAACCTGTGTCCGATTGCACAGTGATCGTAGTGAAGTTGAGGCCGGCGGGAGCCATGCGGGGTTCGCTTTTCGAGGCACTACACTCGGCAGTGTGGGCGGAGATGCCGAAGGCCAGCAGGGCGAGGGCGATTGGAAACAGGGACGATGACGGCATGCAGCCCACTTCAGCGCAAAGATACGGAGAACGCAAAGGTGCAGCGGGATGTCCATCGTTTGTCCCCAGAGTCCTCCGCGCGAGGCTCTGCGGTTTTTGGAAATTACGGCATTGCTCTCGCGGTCGTCTCGCGGAAACACAACCGATCCACATGAACGTTCATGGCCGACATTACCGCACGATCTGGCTGAAAACCGGTGACGATCGCGTCGTGGAGTTGATCGATCAGCGTCCACTGCCTCACGAATTCATCGTCGAGCAGATGCGCACGGTTGCGGAAGCTGCTCGCGCCATTGCCGAGATGCACGTGCGCGGCGCGGGCCTCATCGGAGCCACCGCAGGGTATGGCATGTATCTCGCCGCCCTGGAGTCCACGGACAAGGTGTGGCTGCAACGTGCGGGTGATTTGCTGAAATCGACTCGCCCTACGGCGGTGAATCTCGCCTGGGCTGTCGATCGTCAACTCGCTGCCATGAGTGCTACCGTCGACAAAGTTGCCGCCGCTCGGGCGACCGCTGCCGAAATCGCCGACGAAGATGCCGAGTTCTGCCGTCGGATCGGCCAACATGGCCTGCCGCTCATCGCCGAGATCAGCAGGCGCAAAGGCGGTAAGCCCGTCAATGTGCTGACGCACTGCAACGCCGGGTGGCTGGCCTTCGTTGACCACGGCTCGGCGACCGCGCCGATCTACGCTGCGCACGATGCCGGTATCCGTGTCCACGTGTGGGTCGATGAAACGCGCCCGCGCAGCCAGGGCGCGAAGCTCACCGCCTGGGAACTCGCTCAGCACGGCGTGCCGCACACGCTCATCGTGGACAACGCCGGCGGCCATCTCATGCAGCATGGGCAGGTGGATCTCGTCATCGTCGGCACCGATCGCACCACGCGGACGGGCGATGTAGCGAACAAGATCGGCACCTATCTCAAGGCCCTCGCCGCGCGCGACAACGACGTGCCTTTCTACGTCGCCCTGCCATCATCGTCATTCGACTGGCAGATGCGCGATGGCCTGCGCGAAATCCCCATCGAAGACCGCGGTGCCGGCGAAGTGAAAATGGTCGATGGCTGGCAAAACGGCACCCGCGGCGAAGTCCTTATCGCCCCCGCCGAGAGCCCCGCGGCCAATCCCGGTTTCGACGTCACCCCCGCGCGCCTCGTCACCAGCCTCATCACCGAACGCGGCGTCTGCGCGGCGGATGAATCGGCTATCCTTGCGCTCTTTCCCGAGCGTGCGGTGCGGAGCTAACAAGCGCCACCTTTTTCAGTTCCTTTAACTCAGGGCTTGGTGACCAGTTGTTGCATCCATTTTAACCCGGGACCGGCTCCCATCGCCGCGTCGCCCTTGGATTCGACCGTTCCGTCCGGTTTTAAAATGACATAGGCGGGATGGACCGACATCACGTCGTCCACCAGCCCTGCTACATGCTTTTCTTTTCGATTGGAGAGCACGACGACGATGAAGTTTTCCTTCACCATCTTCTTGGTCTCCTCGGCCTGCATGGTGGCGTTCAAATGAGAGGCCTGCTTTTTGCCGGGTTCAACGATGATCACCATCACGCGTTTGTTCTCGCGCTCGGCACGCTTCAGTGCCGCACCTACATCTCGTCCGGGCGTGGCGGTAAAAGCCGAACGCCCGTCGTCGTCAGCCACGCTAAGCCCGACGGTGGAAAACAAAAGGGAGAGAACCAGGGGAAATGCTTTCATGGGATAGAAGATAGCCGGGCCAAATGTCTTGGGGAGAAAGCGAAACACAATGAGAAATCATTGGCAGGCGGAAAGGGAAAGATGGTCGCTACTTCGACGCATACGATTCAACCCGCAGCACTCGGATTTCGCGGCTCTTCCCATCGACGTGCAGGGTTCTTTTTCCGAGGGCGACGACGATGATGGCGCGGGTGGTAAGAGTTCCGCCACCGTTGTTTTGAAACTCGACGGTGTAGCGCCCGCTTTTGGATTCCATGACGCGATAGCGAAGGTAGCCGTGAGTTTCCGCGTTAGTCCATTGGCACCATGGGCCGTCCCGTTTTACCCCGTCTGGATCGAACTGATTTCGATTGGCTGCAACCGCGTCGAGATTGATCTCGGTGGCGATGGGCGATTCACCATCGGAAACCCAGCACTCGATCATTTCGAAGATTTTCGGGTGGAAGATGGGTTTCGAATGGGACGCAGGAGACGGTTTCTCGGCGCCGAAGCTGGAGATGGACAGGAAGCAGAGAAGCAGAGGAACGCTCGACGTTGTGACGGGATGGAGTCGATGGGATGTCATGAATCACCGGTGAGCGGTCTGGAGTATTTTCAGGAAGCCGTCGCGGAGGAGGGAGAGATCGGAACTAATGGCAATGGTGGTGAAGCCGAGGCGCTTCAGTCCGGGAAGGTCGGTGAGGTCGCGGACCAGGATACCGCTGGCTTTGCGTTGAGCGGTGGCGGCGGTGGCCACACGATGCAGGCATTCGTCGTAGGGGACTTTGGATCGCCTCGTCTGCAGGTCGAAGTTCAGGTCTGCGGGGCCGACGAAGAGAACGTCGATACCGGGAACCGCGGCGATTTCCTCGGCGCGATGCACGGCGTCCAAAGTTTCGATCTGAGCGATGAGCAGAGGAGGGCTCGGTGTTTTCAGGGGAGGACGGAGTCCATAACCGTAAGCCCGGATGGTGCGGGAAAAACCGCGAGTCCCGCGAGGGGGATAGTGGGCGGCTTGCACGATCGCGGCGGCAGCTTCGGCGGAATTGACGTGAGGGACCATGATGCCGTCGGCACCCCAGTCGAGGACGCGGGCGATGAGGTCGGCGTGAGGCGCGCCCACCCGCACGACGGCTTTTGTTTTCGATCCGCGCAGGGCGCGAAGCTGATTGGGGAGGGCAGCTTCGGATTCACAGCCGTGTTCGAGGTCGAGCAACACCCAATCGAAGCCGCACTCCGCGGCGAGCTCGGCGATCACGGGAGCGCCCACAGAAAGCCAGGTGCCGATGCGCAGCGGGTTTTTTTTCATAGCGTGGAGATGTCAGCACCGTCGCGGAGTCCGTGCAAAGCCTTGAAGAGACGGTCCCGTGTGAATCGCCTCAAATCGGTGCCGGTGTTACCGGAGCCGATCAGGAAAAAACCGCTACCGCGCTCGAAATAGCCGGCCCCGATGCGAATTACGGACTTCACGAGCATGTTGCGCAAGAGGTGCAGCCAGAAGCGTTGGAGATATTCCTCGGGAAGAGCGCGGACGCTGCGGTAACCTTCGAAGGCGCGAGCCATGAATCGGGCATCGTGGAAGCAGGCGAGCAGGGAGAGGTCATCCATCGGATCACCGGAAATAGTGTCATCGAAATCAATAAAGGCGGCGATGCGATCGCGCGTGCCGAGGATATTCCAAAGGGCCAGATCCTTGTGCACGAGGCAGCCGCGATCGAGTTGCAGCAGGGTGCGATGGCGATCGATGGTCTGCTCGATTTCACTGCGTTGTTCGGGCGTGAAAAACCCGCGTTCGACGAGGAAGCCGAGATGCTGGTCAAGACGGGTGCGGAAGTAATCTTCGTAGCGAACGTGGAAGCCACGGAGTTCGTCGAGTTGTGCCGGATCGAACGGACCGAAGCCGTCGGGCTGGATGGCCTGCCAGCGTGCAACCGCCGCGCCGATCTCGAAGGCCAGGTGCGATTCGTCGAGCGCTCCTTGCTTGAACCAGTGGTTCAAATCCGGCGCGCCCACGCGATCGAGCACCTGCCATGCGCCGCTCACGTGACGCCGACTGGCATCGGCGGCGAAGACCTGCGGCACCAGTCCGCCGAGCGCGCGCACCCGGCGCATGACCTCGGATTCGACGAGGATGTAGTCATCGTGCTCGGGACCATTTTCGAGGCGCACGAAGAGCGGCTGGCCGTTGGCTTCGGCGGTCCAGGTGAGGTGATTGCCCTGCGTCAGGGCCGCGGTGAGGGTGAGGTCGCGGCAGCCCAGCGCGGCGCGGATGGCTTCGCGGAGATTTCCTTCGAGCGCCGGATCGTTTTCACCGCGCACCTGCGTGCCGTGAAACGCGGCGGAACGATCGCATTTCCAGTAGTAAATGTCGTGCCGAGGCGAGGTGGGCGCTGGCATCAGGAAGCAGCTACTTTTTCGGTCTCCGCGGCGCTCTCCGTTTTCTCGGCTGGTTCGACCGGGCGCGAGCGCCACCAGGCCGCCACTACACTGCCAACGAGGTTTTGAATCACCGCGCTGAACGCCGCCGGCACGCTCGCCAGCGGGTGCATGGGGAAATGTTTCTTCGCCAGCATGGCGGCCATGGCGCCGTTTTGCATGCCGACTTCGATGGAAACGGTCCGCGCCACGATGATGGGATAACGCAGCACCCGTGCGACGGCGTAGCCGAGGCCGAAACCGAGCAGATGCAGGAGCAGCGTGGCGAGGACGAGCGTGCCGAAGTTGGCGCGCACCGCTTCAGCATTCGCCGAGACGACGCCGCCGGTGATGAAGACGATGGCGACGACCGAGACAATCGGCCCGAACTGAGCCACGCGGGCCACGGTGCGCGGGAAACGCCAGTTGCAGAAAACGCCGAGCAGGAGCGGCACGACGATGACTTTGAGCGTGGAAAGGCAGAGACCGGCGACATCGACTTCCACGTATTGCCCAGCGAGGATCCGGCACCACAGCGGGGTCATCACGAAAGCGAGCATGGTCGAGGTGAGCGTCACGGCCACGGCGAGCGCGACGTTGGCCCGGGCGAGAAAGCTCACGACATTCGAGGCCGTGCCCGAGGGGCAACTCGCCACCAGCACGAGTCCGATGGCAAAGCCCGGTTCGAGCTTCAGCCACCGTGCGAGCGCCCAACCGGTGAGCGGCATGATGGTGTAGTGCGCGAGAAAGCCGAGGGCGAGAGAGCCGGGCATTTGGAAAAGTCGGCGAAAATCCTCCACGGTGAGCGTGAACCCCATGCCGAGCATGACCGTGGAAAGCGCCCACACAATCCACGATCCGCTGAACCAAAGGAAAGCCGGTGGATGCCGCAGCGCGAGCGCGACGGCGATGATGAGCCAGACAAGGTAAAGATTGGTAAAATGATGGAGGAAACGGTGCATCGAGGAAAAGGTGGCGAGGAGGAATCTCGCTGAAGCAAGCGAGAGCGCTTGCCGGAGACTTTGAGCAGGAAGGCGGCGTTTCCGCCAAGACAAGTCTTGCCCTCGCCTCTCAATTCTTCCTGGCAGGAGTCGGGCCGCTTTCCCACTGGTGAAACGATTTTCCGTGGGCGGATCTTGCCATGGGGGGGCGATGGGTAACGACACGGTTCCCGTGCCTGCCTCCCGTTTGCTGCTTAGCCTTACTTTTTGGATCGCGGCGCTGACTTGAAGAGAAAACAGCCGCCTGATAGGGCGGAAACCGGCGAATACTGTGTAAAATGATGAATGATTAAAAATAGTCATCGAATCGAATTGGTCCTCTGGCTTCTGATTTGCGCCTGGCTAAATGGGGTGGGGTGGGGTTTGTCAGCATTCGGATGCCTTGGTCGAGGAGGTTATTTCGTTGCGGTGGCCGCACTGATTCCGTTGATCTGGCGGGCCGGTCGCACTTGCGTTTGGCGAGTTCCACTCCGGCGCTGGCGGCGAGCCCTGCCGGCGGCTTGGCTCGGGCTGACGACACTCGTCTGGGTGGGAGGAATCCTGCATCCGCCGAATAACTACGATGCTCTGACCTATCGAGTGCCGCGAGTGTTGCATTGGCTGGCCGAAGGCCGCTGGGAGTGGATTCACACCGATTTCACGCGCTTGAATGCGCGCGCCGTCGGCTTCGAATGGCTCATGGCGCCGATCATGTCCCTCCTCCGTTCGGAACGGTGGAGCGTGTTATTCAACCTCACCGCGTTCATGCTGATACCGGGTTTGTTTTACAGCGTCGCGAGCAGGCTGGGGATGCGCCGCCGCGCAGCCTGGGCCTGGATGTGGGTCGTGCCGGGTGGATACGGTTTTGCCCTGCAGGCAGGCGGGCTGGGCAACGATCTGGTCGGGGCCGTGGTCGCCTTATTGATGATGCATTTTGCCTTGCGGTTTCGCGACGGAGGAGGCGCCTGGGAGGGTGGGGGCGCTTTAGTGGCCGGCGGATTTCTGACGGGGCTCAAGCTCGTGAATCTTCCTCTCCTTCTCCCCTTGGCGCTTGGTCTGCTGCCTTTGTGGAAGCGGATGCTCGCAAGGCCGATGGTGATGGCCGGCGGCACCGTCGTGGGCTTGCTCATTTCGATCATTCCCATGTCTGCTTTGAATTGGAAGCATTGCGGCGACTGGACGGGCATGCGCTACGACTATGGGCATATGGTCAGTCTGCCCGCCGACGTAACGGTTCCAGGCACCGCGGCCATCCTGGCGGTCAACAATTTCGCCCCCCCCATCATGCCACTGGCGAAGTGGTGGAACGACCATGGAGAGGAATTTTTGCCTCACCGGCTGCGAGAGGGAATGAATCGCTATTTCGAATCACGCGCCGTCATGTTTGTGCCGGAAATGCAGAACGAGGAAACGGCGGGCTTGGGGTTCGGCGTAAGTTGGTTAGCGGTCCTGACCGTGCTGGGTGGTTGGTGCATCCGGGGGCGAAGGCCGGTCCACCGCGACGCCTGGCTCGCCGTGGTCCGCTGGTCGGCGTGGGTCGCGTTGCTAGCTTATATGTCTCGCAGCGGCGTGTCCATCCCCCAGCGCCTGATCATCGCTTATTACCCGTTGCTACTCGTGCCACTTCTGGTCGGCCCCGGTGCGGTGCAGGTGGTCACGATGGTCTGGTGGCGACGAGCGGCGCTTGGCACGCTCACGCTCGCCGCTTTGCTCGTAATTCTGACTCCGTCGCGCCCCCTCTGGCCCGTTCGGTGGGTGATCACCTGGTTGGAGTCGCATTATCCCGAAAATCCAGCATCCCGGCGTATTCGCACGGTTTACGAAGTCTATGCCTCGCGAGCCGACGCCCTTTCTCCTCTGCGGGCAGTCCTTCCCGAGGGGGAAACGGTCTTCGGACTCGTGACCTGGGACGATCCAGAAGCATCGCTGTGGCGCCCGTTTGGCGGACGGCGTTTTCATCATGTGACCAAAGCCGATACGGCCGCCGATGTCCTGGCCCATGGTGTGCGCGTGGTGGTGGTCAATGCCGATGCGGAAAGCTTTGCGATACAAATGGGGCGCTCGTTTGAGCAATGGCGGGAAGAAATGCAAGGCGAGGTGCTTGCGACGCTCTCGCTCCAGAGCCGCGCCTCGCGCCCACCATGGGACTGGAAAATCGTGCGGCTGAAAGTTGACGCTGGCAAGGCGGGCTCAATGCCGTAGCAGTGCGCCCCGCAAAAATCGTAATGCCTGCCGATCTGGACCTCACCATTGTCATGCCCTGCCTCAACGAGGCCGAGACGATCGTGGCCTGCGTGGAAAAGGCGAAGCGCGGTATCGAAGCAGCCGGAGTGAGTGGTGAAGTGCTGGTTGCGGACAACGGCTCTACCGACGGTTCGATCGAACTGGCGGAAACGCACGGTGCGCGCGTGGAGCGAGTGACGGCCAAAGGTTACGGCAATGCGCTGCGCGGCGGCATCGAAGCGGCGCGCGGGCGCTGGGTGCTGATGGGCGACGCCGATGACAGCTACGATTTCGGCGAAGCACCGCTCTTTGTCGGCAAGCTGCGCGAAGGCCACGATCTGGTGATGGGATGCCGTCTGCCGGCGGGGGGAGGAACCATCATGCCCGGAGCGATGCCTTGGAAAAATCGGTGGCTGGGCAACCCGGTCCTCAGCTTCATCGGTCGGCTCTTTTTCCGCACGCCGATTCGCGACTTTCATTGCGGCTTGCGCGCCTTTTCCCGCACTGCTTACGAGCGGATGGAACTCAAGACGACCGGCATGGAGTTCGCGAGCGAGATGGTGATGAAGGCGTCGCTCTTCGGCATGAAAATGGCCGAGGTGCCAATCACGCTGCATCCCGACGGACGTTCCCGCCCTCCGCATCTGCGTCCGTGGCGGGACGGCTGGCGGCACCTGCGGTTCATGTTCATCTATTCGCCGCGCTGGCTTTTCCTCGTGCCGGGTTTGCTGCTCGCGGCGGTGGGAGCGGCCGGGAGCGCCTGCCTGAGCTGGGGACCGGTCATGCTCTCGGGCGTGCGGCTGGATGTAGGGGCGCTCATCGTTGCGGCGATGAGCCTCATCGTGGGCGTGCAATTGGTCGCCTTCGCTTTTTTCTCGAAGGTTTTCGCCATCGGGGAAGGGCTGCTCCCCGACGATCCGAAGTTCGGGAAGCTGTTCGATTTCTTCACACTCGAAAAAGGCCTCGCAGTCGGACTGGTTACGCTGCTGACCGGGCTGGGCGTGCTAGCCTGGGCGGTGTGGACGTGGGCACAGGCGGGCTTTGGCGACCTGGCCTACGAGTCGAATCTGCGGCGGCTCGTCATGGCCGCGACGCTCATCGTGGTGGGTCTGCAAGGCATCTCGAGCAGCTTCTTTTTAAGTGTCCTGGGGTTGAAGACGACGACGCGCAAGCCGCCGATGGCATGAGAGCGGCCGTCGTCGGGTCTGGCCCGGCGGGAACCGCCCGTGCGCACGCCCTCGTCGCGCGTGGGATCGAGGTCGTGTTGGTGGATGGAGGGTCGGCCCTCGAAGCTGATCGTCGCGCTATCGTGGAAAGATTGCGGATGACTCCACGCGAGCAGGGGCTTGAGCGCGAACTCGCGTGCATCAAAGAGGGGATGAGGCCGACTGCTGGCGGAGCGGTGGTGAAGCATCAGTTCGATTCGGATTTTCCTTATCGAGCCGTGGCGGAAAATCTTGGTTTTGTGGCGGAAGGCGCCCGCTTGCAGCCGTCGCTGGCCACCGGCGGATTTGATCCCGTCTGGGGTGCGGCGGTCATGCCTTACGCTGCGGATGAGTTCGACGGCTGGCCGATTAATCGCGAGGATCTCGCGCCTCATTATCGGGCCGTGCTCGGGTTCATGCCGCTCGCCGCAGTGGAGGATGATCTTTGCAAGGAGTTCCCGCTCTTCACGAAAGGCGCAAAGGCCCTTCCTCTGAGCCCTCAGGCTGCGTGTCTGGAGAGACCCGGTTGGTGGCCGTCCGACGTCGTCTCCGCGCGGCGGGAATGACTTGGGGACGTGCCCGTCTGGCGGTCCACAGCGGTTGCGTGCAGTGCGGGCTCTGCCTTTACGGTTGTCCTTACGGCTGCATTTACGAGACGACGGAAACGATCGCACAGATGCGGTCAAGCGGTGGCTCGTCCATGAACCGGGTATCGTCGTGGATGCGGTGGAAGAACACAATACAGGGGTGTGTCTGCGCGGCCACCGCACGCACACGGGCGAAGCGTAGGAACTCGAGGCGAATCGCGTCTTCCTCGCCGCCGGGGTAGTGGCAAGCACGCGGCTGTTGCTCGCGGCGCAGGGGGGAGGCATGGCTCGCGTGCTAGACAGCGCGTATTTTCTCTTCCCCCTGCTGAGCACTTTCAGCCCACCGGAAGTGCGAAATGCCCCGGCGCACACGCTTAGCCAGTTTTATGTGGAGATGTCGGATCGTGCCATCAGCCCGCGTCGCGCCCAAGTGCAACTCTATACCTACAGCGACCTGCTCACCGGAGCGTTGAGCCATACCCTCGGCCCGCCGGCTCTGGATTGGCTGCTCCGCTGGATCGAGCGCCACGCCTTCGTCGCGCAGGCGTATCTCCACTCGGACGAATCGCACACGATGGAATTGCACGTGGATGGTGGGCGCATGCGCCTGATCGGACGCGAGAACCCGCACACCAGAGAAGTGGTGGGGCGCGTGGTGCGCCGACTTCGGGAAGTTGCGTCGGCGATCGGGCTCTGGCCCGTGCCGGGTTCGGTGAAGAGCATGCCTCCGGGGCGCAGCTTTCACTGCGGAGGGACGTGGCCGATGCGGTCCGAGCCCAGCGCAGGGGAAAGCGATGTGCTTGGGCGGCCGTGGGGATGGTCATGTCTGCATGTTGTGGATGCCTCCGTGCTTCCGGCGATCCCGGCGACGACGATCACTTTTTCCGTCATGGCCAATGCGCACCGCATCGGCAGTCCGGCACCGGTATGAAAGAAGAACCAGAAGCCAGGGGTGGAGAGATGGATCCTTCGTCGAAAATATGCGCGGTCACCGGCGCCGACGGCTGGGTGGGGAACTGCGTGGCCCTGCACTTTCGCGAGCGAGGGTGGCAGGTGCGTGAACTGACCCGGGCGAATGGTTACACCCTCGATGGAGAGGTGCCTGCAAAGCTGCTCGGCGGTGTCGAGGCTCTCGTCCACTGTGCTCACGATTTTGCTCCGCTCCGCCGGGCGGAAATCGAGGCGGTGAACGTCGCTGGCTCGCGGCGGCTCTTCGAGGCAGCGCGAACTGCCGGGGTAAAGCGCCTCGTCTTCATCTCGACGATGAGTGCCTTCGATGGATGCCAGTCGCTCTACGGGCAGGCGAAGCTCGCCATCGAGGACAAAGCCCGTGAGTTCGGCGCCTTGATCCTTCGTCCCGGCCTCGTTTACGGCCCGTGCGCGGGTGGGATGATGGGGCGCTTGGAAAGGCAAGTTCAGTCGAGCCGGATCGTGCCGTTGATCGGCGGTGAGAGTCAGCCGCTCTACCTCATCCACGAGGAGGAACTGTGCGCCTTCATCTGTCGCTTTGCCGAAACGGAAACTCCGGCTCCGCCGGAAGCGATCACCGCTGCACACCCGCAAAAGTGGACCTTTCGCGCGTTCCTCGAGACCCTTGCGGCCCGGCATGGGAAGCGGCTCATATTCTTCCCTTCCCTTAGCGAATGCCCTGGCTGGGCTTGAAGACCGTGGAGTCCATCGGCCTGCCGCTCGGATTCCGCAGCGACAGCCTCGTCAGTCTGATCAACCAGAACGCCGCGCCGGATTTCTCGGCGACTGATCGAGTTGGGCTAAGGCGTCGTCCCTTTGCTTGGCTTATGATCGTATTGACGAAGAGCGACCGCAAAAAGGGAAAGCGAGGCCCTGACGCGCTGCGTCGACAATCGCTCAAAGTGCCTGATGCGGGAATCAACGGCTCTCCTGTGTCGGGTTCGGAGGTGGAGGTCCTTGTGCGCTGGATGAGGCTCCGTATATTCGCGGGAATACCCGCATGAAACTCGAGCGCCTCCAAGAATACGTCGTGCCTGTCGTGACGACGTTGGCTGGCATGGGGTTCGCCTTTGCGGTGGGAAAGCTGCTCGGCCAAGGGCAGGTAGGCAAGGCGGCCATGATGATGGGCATCCTGTTTCTCGGCTTTGCCACCATGATCTTGCGCCAGTATATCTGGCTTCTTTTGATCGTGGCGTGGCAGTGGACTGGCTCCGTGCCCCAACTCCCGGTTCCGCTCTCGATCCGAGACCTGTCAGTTGGTGCCACTTTCGCGGCTGTTCTTGCCTTGGTGGCTCTTAAGGTCGTCCGGCGAAAACCGGTTTATCGAGCGGCGGACTTCTGGATGGGAGTCATGTTGCTCTACCTCGTGACGGTTTTTGTGCGCAACCCGGTTGGTTTTCTGGCCGTCAACTCGGAGCGCGTCGGTGGGAGGCCCTATTTCACTATCGGCATCGCCTGCCTGGCCTATTGGGTTCTGTCGCGCGCCTCAATTCCGGTCCGGAGCGGAGGCAGGATCGTCCTAGGGATCATTCTAGCGAATACTTACACGCTGGGAATCTTAAATGCGATCGCTGATCTTTTTCCCAGAGCAGCCATGGTAATGACCACCTTTTACACTGGCTTTGCGGTGACGGAGGTCGAGCAGTCCGGCATCAATTCCAATAGCCAGACTCCTGACGACGCGGTGGAACGATTGAGCTATCTGGGTGGTGTAGGTATTACCACGAACCAGGCTCTTTTTTCCATTTTCCGGCCGGAAACATTACTCAACCCGCTCCATTTTGGTCGTTTCCTTGTGCTCGGCGCGAGCACGTATTGCATCCTGCTTTCGGGATTTCGCACCGGTCTTATCGGAACATGCCTGTTTTTTGGCCTCGCCACCTACCTCCGTTCGGGGTGGGTGACTCTCGTAAAAATGGCGGGGCTTGGGGTTGTCTTCCTCGGCTTGTTGGTGGCAGGCAATGGCACTCTTTACGAACTTCCAAATTCCGCCCAGCGTGCTTTGTCGTTTTTACCGGGCAAGTGGAGCTACGCAGCTCGAGAATCAGCCGCGAGTTCCAGCGAGTGGCGGTTTCAGATGTGGCGAATCTTCCTCACCGGAAATAAATACGTGCACAATCAGATTTTTGGCGACGGGTTTGGCGTCACCAAGCGGGACATGGCGGCAATTGCCATGGCGGGTTTGCAAGGGCAGGAAAACGCACTCATTGTCGGGAACGTGCACAGTGGCCCGCTTTCGACGGTCCGGTTTGTAGGTTACTTCGGGCTAGGCATTTACGTCGTCGTAATGGGGCTGATGGCTAGAGATGCGTGGCGTCTCGTTCGTCGTGCCCGCGGCACGCCATTTTTCAGCCTCGCCCTTTTCGTCGGGGTGCCTATTGTCTGTGAGCCGTTCAACTTTATCCTGATCTTCGGCGCCTACGATGCTGCACTTCCCCTCGCCATCTATAGCCTGGGCATGTTGAAGATGTTGCACAATACCCTCGACGACTACGTTGGGGAGGAGGCGGTGCCGGCGGAACTCTACCGCGGCCACATCGCCGAACCGGAACATGCCTTGGCGAGAGCGGCCCGCTGACCCAGCGATGTGGATTTTAGCTCATCGTGCCAATCTCGACGGACCAGTTCCTGCCACGGAAAATTCCCTTGAAATGACGATTCGCGCACTGGAAGCCGGGTTCGGGATTGAAACCGATCTGCGGCGCGATGCGACCGGGCGTTCGTATATCGGGCACGATCCCACGGGATGGGCGCCGGAGACCGATTTCGGCCTTTTTGCGAAAGCGTTTCGCGCCCACGCGGATCGGCCCATTGCGTTGAACGTGAAGGAGCTCGGTTACGAAGCCGAGTTGCTCGACCGTCAGTTGGCTGGCGATTTTGGTGCCCGGTCGTTTCTCTTCGATTTTGAGCTGCTCGAGCCCCAGACCCCCGGCGCGGCGCAGCGCAGGATCCGCTCGCTTTCAGCAGGCGGCCGCGCCGTGTTGGCCGCCCGGGTGAGCGATCGTGGCGAATCGCTCGACCAATGTCTGTCGATTCCGGCGCAAGTGGTGTGGCTCGATGAGTTCGATTCGCCTTGGGCGACTGCGGAAACCATCGGCGCCTTGCGGGCGGCAGACCGGCAGATTTTTGTCGTCTCACCCGAGCTCCACGGGTTCGGTCATGAAGCTCGCTTCCGCCGCTGGGCCGATTTTCTAGCCTGGGAGGTGGATGGTGTCTGCACCGATTTCGCTTGGGAGGCGCGGGAATTTTTTGCCAGCCTGCTTACCACGTGAGTCTCGAACGTTTTCCCCTCGATCAATTTACCAAAGGCTGGTTCGTCGGCCGCTTCGCTCCTACCCTGCTCGCTACCGACGCAGTCGAAGTAGCCGTGAAACACTACCGCGCTGGCGAGAGTGAGGATACGCATCATCACAAGGTCGCCACGGAGTTGACCGTCATCGTTTCCGGTCGCGTGCGCATGAGCGGGGAAGAGTTTGGGGCCGGGGAAATCGTCCGGATCGGCCCCGGCACCGCGACAGATTTCGCGGCCCTGACCGATACGACTACGGTGGTAGTGAAACTGCCGTGCGTCGCCGGCGACAAATATCCCGGCCAGCCATGACGAAAATCCGCGCCGTCCTCTTCGATCTCGATGGAGTGCTCGTCGATGCCACCGAGTGGCATTACGAGGCTCTCAACCGTGCTCTTGCCCTCTTCGGCTACACCATTTCCCGCTACGAGCATCTTACCACCTACAATGGCCTGCCCACGCGCAAGAAGCTGGAGATGCTCTCGGTGGAAAAGAATCTGCCGCGCGGGCTTCACGACATCATTGCCCGGATCAAACAGAAATACACCCGCGAGGAAATCCTGCGTAATTGCACGCCCGTCTTTGAAAAGGAGTTCATGATTCGCCAGCTCAAGCGCGACGGTTACAAGCTCGCCGTCTGCTCGAATGCCGTGCGCGAGAGCGTCGAGCGCATGCTGCTGGCCAGCGGGATCATCGAACAATTCGACTACCTCATCAGCAACGAAGACGTCGTGAAGGCCAAGCCCGATCCGGAGATGTATTTGCGCACCTGCGAAAAGCTCGGCGTCACGCCGTCCGAGTGCGTCATCGTCGAAGACGCCGAGCATGGGCTTGAAGCCGCCCGCCGCACCGGCGCGCATGTCTGCCGCGTCAGCGGGTTTGGCGAGGTCGATTACGATCGGATCCGCCACTTCATCGACAGCGTCGAAAAATCATGACCACTCCGCTGCACATCATCATCCCCCTCGGCGGACGGGCCTCCCGGTTCTCCGAGCGCGGATACACCTTTCCCAAGCCGCTCATCGAGATCGGCACCCGCTCGATGATCGAGGTGGTGCTGGAGAATCTCGCGCCGCCGCCGCCGGTGCGTTTCACCTTCATCTGTCGCAAGGAGCACCTCGCCCAGTTTTACCTTGGCGATATGCTGCGCCTGCTGGCGCCCGGCTGCACCATCATCCCGCTCGAACAGGATACCGCCGGGGCGCTCTGTTCCGTGCTGCTGGCCATCGACGACATGCCGGCAGAGGAAGAAGTGCTCGTCGCCAACGGCGACCAGATCATCGGCGCCCCTCTGACGCCCTTCTATGAGAAATGCCGCGCTCCCGGCACCGATGGCTGCATTCTTACTTTCACGGCCACCCACCCGCGCTGGTCGTTCGCGCGGACCGGTGCCCAGGGCCGGGTGACTGCGGTGGCCGAAAAGCGCCCGATCAGCAAGCAGGCCACCGTCGGCCTCTACTACTTCCGCCGCGCCGCCGATTTCATCGCCGGAGCCGAGCGGATGATCGTGAAAGGTCTCACTACCTCGGGACAGTTTTTTGTGGCTCCCGTTTACAACGAACTGATCCTCGACGGCAAAACTATCACTACCCATCACCTGCCCGACGGGGCGATGCAAAGCCTCGGAACGCCGGAAGATCTGGAATTGTATCTCCGGGGAGGAGTGCCGGTAACGATCTGAATGAGCACGTTGAATATCGTCGTTCCCATGGCAGGCCGCGGGTCCCGTTTTGCCAGCGCCGGATTTACCACGCCGAAGCCGCTCATTCCCGTGGGTGGCCGGCCCATGATTGAGTGGATCATCGAAAACATCCGGCCCGCGCGCCCGCATCGATTTACCTTCCTCTGCCTGGCCGAACACCTCGAGCGCTATCCCGAAGTGCCGGCGGAAATCCGGCGACTTTGTCCAGGTTGCGAGATCGTCCCGGTTTGGGCGGTGACCGAAGGGGCCGCCTGCACGGTGCTGCTGGCGCGTGAATTGATCGACAATGACGAGCCGCTCATGATCGCCAATAGCGATCAAATCGTCGATCTGCCCATCGACGACTATCTCGCCGCCGCAGACGCCCCGGATGTGTCCGGCCTCATCATGACCTTCTGGAGCGATCACCCCAAATGGAGCTACTGCCGCCTGCGTCCCGACGGCACCGTCAGCGAAGTCGTCGAAAAACAGGTCGTCAGCAACGAAGCCACCGTCGGCATTTACAACTTCGCCCGTGGCCGTGATTTTGTCCGCGCCGCCGACGCCATGATCGCCGCCAATCTGCGGGTGAACAACGAGTTCTATGTCGCCCCCTGTTACAACCAGCTCATTGCCGAAGGCGCTCGCATCGTCACCATGAAAACCGGCCGCGAATACGCCGGCATGTATGGCCTCGGCATTCCGGAAGATTTGGAGTTCTTCCAGACGACGGCTTACTTTCGCCAACGCGCGAAATGAACAGCCAACCGCCTCTGCAGGAAGAATTTGACCTGGTAATCGAAGCAGGGCGTGAGGAGGGGCAATACTGGAGGGATGTCTGGCGTTATCGGGAGCTGCTCTACTTTCTCTCCTGGCGCGATATTCTCGTGCGCTACAAGCAGACCGTGCTCGGCGTCGCGTGGGCGGTTCTTCGACCGCTCATCACGATGATCGTCTTCACGGTGATTTTCGGGCGGCTCGCCAGGATGCCGAGCGAGGGCGTGCCGTATCCGTTGCTTGTATTTGCGGGAATGCTGCCGTGGCAGCTTTTTTCCACCGCGCTGACGGAGGCGAGCGGCAGCCTCATCGGGAGCGCAAATCTGGTCGCGAAGGTCTATTTCCCGCGCTTGCTGGTTCCCGCCAGCAGCATCGTTGTTTGTGCCGTCGATTTCCTGATCAACGCAGGTCTGCTCGTCGCACTGATGGCGTGGTATCGTGTCGGGCCGACGTGGCACCTGCTGGCAACACCGGTTTTCATCCTGCTCACCTTGGCGGCTGCCATGGGTGCGGGGCTTTGGCTGGCAGCGTTGAATGTGAACTACCGTGACTTCCGCTACGTCGTGCCATTTTTCGTTCAGTTTGGCCTCTATGTCTCGCCGGTCGGATTCAGCAGTTCCGTCGTTCCCGAGCAGTGGCGCGTGCTCTATTCTCTCAACCCGATGGTTGCGCTCATCGACGGATTCCGCTGGTCAGTGCTTGGGGAAGCGAGGCCGCTCGATATTGCCTCTCTCGGGCTCGGTTGCACCGTGGGTGTCGCCTTGCTCGTCAGCGGATTGTGGTTCTTCCGGCGGATGGAAAGATCCTTCGCCGATACCATCTGACGCGGCATGAGTGATATCGCCCTACGGGTTGAAGGCCTGTCAAAAAAATACGTCTTGCGTCACACGGCCCCGAGCCGCTATCAAACGCTGCGCGAAACGATCGCTGCCGGCGCTCGTTCCTTGTGGCGACGCCGTGTCGGCGCCTCACCGAGCTGCGAAGAGTTCTGGGCGCTGCGCGAGGTGAGCTTCGACGTCCAGAAGGGGGAGGTCATCGGTATCATCGGACGTAACGGAGCCGGCAAGTCCACGCTGCTCAAGCTTCTCAGCCGCGTCACGCACCCGACCGCCGGCCGCATCTCGGTGAACGGTCGCATCGCCAGCCTACTCGAAGTCGGCACCGGTTTTCACCCCGAGTTGACGGGGCGCGAAAACATCTTCCTCAATGGCGCGATTCTGGGGATGGGCCGCTCGGAAATCCGACGCAAGTTCGACGAGATCGTTGCCTTTGCTGAAACTGAAAAGTTCCTCGATACCGCGGTGAAGCACTACTCGAGCGGCATGTATATGCGGCTCGCCTTCGCCGTCGCTGCGCACCTCGAGCCGGATATTCTCATCGTCGATGAAGTGCTCGCCGTGGGCGACACGGAGTTTCAGCGAAAGTGCCTCGGCAAAATGAAGGAGGTGAGCACGGGCGGACGCACGGTTCTGTTCGTGAGTCACAATCTGGGGGCTGTCAGCAAACTGTGCAGCCGCGCGATTCTTCTCTCCGAAGGACGGATCGAAATGTGCGGAGCCGTCGAGCCGATCATCCGCCGCTACACCATCAGTGGTGGCAACCGTATGGAGTGGATCGGCGACGCAGGAAACGCGAAAGCCCGGCTGCGGCGCACGTGGGTGCGCAGCCTCGATCCCGACGGCGTGGTCCACACCGCCGCCGATCTCGAAGTCGGGGTTGAAGTCGAGCTGCGGGAGGAGATCGAAGGCCTCATTCTCGGCTTCAATCTCGAGTCCGAGTTCGGCTATCCGCTCGCTTATTGCTTGCACGACGACCAACTGAGCAGCCCTGCTGGGGTGACGCCTCGCGGCATGCTCGTCCGGCGCTTCGTCATTCCCGCCAATACCCTCGCTGCCGGCACGTATCACATCCACTACGACGTCGGTATCCACATGGTCCAGCGCATTATCGATCAGGACGGCCTGCTCACCTTCACCATGGAGAACATCTCCGGAATCGGTCGGCGCTACACTACCGGAGCCCAACGCGGCTACACGGCCTTGCTGCGCCCGTCTTGGGGCGTTGCCACTTAGCCCCGGGCAAACATCCAGCTTATAGAATTGCAAAAGCGACCAAGCAGCTTGAAGCCCGGAGGCCACGCCCGCGTCTTCGCAAAAAGTGTTTTGAACCACGCGGCGAGATCTCCCGAATGCTGGATGTCGCCGCGGCAACAGCTCTTGTAGAGCCTGAGCCAATCCGTGTGCGAAAACGTCGATATCCAGTCATTGAGGTTGAAGGCCAGTTTCTGTGCCTCGATTCCAAATTGATGTCGCGTGAGCACAACAAAATTATTGGCCAATGCGAGCGAAGCGAGATCCCGCAGTGCGGGCGATGTGTCGCTCCAGTGCACCAGCGGCACATCCATGAACTTTCGAAGGCACGTTACCCAAAGATATTGCTCCGGCACGAGTTCCAGCGGCCCGGACGCTTCCGCGTCCCATATGGGGACGTCCCATAGGGTCAAAAGGTCTCCTCGGCGGCCAAATTGGAAGCAGTCGCTTGGGTGAAACAAATAGTTCCAGTGCGGGCAGCGACCTGGAAACCGCGTGAAGTGATCGTGAACCAGGACGCGCTCGGTGAAAATCCGAGCCTCCGTCGAGCGAGCGGGATATCTGCCGAAGAAATCGAGGAAACGCGCCGTGCGCATCCACACGTCGGTCCGGGCTTTGAGCGCAAAGGGGCGTTCAGTCGCCCGCAATCCCGCCAGGGTCGAAACAATCATCCGGTTCACGTTCGATGGCCGCACGATCGCCTCGTCCTCCCGAAACATCGCCGGCCCTGGGTCGCGGCTCATCACCACCCGATCGAACTCGAGCCCCGACACGTCCGTTCCTTCCCAAGTCGAGAGCACGATCTCCGCACCGGGCAAATGGCGGCGGATGCTTCTCAGCCCGCGTGCAGTGATTCCTTCCACTTCGCTTCGAGATGGCGGGCCGAAGACAGGGCCCTGAACGACGACGGCAATCTCGGAGGGCGAGACGGTTGAGGCTGATAGGAGTGAAGGCACCAGAGGACTCTATATTTTTCGGGGGGCGCGGCCAGACGATATGCCACAGACGTTCGCTTTGCATGAAGCGCCCATCGTGGCGCTAAATTGGCACGACCCTTCTGCTTCGAAACCGTGCTGGTTCTGACCAAGGAGCTTCACCTGCCGAATGGGCAATGTTTGCTGTGGGATGGCGCATGAGCCGTCTCGCCTGCTTGGAAGAAAGGAGCACTTTTCGCGTGGAGGCTTAAGTCCTTGCCCGAATCGGTCCGCGCTTTACCCTCGCCGCCGTTCATGGCTGCCGACCTTGAAATCATCATCCCCGCTCGTAATCCTACGGACTTATTTGCGAAGACCATCGATTCCCTGCTCGCCCAGACTGATCGCAATTTTCGCGTCTTGATCAGCGACAATCATTCCGTGCATGGCGGGGAACACATCGAAAACGCGATGGAGCAATTGCGCGGGGCCGGCATCCCGGTCGAAAAGGTGCGGCCTCCCGAGGAGTTGCAGCGGGTTGAGCACTGGAACTGGCTTCATTTCCGATCCACGGCGGAATGGGTGAAACCGCTGTTTGCTGGCGATTGGCTGGCCCCGGAATATGTCTCCACGGTTTGCGGGGAGATCGCCCGAGAGCCGCGCTGCCTTTACGTTTACACCGCCTACGAACTGCATACGGCGGGCCACACGGCCGAGCAGGTGTGCTCCGCTTGGAGCAGTGGCCACTACCGGTCGCCGCTGGAGTGGCAGAACGTGGTCCTTCGCTACGCCATGCAATTCGGTCCACCCAGCGTCGCCGTCTATCGGCGCGACGCCTTTATCGCCAGCGGCGGCTATCGCACTTCGCTCCCCATCTGCGCGGACTCACTGTTTTTCTGCGCGATGGCGGCACGTTTCGGCGCCACGGGTTTCGGGAAGTTTTTGAGCCATTTCAACCTGCATGGCGCCCGGTTCTCGACCGATCTGCCCGCTCGACAGGCCGCGATCTTCACCGAGGTGATTACCTACATCACACTCCTCGTCTATCATGCCTGGACGGAAAACATTTCTCTGCCGTGGTGGGGAGTGGTGCGGCTTTACGCGCGCCAGAGTCGAACTCGCGTGCGCCAGCTTCTGGGCAGTTTGGCGTCATGAGTGGGTTCATGGAAATCATCATTCCGGCTCGCGATCCCGGGGCCAGGTTGCTGGAGACAGTCGGGTCGCTGGCTGCGCAGACCGATCGCGATTTCGCTGTCGTTCTCAGCGACAATGGATCTACGAAAGGGCACGAGTTCATCGCCCAGGCGGAGACGATTTTGCGCGATGCCGGCATTCAGATGCGCCTGGTCCGGCCACCGCTCGATCTCGGCCGCGTCGAGCATTGGAACTGGGCTCACAGCCAGGCCGCGGCCGATTGGATGAAACCGCTTTTTGTGGGCGATTTGCTCGCGCCATCCTACGTCGCCCGAGTTCGAGAGCGTGTGCTTAGCCGCCCTGCCGCCCGGTTTGTTCGTTGCGAGTTGGAGACGCGCTCGCCTGCGGGGTGCACCGTCACTCGCGCTCCCTTTGACCAGATGTCGCTCACCCCGGCTGAGTTTCTCAGCTATTATCCGGCTCACGGGAACTGGATTGGTGGGCCCGTGAATATGACCTATCACCGCCTGGCCTGGCAGCTTGCCGGCGGGTATCAGCCGCAATTGCCCGCCTGTGGGGATTTGCAGCTCTATCTCACCATGATCCTGCGCCACGGCCTTGAATCCATCGCGGAGCCGCTCGCCATTTTCCAACTGCATGAGCAGCGGTTTTCCCACGGCATCACGCGGCGGCGAGTCAACGGATGTTTCGAACTGTGGCTCATCCTTCGCCAGGCTAGGAACGATTGTCTCAATCAAAAGCTGCCTTGGCCGGCGAGTGGAGTCGCCGGCGGCGTCTGGAGGCAGCTTCGCACGGACTATTGGTATCCGTTCAAAGCATCGATCAAACGGCGTCTTGGCAGAGCTTAGGCCCCTGAGGTAACAAGCCCCTTTCTCGCAGTTGAATCAGAAAACGCTCGGCAAAATGCTCAAACGAGAGCGTGGCGGATGAGAATTGAAATCGCTGAGGCCCGCCTTCACAGGCGATGCGGCCCCATTTCAAAACCGCTTCCGCAATGGCTTGCGCATCCCGGTCAGGCACCACTTCGCCATTCACCCCGGACTCGATCAAATCGCTCGCGCCGGTGCTTGGCGTGGTGATGACGGGCAGCCCGCATGCGAGCGCTTCGGCCACCGTGCGAGCGAAACCATCCTCCAGCGACGGCAGCACAAAGACATCCGCGCTCCGCAACCGTTCTGCGAGCTGGGCGTGCGGCAGCGCCGGCGACCATTCGATCGGTAGATCGACGAATTTCCTCATCACCGGGTCCATGCTCGGGTGCATGGGTGAGGTGAGCAGCAGACGTGCATCCGGGAGGTCGCGACGGATGAGGCGAAAGGCTTCCAACAGATAAGGCGTGCCTTTGCGCAGCGAGGGCGTGCCGGTTGAGATGATCGTGAGAGGTTGGTCTGGTGGGCGCGGAGTGGATGCGGGCTGAAAACAATCGAGATCCAGCGGATAGACATTCGTCAGGATCTGCTCGGGACGAAAGCCACGCTCGAGGAAGGTGCGGGTGACATACGAACTCGGCGAGAGAACGTAGTCGGTCAGCGGCATCATGGCTTTCGATCGCTCGAACCATTGGCGTGGAAACGGGTCGAGAGGGCAATTCCACCGGGCATGTTCTTCCGCGACGACCTGCCAATAATGCTCCGGATGCGAATTGCCGCCGTCGAGAAACGTCTTGCCGCCGTGGGCCCGAGCCCAGGCGAAGGATTCATTCACGTAGCCGTAACTCGAGATAAGGTGATCTCCGGGGACGAGCTGGCGTTTCACCCAGCGATCGAACCATGGCAGGAGCGCGGTGCGGATTTTTTCGGCGGTGAAAGCCGGCAGCGTCATGGCGGCGGCGGTGGCACAAAAGCCGACGAGGGGATTCAGCCGCGTGCGCTCCGGCGGCACGCCTGCGGTGCCGCGTCTTGTGCCGAGGGCAATGAATCGAAGAGCACCGATCCTTTCGAGCGCGCGCGCGTTATCGTCGCACACCGAGCGGGTGGGCACGGCGACGACGAATCGACTAGCGGGAACGTCGCTCATCGGCGGCCGAGGAGTTCGTGGTAAAGGGCGAGGTGCTGCTGGATCATGCGCTCCAACGTCATGCCGCGCTCGACGATGGAAGGGCGAGCACGTTCGCTGAATTTTGTCCGCAAGGTCGCATCGGACATGAGTCGATCGAGCGCGGCAGCCAGAGCATCCACGTCGCCTTTCGGGACCAGCAGACCGTTGTCGCCATCGCGGATCAATTCGGGGATTCCTCCGGCTGTCGAACCAATGGCCGGACACCCTTCGAACAAGGCCTCCTGGAGAGCCAGCCCGAGAGCCTCCTCGAGCGACGGCTGCACGTAGAGGCCCGCCAAACACATGAGCGACCGCACTTCATCGCGGCTGCCGGCCAGATTGATCCGATCCTTCACGCCACTTCGTTCGATGGCACCTCGCACCAACTCGGCCCCTTCAGCGTCGTCGAGCGGGCCAACGATTTCGAGCCGCCAGGCCGGGTGCCGCGGGGCGACACGTGCAAACGCTTCCACTAACAAATGCTGGCTTTTTCGGCGGGCGATGTGGCCGACGCACAGGATCGTCGTCGCACGCTCCGAACGCGGAGAATCCGGAGCCGATGATAAGCGCGAATGGTAGATCTGGCGGAAACGCCCCGCCAAGGGCGCAAACCACCGTTTCAAGTGGGCTTCATCGTAGTGAGATACGGCAATCTCGGCCCGGGAATGCCGGAGGGCGTCGAGCTTTCCCAGCCAGGCAAACGGCAGGAGCGCGAGCTTGAACCAGGTTGGCTTTTTCGGACCGCAATAGCCGTCGAGCAACGTGGCGGTGCCATGCACCGTGCTACAGACAGCAATCCCTGCTCGCGCGGTAAATCCAAAAGGCGAACGACCGGGGACTCGAATGCCCCAGCCATAGACCCCGCCAATGTGGAAGTGAGCTACCTCGCAGCGCTCCTTGCGCAACCACTCCGCCATCGCTCGAGACCTGGCTTTGGTGATGCGATGCGGGTCCCAGCGATGATGGGCCGCAATGAGCGACGCCACCGGGTGGGCCTGCCAGCCCTCGGGTTCATCCGGTGATACGAGCAGGAGACGAAAGTGGCCGGCCAGACCGCGGGTCAATTCCTCGACGACCACGCTCACTCCGCCACGCAGGCCTAACGGAGTTTCGAGGCAGAGGGCGAGAGTGGGCAGGGGCATGAAATGGAGGTGGAAAGCAGTGTAGTCGCCCCGCTGGAATGTGCTAGGCCGGAACCGGGAGCACGCCTAGCGTCGCTTTCATGACACCGTCTCTGCGCGTCGCATTGCTGACGACGGACAATCGCGAACAACACAAACGCTACGAGCTCACTCAGCCCTACTTTGGCACCGCGCCCGAAGCGTTGCTGCAAGGTTTTGCGCAGTGCGGCGATGTGGAAGTCGATGTTATCTCCTGTGTCCGCCGCCCGATGGATTCCCCCACTCATCTCGCGCCGAATATCCGCTATCACGCGCTCGTGGTGCCGAAAATGGGATGGATGACGACCGGCTACCAGGGATGTATTCGCGCGGTGCGAGCCAAGCTGCGGGAGTTGCGGCCCGACATTGTTCACGGGCAGGGGACCGAGCGCGATTGCGCGATGACGGCCGTGTTCTCGGGCTTCCCGAATGTGCTCACCATTCATGGTAACATGCGACTCATCGCGCGGATCAATCAGGTGCGGCCCTTTTCCTACGACTGGCTCAATGCCCGGCTCGAACAGTTCACGCTGCCTCGCTCCCTGGGCGTCGTTTGCATCACCCACTACACCGAGGAGGCGGTGCGTGATCTGGCTCGCCGGACGTGGGTTCTTCCGAACGCAGTTGACGAGCGTTATTTTCAAGTCCGGCCCGCGAGATCGGGAGCGCCGGTGATCCTCTGTGTCGGGCTCATCTGTCACCGCAAAAACCAGATTCGTTTCATCCACGCGCTGGACGCACTTGCAGCGCGGCAACCGTTTCAAGCCCGCTTCCTCGGCGATATTCTCGACGATGATTACGGTGCCCAGTTTCGCGCGATGATCGAAGCCCGGTCGTGGTGCAGCCATGGTGGCTTCGCTAACCGGGACGAATTGAGCCGAGAGTTTTCCCGGGCCACCGTGCTGGCGCTGCCTTCGCTCGAAGACAATTGCCCCATGGCCGTTCTCGAAGCCATGGCGGCCGGTCTTCCCGTGGTCGGAGCACGGGTCGGTGGCGTGCCCGACTTGATCGAAGAAGGCGTGACCGGTTTGTTTTGTGATCCGCTCAATGAAGAGAGCATGGCTGGAGCAGTGGCCGCGGTTATTGAGACCCCGGAGCGTGCCAATGCCATGGGAGCAGCCGGACGGAAAAAGGCCGGTGAGCGCTTTATGCCGCGAATCGTGGCCCGGAAACATTTGGAGATTTACCGCGAAGTCCTGAGCACATCGGCATAGACATCGCGCAGACGAAGAGCGACGTCGTCCCAGCTGAGTTGCGTTCTCGCGGGCACAGGCAGGTGGGGGCAATCCGCGTGAAAACGGCGAAGCGCTTCCGCATCCTGTCCCGCGTGGTTGGAAAAATACCGGGCGCCATTTCCAAAGCATTCGCGAGACCACGGCAGATCCGGAAGCAGCAAGGGCAATCCGCACGCGACGGCTTCGTGGGCGGTGAGGCACCAGTTTTCGCCCCGGCTCATCACCACAGCCCCCCGCGAGGCATGTAGCAAAGCGATCATCTCCGACTCATCGGAGACGTGAGGATGGTGAAGAACGTAGCGACCGTCGATGAGAGCGCTGAACTGCTGCCAGTAGAGGTCGCTGGTGCTGTAGGGTTTACCCACGAAAAGCACAGGCACCTGGGCCTGTCGTGCGAGCAGGGCGAGGTGCACGCTATTCTTCCGTTCGGTGATCGTGCCGACACAAATGAGTGGTGAGCCGGTGCGTGGGCCGGCGCCAGCCTCCAAAAAACGGCGCGACAACCCGAGCGGAACGAGGGACGTGCGTTCGGCTGGAACCCGGTAAACCCACTCCAGGACGTGCCGCTCCGCTTCGAGCCCGACCACGTTCCGGGCGGCCAGCGAAAACGCGCGCCAGCCGAGCTGGGATTTGATTCCGTCTCCCATCGGCAGCGCCAGCAGGGCATTCACCAAGCGCCCCTGCCAGCGAAGCTGCGTCTCGCTCCGGTTACACGTGTCCGTGAAGAGCGGTGTGAGGATGACCGGAATTCCTTTGCGCCGGGCCAGGCGCAGGTAATCCGTCGTCGCGCGCCCGAAATAGTGCACCAGATCCGGGGGCGCGGCGTCGTTCCACCAGCGAAGGTAATCGACTTCCACTCCCAGTCGGCTGAGGGCCAGTTTGGTTTGCTCGATCTGCACGGCGACGCCTCCGTGGGCGAAGGCGAACGGGACAGGGTGATCGATCAGCACCTTCATGAAGCGAGTCTCTGGTAGAGATGGTGAAATTCCGTTGCGGTTCGCTCCGGGCGAAACCAGTCCCGATGTTCGGCGTGCCGGCAATGGCCGAGCTGCTGAGTGAGCGCAAAATCGCCCAATGTGCGAGTCAGATGCCCGACGAGAGCGCGAACGTCGCCGGGCTCACAAAGCCACCCCGTCTCTCCCGGCACGACATAATCGCTCTGCCCTCCATGGGGCGTGCTGATGACCGGCAAACCGACGACTCGAGCTTCTTTCACCGCGTTCGGACTGGTGTCCGCGCGCGTGGGAAGAACCAGACACCAGGCTTGCGCAAGTCGTGCGGCGGTCTCGCTCGAATTGAGCCGCCCCAGCCAGCGGACATTCGGAGTCGAGCGCTGTATCAAAGGGGCCGAATAGGAATTGTCACGATCGCCGGCGATCCATAGTTCGGCCCCGGCCAGGGCGGGGTCGGCAAAAGCAGCCACGGCATCTTCGATGCCTTTGCGGGGATTGGGAGTGCCGACAAAAATGGCGGCCGGCTTCGCAGGATCGGGCTGCCACGGCTGGCGAAAAAAGACATCGTCCACGCCGTATTCGATCCGGGTGACTTCGGCCTGTGGAGCGAGTTTCCTGACCGTCGCGCAGCCCCACGTGCTTTCGGAAGTGATCTGTCGGGTGCGGCGCAAAACGAACCGTTCCAGAATCGCCTGGAATCGTTCGAAAGGATGGAGCCGCACCCGTCGCTCATATTCGGTGAGGATGCCTTGCATCGAAAGGAGGAACGGCCTGCCCGCACGCACGGCAGCCAGGCCATAGCAGTCCTCCGTTCCCCAGGCATGGACCAGGTCGGGACGCAGGGCATCGAGCCGGGCGCGGATCAGACGACAATCCCGTTGATAGAGGCGGAACATGCGCAACTTCTGCGGGACGTGGAGAAAGTGGAAGGACTGGCCTCGCCAGCGGACCGGCTCCGGCGGTGGCAATGACCGTGAAATGACCAGCCAGTGGAGATCCAGATCGGCGGCCCGTTCCCATGATTCGCTGAGCTGGGGCAGCCAGGTTGCGAAGTGTCCCCGCGGCGCAGCGGCCTCGATTCCGGGAATGACATGGGCCGGAAAGGAAGCAAGAATTGCGACTCGCATGCGGTATCTCACGACATACGACGCCCAACTCCGCGCTGACAAGCCCGCCTTTGTTTCACGATGAGCGAGACGTTGGTTGCCGTCTTGTCGTCATTCCTCAGCCGCGCGCGCCGCTGGCCTTCGAAACTGTGGACTCTGGAAGCGCGCCTGCGTGGAATCGAAGTGGGAAACGGGGTGGAGTTTCTCGGCCGGTCGATCATGACGCGTCATCCAGGTTCTGTTTTCGTGCTTGGTGCCGGTGGCACCTACGGGAGTTCGGTCCGATGCAACCCACTGGGTAACGCCCAGCCGTGCGTGCTCCGCACGATGGCGGGTGGGGCTCGACTGGAGATCGGGGAGAGAGTGGGGATGAGCAGCACGACCGTGTGTGCGGCTGCTTCGGTTTCGATCGGCGAAGGCACGATCTGCGGTGCTGGAGCAATGATCATCGATAATGACTTTCATACTCCCACGGCTCCATGGGATTGGGCCATCGGCTACAAGGCAACAGCCAGGCCCGTGCGCATCGGTCGAGGATGTTTCATTGGCGCACGGGCGATCGTGCTCAAAGGGGTGACGATTGGGGACCGTGCGGTCATCGGCGCTGGCGCCGTGGTGACGCAAGACGTGCCCGCTGGAGCCGTTGTCGCTGGAAATCCGGCGCGAATTGTGCGGCAGCCTCACGCGACGTTGCCGAGTCAGGAATAAGCCGCTCGGCTGAGCGTTTAGCCAATCCCTTTCACGAGCGGTTTGTCTTTCGACCAGCCGAGCGCGTCCAGTTCGGGCGAGAGGCTTTCTTGTTCCGGCCAGGTGAACTGGCAACTGGTGCAGAAGAAATCGCGTTCGATCACCCCGGCTGCCGCGAGGGCTGCGGGCAGGGCACCCATCAAGGTGCGGCGCGAGAATTGAGGGTATTCGACGCGCCAGGACTGGCACTGCGGACAACGAATGGCTTCCGCCATCGCCTGCTCCGTCCGGTCCCATTCGCGGAGTTGCTGCGTCACGGCTTCGGCCGTGTCTTCGGGCACGACGACCCGGAAATGCGCGCGGGGCTGGAGATTGTAGAGCTGCCATTTCTGCGCGGAAGTTTCGTCGAGCATCTCGGCTTTGAAACCGGCGTCGCGAAGCCGGACCGCGAGACGTTCCGCGGGTTCGGCGTGGTCGAAAGCTGCGATGGACATGATTTGGGCCATAAAAGTGTGGAGGTTCTGGTCTGTCTTTAGCGTCGTGGGCAGGGGTGGCAGCGGAAACCATCGGGCAGGCATTTTCACAGGCGCACTCGCGAAGGATTGCGCGATTCAGCGGACTGGCTCGCATCGCATCGACTACCTTGGCGGGTGGTTGAGGAGAACGGGCTTGCGCGGAAATGGCGCGCTCTTCACTAAGATGATTCCGCCGTCCCGATTGTGTCGGGACACCCTTCACTCCGAAATCGTTTCCATGTCTCCCTACACCCTCCGCACCTCCCGTCGTTCCTTCATTCGCGGCCTCGGCGCTACCGCTGCCAGTGGCTTGGTTTTCCCGAATCTCCTGCTGCGCGCTCAGGACGTGGCCGCGGGGAAGAAGCTCGGGATCGCTTGTATCGGCGTCGGTGGCAAAGGCCGCTCCGACATGGAAGGAGCGGCGAAGGACAATGAGATTGTGGCCATCTGCGATGTCGATGCGGGCACCCTCGCAAAAGCGGCGGAGAAATATCCGAATGCGAAACAGTTTCGCGATTTCCGCCAGATGTTCGCGGAGATGAAGAACATCGACGCGGTGACGATTTCGACGCCCGATCACGCGCATTTCCCGGCCGCGATGGAAGCCATCAAGCACGGCAAGCACGTGTGCATCCAGAAGCCCCTCGTGAATACGATGTGGGAAGCGCGCGAGCTTGCGGCGGCGGCGAAGAAAAAGGGTGTCATCACCCAGATGGGCAACCAGGGGCACACCTACGACGACAACCGAGTAGTGAAGGAATGGATCGCCGCCGGGGTCATCGGCAAGGTGAAGGAAATCCACGTGTGGACGAACCGCCCGATCTGGCCGCAGGGCAACGCGGTGTCGTTCAAGCCGGGCGAAGTGCCGGCCACGCTCGACTGGGAGCACTGGCTCGCGGCGACGCCGGATCACGCTTACTCGCCGGACATTCATCCCTTCAAATGGCGCGGCTTCCTCGAATGGGGGGCCGGTGCTTTCGGCGACATGGGCTGCCATCTCATCGACGCCTCTTCGTGGGCGCTCGACCTCGGCGTGCCGAAGTTCGTCACCGCGACGCAGGTCGATGACCTGACCAACATCGCGTGGCCCACGGGCTCGATCGTGAAGATGGAATTCCCCGGCGCGAAGGGCCACGGCGACGTGACGCTGACCTGGTATGAAGGCAAGAAGCCCGATGGCACGCCTTACCTGCCGGAACTGCCCAGCGCGGTGGATGCAGCCGAAGTGTGGAAAAACTCCGACCCGAAGAAGGACGGCAAGTGGTCGCCGGGTGGATGGTTCATCGTCGGCACCGAAGGCGTCATCTTCAATCCCGCCGACCAGGCGAAGAACCCGCAAATCTGGCCCAAGGCCCGCCGCGAAGCGGTGCTGGCAAATCCGCCCGCCAAGACGCTGCCGCGCAGTCCGAAGGCCGGCAATCCGCAGGAGGAGTGGACGCTGGCGATCAAGAACGGCAAGGCGTTCGAGTTCATGTCGCAATTTGACTACTCGATTCCGCTCACCGAGCTGACGCTCCTTGGCGGGATCGCCATGCACTTCCCCGGCAAGCGCCTCGAGTGGAATGCGAAGAAGTTCCAGTTCGCGGGCATGGCCGCCGCCGACAAATTCCTCAAGCGCGCCGCCTATCGCAAAGGCTGGGAATATACGGCGGCGAAGATCTAGTCTGGAAGACTGGCCGGCGACAGAGTCGAAGGCGAAGGAACCGCACCGCGAAGCGACCGGGTTTGGCGTTCGTGCCTTCGTGGAAACCCCGTCACCAAATGGAGTGACGGGGCGAGGGGGGGCACAGGTTGGATCAGGTTGGATTAAGTCGGATTGCCTCTGTAGAGCGCCGGTCGAATGGAACGCGAAAGCGTTGAGAGGGCGGAGACCGCGGAGAGAGAAATCGCGGGGCCGGGAGCCTTCCATTGGTTTAAACTGGCTTGAATTGGCTGGGCTGGAACGACCGGATTCAGCGGTTGGATCAGGTTGGATTAACCTGGATCGCCTCTGTAAAATGTCGGGCAGGCGAAACGCGAAAACGCGAAGACAGTAACGCGGGCGATCCTGCCCGCCGAACCACCTGCGCGGGCAGGATTGCCCGCGTTGCCGGGGAACGGCGTTTTCGAAATCTTGGGGGGCCAGTAGGCGTGGGTGCACGCCCTATCTTCGCCCGAAGAAGACCGATTGATCAGCGGTGGATTCCGTTTCTTCCGACCGTTCCGGAATTTTTCGCGAGGAAACGGGGTTCGCTTGAGACGTCCCGTCTGATGAAGGGCCGTGTCGGCGGTTGGCCGCGCGACTTTCCGAACTATTTCTAACCCTACCTCGGCAAGCTCACCGGGCGGTCCGAGAGCTTCGGAGCCGGCGTGGAGCCGGCGACAGGGGCGGCGCGGCGGGTGGCGCCGACGATTTCCAGATTGCCGGTGCTGTCGCGGCGGATCATCGGCTTGTATTTGGGAGCGTCGTAAGTCCACTGGCCATAGACTTCGCCGTTCACGCCGATCTGGGTGAGGGTGTAGGTTTTGGGGGCGGCCAGCATGAGGATGTGCAGGGTGTTGGTGGTGTCGAACTGCACGGCGGGCTGCACGCCATCGAGCAAATGGCCGAGCCGATAACAGCCAAACACCTTCCCGGTGTCGGGTTCGCTGATGCGGGCGTAGAGGTAGTTGTGTGCGTCGCCCACGGCGGCGATGAGCCGCATCTCGTGCACCGCACCGGCATTGCGCATGGTGTCGGGCACGCCGACCGACTGCCGCCAGATGGTGCGGCCATCTTCGATGTCGAGCGTCACCATGCGGGAGGAGTAATATTTGTCCTGCGCCGCGTTGTAGATATTTGCCCGGACCCGATAGTAGCCGAGTTCGCTGATGGGGAAGAGATCGACAAGGTTGACGGTGCGTTTCACCGTTTCGCCCAGTTTGATTTCGAGCGGCTCCTGATGGTAGTCGGGGTTGCGCGGGGAGATGACCGTCTGGGCGTCACCTTGGAACACGGTGAACCCGAACCAGGAGGAAGCGCCATCTTCGAGCACGATGTCGCGCCCGGCCAGATTCGTCACGCTGACGGTCGCCAGGATTGGCTCGTAGCGGATGAACAGGCGCCGCTTCACTTCAATGTTTACATTGAACTGGGCGTGCGCCGGCGCGGCGAAAAAGATCGACGCGAGAAGGCAGAAAAGCAGCGCGAACGGCTGGCTCAGGGGATGGGTGAAGGCCTTCTTCATACGGGTTTGGAGGTTCGGGTTTTCCGTGCGGCCGGGATTTTTACTCGGCGTCGGGCGGAGGCGTGCGGCTGATCGTGCGGAAGCCGATCCATTCCTCGCCTTTGCCCGGATCGTGATCGGTAATGCGAGAGCCGCTGTTCGTCATGGGGCGATTGTAGCTGCCGCCCTTGATGATGGGGAACTTGTTGTCCTTGGTCCAGGTCGCGGTCCATTCGGCGACGTTGCCCGCCATGCCGACGACGCCCCACGAGCTTTCGTCGCTGCTCTTGGCATCGACCTGCGACCAATAGACGTAGCCGTCCTTGTTGCCCTTGGCGCGGGGATCGCCGTTCTGCCAGTCGGAGTCGGTGTTGGCCTTGCTTTCGTCGGGTTCGTTGCCCCACGGATACTTGTAGCCCTTCGGTCCCGCGGCGGCGACTTCCCATTCCTCCTCGGTGGGGAGATCCCGCTCGGTGTTGGTCTGCTTGCCGAGCCACTTGGCGTAGGCATAGGCATCCCACCAGGTGACGGTGAGGGCCGGGCAGTTCAGATCGATCTTCACGCTGTGCGCGGCGCCATTGATGCGCGCCTGGCCTTGGTAGATGTCCCAGTATTCCGGTTTGTGCTCCAGGTGCCGAGGCATCTTGGGATGGCGGTATTCCTGGTCCTCGGTGGGATGTTTGTCGAGGTATTCGAGGAAGCGCTGGTATTGCGCGATGGTGACCTCGTATTTATCGATCCAGAAATCCTGCTCGATGGTGGCGGACTTGCCGCTGGGCAGCTTGTAAGCGCCGGCGGAGACTTTGACCATCTTCTGAATCTTGCGCTCGTTGGTGAAGACGAACTTTTTCAGTGCGAGGAAGACGACGGCGGCGAAGAGCGCGGTGAGGCTGGCGACATTGAGCCAGAAGGAGCGCCGCTGCGATTTGCGCGCGGCTTCCACCGCTTTGATGGCGGCTTCGTCCTGAGCGCTGATCTTGGCCGCGGCGGACGGGACCACTTTCGGTTCGAGGGCCTTGGCTGCCTGGATGACCTGCCCCCATGCATTGAGTCCGCTGGCGGGCGATTGCTGGAGGCGGTTGATGACGGCTTGCAGCCCGGGTGAGAGGCTCTGCGGGGCGACGACGCTGGCGAGAACGCGGCCCAGCGCCTGCAATTCCTGCGGCACGGTCTGGGTATCGTCGGCCACCTGCACGGCGAGATTCGCCAGGCGCGGCGTGCCGTCCACCCCCACGAAGATGCGCGAACCTTCGAGCGGGCGATGGGGCAGGTTCTGCATGTGCAGATAGACAAAGCCTTCGCCGACGGTCTTGAGGATTTTCAGGATGGTTGGTTCAGGCAGCTTGGCGCCGCTGAGGGCGATTTCCTGCAAGCTCTGGCCATCGACGTATTCACGCGCAAAGAAGAAACGCCCGCTGGCTTCGCCGGCTTCATAAACGGCCAAAATCGAAGGGTGCTGCACGTGCGCCTTGGCGCGGGCATCGGCGATGAAGCGAGCTTTGACGGCTTCATCCTGCGCGCGCTCGGGATCGAGGACCTTGAGGCCCACCGGGCGGTTGATGGAAATCTGCATGGCCGCGTAGGCCGAGCCAAAGCGACCTTCGCCGAGATAGCTGATGATCTGGTAGGCGCCGAGGGTCTGCCCGATGAGGCTCTCACCGCCGCCGCTGGACGGTTGGAAAGTGATTTCAGGAGAGGCCGGTGGTGGGGGCGAAGGCGGGGCAGCGACCACGGGCGCGGCGACTGGCACGGCCTGAGCAGCGGGCGCTTTGGGCTGAGCCACCGGAACGGCCACAGGCTTCGCCGCCGGCACGGCCCTGACGGCCGGAACCGCAGTGGGAGCCGCTGGCACCGCTTTCGCCACCGGCTGGACTGGTGCCGCCACCGGGACGGGGGTCACCGGAGCCGCTGGCACCGCTTTGACGGTCGGTTGCACGGGCTTGGCCACGGGAACCGCCGCCGGTTGTGCGGCCGGCACGGCCTTGACCGTCGGCTGGGCTACAGGCGCAACCGGAACGACTTTGGCGACGGGCTGCGCCGCCGGGACGACTTTGACCGCCGGTTGCGCCACGGGCACCGCCTGGGGCACTGCCACTGGCGCGGCTGGGGCCGCTGGGGCCGCCTTGGGCTGGGCTCGCACGAAGAGCGCGTCCGGCACCCCGGCCATCGCCGCAGCACCCGAATTTGCCCGGGCGGTGGTCCCAACGACCGCGGCGATTTCACGATGCACCGCCGTCAGCAAGGCCTGCGATTCGATCGGCTTTTGCAGCAGCTGATGATTGGCCGTCTGCGCGGGGTAATCGCTCAGATCGTAGCCGCTCATGAAAATGGTGCGCACGCTCGGATACCGCTCCACCATCTGGTCGCGCAGCGAGAAGCCATCGACCGGCTCCATCACCACGTCGGTAATCAACAGATCGACGCCGCCCATGGCGGACGCGCTTTCGAGGGCTTTCTCGCCACTGGTCGCGGCGCGCACGTCGTGGCCGGGCAGAGTCTTGAGGGTGGGGAGGAGCGCCTGAATGACGCTCGTTTCATCATCGACGATGAGGATTCTCATTTCTTGTTGGAGGGATTCGCTTCGAGCGTTTGCGGCGCCGGGAATTTCGCGTTCAGCGTTTCCGGTTCGGCGCGCAGATCTTGCAGCTCGCCCTTGTAATACACCCGGACAATGTAGCCGAAGTATTCACGTTTTTCGGTCTTGGGACCGCGGGCGAGAGGGGGTTGCTGGCTGTATTCGACCTCGAGGATTTCGGGGTCTCCGGTAGCCCAGTCGATGGGGGCGCTGGCAAACCGGTAACTCACGTCGGCGCTGGTCTGCACGGGCGTTTTGCCATCGATGATGTCGTAGAAATGGACGTGGATATCGACGTCGCCCACCCCGACTTTTTCGCTGCGTTTGGCCTTGATCGGCACCCGCAGGGCAAACCGCACGCCGCCGGATTCCGGTCGCTCCTGCCGGGTGATGTCGCCGATGCCGAGCATGGCGTCTTCCCTGATCCTGGACAACGGGGGCTCCTTGGCTTCCGGGGTTTGCACGCCTTGAGCGGCGACCAGCGCCTGCGCCTGGCTCATCTTCATGCGCGACTCGGCGGCGATGAAGAACGAACCGGCCTCCGCGCCCATGTCGAAAATGCGCTTCCACTGTTCGGCGGCCTTGTCCATCAGGCTCATCCGTTCAAAGGTGACAGCCAGTTCGGCAATCGCTTCTGGATTTTGGGGTTCCAAAGCCATGGCCTCGCGCAGTTTCACGAGGGCGGCGCCGGTGTCGCCGCGGTCGCGCAGTTGTTTGCCCTGCAGAACGAGTTCCTGATAGCGCGTCTCCGGCGCGGCCTGCGGATTGAGCTTGGCCGAGGAAACCGGCACCGGCTTGGGCGGCGGTGCGATCGGATCGCTGGTGGCCGGAACGCGCGAGTCTTCAAAGGGGTCGCGGGCATCGAGGGTGGCCGTGCCGACCAGATCGCCGGGCGCCGGGGTGGCGGGAGCTGCATTCGAGCCCACGAGCCGGGCTGGGCCGAGCTTGGCCCGTTCCGTCAGAGTCGAAAACCGGCGGCCAAACATCCACCCGACCGCCCCGATCTGGGTGAGCGCGATCAAGCCCAACAGGCTGATCGCGACGATAAACGTGCGACCCACCGAAGGTCTGGCGATAGGTGAAACAGCGGCAGGCATCTGGGAACGAGCGGCGGACGGTAACACCCCGCCCCGAATTGTCACCCGCCTTTCCTCGCATTTGCCCTCTTGGGAGAGAATCCGCCGATTTCGCCGATTTTCGCCGATGGGAGTCCCGGAAAATCTGCGTCACTCTGCGAAATCTGCGGATTCATCATTATGACCGTCCAACTTGAGGATTTACCCTGAACCGCTTAGCACTCGCCCCAACCAATGCTCCCCTTTGGTGATTTCACCTATTTCGGACTGCTGCTCTATGTAGTGGTGCCGACAATCATTCTCGGCCTCCTCGGCCGGGCCAATCGCCACTGGACGCTCGCCGCCACCGTGATCGTGCTGGCCGTGCAACTCAGCACGGTGCTCAAGCCTACTTTCGGGTTTCAACTCCGGGAAGTGTGGTGGTTTGCCGCCTTTGGGGTGTGGCAGACGGCCCTGGCTTTCGCCTTCCTCCGCTGGCGCGGGAAATTTCCCTCCTGGCTGGCGATCACCCTGTCCGTGCTCCCGCTCGCGCTGGTGAAGGTCGCGCCCTTCGTCCCGCCACTGCATGCACTTCGTTTCCTCGGGCTCTCCTACATCACCTTCCGCGCGCTGGATGTGATCTTCTGCATTCACGACGGCGTCCTGAAATCGCTCTCGTTGCGCACGCTGCTCGGCTACCTTTTCTTTTTCCCCTGCATCTCCAGCGGCCCGATTGATCGCTATCGCCGCTTCGAGAAGGACTGGATGAAAGACCGCACGCGGACCGAATTCCTCGATGATGTGGATTTTGCCATCGCGCGCACCTTTCGCGGCTTTCTCTATAAATTCATCGTCGCCGCGCTCATCCATGCGCACTGGATTTCCCCGCTGGAGCACAAGACCGGTCCGCTGGCCCTTACGCTCTACGCCTACGCTTACACGCTCTATCTCTTCTTCGATTTCGCTGGTTACAGCGCCTTTGCGGTTGGCCTGAGCCGCTTGTTCGGCATTCGCGCGCCGGAAAATTTCGACCGGCCGTTTCTCTCGAAAAACATCCGGGAGTTTTGGACCCGATGGCACATCAGCCTGTCGTTCTGGTTCCGCGATCACATCCACATGCGCTTCCAGTTGGCCGCGGCGAAGGGGAAGTGGTTCAAAAACAAATACGCCGCGAACTACCTCGGCCTCTTCCTCACCTTCGGTCTCATGGGCGTGTGGCACGGCCTCGCGTGGCATTACATTCTCTATGGCCTCTACCATGCCGCGCTGCTCAGCGCCTACGATTGGTTTGCCCGCTGGAACAAGGAGAAGAAATTCTGGCCGGACGGACGGCTCCCGCGCGTCGTCGATACGCTCCTCACCTTCCACGCCTTCGCCTTCGGACTACTGCTCTTCTCTGGGAAGCTGATGCACTGATCCGGAGAAATCCGAAATTCGAAACAAGGAGCGGAAAAGGGAAAAGGGGGAAACGGCGAGCACGCCGTTTCGTTTCTTTGCCATCTTTTTGAATTTGTTTCGGATTTCGAGCTTCGGATTTCGGATTTTCCTGCCTCACAATGGTCGACATGAAATCTCTCCTCGAGCAATACGACGGCATCGAGCGCCTCCTTGAGTTCGACTTTGTCCGGGCCTGCGAAAACGCCGCTTACACCTCCCTCGCCTGGCTGGGCCGCGGCGAAAAAGAAAAAGCCGACGCCGCTGCCTGTGATGCCATCCGCGGGATGTTCGACCACATGGATATCTCGGCCGAGGTGGTCATCGGCGAAGGCATCAAGGACAACGCGCCGGGCATTTTCAAAGGCGAACAACTCGGCACCTGGCTGCCCGGCACCATTCGCTTCGACATCGCTCTCGATCCGATCGACGGCACCACGAACATTGCGAAGGGTTCCCCCAACTCCATCTCCTGCATCGCCACTGCCATCCCGCAGGAGCAGACCAAAAGCGCGCTGAAGGACATCCCGAGCTTCTACATGAAGAAACTCGCCTACGGTCCGGAAATCACCCGCTACATGCTCCGCAACGCCGCATCGCACGCGCTCATGCTGAACGCGCCCATTGCTGCGAACATCGAAGCCGTCGCTGCCATCCTCAAAAAACGGGTGCAGGACGTGGTCGTCCTCGTCATGGATCGCCCGCGTCATGCCGAACTCATCAAGGAAATCCGGGCCACCGGTGCTGCTCTGCGCATGATCTCCGATGGCGACATCGCCGGCGCCATGGCCCCGTGCATGCCGGATAGCGGCATCGACCTTTATACCGGCGTCGGCGGCAGTCCGGAAGCCGTCCTCGCCAGCGCCGGTCTCAAGTGCCTCGGCGGCGACATGCAGGCTCAGATGTGGCCGCGCGACGACGCCGAGCGCGCCGAGATCATCGCCACCGGCTACGGCGAAGACCTGCCGAAAATCTTCCGCGCCGACGACCTCGCCAGTGGTCCGAACATCATTTTCTGCGCGACCGGCATCACTGACAGCCCCCTCTGCCGGGGCGTCCGTGTCAAAGGCAGCCAGGTCATCACCCACAGTGTCCTCATGCGCGCCAAAACCCAAAGCCTTCGCTACATCGAGACCCGCCATGAACTCTCGATGAAGAAGATACCGTTGCGGTCCGAGAATCGCAGCTAACGGGATCGGCGAAACGATTTCACCGCGAAGAGCAGGGCGATGATGCCGGCGATCAGCATCAGGTCCGGTGAGAGGAGCTTGAGAAGTTGCTGCGCCTCGCGCGTGGGGGAGGCGCTCTCGCTGCCTTCGATTTTGACAGCCACGGGAGCAGTCTTCGCGATCTCCGCGAGGGTCGGCAGATCGGGGGGCGGGGTGGACTTTGCTTTGACTGCGGCATCCCAATCGGCGGCGAGAAGCAGGTCGGCACCGGGGTTCTTTTCCTTCACTTCGCACGAGCATTTGCCGATGAGGAACGTCGCCGCACGGTCGATCGTTTCGCGTTTGATGCCGTCGCCCACCAGCGCGTAAAGCGCGCGACCGCGGCCGAAAACGGGGAAGACGATGGGTTCTTTCGATGACGCGAGATCGCGCTCGGTCGCGAGCAGCATCTGCACGAACAGCCGCTCGGGCGCATCGGCGCGGCTGACTCGGAGAATGGAAAACTCCAGCCGCAGGTCTTCTTGCGCGACGGACACGAGGCCGTTGGCGATGTCCTGGGCTTCGAGTTTGGGCAACTCCAACGTTCCACCGAGGTAGGCGAGGCGTTTCTCCAGCGTCTCGAAGGTGGCGTCGTCGCGGGCCGGGTCGCCACTCTCGAGCAGCACCCACACGGCGCTTTCACCCTCGCTCAACTGCTTGGTGATTTCCTGGCGGGCGGGGGAATCGAGCACGTGTGCCGCGTCGGCAAGGGAGCCGCTCCACAGTTCCGGACCCTCGTGCGGAAAACGCACGCTCACCCGCGGTTCCGTCGCCTCGGCGCTCACGATGGTGCGCACCTTCAGGTTCGCGCCGCTTTGCTCGAGCGCGTTCAGTTGTTCCTGCGCGGCATCGCTCAACTTCGCGGGTTGGGTGACGACCGCCTCGAACGGGTCCGCTTCCCAATGCTCGAGCGCATATCGGAAGACCGGCACCGAACACGCCCACGCGGACACGGCACAGGCGAGCAGACTGAGGAGAAGACGGCGCGGCATGACTCCTAATACCCCGTGAGTGGCCGCCATATAAGTGTGCAGTTTGCGAATGTTTAATCTTTCTGCCACAACACCAGTTCGCTCGGGATTCGCCGGGCGGTTCATTCCTCCACTCATGAAAGCCTTTGCTTGTTCCCTCCTCGTTGTCGCCTGCGCGCTCGTCGCGCGTGCCGACTGGCCGACCTATTTGCACGATGCCTCGCGCGTCGGCGCGACCACCGAGGCTCTGCCCGCGCTACTCGTGCCGGCATGGACTTACTCCTCCCCGGTCGCGCCAACCATGGCGTGGGCGGGTGAAGACGGGCGGGTATTCGAGAATCACGTCACGCTCAATCGCATCCGGTTCGATGACGTTTTCCACGTCGCCATCGCGGGCGGGAAGGTGTTCTTCGGCTCGTCGGTCGATGGCCGCGTGATCTGCCGTGAACTCGCGACCGGGCGCGAACAGTGGACGTTTTTCACCGACGCACCGATCCGCCTCGCGCCGATGATTGCCGACGGCAAGCTTTACGCCGGCTCCGACGATGGCAGCGCCTATTGCCTCGACGCCGCGACCGGTTCTCTCGTCTGGAAACTGCGCGCTGGCCCTGCCGATGAACGCATTCTCGCGCGTGGGCGCATGATCTCGCGCTGGCCGGTGCGGACCGGTGTGCTGGTCGCCGATGGCATCGCGTATTTCGGCGCGGGCGTCTTTCCGCACGAAAACGTCTATCTCTACGCGGTGGATGCTGCGACGGGCAAAATCGTGTGGAAGGACGACGCCATCAGCCAGGCCGATGCGGGTCGCGACGATCTTTCGCCGCAGGGTTATCTGCTCGCGACGAAAGACCTTCTCTTCGTCCCCTCGGGCCGCACGCTTGCTGCGGCGTTCAAGCGCTCCACGGGCGAATTCATCAACAAACCTACGCCCGCGTGGCGCGGCGATGGGGGCGGACAGGTTGGGGGCACGCAGGCCTTTCTGGCCGACGATCAAATTTACGCCGTCGGCGAGCATCACATCCTCGCGCTCGATCAGGACAAGGGGAAGGCGGGTTTCGGCTGGTTCGCCGGCACACAGATGACGCTTGCGGGCGACATGGGTTATATGGCGAACGGCAAGGAGATCATCGCGATCGACCGTCTCAAGCACGCCGCCGGCACCCGCAGAATTCACGATGCGGAGATGAAAATCTCGAAGCTCGACAAGGATCTGAAGGCCCATCCCGCGCTGGCTGCGTTGAAGAAAGTGCAGGCCAAGCCCAACGACGCCGCCCTCGCACAGAGCTACGAAAAACTGCGCATCGAATATCAGGCGAAGAAAGATCAGCTCACCGAGCTGAAAAAGGAACTCGGGCAGATGGGCGACGAAGGCGTGAAGTGGAGGTTCACGACGCCGCACGAGTCGGCGCTGATTCTCGCGGGCCAGACGCTCGTGGTTGGCGGTAAGGACGAGGTGATCGGCCTCGACACGGAGAGCGGAAAGGTGCGGTGGAAATTCGCCGTCGATGGGGAAGCGCGTGGCCTCGCGGTGAGCGACGGGCATCTCGTGGTGAGCACGACGACCGGCAAGGTGCAGGTGTTCGGCGCCGCCGCTACGCCGGTCGCGGAGACGAAGCCCGCCGCGTTTTCATCCGATCCTGCCATCGCCAAGGCGGCCGACGAAATCCTCGCGCAGACCGGCGTGAAACGCGGGTTCTGCCTCGTCATCGGGAACGAAAAGGGCCAGCTCGCTTACGAACTCGCGAAGCGCAGTGAACTGAACATCTACGCCGTCGATCCCGATGAAAAGAAAGTCGCCGCGATTCGCGCTGCGCTCATCGGCACGGGCCTCTACGGCTCGCGCATCACCGTCGATCACCTCGATCTCTCCGTCGTGCCTTACGCGAGTTACTTCGCAAATCTCATCGTCTCGGAGTCCGCGCTCACGACAGGCGAAGTGCCCGGCCTGCCGGCTGAAGTCGCTCGCACGCTCAAGCCGCTCGGCGGCGCGATCTGCCTCCCGGCGAAGGCGAATGGGTGGATCGCCGCGACGAAGCTCGGCGGCGAAGGCGCGAAGGTTGCGACGCGTGGCGAGTGGACGACGCTCGTGCGGGCGGCGTTGCCCGGCGCGGATTCATGGTCGCATCAATACGGCAACGCCGGCAACACTTCGAGCAACGAAGACAAGCGCGTGAAAGGCAGTCTCAGCGTGCTGTGGTATGGCGACCCGGGCCCGGGCAAAATGACGAATCGCCACGATGGTGCGGTCGGCCCACTCTCGGTGAATGGCCGGCTCTTCGTGCAGGGCAACGAGACTGTGATGGCCTACGATGCCTACAACGGCACGTTCCTGTGGGAGACGCCGAATCCGGGCGCCGTCCGCACCGGGGTCTATAATGCGCGCGAGCCCGGAAACATGGCCGCGACGGACGATTACCTCTTCATGCTGCTCGACGAGAAGTGCGTGCAGTTCGATGCGGCGACGGGCGCCATCGTGCGCACGCTCACCATCCCGGATCTCGGCGCGAAGCCGAATCTCGCCTGGGGTTACATCGCCGTGCAGGACGGGCTGCTCTTCGGCACTTCGACCGAGCGGGTCGCGAACGCCTCCGAAGCCGCGCGGCGCGGCAAAAGTGCGTCGATCAACACCGACCTCGTCTTTGCTTTCGATATCAAGACGGGGGCTTTGAAGTGGAAGCATCAAGGCCAGCACGTTTCGCATGTCGCCATCGCGGTGGGAGATGGACACGTCTTTTTTATCGATAGCACGCTCACGCAGGAACAGCGCGAAGACATGCTGCGGCAGGACAAAACCGAACTCGCGAAGCTCAGCGGCAAAGATCGCGATATCGCCGAGGACCGCATCAAGAAAGCCGACCTGCGCCTCGCCGTGTCGCTGAATGCCGCGACCGGGCAGCAGGACTGGGCGAAACCTGTGGACGTGACCGATTGCAGCGAGATCGGCATCGGCGGCGGTGCGCTCACGCTGATGTATCACAATGGCCACCTCGTGCTCGGCGGTGCGAATGCGAACGGGCACTACTGGGAGCAGTTTTTGAAAGGGGAATTCGCCCGCCGCCGGCTTGTCGTGCTGAATGCCAACAGCGGAGACAAAATCTGGGCGAAGGACGCGAACTATCGTCATCGTCCCGTCGTGATCGGCAACGAAGTCGTCGCCGAACCGTGGTCTTACGACCTCTACAGTGGCGACCTGAAAATGCGCACGCATCCGATCACGGGCGAGCAAACCGCGTGGATGTTCGCGAGGCCCGGGCACCATTGCGGTGCGATCAGCGCGACGCCGGGCATGATGTTCTTCCGCTCGAAATCGACCGCCTTCTACAACCTCGACGAAGACGAAGGCACCGAGCACTTCGCCGGGCAGCGCCTTGGCTGCTGGATCAATACGATCCCCGCGAACGGGCTCGTGATGATTCCCGAAGCGAGCGCCGGCTGTGTGTGCCTTTTCTCCATCGCCTCCACCATCGTCTTCGAACCGCGCGACAAGCGCCTGCAGTGGGGTGTCTATTCCGCGACCGGGGCGACACTGCCCGTGCAGCACATGGCGCTGAATCTCGGTGCTCCCGGCGACCGCCGCGACGCGCACGGCAAACTCTGGCTCAGCTATCCGCGCCCCAGTTCACGCGCGGGCATCGACCTGCCGCTCGATTTCAAGCCGCAGTTTGAGAAGGAAGGCGCGTTTTACGCTCTCAACGCGGACTCCGTGAAAGTGGCCGGGGCCGATACGCCGTGGGTCTTCACTTCCGGCGCGCGGGGCCTCAAGACCTGCACCATCCCACTCCTCGCCCCGGGGGCGAAGTCGGAGAGCTACACCGTGCGCCTGAGCTTCATGGCGCTCGAAAACGACGCGCCCGGCCAACGCGTCTTCGACGTGAAATTGCAGGGCAAGACCGTGCTCGCGGCGTTCGATCCCGCGGCCAAATCCGGTGGCCCATTGCGCGCCTTCACCGCGGAGTTCAAGGATGTCGCCGTGACCGAAAACCTCACCCTCGAGCTCGCTTCCACGCTCGCCGGCGCCGATGCGGCCCATCAGCCGATCATCAGCGCCGTCGAGATCGTGCGCACTGGCGCGAGCGAAATCCTCCGTCCCGTCGCGGGACGTTGATCAGTTGAAGATTCCCGCGAAAAATTTCCGCATCTCGGCCCAGGAATCGAGGTCGGCTTTTTCGTTGTAAGCCTGGCCTTTGCTCGCGTCGTCGCCGGCTTCTTTCTTGGTAAAGCTGTGCACGGCGCCGGGGTAGGCGATGAACTCCATTTTCGCCTGCGAAGATTTCATCTCCTCCTTGAAGGCGGCGACTTCTTCCGGTTTCACAAACGGATCGTCGGCGCCGTGGCAGACGAGGACTTTCGCTTTGATGCCGCCAGCGGACGCGGGCAGCGTGGTCTTCAGGCCACCATGGAAGCTGACGACGCCTTTCACGTCCGCGCCGCTGCGGGCGAGTTCCAGCACGCTGGTGCCGCCAAAGCAGTAGCCGATGGCCGCGAGTTTGTCCTGCTGGACGAGCTTGTTCTTCTTCAGTTCGTCGAGCGCCAGCGTCACACGGCGACGGAGCAGCGGTAGATCGCTCTTATAGGCGCCCGATTGCACGGCACATTCTTTCGGATCGGTCGGGCGCACACCCTTGCCATAGACGTCGGCGGCAAAAGCGACGTAGCCCATCTCGGCCAGCATGGTGGTGCGGCGTTTGGCGTAGTCCTGCAGGCCGGTCCAGTCGTGGATGACGAGAATGCCGGGACGCGGTTTGTCGTTCGCGTCGTCGTAGGCGATGTAACCTTCGAGCACCGTGCTGCCGTCCTTGTATTCGACGGTTTCGGTCTTCACGGCAGCGAAAGCGGAAGCTCCGAGAGCGAGCACCGCGAGGGAGAGGGCGAGAGTTTTCATGAGTGGGAGAAATTAGAGGCGGCGAAACGCCCGGCAACCACCACGGAGGTGGCTCAGGTGACTTCTGCAATGGCCTGATCGATGGCATCCACGGCCCGCACGAGCTGGGCGTCGGTGATGCAATACGGGGGCATGAACACGATGGTGTCGCGGATGGGGCGGGTGAGCAGGCCGTGAGCCCGTGCGGCGAGGCAGACCTTTGCGCCCATCAACGCTTCAGGCGGGAAGCCGCGCAGTTCGATTCCGGCCATGAAGCCGCATTGACGCACCTCGCCGACGTGTGGGTTCGAGCGGAAGCGCGCGAGCAATTCCGTGAGACGCGCGATTTTTCCAGCGAGGGTTTCGAGCACACGCTCTTCGTGGAAGAGGGCAAGGCTGGCGAGCGCGGCGGCGCAGCCGAGCTGATTGCCCGTGTAGCTATGCCCATAGTAAAGCGTGCGCTCGATGCCGCCGAGAAACACACTGAAAATTCGCTCGGTGGTCAGGGTGGCGGCGAGCGGCAGGTAACCGCCGGTGAGTCCTTTCGCGAGCGCGATGAAATCCGGAATCACCCCCTCCTGTTCGCAGGCAAACATTTTTCCGGTGCGGCCGAAGCCGGTCATCACTTCGTCGAGGATCAACAGGACGTCGTGTGCATCGCACCAGGCACGTAATTCGGTGAGCATGCCAGCCGGCCACAGGCGCATCCCGGCGGCGCCTTGCATGAGCGGCTCGATGACGATGGCGGCGATCTCGTTCGCGTCGTGAGCGGACAGCTCCGCGATGGAGTTCACAAACACGGCGGGGAATTGCCAGCCCGCGAAACGCCCGTGAAAAGTGCTGATTCCGCCAAGGCTCGACGCCCCCATCGTGTCGCCGTGATACGCACCGCCGAACGCGACAAAGCGCCGTTTTTCCGGCCGCCCGGTGAGCTGCCAGAATTGCGCCGTCATTTTCAGCGCGACCTCGATGGCGGTCGAGCCGTTGTCGGAGAGAAAGCAGCGGGTGAGGGTGTTTGCTGGCCAGAGCGCGCAGAGTTCGGCGGCGAGCTGAGCGGCGGGCGGGTTGGTGAAACCAAGGAAGGAGGTGTGCGCGATCCGGTCGAGCTGCGCGCGAATGGCGGCGTCGATGCGGGGATGGCGATGGCCGTGGATGTTCGTCCAGATGGAGGAGTTTCCATCGATGTATTCGCGCCCTTCGCTATCGCGCAGGAGCGCGCCGTCGCCGCCGACGAGCACGAGTGGATCGTGCCACAGCGCGTGTTGCGTGAAGGGATGCCAGCAGTGCGCCTCATCGAGGCGCTGAATCTCGCGGGTGTGGAAATCCACTTCAGTGCAGCGGTTCAAACGTCCCGCCGCGCTCTTTGATCAACTTCTCGACCGTCGTGATATCATCGAAAGTCACGCGCTTGCGTTGATACTTCCGCCACAGCACCTCGCGCAGTTCGAGCAGATCCGGGATCTCCGGGGAATCGTAGTAGGTCCAGCTTTCTTCGCCTTTGACTTGCGCTTGAAGACGCCACTTCCCGCCAAATTTCTCGGCGCGCAACTCGCGCTTGTCGCCGTCGGCAGTGGTGGATTTCCAAACGTGGATATTTCGTGCGGCCATGGTTTTAGGTGGCAGATCCCCCACTTATGGCAAGAATCCGCTGACTTGAAAGAGTTCGCCAAAATTCTCCTCTATTTCGTCGCGGTGATCGTAGCCGGTGCTCTCCTCGCGCCGCCGCTCTACTGGGCAGGCCACGCGCTGGCCGCGCGTGGGGTGCTGCGTTTCCTTGGTGAGGTGCCGCTGGAAAAGTTCTTCAGCCGCGCGGTGCTCATCGTCGCCCTCGCCTCGATCTGGCCGATGTTGCGCTGGTTGCGGCTCGATGGTTGGCGCGGGTTGAGCATCGATCCGAATCCGAACTGGAAACAGCACTTCGCCGTCGGTGCGGGCATCGCGGCCTTGTGTGTGGGGCTCATGGCGGCGGGTTACATCATGGGCGGGGTGTATCGTTGGAAAGGGACGCTGCCGTGGGGAACGCTGCCGAAGTTGCTGCTCTCGGCGGTCGTGGTCGGGATGCTGGAAGAATTCCTTTTTCGGGCCGGAATCCTTGGGCTGTTCCGCCGCACGCTCCGGCCCTGGGGGGCGGTTTTCCTCACCAGTGCACTTTTCGCGGCCGTGCATTTTCTCCGTGCCGACGACTCCTTCGAAGTCGGCGCCGTGAACTGGCTGTCCGGCTTCGCGCTCATTCCGGTGATTTTCCACAAGTTCGGCGAGCCGAGCCTGATCGTGGCTGAATTTACGACGCTCTTCGTGCTAGGCCTGCTCCTGGCGGATACCACCGTGCGCACGCGTTCACTGTGGATGTCGATCGGGTTTCACGCTGGGCTGGTCTTTGTGAAGATGTCGTTCAGCAAATTCACCAAGCGGGAGGACGCGCATCTGCCGTGGATCGGGGAGGAATTGCAGATCGGCCTCGTGCCGGTATTTGCGCTGCTCTTTGGCTGGCTGCTCGCGCGTCTCTGGATTAGATATGCGAATGCTGCGCGCCGCGAGTGAAACACTGCTCTCCCTCTTTTTCCCGCCGCATTGTGCGCTGTGCGGGGCGGATACGCTGGGCGGAATTCATCTCTGCGAAAAATGCGCGGGCACAGCGCGGCGCATCAAGGAGCCGTTCTGTCGGCAATGTTCGCAGCCGTTCGAAGGGAATATCGATGGCGCGTTCACCTGTTCGAACTGCCGGGACCGGGAGTTTCATTTCGACTGTGCCGTGGCGCCTTACGCGGCGCGCGATGCGGTGCGCGAATTCATTCACCGCTTTAAATACGAGCGGCAATATCACCTGCGGCATCAACTCGCCGATTGGGCGGCGACCGGGCTCGAGGACGAGCGGATTCGCGCGCAGCCGTTCGACGCGTTTGTGCCGGTGCCGTTGCACCGGGCGCGGCGGCGCGAGCGCGAATTTAATCAGGCTGAAGTCATCGCTGATCTCCTGGCCCATCATGCCGGCGTGCCAGTGCGGAACGCGATCGAGCGCACTCGCTATACCACGACCCAGACCAGGCTCGATCGCCATGAACGCATGGAAAACTTGCGCGGAGCCTTTCGGGTGCGACATCCTAGGCACGTGAAAGACCGCCATCTCATCCTTGTGGACGACGTATTCACCACGGGCTCGACCGTGGAGGAGTGCGCTCGCGTCCTGCGCGCCGCTGGTGCCGCCAGCGTCCGCGCGCTTACTGTTGCCCGAGGATAGAGACTTTAATGGAAACGCCACCACCACTCGATCCGACTATGGGATTTTTCGATCCACCTCGCTTTGGCTCCGGCAAGAAACGTGATTTTCCCGAAGGCCTCTGGCAGAAATGCCCGAGCTGCGGGGAGCTGATTCACAATCTCGAACTGGTGCAGAACCTCGGTGTGTGCCCGAAGTGCGACCACCACTTCACGCTTACCGCGAAAGAGCGCATCAAGGCGCTGCTCGATGAGGAATCCTTTGAAGAGCGTGACGGGAATATGACGTCGGTGGACATCCTCAAGTTCACCGGCCAGGCCAGCTATACCGATCGGCTCAAGAGCTACCAGAAGAAGACCGGCCTGAAGGACGCGGTCACCACGGGTCGCGGGCGCATCCTGGATCACGGGGTCGCCATCGGGGTGCTCGATTTTAATTTCATCGCCGCCACCATGGGCTCTGTCGTGGGCGAAAAGCTCACGCGAATGATCGAAAGTGCGACGAAGGAACGCCTCCCGGTCATCATCATTTCCGCTTCGGGCGGCGCCCGCATGTATGAGGGCGTGGTGAGCCTGATGCAGATGGCCAAGACCTGCGGCGCCCTCGCGCTGCATGGCAAAGCCGGTCTGCCGTATATTTCGATTCTCACGCATCCGACCACGGGCGGCGTGAGCGCGAGCTTCGCGACGGTGGGCGATGTCATTATTGCCGAGCCGAAAGCGATGGTCGGTTTCGCCGGGCCGCGGGTCATCAAGGAAACGACGCACCAGGATCTGCCGCCGGGATTCCAGACTTCCGAGTTCCTCGAGGAGCACGGGCTGGTGGACATGATCGTGCACCGTAAAAAGATGCGCGAGACCGTGGCCCAATTGCTCGGCTACCTCGCGGGCAAATCGCCCGGCAAAGCGACGAAAAAGTGACTTATCGCGAAGCGGTTGGCTGGCTGTATGGCCAGCAGCTTCACGGCATCCGTCTCGGCCTCGAGACGATGCAGCGATTGTGCGCGGAGTTGCTCGTCCCGCTCGAATCGGGCGCGAACGGCGCGCCGGTTTTTCTGCATGTCGCGGGCACGAATGGGAAGGGTTCGGTCTGTGCGATGCTCGATGCGATGTTGTGTGCGGGTGGCGTGCGCACGGGGCTTTATACCTCGCCGCATCTGGTCACGTTTCGTGAGCGCATCCGGCTCGATGGGGAGATGATTTCCGAAGCGGATGTGGCCAGCGGACTCGCGGCGATTCGGGCCATCATCGAATCGTGGGACCCGCGGCCAACGTTTTTTGAAATCGTCACCGCGCTGGCGTTGCGCTGGTTTGCCGATCACCGCGCGCAGGTCGTCGTGCTCGAAACCGGCCTCGGCGGGCGGCTCGATGCGACCAACGTGGTGAAGCCCGCCGTCTCCGTGCTGACGCCGATCGGGTTCGATCATCAGCATTACCTCGGCGATACACTGGCGGCGATCGCTGGGGAAAAAGCCGGGATCGTCAAATCGCATGTGCCGGTGGTTTCCTCGCCGCAGTCACCGGAAGCCGGGCAGCTCATCGAGGAGGCTGCACAGGCGTGCGGCAGCGAACTGACGTTCGTCCGCGACCCATACATGGATTCGCCGGTGGGACTCCGGGGCGAACATCAGGGCTGGAACGCCGCCCTCGCGGTCATGGCTTTAGACATCGGCGCCGGCGATTGGCCGCTTCTAAAAATCGTCGCCGAGGCGAAAGCGGTGGGCTTGCGCGAGGTTGTCTGGCCGGGGCGTTTCCAGCGCGTGACCGACCGGATCGTGCTCGATGGCGCGCACAACGCCGCAGCTGCGTGCCAGTTGGCGGCCACATGGCGAGCCGAGTTTGGCAGCGAGCCGACAACGCTCGTGCTGGGGGTGATGCGGGATAAGGACGTGCACGCGGTCTGCACGGAACTCGTCCCGCTGGCCTCGCGGGTGTTGGCAGTGCGGGTCGATAATGCACGAAGTTGCACGCCGGAAGAAATCGCTGCCGCCGTGCGAATCATCGATCCAGTGGTTCCGGTGTTGCCGTGCGGTTCGGTTCGCGAAGCGCTCGCGTGGGTGGGAGAAAGCGGCCGGGTGCTGATCGCGGGCTCTCTTTTCCTCGTTGGTGAAGCGCTCATCGCTCTCGGTCTCGCCCGGAGTGAAAACGAGCGGAGCGATCAGTAGGGGCGAGAAGTTGGTGCGAGTGGAGATCGAAGCTGGAGCTTCGAACTACTTCGGTTATCCGCGCATCGTCCGAATGGCGGCAGCCATATCGGGTGCGGCGTAGGAGCTGGTGCCGACGACGAGGGTGTCCGCACCGGCTTCGCGCGAGATTTTGGCGGTTTCGAGATTCACGCCGCCATCGACTTGAATGCGATACTTCAGTCCGCGGCTCGCGCGGTGTGTGGCGGCGGCGCGCACTTTTTCCATCATCTCGGGCATGAAGGCCTGCCCGCCGAAACCGGGTTCGACGGTCATGATCAGAACGAGATCCACGTCGGCCAGGTGTGGCTCGATCGAGGCGAATGGCGTGTTCGGCTTGAGGGTGATGCCACAGCCGCAGCCTGCTTCGCGGATGGCGGCGAGGGTGCCGCCGATGTCGCACGGCGATTCGACGTGAATGGTGAGGTTCGCGGAGAATTTTGCGAAGCGGGGGATGTAATGATCGGGCCGATCAATCATGAGATGCACATCGAGCGGCTTCGTCGCGGCCTTGGCGACGGCGGCGCAAAAGCCGGGGCCGAAAGAAATGTTGTCCACCAAGTGGCCGTCCATTACATCGAGGTGATGCCAATCCGCTCCGGACGCTTCCGCCCGGCGGATTTCATCGTGCAGGCGGCCAAAATCACAGGCGAGGACGGAAGGAGCGACAACTACGGAATGCATGGTGGGCGGAGTGAACGATCAAATGGGTCGTGCTACAAGAGCCGGCTCGCGAGATTGAAGTAGAGCAACAACGCTCCTAGGTCCGCGATGGCGAGGGTGAGCGGACCGGCGGCGATCTTGGGATCGAGTTTCAATGCGTGGAGCAGGGACGGCACGCCGAGCCCGGCGCAGCAGGCGATCACCAACCCGCCCGCGATGCTGCCACCGATCACTCCTGCGGCCGCCAGGTGTCCGCGCCAGAGCGAGGCGATCGCGAAGACCAGTCCGCCGCACGCGCAGCCGATGAGGGCACCGGTGCCCAGTTCGCGCCTCATGTTTTCGAGGAACCATTTCCAAGTCGGTTGTGCAGTCCTGAGTGCTTGGAGGGTAAGCGTCATCGACTGAATGCTGACCGCCTCGGAGATCGCCAGCACGAGCGCGAGGAAGAACGAAAGCACCATCGTCTTCGCCAGCGTGGCCTCGAACCACCCCGCCAGAAGCGCTGCACAGGTGCCGCTCCCGATGGTGGCGAGCAGCCAGGGAAACCGAAATCGAAATGCTCCGAAAAGCGAGGCGCCGCGCACTTGCTCCAGCCGAAAACCGAGCGCTTCGAAGACGGTGTCGTCCGGTTCGGTGCTCGGCATTTCGAGCAGTTCTTCCGTGAAAGTATTGACGTCAACGATGCCGACGATGTGCCGCTGCGCATCCACTACGGGCAGGGCGTAGAACTTGTGCAGCACGAAAAGATCGCAGGCGTCCATGAGCGTCGCCGTCTGCGGCAGCGCCACGACGCGCCGGATCATCAGGTCTCCCAGCTTCCCATCCAGAGCGGAGCCGAGCAGTCGCCGGGTGGGGAGCACGCCAGCAAGGCGGTCGTTTTCATCGACCACGTAGAAGTAGATGATTCGTTCCCCGACCCCGTGCTCGCGAATGATCTCGAGGGCTCCGGCGATAGACATATCCGAGCGCAGCTTCGGAAAGTCCATTCGCGCGAATTCGAGAATCGGGCGTTCGAGTTGACTGGGTGAAGGCACGGCGAAAGAGATACCGGGCTTACAGAATCCGGATTTCAGCGAAACTAACACGGGCCATCCGGCCCGCGACTGTGTCGTTCACGGGCAGAACTACCCGCACCGATCTATTTGGAGCCTGGGCTCTGGCTTTTCGGATTCTCGACTGCTCCTGCCGGTGGCGGTGGGGCGCTTCTCCACTCCACAAACCAGCCCACGGCGATGGCAAACCCCACCACCAGCACGCCCGCGACGATTTTCCACCAGCGTGGTGGTTCGTCGCGGGACGTGAAATCAGACACCGGTGAGGCTTATTCCTCGACGAGCGTGTCGATCTTCTCGGCCACTTCGAAATCGAGGTCGGTCAGACCGCCTTCGCTGTGGGTCGAGAGTTCGATGCGCACCTTGTTGTAGCGGACATCGAAGTTCGGATGGTGTTCGTCTTCCTCGGCGATTTCGGCGACTCCATTGATGAAGTCCATTGCCTGGGTGAAATCATCGAACTCGAACGTCCGCTCGATGTGTTTTTTCTCGAGTTCCCACTCGGGGAGCTTCTTGAGCCATTCCTTGATATCCTGATTATTGAGCAGATCGGCCATAATTGCGATGAGGTTGTAGTTAAGGGTGGCGGGTGGATAGCCACCGCGAGAGGCATTTCAAACGCAATTTTTCCGATTTGCGGCGCCGCTTCTTGGCGCCTACAAAGCGGACCCCCTTTTATTACCAAAACCACATACCGCACCAAACCATGGGCCGCATCTACAACAACATCGTCGAAACCATCGGGCACACTCCGCTGGTGAAACTCAACAAGGTGACCGCCGGCGTGGACGCCACGGTTCTCCTCAAGTGCGAATTTTTCAATCCGCTCGGCAGCGTGAAGGATCGTATCGGCATGGCCATGATCGAAGACGCCGAGAAGCGCGGCGTGCTGAAGAAGGACACCGTCATCGTCGAACCGACCAGCGGCAATACCGGCATCGCGCTCGCTTTTGTGGCGGCGTCGAAAGGCTACAAGCTCATCCTCACCATGCCGGAGACGATGTCGCTCGAGCGCCGCGTGCTGCTCGCCATGCTCGGCGCGAAGCTCGTGCTCACGCCGGGCGCCGAGGGTATGAAGGGCGCCATCGCCCGTGCGGAAGAAATCCTCGCCAACACGCCGAATGCGTGGATGCCGCAGCAGTTCAACAACCCGGCCAACCCGGCGATTCATCGCGAGACGACCGCCGAAGAAATCTGGCAGGACACTGATGGCGCGGTGGACGTGGTCGTGGCCGCGGTCGGCACGGGCGGCACGATCACCGGTTGCGTCGAAGTGCTGAAGCCGCGCAAGCCAGGCTTCACGGCCATCGCGGTGGAACCGTCGGATTCGCCGGTCATCAACCAGACTCTCAAGGGCGAGCCGGTGAAGCCCGGTCCGCACAAGATTCAGGGCACCGGCGCTGGTTTCGTGCCGACGAATCTGCACCTCAAGGACGACGCCGGCAACCCGCAGATCGTCGAGTGCGTGAAGGTATCGAACGACGACGCCTTCACGATGGCCCGCCGACTGGCGAAGGAGGAAGGCATCCTCGTGGGCATCAGCACCGGCGCGAATGTGGTGGCTGCCATCGAAGTCGCCAAGCGCCCGGAAAACAAGGGCAAGACGATCGTCACCATCGCCTGCTCGACCGGTGAGCGCTACCTCTCGACCGCGCTTGCGGCCGACGCGCGCGCCGAAGTCGGCGGCTAAACTGCGATGCTGGAGCTAAAGGCCCGCCGCCGTCCGCACTGGACCGCCCGAATCATTGGGGCGGTTCTCGCGACGGCGCTGGCCTTTGGTCTCGGCGAAATCCTGACGTGCTTCGTCGCACGGGTTACCGCTGCGACGAAGTTGATCGAACGAGTGGAGGCGAAGTGCCCCAACTCCGACAGATCGCACCTGCAACTGGGCATCGTGATCGCGTCGAAGATCGTGCACTGAAAAAAGGGGAATCGTTTTCCATGAGAACGGACGATCCGGCTATCTCGCAAAGCTCGCCGCCTTGGCTGTGGCTGGTGGCCGGCGTGACGCTGGCGGCGCTGGCGACGTTCTTCCTCCGTGCAAAAAAGGCCGACGCTCCCCCTTCAGCGGAGGCCGAGATTGAGTGCTCGTCGGCACGCCCGGAACCGCGGCAACTGGCCGACGCGGTCTATCTCCGCATCTTGCAGGACGAAGGGGCGCGGTCGCCGGAGGAAAAGTTGAATCGCGCCATCGACGGCATTGCGCGGGCTCGGAATTTTACCGCTACAGAAGTGCGGGAGGCCCTCATCCGTTTCGCGGCCGGCGTCGAAGCCAATGCGTCACGCACCGGCTACGAAGCGGTCGTGGCGTCGGCGATTCGTGGACGTTTTGATGGGTTACCGGCGACGACCGCGGCGCCCGATCCGCTGGGTCCGCCGTTGCGTAAGATCGAAGCGCTCATCGCGGCGAAGGACTGGGATGCTGCCGAGAGCGCTCATCAGGAACTGCTCCGCCGCGTTGATCGTCGGCTCGACTCCGAAGGCTATGCTCGCGTGCAGGCCGCGTTTTTTCTCCTTCGTTATGCACAGGATCGCCTGGAGGAGGCGCTCGCCGTGGCTCGCGAAGTCCGTGAGATTCGGGAGCGGGTCCTTCCGGCCGATTCTCCCGGCATCGCCCGAGCGCTCGAAGGTGTGGCCGTCTGCTACGCGCGCACGGACCGTGACGAGGAAGCCGTGCCGCTTTACCAGCGTGCGCTGGCAATCTATGAAAAGGCTTACGGGGCGAGCGATCTCGATGTGGCGGATACGTTGAGCGAACTCGCCAGCGCCCTGGCGGAAACAAATCGCCTCGCCGAAGCCGAAGCCGCCGCGCGCCGCGCTCTTCCGATTTTCGAAGGAGCCGGCGAAAACTACGCGCTTCGCCTCGCGCTCACCTACGACCGTCTCGGCGATGCCTTCCTGATCGAGAAGCGCAACCCGGAGGCCGAAACCGCGCTGCGCCGCGCCGTGGAGATTTACGACCGGCGCCCGGATGCCCGAGCCAAGGATCATTCCGATGCCGTGCACCGTCTCGGCTTGAGCATCGCGCGGCAGGATCGCCGCCGCGAAGCGCTTCCTTACCTCAAACGTTCCACGGAAATCGGCGCAAAATGGTTCGCGGACGATGAGCCGCTCTTCGCGGTCCTTTTCCACAACATGGCTGTGTGGGCCGATGCCGCGGGTGACGATGCACTGACGGTCGAGGGCTACACGCGGGCCTTGCAGATCCTCGCCAAGAACCAGCGACGCACAGGCCGGGAACCGGAACAGATCCGACAGACAAAGGAATTCTACGCTGCTTATCTCCAGCGCGCCGGGGCATCGGAGGCGGAAATTCAGCGCAAGCTCAACGAAGCCATGCGGTAGTGCTGTCGAAGGGCCACCCGCACGCGTGGTGGCTTTTCCTTGGCGAGCGTGCCAGTCTGCGCCGTTCGTTCATGACCACGGCTCCGTTTCCAACCCGCGGCAATCGTCGGCTGCTCAACACCCTCGTGATCGGTATCGTGCTGGTGGGCGGGTTGTTGGCCGTGGTGACCGTCGTAAATCTGCGGCTCGTCCGGCGGAACGAAACCGCGCTCGCTTCCGCCGGGAAATTGAGCGAGCAGGTCGCGCGGCTGCACGAGGAGAACGCCCGCTACTTTATCAAGGCCGAAGACTGGCTGCGCGCGCTACCGATGCTGGCCGAGGCGATCCGTCTTGGCACGGGCGACCCGGCGCGCGACCGCGCGAACCGGATCGGCTTCGGCATGCTGGTGCGCCGGTCCCCGGAACTAAGCCGCACCTGGATGGATGGCTCGCGGATTGTGCGGGTCGCGACCGATGCGGAAGGCCGCCGCCTCCTCGTGGTGGGGGAGCACATGGCCGAATCGATCGACCTGCGGCGCGATGCCACGCCGCCCGTCCGCTGGAACACCGCGGAAATCTGGGAAGGCGGCACGCTCTCGAGCGACGGCTCGCGAGCGCTGCTGCAGCTTGGGGAAAAGCGATTCCAACTGGTCGATACGATCAGTGGTCGCGTGCTTTTCGATGGTCCGGGGCAATTTCACAACCTGCCCGAAGCCTTCAGTAAAAGCGGGCGCTCGTTCATCTCTTGGCAGGGAAATACGGCGACGGTGCGCAGTTCCGACACCGGCACGGTGGGGCTCGCTCCGCTCGAACTCGACACCCCGGTCGATTGGGCCGTGCTCGCGCCGTGGCCGAAAACCGCGCTGACGAAAGATGCGAAAGGGCGACTGGTGCTATGGAAAGTGGAGGGTGAACAGGCGACGGCGACGCCATTGAAAGAGCTCGATGGTCGCAATAACCGTCTCGCGGGTTTCGCGCTGAACGAGCCAGCGGTGCTGGTTTTCGCGGAACGCGATCTGTTCCTCTACGATGGGACGACCGGCGTGCTTCGCAGCAAGACCGAAGCGAAACGATTGCCGCAGAGTTTCGGGCAGGACTGGACGGGCAAATGGCTTTACTCCGGACGCCGGTCGAGCGGACTCGAAGTGCGGGAGGTGGCCACGGGAGAACTCCAGTTTTTCGCCGACCACGGGGCGCTCGGTTTTCGCGGGGCGTTCGTCACGGCTTCGCCCTGTCTTGCCACGCAGAGCTGGAATGGCTCGGCCCGCGTGTGGCGAATTGGCCGCGGCGATCCGCTCTCGCCGCTGCTCTGGCAGGCCGCGACGCCGGGGGATTGCGTGCTCGATCCGCGCGGCACCTGGCTCGCCACTCGCGGCGACGAACCAGCCGCGCGGTTGTGGCGCCTGCGCGGCAATGACGGTGCGGCTACGGTGGACTCGACTTCGACTGATCCGGTCGCCGCATGGTTCGGCGGCAATCCCGAACGTCTGCATGTGGCCGAGCGCGACGGAGTGGTGGATGCGTGGTCGCGCACCGGCGCCACCGCCGCATGGGCCGTGCATCATCCCGAGTCCCTCATCGCCGCCGGGCCGTGTGCGGACAATCGACTGATTTTCACCTGCGGGCGCTCCTCCGTTCAGTTCTGGGATGCGGTCAGCGGCGCGGAGGCCGGACCTGTCTTTCAACCCGGCAAACCGATCGTGCAGGCGGCGGCTGATCCCACGGCCGAGCGAGTGGCAGTCGTGCTGGAGGATGGAGCGGTGCACGTGTGGTCCCGGGAGGGCGAGCACGCGATTCCTGGCAAGGCGAAGCGATTGGAGTTCAGCCCGACAGGCGGCGAATTGCTGGTCATTGAAAACGATTCTGCGCAGGTGTGGAACGCGACGACTGGTGCCGCTATCTCGCCTGCTGTCGCCGAACCGGAAGGCGACGCCAAAGCGCACTTCAGCCCGGATGGCGGGCGGGTGGTGCAGTGGAGCGCTGCGACGCGTTCCGGTCGGAGTATGGCGCGGATCTGGAATGCCCGGACCGGCGTCGTCGAGACTCAGCTTCAGCCGCATTGGCGGGCGATCAACGAAGTGGTGTTCAGCCCCGATGGCCGCCTCACCGCGAGTGGTGGCGACGATCACAACCTCCTCATCTGCGACGCGCGCACCGGTGCTGCCGTGCGTCCGCCGTGCGCCCATCGCCAGCAGGTGGAGCGGGTCGGTTTTTCGCCCGATGGCGCGATCGTGTGGTCGATGGACGACGACGACCTCACGCTCTGGGACACCGCTTCGGCCAAGCCGATTGGCGCGCGACTACGGCACCCCGGCGAAGTGCAGGCCATTTCGTGGAGCCCGGACAGCCGCCTGCTCGCGACCGCTGGGCAAAAGATGAACGCGCGCCTGTGGGATTGCACGCCCGACTCGCGTCCGGTCGAAGTCCTCGCGGCAGTCGCGCGCTATCTCTCCGCCCACACCCTTCTGCCTGGCACCAGCGATCTGCGCAGCATCACGATCGAGGAAACGCGTGAGGCGCAAGAGGCCGCCGGTTTGCGGAAGTGACTCACGCCCGGGTCACGATGCTGACTTCGCCCGAGCCGCCACTGAGCGCTGCGAGGTCGAGGCGGCCATCGCCGTCGAAATCACCAAGGCTGAGCGCCGACAGCTTGCGCGGTGGGAGATCATCCAGCGTGAGATCGAGCGTGCGGACAAACGCGCCGGTCCCGAGACTCCGCAGGAGGCCGACGCGCCCCCCGGCGCCGTTCGCGATAGCAAGGTCGGCAAAACCGTCGCCGTCAAAATCGCTGGCCACGATCGCTGCGGCTTTTGCCCCGAGCGAATAGGCTGCTTTGAGCTGCGGCAGGAACGTGGCATTTCCCTGCCCAAGCAGCACGGAGACAAACCGCGACACCGCGTTGTGCGAGATGGCTGCATCGAGCTTTCCATCGCCATTGAAATCCGCGATGGCGAGCGCGCTCGCGCCGGCGCCGGCTTTGGCGATGGTGGGAGTGGCAAACGTCCCGGTGCCGTCGTTGACGTGGGTGGCCAGTTGCCCGCCCGTGTGCAGCACGAGGAGATCGAGATCGTTGTCTGCGTCCAGGTCGGCGAGCGCGAAGTCTCGCGCCCTGGCTGCACCGGTGGGAAAGCTCGTGGGCGCGGCAAAAGTTCCGCCCCCGGTATTCTTGATGATCGTGACGCTTTTCCCTCCGGTGATCGTGGCGAGATCCATATCGCCATCGCCGTCGAGGTCGCCCGCGCGCAGCACCCCCGGCAATTTTCCGACGGCAAGCGTCGAAGCCGTGGCGAAGTTGCCCGTGCCGTCGTTGAGCAACAAGCCGACGGTGCCCGTTCCGGCGTTTACTACCGCGATATCGACCCCATTCACGCCGTCGAAATTGGCGAGCACGACACTGACTGGTTTTTTGCCGCCCGTCGCTTTCTGCACGGCGGGCAGGAGCAGCCCGGAGACAGTCGAGAGAGCGATGCTCACAGTGTTGCTCTTGCTGTCCGCCGTCACGAAATCGGCCCGCCCGTCGCCGTTCAAATCCGCCACGGCAAGGCTGAGGGCGCCCTTGCCCACGGAAAAATCCAGCGGCGCGGCAAACGTATTTCCAGCGGTGCCCAGTGCCGGTTTGGCCGGCACGTTCAGCAGGGTGGCGCTTTCGACACTATCGAGCGTCAGCGTGCCGAAACCCGGCGTCGAAATTGCCCCCGTCGTGCGCGTGGTCGCTGTTCCCATGGCATCGAAGACCAACGTGTCATTCCCAATTCCGCCGGCAAGCGTGCGTCCCAGCAGGGACGGCTGGACGACGAAGGTGTCGGCGAGGCCGGAACCGGTGACGGCCTCGATCGCATCGCCCAGCGTCAGCCGTGTGTCGCTGGCCGTGATCTGCTGCGCGATGCCGAATTGATCCAGATGCAGTGCGATGCCGGTCGTGCTGCTGGCGAAGGTCAGCGTATCGATGCCGGGCCCGCCGGCGATGCGGGCATCGAAATTGGCGCCGGGGAGGGCAAAGGTGTCCGCGCCTGCACCGCCCTCGAACGAAAGCTGCAGCGCGCCGTTGTAGGTGACGGTCGGTTGACCCGGCCGTGCGACGCTTCCCTCGGTCGGCGAAGTTGTGCTGAGCATGAAAGTGTCATCGCCGTTCGTGCCGTGGAAGTTGAGCGTGTTGCCCTGGTCGGTGTTTGTGACAATGGCGATGCTGGCCGGCGCATCGAGACCTGCCGAGGCGATATCGAACGAATCCCCACCGCCCTGCCCGTAGAAAGTCACCTTGGTCTTGTAGCGCGCTTCGACGCCGAGGCGCCCATCGATTCCAAGGTGATTGGAGGCGAGATAACTCGGCGCGAACGAAAATGCATCCGGCGCTCCGAGCGAACCGGAAACCTGATAATCCGCTGCGGGAATTTCGTCCGCGTAATAAGCCACGTCTTCGAAATGCGCGCGAAAGCCGCTCGCGTAATAAACTTCACCCGCCTGGGGGCCGGGGGCGGGTTGGTAGCTTGCGAAGGTCTGCACCGTGCCGGAAAAATCGGCCGTGGTGAAGGAATTCGTCCCGGCGCCGCCTTCGAAAATCAGGGCATTGAGCACATTCGGAAACGAGCTCGTGAAGTAGCCGTTTTTCGCGCTGAAATAAACCGAGTCGCTGCCCGAGCCGCCGCGAATCAGGATGTTCGCGAATTGGTTGAGCGAAACGTCGTAGGTTTTAAACGCGCTGACGTAGGCGATGTAGTGAGTGATGTGGACGAGCTTCGGGTCGTTCGCGTCGCGTTCGACGGTGAGTTGATTGTCCGCTCCCGGCGATACCTCCACGTCGAGGATGTAGGATTGCTCGGGCGTGAGCACCACGTCGTTCCCGTCGCCGCCGTGGTAGGTAATGATGTAACGGCGAGGCCCAATGGTGGTGACGGTGCCTTCGGGCAGACCGGTGAAATTTCCGACGACCGCGTCGATGCCGTCGTTGGAAATCAGCGTGTATTGATCGCCCGGCGTGAAGCCTGCCGTTACGGTGAAGTTTGCGCTCGAGCCGGTGAGATCGACCGAACCCGTGACAGCGATTTGATCGTGGAAACCCGCGCCGTTGCCCGGCTCGGCGCCGTCGATTTCGAAGTAGAATGTCGGAGCGCCCCCGGCACTGATGCTGCCGGTGTGCAGAATCCCGGGGCTCGTGCCGGGCCGCACGGCGCCGCCGTTCAAGGCTACGCTCCCGACCGTGCCAGTGCCGGCGAGGGTGAATTGGGAACTGCCGAAAAGCAGATTGCCGATCGAGCCATTCACGATGAGCCGGCCGAAGGCGAGCGTGTTGCCGGTGTAGGTATTGGCGGCGTCCAATTCCATCGTGCCGAGGCCGGTTTTGTTGATCCCGCTGGTGCCCGTGATCGGGATGGTGACCAGCAGATCGGTGTCCGCGGGACTATCGAAAACGTTGATGTTGGCGGCGGAAGCCGGCAGGGCGGCGGTGCCGAGGCCATCGATCATCGACTGGCCGGTATTGTTGACGGTGATGGTCGGCGGCAAAACGATCTGGCTGGCAGCCGCCGCTGCGGTGAGCCGGCCTGCGTTGAGGCTCAGCGAGGTGATGATCGTCAACGAGCCGGCGGTCGTGCCAGTCGTCACGTGACCGCCGAGGACGTCGAGCGTGTTGACGAATTCGGTCTTCCCGTTCGTATCGAGCAGGCCGCTGCCATTCACGGTGACGGTGACATTGTTCGGGATCTGGTCGCCGTTGATCAGCCGCACCACGTCGGCTTCCGCGCCGCCGACGTTGTTCCCGACGACGAGCGATCCGCTGAACGCGTTGCCGCCGGTCTTCGCCAGCTCCAGCGTGCCCGCGAGGACGGTGGTCTGGCCGGTGTAGGAATTCGAAGCGGAACCCGCGAGCCGCATCGCGCCGAAGTTCGTCTTGCTGAGGCCGCTCCCGGCATTTCCGATCACCGCGGCGGTCACGAGGAAATCCTGATCCTGCGGTCCGTCGTTGATGAAGAAGGTGCGAGTGGCGGCGCCGAGGTTCAACTGGCCGCCGCTGATCTGCGCGGAACCGGTGGCGTCGGAGGTGGCGGTCACGTCGCCGTTCAGCGTGAGGGACTGATTGCTCATGTTCATCTGCACTTTGCCGCCGGTCATATTGAGCGACGCGACACTCAAGCCGACGCTCGCGTTCGCCCCGACCGAAAAGGTGCCGTCATTGATGGTCAGGGCGCCGATCGTTTCGGAGATGTTCAAGGTCACCGTGCCCTGTGCATTGATGGTCACCGCGCCGGTATCGGGAATCTGGCTGGTGCCCAGCACCATCACCGCGGCATCGCGTCCGAAGCCGCCGACGACGAGCGGGCCACCGACGGCATTGGTCGAAGGGCTCTTGAGGAAGGTGACGGTCCCTTCTTCGACTGTGGTCGTGCCGGTGTAGGTGTTCGCGAGCGGTGTGCCTGGCGGATTCGAGAGAAACAGCGGGCCGGGGCCGGCCTTGCTGAGGCCGACTCCGGCGATGCTCCCGCTGATCGCCGAGGAAATCGTGAAGTTCGAGTTTGCGTCCTGCGTGATGTGCAGCGGCGACGCGAGGATCACGGGAGCGAGAATGCTGTGGGGTGCATCGCCGTTGACTCTCGAAACGTTGATTGCTGCTTCGCTGGCGCTGCTCAGTGTGAGCGTGCCGCCCGCGGCCGCGGAGATCTGGTAGGAATTGTTGTCGTCGAAGAAAACCGAGCCCACCGTCACGTTGACGCCATTGATGGTGACCGTGGCGTTCACGAGCGCCGCCGTGGTGAATCTGGCCACGTCGTCCACCGCGTTGGGGAAGCCATTGTCCGGCAGGCCGGTGGTTTCGTTGAACCAGTTGTTCTGATCGTTCCAATCACCGCTTCCCGTGATGTCCCAGCGAAAGGAGGCGGGAGCGATACGGGCTTCGAGGGGTTCGGCGGAAGAAAGTGGATTCTTCATAGGTCGCATGGAGTTGATACGAACGTTTTCTGCGCCGGGATGCCGCCGGCGGACATAACACTATCGAGCTATGCGGTCCGTGGATCAGAGAGAGAAACGGTCGCATCCCAACCGAGGGTGGGCTTTGAGCAAGGGAGGGAGAGAAAGGAAAGCGGCTCGGGGATTGTCTAAGGCGCAATGAAACTCCTTTCCCTCTCCGCCCTCCTCGCTCTCTCCCTCTCGGGTCTTTCGTTTGCCGCCAGTGGTGGCAAGGAAATCACCCTCACCGGCAAGGTCTGCTGCGCCAAGTGCTGCCTGAAGACCGCCGATGAATGCCAGAACGTCCTGACCGTCGAGAAGGACGGCAAGAAGACGACTTACTACCTCGTGCAAAACGAAGTCTCGAAAGGCTTCCACAGCGAAGTCTGCAAGACGCCGCAGCAGGCGAGCGTGACGGCGAAATGCGAGAAGGTGGGCGACAAACTTCAGCTCACCGCGTCGAAGATCGAACTCGCGAAATAACTTTCTGGTTCATGGTCGGTCGCCGTCGGTGGGAGCCTTTCGCTCCCGCCGGCGGCTTCCTTTTTGTGGGGCGGTGAGTAATGGCGAATGCAGGGCGACATGATATTTCGCCGGACTTTGGAGGCTGTTGGTTATTACATGGTGCCATGCTCCTGACCTGCTCCGAAATGCGTGCGCTTGAAGAACGCGCCTTTGCCGACGGCATCACCGCGGAAGCGCTGATGGAGGAAGCTGGCGAGGGCATCGCGCGAGTGGTGCGGCAGTTTTTCCCGAAGGCCGGACGCTGTGTGGCCGTTTTTGGCAAAGGGCACAATGGGGGCGATGCGCTGGTGGCGGCGCGCTATCTCGCGCAGGCGGGATGGGAGATCGAATTGCGCGGCGTGTTTCCCGAGTCGCAGTGGGCGGAACTCACGCGGCGTCAGCATAAGCGCATGCCCGTGAGCGAATCGCGGGAAGAGGGACCGCTTGTGGTGCTCGATGGATTGCTCGGGATCGGTGCGGGTGGAGCGCTGCGTGAGCCGATTCTCGGTGCGTGCCGCGAAATCAATCGTCTGCGCCTTGAGGAAAATGCGCACGTCTTCGCGCTCGATCTTCCCAGCGGTCTCGACGGCGACACGGGTTCTGCCGATCCAAATGCCGTCGTGGCCGATGTGACGGTGACGATTGGTTTTGCCAAGGTGGGGCTTGTGGCGGACGGCGCGATCAATCAGGTCGGACGATTGGCGGTCGTGCCGCTGCGTGAGCTCACGGTGCGGGCAGTGGGTTCAGCGCAGGCCGCGGTCGCGACGGCGGAGACACTCGCGCCGCTCCTGCCGCCTCGGGCTTTCGACACGCACAAAGGGCATTGCGGACGGGTGGGCATCGTCGCGGGATCGCGCGGTTTTGTCGGTGCGGCGGTCATGTGCGCGGAGGGCGCTGTGCGTGGCGGGGCCGGGTTGATCGGACTCTACGTGCCGCACGAGATTTACGACATCGTGGCCACGCGGGTGACGCCGGAAGTGATGGTGCACCCGATTGCGTCACCGTTGGACGTTCTGGCCGAGCGGCTCGACGTGCTCGCGGTCGGCCCCGGCCTGGGCCAGCAAGAGCGCGAGGCGGTTTTGGAGTTGATCGCGCGCGCGCCACAGCCCGCGGTGCTCGATGCCGATGCGCTGAACCTTCTCGCGACTGATTTGTTCACGCTGGATCGCTGTGCCGGGCCGCGGGTGCTGACGCCGCACCCGGGCGAGATGGCGCGGCTCGAGCCCGCCGCCGCCAACCGAACGCGGCGCGAAACGGTGGAGGCATTCATTGACCGCTGGCCACATGTGCTCCTGCTGAAAGGTTCGCGCACCATGGTCGGCCAGCGCGGACGGCCGCTCAGTTACAATACGACGGGACATCCTGGGCTCGCGACCGGCGGAGTCGGCGATGTGCAGACGGGACTTATCGCGGCGCTCGCGGGGCAGGGGCTCGAACTTTACGACGCGGCTCGGCTCGGCGCATGGCTCATCGGGCGGGCGGCGGAGTGTGCGATCTTTTCCGAAAGGGAATCGCCCGAGACGTTGCGGCCGACGGCGCTGCTGGATTCGCTGGCGGCGGCGTTTCAGGATTTGTGCCGCAGCACGCGCATCCACTCGCGGCCTTCCCGGCCGGAGTAAGCGCGCGAGGGCAGCCATTCGCGCTCCAGCTCGAAGTGCGGGAGGAAGAGCCGATCGAGTTCCGCCACGGAGACTTCAAAGGGTGGGCCTTCGTCGGGCGAGGCGTTGCCCGGATCGAGATAGAAGATCGCGAGCAAATGTCCGCCCGGTTTGAGTGCGCCGTGCACGGCTTCGACATAAGCGGCCCGCATCGACGGGTCGATGGCGCAGAAGCAGGTGTGCTCCCAGACCCAGTCAAAAGCCCCGCGCATTGCGGGAGGCAGGTCGAAAAGGTTGCCGAGTTCGTAGCGCTCTCCCGTCGTCGTGGGAATCCGGCTGGCGGCTTCGATGGCGGAAGGGGCGATGTCGAGTCCGATCACTTCGGCGCCTTGCGCGGCAAGCGCGCGCGCGTCGTGTCCGAGGCCGCAGCCCGGCACGAGCACGCGTCCTTCGATGCGATTCGTGGCGAGGTAATCGACCAGGCCAGGACTCGGCGCGCCCTTTTCCCAAGGGATTTCGCCCGACTGATAGTGGGATTCCCAATCAGTGGGCATCGTGACGGCGCCAGACGCTCGCTTGCGCGACGCTGAACTGAAATTTCCGCGCGTGTTCGCGGATGATGAAGGGGAGGTCTTTCACGGAGGTTAGATCAAAATGTTCATCGAGGACTGCACGCAAGCCTGCCAGCGTGGGCACGCGCATGCCTTCGCGCTCGAAGCCGCCCAGCCAGTTTTCGCGCGGGGTGAATTCATCCAGCCAGGTGTAGGGCGAGGTGAGGATGAGTTGCCCACCGGGCTTCACCAGCGACGGCAGACGATCAAGGAAGCGCCTGGGAGCAGAGAGCCGATCAATCAGATTCGCACCGAGCACGACGTCGAAATCGCCGAGGTCTTCAGGCAGGGCCATGGCGTCGCCGGTCGCGAATCGCACGCGGGCGGGATCGACTTCCGGACGGCGCGCGGTGAGACGCGTGGTGAGAGCGCCTTCATCGGCGCGATCGTAAGCGAGCCTGCCTTCGCTGCGGATCGTTTCCGCCGCAGCGATGAAGCGGTGCGAGTAGTCGATGCCGACCACGCTCCCGCACCGCCGCGCCAGCTCAAAGGTCGAGCGTCCCACAGCGCAGCCGACGTCGAGGGCGCGGCCTTCCGGGCGAGCCTCCACGCACTCGGTCACACAGCGAACGGCGTAATCGAGGGCGTGTTCGGCTCCACGCGGCGGCGCGATTTCCGCGGCACTGCCGTAGTGGAAGAGCAGGTATTCGCCGAGAAGCTTGTCTGTCTCGTAGATGTTCAAATCGACTAGGCGAGCAGTCCGCGCAGGTAGGCGGCGGGCTCGAAGTTCTCGATGAGAACCACGGTCGAGCCATCGCGATGCATGCGCACCTGCGGCACGGAAATCTCCGGGGTCTTGTGCGGCGCGAAGAGGATGTCGTCGTGCGTGGCGTTCTTTTTGTTGGCGAAACGGTCGGGCGTGAGCTTGCCGCCGAGATGATCGCTGCGGCCAGTGGCGACGTGCATGGTGCCGAGGACTTTTTCGTCCTGAATGTCGCGCCCGCTGACCGGAAGTTCCTGCGTGCCGAAGCCGAGTTCGCCGAGTTCGCCGGTCACCGGGTCGTGCTTCAGCTTGTCGTTGTGCGCGTCGATGGTGGCTTGGTTGCCGCGCAGCAGCGAAGCGCTCACGATGCGGCCGCCGGTCACCTGCATCAGGCCGAGTGTGCCGTCCTCGTATTTCATCGGGAACTGGCCTTCGACTCCGGCAGGGACGTAGTAGATTTCACCCGCGGGGAGATTTGCGATATCGGGACCGCCGCGGCAGAGGCCGTGGCTCTTCTGCGCTTCCTGTTGCGCAAGATCGACGTGCAGGGTGCAGCGATCGTCACCGACCACGAAATCGATTTCGACCCAGTCAGCCCGGGTCATGCCGAGACGCAGCTTTTCCGCCTGGCGGCTTACGTCGAAATAATCGACCGCCAGGCCGCTGCTGAGAATCACCTGATTCATGCCGTGCATCGTCGCGCCACGGAAACCGTATTTCTTCGCAAACGCCGTGAGCGGCGCGGTGGCCGAATACGTCGAGATGCAGAGGACGATGTCGTAGTTCTTCAGCACATCGTCGAGCAGCGAAAGCTCGCGGCCATCCGGCGCAAAGGCTTTCTCCGGCAGGTCGAGATTGCTGCCGCCGGTCACTTCGTAGGCGAAGATTTCACCGCCCTTGAGGCCGAGTTTCGCGAGGTCGCCGTTCTTCAGACCTTGATAGAACACGTCGTGCGCGTGCCGCTGGATGGTGTAGTCGGGATTTTTAAGAAAACGGAAATCCGTGATGTCGCGCGGATCATCGAGGTCGATGAGGATGCACACGCGTTCGCCGCCCTTGGGATCGAACACCGTTGTCAGCAACCGGGTGAGACTGAACGGGGGAAACTCGCGCTTCGTTGGAGTCGGTGCAGTTTGCATGGGAGATTGATTGTAGCGAGGTGCGGGGCGTCGGCAAATACGACGACGGGAATCAGGACACCGCGTCGCGGGTGAGCTGGCCGTTGACGATGCGCATGATGCCGCGCGGGTTTTCGCTCTTCAGCTCGGCGGGGAGCAGGTCGTCAGGGAAGCTCTGGTAGCAGACCGGGCGGCTCCAGCGCTGGATGGCAGCGGTGCCGACGCTGGTATAACGCGCATCGCTCGTGGCCGGATAGGGACCGCCGTGGTGCATGGACGGGCAGACTTCGACGCCGGTGGGGAAGCCATTGATGATGAGGCGGCCGGCTTTCCGCTCAAGGATGTGGAGAAGGTCGCTGGCCTCGGCGAGATCGGCAGGGGTGGCGTGAATGGTGGCGGTGAGCTGGCCGTCGAGGCACTTCAGCGCGGTTTCGAGTTCGCTGAACGAGCGGGCGCTGATGAGGAGCGTAAAGGGTCCGAAGATTTCTTCGTGCAGTTCGTGCCTGGCGATGAAGTCGTCGGCGTCGGTGCCGAAGACAGTGGGCTCGCCCTGCGTTTTGGCGGGATCGGGATCGGTGTCGGACTCGGCGACGCGCACGACGCCGGGGATTTTTTCCATCGCATCGAGGCCGTCGTGAAAGGCTCGGCAGATGCCGGGGTGGAGCATGGTGGCAGGGTTGGCGGCACGCATGGCGGCGGCGAAGTCTTCGCCGAACTTCTCGAACTCTGGCGAGCCGAGACCGAAGATGAGGCCGGGCTTCGTGCAGAACTGGCCGACCCCAAGGGTGACGGAAGTGCGGAGACCCTGGGCGATCTGCTCGCCGCGTTCGCGCAGAGCACCGGGAAGAATCACGAGGGGATTGAGGCTGCTCATCTCGGCGAAGACCGGGATGGGTTCGGGGCGCCCGCTGGCGGCGTCGAAGAGGGCGCGTCCAGCGAGGCGCGAACCGGTGAAGCCGGCGGCGCGAGCGAGGGGATGTTTGACGAGGGCGATGCCGATTTCATTTCCCGCACCGTGCAGCATGGAGAACACGCCGTGGGGCAGACCGCACTTCTCGACGGCCAGACCGATGGCGCCCGCAATGAGTTCACTGGTGCCCGGGTGAGCGCGATGCGCCTTCACGACGACCGGGCAGCCGGCGGCGAGGGCGCTGGCGGTGTCGCCACCCGCGACGGAGAAGGCGAGGGGGAAGTTCGAGGAGCCGAACACGATGACTGGCCCGAGCGGGGCGAGCAGGCGGCGAATGTCCGGCTTCGGCACCGGGGCGCGATCGGGCTGGGCGGTGTCGATGCGGGCATCGATCCACGAACCTTCGCGGACGAGGCCGGCAAACATCTTCAACTGACCGCAGGTGCGCCCGCGCTCGCCGGTAAGGCGATCGAGCGGCAGGCCGGTTTCCTGATGGCAACGCTGGAGCAGGCCATCGCCGAGAGCCATGATCTCGGCGGCGATCGCGTCGAGGAAGGCGGCGCGAGCTTCCGCGGAGATCTTGCGGTAAATCGCGAAGGCTTCCTCGGCCTGCCAGAGGGCCTGATCCACTTCTTCCATCGAGCATTCGCGGAAGACGGGTTCGAGGGGTTTGGAATCGAGCGGCGAGACGGGATGGAAAGGACGGCCCGCATTGGTGGCGAGCTGGCCGGCGATAATGGAAAGGCCGTGGAGTGTCATGTGTGGAAACGAGAGGAGGCGGTTCAGGCGACGGTGTTCACCAGCGTGCCGAGGCCGTCGATGGCGATGTGGATTTCGTCGCCGGAGAGGAGGGTGAAATCGTTTGGCGGCACGAGGCCGGTGCCGGTGAGGAGATAGGCGCCGACGGGGAATTCGTTGTCGCGGTAGAGCCACTGGGCGAGCTCGGGCAACTGGCGCTTCATTTGGGTGAGCGAGGTGGCTCCGGAAAAGGCCACGGAGCCGGCGCGGAGGATGTTGAGATTGATCGCGGTCTCGCGTGGGAGCGGATCGCGCACGACGAGGCCGGGACCGAGGCCGCAGCACGCGCGATAGACTTTTGCCTGCGGAAGGTAGAGCGGGTTTTCGCCTTCGATGTCGCGGCTGCTCATATCGTTGCCGATGGTGTAGCCGAAGATGGTGCCGCGAGAGTTGATCGCGAGCGTGAGCTCCGGCTCGGGGACGTTCCACTTCGAATCGTCGCGGATGCGCACCGCACCGCCGCTGCCAACGACGCGATGCGGGCTGGCCTTGAAGAAAATCTCCGGGCGGTCCGCGTCATATACCCGGTCGTAAAAGGTGCCGCCGCCAGCGTCTTTCGACTCTTCCATGCGCGCATCGCGGCTGCGCAGGTAGGTTACACCCGCAGCCCACACCTCCTGGGTGCCAATGGGGGCAAGCCACAGGACGGAGGCGAGGACCGGCTTGCCGTGAGTGAGCGCGTCTTCCAGAAAAGCCGCGGGATTTTCCGCCGTGAACACGTCGTCGAAGCCGAGGCCGGCAAGGTGGAAAAGATCTTCGCCGCGCTGGGCGACGAGGCCTTCGGGGGAACGATAAAGGGTAAGAGGCGGCGTGGACATGGAAAAGGGACGGAACGTTCAACGTCCGACGTTCAACATTCAACATCCAATGAGAAACGATGGAGGGCTGGTTCCTTGAACGTGGAGCGTTGGAGGTTGCGCGATAGCGCCCCACCTCTACCGTCCGCGCCCCAATGCTTCGCCTCATCGCCTTCGTCCTCCTCGCCGCCTTCGCTGCTCGCGCCAAGGACGAGCTCCCCCCGGCGGACCCGAGCGCGAATCAACTGACGGCCCAGGAAACCGCGCAGGGGTGGAAGCTGCTTTTCGATGGGAAAAACCTCGTCGGATTGCGCGGGCTGAAGAGTGGCGATCCGTTCAAGAATGGCTGGAAGATCGAGCGGAACCAGCTCGTGCTGCCGAAGGAGATCAAGAACTCGGGCAAGGTGACCGGGGGCGATCTGGCGGCGGTCTATGCCTACGACGATTTCGAGTTTCGCTTCGATTTCCGCCTCGCCGCGTCGAGCGACAGCGGCGTGCTTTACTTCGCCCGCAACGGCAGTGGAGGGAAGCTGGTCGGACATGAATTCCAGCTCGTGGACGACGTGCACAACCCCGACAGCCTGAAGGGCGGCGAACTCAAGCGCACGGGTGCCCTCTACGGATTGCTGCCGCGGTTGGGCGGGATCAACATCCACATGGCCGAGCGTTGGAACGAGGAGAAGTGGAATCACGGCATTCTCATCGTGCAGGGCGCGCACGTGGAGCATTGGATCAACGAGGAGAAGGTGCTCGAATACAATCTCGGCCCCGACTTCACGCAGCGTCTCACTGCGGCGAAAACGAAAGCACCGGTGGGAGTCGGCACGAAGACGAAATCGCCAATCATCCTCCTCGACCAGGGGGAAGAGATCGCCTTTGTGAATCTCAAGCTGCGCCCGCTGTCGCCGAAGCCCGATCTTGCCGAGCCTGCCGCCAGCCGTTAACTCGCACCCCATGAAATCCCTCGCCCTGCTCCTGCCCCTCCTCGCCCTGGCCGCGCACGCCGCGGAACCGAACACCCTCACTGCCGAGGAAAAAGCCGCCGGCTGGCGCCTGCTTTTCGATGGCAAGACGACCGAAGGCTGGGTGGGCATTGCGAAGGATGCATTTCCGGCGCAGGGTTGGGTGGCGGAGGACGGCGCGCTGGTGCACAAGGCTAAGGGCGGCGGTGGCGACATCGTGACGAAGGAAAGTTTCAGCGACTTCGAACTGACGTGGGATTGGAAGGTAGAGTTCGGCGCGAACACGGGCCTCAAATACAACCTGCCCGACCCGAAGAAGAACGTGGGCTTTGAATACCAGCTCATCGACGACGAGCATCATCCCGATGGCATCAAAGGCGGGCGCCTGCACCAGACTGGTTCGCTCTACGACGCGATCGAACCGGCCGCGGACAAAAAGGTGAACCCGCCGGGCGAATGGAATTCGAGCCGCATCGTGGTGAAAGGAAATCACGTCGAGCACTGGCTCAATGGCGCAAAGACGGTCGAGTTCGAGCTGGGCAGTTCCGCGCTGATGGAGATCAAGGCGAAGAGCAAATTCAAGAAGACCGAAGGCTGGGGCGAGAAGACCTCGTCACCGATCCTGCTACAGGATCACGGCGATGGTGCGTCGTTCCGGTCGATCAAGATTCGGCCGCTGTAAGGCGGGGATGAAGCTCGAATGACGAAGTCCGAATGACGAAAACGATGGGCGCTTCGTGCGGCGCGTGAGGAAGATGACTCCTTCGTCATTCCGGGCGAAGCCCGGCGCTATCCAGCCACGCCCTGCTGCGCGAGGACGCGCATGACGGCGTTGTAAATTTCCGAAGGTCCGAGCGTCTTGCTCACGTAGCCGTTGGCGCCGGCGGTGCGGGCTTTCTGCATCGCTTCCTCGTCGTAGCCGAGGCCGGTGAACATCACGATGGGAAGTTCCGGGTGTTTTCCGCGGATGACGGAGATCAGTGTGAGGCCATCCACTTTTGGGAGACCGATGTCGAGAATGATGGCGTCGCAAGGGTTCTTCTCCAGCCAGGACTCGACCTTGAGGCCGTCGGTCAACGAAGCTGCGGTATGGCCTTTTTCCCGGAAAAAGGTCGTGAGGAAGCGGTTCAGCAGGCGGTTGTCGTCAACGATGAGGAAATTCATGATGGTCGGGCAGGCACAATTCGCCCGGTGATAAAGCACCGCGTATGCCGCCGTGTGGGGGAATTCCGGAATCCTGCGCGGTTCCCCTTGGAAAACGTCAGCCATAGAGGGGCAGAGGCGCGAGAGCGAACTCGGGGAAGACTTTGGCGAAGTCTTCCGAACGTCCGCCGTGGCGCAAGAGAATGGGGGCCAGGACGTTGCGGTAGTTGGTCAGAACCGGCAGATCTTCATAGCTGCTGCTGACCCCACGGGGCACGAGCTGGCCCAGGCCGCGCCATTCGCCATGGAAACGCCCGCCTTGCACGCCGCCACCGAGGACAAACATGGCACCGCCGCGGCCGTGATCGGTCCCGAAGGCTGAGTTTTCCTGCACGGTCCGGCCAAATTCCGTCATCACGACGATGGAGACGGTCTTCATCCGCTCGCCGAGATCCTGGCGGAAGGCAGCGAGACCGGTGGCGAGCCGGGCGGCGAGCGGGTTGAGCAGCGTCTCCTGGGTAAAGTGCGAGTCCCAGCCTTCGAGATCGATCGACGCGGCTTCAAGGCCGACATCGGCTTTGATGAGCTGGGCGAGTTGTTGCAAGCCCGTGGAAAAATCATCCTTTCCGTAGGTCGCGTTATTCAAGGGCGTGTATTTCTCGCTGCGCATTTCGTCGATGCGTTTGATCGCGTCGAACGTGTCGCGCGCGGCGGTGCCGAGCTGGCCGGTTTCCATGGCGTAGAGGCGCTCGAGCTGGTTGCGCACGCCGGGCGATTTTCCGCCGAGCGCGAAGTCGTTCAGCGATTGCATGACAGTGACGCTGGGCGCGCCGAGCAGACACTCGGGAAGTGCCTTTCCGACGGCGACGCACGCGAGCGCTCCGCTGAGCGGCGCGGGGCGGGTGCGGAGGAAACGCCCCAGCCAGCCCCCGGCGGCGACTCCGCCGTGTTCCATCAAATCCTGCGCTTCGAAATGTGAACGGGTGTCGTCCTCGATTCCGCAGGCGTGGACAATGGCAAGGTCGCCTTCTTTCCAGGCGGTTTCGAGCGGGCGAAGATTCGGGTGCAAGCCGAAACGATCGTCGAGCCGCACGGCCTCCTCCTTCTTGATCCCAAGCCGCGGACGCGCGCGGTAGTAATGATCGTCCTCGATCGGCGGGACGAGCGCGAGCCCATCGGCCGCGCCGCGCTGGAAAACGACGATGAGGGTGCGGCGTTCGTCACGGTTGCCGGTGATGATTGCTTGCGGCGTAGCCATGATCAGCAGCGTTGAAAAGCGGGTGAAGCGAGCACCACGGCGAGATCGCCGGCTTCGCGAAAGGCGGTGCTTTCCTGCTCACTGGGTTGGCGGCCGAGCATGGTGGCGACGAGCCCGTCGAGGCCGACCTTGCGGAGCAGCTCGGCCCGCGAGACGCGCGTGCCCTTGATGTTGTTATCGAGCAGCGCACCAGCGAAATTCCAGCGCCAGAGCAGCGTCGATTTCCAATGCGTCGCTTCCTCCGGATAGCCATCCGGAGTCGGATAGCGGAAGGGCGCATGGCCGAGCCGCTGGAGGTATTCGACAAGTTGCTTCGAGGCATTCGTTTCCGCATTCGTCGCGCGAAGGGCGGAGACGACGTAGTGGAAGGGGCGCTTGAATTTGGCCGAGCGCGTTTCGGGCGTCCAAAATTCCGGGGTCTCGAAAAGCGCGCGCAGGGTGGTGCGAATGTCGCCCTTGGAATCCGCGAACGCTTTCGCCGTGGTGGTCACGGCGGCCTGCGGCGGCTCGTCGGCAATGAAGCGGCGGCAGAGCTTCCAGGCGAGGTAATTCGCCGTGCTGGGGTGAGCGGTGAGGATTTCCAGCACGCGATCGAGATCGCGCGCGCCGAGCCCGGCGGGGATGTCGATGCCGAGCACGCGTTTCGTCCCGTCGTCGTGATCGCGCGGGTGAAATTCGACGCGGCCTTTGAACAGCTTCTTTTTGTCCCGCACTGTCCAGCCGGTGAGACAGCGGGCGACTTCCATCACATCCTGCTGGGTGTAGCCACCGTGCACGCCGAGCGTGTGCAGTTCCATCAGCTCGCGCGCATAGTTCTCGTTTGGCGTCTCGTCCGGGGTGCGGCGGCGATTCGCGCGTCCGTCGAGATACCACAGCATGGCCGGGCTCACCGCGCTGGCGCGGACCATTTCGCGGAAATTGCCGAGCGCGTGTTTGCGGATGACGTCGCGATCGTCTGCCGCCTTCAGCCACTTACACTCGCCCTTGGAGGGATCGATATTGAAGTGGTCGCTCCAGAACTGAACCATCACCTCGAAAAGTTGCCGCTCGCTCAGCACCGCGCGCAGGATGGTGGCGCGGGTGAGGTCGTCGAGCAGCACCTTTTCCTTGTATTCGTAGAGGTCGCCCACGCGCGCCCCGGCGCTCTGCAGCGTCGGGAAAAGCGCGGTGATTGGGTCTTTGCCATCATTCTGGCGGGGAAAGAAAATACTGTCCGGCTCGGTGAGCGATTCGAACTCGTGCCGGATCACGCGCTGGCAGAGGCCGTCTTCGATCTGGTCCGCCGCGAGTTGCCGCTCGATGAACGCTCTGGCGCCGAGCTTGGACACCCGCGCATAGTCGCCCGGACGCGCGCCGAAAGTAAGCCGCGCGAGCACATGCGAAGCATCGTCGATCGTCGAGCCCGCTGGTGCCGTGAAAGGCCCGGCCAGATCGGGCGCGGTCGGCTTGCCCAGCGCGCGCCAGACCGTGTTGCGGATGTTCTGCGGCGCGCGACCGCAGCCGGTCAGCACCGCGCCTCCGGTCAGGCCGACGAAATGTCGTCGGGAAAGGTTCATTGCACCGCGGGCTGAGCCGAGGGAGCGGGGGCCGGAGTGGACGCAGGTTCGACGGCCACGAGTTTGATCCGCCGCGTGCAGGAAAGGATAAACGCGCCGAAACCCGCCGCGAAGGTCCAGGCCATCACCAGCCAGCCGACAAACGGCAGCACGAAGGTGAGTGAGAGCACGATCCCGCCGCGCAGGACGCGCCGCCATGGCTCGGCTTCATCGCGCAACGATTTGAGCCCCGCGCCCACTCGCAGGGCGAGCCCGCTCGACCCCGCGAGAGCGATCAAGCCGGAGCCGATCATGATGAGCACGCCGAGGAATTTCACCGCGCCATTGCCCGCCTTGCCGCTGAGGGTGGTGCCCAGAAATAGCACCGGCGCCCACACGAGCAGTCCGATGAGGGTGGCCTTGATCGGCGAGGTGGCAAACCGCTCCGCACATCGTTCCGCAAACCGTGGAAACAACCCCGCCGTCCCCAGCCAGTAGGCGACGAAGACGATGATGAAACCAAGGATGACGAAGAGGAAGGTGAAGACGTCGGCAAGATTCATGAGGTTCGGGGTGTTGCGGGGCTAGACGGAAGGGGCGGAGCGGGGGTTACAGGTTTGAGCGGTTTCTGCGACGTGGCTTGATTTACCTTGATTGAGCTTGAATCGGCTCGGGGGTTGTGGCGGGAAAATTCCGAGGTCGGATCAGGTTGGATTAACTTGGATTTCCTCTGTAGGGCGCTGGCCGAAAATGGGCGAGCCGGGTTTAACGCAAAGGCGCAAAGGTCGTGGAGGTCGCGGAGGGAGGGGACAGGGGTTCCTGTGCGTCCTTTGCGCCTTTCCGGTGAAGCTTTTTGCGGGAGGGCGGAAGAGAGTTCATGCCCCTCCCTTTTTCGTCCGCGGAGGCTGAATCGACAAACGGCCCATTCCGTCTATTCCGTCCATTTTGGAATATTCTGTGAGGATGGCTTGCTCCCGTGCTTGGAGTTCGCCAGCCTTGGCAAGGTATGGCTGCGCATCTGAACGATGATCCCACGCTCCAACTCGATCCGCGCTCGGAGAGATGGGCCATCTTGCAGCAACTCGGCCTCGCGCTTGCGACCTGTGAGCCACCGTGTGTTTTTGGCCTCGATGGCGATTGGGGCTCCGGGAAGACAAGTTTTTTGCGCCGGCTATACCTTGAGATTTCCGGGCAGAAACCGCCTGGTGTGACCAAGGAAGCGGAGGCGAGATTTCGCGAGGGCTGGACATCTTCTTCGCACCTGCAAAATCACTGGGATCGGATTGAGCCGATCTGGTTTGAGGCTTGGAATTATCAGGCCGAAGCAGTTCCCGTTGTGGCCCTGCTTCACGAAATCCGCCGTCAAGTTCTCGACCGTCTCGGAGCCCTCGATCAGTTTAAACATAAGGCTGAGCGCCTTCGTTGGATGGGGCTTCACGCGGTAGGGCAGGCGCTGGAAAAGAGTGCGATCAAAATCGGCTACGAGTCGCCGAAAGTCGGCGGCGTCAGCCTTGGAGGGCCCAAGGTGGAGGCTGCCATCGGCATGCCCAGCCTTCAAGCCACGCGCGAAGCTTACAACACCGAGCATTTCGTCGCCGATTCGACCACCGACCGGCTTCGCGAGCATCTCAATGACACCATCGAACTGCTGCTGTCCCACAAAAATGAATCCGACCGGCGGCTCGTCGTCTTCGTCGACGATCTCGATCGATGTGATCCGGAGGCCGCTTTCCGCCTGATTGAAGGAATCCGCGTCTATTTGAATCTGCCGAGTTGCGTATTTGTCCTCGGTCTGAATCAGCGGGAAGTCGAGCGAGCCGTCTCTCGAATTCTTTCGCCCATCAAGCATGAAGGGATGGACGAAGATGCCGTCCTCGTTCGAGCGCAGGAATACATTGAAAAGTTGTGCAGCAGCACGGTGCATCTGCCGCGCTTTTCGACCGATGACCAGGAGGCGATGTTGCGGGAGTTGCTCGCGGACACGCCGTGTCCGGAGGTCGTCGAATGGCTTTACCGATTGCACAGCACCCACCCGTTTCTCCCCGCCAATCCGCGTCGCATCAAGGCTTGGTGCGGAGTAGTCCGCCGGATGCTTGAATTGCGGGCGACGCGGCGTGATGTCTTGATCGCTCAAGGCAAGGTTCGCGAAGGTGAAGTTGGGAATTTCCAGTCCTTTGCACAGGCCGATCTCCATGAGGCCCGCGCGCTGGCGGTCGTGGCGAGCCTGTATCAATTCCATTCGCCCCTTTACGCCATCTTGGAGGCTCAGCCCGGCTTCATCGAAACCTTGAACGACTGGGCCAAAGGGCCCTCGTCGCGGGACCTCGAGGGGCGATTGTCTCCGCATTTTCATGCTGCCATTCGCCGCTTTCGTTTACCCTCACGAGAGGGGGCTTCGACCTTTGAGGATGCCATGTCGATTGGGGTGCTCCATTGCGCCAGACTCCTGGCGGCCAAAGAATTTGAAACGGCACCCTTGCGCGAAATCGACGTTTCTCTTTACCTCGCTCGTTGAACCATGTCACCCGAATCCGAGCCGTCCGTGGGGAAACACGAGTTGTTTCTCGATACGCTCAATAACTCCAGTCTGGCGAGCTACCGGGCAGCGGTTCGGGCCCGCTATGGCTCGATCTCTTTTGCCGGCCTCCCGAGTGGTTCGGAACAGATGGCGACAGACGTCTCTTTGGATCGCCTTTTTGTGCCGCCGAAAGTTTCCGAAAACCACCTCCTCCCGGAGAGCTTCGATGAACCCAGACCGGATCAATCGCCCCCCCCCATTGCGAAGGCGCCGTTGGAGCAAGGACCACTAATCAGCCCTGGACAACCGCAGGAGGTGGCTCAGGAGCCACACCGTCCACCGCCAACTCAGGACATCGCCGATGCGCTGGTGCAAAACCGGCGGCTCGTCCTGCTCGGCGATCCGGGAGCCGGTAAATCTACCTTGGTCCGGTGGATTACCGCCAGCTTGTGCCAGGCTGGGGGCGGCAGTTTTCTTGAGTCGAAGCTGGGCGGCGCTTATGTGCCTCTCATCTTCATCCTGCGCGAGTTGGCGCTCCCTGCCGCGCCAACCTGGGACGACCTTATTGGCGCTTTTCTGAAGACCGATCTCGCTACCATTTTCCAGGAGACTCCCGGGCTTCTGGAAAAGTTGCTCGAGCTCGGACAGGTGTTTTTCATTCTGGATGGTTACGACGAACTCGGCGGTCAAACTCGCCGCGATGAGATCCGCACGGCCCTCTGGGAAGGGTGGACTCGCTATCCGAGCTGCCGCTGGTTGGTGACTTCTCGGGTCGTCGGTTACAACGAAGCGGTGCTCGATGAGTTTAAAGTCCTCAAATCAAAGGCGAAACCCGAGGACGAAGAGCGCATCACCAAAGCAGGAGACGCCGGGTTTAAAGTGAGCAGAGATAAAGTCGTGACCGAGGACAACAGGGAGGACATCTCGGAGCGGGTGCGTTACGCCACGCTCTCTTTCCTCGCCCCGATGGATGACAACCAGATGAAGGTTTTCAGCGATCTCTGGTGGCAGTATCACTCCAACAACACGCGTTCCCGAGGGCCGGATTCTTTTCTCCGTTCCCTCAAGGAGGCCCCAGGTGCCCGCACTCTGGCGCGCAATCCCACCCTATTGACCTTGTGTTGCTTCTTCTATCGCAACGAGGGGTCTCTGCCCGATGGGCGATTTTTCCTCTACCAAAAAATCTGCGAGACCTACTTGCAGACCATGGAAGCCGTCCGGCAGCAGGCGATGATGGAGGCCCACCGGCAGCAGCCGCTGCCGATCGAGGGTGATCCTGGCTATCCCCTTGAGGAGCGAATGTCGTGGCTGGCCGCCATTGCTTTTTCGATGCAGACGAGCGAACCGGCAGAAGGGGCGGATGTCTTACAGCACACCGCCAGCAACTCTTTCCTGCTCACGAGCGAGGAGTGGGTAGCCCGGCTCGCCACTGCCATCGAACCCCATCCAAACGATACGACGCGCCGGGCGGCGCAGAATTTTTTCGACTACCTTCACCGGCGTAGCGGTCTGGTCGCTGAGATGAAAAATAAAAAACGCTCCAACACGCCGCTCTATGCCTTCGTGCATCCCAGCTTTCAGGAATTCTTTGCCGGCTATCACCTGGCGAAATTGTGGATCGATCCCGATTGGCAGTCCTCCAAGGACGGCGACGAAACGCAGGCCGGCTCCAGGAAATGGTTCAGGACCGTCGCGGGGCATTCGCGTGCTCGTGAAATGTTTGTTTTTGCCTGGGAAGGCATCAGCCGACATCACCACAAAAACGCCGAACGAATGCTGGAACGGCTCCTCGGCTGGCCAGAAGATCCCGAAGAATGGCAGGGGCACGAATTCGCCACCTTTCTGGATGAAGGCAAGGAGACCAAGCCGGACGAGAAGACGAGCTTCGTCGAGGTCTTCGCCGCGCTGGCAAACAATCCGACGGTTATTTTCGATCGAACGGCCAAACTCGAAGGCCCCGTTCGAAAAGCCCTCGTGGAGCGTTGCTGGCGTTTTCAACTTGGTGCTTACCGCATCCTCGAAGTGGATCGGAGACATCCGGGAGATTATGTCGGCGTGGCGAAGTTGCTTTTGGCGAGGCCATATCAGAATGACATGGTGATTGGACTCCTCGAGCAGCAGTTACAGTTGCCGAAGTTTCGGAAGGAACTCGAGCATCTCAATTTCTCGCACTGCCCGGGGCTGACACGCCTGCCGAAATTACCGCCGGGAACCAAAATAACCCGAATCGTGGTCTACAAATGTCCGGCTCTTTCCGAGACAGCGAGGAGTGAATTCAAGCAGTGGTGCCTGAGAGAGCGCGGGGTCGACGTTAAGATCGTGCAAGAGGAGTTGAACACCGCAACGAAAGAGCGCTAGCGCGCAGCGAGCAGGCACCGCTTCTTCGCTGCGTCGATTGTCACCACGAAGCGGGACAGCAAGCGGTTGCCGATGAGGCCGGATTCCCCGGCGAACATGGGGCGCGTGTGGAGGCCGACTTTGACTGCGGAGATCCGGTGGGCGCCGAGTTGCACGTCGGCGGAAACTTCACGCGCGGAGCCGGAGTGAAGGCCTACGGTGGTGCCGGCGAGTTTCTTCGCTCTGGTGCCGGTGGCGACCCACTCGAGGGCGGTATTGCAGCCGGTATCCAGGCGCATCCATTCGGCGGTGTTGCCATCGACGGAAACCCGGGCGCACCACGCGTCGTTGCGCGACGCCAGTGGGAGGAGTTCGCCGCCGACGGGGTTGAACTCGCGGCTCTCCAGCAGGCGGATCGTCTGGGCGGCAAAGTCGATCTGCACGATGTGGGAGCGAAAAAAATCGGCGCCGAGCAGGCCGTCGATGCGGCGGTGGCAGCCGCGGCTGGGACCGCTCAGGTCGAAGGCGAGAACCTTCGACGGAACGGCGACCGCGCCGACGCGGGCCTCGAATTTCCCGACCTCATAGGCGACGCTGCGGCCATAAACGCCCTGCACGGTCTGGGGCCGCCCGAGTTTTACGCCGAGCCGGCGCGCGGCCGAGAGGTCGAGGATGCTTGCCCCAGCCCCGGAATCGAGGAGGAAGTGGAGCGGTTCGGGTTGCCCGGCGGTGGCGACCTTCAGCCAGATCATCCCATCCTGAAATTGGAAGGGCAGGGAAGTGGCGGCGAAGAGCGGCCCGACGCCGGTGAGCAGGAAGAGAACAGCGAGCGGAAAGAGGCGGCGCGGATGCACGGGGCGGCGCTTAGCAAGCGTCGTGCACGGGCCGCCGCAGACGGTGTCATACCAGAGTAAAATAGCGTTTCAGCACCACAGGAAACTGCTTCGCGAGACCGTCCTAGCTTTCCTCGATTGGCTGTTTTTGACCACGCTGAAAAACGAAAACCTCCCGACACCTGCACGGCACCGGGAGGTTTTCAGAGGGAATTCCCGAGGCGGGAAATTATTCCGCTGGGACGTAGATCCGGAACTCGTGACCGCGGGCGTTTGTCCGTGTTTCGAGCCGGGTTTCCGGGCGCTGCGTCCGGTATTCCTGCTGGCGCGCGCCTTGGTGACCGGAATAGACCGCGACGGTCGTCGCTTGCTGAGCGGCGGTGTGACGCTCGAGAGCGATGCGATGTTCGTTTTGCGGACTGTCCGCGAAAGCGGCGCTGGTTCCGATGACCGCGAAGGCCGCGGCGAGGAGGGTGGGTTTAGTTACGGATTTCATAATAGGGAGTTCGTTGTTTAGCGTTCGTTTGTGATATGGCGACTGGTGGAGACCTGCCGCGCTCCTTGGACAAGTCGGACGAACCTCGAAAACCTTACGCTCTGTTTGGTGGGCACCTTGGGGGATTGCCTTCGGCTTCATTCTCGAGCAGACAAATCCAGTAACTTGTTCACCCGATGAGAACGGGAGATAAATCGCGACGATCGTTTTCCGAGTTTTGGTCGGAGTCGTGGGGCTGACTGTCCTCGTTGTCTGCATCAAGTTTCGTCTCCATGCCCAAAGTCTGCACGCGTTTAGCGTCGTGGGAGGATTTTGTGGGCTGCTCCTCGGCTACGCCTGTGGCGGCGATCAATGAGGAGCCCGATTGTTTACCGTTTTCACCGGGCATTCGGTCGAAATCGATCAGCCATCGAAACCGGACTCGCAGGCTTCCTCGCTGCCGGACGTCTCGCTGCCGCAGTTGCCGCGTTCCCGCGACCACAAACCATAGAACGTCATTGGTGGACTTCGTCCAGGGCTGGGCGCTTGGCGTCAAGAGGCGCGACATCCCGGCAGCCTGCGCTACCCTTGCGCTGGGGGAAATAGCGAGAGCGCGACTCCTTGCGGAATCGCGCTCTCAAAATGGGGGTGGGAGTTCGCCACGCTCTCTTTCCCGGTGGGTGGACCTTGGGCGCCAGCCTTTCGGCAATTTTGGCGGCCACCTCCCCGACGCTGTTCTCCACGGCAAGCGGAGTCTTCGGTCTCGCAGCAGGACCGGCCACAGGCTTTCGCGCACGTGGCTTGTTTGAGTGAGGCCTCTTAGCCCGGTTCGAGGCGCACCCGCCGGTGCATCCGTCGCCAGACTGGGTGGTGACACGTCTGCAAGGGTTGTCCCTTTTCCGCGTCGCCACCGGCTACCGTGGGGTCGGCCAGCGCTTCTGGCGCTGCGTTGGCCCCACGCTACGGGTCTGACCTCTTAACTCTCAAGTTGCCTTCACCTCGCAGTCGGGCGACGCTGTTTTTAACGCCGTCCGATGTTCAGGAGAAAGTGAACGCGCTTTGCCAGGCGCGGTTTCTCCCCGCGTGCTTCGCACCATTTCGCGCTGCCGCTTGCGGAAGCGGAGCCTTGTGGCGGGGTGGACCCGCCGATGCGCTGCACACGTGCTGGCTGGCAGTAGCAAACTGGGACCTTCACGGTCACTGCCTTTCCTCCACGGGTCGAAACTCCCCGTGGATTCTCACTCAGCCGGCGTGCGGTTTCTGATTCGCCGCCGTCTGCCTCATCCCGAATTCGCAATGGCCGCCTGCGTGCGACCGCAGACGGCGGGATGGGTGAGCTTACTGCCCCAGGTTCGCCTTCGGCTTCGACGGCGATTTTCCCAGGGAGCCGGGCGCGCCAACTGCACCCGACTGTTCTCCGGTTACCCGGATTTATCTCGGAGTTACAATTTGCGGCCGCCTTGCGGCAACCGCGTTTCACTCTCGTTCTCTCAAAGAACTGGTTGCAATGTGGCCGATGGTCATCGAAGTGGCAATCATAAACCTTTGTAAACCACTGCGATTGTTTGGCTTGTGAATAAGTGGTGAATAAGTAGAAGGCCAGTGATGCGAGTGCTTGAACGCGTGCAAGTTGTGCACGGGGAAGTTATTTGCCGGCTGGCAGGCAACGCCGGGGAACGACGATAGGACGCAAATTTTTTTGCGTTCTTCGCGTCCGAAATCCCTTCGCTCTCGACCGGGCAGGGAAAACGCGAAGCAGGCCTTAATTTGTATCGCAGCACGATACAAATGGGTTGCCGTTGGTGTTCAGCCTTTCGGCTGCGGAAAGAGGGAGGGGGATCGGCAGCTTTCGGCTGAGCGGTGTTTTCGGACAGCCTGAAGGCTGGACTTCAACGGCTTTCTCCGCGCTACTTCAACTGCTCGCGCAGCCAGGCGGGGCGATTCGTCGTGATGCCATCCACACCGGCTTGCGCGAGGTTCTTTGCGGCTGGCGCGTCGTCCACGGTCCACACGTAGAGCTGCAAGTTGGCGGCTTTCATCTTCGCCACGAAAGCGGCGTCGATGGGAAATTTGTAGTCCAGATCGAGTCCGTCGAGTCCGGCGGCTTTCGTCTTTGCGATGAGATCGTCGATTTTCGGCAGCGCGCCGGTCGTCTTGTCGGCTTTGGAGGATGCGAGCCAATAAACGCGCAGCTTCGGCAGGAGTTTCTTCGCGGCCTGCGCGGTGGGGTAATCGAACGCGATGATGACGAGTTGCTCCGGTTTTTTGCCGCTCGCTTTGAGCACACGCTCGAGTTCCGGCAGCACCTCGGACTTGCACTTGATCTCTATGAAGAGCCGCTTGCCGTCGGGAATGGTCGCGATGGCTTCCTCCAGCGTCGGGAGTTTTTCACCTTTCCACTGCTCGCCTTTCCACGCGCCGGCATCGAGCACGCGTAGTTCTTCCAGCGTCTGCGCGAGGATCGGTTTATCGACGCCGATGTTCCGCTTCGTCGTCGCATCGTGATTCACGATGATGCGGCCGTCCTTGGTCTGGTGAATGTCGAGTTCGTCCGCATCGGCGCCCTGCTCCCAGCCGAGTTTGAACGAGGCCACGGTGTTTTCAGGTGCGTCGAACGAAGCGCCGCGGTGAGCGATGATTTCGGGAGTCGCGTAAGACATGGTGCTGAAACCGGCGAGGGCGAGGGCGAGGAGAGTAAATCGGGGCATGGGGATGCTCTGGAAGAAGCACAAGCACGCCTTGAGCGCCATCGCACATCCAAGTAGTTCGAGGCTCCGTGTTGAAGGGGGGGACACGGATCGATGCGGGAGATGCGAACTGCTGCCTCACTTTCCCATTGACCGGAGCGGCCCATTTCCGCTAGCCCGCACCAGTGGCAAGCGAGACCGAATCCCGGCCCCGTGGATTGCCCCCAAACCCATCAATCAGACCTCATCCTCATGAAACTGATCCGCTCCCTGAGCCTCCTCACGGCCCTTGCCGTCATCGTGCCGACCGCGTCGTTCGCGGCGGAGAAAAAAGCCGCTAAAAAAGAAGGCGCCGCGCCCGCCGCCGAAGCCAAAAAGTCGGACGCCAAACCGGCCGCCGAGGCCAAGCCTGCTGCCGAAAAGGGCGACAAAGCCGGCAAGGCGCTGCCCATGTATGCGAAGGTCGATTCCGTCGACGCCTCGACCAAGAGCTTCGTCCACAAGACCAAGGACGGGAAGGAAGTGAAGCACGTCCTCGCTGCTTCCGCCGAGATCAAGAACGGCGGCGCCGATGCGAAGTTTGAGGACATCAAGGTGGGCGACACCGTCAGCGGCCTGCGGATCAAGAAGAGCGACACCGAATACGAGATCACCAAGATCACGAAATTCGGCCCGGCGGCTCCGAAGGAGAAGGGCGCGAAGAAGGCCAAGGAAGGCGACAAGGCTGGCGAAAAGAAGGCCGAAGAGAAGAAGTAACGGATTCGCCCCTACCGAATTAAAACCGAAACCGGCGTTCGACGATCTCGGACGCCGGTTTTCTTTTGCCCACCTGATTTGGCTGGGAGCTAAGAAACTTCAGCCCTTGCGCTTTGTTTACCCGACTCGAATAATCCCACCAAGATGCATCCGCCCAGTGTCGGAACCGACGCCGCTCCTCCAATTTCCCTGACCCTGCCGCGGGCCGTGCCGACGCAGAAAATTCGGCCGCCAAAAAAGAACGTGCCGCAGACGACCATCGAGCGGACGCGCATCCTGCATCTCGCCCGCGCCTATGTGGCGGAGTTCAATCCCGTGCCGCCGCAGCCGCAGGAGCAGCTCAAGGAACACGCGAACCGGTTCATCGAGATGCACCGCATCGACCCGCTGTATCGCGATTACTGCGGCGTGCTCATCAACAACGAGATGTGGCGCGAACAACTCGCCGCCGTGCCTTACGAGCGCCGACTTTTGCTCCTGCCGAAGTGTCTGCGTGTGGAAAACAAATGCCCCGCGCCGTTCGATGAATTCGGCCTGCTGTGCAAGCAGTGTGGACTGTGCTCCATCCAGGATTTGCAGCTCGAAGCCGAGCGTCTCGGTTACGCGGTGCTCGTGGCGGAAGGGAGCGCGATCGTGATGTCGCTCATCCAGACCGGGAAGATCGAGGCGATCGTGGGCGTCAGCTGCCTGAGCGTGTTGGAGCGCGCGTTTCCTTATATGGAAGCGGCCGCCATTCCCGGCGTCGCTGTGCCGCTGTTGCAGGACGATTGCATCGACACGAACGTCGATCTCGACTGGGTCTGGGAATACATTCACCTCACCAGCGACGATCACACCCGCCGCCTCGATCTGAGCGCGCTGCGCGATGAAGTCGATTTCTGGTTCACCCCGCTCAATCTCGACGCGATCATGGGACCGGCGCAGGGCGAGACGGAAAAGATCGCGCGCGAATGGCTCGGTCGGGCCGGCAAACGCTGGCGCCCGTTCCTCACCGTCTCCAGCTATCGCGCCCTGCGTGCCGATCCGAAAGCGGCGCTGCCGGATGACCTCCGCAAAGTCGCTGTCGCCGTCGAGTGTTTCCATAAAGCCTCGCTGATTCACGACGATATCGAGGATGGCGACGCGCAGCGTTACGGCGAGCCGACCTTGCACGCGGAGCACGGCACCGAGGTCGCGCTGAATGTGGGCGATCTGCTCATCGGCGAAGGTTATCGCCTCCTCGCGAGCTGCCGCGCCAGCGCGGAGCAAAAAGCGGTGATGATGCGCATCGCCGCCGAAGGCCAGCGCGAGCTTTGCTGCGGCCAGGGCGCCGAACTCGTCTGGGCGCGCAAACCCCAGCCGCTCACCAGCACCGAAGTGCTCGACATCTTCCGCCTCAAAACCGCCCCGGCCTTCGCCGTCGCCCTGCGCGTCGGCGCGGTCTATGCCGGCCTCGAAGCCTACGAAGAAGTCGAGACCACGCTCGATGCCTATAGCGAAGCGCTCGGCATCGCCTACCAGATCCGCGACGACCTCGCCGATCTCGGGCAGACGCAGGACACCAGCGACATCGCCGGCCTGCGCCCAAGCCTGCTGCTTGCCACCGCGCATGAACGCGCCGAGTGCGATAAGCGCGCCTTTACCTCGCAGCTCTGGTCCCGTCAGATGCCCGTCGGCAGCACCGTCGCCGATATCGAAAAACTCTACGCCGACACCAAGGCCGACGAGCGCTGCCGCGACCTGCTGGAGCGTTACAAGGAAGAAGCTATCCGCAGCCTGCGCGACCTCGAAAACGCCAGCCTCAAAGGCCTCCTCCGCCGCGTCATCGGCAAGATTTTCAACGACACGGAAATCAAAGGCTGGTGCAAGGAGTTCGAGCAGAAAAACGGCATCGAACGGCGCGACCTGGCGCCGGCGTAAGCACGGGTCGTTTCGATTTCGTTTTCGTTGGCCTCGCTTGACTTTGGCGGGGTGACCCGCTGCCCTGTCGCGCAATGCGTCCTACGGTCTTCCCCTTGCTGAAGCGGTCCCTCGTTTTCACCACTCATCTCCTTCTCTGCCTCGCGCTCTTTGGCTGCGCGACCGGCCCTCGCGAGAAAGTCATCCACACCGCGCGCATGGATACGCTTCACGCGACTCCGGTGATGAATCTGTTCCGCGACCGTGGCACCAGCGCCACGGTCTGGGCGAGTGCGTTCATGTTTGGCATGCCCGGCCTGCTCATCTCCTCCAGCATCGCGGGCAAGAATAACCGGCGCGTGATGGACAACTGGACCGCGAGCGGAAAAGTGCGCAACGACGCCATCGTTCCTATCATGACCCAGCGACTCCAGGCCGCGCTCGAGCGTTCGGGCAAGCTCACTTTCCCCAAGACCGGCCCGGCCGATCTCACCGTCCGCTTCCGCGAAATCGACTTCGGCATGCGCCACAAAGGCTCGAAGCGTTACGCCGTGCTCATGGAAGCGCAGGTCGTGTTTGCGAAGCCCGGCGATGACGAGTTCTACGAGTTCGGCGAAGAGCTGGAGTCCACTACCGCCCTCACCGTCGAGGAATACGGCACGCGCCCCGACGCCTTCCGCCAAGCCGTCACCGAAATCGCCGATAAATTCGCCGCTCTCGTCGCGCAAGACTACGAAGTCCCCGAGCGGCCGATCGCGAAGCGCTAGGTGCGCGGCAAACTCGCGGACCTTGATCCGTTGCGCGAGTGCCCTCCGCGGGGTAATCTCCGCCCATGAGCGCAGCCGAAGTCATCGAACAAATCAAAGCCCTGACCGTGCAGGAGCAGGCTGAGGTAAGTGAGTTCGTGCGTTCTCTCGATCAGAAAAACGCTACCCCACCCACCGGGCCGCGCTATGCGGACGATGCTGCTTTCAGTGCCGTGATTGAGAAGGTCTTCGACACTCACGACGAGTTGTTCCGAAAGCTCGCGCAGTGAGCGAGCCGATCTTCATCTCCCTCGCGCACATCGAAACCATCCACGCGCGACAAATCGTCCGGTATGGCGGCACCCCCGGCGTTCGCGATTCATCTGGTCTTGAGTCTGCTGTCTTCCATCCGCAAAACGTCTTTTTCTATCAGCAGGGCGATTACTACGACATCGCTGCCGCCTACGCTTTTCATATCGCGCAAGCGCAGGCGTTTCTCGACGGAAACAAACGAACCGCCATGGGCGCCGCGCTGGCCTTCCTGGAGTTGAATGGCATCCGCACGCATACGCAGACGGCGCCTCTTTTCGACACGATGATTGGCATCGCCGAACACCGTCGGACCAAGGCAGACCTCGCCGCGTTGCTGCGCGAACTCTTTCCGGGTTCCTGAGAGCTACCTTGCTGCAGCACCCGCCCCGCGTAGCGCCTCATCAAACGCCGCCGCTTCCGTGTAGATCCGCATCCGCGGGCCGAACTCGGTGAATTGCCGCACGAAATTCGCCGTGAGCTCGATGAACCGCGAGCCGCACAGGATGCTCAACCGGTGAAGCTGCTCGCGATTTGCCATCATCCACTGCGCCCAGCTCCCGCTCACATCGATCGATGCTCCCGGCACATGCCGCGCATCCACGAAGACCTCCAGCGGACGCCCCTCGCGTAGATCGTGCGCCAGTTCGCGAAAGGGCGCGTCGCCAAACTCGCCGATGTCATGCCCCGTGAACACGATCAGCACCACCCCGTCCGCCGGCCGGGTGATGGTCAGGTCGCCATGCGTCCGGGAGAGAAAAAGCGGCGGCGGGAGCGTGGGTTGGGCAGGCATCGCGCTCCCTTCGTAACCCGGAATCGCGCGCGATGAAAGACGCGCCTCAACCCCATTTGCACCGCCCGCAAATCTCCCCACACTGCCTGCCCCATGCCTCACGCCCGCGCTCCGCTGACCGCTCCCTCGAATGACGAGGCCAGCTTTCGCGCGACCCCGCCCGCCCGGCGCGCCGCCCGATGAAGCGCGTCGTCATCCACACCGATGGCGGTTGCGAGGGCAACCCCGGCCCCGGCGGCTGGGCGGCCGTGCTCCGCTACGGCGAGCATCTCCGCGAGATCAGCGGCAGCGCCCCCGCCACCACGAACAACCGCATGGAACTCCAGGCCGCCATCGAATCGCTCCGCGCCCTCAAGCAGCCCTGCGAAGTCGAATTCTTCACCGACTCTGAATACCTCCGGCAGGGCATCTGCGATTGGGTGCCGAAGTGGAAACGGCGCGCCTGGCTGAAGGTCGATAAAACGCCGGTCAAAAACGACGACCTCTGGCGAGCCCTCGATCAGGCCGCCACCCCCCACCGCATCACCTGGAAATGGCTCAAAGGCCACGCCGGTCACGCCGACAACGAACGCTGCGACCAACTCGCCGCCGCCGCCATCGCCGCCCTCCGCCAACACTTCACCCCCGCCCAGCTCAAAGCCGAATTAGAGCAGTTCTCGAAGCGCGAATCGTCCAAACCTCCTCTGCTACTATGACTCCGCGGTGAAAGAAACGCAGCGGTGGATTGCACCGCCGGAAAATCTCCCCACACTTCAGGTCCAATGTCCGACGCTCTCGATACGCTGCCCGACCGGCTGAAGGCGATTCGCCGCGAAATCCGCGCCGAATACCTTCAAACCCACGCGCACCCGTGGATCATCGGATTTTCCGGCGGCAAAGATTCGACACTGCTTTTTCATCTGGTCGTCGAGGCACTGCTTTCTGTTGCGCCCGATCAACGCACCCGGCCGGTCTTTTTGGTGTGCAACGACACTCTCGTTGAGTCGCCCCTCTTTCACTCGTTGGTTGAGAAGATGCTTGCTCGGATCGAGGAAAACATCGGGGCGCTCCATGTGCCCGTGCAGGTTGTGCGCACGCATCCGCTGCCCGAGGAGAGTTTTTGGGTGAATTTACTCGGCCGCGGTTATCCGGCGCCGAACCGCTCTTTCCGCTGGTGCACTGACCGGATGAAAATTCGTCCTACCTCGCGCTTCATTCGCGAGCAGGTCAGCCATGCCGGAGAAGCCATTCTGCTACTTGGCGTTCGTAGCGCGGAATCGGCGACGCGTTCCCGCAGTATTGCGCGCCACCGCGATGAAGGGGGGCACCACCTTTCGCCACATTTCGACCACAAGGGTGTCTGGATTTTTTCTCCCATACGCGACCTTTCGACCGAGGATGTCTGGATCACTCTGCTCAGTGCCAAGGCACCTTGGGGCGGCACTTATCACGAAGTCGTGACGCTCTACAAAAACGCGCTTGGCGGCGAATGTCCTTTCGTGGTGAGCAACGACGATGCGCCCTCCTGTGGCAGCAATTCCGCCCGCTTCGGCTGCTGGACCTGCACCGTGGTGGAAAAGGACAACTCCATCGAATCACTCATCGCCGCTGGGCACGACCACTTGCTGCCTCTGGCCGATTTTCGGAAGCGCCTCATGGCGGTGTCGGAGAATCCCGAATACCGGAGTAAGACCCGCCGTAACGGCCAGCCAGGCCTTGGCCCGCTCACCTACGAAGCGCGTAGAATATTGCTTGATGAGCTCCTTGCTATGCAGGCGGAAACCGGGCTGGAACTCATTTCCAATCATGAAGTGCGCCTCATTCGCGAACAGTGGAAGCGGGATGAAATAGATGACCTACTGCGGAGAACCATGCCTGGCCGCTTTGTCGCGGCTTGAAACATGACAGAGGAGGAACGAGCCAAACATTGGCTTGGTAAACTTGCCAAGCTGAACCCGGCATCGGCGCGACGTGAATGCCGGGGAAAGGCCCCTCACAAACCGCTGCTATTACTTTGTATTCTCGACATGGTGGAAGCGGGAGAGTTTCCCGCGAGAGCTTTCACTCGCAGTCCCGGGCTGGTGCTGCGTTTTCGGAGTTACGGCTCACTGGTTGCTGATCGGTGGCCAACGCGCCTTGATATTCGGCTGCCGTTCTATCACCTCAGCACTCAGCAATTCTGGGATGTTCTTGATGCCGAGATGCGCCCTGCCGGCTCGCCGGAAACTTGCGTGGTTTGCGAGGTGAACGTGGAGTTTTTCGACTTGCTGACCGATCCGGGTTTTCGACTCAAAGCGCGGATGGTTCTCGTGTCGAAATACTTCGAGCCCACTGAACAGGTCGCGTTGTTCGCGAGCTTAGGCCTCGAAAGCGGGCGTAGCAGCGAAATTTCTGCTGAGCGGGTGATGGAAGAGGCTACGGACGCCGCGAAGCGCAAAGGCAGATGCGCACGCTTCGCTGTGCGCGTGTGTTCGGAATACCGCTACACCTGTGCGCTCACCGGTTATCGCTGCGTGACCGGTGATGGGGCGACCATTGTGGACGCCGCGCACATTGAGGCATGGGCCTCAACGCAAAACGATGATCCAACGAACGGTTTGGCGCTTTCGAAGAATGCGCACTGGATGTTCGATGCAGGATTGTGGTCAGTGGATCAAAATCTTCGGATCATCGTAGACTCGCGTGCATTTACAGAGCATGGACCGGAAGTCTTTCGTCTCACGAGTTTTGTAGGCCGCCATTTGCAATTCGATCCGGCGGCGAAACTCCGTCCTTCGACAGAAATGCTCCGATTTCATCGTCAACGCTTTGGTTTTCGTGTTTGAACGCCGTTGTGAAAGCGGCACTGAAAATTCCTTATGCGCTTCGAAACGGCCGCCTGATTCATGTCTCGGAAGTGGAAAGTGGTGCCGGACATGGCGGAATTTGTCCGGCTTGCTCCGCTTCGTTAATCGCGAAGAAAGGATCCAAGATGCGGCACCATTTTGCGCATCAACCTGCCGCTACTTGTAACGCCGAGACGGCTCTTCATCGGACCGCAAAAATCCTTCTTTTCGAAGAGATCAGTTGTGCAATCAGCGAAGGACGGGAAATCCCAGTGTCTTGGAAATGCTCACTCTGCGAAAGTCCGCATGCGGGCAATCTATTAAAAAGGGCTCGAAGCATCTACTTGGAACACACACTTGGGCCGTGTCGGCCCGACCTAACCTTGTTCGACGAACAGTCTCGGCCTGTTGCGGTGATCGAGGTCGTCGTCTCGCACGAGCCCGAGGAGCACGTTCGTGAATTCTGCACGAAACATAAAATAGGGTTGCTTGAGTATCATCTAGAAGACGACTGCGGCCTCGAGGTATTGCGGCCGCTTGGGAAATTTGAAGCGACTATCGGCAACATCTGCACACGAGAGAAGTGCCCTCAATGCAAGGCACCCTTATTCGAGGTGATCATTCACGTTGTTACAGGGAATTGTTGGAAATGCAGAGCCGAAATGAAGATCGCATTTGGATACGGTGAAGGGGGCATGGCTGGGCCGGACGAATTTACGCCCCATGGGGTTTCAATAGCTCGAAAAAACGGTGCAGTGTTACGTGAGCGATACAGCAATGTTGTTAAGAAGCGATATCTCGCGAACACCTGCCAACGGTGCGGAACCTTCTGCGGAGATTTTTATCTGCATGATTTTTGGCACCTAGCTGATGATACGAGCCGGTTGAGCGCGGGCGTAGAGTGCGCCGCGTGTGGGTGGTTACGCGGTCCCTGATGTATAGCACTCAAGGAGTGACCGACGAACTGAGCCGCCCGTGGTTCTAGAAGCTATCCCAAAACCTCCCGTAGCTAAGAGATGTTAGCCTCGGAAGCCGCTTGAACACAGAAGTCGTATGTTTAACTTGCGTAAGAATCACGGGTTTTGGGATAGCTTCTAGAAGCTATCCCAAAACCTCGACATTAGGCCGAGTGGCAGGTAAGTGGTGTCATGTTGATGTTGAGTGAAGAACAGTTAGATGTGCTCGAAGCAATGGTTCCAGATCATGAGGCGCGCCCGAAGGGTGGGCGACCTCCGACGGACAAGAGGCGGGCGCTGGCGGGTATCTTTTGGGTGCTCGATAACGGCGCGAAGTGGAAAGACCTGCCGCCGCAGTATGGCACCAAGAGCAGCGTCCATCGGTGGTTTCTGCGC
>JBGAGV010000011.1:0-215655 GCA_044226525.1 Chthoniobacteraceae bacterium | reverse complement strand
GCAGGCATCGATAAGGCGGCAAGTTGCCACACGTTCCGGCACAGCTTCGCCACGCATTTGCTGGAGGGTGGCTACGACATTCGCACCGTGCAAGAGCTGCTCGGTCACAAGGATGTCTCCACGACGATGATTTATACGCATGTTCTGAACAAGCCGGGCCTGGGGGTTCGGTCGCCGCTGGATTAAGACCGGGAGGAAAGCAAAACGGGCGGGCGCCCCTTTTTCTGGCGCACCGCCCGTCTGCTCCTTGGTTGCAGCGGAAGTGAGGTGGACGTTTAGTCTGCCAGGACGGGGCCAGTGCAGCAAAAGGGGTCATGCAGCAAAAGGCGTCAGGAGGATAATCTTGAAGGGGAGGAACTTGCCAGCAGGAGAATTCCGATCATCCCTGAGCAAACGGCAAGAGCGGTTCCGATCTTCAGAACCTGCGAAACATTGGGGAACGAAGGCGTGAGGGCGCGCTCGCCTTTCACGAGCACTTTGATCTGCGGGTCGGAGGCCGCGCGGCCGGCACGCAGGGTCTGTATGAGAACAATGGTCAGGACGTAGACCGGAAGCGCCCCCTGGCGCCTTGGCGGTTCCGATACCGCCCCCCCCGGTTGACCAAAAATGAAACCGGAACCCACGGAATGGAGGGAATGGACGGTTCGCGGGAATTCGGGCAGGGTCCGAAATTAGGCGCCTATGAAAATACTCACGCGGTCTGGTAATCCTTCGGAAGGCGCGGCAACTCACTCCACTCCGCAGCGCTCGAAACGTTCGGTGAAAAAAGACCCGCCCGATCCGCTCCAGCCACCGCATCCGCTTGGGCTGGCGGCGGACGGCGGCGGTATCGGGCTGCTCACAGGCCGCAAGGTCCGCTCCGATTGTGTGCTCAAAATCTGCCTCGGGCCAGACAGGAAGAAATCATGGCTTGGTGCGAAGCTGGGCGCGACGGCTCCGGCTCGGGCCGCGGCGGGGTCGCTTTTGCCCGGGAACAACTCGCCACCGAAGGCATCGAGGTCGCGATCACTTCCCTGCGTCGGTTCTGCGCGTGGTTCCAACTGCGCGAACTCCTCGAGCAGGCCCGCGACAGCGAAGACCTGATCGACCTCGACCCCGCCGAACTCGCCCGCGCCCATGCCTGTGCTCAGAAGCTCGACCTCGCCCTGCCCATGCTCACCCTGGCCACTGCCGCCACCTGTGCCGCCGAGCGCGCCCATGCCTGTGCTCAGAAGCTTCTCCTCGACCTCGCCCTGGCCGAGCGCAACGCGCGCCTGCTCACCCTGGCCACCGCCGCCGTGGACCGCCAGCGCCGCCTCGATTTGCAATCCGCCCGGGACACCTGGCGCCAGCGCCAGCGGGAACGTCAATGGACTCAAACGGTCGCCCTGCGCGAGAAGGCCCTCCAGCTCGCCCGCGACCGGTTCGAGGATTCCAAGATGCGCTACGAACGCGCCCATCGCCCCCCGCCCAAACCCACCGGCCTCACCCCCGAAGTCCTCCGCCAGATCGAAGAAGCCGCCAAACTCCTCTGACTCATGGAGCGCCGGCGTCCCCGCCGACCACGATCCTGCCACGCGCAGCGTGCACCCTGACCCATCAATGATCAACCATCCACCATCCACCCGCCGCCACCAACAGACACAATAAACACACTATTTCCCAACCGTGGCATTCATGGAAACCACCTGCGCTCTGCTTCCCAGGTTGCTGCTTCGATCGGTGGGGGACTCCGATTCGGAGTTGGAGCTTCGATCTGCTTTGCCGCCGCCATCTTGGCAGTTCTCCTCCCCTCGTTTCCGGGAGGGTGGCGCGTCCCGCGCGGCGGGTGCGACGGCGACAGGAATGTCGCAGCTCCTTGGGCACGGGACGTTCCATGCGGGGGAACGGGACGAACCGAATGCCGACTCGTTTCTGAAGAACCGAGCGACAGGGGTGATCCGGGGTGCTGCGTGCAGGCGGAGACGAGATGGGACGGGCGACCGGGTAGGACGAATTTCTGTTCTTTGATAGTTCGAGTGACGAGGAACGAAGCGGAGCGACTCGTCTTTGGATGGCGGGCGGTCTCGGTTCGGAAGACCGAGCTCTGGAGGTAATCCGGGCTGTTCCGCGTTAGCTGAGAGATGCGCGCTTCAGGTTCAAGTCGAGTCAGCCCCACGAGAGCGCGCGTCTCCGGGCCAACTTTCGACTCTCCACCTTCAACTCAACCACCGCCGCCCCGGTTACCGGGCGGCTTTGGTCTCGGCGAGGAATTCGCCGATGCGGTCCATGGCTTCCTTGATCTGGTCGAGACTGGTGGCGTAGCAGGCGCGGATGAACCCTTCGCCGCTGGCACCAAAGGCGCCGCCGGGGACGCAGGCGACCTTCTTTTTGTCGAGGAGACCGAGGCAGAAATCGCGGCTGGAGAGGCCGGAACTGCTCACGTCGGGGAAGACGTAAAAGGCACCGACGGGCTTGAAGCACTTGAGGCCGAGTTCGTTGAAACGGCTCACGATGAAGTTGCGGCGCTGCTCGTATTCGGCACGCATGGATTCGACGTGCTTGGCGCCGTTTTCCAAGGCCTCGATGGCGGCGTCCTGGGCCATCACGCTCGCGCAGAGGATGGAGTATTGGTGAATCTTCATCATCGCGTCGGTGATCGGCGCAGGGGCGCAGGCGTAGCCGATGCGCCAGCCGGTCATGGCAAAAGCCTTCGAGAAGCCGTGCAGGAAGATGGTGCGTTCGCGCATGCCGGGGAGGCTGGCGATGCTGACGTGCTCGGCGCCGTCGTAGGTCAGCTCGCTGTAGATCTCGTCGGTCATGACGATGAGGTCGTGCTGGATACAGAGCTTCGCGATCTTCTCCAGTTCGGTGCGCGATTGGGTGGCGCCGGTGGGGTTGCACGGGAAGTTGAGCATCAGCACCTTCGATTTCGGCGTGATGTTCGCGGCGAGCGCTTCGGCCGTGAGGCGGAAGTTATCCTCGGCACGCGTGGGGACGGCAATGGGCTTGCCGTAAGCGAGCACGACGCTGGGGCTGTAACTGACGTAGCAGGGCTCGTGGTAGAGCACCTCGTCGCCGGGATTGAGCAGCGCGCGCAGGGCGAGATCGATGGCTTCGCTGACGCCGACGGTGATGATGACTTCCGTGCGCGGATCGTAGGCGACGCGGAAGTGTTTATTCACATAGCGGCAGATGGCGCTACGCAGCTCGGGCAGACCGAGATTCGAGGTGTAGTGCGTGCGGCCGTGTTCGAGCGAATAGATGGCCGCTTCGCGAATGTGCCAGGGCGTGTCGAAGTCGGGTTCACCGACGCCGAGAGAGATGACTTCTTTTTCCTGCGCGACGATATCGAAGAACTCGCGGATGCCGGACCGCGGCAGGTCGCGGACGTGGTCGGCAATGTGTTTTTTGGAAAGCATGGAAAGGATTTAGGATTTGAGGATTTAGGAATCAGGATTTGGAGGGAGCGAGGCGAGAGGGCCGCGTTTTCCCGCGAAGCGCGCGGGAGAGGACGCGGCTAGCTAGCTCGGGCGGCGCCCAAAATCCTGAATGCTAAATCCCAAATCCCAGATCCACTCATGGCGTGATCGCGAGACGCGAGGGCTTTTCCTCGCGGGTGAGAGAGACGCCGTTTTCCTTGTAGGTCTTGAGCCGGAAATGGGTGCCGGTGCTGATGACCCCTTTGATGGTGGAAAGTTTTTCGGAAATGAACGCGGCGATTTCCTGAAGCGTCGTGCCCTCCACCATGACGAGCAGATCGTAACCGCCACTCATGAGATAGCAGCTCTGCACCTCGGCGAATCGGGCGATGCGCTGAGCGAGCCGATCAAAGCCGCCGCCCCTCTCAGGGGTGATCTTCACTTCGACGATCGCGGTGACGAAGTTGGCCGCGCGCTTCTGCGCATCGACGATGGCCTGGTAACCAAGGATCACACCAGCGTGTTCGAGTTCGTCGATGTGCCTGGCGACTTCCTGCGGCGTCATCGCGAGCTCACGCGCGAGATCTTCGAGCGAAGCGCGCGCATTGTGACGGAGCAGGTTGAGCAGTTGATCCATGAGGTGGGGCGCGGACCATACATGGGTTGCGCGCGCGGTCAGGGGAAAAGTAGGGCGCTTACTCGAAGTAGGTGTCGTCGTGCGCGTAAGGTGGGGCGCAGCAGCAGAGGAAACGCAGGTCTTCGCTGGCGGTGATGGTGTGCCAGGCGCCGGGCGGGATGAGGACGCAATCGCCGGGGCCGACTTCGCGGGTGGTGCCGTCGAGTTCCATGGTGCCGCGGCCTTCGATGATGAAGTAAAACTCCTCGGCGAGCTTGTGGTAGTGGCGCTGGGTGGCGGTGCCGGTGGGAACGCGGGCTTCGGCGAGGCTCTGGTTTTGCACCGGAGCATTCGTGCGGTCGAGGATGCTGCGAATGGTCGAGCCATCCTTGGTCGTAAACGGGGCTTGGTTGGCGAGGTTCTGGACAGTCATGGCGCGAGGTGGCGGTTGAGAAATTCGGCTCTGCGCACGGGGAGATCGCCGGAGAAGAAGGCAGGGCCGCCGTGGCCGCCGTGGTTAATGATGTCGGTAAGGACTTCGATACCGGCCGCCTTATATTTGGCGCGGAGCGTCATGCTTTGATCGACGCCGACGAGCGGGTCTTCGTTACCATGCACGATGTAGAGCGGAGCGGAATCCTTGCTGACCCAGGTGATAGGACTGGCGCGACGGGCGAGGTCGAGCTTGCCGTCGATCGGGCCGCCAAAGAGCTGCACGAGGACGGAACCGGCACCGGTGCGCTGAACCATGGGTTCGGCGGTGGGTGGCTTCCAGCCGGGGAAATCGGCGGGGCCGAAGAAATCGATACCGCAGCGGATGGCGCTGGATTGATCGAGGTTTTCGCCCACATCGAACTCGCGCATTTTGCCAGTGGTGGCGAGCAGTGCGGTGAGGTGCCCGCCGGCACTCGCGCCCCAGGCGGCGATGCGCTTCGGATCGTAGCCGTATTCCTGCGCATGCGCGCGCAGCCAGCGGATGGCGGCTTTGCAATCCTCGATCTGCGCCGGAAAAATAGCGTCCTGAGTGAAGCGGTATTCGACGCTGGCGACGCAGTATCCCTGCTCGAGGAACTGGAGGCCATCGACGTCGTTCTTCGTTCCCGCACGCCAGCCACCGCCGTGAATCCAGACGAGCAGCGGCCCTTTCGGTGAGGCGGGGAGATAGAGGTCGAGCTTCTGGTTTTCGTGCGGATGCGAGACGTAAGCGAGGTCTCGCAGCACTTTCGCACCGGTCGGCAGGGCTGGTTCCGCACCGGAAGCAATCGACGCAAGCAGGGAGAGCAGTGAAAGAGCGGCGAAACGTTTCATGCGGTGCGAGGCCATGCTGACGGTGGTGACGCAGGGGACGAGAAAAATCTGTGGCCTGGCTTTCCAGAGCCGAGTTTTTGTCGAAGCGTGAAGCCTCGGCTCTGGAGAGCCGAGCTACGCCTTGCTGCAATGCAGACTGGACGGCCCGGCAGTCGGTCTGTCCTATTTTGCATCCACATGAATCTCGATGGCTGCACAGCTCTCATCACCGGTGCTTCCAGCGGGTTTGGCGCGGAGTTCACGCGCCAGCTCGCACCGCGCGCCAAGGCGCTGATTCTGGTCGCACGCCGACGCGACCGCCTCGAAGAGCTCGCGGCGGAAATCGCCCGGCCGAACCTCGCCATCCGTTGCTGCGCGGTCGATCTGGCCGATGGCGAGGACATGGATCGCTTTTTCCGCGAGCTCGCCGCGCTGCCGGTGACGGTGGACCTGGTAATCAACAACGCCGGCCTCGGCGATCACGGCCTGTTCGAGGAGAGCGAGTGGCCGCGCGTGGAGGCGATGATCGATGTAAACGTGACGGCGCTCACCCGCGTGACCCACGAGATGCTGCCGGGGCTGATCGCGCGAAAGCGAGGAACGATCTTGAATGTGAGCTCGATCGCGAGCCTGCTGCCGCTGCCGCAACTGGCCGTCTATGCCGCCACGAAAGCTTACGTGACGAGCTTCAGCGAAGCGCTTCGGGCCGAAGTGCGAGGCACGGGTGTGAATATCGTCGCGCTATGCCCCGGCCCGGTGGATACGGAGTTCGCCGCCGTGGCCGAACGCGCCGACTCCAACGGCGCGCAGCTCGCTCCTCCGTATTTCAAAGTGCCCGCCGAGCAGGTGGTGCGGGACGGCCTCACTGCCGTCGAGCAAGGCAGCGCCCGGATTATTCCCGGCTGGCTGGTGTTCCTCACCATGACGCTCACGTCGCTGCTCCCGTTTTTCATGGTGCGCTACGCGCTGAACCAGCGCGGGCGGGGTTACAAGGGACATTAAGCACGGTTGCCGTGCGCGGCTGAACCGGCTACAAGCCGCCCATGCTCGATCTTACCCGCATCTACTATTTCAGTTTCGCCGCCCTCACGATTGCCGGGGGCGTGATGGGCTTTGTCAAAGCGGGGAGCACGGCATCGATCGTGGCGGGAGGAATTTCGGGCGTGCTCATCATCGTGGCGGCATTGTTGCTAAAGACGAATCTGGTGGCCGGTCTGGTGCTGGGGGGAATCGTGGCGCTGGCGCTGGCGGGATGGTTCGCGCCAGCCTATTTCTCGACTCACAAATTCATGCCGGCGGGCATGATGGCGATCCTCAGTGTGATCGCCGTCGTGTTGACGATCCTGGCCTTCGTGAAGAAGTAGCACCCCGGTGAGGCGGTTGCGTTATCTCTTGCTGTGGGGGGCGCTCGGGTTGGCGGGTTGCCCGCGGACGCCGATTGAGCCGAAAGCCACTCCGACTCCGGTTCCCACGCCGACGCCCGAGCCCAGGCCCACACCGACTCCACCGCCTTACGTGCCTGCGAAGCGGATCGAGTTCGGCAAGGTTTTCAACGGCATGCAATACAAGGTGACGCTCGAAACTGAGCGTGGCACCACGGCGGCGAAGGATCGCAACGACCCCGCCAGCTACACGGCAGAGGTCACGCTGAAGGTGAAGGTGCCGAAGCCGCACAAAGATCTCTCCGAGATCGCGGCGCTGAATCCGAAGATCGCGACGCTGCTGCCGCAACTTCCGCCTTTGCTCGAGCGCGCGAACGTGTCGCCATTCTTCGATGACTTGTATCGGCTCAAAGTCGAGAACACGCAGAAGAATCTCTACCGCCTCGACACGGTCCTCACACGCGCGAATTTCTACGACACTGAGACGGTGCTGGAGTTGCAGCATCCAGAAACGAAGCGCCGCGCCTTGCTCGTGCAGACCGACATGGACGTGGACGAAGACGGTTCCGATCCGGAGCGCGTGCCGGTGGTGGATGGCTCGTCGCTCACGTTCCAGCCGTTCACGAGCTACAAGTGGGCACGCAAGACGGATGTCGCGAACGCGTTTCTCGCGGGCCGCGAGCAGGCGCTGGATAAGACGAAGCGCGACCTGGCGCTGCCCGGTTTGAGCGCCGAGAAAACGAAGTCGCTGAAGAGTCAGGTAGAGGACCTCAAGGCAGAGATTCACAGCCTCAAGACCTACAGCTTCCTCGTCGGCGCGGTGGACCCGTTCATCGTGCTGCCCTTCTGCGTAGTAGGGAAGAAATCGCCGTTCTCGCCGCTGGTCGGCGACTACTGCGTAGTGATCAACGGCGATACACTTTACCCCGCGATCATCGGCGACGTGGGACCGACTTATAAAATGGGCGAGGCCTCGTTGCGCATTTGCAAGGAAGTGAACGCGCGCGCGAACTCGATCAACAGTGCAACGAGTGAGCTGAAAATCACCTACCTTGTATTCCCCGGTTCCGCAGACAAACCGTTTACCGCGCCGGATCTCGGCAAATGGCGCGAGCGTTGTGCGAAGCTGCTGGAGGAAATGGGAGGCACGAGCGCGGAGCTATTCGCGTGGAAAGACCTCACCACCCCGCCACCGCCCCCATCGACTCCGGCGCCCACAACTCCCTCACCGGCAAGTGCGACGCCTGCACCGGCGTCATCACCAGTGCCAGCGGGGAAGCCGAGCGGCACGGTAGCTCCGCAGTAAAGCGACCGAGGCGTGGCTGTGCGGGGCTGCCAAAGACGGCAGAAGGCGCGTGATGAGCAAGACGGCCTTGCCGTTGGTCGAGCAGACGGAGATCTGCTCTACGATTTGTCCCGGCCGAAGGGAGGCTAGGCGGCTGCCTTTTCCGCTTCCGCCTTATGGCCGAGGTGGCGCAACGTTTCCTGAAGATCGTTCACGCGGAGGGGCTTCTTCAGCATCGTCACGGGGCCGTGCTTCAGGATGTTGTTCATCATGTCGCTATCGGGGTAGCCGGTGATGATGACGATCGGGAGGTCCGGGTATTTTTCCTTCGCGATGGCGTAAATTTCGTCGCCCGTAATGTCAGGCAACTGGAGATCAAGGAAAACCAGCTCGAACTTCTGTTTCTCGAGAGCGGCAAGGGCTTCCTTGCCGTTGCCGACGATCATCCGGCTGAAACCGGCTTTCTTGAGGAAGAGCTTGAACATCTCCTGGATGGGCTCTTCGTCATCGACCACCAGAACAGTCGGCTGGCCACCCGCTTCGGTCCGAAGCACGTCGCGGTCGAGCAAATCCTTCTTAACCCGCCAACGCCCACCGATTTGCACTGCCGGGATCTGGCCGCGCTGAACGAGGTAATAGACGGTCGGCAGCGGAATCCGCAGATACTCCGCAGTCTCTTTCACAGTGATCAGGTTCGGCGTGGACATGGGGCTGGCTTTTGCTTTGAAATTCCATAATTAGCTTATGGCGTTGTGGCAATAACAAAATTTCATGTTTTTGGTGGATTTATGCCTACCCACCAGAGGGGAAATGCCCCGATTCCGGCCTGTGAGAGGGCGGGGAGCTTTTTCGGCGCCGACGGCTTCCGGTGTATCTGCCCTCTGGACAAAGCTCAGCTTGCTCCTAGAATCCGCCGCTTTCCGCGTCCCAGCCCAATCGATGAGCGTCCTTTTCCTGAAGCGTTTTCTTAGCCGTCCCCGCCAAGTCGCTTCCATCATTCCCAGTTCCCGCAGCCTCATTCGAAAGGTCATTTCGAAGATGGACCTAGCACGACCGCGGGTCATCGCCGAGTTTGGCCCGGGAGAAGGTTGCCACACGCGCGAGATGGTGCGCCGGATGCACCCCGACTCACATCTGTTACTGTTCGAACTGGATGGGGAGCTGGCTACCCATTTGCGCCATCACTTCCGCGCCGAACCTCGTGTCACGGTCATCAACACCGACGCGGCGTCACTGCCGCAAGTGCTCGCCGACCGGGGTTGGCCGCACTGCGATTACGTGGTGTCGGGGATTCCATTCAGCCTGCTCGATCCAGAAAAGAAACGGGCGTTGTTACGCAGCATCTTTGACTCGCTCGCGCCGCACGACGATGCAGCGTTCATCATTTATCAGATCACGAACGAGTTGCGGGACCGCGGCCACTGCTCGCACTTCCCCCGTGCGGAAAGCGAATACGTGCTGGCGAACATCCCGCCAAATTACGTAACGAAGTTTTTCAAGACGGCGAACGGCCATCACGTCAAAAACGGGAAACACTGAAGATGACACGGCGCGGACAAGGGTGTCCGCGTTTGGAACATGGGGAGGGCGATTTCCGGAGGGCCTTTCTGCACACCTTGAGGCTTGCAAAAAGGCACGGGGAATGCTTTAAATTTGGTCCCGATGATGATCACTGCGAATTGTCGGGATCGGTTCACTGCAGAGGATTTTGATTTCGTCGTCGAGACGCTAGCCCGGGACCAGCGAGACAACGTCTCTCTGGTCGAACTTCTAACGGATGCCGAAACGCGGGATGAGATTCTCGATCATCCGCGGCTGCTCGCCGGAGTGCTCGAGGCCGATGCGACGCTGCCCATTTCGCCACAGTTGTATTTCTACATCCTGACCCGGCATGTGCTCAAAGAAACCGGCATCGCGAGCCGGCCGCTCAGTGACTATGTTGCGTCGTTACTGGAGCATTTTTCCAACCGTGCGCGAATGTGCTCGCCAGCAAACGGGGCAACCGGCCCGATCCAATACGTGAGCGACATGCTGGTCGCCTTGCGCGGTGCGTCCCCGACGCAGACCTTCCTCATTCGCGCGCATATCGGGAACTATTCGCTGTTTCTTAGCGGGATCTTCCGTGAATCGGTCGAGACGCGGGCACAACGCGGCGCACCCGATCTTTCCTTCTACGAGGACATGGGGCGCTCGAGCTATCGCGCGGCAGCAGATCATCAGGTGGCGCGCACTGCGGCGCTCGACAGCGTTTATGGGCAACTGGCGGAGAGCTTCCGACCCGTTCGCTGTGCGTTGAATCGTCTGTCTGATTCCTTGCTGCATCTCGATGAAGCGCCCGGCCCCGAAATCATCTCTCCATGAGCACCACGTTATTTAGCGACATTCAGCGATTATTCGAGCGCACTTACGCAGCGGCAGGAATCAACCTGGAGGACTGCCTCATCGATCGCCACCGATGTGGGCAACTCTCGCGCCTCGCCGGCGCGCAAGCACGCGAACTCAGCGACCTCGCCCGGACGTTTCTCCGCCGCATCGGGGACCATCTTCACATTGGCATCTACTACTCGCACTGGCTTATCGAAGAGCTGGAACGGCATGATCCGCGCCGCGGAATCAGCGACGCAAACATCCGCCAGCTCATCGCCTTCGTAGAAGAGATCAATCACGCGCTGCATGCGGCCCTGGCCTTTCGCCGCGGAATCAGGGAGATCGAAAGCGAGGACTTCGCTCGCCATCTAGAGTTGCAAGCGCAGGTCGATACTTATCTCGTGCTGCTGCTCTTCGTCGGATTTTTCCGGCGCAGTCAACGCATCTCCGGAGCGGATCGCCGCTGGCTGCGTTTTCACCTCTTCGCAAGTCAGAGCGATGGCGCCTACTCAGACCCCAATCTGCGCGGGCGCTACGCCGAAACGACCCGTCTGGCGAAACATTACACTGCCTGTCTCGACGCACTCAATAGCGCGCGGCGCATTGATGAAATCCGCGTTTTCCACTCGCTCGATTACGCACAAAAAAAGGAGCGCATCCTCGCTTTGATGGAACCTCGGCGGCTCGCCGAGTAAAAACCCCTTACGGGGAAACCATTACATTTCCTTTTCCCACCCCAAGGTGTCTTATAAATTTGGGGCATGCGCATCGTTCTCATCATCGCCGCCGATCCGGCGGTAGCCTCCCTCCACCGGGCTCGCTTGGAAACGGACGGTTTTCGAGTGGAAGCGGCCAGCACACCGGAGGAAGGCTTGGCGCTCGCTCGGGAGCGTCCGCCGGTGGCGGTGGTTCTGGACATCGAACAGCGAGGGCTGACCGGCGCACAACTGGTCGGTGAATTGCGCGCCCGAGCCGGCGCTCGCCCCATGCCGATCATTGTCCTTTGTAATGCCTACCTTCCGCTCATCATGGAAGCCGCCAGGAAGGCTGGGGCAACGCGTTGCCTCGACAAGGTGGCAAGTTCGCCGGACACCGTCGCGAGCTTGCTCAATCAGCTTCTTCCCGAACCAGACATCCTGCCGGAAGAATCCGGCTCGGGAGCGATGGCGTTATCGAAGCTCGAAATCATCCGGTGCAGTTTTCTCGCTCGGGCGGAGAAGAAGATCGCACAACTACGCGCCGACTTCAGCGCCACCTCGCGCCAGAGTGGGCTCGCAACAGTCGTGCCCGTGTTGACGGCCATGACGCAGTCGCTCGAATCCATCGCCACGTCCGCTGGTGCCCTGGGCCACCGCGTGCTGGCGCAAATGGCCGCCGCCCTCTCGGCTCTGGCCTATCACCTTTCGGTCGAGACGGATAAAATCAAGGCCTCCCCTTTGCGGACCATCGGCACCGCACTGGACGCTCTGGTTAACCTCTGCAAAACAAGCGGCCCTCCGGACGATTTTACCATTGCCAGCCCCATGGTGCTCGTCGTCGATGATTTGGCCATCGCGCGCCAAGTAAACCGGCGTTCACTTGAGCGTGCCCAGATCAATGTGGTGACGCTGCATTCCCCCCGCCTGGCCCTCGAAGTCTTCCGACAAAATGCCTTCGATGTCGTGCTTCTCGATCTGTTGATGCCGGAAATGTCAGGCTTCGATCTCTGCCGCGAGATGCGTGCCCTGCCGCACGGCAAAGATATTCCCGTCATCTTTGTCACCGGCATCGACGACTTCGAGGCGAGAGCACAGGCGAAGGTCCACGGCGGCTCCGATTTCATGGCCAAGCCGTTCCTTCCGGCGGAACTCGCCACGAAAGTTTTGCTCCACCTGCGAAATCCGTCCTACTGCTGAGGTCCGGGCGAAGGAACTGGCGCGGGCGCGGGGGCTGGCGTCGTCATCGGCAGCGGCGTAACTTCGCGGTCTTCATTCAGAAGCGTCTCCTCGGGCCTCCGCTCACCCAACTCCGGACGCTTTAGCGGCACCGCGAACGATTTGTCTTCGTATTGCAACCACACCTGACCGTCGCCAATACGGAAGACGCGAATGCGCAGCGTCGAACCGCGCGGCAGGCGCAGATACTGGCCCTCCTCATAGGAACGGCCGTTGATTACTGCCAGCGAAGGATTGCCGAGGAGGATGCTGCTCACCCGAAAGGCGGACTCGTCCAGGGTGACCTTTTGGTTCACAGCCTTTGGCCCCTCAGGTTTCACCCACCCGATCGGGATGAACGGAGCACGCACGTTTCGAGGGACGGCGAAAGTGGACTTGTTTTTTAATTCGAACGGCGGCGCCGGCGCGGGCTTCGTTTCATCCGCCACGAGGGCGGGCACCCAAAAGAGCACAGCAACAATTCCAGCGGCAATCGGCTTTGTGGTCATTGTTTGACGGTGTTGATCAGGACAAGCGAGACGTGCTGAGCATCGGGCTCTTCGCGGAGCGATTCGATGGTAATCGACTCCACCGACAGGAGTGGCTCGCTATTTTCGAGGGTGGCCAGCGCTTTGGCAAAGGAAATGCACTCCACTTTCGGGAGATCGACTCCCCAGGAAAGCCGGCGATAACCTGGCAAGACCGGATGCGGTGCTTCGCTATTGAGGCGCGTCGTCACCTTATCGATGCCGCGCAGTTTGAAAAAATCGGTGATTCGCGGCGGGAACCAAGCCACCGGTGCGCCCTCGGGAATCATGGTATCAATCTGCGCCAACGTCTGTTTGACCATCGGGGCTTGCTCCAGAACCGCGGCATCCCGGGAGAGCTGGGCTTTCGCCTTGCCAATCTCCGGCTTGAGCGCGTCGATGTTTTTGATGGTAAATTCGTGGCGCGCCTTCAAAGGGTTGAGCAACCACTCAAAGTAACCGAACACGACCCCAACCCCCAGGAGGATGCCGAGGACGATTTTTTGGATCTCTTCTTTGCCGAGCTTGGGATTGGCCATGAGTCAAAAATTATCCGCGGTGTTTGGAGCGCCCAGCAGCCGGCGGCGGTGTAGAAGGTGTCTCTTCACCCAGTTGCAGGGATAAGGAGATGCCGAATATCGCAGTTGAGAGGCTCTTGCCGTCGAGCGTCACCACATCCGGGCTGTCTTCCAGCTGGCGGAACGAAGCGGTGACATTGGTGAACTTCTTACCGAAGGTCTCGACGAGCGCCTGGCGCAAATCTTCCGCGACACGACGTGGATCGCTCCCCGCAGCAATGCCGTCGAAATTAAGGGTCGCCTTCTTCGCGCCTTCCCCGCTCACCGCTCCGGTCAGTTTGGTAATCTGGACCTCGCGCGGCACGATCTTGATGATCTCCTCCATGACGGGCGCCCAGTAAAAGCGCCCCTCAATGGCTTTTACGAAGCGATCACTCGTCTCGAACGTCTGCTTCATGTCCGCTTCACGTTTGGCTGCTTCCCGCGCCCCCGGGTCGATCTTGTCGAATTCCCCCTTGAGCTTGTTCATTTGCGCGGCACTCGCAGCGTAGCGGCCCAACTCCAGCAGATACATGCCGGCAAAAATAACGCCGATGCCAATAATGACGTAGGCCGCAATCTTGAGCGGGTCACGACGGCTGGCGGCCTTCTGGGACTCGATCTCGTGGTAGAAATTCAGGTGCAGCGGCATGGTCGTCTAGCCGTTGATCAGTTCCGCGGCAGCCCCGCAAGCCACATGAAGGTCAAACATCTCGGCAGGAAAACGTTCCCGCTGGCGCGAGGGTAGTGAGACATCACAAGGGTCGAAAGGATTCCACGGCTCACAGGGAATTTTCAGCTCATCGCTGAGCACGCGCAATAGTGCCTGGGATTTGGCTGGTCCACCCGAAACCCAGATTTTCGAGATCGTCTCCTCACGCCGCCCCTCGAAAAAGCCGATCGAGCTGCTCACCTCTCGGGTGAGGTTCATCAAGGCCACCCGCGTATTATCGAGCATCATTTCGTCGTGCTGTTCGAGGGCGATGAGCACCGAATCACGCGACTCGCCGCTCATCGCCGAGAGCGTCTCGAGGATGGTATTGCCACCGACATCCACCGAGCGAATCAGCACCAGTTCACGTCGGGTGCCGAGCACCATCGTGGAATTCTGGAAGCCGATATCGATCAGGAAAAAACCTTGGTTGCCGAAGGCTTCGGCATTGGAAAATTCGAAGGCGTTGAACAAGCTGATCGGGGCCAGCTGAAGTGAGGTGACGTTCGCGCCGGCTTCATCCAGCAATTCCTGAAAACGCTTCACCTCCCTGCGCGGCAGCCCACCCACCAGGTAACGCTGATGTCCGGAAGGCAGTTTCTCGTTCCCTCCCACCTCACAACGATCACAATCGATCACAAAATCCCGGCAGTCCTGATTCAGCAAGGTCGCCCCGTTGAGCCGCAGCGCGTCACGCAACAAAGTAGTGGGGATTTCAGGTTGATCAATGAGGCGCAAAATCGCCTCTGGGTGTGAAACGGCCACATTCAGAGCTTTCGCCGAGCCCATTTGCTTGAGCGTGTCGCGCACTGCATTCGCTGCCGCCTCTCCTCCATTCAAGGCGTGGGTGGCGTAATGGGTTACCGCAAAGCGATTTTCACCGCGCCGCTGAAGCTGCACGCACTTGATCGAGTAGCGGCCTAAATCGAGGCCGATCACGGAATTCGGGGCTTTTGCCATTTTCGGAAATGCGAGATAGCAGCCGATATGCCGACGCCACCCTTGGCAATGGAATTTGTCGTTATTGCGACTTTTGCGCCTCCGGATTTGGAATAGAGCCGTGACTCGCAGACGGCAAATCCGCTACCGCGTGTTGCAAAATCAAGAGCGCCGCACCGGTTCCGAGGATGATAAGAAGGATGCCAACCATGGCGATCATGCTGCGGCGACCCGCCGGGGTCTCCCTGCGTTTCGCCCGATTGGCGGCGATTTGGAGATCGAGCAACTTCAGCAGTTGCTCTGGCGTTGGCTCGGCGGATTTGGTTGGCTGCGTCTCTTCAGACATGTCTGGCATCAGTTCGTCTCCCAAGAGTAAAGCTTATCTCGGACCCTTTTTCGTATTTGTCGGACTTCTTGCCTTGGGCGAGTTGATCGGGCACTTCGGCGAAGGGTCGGCCCACGGATGGCTCGACGAGCCAATTTACTGGATTTTTCCACTCCAGACGGTGGTCTGCGCGATCCTGATGATTCGCTGGTGGAAACACTATGCGTTCAATTGGAACCGTGGCTGGTGGCTGGGAGTGATCGTGGGCGTAATCGCGCTGGTGGTGTGGATCGCCCCGCAGGAGTGGTTCAACGCGGAGCGACGAGTGGGCGGATTCGACCTGTGGCATTTCGGCGGCGGTGCGGCTTTCAAAGTGAATGCGGCCTTCCGGGTCGCCAGGCTGATCCTGGTGGTGCCGCTGCTGGAAGAAATCTTCTGGCGGGGGTTTCTGCTGCGGTATCTCATCGACGAACCTTTCGATCGCATTCCGTTCGGCACCCCTTCTTGGCGGGCCTTCGCCATCGTGGCAGGGTTGTTCGGGGTTGCGCACTGGGGGCCGGACTTCGGCCCCGCCATCATCACTGGCACGCTCTATAATGGGCTGGCCTACGCGACCCGCTCCTTGGGCGCCTGCGTAATCGCTCACGCGACCACCAATCTGTTGCTGGGAGCGTATATCTTTAAGACGCAGCAGTGGGGATTCTGGTAAAGGAGGCGACAAAAGCAAAAGTAGATCGCCCACGCTGGGCAAGGCTCCTGCTCTCATTCTTGGAAAATGCTCCAACAGACCTTCTTTCAGAAATTCATGCTGATGATCATCTGCGGTTTTGTCGCGGCGAGCATGTTGTGGGTCTTCCGGCACATCGTGCAGCAAGCCTTCTGGGAATCGGGAGAAGGTTGGAAGGAATCGCTCTACGGGAAACCAGGCGAGAAAAAGTCGCGGTAAATTCGGTGCGTCTGGCGTAAAGCGTCGAGCCGCATGAAAGTCGGTCTCGCGCAAATCAACACCACCGTCGGCGATCTCGCCGGTAATCGGCGAAAAATCGCTGCCGCTTATCACAGTCTTGTCGAACGAGGCGCCGAACTCGTGCTCACGCCGGAGCTGGCTCTCTGCGGGTATCCGCCACAGGATCTCCTGTTCAAATCGCGCTTCGTCCCTCAAAATCTGGTGGAACTCGAGGCGCTGCACGCCGAGGTGGGCGAAGTGCCGCTAATCGCGGGCTACGTGGATCACCATCTCGGCCATGGCCAGCCTTTCCACAATGCCGCAACCTTGCTTCGGAGAGGCCAGCCAGCACGTCACTTTTTCAAGTCGCTCCTGCCGACTTACGATGTCTTCGACGAAGACCGCTACTTCGAGCCAGCCCATACCGTGGAGGTGGTCGAGATCGCCGGAGTCAAATGCGGCGTGACCATCTGCGAGGATGTCTGGACCGAAAAATATCTTCCCCGGCGGCTCTACGGGAGCAATCCAGTCGGTCTACTTATCCGTGGTGGCGCCAGGCTGCTGCTCAATCTGAGCGCCTCGCCTTTTTCCATCGGCAAGCCAGCGCGCCGCGCGGAAATGCTGAGCGCCATCGCGACGCAGCATGGTGTGCCGATCGTCTATTGCAATGCCATCGGCGGGAACGATCAGCTCGTATTCGACGGCAATTCCCTCGTCGTCGGGGCCGATGGCGCCCTTCGTGCCCAGCTTGCTCCTTTCGCCGAGGATCTCGCCATCGTCGATACCGATGCCGCCCCCCTGCGCGCTCCTGATCTCCAGTCTGGACCCGCCGAGTTGCACGACGCGCTCTGCCTTGGCTTGCGCGACTATTTGCACAAGTGCGGCTTCAAGTCCGCCGTGCTCGGCTTGAGCGGTGGGATCGACAGTGCCGTGGTCGCCTGTCTCGCCGCTCAGGCACTCGGGCCGGAGAATGTCACGGGCGTCACGATGCCCACTCTGTATTCCAGTCGCGGCAGCATCGAAGACTCACGGCAACTCGCCCATGCGCTTGGGATTCACTTCCTCGAAATTCCGATTCAGCCCGCGTTCGATTGTGTCCGCGCTCAATTCCGCGACCTTTTCAAGGGACTGCCCGAGGATACCACCGAGGAAAACGTCCAGCCTCGGCTGCGAGGTCTCACCCTCATGGCGCTTTCGAACAAATTCGGCCATCTTGTCCTGAGCACGGGCAACAAGAGCGAACTCGCGGTGGGCTATTGCACCCTCTACGGCGATATGTGCGGCGGGCTCTCGGTGATCAGCGATGTGCCGAAGGTCATGGTCTATCGCCTCGCCGAATACATCAATCGCGACCGGGAAATCATCCCGCGCGCTACGATCGAAAAGCCGCCGAGCGCCGAGCTCAAGCCCGATCAGCGAGATCAGGACACGCTCCCGCCTTACGAAGTTCTCGACCCCATCTTACAGCTCTATGTGGAGGAGCAGCTCAGCGTGACCGAGATTGTCAATCGCGGCTTTGATGAAAAGACCGTCCGTTGGGTTCAACGCCGCGTCGATCTCAACGAATACAAACGCGCCCAAGCCGTGCCCGGCCTGAAAGTCACCAGCCGGGCCTTTGGAGTCGGGCGACGGATGCCGGTGGCGCAGCGATTCGTGGAGTGAGGGATCATTCGGCAAGTCGGACGCCTGCGGCGGGAAGGCACATCGCCGGCGCTCTTCGATGATGAGCCCACCGCCCCTTCACTTCGTTCTCGTCCCTGAGCAATTCCTCTGTTATTTCCTGCACCCCTATCGATGAACGCAGACCTCTTCGCCGGTCGCTATGAACTGTTGCACGAGGCGCCTCCGGGCGCCGCGGGGCGGCTTTTCGAGGCGAAGGACACGCTGACGGGCGACCGAGTCGCGCTCAAGGTTTTCCGACGCGAACTCAGTGCGGACGGTCCGGAGCGGGCAGATTTGGAGCGTTTTTTTTCGGCCGCTCAGGCGTGCACGCATCCCAACATCATCCGTTTCCACACCCTCTCGCTCGATGAGAACTATCTCGTGCGGGAGTGGGTTCACGGCTTCCCACTCATCGACCTGCTGCGGAAGCGGCGTGAAATACCAGCGGCGGAAGTAATTACCCTGTTGCACGGCGTCGCGGAAACGCTCGATGCGGCCGTGGCGGCGGATCTCGCCCCGACCGGCGACCTGCTCACACGGTTGTTCGTCTCGTGGGATCGCACCCTGCCGGTCGATGAACTCGTCCGCCTGCGCGGCGTGCCCACCATCGAATGGCGCGACTTCGCAGTGAAGCTGAATCCCATGGGCTTGAGCAGCCTGCTGCCCGCCTCACCCGAGGAAACGATGAGCACCATGATCTCGCCCCTCCTGGCGCAAGCGGGACCGATGCTCACGCCTTCTGCAGCGCTCGCAGAAACGATTCATCAACTCCTCGGCGCGCCCCGACGTTCGGGGCGGAACCGCCGTTATGTGCCGCTTGGGACGCTGAACGAAGCGGGGAACGCGGTGCTGCGGCGTGTCGTGGAAGGAGGAATGCCACCGGCGTCATGCGCGATTCTCTGGAAGGAATTGCTCGACGCGACGGGGCTGACACCACAGCAGAAAAAGACTCCTCCCCCGCCTCCACCTTCGCCGATTTTGCAGTCACCTGCGGCAGCTCCTCCACCCATTCCGGCGGCTGCACCACCACCCCAAAAACCGGTCGCACTGCCACCTCCGCTCCCAAAGCGGCGCACCCTGCACATCCCCGAGGCTTTCCTCGGCAACGTCCAGCCAGGAAGCGTCCTGCGCCTGACGCCACGCGACATCAGCTTTACGCCGCTGCAATTGATCGCGCGGTCGTCGTTCCGCATCGGGCGCTCGCTCTATCACGCTGATTTCGTGACTCGCGTGCTGCCGGAAACACCAGACAACGAAAAGCTCACCAAGGAAATCGGGCGTGTGCATGTGCTGGCGGAGTTACGCGGGAGTGACATCTGCCTGCTCGATGGCAACGGCGAACAAGCCAGCGTCAATGGCTCCACCTTTGAAGGCCACAAGCTCTCGCCCGACACGCTCACTCGTGTGAAGGGACGAGGCACTCTCATGCTTTACCGCAACTACGAGTTGGAAATCGCCCCGCTCGTCGGCAGCAGTGACCTTGGCTGGACGATCGACAACGAAGGTGAATGGCCCGGCCCGGGCCCCAGCACTCCGGCGCTGCCCGGCGCGGTCGTCTTCTATCCGAAGCGGAATCAACCGGCGCTCCGGCAGGCGGCGTGGCTTTTCTCCCGGCTCGATTTCGCCATCAGCCCGCGCGGCGACCTGACCTGGTGCGAATCCGGCTCTCCGATGAGCCAGGCCAGCTTTGTGTATCATCGCGGTAGTTTTTGGCTGGCCTCTTTTTCTCCGGCTCCCGGCACGCTCTTCCTGAACAATGTCGAGATTCCGAACGATTCCGCCGTGCCGCTGGCTTCGGGGCAGCCCATCCAGCTAGGGCCGGGAAATTACGTGGTCGAAATCCAGTAAAGGGCGGTTCGTCGGGGATTCTTCTGAATCCACTCTGCGGCGGCAAGGAGGACCGCAAATTCGGTGTTAATTCTCGGGGGCCTTGGTTCGCACTTTGCTCGTCTCACTCGCCCGATGTTGAACTCCTCTCGACGCCCTCTCGAAGCCATCGTCCGTGATGGTGATGGACGCCAGATTGCGCGCTGCCTGATCAGACGCGGACGCTACGTCATTGGCCACGAACGGAAGAACGAGATCTGCGCCGAAGATCCTTCCGTTTCCAGCCGCCACGCGCGGCTCACGGTAGTGGATGAGAACGAGATGTTCATCGAAGATCTCGAGAGCGCCAATGGCACTCTGCTGAGTGGACAAGCCGTCGAAGGGGTCATGCCCGTCCCCCTCGGAGCGCGGATCACGCTGGGCCACTGCACGCTGGACTTTCAGCGCAGTGGGCTGCCGGCGGCAGTCTTTCAATACCTGCCCCCGGGCTTCCTCCGTGAGAGTCGCTACAATCTGGGAGAACCGGTCGCGGAAGGCTCTACCAGCACTATTTTCACGGCCTTCGACACGACCCTCGGGCGGGATGTCGCCATCAAGGTGATCCGTCCAGAGAGCCAGCAGCAGGTCGAACACGTGCTGCGGTTCATCCGCGAGGCGCAGATCACGGCGCAAATTCAGCATCCCGGCATCCTGACAGTTTACGAACTGGGGTTGAACGATCGAAACCAGCTCTACTATACGACCTGCTTTGTCGAAGGCGGCACGCTCGCTGATGTGCTTGATGCCCTGAACACCCGTGAACCCGGCGCCCCTGAGCGTTTCCCATTGCTGCGGCTGCTGGTGGCGTTTGAAAAAATCTGCGATGCCGTGGCGTTCGCTCATTCCAAGGGCGTGGTGCACGCGGCGCTGCGGCCGGACTTGGTCAGTCTCGGCTTTTATGGCGAAGTGGTCGTAATCGGATGGTGCTTTGCACGGCTGCTTGCCGTAAACGGCGAGGGGCAGGAACTCACTCGCCGCGTTCTGGCTGCGCCGAGCGAGGCCCTGCCGCCGCTCTCAGCTTTTACTTCGCCAGAGATTGCGAGCGAATCGTGGGATACGGTGACAGCCCGCAGCGATATCTACTCTCTCGGCGCGATGCTTTACCGGCTCGTCACGCTGCACCGCCCGTTCACCTTCGAGGATCCCACGTTGCTGCGGGATGCCATCATTCATGGGGATTTCCGCAAACCGGCGCAGTTCGCCGCCGAACCACACCCGCATTGCCCAGGGGAAAAATACCCCGCAGCTCTAATGGGCATCGCACTCAAAGCCATGAGTCTGCATCCAGAAGATCGCTACGCCACGGTGCAGGAGTTCCAAGCTGCGATCCTCGACTGGGAACGCAAGACCCATCACTAGGGCTGGCCGAGTGTTCGACAAGTCCGACTTGTCCCACCTCGTTCCCTCCTCTAGTGCAGGCGTCTCGTGTCTCTTTCCGCTTACCTCGCCGACCGCAGCCAGACGATCGACCGCGCACTCGATCGTTTCCTCCCACGCGCCACCGCCAAACCCGCCACGATCCACAAAGCGATGCGCTACTCGCTTTTCGCCGGAGGCAAACGCATGCGCCCGGTGCTCACCCTCGCCGCGGCGGAAGCCTGCGGAGGGCCAATCGAGCAGGCTGTCCCCGCCGCCTGCGCGGTCGAATGCATTCACACTTACTCGCTGATTCACGACGATCTCCCGTGCATGGACGACGACGACCTGCGCCGCGGGCGTCCGACCAATCACAAAGTCTTCGGTGAAGGCATCGCAGTCCTCGCCGGAGACGCGCTCCTCACCGTCGCTTTCGAAATCCTCGCGCAGGCCACTCCCACTTCGCGTTACTCCGTCGCAGCCTTGATTCGCGAACTCTCCGATGCCGCCGGTAGCCGCTGGCTCATCGGCGGACAAGTCGCCGACCTCGAAGGGGAAGGCCGCAAACTCAGCGGCACCGATCTGCGTTATATTCATCGGTGCAAGACCGCGGCGTTACTCACGTCCTCCCTGCGTCTTGGCGCCATGAGTGCCAATGCCACCGATGCGAAGCTCGCCGCCATCACCGCATTCGGCCAGAACCTCGGCCTCGCCTTCCAAGTCATCGACGACATCCTCGACGTCACTCAGACCACGGAAAAACTTGGCAAGACCGCTGGCAAGGACGTGAAAGCGACCAAAGCGACCTTCCCGGCCATCTACGGCTTGGAGAAATCCCGCAAAGAAGCTCACAAGCTTACCGTCGCCGCCCACGCTGCGCTAAAGCCACTCGGCCTCAAAGCCGCCCGCCTCCGCGAAATCGCCGATTATCTTCTCGCTCGGGAATACTGAGGTCGGTCACGCCCAGGAGAAGGAGGAGGTGTCGCCCCGGAACCTTCAGGAATGACGCTGAGGCTTGGACGCCTTGCCATCGCGCCCGGCATCCGCTTCACTTCCCGCGCGGATGCTTCCTACTTTCACCGCTCTCTCCAGCGCTTGGCTTTTCCTCCTGACGATTCCGCTCGTCGTCTTTTATTTCCTCAAGCTGCGACGCCCGCGGCAGGTGATTCCATCGCTCGTGCTCTGGCGGCAGGTGCTTGCCGATCAGCGGGTGAACTCCCCGTTCCAGCGATTCAAGCGCAACATTCTCCTCCTCCTTCAGCTGATCCTTCTTCTCCTCCTCGTGCTCGCGGCAATGCAACCGATTCTCCGCCGCACCACGTCGGCGGCGACTCGTCTTCCCGTGCTCATCGACATCTCCGCCAGCATGGCTGCCCTCGACAAACCGGGCGGGCAATCCCGGCTCGATGCGGCGAAGGCGCGGGTCCGCGATCTGATTGATCACCTCCCTTCGGATCAGCAGGTCAGCCTCATCGCGTTTGCCAGGTCGGCGCGCCGCCTGACCGCGTTTACCAACAGTAAAGCCGAGCTGCGCGAAGCGCTCGCCGCCCTCAGCGTCGAGGATGTGCCCGGCGATCTCGACGAAGCGTTCCGCCTCGCTCAGGCACTCGGGCGGACGGAGAGTTTCGATCGTGTGTGGTTGATCAGCGACGGGAACTTCCCCGCGCGCACGCAGTTCGAGCTGTCCTTCAAGGTCGAGTTTCAGCGCGTCGCACCCGGCGGCTCGAACTTCGGCCTGACCGCCTGCAATGCCCGGCGCGACCTCGGCGGAGCCTGGGAAGTCTTCGTGCAACTCGCAAGCAGCACGGAAGCCGAGAGCACTACCGGCACCGTCGAGCTTTACCAAAATGGCGTAAAGGCCGGGGAAGAGCGGGTCACCCTTGCCAAAGGCAGCGCGCCGCGCCTGAGTTTTCATCTCGCCAGCAGCGGCTCCGCTGAGGTCGAGGTGCGCTACGTGCCGGAAGCGTTCGACTCCCTCGCTTCCGACAACAGCGCCGCGCTCAAGCTCCCGGCACCGCGCCCGCTCAGCGTTTTCGCGCCCGACTCGATCCCGAGCGCGCGCCATGCGCTTGAAGCGATCCAGGGGCTCGAACTTTTCCCCGGAGCGAATGGTGAAACGCAGGCGGGCTACGACTTGGTGGTGACCGACCGCGAAGCCGATCTCGCCCTGCCCGCACGCGTCGTCGCTACCTTGGGCCTCGTGCCGGAGGAATTGCGCCCGCTCCTCACGATCGAGCACGAAAACAGCCGCGCCATCGACTGGCGGCGCGACGCCCCCACGCTGCAGCACGTCAGCTTCGACGACGTGATCTTCGCCGATAATCCGCGCTATGCACCCGACATCAGCGAAGTCCGGCTCCGCGAACTCGGATACAGTGTCCTCGTCGAGGCCCCGAAAGGCCCGCTCCTGATCGAGAAAGCCGAGCCGGATCAACAACACGTGCATCTCCTCTTCCACCCGGACCGTTCCACGTTTGTCTATCGCGTCGGTTACCCCGTGCTCGTTTCAAACCTCGTGCAAGCCGCCCTCCGCCGCGGGCAACTGTCCGAAGTCGCCGCCGCACAGACGGGTCCGCTCGCACCGCACGCCGGCAAGGATGCCGCGCTTCTTTCCGCCACAGAAACTTCCCTCGCGGTGGTGGACCAGATCGAGTTTGCCGAACAGCTCAAAGTCGCCGCCGCTCCCACCTCCCCGCGCGTGGATCGCTCGCTCTGGTGGCCGCTCGCCGTCATCGCTCTCGCCTTCCTGGCGCTGGAATGGTGGTGGTTCAATCGCCGGCCCGTGCGTGCATGAAAACGCGGGGTGTCATGGCCAGCGCGTGGCTTGCGCTCGGCTCGGTTTTGCTCGGAGCCGATCTCACCGCGCGGCTGACTCCGCTGACTCCCCAAGGCCGCCACGGCGCGCCCGAGTGGGTCACGGTCGAACTGACGGCTGCGGGCACCGGCCTGCTTGAAGGCGCGCTCGATTTCGAACTGCGAGTGGAGGGTGAAAAAATTTACCGCTACCGCTCGCGCGAACTCGCGCTCGCCGCCGGCACGCAACAGCTTCGTTTCCTCCTTCCGGCCGCATCCCGCGATTACCAGGGGCCCATGCGAACGTGGAAGCTGCGTTTCATCGAATCGGCTCGCACCATCGAACTCGGCGAGTTTTCTTCCCTGCCACGCCTCGCCTCCAGTCGCAGTCTCGTGCTCGGAGTCGTGCGCAATGGAGTCGCGCGAGAAACACCCACCTGGCAGGCGCTCCGGCTCGAACGCTTGGCCCCACCGGCGCAAAACTCCAGCCGGCTGCAGGCTCCCACCACCACACCGGTTTTCCTCGACCCGGATGACCTCCCCACCGATCCCGCCGGTTACTGTGCGTTCGACGCCGTGCTTCTCGACGGCGACGCTCTTTCTCACACGCGCGAAAAAGCACGCGCCGCTCTCGCGCGCTGGGTGCACGCGGGCGGCAGCCTGGTCGCGATTGCACCGACCGGCCTGGAGGACGCACACCTCGCCTTCCTCAACCAGCTCGGCGCAGCCGACCCACATTGGCGTCCCGTCAGCGCAGCATTCACGGGAGTCCTCACCGCGAGAGCGAATTTTGGCCGCCTCGTCGTCACTGCCGAACCGCCGCCCGAAGAGTTGTCCGCAGAATGGCGGCAGGCCGCAGCCTCCTTGTGGAAACTGCGCGGCGCGCCGTTTCGAGCTCTCGCCTCCGCACCCAGCTGGCAGGAATATCACGTTGATTCCCGCGAATCCTCCAGCGGGAACTACTATACCTCCATTTCCCGCGCGCTGGTTTCGATGCTGGTCCCACACCGCTTCCGGCCTTTGCCGGTCGCAGTGCTATGGATCGTAAGCGCAGCATTCCTCATCGTCGTTGGTCCGCTCGACTGGTGGCTGCTCGGCACACTGCGCCGGAGACGATGGACCTGGATCACCTTCCCGTGCACCGCCGTCGCCTTCACCCTCTTGACCATCGCATTGGCGCGCCACTTTCTTGGCGGCGCCAGGGGCCGTGGTGAGCTGGTCGTTACCGATCTCGGGACCGATGGCCAGGTCGTCCGGCAGACCCGCATCGATCTTTCGGTTCCCGTCTCGGAAGGCGACGTTTCCGCCGGGATCAATGGCAGTATCGGTGTTCCGCTGAAGGTGGATTCCTCGTTCGAAACGGATCCCCCTCGCTACGACGGATCATTCCCCTCGCGCTACCAGCTCACCATGGAAGGCAGGCAATGGACGCCAGTCCTCTGGCGCACAACCACGTTCGAACCGACCAAGGACACCAGCGGCATCGCCTGGCGCGCCCCCGATGAACTGCTCCCGCACGGTTTTAACAAAAGCCTTCGCGGCACATCGCGAGCCGTGTTCGATACCTTCAGCCATGGCCGGCAGCGCTCCACCGACAGCGGATTTCCCAGCCCCGCCTGGTATCGCAATCTGGTCATCGCACCGCGCCAGGGCAGCTTTGTTTTGCTCGGGAGCTGTGCCCCCACTGGCTCGCCTTTTCTCGAAGACCTCGTCTGCCTCGACAACGATTCCACCGATACCAGCGTCGTCGTAGCACTCCACGAGGAAGGCTCGACCATTCATGTCTGGCGGCACCTTTTCCTCCACTAACTCATGTCCGACGCCCCCCTTGTCTCGGTTGAAAATTTGAATGTCTCCTACGGGAAAACACATGCCGTTCGGGATCTCAGTTTCACGATTCCAAAGGGCGAGGTCTTCGGGTTCATCGGTCCCAATGGCGCGGGTAAAACTTCGACGATCAAAGTCCTCGCCACCCTGCTGAAACCCGCCTCGGGCCGAGCCACCATTGGTGGCATCGACGTGGCGCGCGAACCGGAAAAAGCGCGGCAGCTCATCGGCTACATGCCAGATTTTTTCGGTGTGTATGATGACCTCACCGCGCGCGAATACCTCCATTTTTTTGCCGCCGCTTACGCCATCGATCCCGCACGGCGCGATGGAGTCGTGCGCGACGTGCTGTCCCTGACCGACCTCACGGAAAAAACGGACGCACCGGTCGATGGCCTTTCGCGCGGCATGAAACAGCGGCTGGGCCTCGCACGCGTGCTTTTGCACGATCCCGAACTTCTCCTTCTGGACGAACCCGCCAGCGGGCTCGACCCGCGCGCCCGCATCGAAATGCGCGAGTTGCTCAAGGAACTGCAATCGCTCGGCAAGACCATCATTGTCTCGAGTCACATCCTTCACGAACTCGGCCAGTTTTGCACCAGCATCGGCATCGTGGAAACGGGGCAGATGATCGCGTGCGGATCGCTGCAGGAAATCTACCGGGCGCTGGATTTGCGCCGCACCATTCACCTGCAACTCGCCACCCCTTCCGCGGAATTGGCGGAGAAAATGCGGCGGATCGTCGGGGTGACTGGCGTGGAAGAGCAGGCCGATCGTTACGTCGTGCAACTGCGCCAGGATGAATTACCGCCCGAAGATCTGCTCGCCCGCTGCCACGAACTCGGCGCTCGCATTCGCATGTTCCAGCCCGACGCGATGGACATGGAAACGGCGTTCATGAAACTGACCGAAGGCAAGACCGCGTGAGCGTGCGATCGACGTTTTCACTCCCTTTGCTTTCCAAGGAACTCGTGGAGCGAGCCGCCCGCCCGCGCACTTACTGGATGCGGGTGCTCGGCGGCGCCCTTCTCCTCCTCGCTTTTTGGTCCGACAACCGCTCCATCTTCCGAGCCGAAATCGCAGACCCCTCTTCAATCCTGGGCACTGGCGAAACAATGTTTCGCTCGCTCACGGAAATGCTGTTCGTGGGGATCTATCTCTTCGTGCCAGCCATCCTGTGTGGCGCGGTGACGCACGAGAAAGAGCGCGACTCACTCTCACTCCTGCTGCTCACCAACCTGCGCCCCTGGCAGATCGTGTTGCAGAAATATCTCGCCGGTCTCGTGCCCGCGCTGAGCCTGCTCCTGCTCGCCTTGCCGCTGGGAGCGGTAAGTTACGCCTACGGCGGCTTCACCACCCGGGAGCTGGCATTCAACCTTCTCATTCTCGTGCTCGCGACCCTCCAAATCGGCGCGCTGGCGATCTGGTGTTCGTGTCGCTTTCGCACCACCGTCGCGGCCTTTTTCGGCACTTATTTCTTTGCCTCGCTGCTGGTGCTGGTTCCCGTCCTGCCGTTGATCCTCGACGACGCGCTCGACTGGAAACGATTCCCGTCCCGACTCCAATGGTGGGTTGGTCTCCATATCCCTCCCGCCGTTCTGCAAGGGACGAAACAGCATATCACCAGCCCTCCGGTTTGGATCGTTGGCCCATGGGTCATCATCGCCACCACCTTCCTTTTCCTGGCCCTCGCCACACGCGATCTACGGCGGCACGCTTTTACCACCTCACGGCCGTGGCTGCGGCTGCTGTTTGAGCGCATCGACCGGTTCATGGCTCATCTTAACCGCCGAACGGGGAGCATCGTGCTGGGGCGAAAATCCCGCGCTCTTCCCCTTGGCGCCCCCGTGCTGTGGCGCGAGGTCCGGGCTCGGGCTCTCGCCAGACCGGAATACCTAGTGAGACTGCTTCTCGTCCTGGAGATCCCCGTCATCGCTCTCGCCCCGATGCTGGTGCAGCCAAGTTTTGGGCGGCAGGTCTTCAGTCTTTCAGTCCTCGGGGCCTTCGTCGGCATCATCGCCGTGCTGGTGCTCGCGGCCACGGCGGCGAATTCCGTCGTGAATGAACGGGTGAACCAGACGCTCGACGTCTTGCTCACCACCCCACTCGCCGCCCGCGAGATCGTGCGACAAAAGGCGCACGCCCTCCGGCTCCTCACCTGGGTTCTCGCCATCCCGGTGCTCACCGTCTTTTTGATCGAAGCGTGGGTGGAGGAGACCACGCCGTGGACTGGATATGCGGAAACGCTCGGCTTGCGCGCCTGGGGCGAAACGGTCATCACCTACGTCGTCGGCAGCATTTGCTCGGTAGCGATCTATCTACCTCTCGTCGCCTGGCTGGCTTTATGGATCGGGTTGATCTGTCGCACGCGATTGCGCGCGCTCATCACTACTCTGATCGCCATCCTTGTCTGGGCAGTGGGACCGTTTTTCGCTCTCGATTTCTTCGACGTGGGGCAGGGCCGCCATGACATCACTCGGTGGCTGTTACTTTGTTCGCCGCTCAGCTATCCTGCCCTGAACGAAACCGGTGAAATGCGCGACCTTTCCGAAAACGCGATCCTTCCGCTGGTGGTGAACTTTGCGAGCTACGGCGCCATCCTTTGGCTCCTCCGCTGGCATTGCCTGCGCCGCGCCGATGCCTGTCTCCGCCGTTGAGACTCGCCAAACGAACCATCATCCCGCACATATCTTCCGCAGATGCTTCGGTTATTGATCCTCCTCGTTCTCACCCACGCGGCGCTGGCGCTCGAGATCAAGCAGACGCGCTGGGGGTTCGACGGCAAGACGATGCCGGATCGCTTCAATCTTCTCTCCGTGCTCGTGGCGCAGGAACCCGGCGGGAATCCGTTCGACGGTGAACTGGTGCTCACAGACACGCGCGGTGGCGAGCAAGCGGTCGGTGCGCCCCTCGTGCAACCCCTCTACCTCACGCCCGGCACCGAGCGATGGGTGCAGTTTGTGCCACTGGTCTCGCAGGAGTATGAATGGCGGTTGCGCTGGGGAAAGGGCGACAAATCGGTCGCACCCGTGCCCGCGGCAAAACTGGGACCGCCCGGCGCGGTCGTCCTCATGGATGCCGCCAGCGTCTTCTCGCCGAGCCTGCGCCTGCCCGGTTTTCCCGAGGACCTTTTCCCGACGACTGTGGCCGCGACCGACGCACTCGATCAGGTCGTGCTCGATCATGCGCCGCGCTGGGACGCGCCGCGGCGCGAGGCCTTTCTCGACTGGCTGCGGCGCGGCGGCATCGTCCACCTGCTGCGCGGGCCGGAAGGGTTTCCACATTTCGAGGGCGAACTGGCCGTGCTGAATAGCTCCGCCGAAGCGACGGAAACCGAAACTACGCGAGTCGGATCGGGCCGCGTTCTCCGGCACCGAACCGAGCGCGAAAACTTCGATTCCGCGGGGCTCCACGCGGCCGGTTATCCGCTGCGGGAATTCCAGAAAGAGCAAAACCAGTTCGGCGCTTCGCTCTACCGGCTCGATCAGACGATGCTGCAAAACCTCGCTGGGCTCACGCGCCCGCAGGTGCAGTGGTGGCTGCTCTACCTGCTCACGATCACTTACCTTCTCCTCATCGGGCCGGGGCACTACTTCTGGTCGCGCACAGTCGATTGGCGCATGGCGCTCGGCGGATTTCTCGGGCTGGTGACGGTCTTTGCACTGGCCTTCATCATGGCCGGGCATCGCGGCTCGGGCGAAAGCCAGACCTCTCACTCCCTCGCCATCGCGCGCAGTCTCGGCGGCAACCGATGGGATGTGCAGGAATGGGTCAGCGCCTTCGCCACGCGAGGCGACTACTACAAGCTCACGCACGCAGCTCCGCTGAACTACTACGCGGTGCCGAGCGATGCGGAAGCGGTCAGCGCGAAGGCGTTCGGCGGAAAGGAAGGGCATCTCGAAGCGGATATCCCGCTTTACTCCGCGCGACCGTTCATGCACCGCGCCGTGATGAGCGGACCGAAGGCGGACATCAAAGTGCTGGAGTGGAAAAAGGATTCGCTGGTGCTCGAACTCCCGGAGGGTTTCCCGCGTGAAAGCCAGTCTCCGGTCGCGCGTTTCCTCAGCCGCATGACGCCGCTCACCCGCGAAGGCCGGCGCCTCACGTGGCGGGAAGGAATCGGGCAGCCAGCAGCGTCCGAGGCAGATTTTTTCGACACGAGGATAGCGAATCACTTTCGAGATTTCGACAGCAGCGTCCGCACCTTCACCCCCATCGCCGCGTATTACCCGCTCCTCGCGCACTTCCTCGGAGATGCGGCCGCGTTGCCCCACCCGCTCACAAAACGTTTCCTGCCCCCGGACCAGCTCCAAGTGTTCATCTTCTCCGAAACGCCCGAGTCCTTCGCGATGAAGGGCAAGGGATTCGAGCGAGCGCACGGCCACGCGCTCTACGTGATCGATGTCTTCCGACCGGAGGGGGAAATTAAGAATTAAACCCTCTCCCGCTCCGCGCACCGACTCCCGCACAGACTTTTTAATTCTTAATTTTAAACTCTTAACTTCCCGCATGCCCGATCCCGTCATTCACATTCAGGGCCTCACGCACGCTTACAAAACGCACCTCGCGCTCAACGGCATCAGCTTCACCGTCGAGCGCAAATCGATCCACGGCTTTGTAGGACCGAACGGCGCCGGCAAAACCACCACGCTCAAAGTCCTCGCCACGCTGCTCCCGCCCCAGCGCGGCACAGTGCAGGTCTTCGGGCACGACGTGAAACGCCACCGCACCGAAGTCCGGCGCAAGATCGGCTTCATGCCCGACCACTTCTCGATGTATCGGCAGATGACCGTCTTCGAGTATCTCGACTTCTTCGGCGCCGCTTACGGCCTCGCCCAGGCGCAGCGGGACAAAATCATCGGCGACGTGCTCGCGCTCACCGACATGGAAGGGCGCAAGAACGACCTCATCCACGGCCTCTCGCGCGGCATGCAGCAGCGGGTGTCGCTTGCCCGTGTGCTCGTGCACGATCCCGAGCTGCTCCTGCTCGACGAGCCCGCCAGCGGCCTGGATCCCCGCGCGCGCGTCGAGCTCATGGAAATCCTCGAGGAACTCCGCCGCCTCGGAAAAACAATCTTCATCTCCAGCCACATCCTCAGCGAACTCGCCACCCTCTGCGACTCCTGCACCATCCTCGATCGCGGCAGTATCAAATACACCGGCCCCATGCGCGACCTCATCTCCGCCAGCGACGGCCCCGAGGCGCAATACCACCTCACGCTGCGGACCCCGCACCCCGAAGCCGCCAGCGCCCTCGCCGCGCTCCCCGGCATGACCCAGGTCCGCCCGCCGCTCCCGCACGAACCCCGCTACGTCCTCATTTTCGACCGCGAGAAGCTCCTGCCGAACACGATCCTGCAAACCGCCCTCGGCGCCGGCGCCGACATCGTCGGCTTCGCCGAAGCCCAGCGCCATCTGAACGAAGCCTTCATGGACCTGACGGAGCCGGGCGTCCGCGGATGAGTGGGCAAATCACAGAGACACCAGACCCGACTCTGCAACGTCGTCGCGCGCTTTGGCTAACGCTGCCTGCGGCGGCGGTTCTTGCTGTTCCCACCGTCCGTTTTTTGCCGCCGCCTTATTCGACTCTCTTTGGGTTCTGGGCAAGATATGTGGATGGGCCGGTTCTCGGCTGGGGGATGTCGCTGCTCTTCCTTCTTACGATCTGGTCGAGCAGTTCTGCCATCCGCGCCTGCTGGCGAGCTGGCAATGAGCGATTCCTGCTCGTCGCTGGGCTCACCCTGTTCAATTTGTCCGCCGTGGGCATCTCCTGCCTGGGGCTCTACATTTATGCTCACATGCACTTTGATTCGAACTGGCTGGACTAACGGATGACGCAAGACAGTTCAGCCCACCTGCAGCGCGCGCTTCGGTTGACGATTCCCGCCGCCGCATTGTTCTCGATCCCGTTCGGCATTCGTCTCCATGAGCATTACGGATCGATGCTCGGCATTTCGATCAACATAATGCCAAAGGCTCTCCTGATGTGGGCAGTCGTGATGCTCTGCGGAGGCACCATCTGTTCGAGCACCTCGGCCCTGAGTGCCTGCGCCAAAGGGGGGAAAGAACGTCCCATCCTCCTCTCCGCGCTGGTCCTGATTAACGGCGCCGCCGCATTCGTTGCCTTGGCGGGTCTTTTGGTTGGCACCTTTTCCCTGCTCGCCTTTGGCTTCCGGTAGCGACCGATGGGCCATTTCGCATGACCTCAAACTCACATTCATCATCGGAAGATCACAAACGGGAGCATCGGCGATGCGTTTTTTCACCGTCGTGACCGCCATCATAGGCATCGTGGGCTCCATCACGAGACTACTCCCATGAACGCCCTGCTCGCTCTCTTCATCCGTTCCCTCCGCGAGGTGCTGCGGTCGCGCATGAGCTATTGGATGCTCTGCGCCACGGTGGGGCTCATCTTCCTGTTTCTGCTGGGGGCGTCGGCGAGTGCGACGGCGATGACGGCGCCGGGGCTGAAGTTCTTCGAAAGCTCGCTGTTCATCGTGCTCGGGTTCATCACGCTCGCGGGGGTGAGTTATTTCGCTTCGGCCATCACCGAGGAGAAGGAGGAGGGCACGCTCGGGTTGCTGCGCATGACCGATCTCGATCCGCTCGCGATCCTGCTCGGCAAGGGAACGAGCCGGCTGAGCGGCGCGCTGCTGCTGCTGGCGGCAACGATGCCGTTCACGTTTCTCGCCGTCACGCTCGGTGGTGTGTCGGCGCGGCAGGTGGTGGCGAGTTATCTCTGCCTTGGCGCCTATCTCATCCTGCTCGCGAATCTCGCGTTGCTCGTCTCGGTGCTGAGTCCGCGCGGCGCCGTGGCTTCGGCGGTGATGGCTGCGGTGGTGCTCGGCAGCTCGGCGCTGGCCGCCTTGCTCAAAACAGCGCCGGCCTGGCTCGCGAAGCTGCCGTATGGCCAGTATGTCGCGTCGGCGAAGCCGGTCTTCGACACGATCGCGGAACTGATCGAGACGGTGAATCCATTTCGCAGGTTGGGGCGGGTGCTGAGCACAGGTTTCGATGGACCGATCGTCGATGCGCAGTTCTGGACGAGCCTCGCACTCGGCGGCGCGTGCCTGGCAGTGGCGTGGCTGCTGTTCGATTTCGCCACGGGAGAAGCGGCGCAGACCGCCTTTCCCCGGCTCGTGCCGCGCCCCGGCTCACGCTGGCAGCGCTTCGCCCCGGGGCGCGCGTGGCTCGTCAGCGCACTGGCTTGGAAGGACTTTTATTTTCTCCACGGGGGCCGCGTGGGCATGCGGCTGAAGTGGATCGTCTATAGCGGCTTCGCGATCTACCTCGGCATCCTGAAAGTGCATCGATGGAGCGACCTGCCCGCGTGGGGCACTTCCGTCACGTGGACGATGACGTGGTTTCTGACCCTCGAAATGTGTCTCGCAGGCAGCCGCATCGTCCGCACCGAGTTGCGTGAGCAGACGCTCACCGGCCTGGCTGGCCTGCCGCTCGCCATGCAGCACATCATGCTCATGAAAATCGACGGCGCGAGGCGTTCGCTGGTGCCCGCTTTTACGTGGATGTGCGCGGGCATGGCGATCACTGCACTCGGAGCTGCCTTCGTGGCGTCGGCGCGAGGACCGGCAAATCTCGTCGGAACGATGCTCGGGTGGGGATACTTCGCCTCGCAGGCGTGGCTGCTGACTCATCTTGCCGCGTATTTTTCGCTGCGGCTGAAGTGGGGCGCGCTGCCGGTGAGCCTCGCGGTGTTGTTTGCCGCCAACCTCGTCGGCGCGGCATTTTGCATCGGGCTTTTCGTGATGCCGATCGTGGCGCTCACCTACGTGCCGCAACTGCGCACCACGATCTATCAACGGCTCGAGGAACTGGCCGCGGAGGATTAAGCCATGGGGCCGCTGCTCGCTCTGTTCATCCGCTCTCTCCGCGAAGACCTGCGTGGCCACGCCATTTATCTCCTGCGGTCTGGGTTGGTGATTCTCATCCTCTTTTTCCTGTGGCAGACACACCAGATGCAGCGGTGGTCGGGCGCAGTGGGGCGCAACTTCTTCACCTCGGTGCTGTGGATCGATCTGTTCATCCTCGCCGTCGTGGGCCTGAGCTATTTTGCCTCCGCCATCGCGGAGGAAAAGGAAGAGAGCACTCTCGGCCTGCTGCGTATGACGGACCTGAGCGCTCTCGCGATCTTGCTCGGAAAATCGACCAGCCGGATGTGCGGCGCGCTCCTGCTCATCGCCGCGCAACTCCCCTTCATGCTCCTCGCCGTGACGATGGGCGGTCTGGATATCCAACAAGTGCTGGCCGGCTTTGCGCTCTTGCTTTCCTCGACCTTTTTGATCGCGAACCTAGCGCTGATCGGTTCCGTCACCTGCGCCCGCACCGCATCCGCCACGGGCTTCACCGCAATCACTCTCGCTGTCTTCGCCTTCGCACCCGGGCTGCTGGATTTCGACGCCCATGCCTACGATCACTCCGACGAATGGCTGGGCCGAAGCCTGCAAGGTTGGGTGAATGCAACACCAACCTTTCGCCTTCGACAGATCACCACAACTGGTTTCCATGATTCAGTGATCGGCTGGCATTTCGCAGCCAATCTTCTTCTCGGCGGTGTCTGTTTCCTGGTGGCATGGGCACTGTTCGATCGTGGAGCGGAAAGCGACGGCGAACCGGATTCCAGCCTTCTCCCCGCTGCGTCGGCCAACGCAACGATCCATCGCTACGGACGTCCGGGCGAGGCCGCACTGAGCTGGAAGGATTTTCATTTCATCGCCGGCGGTTATCGCGGGATGATCATCAAAGGGATCCTTGCCACGCTGCTTCTCCTGCTCTTTCTCAGTGGCGTCGGCTCCTTCGACCGGGCGCGAGCGCTCGAACAAATCGGCGTTCCTCTCTTCTCCGCCGGAGCACTTTCGCTCGTTCTCTCCCTCGCGTTCAGCGCCTCGCGCATTTTCAAATCCGAGCGGCGCGACCAGACGCTCACCGATCTCGCCACCCTCCCTTGTTCGATGAGCCGGATCGTCTGGCAGAAAGTGCGCGGGTGCCTCGCCGCCGACTGGCCGCTGTGCTCGATGATGATCGTGGGGGCCTTGCTCACGTTGCCGGCTCTCGTGCGCTCGTGGTTCAGCTACCCACGCAGTCTTCCTCAGAACATTGCGATGTGGTGCTGTTTCGCGATCTCCGCGGTGCAACTGCCGCTCTCGATCGCGTGGATTTCACTCCGTGTGCGTTGGGGCGCCCTGCCGCTCGGATTGACCGCATGGTTTTTGGGAAACTGGCTTTCCCTCATGCTCGCGATCGTCCTCTTTAATGAAGGCTCGATGGTCGTTCTGCCCCTCGCGGGAATGGTCGTAGCTGGCATGCTGGCAGCAAACATTCCTCGCCGGCTCGAAAAGCTCTCGACGGGGGAATAGCGGCTGGCTTTATGGGAAAAATCGGCGATGATCCCGCCATGAAATCCCTCCCGTTTCTCCTGGCCCCCCTCGTTTTTTCCACCGGTGCGTTTGCGGTTGATCTGCAGCGCATGCTCTCCGAAGCCCAGACCGCGATGATTCGCGGTGACCTCGAAACGGCGAAGCGGAACTTTCAGTTCGTGAATCAAGTCGATCCGCGCAACCCGATCGCCATCGGCGGGCTGCGGCAGATCGCGGTGCAGGAGGCCAAACAAGGCAGCGGCGCCTCCATCGAGAAACAGTTCTCCACCGTCATTCTGCCACAGATCCAATTTCGCGAAGCGACGTTCGCCGAAGCGCTTGATTTCCTGAAAAAGAAAGTGGCGGATGTCACCAGCGGAAAGCAGAACGCTAACTTTGTCGTTCAGCCCGGCGTGGACCAGACAGCGAAGGTGACGCTGAGCCTGACCAATATCCCGCTGACCGAAGCGTTGCGCTATGTGACCGACCTCGTGAACGCGAAGGTGGAATATCAGAAATATGCCATCGTGATTCGCCCTTCAGGGGGCGGCGTCAGCACGGTGAGCCAGTCCGCACCAGTCGCGAAGTAACCGGCGGCTCAATAGAGCACGCGAACGAGATAGAGTCCGTCAGCCGGCGCGGCAAAGCTCGACTTCACTGCGCCTTTGCCGGCGAGCAGCTCGTCGAGCCACGCGACCGGCGCCTTGCCCTGTGCGACGCGGAGGAGTGAGCCAGTGAGCAGTCGGACCATGCGATAGAGAAAGCCGTTGCCGGTGAAGCGCAACGTGAGCAGCGCGCCACGCCGGACAACCCGGATCGAGTGAACGGTGCGCACGGTGTCCTTATCCGGCTGCCCACGATTGGCGGCGAAAGCGGCGAAGTCGTGCGTCCCCTCGAGGCGCTTGATACCTTGTCGCAGCAGGTCCAGATCAAGCGAGGCGGGCACGTGCCAGGCGCGACCGAGTTCGAGTGGGTGAAGCACCAGGCCGAGCCAGAGACGATATTCATAGACCTTTCCCTTCGCCGAAAAGCGCGCGTGGAAATCGGCGGGGGCTCGGTTCACGCGCAACACCCGGACTTGCGGCACGAGGTTCGCATTCAGCGCGAGCAGCCACGTGCGCAGGTCGAACTTCCCACGAGGCACTTCGACATGGGCCACCTGCCCCAGCCCATGCACACCGGTATCGGTGCGGCCCGAGCCATGCACGACGATTCGTTCGCCGCAGAGCTTCACAAACGCGCGCTCGAGATGATCCTGCACTGCGTCGTCGCTCGCCTGGCTCTGCCAGCCGCGGAAGGCGCGACCGTCGTAGGCAACGATGAGTTTGAGCTTATCGCGTTTCACCACCAGCCCTGCCAGGAACCCACAGCCCACAACGCACCCGCAATGAGCGATACGACAAGCAGCGCTATCGTCTTAAAGCATTTCGCATCGCGATCCCAAGCCGACTCACCGACGATCGAACGATCTCTTCGCCCACGCCACCAGTCACCGGTGCAGCAAAGCTCAAGCAACGCTTCGAACAGCTCAAAAACCAGCGACATTGCGACGTCAGCCTAGCATCGCCTGCGAATCGAGCCAGCCTTGCAGAATGAGCTGCGCGGCGGCCTGATCGATGACGCTTCGGCTTTGTTTGGTATTTTTCCCGGCGGCGTGCAATCCGCGCTGCGCGGCCTTGGTCGTCATGCGCTCGTCCCACATTTTGATGGGACAGGAAACGACGGCGCGAAGTTGCTCGGCAAAGGCGCGGACCTTCTCCGCCGCAGGACCGTAAGTGCCGTCCATATTGCGCGGCAGGCCGAGCACGATAGTGCCAATGCGCTCCTTCGCGACCAACTCAGCGATCTTTGGGATGGGGTCACCTTCGGCCACCTGGATTGTGCTGTGCGGATGCGCCAGCATGCCGAGATCGTCGGAGATGGCGAGGCCGATGCGGGCGTCGCCGTGGTCGATACCGAGTGAGCGAGTCATGATACCCTTTACTGCAACTCCGGCGGCGCGAGCGCAACGAGTTGCTTGATCTTCTCCGCCTCGTGCCGGTGGCAGACGAGCAGCGCATCGGGCGTCTCGACCACAATGAGATCGTGCACGCCCATGAGAGCGACGCGCTTTTTCGAGGTCGAGAAAACGATATTGTTCCCTGCCTCGATGAGGCTCAGGCCGGTGTTGGCGTGATTGTCCGCGCCAGCGTCGGGCAGATATTTGGCAATGGCCGTCCAGCTTCCAATGTCGTCCCAATCGAACCCGGCCTCGACCATCAGCACCCGGCTGACCTTTTCGAGCACCGCGTAGTCGATGGAAATCTTCGGCAGAGTCGGGAAGACATCCCGGAGTAGTGCCGCAAAATCGCCCGTGCGCAGGCGAGCGACGAAATCGGCCATCGGCGGCGCATGACGCTCAAACGCATTAAGGATCGCCGGGATGGACCAGATGAACATGCCGGCATTCCACCGGAATGTGCCCTGCGCCAGAAACTGTTCCGCCAGCTCGGCACTCGGTTTCTCGCGAAAACGCACGACGTTGTGCACGGGCGGTCCTTCGGGGCCACCCGGCACGCGCAGCGGCGCGCCAACTTCGATGTAGCCAAAACCAGGGCAGGCCCACGTCGGCTTGATGCCGATCGTGACGAGTTCAGCGGTGACTTCTGCGGCATGAGCCGCCACCCGCAGCGTGCGTTGAAAGCCCACGGCATCCTGAATGAGGTGATCGGCCGGCAGCACAATCATCGTCGCCCCCGGAGCACGAGCCGCGACCCAGCCGACGCCGAGCGCAATGGCGGCCGCCGTGTCGCGCTTGGCAGGCTCGGCTACAATGTTTTCCGCAGGCAAGGTCTTCGCCACAGCACGCACGCCTTCGAGCTGATCGGCGTTCGTGAGGATGAGGATGTTTTCCGGCGGCACCAGCCCATCGAGCCGCGCGATCGTGGCTTCGAGGAGAGTCTGGTCGGAAAAGAGCGAGAGAAGCTGTTTCGGTCGTGCGCGTCGGCTGAGAGGCCAGAAACGTTCGCCACTGCCACCGGCGAGAATGAGGACGTAGAGGGGTGCGGACATCGGATGCTTCCGAGCGGCTACCGGAATTCAGCGGCGTTGAAAAGAAGCAATGCACCGCCTCGCGAAGTCGCTCGTTCTTCTCTTCCCATTCGGGAAATCCGGGCCTATCTCTTTGCCATGGCTCGTTCGTCCACTTCTGACACGCTGCAAAAAAGCTTCCTCATCGTCACACAGACGGCGGTCGGTTGCGCCCTCGGTCTGCTGCTTGCGGGAAAAATCGGACGACCGGCGCAAAAGACGACGGCGGCTTCGCTGCTGGGAGTCGGTGCCCTCCTCGCTCTGCCGGCGCTCATCGATGTGCTCACCGATGCCGTGAATGGTCCGGGCTCGGAGCGGGGCGAACGGCGGCGGTTGGATTCGATTCGGACCGACAGTGGCCTCACGGACGACGCGGAGATCCTCTAGGACTTTGTCATAACGACGGGACATCCAGTCCCGGGGGCACATGCGATGCTTGGATAAACACGCATGAAACGCCCCCACTTTCATCTGCCTCATCCGGACGCCATCTCGGTCGAACTCTTCGTCGCCGCCATGCTCATCGCGGTGTTGCTCCGGTGGCTGATGTAGGCTGGGCGCGAGTTCCACTTGTCCGTTTACAGGCCTCTGAGGAAACGACCGAAGAGTGTCTGAATCATTTTACTGAGTTGTTTGTGCTTTGACACCCCAATCCCTTGTGTTAAACGGGCTATCAATTCCCTGCCTACCACAAGATGCATTGTTCCAAATGCGGGAGCCTGGATGACAAGGTGATCGATTCCCGGCTGTCGAAAGATGGCCGCTCAATCCGTCGCCGCAGGGAGTGTCTCCAGTGCGGCCACCGCTACACCACATACGAAGAAATCGAGCGTTCCGAATTGCGCGTTCTCAAGCGCGATGGTCGCAGCGAGCCTTTCCACAAGGAAAAGCTCATCGCCGGCATGATGAAGGCCTGCGAAAAGCGGCCCATCACGCGGGAGACCGTCGAACGCGCCGCCGATGACGTCATGGAATCGCTCGAGTCCGAATTCTCGCGCGAGATTCCTTCGCATGTCATCGGTGCGAAAGTGATGCAGAAGTTGCACACGCTCGACCAGGTCGCCTACGTGCGGTTCGCGGCGGTGTATCGAACCTTTCAAGACATCGACCAGTTCATCGACGAACTGCAAAAGCTCGGGCATCATTTCAAACGTTCGGAACTTCAGCCGGAACTCTTCCGATGATCGCCCTGCCCAACGATCTCCCGCTGATCCGGCTCGGGAACGGCCAGGCCATTCCCTTCGAGCCGGAGTGGCTCACGTGCTCGCTGACTCGCGCCGCGCGCCAGGCAGGGATCGAGCACTGGTGGCTCGCTCCGCACGTCTGCGCGAGTGTCACGGAGTATTTGCGGGCCGATCATCGCGCACCGGTCATCGAGGCCGCGCGGCTCGAACAAGCCGTGCAGGCCGTGCTACAGGTCATCGGCTACGCGGAAGTCGGCAGGCACTTCTGCGTCGGCCAACCGGTGCTCGCCATCTCCCTGGTCGATCTCGCGCGCCAGGCGGGGGCGGGTTACGAGCTGGCCTTTTTCCAACTCCTCGCCCAGCGGCTCGACGAAGCCTTCGCTTCGCATACTCCGCACTTCCAGCTCATCGGGCTGGAGACCTGCGTGCGCCTGCTCTACTCGCGCAAGGTGTGGAGTCGCGATTGCGAGACGCTTCAATCGGAGATTGTTGGATTCGCCCGCGCGCACACCGCCTGCTGCGCTGCGGACTACGATGTCACCTTTTCTCTCACATGACCATCTTCGAAAAGATCGCCAACCGCGAAATCCCAGCCGACATCGTGCTGGAAGCTGAAGACTACCTCGCCTTCCGCGACGTTCGCCCGCAGGCGCCCGTGCATGTGCTCATCATCCCGAAGCGCTGCATCGCTCGCATGAGCGAAACCACTCCCGAAGACGCCGCCCTGCTTGGCCGCATGCTCGCGGCCGCCCCCGAGATCGCCGCGCGCTGCGGCGTGGCGGAAAGCGGCTATCGACTGGTCATCAACAACGGCCGCGATGCCGGCGAATCGGTTCCACATCTGCACATTCATCTGCTTGGCGGCCGCGCGCTGGCCTGGCCACCGGGATGAAAGACCTCTCCAGCTTCGCGGACGAGGGAGCGCGGCGAGTGGTCATCACCGGCATGGGAGTCATCACCCCCAGCGGCTGCGAGCTGAACGGCTTTTGGAAGAACATCCGCGAAGGTCACAGCGCGGCGGGCTTCGTCACTCGGTTCGACGCCAGCAGTTCGCCTTCGCGTCTCGCAGCGGAGATTCACGACTGGCGGCCGACCGACTATCTGGACGCCAAATCCGCGAAGCGGTTTGAGCGCTCGCTCCAATATGGCGTGGCGGCAGCCAAGCTGGCCGTGGCCGATTCGCGCCTGAACTTCGACGACATCGACCCCGATCGCGTGGGCGTGGTGGAAGCGACTTCGCTCAGCAACATGGAGGCGGCTTACAGCGCTCGCGAGGCACTCGATACTCGCGGCGCCCGAGCCGTGAGCCCTTCGATGATGATCAGTGGCTACGTCGGCAGCGGTAGCGCCGAGATTGCCAACGCCATCGGCTGCCGCGGCCACGCGCTGACGTGCAGCTCTTCCAGTGCTTCCGGCAATGACGTGATGGGTTATGCCCGGCACATGATCCAGCACGACGACATCGATGTGATGATCGCCGGCGGTGCCGAGGCTCCCATCGTGGACACCGTCTTCTTTGGCTTCGCCCAAAGCCGCGCCATGACGCGCTGGGCCGGCCCGCCCGAGCAGGCGATGAAACCCTTCGACCAGGCAAGCGACGGCTTCGTGATGGGAGAAGGCGGAGCCTATATCGTGCTCGAAGAGCTCACGCACGCCATCGGGCGCGGGGCGACGATTTATGCCGAACTGCTCGGCCAGTCGCGCGCGTGCGAGGCTTATCACCCCATGGCGCCGCACCCCGACGGATGGGGAGTCACGCGCGCGATGAGCAAGGCGCTCCACTCGGCGCGCGTTGACCTCGAGAGAGTGAACTACATCAACGTTCACGGCACCGCGAATGCCTCCAACGACCTCGCCGAAACGCGGGCCATCAAGGAGGTCTTCGGCCCGCTCGCCCGACGGCTCGCCGTCGGCTCGACCAAGCCCGTCACCGGGCATCCACTCGCCGCCGCGGGCGCCGTCGAAGCGGTGATCTGCGCGCTCGCCATCAAACACGCCGTCATTCCACCGACGATCAATCTGCGGCAGCCGCACCCGGAATGCGATCTGGACTACGTGCCCGAGCATGCGCGCCCCTATCCCATCGACGTCGCGCTCAGCCTCAATAGCGGCTTCGGCGGGAAAACATCGTGCCTCATCCTCGGGAGATACCGCGCATGAACCTCGCGCCGTATATTCCACTCTCGGGTTTCGTGGTGAATGTGCTGTTCGCATTATTCGTGTTCAGCCGCGATCCGCGAGCGCCGGCCAACCGCGTGTATCTCCTGCTCACGATGTCCATCGCGATCTGGAATCTCGGGTGCTACCATCTCCTGATCGAGCACACCGCGAGCGCCGCGCTTTTCTGGGCGCGCTTTGTTTTCCTCGGCTGCATCGTCGGCGTGGTCGCGTTTTTCCATCTCGCCATGATCGTGGCCGGCTTCCGGGTGCGCTGGGTGTCGTGGCTCTACCTGTTCCAGGCGTTGCTGGTCATCACGGATTGCACGAACTTGTTCATCCGCGATGTGCAATACCTCGGCTCGTCCGGCTGGTATGCCGTGGCGGGGCCGATGTTCTACGTCTTCACGGTGCCGTTCTGCCTGATGTTCGGCTCGATCTTCGTGCTCTTTAAACGCCGCCGCGAACTGCCGCCGTTTCAACGCCGCCGCCTCACTCCCCTCATCATCGCGCAGGCGCTGCTCTCCATCCTCGGCGCGAACGATCTTCTGCCCATCATGGGCATCATTCACTACCCGCTCACGAACGTGCAGGTGTATCCGTGGGGAAGTCTCGCCGCGGTGTTTTACGGCGTCATCACCGCCTACAGCGTGCTCCAGCATCAACTGCTGGACATGCAGGTGAACCTCGGCCGCTACGCCGCCCACTTCGTTCGCATCATCTTCCTGTTCTCGATCACCCTCGGGCTGCTCCTCATCGCGTCGGCCGTCACCGATGCCTTTTCCCCGCAAGCGTTCGGCGTTTCGCTCGTCGTCTTCATGGTCAGCGCCATTGTGACGGCGGTGCTCTTCCCGCGGTTGTTCGGCTCCGGCATCGAAACCCTCGAGCGCACGCTGCTCGGCGATCGCTTCGAATACCAGGACCGCGTGCGCGCCTTCATTCAGGCGCTGCCCTGGCAGAACAATCTCGACGCCTTGCTCGAAGACCTTCACATCCTGCTGACCCGCACGCTGGGCATGCGCAGCTACGACCTCATTCTGCGCGATGAGGCTGCTCACGCTTTCACGCGCACGCGCTCTCATCCCGAGCAGCCGCGCGAGCAGATTCCTGAGCTTCGCATTCCGTCGCCGGTGATGCAGTTTTTCGAAGGCCGGGGTGCGGGTTATCTGGTCCTCAAGGCGACCTACCAGCGCGACACCGTCACCCGCACCGAGCGAATGGCACGCGAACAACTCGCCCGCTTCGACGCCGATTTCTGCCTCTCGCTCCTTTCGGAAAAAGAACTCGTCGGGCTGCTCTTCGTCGGCCCCAAGGCGGCCGGCGAGCCCTACACTTCCACCGATCTCCAACTGCTCACCAACCTGGCGAAGAACCTCACGCTCATCGTGAACCAGATCCGGCTGAAGGAAGAGATCCTCCGCGCCCAGGAGTTCGACCTGCTCGGCCGCATGAGCCGCGGCATGGCGCACGACCTCAACAACCTCCTCACCCCCATCTCGACACTCATCCAGCTCGCCAGCGAAGGCCAGGCCGAGGCCGCGCTCGACGAAGACCTGCTCGGCGTCGCCTCGCGCAATGTGCGCAGCTTCCGCGCTTACATCAAAGAAGCGCTCTTCTTCTCCGAAAACCTGCGACCCGACCTGCAGATGGGCCGGCTGGACGCGCTCGTGCAGCACGCCTGCGACGCCGTGCGCGCCACTCGCCGCAAGCCCGTCAAAGTCATCGCTCAGACGCCCGGCGAAGTCCTGGCCGAGATCGACGACGTGCTCATTCAGCGCCTGCTGAACAACCTCATTTCCAACGCCATCGACGCTTCCTCCCCCGGCGGGGAAATTCGCGTCGTGCTCGAGCATCTCGCCAAGACCGAGGCCGCGCGCGACTGGTTCCGCCTGCGTGTCATCGACCACGGTGAAGGGATCCCGAAGGAAAACCTCGACCGCGTCCTGCACCCCTACTTCACCACCAAAGATCGCGGCGACGAAGCGCGCGGCTTCGGCCTCGGTCTCGCGATCTGCCGCCGCATCGTCGCCCTGCACAGCGGGCAGCTCACCATCACCAGCCAGCTCCGGCGCGGCACGGTCGTGCAGATCGATCTGCCAAGCCATCAGCTTCGCCCCGGCACCACTGCCATGCAGTTGCCCGCCTCCGAAAGTTCACCGGCTTCGGACGGCGCACCCTCCCCCTCACCCGGAAACGCTTCCGCCACCGCCGCTGCCTGATGCGCACGCTTCTCGTCCTCACCAACCAGCAAAATTTCGCCGCCGCCCTCCACGCCGCGCTGGACCCGGCGCGTTTCCAGATCATCGTGAAGAGTTCGCCCGCGGATGCCTCGCTGTTGCTCAATCGTGGCGCGATCGACGCGACCATTCTCGACGCCGAACTGCCCGGCCCCCGCGCGCTGCGAGCCATCGAGGAATTGCGGCTGCAAGCCCCCGGCGCACCGGTGATGCTCTACACGGGCGAGAAGCCATGCTCGTGGGAGGAAGACGCCTACGTCCTCGGGGTCGCTCACGTGCTGGCCAAACCCGTCCGCGCGCGCCTTCTCTCCGCTGTCCTCGACCGTGTCTTCCCCGACTACGCCCCGGTGCCTGCTCCGGTGCCGGCGCCTACCCCGGCACCCATCGTGCACACCATGGCCCCCGACCCTTTGCGCGGACTGGAAACACTGCGCCGCTTTGCCGGGCTGCTCGCGCATGGCCTCGATGGATCCGCCCTGCTCAAGCGGTTCCTGCTCATGCTGCGCGAGGTCACCGGCGTGAATCGCGCCGTTATTTTCCTGCGCAAACCCGCTACCCGCCCCGGCGAAGGCACGGTCTCTCCCGACGATCGCTGGCTGCGGAGCGCGTGCGCCATCGGCATCGACCAGGCGGTGACCCAGCACGCCGTCCTGTCGCTCAATACCGGCATTGGCGCGCACTTGCACCGCACTGGCCGCGTCCTGCGCGCGACGAGCCCCGACTCCACATCGAACCGCGAAATCATGAAGGAGTTTCAGCTCCTGGGCGCACAACTCGCCATTCCCATTCTGGATCGCGAATCGCTCCTCGGGGTCGCCGTGCTCGACGAACGCATCACCGGCGAACCCTTCACGAACGAAGAAATCGCCGTCATTTTCCATCTCTTCGAGGAAACCGGCCTCGCCATCCGAAACTCGTGGCATCACGAGCAGATCGTCACCAGCCACAACCTCGTCGGCGACATCCTCGCCCACCTCGGCAGCGGCGCGATGGTCTTCGGTCCGGGCTGCGAAACGCTCCACGTCAACTCCGCCGCTCGCGCTATTTTCCTCCCGGAGGCGCCCGCTCGCGCGAGCTTCGACTTCCACGATCTGCCACAGCAGCTCGGCAGCATGATCTTCGGCGTCCTGCAGGGCGGCGAACCCATCGCGCCCATGCGCTATCTCTTCCCGCAATCGCCGGATCGAATCTACCGGCTGGAGATTGTGCCGTTCCGCGCCACGGGCGACACCACCGCACGCGCCGCACTCCTTCTCATCGAGGACATCACCGAGCACGAAAACGCCCAGCGCCTCGAACTCGAAGCTGCCAACCTGCGCCTCATCAAAGCGATGGCCGAGCATCTGGCGCATGAAATCGGCAACGCGGTCGTCCCGATCTCCACGCATCAGCAGTTGATGAAGGAGCAAATCGGCGACCCGGAATTCCAGGAAAGCCTGAGCAACGCCCTCGCCGGCGGAGTCAAACGCATCAGCCGCCTCGCCAGCCAGATGGTCTTCCTTGCGCGCGAATGGAACGGCGATTTCAGCCAGCTCGTCAGCATCGGCGATCTCATCGTCGAAGCCTTCCACGAAGCGCACACCTACCACCCGGGCAAGAAAATCGCGCAGCTCAGCTTCAACAAGAAAGCCGCGCCGTGGAAGGTGAAGGCCGATCCGAAAGCGCTGCGCCACGCCTTCAGCGAGATCATGCTCAACGCCCTCCAGGCCAATCCCGAGAACCCGACCGTGTCCGTGAATCTCGAGGAAACCAAAGGCGACCAGCACCTGCTCACCGTCGAGGTGCGCGACAGCGGCAAAGGGTTCACCAGCGAAACCGCCGAGCACGCTTCGGAGCCATTCTACAGCACGCGCAACGTCGGCCTCGGCATCGGTCTCACCGTCACCCGGCGCATCATCGAGAGTCATCATGGCCAGATCGAAATTCCCGCCAGCACTCAGGGCGAACCCGGCATCGTCCGCGTCTCCCTGCCGCTGGATCCCCTGCGTCCGAGCCCCGGGGCAAGCGCGAGCTGATGCAGGGGAAAGGTGAAAAGCCCGAAATCCAAAATCCGAAATCCGAAACAAATTCCAATGATCGGAAATAGGAGAAACGGCATGGGCGGGTGTTCTCAACGTTTGGTCCTTTTCAAGCCTTTTGGATTTGTTTCGGATTTCGTGCTTCGACTTTCGGATTTCCCTTCATGACTCCTCGTCCCCTCGACCCCAGCGAACAATCCATCGTCCGCGCCCTCATCCGCGATCCTCGCGCCAGCGACAACGCCGTCGCCGTGTCCACGGGCGTCAATGTCCGCACCGTCAGCCGCAAGCGCCAGCGGCTCGAGGAAGACGGCGTGCTGAGCTACTTCACCCACGTCGATCTCAGCGAACGCGGCACCGGCCAGTTTCCCGCGCGGCACCTCTACATCGTGCAGTTTCGCAACGGTATCACCCACTCCGGCCTCGTCGCCGACATCCAGCGCGAACCCTTCGTGCGCTCCATCTTCACGCAGGTCATCTTCGAGAGCCACATCGCCGAGATCGACGGCAAACTCGCCATGCTCCTTTACATCGACGGCGCCAGCGAGAAGGACATCGTCGAGACCGTCCAGGGCCAGATCATTCCCAGCCTGCTCAAAAACCACGGCGCCGACTCCATCGAAAGCGTCCGCACCATCCGCGTGCTTTCCCCGGTCCGGGTCATGCGTAATTACATCCTCCCCGTAAACATGCAGTCCGGTTATCTCAAGCCCGACTGGCCCGACGACGCCATCTACACCGGCGATACCGCCGGGTAGCCAAGGCGCTCATCCCTCCAGCGCGGCCACTTCTTCCTTTGCGATGCGCTGGGCCTCCTCCCAGGCCTTCTTGGCCTCGATGGCTTTTCGGATGATTTCATCCTTCGGGCTGGGAATGATGCCCCCCTTCCCATCATACCAGTGGACCCCATCGGAAATGATCCCAGGCTGGTAACCGGGCTCGCCCGGGCGCGGCGGCAGATTGAGGGGAATGGCGTTGTCCACATCGGCAAAGAAGGCTTTACGAAGGAGGGCGATTTTTTCGGCCCGGGTCGGGCGATCCTCCTCGGCGACCTCGGGGTTGGAGGAGTCCGCCGCCGCCCCTGCGGGCTGGCGGTTTCGGCGGCCTTCCTCGGCTTTGCGCTGCTCGCGCTGGCGCTCCAGTTCGAGCCGCTGCTTCTGCAAATCGCCCCGGCGCAGCACGGCCAGTTCGCGGCTGAACTGGCGCAGGCGTTTCCAGCCTTCTTCCGGCTCGGCTTCCACGATGCCGCGCGTCTCGGCGGCCAGGCGCACGGTCAGCCAGAAAGTCAGCGCGTCCACCAGCGGCGGCTGCCCCTCGCTTTCGCCCTGACCGGCGCTGCTGTCTTCGCGCAGGCAGCGCGCGATTTCCAGCGCCTCGAGCTGCGCCCGCCAGTCGCGGTAACCGCCCTGTTTCCACTCGGAGAGATTCTGCGCGGTGATCGCTTTGCCCTCGAATTGCGCCTGGAGAACGCTCTTCACCTCCGGCAACGAATTGAGCCAGCCGACAAGATCCTTCTGCGGATCGCCTTCGTCGAGCCGGTGGTTGAGTTCTTCGCGGATGGCGCGGGGCAGGCGCGCGATTTTGCCTCGGCGGGTCGGTTCCATGGTGCGTGATCGGGTTTAAGCAAGAAAACAGGAAAACAGGAGCCACCGCGTTTCCGTAAGGGATGGTCGGTTGGAGCTGTGCCGGGTTTCGGGTTCTCCTACTTGATGGTCGGAATGGGTCAGGGTGGAGCGATTTTTCATTGGTCGGATCAGGTTGGATTAAGTCGGATTACCTCTGTGCGGGAGAGGGTGCAGTGCGCGTCCGGAGGCTGGGCGGAGAAGCAGGAAAACAGGAAAACAGGAACCACCACCCTTCCGTCCTTTTTTCCTGTTTTCCTGTTTTCCTGCTTAAAGAGCACGGGTCGGTTTTCACGGCTGGAGCAGGGCTGGAGCCGGTTGGATCAAGTCGGATGGGGGGCAGAAAGGCAGAGGCGGAAGCATGGCTCTGCTTTGTCGTCTTCGATGGCGGGAACAACCAACCGCCCGTTCCCTCCATTCCGTCCATTTCAGGAAATGTCGCCAGGGCGCTTCGGAGTGACTGCGTCGGCGGGGCAGGTGATTAGTTCGATCTCATTTCACGCCCCCGAGCGTTTCGGAGTAAATCGCTTCGAGCCGCCGCGTCTGCGCGCCGAGCTCGAATTCATCGGCGATGCGCCGGGCAGCAGCGGCGCCCATGTCGGCATACCATTCGGGGCTTTCGGTGAGACCGAGCATCTGGGCAGCGAGAGCGTCGGCGTCGCCTTCGGGAACGAGGAGGCCGCTCACACCATGCTGGACCGCTTCGGGGATGCCGCCGTGCTGCGTAGCACAGACGGGGAGGCCGCTGGCCATCGCTTCGAGGAGCGCGTTCGGGACACCTTCGCGGTCGCCGTCGGCGCCGACTTCGCTGGGGTGGAGGAAGAGATGCGCGGAGGCTTCGAGAGCGCGAAGTTCGTCCTGCTGCACGAAGCCGGCGAAACGCACGCGCTCGCCGAGGCCGAGTTCGGCGGCGAGTTGCGCGAGCGATTCGCGCTGCGGGCCTTCGCCGGCGATGGTGAACTTCGCGCGGGGCCAGCGTTCGGAAAATTTCGCGAAAGCGCACAGGCTGGTGGCCAGGCCTTTTTTGGGGATCAAGCGGCAGGTCTGGAGGCAATGCCATGCGCCATCCGGCGGCGCGGTGTGCTGGTGAAACGCGATTCGCTCGAGCGACACGCCGGTGCGGAAGAGGCGGATTTTTTCGCGCGGGGCGCCGTGGGCGATGAGTTGCTGCGCGAGCGATTCGCTCCGCACGAGCAGCCGCGAGGTGCGGGCAAAGACGCGCTCCATCGCCGCTCGATTCCAGCCCACGTCGGCGTCCGCACCGTGGAAAGAGACGACGACGGGCATCGTCGCCATCTCCAGCAACGGCAGCAGGTGCACACCGATGTGGCCGAACCAGACGTGCAGCACTTTCGCGTCCGCACGACGCAGCGCGGCGAGCGTGCGGCGAGCTTCGCTGCGATAAATGGTGATCGGCCGCCGCAGGATGGTCTTCTGCCAAAACCGCCGAAGCTGATGCGACCACGGCTTCGGCAGCACGACGAGATCGTCGAAGGGAAATTGCGCGGCGCCTTCGCGCTTCTGGCAGAACACGACGGGACGCCACGCCCGCAGCGCAGTGATCTGCCGATAGACGTGGAGCATCTCCGGCTTCAGGAAAGTGACGACGTATTGGGCGGCGACCGGCTGCATCTTGCTCTTGCCCTTGGTGTTTGCAGTGGCCGAAGGTGGCAAGCCTCGAATGAACACCAGCGAACATCTTGCCAAAGCCCGCCGCGTCTTCGAGATCGAACTCGCGGAGGCCCGGCGCGTGGCCGCGCGGCTCGATGAAACCTTCGTCCGCGCGGTGGAGTCGATCCGCCAGACCATCGAGGCGCGCGGCAAGGTCGTGGTGATGGGCGTCGGCAAATCCGGGCACGTCGGAGAAAAAATCGCCGCCACGCTCACCAGCACCGGCTCGCCCGCCGTGGTGCTGAACTCGCTCAACGCGCTCCATGGCGACCTCGGCGTGGTGGCGGATGGCGACGTGATTCTCGCGCTCAGCGCGAGCGGCGAGACGGAGGAACTGCTCAACGTGCTGCCCGCTTTGCGGCGCTTTGCCGTGACCATCATTTCTTTCACAGGCGGCGCGAACTCGAACCTCGCGCGCCACAGCGATCTCGTGCTCGACGTGTCGGTCGAACAGGAAGCCTGCCCGCTCAATCTCGCGCCCACCTCTTCCACCACGGCCATGCTCGTGCTCGGCGATGCGCTGGCCATGGTGCTGCTGGAAGCGCGCGGCTTTACCAAGGAAGACTTCGCGCGTTTTCACCCCGGCGGACAGCTCGGCCGCACGCTGCTGCTGAAGGTGCGCGACGTGATGCGCGGGCCGGCGGAAATGGCGCTGGTGCGGCCGGATCAATCGGTGCGCGAGGTGCTCGCCGCGATGAATCGCGTCCGCGCCGGGGCCGCCGTCGCCACGGATGGCGGCGGAAAACTCGCGGGCATTTTCACGCAGGGCGATTTCGTGCGGCACTTTCAAACCCAGCCCAACATTGGCGATCTGGCGGTGGAGCAATTTCTCACCCGGCAGCCGAAACACATCGGCCCCGACAAGCTCGCCGTGGAAGTCCTGCACACCATCGAACGGTTCCGCATCGACGACCTCCTCGTGGTGGACGACGCAGGCCGCCCGATCGGCATGGTGGATACGCAGGATCTGGCCCGTTTCCGGCTCATCTAAATCTCGTGCGCCTCCTGCTCCTGCTCGTGCTCCTGCTCGCCGCCCGCGTGGCCGCGGCGGATTACTACGTCTCCATCGGCGGCAAGGACACCAATCCGGGCACCTTCGAACAACCCTGGCGGACCATTCAGAAAGCCGCGAACACCCTCGCGCCTGGCGACACCGCGTGGATTCGCCACGGGCGTTATCGTGAACGCGTCACCGCCAATGTGAGCGGCGCGGGGCCGGATCAGTTCGTCACCTTCCGCGCGTATGCCAACGAGCGAGTCATCATCGACGGCGCCCGTCTGAGCGTGCCGGCGGATGAAGACACCGCGCTCTTCCTCATCGCCAATCGCAGCTACGTCCGCGTGCAGGGCCTGGAGATTTGCAATTACCGCGCGGTGCGCGGCAACCGCACGCCGTGCGGGGTTTTGATCATCGGCGAGTGCGATCACATCGAGGTCCGCGACTGCAATATCCATCACATCCGCTACCGGGCGAAGAATGGAAACGCCTTTGGCCTCGCCGTGTATGGCACCTCTGCCACCAAGCCGATCTCGCGGGTGATCATCGACAACAACGACATTCACCACTGCCAGCTCGGCAACAGCGAGTCGCTCTCGCTCAACGGAAACGTGGTCGATGGCGAAGTGACGAAAAATCGCGTCCACGACAACGACAACATCGGCATTGTGTTCATCGGCTTCGAGGGCACCTGCCCCGACCCGGCGCAGGATCAGGCGCGCGATTGGGTGTGCCGCGGCAACACCGTCTGGAACATCAAAAGCTACGGCAATCCCGCCTACGGACGCCACTTCAGCGCGGGCGGCATTTATGTCGATGGCGGCACGCGCATCCTGATCGAAAAGAATATTTCCCATCACTGCGACATCGGCGTGGAACTCGCGAGCGAACATCTCGGGCGCGCTTCGAGCGATGTGGTGATGCGGGAGAACGTGGTGCATCACAACCGCATCGGCGGGTTGTTCCTCGGCGGTTACGACGAGCAGCGCGGTAGCACCACGGGGTGCTTCATCCATCACAATACGTTCTTCGAGAACGACACCCGCCGCGATGGGAACGGCGAACTGTTTCTCGAGCACTTCGTCACGAACAACATCATCACGCACAATCTCTTCATCGCTGGCCGGCAGTCGCAGCTCATCGGCAACGCCGCCACGACGAATTCGGGTAACGTGCTCGACTACAATCTCTATTACGCCCCCGCCGGGGAGGCCGACAGCGATTGGCAGTGGAAGAATGTGACCGCCGCGGGATTCACCGCCTATCGAAACGCGACCGGCAACGACGCCCATTCGCTCTTCGCGGACCCGCTTTTCCTCGACCGGCGCAAATCCGACTCCCACCTCACTGCCGGTTCCCCCGCCATCGATGCCGGCGACGCCGATTTCATCCCGGCAAACGGAGAAACGGACGTGGATGGGACGCCTCGGGTCAGCGGGGCGCGAGTGGACATTGGCGCGGACGAATTATAGGCGCACGCCTCCCCGATTTAGCCAAAAAAAAGCGCGCATTTTTCCCGGCGCGGACCACCCTTGGGGCCTTATCGCTATGAAACTCCACTTCCTGCTCCTCCCGGTCGTCCTCGCCCTCTTCTCGGTTTCCACGGCGCACGCCGCCGGAGACTACGAAGCTCGGAAAACGGAGGCGATCAAAGCCATTCAAGGCAAACGCAGTGCGGGCAAGGAAGCATTCTACACGGAGCTCGAAACGCAGGGCCGGGCGCTCATCAAAGATTTCCCCGATCAGCCCGATGGTTACCAGATGCTCGCCGCCGTCGCGCAGAGCGCGGACGCGACCAGGCAAGCCGCTCTCTTCAAGGAACTCGACAACCCGAAGACGCCCGATGATGTGAAGCAGATGATCGCGGGCATTCGCGCCAAGGCGGAGGCGCTGGGCAAACCGCTCGACATCAAATTCACCGCGGTCGATGGCCGCGCCGTGGATCTCTCCTCGCTGAAGGGCAAAGTGGTGCTCGTCGATTTCTGGGCGACGTGGTGCGGGCCGTGTGTGGCCGAACTGCCGAATGTGAAGGCGGCCTACGAGAAACTGCACGGCAAGGGCTTCGAAATCGTGGGGATCAGCTTCGACCAGGACAAGGCGGCGCTCGAAGGCTTCGTGAAGGAGAAACAAATGGCGTGGCCGCAGTTCTTCGACGGGCAGGGCTGGAAAAATCAGTTCGGCCAGAAATTCGGGATCAACAGCATCCCGGCGATGTGGCTCGTGAACAAGAAGGGCAACCTCATCGACATGGAAGGCCGCGACGGCCTGGAAGCGAAAGTCGAAAAACTGCTGGCGGAATAGGCTCCGCGGCACCGGGGGATTTTCGCATGCTGATCGCCGATGTTTAAGACCCGCCATCCACTTCCCGGAACCGCGCCCGCCACGCTTTCCCCACTCGCGCCCGGCGAGGCGGTGATGCCGGTCATTCGTCTGACGGAATACGATCGCGAAGGCGTGACGTCGCGCATCGTGTCGAGCGTGGCCGAATTGCCACCGCCGGATGTCGATGATGGGAAGATTCGCTGGATCGAGTTCGATGGCCTGGGCGATATCGACGCGCTGCGCCAGCTCGGGGACAAATACGGCCTGCACCCGCTCGCACTCGAAGACGTGGTGCATACCGGGCAGCGACCCAAGCTCGAATCTTACGAGCACATGCTCTTCATCGTGACGGTGATGATCTACCGCGATGAAGAAGACGGGCGGATGTGCGGCGAGCAGGTGAGCATGTTCCTCGACAGGGGGCTGCTCATCACCATCCAGGAAGATCCAAAAAACGATGTCTTCGAGCCGGTGCGGCAGCGGATTCGCGGGGGGCGCGGTTACATTCGCAAGCAAGGTGCCGACTATCTCGCCTACGCGCTGATCGACTCGATCGTGGACCACATGTTTCCGATTCTCGAATGCATCGGCGATGCGCTCGAAGAACTGGAGGACCAGATGCTGGAAAACCCAACCAAGACGTGCGTGGCGAACCTGCATGAGTTTCGCCGCACGCTCATCCAGCTTCGACGCGCCATCTGGCCGGAGCGGGATTTGCTGAGCCAGTTGCTCCACGACACGAGCGGAATCGTGAGCGACGAAACGAAAGTCTTCGTGCGAGACGCCTACGACCACGCGGTGCGCATCATCGATCTGATCGAAAGCTATCGCGACATCGCGGGCGGGCTGCTCGAACTCTATCTCAGTTCGGTATCGCAGCGGACGAACGAGATCATGCGGGTGCTGACGGTGATCAGCGCCATCTTCATCCCGCTGACGTTTGTGGCGGGCGTTTACGGAATGAATTTCGAGTTCATGCCGGAGTTGAAATGGCCCCACGGTTATTTCGGCTGTCTCTTCATCATGAGCCTTGTTGCCGGTGGTCAGATCTGGTTCTTCAAGCGCAAAGGCTGGTTGTGATCGAACGATGAGTGCGAGGCTGCGGAGCGTGGAAAACTGGGGCATCGCGTGGCACGAGGGTTATCTGCCCTGGCTGCGAGAAAACGCGACGCGCGCCTGGCGCGACGATGCGGCCACGCTCATCGTGCTGCCGACAAAAACGGACGCGTATTACGCGAAGAAGCTCGCGCTGGAGGAAGGTATCAGCCCGCTCGCGCTGCACTTTGTCACGCCAGCAGAACTGCGCGGCCTGATGCAGCAAAGGCTCGGCGTCTCCCGCACGCACCCGCTGCGCGAACATCTCCGGCTGCTGCTTTCCATCGCAGCCGAAGAAGCGGGAGGCGAAGCCGCAGACGCCATCGCGGCGGCTCCGGATGCGCTCCTCCACGCGATCAACGTGCTCGGGGATGGGGGCTGGGATTTTCAAAAGGCCGGGCCGCCCGTGGCGCGCCCGATCGTGGCGCGGTTCGAGCGGCTGCTGGAGGAGTGCGGATTCCATCTGCTGCACGAGACGGATCGTGCGTTGCTCGCCGCGGCCCGGCCCGTTTTCGCACGCGTGCTCCTGCTCGGCTTCGACGCCGCGCATTGGCCTTCGTGGCCGGTGCTCGCCGCCGTCGCACGGTCCGCGCAGGAGACCACGGTGCTGCTGCGTTTTCCGCGCAGCGAAGCCGAGGAACTCGACAGCGCGTGGATCGGCACCTGGGAGGAAAACTTCGGCTCGGCGGAACCGCTCGCCGGCGATAGCACCTCCGCGGAGCACACGCATTTTCTCGTCGGCTACGACACCGCCGAGCAAGCCGAAGCGGTGGTGCAGCAAACGCTCGCCTTCCTCGCCGACCCGGGCTGCACGCGACTCGGCATTCTCGTGCCCGGGCCTGGCGCACTCGCGCGGAGGATTGCCGCCGGTCTCGCGACGCTCGGCGTGCCGCATCACGACGGGCTCGGACACGTCGCGCCCGGCCCGTGCGAAGCACCCGACTGGTCCGCGTGGCTCACGCTTCAGGAAACGCCGCGTCTGCCGGCGCTGCTCCGTTTTCTGCGCGCGAGCCCCGAAGCAGCACATCGTTTTCCGGAAGATGCCGAGCGACAGTTGCTCCGCGCCTTCTCGTCTCTGCTGCTCGACGATCTCGAAAGCCTCGCCGCCTGGCTGGCCGAATCGAAATCGGCCGATGCCTTGCAAAATCTGCCGCGCCTGCCGGAACAAGGCACCCTCACGGACTTCCTTGCCGCCACGGAGAACGCGTTCGCGTGGCTTTCGTGGAAGGACCGCACCGCTGATCTCGAACGCCTGACGGCTGGGTGGAGCGGACTTCTCACGGCGCGCTTCTCACGCCGCTCGTATCTCCGCTGGCTGGGCGAAGTGCTCGCGAGTCCGCAGCGCGACCGCGCCACCGAGGGGCGCCATCCTTACAGTCGCGCCTACCTGATTCCAGCCGCGCAAACCGAGGCGCAATCGTGGTCACACCTCATCATCGCTGGCCTGAATGAGGGACAATGGCCCCCCCCGTTCGACGATGCCGGCTGGCTCGGCGAGGACGAATTGACCGCGCTGAACCAGCGCGTGCGGCAACTCAACCAACGCGCAACCCTTCAGGGCAGCCACGGCGAAGGCCACACGGTCGTTGCCTCCGGCCATACGCTCTGCCTCGGGCCGAAGGAGGCCCGCGCGCTCGCGAATCGCCGTTTCCTCAACACCATCGAAAGCGCCAGCACCGCCCTCGCGCTCACCGCGAATGTGATCGATGAAGCCGTGCCGGATCGCCCGTGCAACGCGAGTGAGTTCTTCGTCGCGCATTATCATCGCACGCGAGGGAACATCGTGTCGCACGACACCTTGAGCGCACTTCGCGAAGAAACGGTCCGCTGGCTGGCCCGGCCAGTGCCCACCTTCGACCCTGCGGCAGTCGCGGCGACACGAGAAGCGTTCGACATCCGGCGCAACCCGGATCTTGAATTTGGCGAATACGAATTCGCCCGTTCCAGCGCGCCGCGCCGGCCGTTGCGGCTGGCCGCGACCGATTGGGAGCGCGCTCTCGCCAATCCGGCAGCGGCGTGGCTGGAACATGTGCTCCGCGTTTCCGCGCCCGAGGAAGTGGGCGGTGAAACGCCGTGGCACGCCTCGCTCGGAAGCTGGACGCATCGCTGGCTGGCGGCCATCGGTGGAAACGAGCGCGGCGCGTTTATTCCGATTCCACCGTCGGAAGAGATCATGGAGCGCACCCGGCGCGCCGCGGACGATTTTCGCGCGCGGGTCACGGCGATCCTCCTCGCGCAGCGGCGCAACCTTCCCGACTGGTGGGCGGCCACCTGGCAGCAAGCCCGCACCATCGCATTGCGGCTGGCCGAGCGGGTCGCCTCCGTCGCAGGGCCAACGCATCTCGCCACCGAGTGGCCGCTCGCGGAAACCAGCATCACCATCGACGAGTCGTCGAACCTCCGCATCCATGGACGGATTGATCTGCTGCTCACTCCCGGCGCTGGCCCGAAGGGCGCATGGATCGTCGATTACAAAACCGGCGACAAAAAAACGCTCACGCCGAAAAAGGCGGAGAGCACGGAAGAGCGCGTTGCCAAGATCGCGCAGAGTTTGCGCAAGGCCGACGGACTTCAACTCGCCCTCTACGCGCTGGCGATCGATCGACCGCTCGGCATCACTCGGCTGGCCGGGGAACTCCCGCTCGATGAGCCTCAACTCACGCCAGGCGATGTGGGCTTGGAAGCGCAACGGATTTTCTGGCGCGGCCTGTGCCACATGCAGGACACCGCCATTTTCGGCGCGCTCGGCAAACTGCGCGACGACTTCTCTTTCAGCCCGGACCTGCCGCTGGCGACGCTGTCGATCGATCCGGATATCCTCGCGCAAAAGTGGGCGCTCACGCACCCCGATCTCGTCGCGTCCAACGACCCCGACGCCGAATGAACCTGCTCTCCGACCAGACCGAGCGGCATGACTTTATCGAGCGGTTCGACGAAAACTTTTCCGTCGTGGCAGCGGCCGGCAGCGGCAAAACACGCGCGATTACGGACCGGATCGCGGCCATTGCGCGCAGCACTCACGCGGAGGAGTGGCTGCCCACCCTCGTCGTCGTTACTTACACGAATCGCGCCGCGGACGAAATGCGGCGTCGCGCGCGGGAGAGCCTGCTCAGCGCAGGCGTGCCGCTGACGGTGCATGCGGCGTTCGGGCGCGCCTTCTTCGGCACGATTCACAGCTTCTGCCTGCGCCTGCTGCGCCAGCACGGCCACGTGCTCGGTCTGCCCGCGCGCTTCGATCCACTCGAAGACGACACGGAAATGTGGCGCGAGTTTGTGCAACGGCAGGGCACCATCGGCGCCAGCCTCGATCCCGAGCAACGGCGCGCTCTGCTGCGGCTCTGCCCGGCGCGACGTCTGCTCGAACTCGGCCACCTCAGCGCGGCCCATCTCGAAGCCAGCGACCCAGGACCATTCCCGCTATTCGATTTCAACGAAGTCTATCGCCAGGTCGGCAAAGGAAACTCCCAGGCCACCATCGAAGCCTCGCAACAGCGCCTGCGCGAGTGGGAGGAAGCGTGGCGGGAAGGCGACGATTTCGCCCCATTGCCCACCTCCGCTTCCAAGGCCGCCGGGTTCGCCGCCGCGTGGCGCGAAGCGATCGACCCGATTCGCGACTGGATGCGCAAAGCCTCGCTGCGCGTCGCGGTGGAAACGGCGCGCGCTTATCGAGACTTCCGCGTGCGAAAACACGCCCTCACCTTCGACGACCAGATCGCCCTCGCCCGCGAAGTTCTCCGCCATCCCGAAGCCGCCCGGCGCATTCGCAGCGCAAACTATCGCGTGATTCTCGATGAAGCGCAGGACACCGACCCGACGCAATTCGCGGTGCTGCTGGAACTCACGCGTCCGGTCGAAGCACAAGGAGAATGGCCGGCGACTCGCACCGATCCGCCCCGCGCCGGGCACTTCAGCATGGTCGGTGACTTCCAGCAGTCGATCTACGGAAACCGCGCGGACCTGACACATTACCTCGCGATTCACAACGCCCTTCTCGCCACCGGCGCGGCGCGCGCACTGAAGTTCCGCGTCACCTTCCGGCTCGACCGCGGCTCGCTCGATTTCGTCAACACCGCCGGCCCGAAGTTTCTCGACGGACTCGGCGGACAGGTTGAATTCGTGACGCTGAGTCATCGTCCTGAGGTGCTGCCCGGGCAGGTGCTGCGATTGGAAATCCCTCTCGCGGCCGAAGGCATCAACAAGCTGCACCACGAAGCCGCCCATCTTGCCCGATGGATCCGCGACGCGGGGCTGGAGAAGCTGCGTGCGCCGTCGTGGCGTGAAGTGGCGATTCTCTGCCCTCGCAAAGGCTGGTTCGCGCCGCTGCGCACCGCCTTGCTGATGGAAGGCCTCGACGTGCAGCTTCAATCCGAGCGCGATCTCAAGGCGGACAGCCCGGCGATGGCGTGGTTTACGGCCCTGGTCGTGTGCCTGGCGGAACCACAGAACTCCTTCGAACTGGCGGGCGTGCTGCGAGAAATATTCGGCCTGTCCGACCATGAGCTTTCCGAGTTCGTGGCATCAGGTGGAAAGTTGCAGATCGCGAAAGCCACGATGAGAACCGGCGAGGTCGCGGAGACCCTGGACTTGCTCGCGAAACTGCGGACGGGCGGCGTAAGCCGTGCGCTTTTCACAGCGGTGTGCGATGCCATCGAAACGACGAAGTTGCGCGATCGCCTGCTGAGCCTGCCCGAGCGCGACTTCGGTGATCTCGCCGGTGAACTCGAAGACCTGCTCACGCTGACTGCCGCGGAGGAGGCCAAGGGGGCCACGCTCGCCACTTTCGCCGAGCGCCTGCGGCGCGATTTCGTCGCCACCCGGGAGGTGCGCGGCGGGCCGCGCGATGCGGTGCAACTCATCACAGCCCAGAAAGCCAAGGGATCCGAATGGGCCTGCGTGATCGTGCCATTCTTCGGCCACGAAGTGCGGGCGCACTCGCCGAGTTACCCCCGGCTGGTGCGGCATCCCGTGAGCGAAGACTGGCTCATCGCGCTGGAGAAACACGACGTGGATAGCGAACTGAAAGAAGCACTCGATGCCCGCAGTCGCCACGAGCAGGAGCGCCTGCTCTACGTGACGCTGACACGCGCCAAACACACGCTCGTGCTCGTGGACGATCGCGAGCTTTTCTCCAAAAAGACCGACCCGGCAAAGACAGCGCAGGTGCGCATGTTCCGCGGCGTGAAGGGAGAGCCGAACACCTCTCTCTTCGATGGCCTCACCGTCGAAGCGGTCGCGTGTTCCCTGACTTCCAACCTGCACACCACACGCGCGGAGCAACGTGAAGCAGTCGAGGCTTTGCCAACCCGGGAGGAGCAACACCTCACCATCGGGCGAGAACGCGCGGCGCATTTCATCAAGCGCAATCCGAGTGCGCTGGCAGAGGAGGTCGAGGTCGAAGAAGCTCCCCGGCTGCGGCAGGTCGCGCCAAATGCCGGTGCTCTGCACGGCACGTGGTGGCACGGCTTTGTCGAGTTGCTGGATTGGAAAGGAGCGCCGTCCCAATGGGATGCCCACTTCGAGACGGCGCTCGCTGGCGCGCCCGATGCCAAACGCGCCCGCGCGGAATGGGCAAAGCTGCGCAAAATCGTTACCGCCGACACTCCGCTTGCGCGGTGGTTGCGACGCCCGGGCGCACGACACTTTGCCGAAATGCCCTTCCTCTGGCGCATGAGTGAAACGGAGTGCCTCGAAGGCATCATCGACCTCGCGATTTTCGATCCAACGACCGAGACATGGCTGGTGCTCGATTGGAAAACGAACAGCCAGCCGCCTGCCGAGTTGCACGCACACTACGTGAAGCAGCTCGCCGCGTATTGGCGGACACTCGGCGACATCACGGGCGCGAAAGTCGAAGTCGCACTCTACGCCACCGTGAGCGGCACGTGGCTACCTTACGACGAGAAGCAGCTCGCGGAGACGTGGACCAGCATTGCTGGAAATCCGACCGTGATCGCCGAGGCTTTGAGCGAACCATGAGCGACGTGCTCACCGCCTACGACGAACTTTCGCAGCGCATCATTGACGCGCTGCAATCTGATCTCGCCGAGGCCAGCTTCGAGGTGCTCGCGCTGGAGGTGCATGAGTTCCAACGGCGATGGAATGAGCCCTACGGCCGTTTCTGTGCGACTCGCCCGGCTCCGACGAGCTGGCGTGAAATCCCAGCGGTGCCGCAGAGTGTGTTCAAGCGGTTCGCGCTTTCGTGCGTGCCACGCGAGCGCATCGGGAAAACCTTTCGCACCAGCGGCACCACGGGTGAAGTCCGTGGCGAACATCACTTTCGCGACACCGCGCTCTACGAAGCCGCCTTGCTCGCGGGCTGGCGGCAACTCGGCTTGCCGCGCCTGCCCCAGATCATCCTTGCACCGACCCCCGCCGAGGCGCCGCATTCCTCGCTCAGCCACATGCTGGCAACGCTGGCGATCGAAACCGACACGCCGCAGACGTGGGCGTTCGGGAAAGAATTGCCTTCGATGGAGCGGCCCGTCGCGCTGCTCGGCACCGCGCTCGCTTTTTTGAATCTCATCGAAACCACGCCCGCGTGCACGCTCCCGCGGGGCAGTTTCGCCATGGAAACAGGCGGTTACAAAGGCAGCGGGCGCGAGCTTTCCAAGGCTGAGCTTTACGCACAGATCGAGGCGCACTTCGGATTGCCGCCGCAGCAGGTGTTGAACGAATACGGCATGACCGAGCTGAGTTCGCAGTTTTACACGCGGGGCCTCGGCGACGCGCATCGGGGCGGTCCGTGGGTGCGGGCGCTGGTGATCGATCCGGAAAGCGGCGCGGAAGTGGCCGTGGGCGAAATGGGCATCCTTCGGCTCTTCGATCTCGCGAACTTGAACTCGGTGCTCGCGCTCGAAACGCAGGATCTCGCCATCCGGCGCGACGACGGCTTTGAATTACTCGGGCGCGATCCAGCAGCGCTGCCGCGCGGCTGCTCGCGCCTGGCGGACGAACTTTTGCAGCGATGAACACCGCCGACCGCGCTGCCGCGCTCGCCCACGCCTGCCAGGCGTTCGATTGGCTCGGGCCGACTCACACGGACGATTTGCTCGGTCTCGTGGCATCCGAACTCGGTTCGACCGACGCCCTCGACCGCACGCCTCCCCGCGCCATCGCGCCGCAGGTCATTCTGCACATCCTCGCCGGGAACACGCCCGCCGCCGCGCTGCAAACGCTCGTGCGCGGTCTGCTCCTCGGCGCACACAATCTCGCCAAGCTACCGAGCGAAGGCCTCCCCGAGGTCGATGCCTTCCTCCATCGCCTGCCTGCGCAACTCACCACGAAAGTAGCAATCGCCCACGATCTGCCCGACGAATGGCTCGCTCGCGCCGGGGCGGTGATCGTCTTTGGCAGCGATGAAACCATCGCGCATTTTCGCTCCAAGGTGCGCCCCGATCAGCGCTTTGCCGGTCACGGTCACAAGGTCAGCTTCGGCGTCGTGTTCGACGATCCCGATTGCCATTCGGCCCGCGACGCGGCGATCGACGTGACAATGTGGGATCAGCTCGGCTGCCTGTCACCGCACGTCTTTTACGTGGGCGAATCCGCGCGGGCCTTCGGCGCGGCGCTCGCGACGGCCCTGCGCGAATCCGCACTTCGACCAGCCGCGCCGCTCTCCGTCGCCCATGCCATCCGCGCGCTGCGCGAAGACTTCGCGTTCCGCGCCGCGAACGGCGGGCCGTGCGCGGTGTGGCAGAGCGAAGGTTCGACCGCGTGGACCGTCCTTTACGACGAATCGCCCGGCTTCCCGCACACGCCACTGCACCGCACCATCTTCGTAAAACCGCTCCCCACCGACTTCGCCACGGAGTTGCGCGAAGTCCGGGCTCACCTGAGCTGCGCGGGACTCTTCCCTGCGACGCCCGAAAACGCCGCGCGCCTTGCAACGACCGGCGTTTCGCGCATCTGTCCGATTGGCCGGATGCAATTTCCGCCGTGGACCTGGCGGCAGGATGGTGAACCGGTGCTGGCGTCGCTGGTCCGCTGGGTCGATTTCGAGCCGTCGAAAAATCCCGGTTGACGCGAGCGGGCGGCCTTTTATGCTCGCTGTCCACTTTCATCAAGAGTGGCTGAGGGTTCTGGCCCGATGACGCCACGGCAACCGCTCCTGCGCAAGCAGGGGGCCCAGGTGCCAAATCCAGCTCCGTAGGCAGCCGCGCAAGCGGTGAGTCAAGCGGGGGCAGATGAAGGCAGTTCAGTAGTCGCAGTGTCGCAACGGCTGAACCGCACTCGTCGGCAGGATTCTCGGTGGGAGTGCTTTAAACCGAAATTACTCAGATGGACAAACCGTCGCCTTATTTCTCGAACCTCAAATGCCGCGAGTGCGGCAAGCTCTATCCGAAGCAGGCTATTCACGTCTGCGACTTCGACTTCGGTCCGCTCGAAGCGGCCTACGATTACGAAGCCATCGGCAAGGTGCTCAACCGCCAGGTCATCGAATCGCGTCCGCGCTCCATGTGGCGGTATCGCGAGCTGCTGCCGATCGACGGCGAACCGACCGTGGGCACGCAGGTGGGCTTCACGCCGCTGGTGAAGGCCGACCGTCTCGCCAAGGCCCTCGGCGTGCGCGAGCTCTACGTGAAGAACGACACGGTCAACTACCCCACGCTCAGCTTCAAGGATCGCGTCGTCTCCGTCGCGCTGAGCCGCGCGCGGGAACTCGGTTTCAAGACCGTGGCCTGCGCCTCGACCGGCAATCTCGCCAACTCCGTCGCCGCCAATGCCGCCAGCGCCGGGTTGAAGAGCTACGTGCTCATTCCCGCCGACCTCGAGCAGGGCAAGGTGCTGGGCTCGCTCGTCTATGGCACGAACGTCGTCGGCATTCACGGGCCTTACGATCAGGTGAACCGCCTCTGCTCCGAAATCGCCGGCAAATACGGCTGGGGGTTTGTGAACGTGAACCTGCGCCCGTATTACGCGGAAGGATCGAAGTCGATGGGCTTCGAGATTTGCGAACAGCTCGGCTGGCGCATCCCGCGGCACACCGTCATCCCGATGGCGTCGGGTTCGCTGCTCACGAAGATTCACAAGGCGTATGGCGAGTTCACCAAGCTCGGCATCGTCGATAGCGCGCCGTTCTCCGTCTATGGCGCGCAGGCCACCGGTTGCGGCCCCATCGCCCACGCGATGAAAAAAGGCACCGATATCGTGAAGCCCGTGCCGAAGCCCGAGACGATCGTGAAATCGCTCGCTATCGGCACACCGGCCGACGGGTATTACGCCATCCACGCGATGAAGCAGACCGGCGGCTTTGCCGAGGATGTGACCGACGATGAAGTGATCGAAGGCATCAAACTCCTCGCCGAGACCGAAGGCATCTTCGCCGAGACGGCCGGGGGCGTCACCACCGCCTGCACGAAGAAGCTCATCGAAACGGGCAAACTCCCGCGCGACGAAAGTATCGTGATCTGCATCACCGGCCACGGCCTCAAGACGCAGGAAGCGATCCTCGGCAAGTGCGGCGAACCGCGCGTGATCAAACCGAGTCTGCGCGAATTCGAGGAGCAGATCTACCATCCCGATGCCGCCGCCGCGGCTCCTGCCGCGTGACTTGTTAATTCTTAATTTTTAACTCTTACTTCTTAATTCCGAAATGCCTTCCGTCCTCATTCCCACACCCCTTCGCAAACTCACCGGCGATCTCGACAGCGTCAGCGTCGCCGGCGACACGATTGACGAACTCATCACCAACCTCGAGCAAGCCCATCCTGGCATCAAAGAGCGTCTCCTCGACGACGCCGGCAACGTGCGCCGTTTCGTCCTGATCTACGTCAACGGCGAAGACATCCGCGATCTGCAGGATAAAGCCACGCCGGTGAAGGACGCCGACGAGGTCAGCATCGTCCCGGCGATTGCGGGGGGCTAGTTTCAAGAGCCAGGAGCCAAGAGCCAAGTAACTCTGTGCCATGCGTCTCGAGGAGTTCATCGCTTATCAGAAGGCGCAGGAGTTGTTTCGATTGGTGATCGATGATGTGTCGCCGCTGGCGCGAAATCCGGTCGTCGGACGACTGGTGAGCCAGCAGGTGGCGGCGGCAGACTCCATCTGCGCGAACATCGAAGAAGGCTATGGTCGTGGCTCGCGGCTCGAACTGGCCAAGTTTCTCGTCATTGCACGCGGCTCCGCCCGGGAGGTTCACGGCCGCTACGGCCGCCTCAGCCCTTGGCTCAAGAAAGGCGTCGCCGAACCCCGCCAAAACCTCGCTGAGGAAATCATCCGTATGCTTACCCCGGCCATTCTCAAACTCCGCAAAAACCCAAAACCCGAATAGCCCGAGAGGCGCGGCACAGAGCCACCTGGCTCTTGGCTCCCTGGCTCTTGGCACTTTCCCATGGAAGACAAACAACGTCTCTGGCTCATGTTCCCGACGAAGCTCATCACCAATCCGGTGATCTGGGAACTCGGGCAGAAATTCAAGGTCGTCACCAATATCCGTCAGGCCAGCGTGAACGACGAGATCGGTCTCGTCTCGCTGTCGCTGAACGGCGATCGCGAAGAGATCAAACGCGCCATTTCCTGGCTCGAAGAGCTCGGCGTGAAGGTCGAGCCGGTCGAGATTCAGACGATCGAAGGGTAAGCCAGCGCGGATCTCTTGAGCTGCGCTTTCGCCTACGTGAGTCTCGGTTCTGGAGAGCCGAGCTACTTCCCACCCACCCACGACACTGCATTGCGGAGGAGGGCCTGGTATTCGGGGAGGTCGTGGGCGCGTTCGTCGTGGCCGAGGGTGAGGCCGACGATGCGGGCTTTCGGGTGCTTCACGACGAAGACCTGCGGGAAGGCTTTGCCGGTCTTCGGGCTGGTGGCTTCCGCGAGGACTTCGATGGGCGTTGCGGCGGGGTCGGCGATGTAGTTGTAAAGTTCGTCGGTGAGATCGAAGCTCGGGGTCACGCCCTTGGTCACGGGGTGTGAGGGGTTCGTCACCTTCACGGTGAAGGGGCCGAGCTTGTCGTGGCCGCGCGTGCCGCCACCGACGATTTCCTGGTTCCACTGCGGGAAGGTCGGCCACGCATACCAGGTGCCCGGGTGCAGGGCGACGATGCCTTTGCCCGCGTTCGCGAAGTCGATGAGCGCCTTTTTCGTCGCGGACAAAATGGGCTGATTTGCGCTGAGGACGAGCACGTCGATGCGGTCGAGGATCGCTGGGATGCCGTTGAGGTTCTGCGTGAAGTCGACCCAGCCGACGTGCGGCGTGAGTGTGGCTTTGTCGGCGGCGCCCATGAACTTCACAAAGTCGTGCGAGGAACCACCGCCGACGAGCAGCACACGCGGGCCATTTGCGGGACGCGTGGCCGGGGGCTGCGGCACGGGATCGGTGAACTGCGGTTTAAAGTCCGCTTCGGCCAAGGCAGCTTTCACCACTGCGACGGAACTGCTCCTGGCGATCACTGCATTGAGATCTGTTCCGGGTTTGGCCGGTTCGACCGCCGCGCTCGGCAGCGCGGGCGCGTTCGGGTCGGCGAGTTCGGCGGTGATGGCGACAAGCGTCGGGGCGACGCCGTTATCGACGGACTCGATGGTGATACGATCGATCTCGACCGCACCCATCGCGAGCTGGCGGCTGAACCAGCGGAGCTGATGCGATCCTTTCACCACGCCCTCGGCGCCCTTCGAGCCGGGGACGTCGATGTGCGCGTTGTAGTCGGCAAACTCCACACCGTTGCGGAAGCTGAGTCCTTCGCGCTGTCCCTGCGTGGTGTGAATCGTCACCTTCAGCACCTCGCCGCGATCCCCCGCCGCGCGTGCGCCCCAGCCCGCCACCCCGCCGAGGAAATGCAGGCGATTGGCTTTGAAGCCGCCGACCTTTACTTCGACCTTCTGCGGGAGCGTGTGCGAGTAACTCTTCTCCGGGCCGCCTTTAAGGACGAGAATATTGCGCGGCGCTTTGTCGGCGCTCACCACGTTGAACGGCACCTCGCCGATTTTGACCGTGCCGGTCTTGGTGAACTCGAACGAGTCTTTCTTCGCATCCTGCGAATTGTAGAGTCCGGTCGTGGTGGAAGCGGTGAACGCATCGCGCAGATCGAGGGTGCGGAAGCGGCCGCCATCGACGCTCTGCATGTAAGCGATGATGTCGCGCAACGCTTCACCGCCGAGCCCATCGAAGCCTTCCGGCATCAGCGAGCGTCCCGTGTTCTCACGCTTTTTGATCTCCGCCACCTTCACCTGCTGCACCCCGGCAAGGCTCTTCAGTGTGATGGTCGTCGGGTTTTCCGACTCGATGACGCCATTGAAAAGCTGGCCGTCTTTCGTCTCCAGATTCCACGCGACGAAGCTGGGATCGACCTCTGCATTCGGATCGACAATCGCGGTGATCAATTCGCTCGGCCCATGCGAACCCATGCCGGTGAGGCCCGGCCCGATGTTCGCGCCGAAGCCATTGAAATTGTGGCACACGGCGCAGGTGGTGTTGAAGAGCACCTTGCCCTTCGCCGGGTCGCCTTTCTTCTCCACTTCCGGCATCAGCTTCGCGATGGCGTCCTTCTTCGCTTTCGCCAGCGGATTGAGTTCGTCGAGCAATTTGCCCGCGCGATTGGCGACCTTCTTGTCCGCGTGCGTGCGCAGCCGATAAGCATTCGCGGGACCGAGCGAAGCGACCTCGACCGTCTTCGCCTGGAGCACATCGAGGAAGGCGTCCGACCAATCCGCGCGCTTGAGCAGGGTGTCGAAGGCGACGGTGCGCGCTTCGGGCGGAAGCTGCGCGAAGGCCTTGGCGAGTGTCTCGCCGACCGCACGATCATCCACTTCGCCCAGAGCGAGAATGAGCTGGCGCTTGAATCCTCCACTCCCGTCCGCACCAAGCTGCCCGACCACCGCCGGCAGGATTTCCGTATTCGTGCTGCGAATGCCGATGAGGCTCCGGGCCGCCGCGAGGCGCGCTCCGTCGTCGGCTTTTCCATCGGCCAGTTGCGTGCGTAGCTTGCCCGCCAAACCCGCTACCTTTTCATTTAACGCCCCGCTCTTGTCCCACTGCGCCGCCAGCGACAACGCGGAACCGCTGACCGGCGAGTCGAGCAGCTTGCCCAACGCGGCGGAAAGCTCCGGCGTCATCTCCGGCGCGGTCTTCAGCGATTTGCCGAGTGTGTCGAGGATGGTGCGCTTGAGATCGTCTGCGCCGGCACTACCCGCGAGCGCTACAACCAGCTTCGCAGCAGCGGCGTTTTCGCTGCGATCACCGATGCCCTGTGCAAGTTGCGTAACGATCGCTGCGAGGCTCGCGTTACCATTGCCGAGCGCAGCAGAAATGGCGGCTACCGGATTCCGTGAAGCGGCACCAACCGCAGCACTACGCTGGTAGTCGTCGTCGAACTTCGGCCACTCTTTGATCAGGTCCCTCGCCGCCTCGTCGGTGAGATTTCCAGCGGCAAGAGTGCGGAGCGCTGCGAGGCGAACCTGCGCTTCCGGGTCAGTGAGTTTTTTGCTGACCTTGATCGCAATCGGCATCGGATCAGCCTCGTAATCCTCCGCGATCTGAACGGCGTTGCGACGGACTGCACCTTCCGAATCATCAAGCGCCGAATTGAGGGCACCAACCTGTGATTCGTTGACTTCGTGCAGCGTCCATAGCGTCGCGATCTTAGCTTCGACAGCCATTCCGCTCCAACTGGGCAAACCGCGCGCGATCTCGTCGCCCACGGGATTGGCATCACCTCGGCGGACAGGAGACACTGCCGCTTTCTCCACCAACAGCCGGCTCGCCGTCATCCGCACCACACGATTCGGACTCTCCAGACCCTTCGCCAGCTCGCCAATATTTGCCTTCGACAAATCCGGCACCGCGACCTTCTTCGCCTGTTTGTGATCGATGCGCCAGATGCGGCCGAAGTAGTGGTCGCGGTCGGGGCGGACGGCGGCGTTGACTTCGTTGTGATCGGGGCCGCGAGTGTCGTTGTGGATGACGGCCTGATTGTAGAAATCGCAGACATACATCGCGCCATCGGGGCCGACGCGGACTTCGATGGGGCGCCACCACATGTCTTTGCTGCGGATAAATTCCGTCTCCTCGCGACCGGGCAGTTTCTTCGCGGTGTAGCTGGTGCCTTCGGGCGTGAGGCGCGTGTGGTGGATGATGTTGATCGTCGGCTCGGTGCAGAAGTAGTCGCCGTTGTATTCCGCCGGCCAGGTGCCGCCGTCGTAAACGACACAGCCCGCCGCCGCGGTGAAGGAGCCGACCCAGTCGATTTGCACATAGGCGAGCTGTTCCCACGACATGGCGGGAAAGCTCTTCCCGGATGGCTCGACCACTTTGTAGCTCGTGGTGTTGCCGATCTTGCCGCGCGAGAGCGCATACTCGGGAAGGACGGTCTGCATGAGGAGTTGACCGCTGGTGGGCTGCGTCCACATGACGCGATTGTCGCCGGTAATGGTGAGGCCCCAGGTGTTGCCGCCCTTTGACGAATATTGCTCGATCTTGGAACCATCGGGCCGGAAGCGCACCACGCCGCTGCCGATGGTGCCCTGCGTCTCGCCCTTCGCGTTCTTCACGTCGCTCGATGAGCTATAGCCGTGCGTGGCGTAGATCCAGCCGTCCCAGCCCCAGCGCGGGTTATTGATGACCGCATGCGTGTCGCGCGTGCCGAGGCCGGTGTAGAGCTTCTCGACCTTGTCGGCTTTGCCGTCGCCGTCGGTGTCGCGGATGAAAAGGATGTCCGGCGCCTGCGTGACGATGACGCCATCCCGGTGGAACACGAAGCCGGTGACGAGATCGAGGCCCTCGTAGAAGATCTGTTTCTTGTCCATCACGCCGTCACCGTCGGTGTCGATGAGGATGCTGATCTTGTCCTGCCCCTTGCGATCCTGCACGCCGGGTTCGGGATCGATGCCGCCGTGATCTTTCCACTCCTTGCCGCGATAATCGGGCCGCATGCCGCGGCGACCGTTCGGATACTCCGGCGTCTCGGCAACCCACAGCCGGCCCGCGGGGTCCCACTCGATGCACATCGGTTTGGTGATGAGCGGTTCGGCGGCGACGAGCTTCATGGTGAAGTCGGGATGCACTTCGAGATTCGCCAGCGTCTGCTCGGGTTTCTGCGGGCCTCCATTCGGATAGGTGAGCGCCGAGATTTCTTCCGGGCGCGTGAATTCATCGAGATTCGTGCGTTTCCCCGCCCATGCGATGCCGCGCAGGAGGATCGCGCGGTAGTGCGGCATATTGAACGTGTCGTAGAGATGCCCGGGGATCGAGACAAACGCACGCGACGGCTGCGTGCCGCCTTCCGCCGTGTGCTCATAAACCCACATCTGCGGCTGGATGTCGTAGATGTGCGCCTTGCCACCTTCCGCCGGTTTTTTGCCGTCCTTCACCTTCGGCGTGTAAGCCGTCGCCAGCACGCGAATGTCCGGCGCGAGATCCATGTCGTAGTAAATTTCGTCGTCGAGATGGAAGTTCGACGCGCCCCGGGTGATCGGGTGTCCGCCGCCGATCTGCTGATTTTCCGTGTAGTAAAGATCCATGGGGCCTTCCTTCCACTTCGTGGTGCCCTGCACCCAGGTGCCCCCGACGATCGATTTCCAATACGGCTGCGTGTCCGGTTTGTCCGCGACCGCGCCGGCGTGAATCACTACGAGTCCCCCGCCCCGCTTCACAAACGCATCGAGCACCGGCCGCTGTTCCGGAGTGATATTTCCCGCCGCCTGCGCGTGCATGATGAGCACGTCGGTGTGCGCGAGCTGATCCGCCGTGGGAAAATCCAGCGCGCCGTCCACCTTCATGCCGCGCTCGGCGAGGACGGTGTTCCAGTCGCTGAGGAAACGCTCGTGCTCGTGCTGGTTCGGGCCATGGGTTTTCTTCCCACCTCGAATAAAGACGTGGAGCGGCTCGGCGTGAGCGGTGACGAGGCTGAGGAACAGGAGGAAGCAGCAGCGGAGACGGTTCATGCGCGGGACGGGGTGAGGTGTGTGCGGTGTAAGCCTTTCCGGGCCGGAGCACTAGCCGGAAGCGGTTTTTGGATTGGTCTTGGTGGGAGCCTCCTGAATGGTTCGGTGTTCTAACCCATCGCCGCCATGCCGACCACGCCCCTCCAGGAAACTCATATCGCCGGGCCCGACACCCAAATCTGGAAAGTCGCGGCGGCGGATTGTCCGGCGCTGGCGAATCATCACATCGCGCACGTGGCGGTGGCCGATACCGCGCCGCCTTATGAAGTGGTGCGCATGGATCTCTCGGGCACGTTTCTGTTTTCCTGCTCGCGCGGGCGCGGGCGCATCCTGCTCGATGGCCGCTGGCAGCTCATGCGCGAAGGCGATGCGTGCATTGCACCGCCGCATGTGCTGCTCGCCTTTCACTGCGAGCCGAAGCATCGCTGGGAAATCACGTGGGTGCGTTACCAGCAGCCGGCGGATCAAAAACCGGTCATCCAGTCTGCCTCGCCCGCGATGGCGAAGCTCGACCCGCAGCCGATCCGGCACGCGGTGCTGGGGTTGTATCACGAGCAGCAGTCGCAGCATGCCCCGGCCACGGTGCGGCATTGGGTGGATATCATCCACACCTACGTCGTCCGCTTCGCCAGCCCGTGGCAGACCGACGACCGCCTCGGCGCGCTGTGGGAACACGTCGCCACTCGCCTCCACGAACCGTGGTCGCTCGACCTGCTCGCCCATCGCTGCCACCTCAGCGCCGAACATCTGCGCCGCCTCTGCCGCCGCGAGCTCGGCCGCAGCCCGATGCACCACGTCATCTACCTGCGCATGCAACACGCGGCGAAACTTCTCACCACGACCGACGACAAGATCGAATCGATCGCCCACGACTGCGGCTACGAAAACCCGTTCGTCTTTTCGACGACCTTCAAAAAATGGGTCGGCTGGCGGCCCAGCGAATACCGCGCGCGGAAACGGTAGCTACGGCGTGGGGACGGCCCATTCGCGCAAGCTCGTGAACAGGATCGGATCGTTCACGCCGAGGATTTTCTTTTCCAACAACTGCACCGCTTCATCGAACGATGGCGCTAAGGCGACGAGAGCCGCCAACTTCACGTCGCGAAGAGCTCGAAAGCGAAGGGTCTGGCTGCTGTGACCGAGAAATGGAGCCAGGACCGGTGATACCCCTCCGGGCAGAGGCGTCACGTCAGAAAAATACTTCCCCTCATCCTGAATGAGCAAAGTCCCTTGCACCTGAACGCCCGGCTTCACCAGATCGCCGTCGAATCGCGCGATGACCGTCGCGGTGCTGACGAAAGTTCCATCCGCCGGGGGAATTCTAAACTCACCGATGCCACTGAGATGAGTCACGGTGTGATTTTTTTGACCCAGATCCGATTGCCGCTTGAGTCCGCGAACCACAAAGGCCTCCAAAGCGGTCCCCTTGCGAGGCGGAAGTTGCAAGACGGCCAGATCACCGCCGTCGCTTGATTGGACGATGACGACCTTGCGGCTGAAAATCGTCTGCCGACCTCCCAAGGGCGGAGTGCCCCGGAGCGAAACGATTTCCCGGGTGACAGATCCCGAAAGCACCGTCGGCGGAGCGGCCTGCGCGAAGAAAGCAGACGTGAGGAAGAGGAGGGACCATACCGCGGACTTCATGGCGATAAACATTTATCAAAGATCCCAAAAGGCAAGGCATTTCTACCTCGTTTTTTTGACCAGAAGCAGTTAAAATTGTTATTCTGGAGAGATAAACATTTCCATAACTCCCAATTAGAGCAACACAGCGGCGCCTAATTACAGCCACACCCTCCGCCGCCAACGCCACGGCCGCCGGCGAAGGCTTCGCGGGTGAACCAGACGTGTTCGGAGATGGAATCGGTGAGCGGGTCGCGGCCGGGGCGCATGGTGTAATCGGCGAGTTTGCCGCGTTCCCACGGCTTCACGGTCGTGCAGGCGCCGCTCAGCGTGGCGAGGGCAAGGAGGAGAGCGAGGCGGAGTGATTTCATCATCGAGAGGGGGGGACTAGCTCTCGCCGATCAGAGCGGTGATTTTCGCCGCGAGCATGGTTTCGTCCTTGGCGTGGAATCCATTGTGAACGAGCCGGATCACGCCTTTGCGATCGACGAGAAACGAGGTGGGCATGGTGTTCACATCGGCCACGCTCACGAGCTGGTGCGCGGCATCGCGCACGACCGGAAAAGCGACCGGCGTCTTTTTGAGGAACGCCTGCATGTCCGCGGCTTTTTCATCCACGCTCACGCCGAAGACGGTGAAGCCTTTCGGTCCGAACTGCTGCTGCCACTTTTCGAGAATCGGGAACGAGGCTTTGCACGGCGCACACCACGACGCCCAGAAATCCAGATAGACAACCTTGCCTTTGAGGTTCGGAACACTGCCTTCAAGACCGAAGCTGCCGAGATTCGGCAACGACGCACCCTCTTTCCAGCCCGCGGCAAAGGCGGGCGTGGCAAACGCGGCGAAGGCAAGACTGTGGCGGAGGAAATAACGGCGGTTGATCGACTGCATGAAGTTAAGTGGTTCGAGGTTCATTCATTTTCCGGGCGTTTCCGGGAGGACAGAGCTGCGGAAGCCGCGGGTTTCGTAAAGTTGGCCGTCGCACCACAGGCAGCCCTGCACGCCGATGGTGCGCTCCAGCATGGCGATGGCCTGGGCGCCGCCGAGGATCATGGCGGAGGTGGAAAACAATCCGGCGGCGATGCAACGCGGGGCGATCACCGTCGCGGAGCGCGTGCCATTCGCGACGGGCCAGCCGGTGCGGCAATCGAGGATGTGGCCGTAGGTCCGTCCGCCGTATTCAAAGCAGCGCCGATAGTCGCCGCTCGTCGCCACGGCCGCGCCGCCGCGCAGGCGGATGCCGCAAAAACATTCGTCCTGTTTCGCCGGATCTTCGATGCCGACATACCAGCCGCCGCCCTCGGGCGAATCGCCCTGCACCGCGATGTCGCCGCCCAAATCGACCATGATCTGCGCGATGCCCATGCCGATGGCGAGGTGCTTCACGCAATCCACCGCGAACTCTTTCCCCACGCCGCCGAAGTCGAGCATCATCCCTTTCTCCGGCAGGAAGACGGCGCCGGGCCGGCGTTGCACGCGTTTCCAGCCGACTGACTCCTGCGCCCGCGAAATCTCCGCGGCGCTCGGCAGGCTGTCGTGCTGGCGCTTCCAGTCCCACAGCAGCGAGAGCGGAAGCGAAGTGGCGTCGAAGGCGCCCTCGGTCACGAAATGGCACTGATCGCAAAGCTGGAGCAATGCTTCGATCTGCGGATCGACCTCCACCCAATCGACACCCGCGTTGGCATTGATGCGGCTCAGTTCGCTGGTGGGCCGAAACCGCGAGCAGCGCGCCTCAAAGGCTTCGAGCCAGTTTGACGCCGCCCGCCGGAAACGCTCCGCCATCTCGACCGTTTCCGCGCCGTAGAAGAGCTGGCAGCGCGAGCCGAGGGCGAAGAAAAAGACTTCGTAATAGCCGCTACCGCGATCGATCAACGCGGCGTCCTGCAGGTGAGTCTTCGGTGGAAGTTCAGGCACGGCGCTCATCAGAATTGCAGATGCATGCCGACCGAAAACATGTGGGCATCGGGATAGGCTGACTGCGAGGTCTTGTGATCGAGCCCGCGCGTTTCGTAGCGGTCGTAGCCGGCATCGATGGCGACGCGATCGTTGAACGGAAACCAGCGCACCTGCACGCCAGCATCGAAGGTTTCTTCCGCCGACACGCGGTAATCGGACGAGTAGTAGCGCGGATTCCCCGTGAACTCCGTGTCGTAATAATCGGCCGCCGTCTGGCGATAGTAGCGGAAGCTTGGGCCGACGATGAGGCGATCGTGGAAGAACTTTTTGTAGAGCGCGATGCGCGCCGTGTGGGAGGTGCTGCCCGCGTCGTTGTGGCCGAAGCGATACGACGTCTCCGCGCTCGCATCGAGCCAGTCGATGTGATGCGTCCATTGCAGGAAGAGGAGTTGCTCGAATTTGTGGTCGGGCCTCGTGTCGGGCGCGACGAACGAATTCAACAGCACGCGTTTGTAGGGATCGCTGAGATAACCCTGCCGCCAGCCAAGGCCGACGTTGAAGGTGAGCAAATCGTCCGGACCGAGGATTTGATTGATGCCGACGAGCGCGTCGTAGCTGCGCTTCGGCTCGCTGAGGAGCGAGCCATTCGCCCCCACCGTGTCGTCGGTGTAAGCGAAGCCGAGGACCAGCTCGGTGTTCTTTTGATTGAGCGAGATGGTGTCCTGCAGCGAGTAACCGAACGACGTGTAGTCGGACTCGTAGCTGTAGGCGAAGCCGGCTTTGATCGAGTGATTCCCGATCTGCCTGGTGAGTCCCAGCGTTGCGGCGTAACGTTCGTCATCGAGAAAGACGGTCGGCACCGGGCCGCCTTTGGTAAGCGGCGGCAGGCCGGTCGGCGATGCACCCGAAAGCGCGCTGTAGAGCAGCGAGCCATCGACCACGAGCGTGTCGCTGAGATCGACGCTGAACAGCGAATAGCTCGAATCCACGCGCATGCGGCCGCCGTCTTCCTGATAGTATTGATAGCGCGATTCGAGAATCGCCCCGGCCTTCAGCGTCGCACTGATCACCACGTGCAGGGCCACGACGAGCGCCCACAGCCGGATGCGTCGCACGGCATCACCGAAGCACGTGCGCGACTTTCCTCCGATGACAGGGTTCGGTTTATTCCTCGCGGAGCAGGGCTCGATCATGACGGCTTGGTCGTCGGTTTTTTCGGAGTCGGCGCGGGCGTCGGGATGGGCGTCGGCGCGGGTTTGGGCTTCGGCTGCGGTTTGGGTCGGGGAATCGGAGGTGGCGGCGCCTGCGGCACCGGCTTCGCCTTGATCATCATTTCGCGCGGCGAAAGATCGCGGCCCGGCGCGGGCACTTCATCCGGCAGCACGCCGTCGTGGAGCGCACCTCGGCGCAAGGCGGCGAAGTTGAACACCACCGCGTTGACGGTTCCGGCGCAACTGAGCACCGCGACGAGAACCACCGTGAGAAAAAGTTTCCTGGTCATTGCTTCAAAATGGGTTCGGCTCAGGGAAGGTGAACGCGCATGATCGCCTGCGAGCGATCGGTGAAGGTGGCGCGGAAGACGAGGTCCTGAGCGTGGTTGTAACTTCGCGCCTGCCCCGGCGAGCCGAGCACCGGGCTGAGGATCGTCATCAGGCTGAGCGTCTTCACCTTTCCGCCGACGTGCATCGTGTCGCCGGTGCGAACGATCAGCCTCAATTCACCAGTGCTATCCACGGCCCAGAGGCCGAGGTTGTTGGTCGCGTTGACTCCCGCCGGCGGCAACTTCCCGCCGGCGCCGGGCGCGATCTTCGCGACGAACGCGGGGCCCGCGCCATCCGGCAACCCGAGCGAAGTGAACGCCGCCCAGGTCCCACCGGGCACGCCGACGGGTTCGTCCCCAACCCGGGCGAGCAAGGCCAGACCGCCCGGGGACGTCCACCAGACGCCCGCGTTATTGGTCGGCTTCACTCCACCGCCGGCCACCGTCGAGACGAAAGCGGTCACCTGTTCCGAGTTGTAAACGGGAGTGGCGAGTGCGGCGAAGGTGGCGCCGCTGATCCCCGGCGCCGCAGCCCCTTTTCGCACCACGACCGGAAGATTGGCTGCGTTCGAATCGGCGAGAATGACCTGATTGTTCGCAGCGGTGACGTCGCCACTCGCGTTCAGCATCGTCGCGAGAAAAGCGGCGGTATCGCCGACGCTGATCGTCGGCACGCCGAAAGTGTTCAGCTTATCGCCGCCGGCGAGATTCGCGACCGGATCGCCCGTCTTCGCGACGACCTCCGGCATCGTGCCCACGCTGAAATGCATGATCGCCTGCCGTTTGTCGGCGAAACTCACGAGAACCGAGGCGACGGCATCGCGGTAGCTGCGTCCCTGCCCCGGCGAACCGGGCACCGCGCCGAGCACGTTGAAGGAAGTCACCGTGGAGTTGTCGAGCGGATCGCCTTCGCGCAGCAGCAGATGGCTGCCATTTGTATCGAAGACCCACACCCCCATGTCAGAGGCGGGCTTCGTTCCTCCGCCCGTGATCGTCGCCACGTAGAAGACCTGGCCGGTGCCACTCATTGCGAACGAACTGATCGACTTGAACGTCGCGCCACTCACGCCGGCCGCAGGGGCGCCCACGGTCACGACTTCGCGCAACGTTCCGCCGACATTCGTCCACAAGCCGCTTTTCGGGGTGGTTCCATCGAGGATCTTCGCTGAGAAGGCGAGTTCGCCCGCGTTGTTGCAAACCGGATCGCCGAAGCTGGAAAACTTGCGCCCCGTGACCGTCGAGCCATCCGCTTTCGGCGCGAGATCGAGCTTGCGCGCGACAACGATCGGCGGGCTGCCGTTGAGAATCGCCGCATCTTTCCCCGCGGCCGTGGTCAGATTCGCGAGCACGGCAACCGCACCACTGTCGGCGATCGACGGAATCCCGAAATTGTTCACGAGAGTCGTCGGCATCTCACCGGCCGGCGAATCGCCGGAAGCGATCACGCCGATGGCCATCGGCTCCGTCGTGAAGGTCTGATCTTCGCCGTAGATCGTGCCGGTGCTGTCGGTCACCACCACCCGAAAGTGATAGGTCGTATGCGGCATCAAACCATTGAGCGCCGCCGAAATGAGTGCCGCCGTCGAGCCACCGGAGATCGTCTGGAGGGGCGTGGAATTCCCGTAGGCCGGAGTCGTCCCGTATTCAAACGTGACGCCCGTCTGCAGCGTGCCGGGCTTGACGCGCGCGTTCAGCATGACCGCGTCGGCGAATACGCTGCTCGCGTCGTTCGTCGCCGGAGTCGCTCGAATGCGCAGGCGAAAAGCCGCGCCTGCTTGCGCCGAGCCTCCGGCCGATGCCGCCCCATAGAGATTACCATCGCTCCCGAACGCGAGACCCGCCTGCGGGTAAACTCCGGCGTTCACCACGGCACTCGCCGGAAATTCCGCCAGGGTCGCGAACGCCCCCTCGGGTGAAACGCGATATACCGTCCCCGTTCCCTTCCTCCCGCCGAAGCCGGTTGTGCCGTAGAAATTTCCGTCGCTTCCCTTCACCATCGCCGCCTTCGGATAGGTGCCTTTGTTCGGCGCTTTCTTGCCGGTGAACTCAACGAGGGTGGTCAGCACGCCGGCTGGCGTGATCGAAAAGATCGTCCCATCACCGGTCGCCCCGCCGGTCGCGGTGGTGCCGTAAAAGGTCGTGTTGTCCCCTTCGACCAGCGCCCCCTGCGGATATGCGCCTTTGGACGGGGCTGCATCGGCAAATTCGGCCAGCGTCGTCAGCACACCCGCGGGAGTCATTTTGAAAACCGTGCCGTAATCGTGCGCTCCGCCGGAAATTGTCGTGCCGTAGAAATTCCCATCGCTGCCCTCCACCAGCGGCGTGTAAGGCGACGAACCCCGGTTGTTCGCCCCAGCGCCCGTGAATTCGATCAACGTCGTCAACACGCCGGCCGGAGTCATTCTGAAAACCGTCCCAAAATCTCCCGCGCCCCCCTTCGTCGTCGTGCCGTAAAAATTGCCGTCGCTGCCGAGAATCAAGCCCGAGCCCGGCCCGCTGCCTTGGTTCGCTCCACCCGCGCCGGTAAATTGCACCAGCGTCGTCAGCACTCCGGCCGGCGTCACTTTATAGATCGTGCCAAAATCGCCGGCGCCACCCATGACCGTGGTGCCATAGAAGTTTCCGTCGTTGCCTGCCGTGAGTTGCGAGTAAGGCAGCGCTCCCTTGTTCACCGCACCATCACCCGTGAATTCCACGAGCGTTTTGACGGAGCCATCTCCGAAAATTTTGAAGATCGTTCCCTTCCCAGCGATTCCGTTGTTTGCCGTCGTGCCGTAAAATGCGCCGTCCGAGCCCTCCAACAGTCCCGCGTGATAATAGGTGGAGGGATTGATCGTTTTGAACTCCGCCAGCGAAGTAAACGTGTCGTCCGTGCCGATGCGGAACACCGTGCCCCGATCATCGGCGCCCCCGGCAAAGGTCGTCCCGAACAGACTGCCATCATTAGCGCGCACGAGACCTGCCTGCGGCACGCGTCCCTTGGTAGTTCCATCGGTGCCGCTGAAATTTGCCACCGTCGTCAATACTCCGCCCGGCGTCACTTTGAAGACGGTCCCAAAACCCTTCGCGCCACCGCCATAAGTCGTGCCGTAGAGATTTCCATCCGCTCCCACTACGAGCGCCGACTCGGGCAAGGTTCCCCGCCTGGGCGCACTATTGCCGGTCAATTCCGTCAGCGTGACGAGAGTGAAGTCCGCCGTCATCTTGAAAACGGTGCCATATTCCTTCGCTCCGCCTTGCGATGTCGTGCCGTAGAACGCGCCGTCACTGCCTTTGACCAGCGCGCCGTAGGGCGATGCTCCCTTGGTCTTCAGCCCTTTGATCGACACATTGTCCGTGAACTCCACCAGGGTGTCCAAGGCGCCCGCCTTCGTGATGCGGAAGATCGTTCCATTGCCATTGGCGCCACCTTTCGAGGTGGTGCCGTAGAGAAAGCCGCCGCCCGCTTCGATCAGCGCACCGTAAGGATAGGCCCCACGGTTGTTCGCGCCAGCGCCAGTAAACTCGACCAGCGTTGTGAGCGCGCCGCCCGGCGTCACCTTGAAGATCGTGCCCATCCCCTTGGCGCCACCGCGTGCCGTCGTGCCGTAGAGAGCACCATCACTTCCCTCCAGCAGGGTCGCGTAGGGAAGAGAGCCGCGGTTGCTGGCGCCATCCCCGGTGAATTCGACGAGGGTCGTCAGCGCCCCTCCCGAGGTCATTTTGAAGACCGTGCCGAGACCGTTGGTGCCTCCACGCGCCGTCGTGCCGTAGAAATTCCCGTCCGAGGCGAGGATCAGCCCCGCCCCCGGCGACGCCCCCTTGTTCGCCCCGGTATCACCCGTGAACTCCAGCAGCGTCGTGAGCACGCCGCTTGCCGTCATTTTGAAAATGGTGCCACTACCGGCCACACCGCCGGCGGAAGTCGTGCCGTAGAAATTTCCATCGGCGCCCTGCGCCAGCTCTCCGATCGGGCTCGACGGCGGGTCCGAGAATTCGTGCAGCAATTCGTAAGTCGCCGCCGCACGAGTCATCGTGCCCTGAAATTCAAACGCGCCCACGCAGCAGGCTACCCAGGCGAGGGTCGCGACCCGCTCCAAGGCACGAGCAATCTGGTTTTTCGACATGGAACCTCTGACAGCGGGAACATGAATTCCAGCCGCGTGATTCCATGAACAAATTGTTATGAATCGGACGCTCGGAAGGGCAGCGCGACGCGATCAGCGAAAACCTGATCGAGTAATCTTCACCTCGGGCCGATAGACGATCTTCACTTCCAGGTCGCCGCGACCGCCGCGGGGCGTGGGGAGGCCTTCGCCGGGAACGGAGACGATTTCGCCGCGGGCGACGCCGGCGGGGATGCGCACGCGCAGGGCGTTGCCGGCCGGACCGGTCACCATTTCGACGCCGCCTTGTTTGGCACGGGTGGCGCTGATGCGCAGATCGCCGCGCAGGTCGTAGCCGCGTGCCTTGAAACGGAAACCGGGCAGCACGCCGACTTTCACGATCACGAAGCCGCCTTCGAAACGGCCTCGGCGCGGGATTTTAAACTTTGCGCCGGGGGCGGTGCCGCGCGGGATGGCGAGTTGATAGACTTCTTCGCCCTCGGGATTCGCGGGGTCGTTGACGCGCACGACGATCGAGACGCCGCGGAGGTAATCTTCAATCCGCAGGCGGACGCTCTGGGTGATGTCGCGTTTGATTTTGGCGATCGGCTTCGGCGCCGATGGCGGAGCGGCGGCGGAAAGCTTGCGGTCGTAGGCACGACGCCGCTCGGGATCGGACAGCGTTTCGTAAGCCTCATTCAACTCCTGCAAACGCGTCACGGCTTCCGCCGCGCCCTGGTTCACGTCGGGATGATGCCGCTTGGCGAGCAGGCGATAGGCTGTGCGGATTTGATCCGGCGTGCAGCGCCGATCGAGCCCCAGCACCGCATAGAAATCGGACTCAGCGCGCACCTTTCGGCGTGAAGTAGAGTGCCACGTCGCGTCCGAGGAGCCGATACGCCAGCGGGCGCACGAGGCCCTTCACGCCATCGAGCAACGAGGTGGCAAAATGCTCCGGCACTTCGCGCCGCTCCAGCCCCGCGCGTTCGGCGAGGCGGATGATGACGTTCTGACTGAAGCAGTTGATGTGTTCGAGCGGGGCGACGGGGTTGAGCGAATTGGCTGAGCCTTTCGGCGCACTCCAATCGCCCACGCGCAGGCGTCGCTTGATGTCCCAGCCATCCGGCACGCTGATGCGGATGAGCCCGCCTGGCTTGAGCGATGGCGCGAGATACGTGAGCGTCTCAAACGGCTCCGGCAGATGCTCGAAGACCTGCTCGGTATTGATGAGATCGAACTTCTGCGCGGGAATATCTTTCCACCCGAGCACGCGCAAGCCATCCGCTTCGGCATAAGCGATCCGCGCCGCCGAGAGCTCCGTGCCCCAGACCTGGCAGCCAAACCCACGCGCGACCCGGCACCAGTGGCCCCAGCCCATTCCGAAATCGAGGCAGGATACCTCACGTGGATTGCGCCCGAGATACGCCAGCACATTGCCGATCTGCCGCCCCAGTTCGATGAAATGCCCGGGCGGATGAATCCCATCATAAAGCGCGAAGGCTTTCTGCGGATCGATCCAGTGGTCGTAGAGCCGCTCCATCAACGCGTCGCCGCCGACGTGTTGCTGATAGATCAGGCCGCAATCGGGGCATTCGACGAGCGTGAATCGCGCGCCCTCCAACCAATCGAGCTCCACCCCGCCCTGCGGTTCGTAGAAGGCGACGAGATAATCACGAATCGGCGACTCCGCGAATGGCAGATCGAGCAGCACCGCACCGTTCTTTCCACCGCAGCAGGGACAGGCGGTGCGGGTGATGAAATGCGAGTTGGAGTGATCGGCCATGAGGTCAGGATGCAGCGGCGAGGCAGCGTTCGTAAATGGCTTCGACCTGCGACGCCATCGCTTCCGCCGAATATCGGTCGCGCACTTTGATCTGCGCTGCAGCGGCGAGGCGAGCAGCGGTTTCGGGCGACTGCAAAATGGTCTCGATCGCGGAAGCGTATCGATCGCGCTCGGGCGGCTCTACCAGCAAGGCTTCCTTACCATCGCAGAGAATCTCGCCGATGCCATCGAGCCGCGGTGCGACGATGGGGAGCTGCATCGCCATGGCCTCGAGGATCGTGAGCGGGGTGCCTTCGAAGCGCGAGGTCATCAGCAAGACATCCGCGGAGGCGTAAAGATTCCGCGTATCGGAAACGTGGCCGAGAAACTGGATTCGCTCACCGAGACCAAGCTCCGCGGCCTTCGCGCGCAGCATGACCTCTTCCGGCCCGGTGCCGGCGAGCCGAAATTCGACATCGTGGCCACGCCGGATCAGTTCCGCCGCGACCTCTAGGAAGAGTGCGAAATTCTTCTGCGGGTGCAGCCGGCCGACGCCGAGGATGACCGCTCCCTGGCGTGGTGGTCTTTGCACAGGCGGTTCGAACCGCGAAAGGTCCACCCCGTTGTAGATCAAGGAGACTCGCCCGCCTTCGATCTGTTCATGCTCGATGAGGAAGTCGCGCGTGGACGCAGAGACGGCACAGACGTGCGATGAAAGGCGATTGGTCGCGGTATCGAGCCAGCGCGCGAGCGGTTGTTCGTAACGGAGCGCGTCGTTGCACTGGTCGTGATTGATCCGCACGGGCACGCCCAGCAGCGCGGCGAGCGGCTTGGCGATCCAGTTCGCGCCGAAGAGATGGCAGTGAACGATCTGTGGCCGGCGGCGCAGGATCAGCGCCGCCAGGGCCGGCACATAAAGTGGCAGCCATTTCCGCGGCGACAACGAATGAACCGGCACTCCGAGCGCGGCGAAGTCCGCAAAAAAAACGCCACGCCCGTGCATGGACGCAACCTCGGGTTCGAAGCGCGCACGATTCGTCGCGCGAACGAGATTAAGCAACGCCGTCTGGCCGCCGCCGAGGTCGAAACTATCGATGACGTGGAGCACCCGCACCGGAGCCTTCATGCCGGCAAGGGAGGGGTGTTTCCCATCGCGCAGCGAAGAGCCGTCGCGGCCTGGCGAAACCATTCGCCGGGCGATGCCGCCAAAGCGGCTCCGATGCGAGTGGTGGCGGCTCCACGCGCCGAGCCGAGGAATTTGTAACCCAGCCGAAGTTGCTGACGGCACCGCGCGGCATGAAAATCAGCACTCGTGTCCGCTTCCGGATGCCGCCGCACAAACTCCACGCGCAAGGCATCGAGCAGCTCGAGCAGGGGCTCGAGACGCGGCGCGGGGAAGCGCAGGCGGAAGAGGCTCAGCAGGTCCAGCTCGTCATCGGTAAAGGCGCGCCCGGGAAAGATGCTGGCGACATTGGCTGCGAGCAGGCGCCGCATGGCGCGACTGGCCGCCTCCGGCTGCGACTGCATCATCGACGTTGGGTTTTCGCGATAGAAGACGAGTCGCTGCGGCAGATTGGCCACGCGATGTCTGGCGGCGACGCGATTCCACAACTCGTAGTCTTCGCAGATCGCCCACGCTTCATCGTAGCCACCCAGCTCATCGAGCACCACTTCGCGACGGAAGACCACCGCCGTGTGGATGAAGGGATTGTCCACGAGGCTGGCCCAGCGCAGGCCGAGGTGGGTGGTGGGCAGGTCGTTCGCGCCAAGCACGCGCCCGGAGTTATCCATGCGCCAGCAGCTCGATCCGAGGAGAGCGACATCGGAATGCCGATCAAGAAACTCGATTTCCAACGCGAGGCGATCCGGCTGGCTGAGATCATCGGAGTCCTGCCGCGCGATCAATGTCCCGCGCGCTTCGCGCAGACCGCGGTTGAGGCTGCGCATCAGACCAAGGTTGGTCTCGTTGCGGAGCACGCGCAGACGCGGGTCCAGGCAGGCGCGCAAGATGGCGGGCGACTCGTCTTTCGATCCGTCGTCGATGGCGAGGATCTCGAAGTCGCTGAAGCTCTGTCGCAGCACGCTATCGAGGCTCGATTGCAGCGTGCGAGCGCTGTTGTAAACCGGCAGCAAAACGGTGATGCGCGGAGTGCTCATGCTACCTGGGCGTCGAGTTGTTTGCCGATCAGCGAGCGCCGGATTTGTGCGGCCCGCTGAATCAATCGTGTGCCGCACACGGAATCGACAAGCCCCAGCGGCAGGGCCGCCAGCGGCAGCGGGCTGCGCCACGGCCACGTCGCAAAGGAACGCAACAGGCAGCGATGCCCCGTGGCATAGGCACGCTGCTCGTAGGCCATGCCGGCGGCGCTTTCGAAATGGTAAGCAATCACGCGGCGCCGATGGTCCTGCCCGAACTTCGCGAACCCGGCATCGTGCTTCGCGAGAAAGCGGCGAGTGGAAGCGATGAAGTTATCGATCTGTGGCGGTGCGGAGGAATAGACCCTGGCGAGCGTTTCCGAAACAAACGCCAGCTTTTCGCCCTGTTCGAAAGCGCGCAGCACCCAGTCCCAGTCTTCGTGACGCGGCAGTTCGGGATCGAACGGGCCGAGACGATCTGCCAGTTCGCGCCGGATGACGAGCGTGGTGCCGAAGCCGAAGGTGCATTCACGATGGAGGCTGCGATCCCACGCGGCGGGATCGAACGGCTTGGGCCAGATGATCGTCTCGCCGTCGCGCAGGTATTCGTAACGGCAGGAGGATAAGGCGTCACCGCTTTGGCGCAACGCTGCCACTTGCGCGGCGAGCTTTCCGGGCAGCCATTCGTCGTCGGAGTCGAGCAGCGCGAGATATTCGCCCGTGGCGGCTTGAATGGCGGTATCGCGCGCCGGTCCGGCCCCGCGGTTTTTTTCGTGCCGGAGGACGCGGATGCGGGAATCAGCGCGAGCCGCAAACAGGCTGGCGGAATCGTCGGTCGAAGCATCGTCCACGGCGACCAGTTCCCAATCGGTAAACGTCTGCGCGAGCACGCCATCGAGGCAACGCGCAAGCGTCGCCGGGCGATTGTAGAAAGGCAGGATGATACTGACGGCGGGCACCCGGCTGTTATCTCGGAGCACTTTCCTCTCGTGCAAGTGTGTAGCGACTGCTTCGGCCCAACATCCAGCCCCCCAGCCGGACCAGTCCAGCGACCGGCCAAGTGCCGCTGACCACACATCCCCGCTGCGCCCACTCCCGTGCTTTTTTCCATGCGCCGACGGTCAGCGCATCCACCGCCAGCACGGCGGTCTCGCGTTGATGCAGGGCCACCAATTCGGCGCGGTCTTCAGCGGCGAGGGATTGCCTCAGGTGATATTCGGCCATGGTCACGTGCTCTGCGCGGATCACCCCGGAGTTGCCTCCGGAGTCCTGCACGGTGAGGGAATCGGCGTGGCTCCGATATCGATAGACCATGCGCGGCAGCACCACACTGCGCGGATGCAGGAGCGCGGCTCGGATGAGAAATTCCCGGTCGGCCACGATCCGCAAACCGAGGTCAAACCGGCCGATCCGCTCAACCAGTGAGCGACGGAAAAAGCGGGCATTCAACCCCGGAACTCCGCGGAGCATCTGCCGAAGCGAAAACGTCAGCGCGGCCTCGGTGGTTTCGGTGCGGATCACCTGTTCGGCATTTCCTTCGCGCACGAAAAAATCCATCCCGCCGCTGACCAGTTCGACAGACGGGTCGGCGGCAAAGGCTTCATGCACGGCGGAAAGCGCGCCCGGGACCAGCAAGTCGTCGCTGTTAAGAAAATGAATGATCTCTCCACGCGCGAGATCGAGCCCCTTGTTGAAGGCGTCGTAGATGCCCCGGTCGGGTTCGGAGACGACGCGCAGGTGGGGCCACTCGGCGAGCATCTCGCGAGTGCCGTCGGTCGAGGCGCCATCGATGATGAGGTGCTCCACATCATCGCGCCCCTGCACCTGCACACTCGCGATCGCTTCACGAAGCATGGCCGCGCGGTTGAACGTCGCCGTGATGATCGAGAACCTCGGCGTGTTCATTGTGCCGCTGCGATTTCCAGCACACGCTTCCCGACCTCGGCCAGGCGCTTTTCGGCGGCAGTCCGGGCAGCCAGTTCGCCCACCGGGTCCGGGCCATGCGGCCAGCCGTTCCAAGCTGTGGCAATCAAGTCGGCCAATGCTTCGGCGGACTCAGCGGGGAAAAATTCCGCGCCCGGCGGGTCCTGTTCCCGGTGCACCGGGATGTCCGAAAGCAGGAGTGGGCGCCCCAAAGCGCGCGCGTCTTCGACAATGGTGCTCCAGCCCTCGAACAAGCTTGGCTGAATGACGGCAATGCTGCGCCGCAGCAGTTCGATCTGTGCACGCCTCGGAAGCAGACCGAGCAGGCGGACATGCTCGGCGATGCCGTTTTCCGCCAGCGCGGCGCGGACCTGATCGGGATAGGAAGGATCGCGCGCCTCGGAGAGTGCTCCGGTGCAGAGAACAACGGGACGCACGCCGCGCTGCGCGAGGAGATTCAGCGCACGGAAAACGGTGAGATGATTTTTGTGCAGCCAGAACTGATTGCAGATGGCGAAGAAACGCTCAGGCAACTCGATGCCGTCGAAGGGTTCATACCACTCCGGGCGCGCGCAGGTGGCGAACCGCAGCACTTCCACCCGCCCGCGGTAGTCCGGATAAAACCGGCGCAAATCGTCGGCCGCGCTGCCGCTGCTCATCACCACCGTGGGCGCTTCGGCGAGCAGCGCCGCGACACCGCGATCACGAAAGGCCGATTGTTCCGGGGTGAAAAAGCGGGGCAGGTGCCGGTGCTGGAAATCGGGAATCCAGCCCGCCCAGCGCGTGTCGCGCAGGGTGAGGTGCAGCGGGAACGTGAGTCCGATGTTCTCACGATTTCCGTAGGTGAGCGGGTAGAGAAAATCGACCGGGTGCTCGCGCAACGCCGCGGCGAAATTTCGGTTATTGAAGCCGAGTCGATCAACCAGCGGGGCCTGCCACATGGGTCTGACGGGAGCCAGCGTCACGCCGGTGTCGCGCCATTCGTCCACGGTATTGGCGAAACAGAAGAGCGTGACTTCCGGCCGACCCGCCACCGCCATCGCGCGCAGGAGATTGCGAACGTATTCGCTGCCTCCCATCCAGCCCGCGCCACCCTGCGCGATGAGCCCGATGCGCCCGGCGTTCACAGGCCGCCGAGTTCCGCGCGCGCCCAGGCCGCGACGCCGCGCACTCCGTCCTCCAGCGAAATTCGTGGAGTGAAACCGAGAGCACCCAGGCGGTCGAGATCGGCGCGCCAGTTGATGGGCTGGCCGGCGGTCACCGCGCCGTCGAAAACCGGTTCGGTCGCACTGCCGAGCGCGGAACATACGAGGCGCGCGAGTTCGGCAATGCTCGTTTCGCGGCCGGTGGCCAGATTGAAAACTTCGCCGCGAGCGGGAGCCTTTTCGGCCAGCACGGCCAGCGCGTGCGCCACGTCGGCGGCGTGGATGAAGTCGCGGCTCTCCGCGCCGGTGCCGCGCAACTCAAGGCTGCCCGTCGTCAGGACGCGTTCGCAGATATCCCACACCACCTGCCGGCGCAGGCCCGGGCCGTAGGCGGAAAAGATCCGCGCCGAGATCGTCGGCAGGCCGAAGACGGTGCTGAATTCCTCGCAGAGCAATTCCGCCTGGCGCTTGTGCCAGCCATACGGGGAGAGCGGGGCGACCGGCGCCTCTTCGCTCACCGGCAGCACGGGCGGATTCCCATACACTGCGGCGCTCGACAGGAGGATGAAGCGGCAGGCTGGCGCGTGGCGGCGCAGGGCTTCGAGCAGCTCGAACGTCATCACCGTATTATCGCGAAAATCGCCCGCCGGATCCTGCATCGAGAGCGGCACCGAAGCGCGGCCCGCGCAATGAATGCAGGTGTGCGGCTTTTCTTCCGTGAGGATCGAGACGAGTTCCGGGGAAGGCAGACGCAGGCGGGCAAATCGGGCGAGGGTCGGCGCATTTTCCGGCGGCACATCGTCCACGCCGACGACCCGCCAGCCGAGCTGCGCAAAATGCCGCGCCGTATGTCGTCCGAGAAATCCAGCCGCTCCGGTGAGAAGGACGGTTTTCATGGCGGTTACGGTTCGACCTCCACGAGGGGCAGGGTGTTCAGCAACGCGGCTTCTTCTTCAGCCGAAAGGAACGCCAACTGCCCGGACGGATCGCGCGATTCACGGAACGCGCACGGACGCCAGCCTTCCGCCGCGGTGAGGGCGGGCATTCCTGCAGGGAGCAAATCGCGCCGGACAAAAAAGGCGTTGTTGGCGGCGGAATTGGAACCGACGAAGGCGTAACCTTTGCGGCGCCCAAGCCCGACCAGCGCGGCGAGCGACGCGCCGTAGTAGATGCAGGAATAGTGCGCCTTCTGCCGCTCAAAGGCGGGATCGTAGGGCGTGGTGACGGCGCGTTCGGGGCCGAAGCGCGCGTTGTATTCCACCACCACGATCGCAGGGTTCACCACGTCGATGCGCTCCCAGACCCAGTAGTCGTTCCCGTCGATGTCCACCGAAAGCAGGCCGATCTCGCCGGTGAGGCCTTGGCTGCGGATGAGATCGTTGATGTTCTCGCGCGTGACGAATTGCGCGAGCGCTTTCAAATTGTGGCGCCAGTAAATGGCGTCCTGCCGCACGAAGTTCATCCTGTCCTCGGAACCATCGATGATGAGGCCGCTCCAGTTGTCGTTGAGCAGGAGGAACCGCGTGTTGGCCTCGGTGTAGTTCTCGACGCCAAATTCCACGAAGACGCGGCGTGGCACCGGCACGGTGCGCGTGAGGTATTGCAGGATGCCGTCCTCACCCCACTGCGAATAGACTTTGAACTCGTGATCGCTCAGTTGCGTGGACGGTGGCGAGAGCCGGTCGAGGCGCGCTTCCACCCGGCCGAGACCTTGCCGCAGCGCGCCGAGATCGGCCTGAAGACGAGCGAGGTCGTCCGGCAGGGTCGCGAGCATCTGGACGAGGCGGCGGAGCGGGTTAGCGATCATGACTGGGCAAGAACGGTGGCCTCGGCTTCGACGGAGCGCAGCGACCAGGCACCCGGAACGAGGCAGGTTCCCTGGCGCAGTTCGGGCAGCTTGCCGGTGCCGAAAAAGTCGCCGGATTCGACGTGCAACTCGTAGGCGTTTTCGATCGCGTCGAGCACGGCCTTTCCGCGCATGCGCGGGCGCAATTCGAAGCCGACGTGATAGTGCCCGACGGGCAGCGGTAGCGACTGAATCTTGCAGACGAACACGCCCCGTTGCGGCAACTCGCCAAACTCGACGCCGGCAAGCCAGTTGGCCTGGGTGAAGACCGGGGTGCCGATGTGCGTGGCAACGGTGAGATCGACGGCCAGCGAAGGCAGCGGTTGCGTGGAGTGGCGCTCGTAGTGGAGATTGAACTCGACCGCGTCACCCGCGCGCGCGGCGGGAATGACCTGTCCGCGCGCGTTGCGCATTTCGATGGCGGTGATGCGAATTTCCCCGTCGCCCTGGCGATCGGTCCGCTTGCGCAGATCGGTTTCGGTCACCGCGCGGCTGGCGCCGTAGTGTTCGATGGCGTCGGCGGCGACTCCGTCGAACTCGGCGCGCCCGCCGACCAGGACGACGCCTCGCGTGCAGAGCGCTTCGATGGTGGCGGTGCTGTGGCTCACAAAAAGAACGGTGCGGCCCGTGCGCGCGATGTCGCCGATTTTGCCGAGGCACTTCTGCTGAAAAACGGAATCGCCCACCGCCAGCACTTCATCGACGAGCAACAACTCCGCTTCGAGGCAGGCGGCGACGGCGAAGCCGAGGCGCACGCGCATGCCAACGGAGTAACGTTTCACCGGTGTGTCGATGAATGCTTCGATCCCGGCAAAATCGAGGATTTCGTCGAACTTCGCCTGAATCTCGCGGCGGCGCATGCCGAGGATGACGCCGTTGAGGAAGATGTTGTCGCGCCCGGTGAGATCGGGGTGAAAACCGGTGCCGACTTCGAGCAGGGAAGCGATGCGGCCTTTGATTTTCACGCAGCCGTTCGTCGGCGCGGTGATCTGCGAGATGACCTTGAGCAGCGTGGATTTACCGGCGCCGTTGCGGCCGAGCAGGCCGACGACTTCGCCCTCCTGCACGTCGAAAGAAACATCGCGCAGCGCCCAGAAAAGCTCGGGGTCATCTTCCGGCGCTTCGTGAGTGAAGAGCTTGCGCCGCCAGTCGCGGAAGAAGTCTTTCCGGCCGATTTCACCGAGGTGAAAGGCCTTGCTCACGTTTTCGAGCCGCAGGACGACGGACATGGTTACACGGTATCCATCGCGTCCTGTTCAGCGCGATGGAAGAGCACGAGTCCGACGTAACACACCGCGAAGCTCACGACGGCGCTGACCGCCAGATGCCACGGCTCGACGAGCGAACGCCCGACGAAGGCGTAACGGAAAAATTCGATGGGGGGCACCACGGGGTTAAGGAAGAAGAGCAGCCGGTCCAGCGGGTCCTTGATGCGGGAAAGCGGGAAGACAATCGCGCTGCCAAACATGAGCAACTGCATGCCGACCTTGATGCCGTAAGCGAGGTCGCGGAAGCGGCGCGAAAGCGCGGAGATCATGCAACCGAGACCGAGCGCGAGCGCTCCGAGTTGCACGAAGAGCAGCGGGGTCACGAGAATCCACCAGTTCGGGTGCGTGAAGGGATTGCCTTGCACGAGGTAATAGATGAGCCCGACGAGGAAGAGGCTGAACTGCACCACCATCGGGAGGAGGTTCGTGAGCAGGCCCGCGATCGGCACGGCGAGCTGCGGGAAATAGACCTTCGAGAAAAGCTGCGCGTTCTGCACGAAGACGTTCGAGTTTTTCGTGACCGACTCCGAGAAGAACAGCCACGGCACCAGCCCGCCCATGTAGAAGAGGTAGTGCGGGATGTCGTCGGACTGGAAATTCGCCATGCGCCCGAAGAGGTAGCTGAAGACCACCGTGACCATGAGGGGCTGGAGGATGAACCACGCCGGGCCGAGGACGGTCTGGTGATAACTGGTCGAGATGTCTCGCACCGTGAGCATCCAGATGAGATCGCGATAACGCCACAATTCCCGCCACGGGACGCCGAAGACGCTGCGCCCGGGGCGAATCACCCGCGTCCACTCTTCCGAATCTGCGCCCGCCAGCGCGGCCGTGGCTTCCGGAGTCCCGTTCATGCGCGCGCCGGTGGCTCGCCCGTGAGGAAGGCGGCAAAGCGGGGAGTGAAGTTAAAGTGCGGTTTTTTGAGCAAAATGGCGCGGCAAATCGAGTCGGCGAGGCTCGCAAGGCCCCCCGTTCCGCGCAAGGACTTTATCGCCGCTCGCTGGCTGGCCGCAGATCCTTGATGACGACGGCTGGATTGCCAGCCGCCAGGGAAAATGCGGGCACATCGTGGGTCACGACGCTGCCGGCGCCGACGACACTCCCCTCGCCAATCGTCACGCCTTTCAGGATGATCGCGCCGAACCCGATCCACGTATGAGCCCCGATGCGGATCGGCGCGCTGGCAATCGGCTGGCGCTCGCCGCCCTGCAGCACGGCGGCGTAGTCGGCTTTCCGCGCCTCCACGTCCACGGGATGGCTGTCGTTGTCGAAAATCTGGACGCCGTGGGCGATGAGCGAATCGGAACCGACCTCGATTCCCACCGAAGAGCTGAGCAGGCAATCGTCGCCCACGTAGGTGCGGGGGCCGATGACGATGCGTCCATTTCCGAAAAGCTCCACTCGGAGAATGCCGCGGCAGACCGCACCGGCTTCGAGCACGATGCAGTCAGGATTTCCGGCGTTCCAGCACCAGGCGTTCGGCCCGAGGAGGCAATCGGGCGCGGCCTGCGTATGGCGGTCGAACACCCGCCAGGCCTGCACCGCACGCCGCGCGCCTTCGGAGGTGAGCTGCGCCCACCAGCCCAGCGCACGGCCATACGCCGGGGCTCCGGCAAAGGCGTGGTGTCGATCGATCGGCATGCGTTCGGTGAAGCGGGCGGCGGGTGAAAGTGAGCGGCCACGGTAGCCAAGCGATGCCGGGCCGCGCAACAATATCCACCGTTGCCAAACCCGGAACGGCGTTGTCCAATCCGCCGGAAAATTGGAAGCCATCGCCATTAAGCCCGTCCCCCTTCGCCAGGTGCTCATCCTCGGTGGACAATCGAACATGGCCGGCGCGGATGCACTGATCGAACCAAAAACCGGGCTGCGCGACCTGGTCGAAGTTGGAACGCAGACCGCCGCGGATCGTGAGACGCTCTTCACCTTCGGCGCGCGGTTCGATCCCACGCATTTGCATAGCTACGCGTGGGGCGAAATTCGCGGCCATGGCGGGGTGGCGAATGGAAAGCTCACCAGTCCCGAAGGCGCGCTCTACAAGGTCATCGGGCCGGAGGCAGGACTGGCACGAACCCTTGCGGGGAAAGGCTGGCGCGGCGTGGCGATCATCAAGGCAGCGGCGAACTTCCAGCAGTTGGAAAACGACCGCTCGCCGTGGGTGCGGCCGAATGCACACTGGACGCAGTGGACCGCATTCGTCCACGCGCGGCTCGCAGAACTGCGGCAGGTCGATGGCGAGGTGCGGATGAGTGGGTTCGTCTGGCATCAAGGCATCGACGACGGCCTGCTCGGGCGATCACAGGCCGCCTATGAAGCGGACCTGCGCCGGCTCGTCGCCGACCTGCGGGCGGAATTTGGCACGCCCACGACTCCGTTCATCCTGGCGCGGAGCGTGAATTCGCCAGTGGCAGGAAAGGAGAAGATGGCGCCGATTCGCCGGGCGCAAGTCGCCGTCGCGGAATCGACCGTGAACGCCGCGTGGATCGACGCCGATGACCTTGGTCCTTACCAGCGGCAGCATCATCTTTCGGCGAAGGCACAGTTAGTCGCCGGTGAGCGCATGGGCGAGGCCCTCGCGCGAATCACTTGCGAATTGCCCGACCCGCGCCCTTAATTCGCGCAATGGACCACCATACCCTCCCCGTGAATCTGCACGGGGACTGCTACTACAGTGCCTCGCGCTCTTTTCTCTTTCACTGCGTGCCGAAAGTCGCCAGTCGCTCGATCCTGAAAATGTGCCGCGAGACGTGCTCCGACGGCTGGCGGCTGGTGGAAAAGGGTTATCACGACACCCGATTTTTCGCGGACTATCCCGGCGAACTGTTCCGCTTCGCATTCATCCGCCATCCGTTCTCTCGCGTGGTCTCTTTCTACTACGACAAGTTCGTGAACTACGACGGGAGCGAAGGGAAAAAGAACATGTTTGCCCGCATGCGGAAGCTGACGCCGGCCTCGACGCTGAAGGAATTCATCGCGTGGCTGGCCACATCCGCAGGCGACGATCGGAAGGCCGATCCGCACTACTGTTCGCAGCATCTTTTCGTGCAGACAAAGAACGGCAAACCGGCGGTCGATTTCCTCGGACGCATCGAGCAACTGGACACCAGCATCGAGTATATCTGGCAACGGCTCGGGTTGCCGCTCGTCGAGCTTCCCCAGTTGAACTCCAACCAGGGCGCGGCGCGGAAACATCCGGTGAACACTTCGGAAGACTACATGAAGTTCCTCGACGAGTCCGATATCAAGATCCTGAACAAACGCTACGAAGCCGACCTCGATCTGCTCGCTTCGGCGAACGGGCTGGTGACGGCGTGAGATCGGCCTGACGAGGCAGGGCGCGGGGACAGCCTGAAGGCTGGACACCAACAGGGCGTTCCCCGCGCGGCGGTTATTTCTCGAAGCCGATGGTCTCCACGCCGTAGGGGCCGGCGGGAATCCACAGGCCAGTGCCGAGAGAGCCGTCGGCGCCGCCGAGGTTCGGGTAGGAGTTGCCGGGGAAGGAGAAGGCTCCGAGGTCGGTGGGATCGTTCGGAGTGGAGAGATCGATGGTGCGCACGGCCGTCCAGTTGGGCTGGGTGATGGCGAGATCCCCGAAGAGGCTGAGGCCGAAGTCGTGGGCCAGTTCCAGCGAGCCGAGTTCGGTGAAGGTGCCGCCGTCGGTGAGATTGATGACGTGCAGGACGCTGTGCGCCGGATTCTCCTCGTAAGAACCGCCCCACCAATAGCCGGGACGCACGATGAGGGAATTCATCACCATGAGATCGCCATCGATCACCGGCTTGAGCTCGAAGGGTTTCCAGACGTAGGCCGGCTGCTCTTCAAGATAAGTGACATTCGGGCCACTCAATGCGAGCGGGATCCACGGATTTGGCAGCGCCTGGGTGGCGATGAGGTGAGCAGCAGTGCCGTCGAAGGCGCTGGCGTGCAACGCAGCGGTGTTCAGCACGGTGCCGTCGGTGACGTTGAAATCGCAACCCGCGGTATAGAGCAGCTTGCCTTCGCGAGCCACACCGACGAGACGGCCGGGGATGTTCACGCGCTCGTCGCGCACGAAGGGCGCAGCGGGCTCGGTGTATTCCACCACGCGCAGGAAATGTTTCCCGATGTCGGCGGCGTCGGTGCCATCCCCGTTCGAGTAGAGTTTCTGCTCGCTCACGAAGACGAGGCCGGCCTGCGCGAAGGGCGCGCTGAACTGGGAAGCGCTGGCGGGCTTCACTTCGATGGAGGAACCGAAAGCGATCTTCTCCGGCGTGCGCACGTTGAAGGAGATGAATTGCTTGCTCGGGCCGGTCCAGACGTAGCGGTTCCCCACGACCGCACCGGTATTGAGCGTCGCGACATCGGACCGCACCGCGAGGTTGGTCGTGGCAGCGAGGGTGACGACGTTGTTCAACAAGATCGGGCCATTCCACAGGAAGTAGCCGCGATCCGCCGCCCACACGAGCGTGCCGGGGCTGGGCCAGAGCGGGGTGAGCTGCCCCCACGAGTCGAGCGGCGCGGGACCGCTGGCTTGCGAGAGTTTCTTCAGCTTCGGCAGCGCGGACACGTCGTAGGCGGTGACGAGGAGCTGGGGCTTGTCCTCGGCCGCATCGCTGATCCACCAGCGCGGCCAGGCGCGTTGCGCGAGGTAAAGCGTGCCGTCGCGCAGGGTGGAACCGACGACGTCCAGCGGGGCGAGATCGAGGCCGGCGATCGCCGCGTCGGGATTGTCCGCAGGGGCCACGCTGAGCGTCGGCGCGGGCTTGCCGGTATAATCGGCCGGACCGCCAATCTCCACAAGGTAATCGCCCACGTGGAAGACGCGATCCACGCTCCATGCGAGGGCCACTTCGGCAGTGACTGCCGGCTTGTCGCGATTGTCCGCGTTCACCACCACGAGTTTCGAGGGCGAGATGGCAGCGATACGGTCGTTCACCACATCCGCGCGGCGCGGGGAAAAGCTCGCGTCGATGACCCCACGTTTGACCAGCGAGTCGGGGAAGAGATCGATCAACTGCACGCGCGAAAACCATTCACCACCCCAGGTGTCGGTGTCGGTGAAGTCGCTACCGGAAACCGGCAGCATGATCAGGTTCTGCGAAGCGAGGACCTTGAAGGCTTTTTCGTTCCAGACCGCTTCGCTGCTGGCCCAGCCGTTGTTTTTGCCCGCGAGGGAGAGTTGCTGGAGGAGCTTTGGATTGGCCGAATCGCTCACGTCGAAGAGCGAGACGGCGGGCTGCCAGTTGACGAGGCCGATGGTGACGAGGCGATCGCCGAGCGGCTCGATATACGTGGAGAAACCGGGGGCTTCCACCGTGCCGGAGAGGGTCGGATTCGCCGGGTCGCTCAGATCGACAATGTGGAGCGGATCGATCTGCTCGAAGGTGACGACGTAGACGCGGTCGCCGTCGAAGCGGGTGGCGCGGAGCGATTCGCCCGGCGCGAGCACCAGTCGGCCCAGCGCAGTCGGCGCCGTGGAATCGGCCAGCGAGAAAGTTTGCAGCACGGTGGACGCTCCGCCGCGCGTGACGACGTTGCCCTGGCCGTCCCACTCCCAAGGCAGCCAGACCTGCGAAAGGACGGTGAGCACGTCGCCGTCCACGGAGATCTTGAACTTGTCCTGCACGTAACCTTCCGGCGCGACCGAGCCGACTTCCTTGAGGGTGCCGTCGCCCGCCGAGATGTCCACGAGGCGCAGCGCATTGGGATAACCGCCGCTGATGATGAAATAATTCGGCGTGGCGGTGACGACCGAGGTCCAGCCCGGGATGAAAACGGAGTCGCGCTCGGCCGGATTGGCGGGGTCGCTCAGGTCGAAAGCCGTGATGGCCGTGCCGTAGTTCAGGGCGCCATCCACCGTCCTGGTCGTGCTGGCCGCGACGTAGAGCACCTGGCCCACCATGCGGCTCTCGAGCAGCGCACCGCTGAAGGGCACGCTGGCGACCTGCTGCGGCGCGCCGGCGCTCACGTCGGCGATGACGACTTCGTTCTGCCGATTGCTCTGCTGATAAGGGAGGAGCGTGGTGCTGAGGGAGGCGGTGTTCGAAGCCGCCAGCGTCATGGCGCCGCCGGCAGCATCCACCGTCGTCGTCGTCACGATGCCGGTGGTGGCGTTGGCGATGCGCAGGTTGAGGATGCCGCCGAGGTAGAAAATCGGCCCGCCCCAGTAGTCGTTGCCGCGCTTGAGCAGGGCAACGTGGTTTTCGTCCACCACGTAAAGATCCTCGCCCGAGGCCGGCATGCGCAGCGTGCCGAGCAGCGCGGGATCGTCCGGCTTGCTCATGTCGATCACCTGCAAACCGCGGAGTTGATTGAAGAAATAGAGCCGGTCGCCGACGATCTTCCAGATGTCGCTCTCGACCACGGGGGCGGAAGGCGCAGGTCCGTTCGTCGCATTTGTATCGGCGACAAAGCTGGAGGTCACGCTCGTGCCGCTGAGCGTCATCACATCGTTACTCCGGCCGCTCGGACCCGAGGTCTTTGCATTCGACAGGCTCAGCGTATCGGCACCGAAGGTCGTGCTGCCGGAAAGGAAATTCTCGGGCAACGGCGCCGAGCGCGAACCGATGACGCGCAACACGCGGCGCGAAGTGAGCTTTGTGAGACGGAAAGTGAGCGTCGTCGATTGAGCCGACGGGAACTGCGTATCGACCGTGGCCCACACCCGTTGGGCGCGCGCGCCAGGCCGGGCGATGGAACGCACCCGCTGGAGCGACACGGAATCGAATCCGTTCGGCACGGTCACCGTGACGACTCGTCCGCGGATGCGAGTGATCTTCGGCTGCGCATCGGCCGCCGAAGCGGACGCAGCAATCAAGCAGCATGACAAAAGGGCGAGAAGTCGAGAGGGGCGCATGGCAGCAGAGTGGGAGGCGAGTGTGGGTCTTTCCATGACACAGGCAAGCAACAAATTGGGTAGTCTTGAAACTTTTATCACGACTACGGACACCGTATTACCCTTCATCAGCTCCCCCGACTTTCTCCCCTACCCCGGCGACTCCGGCTATCCCTTGATTTACCTTGAATCACCTTGATCTGGCTGGGTGGAGACATCCCGGCAAATGAGCTTGGATCAAGTTGGATTAAGTCGGATCAACAGAGTAACGGGAGCGCGCCAGCGACTTGGATGCGCCAGCGGCGCAGTCGAACCGGCGGGATGGGAATCTTCACGTTTGCACGATCGAAATCCGCTTGGGGAGGACACGGCAAGTTTTTCCAAGAACAGACGCGAAAGCACGGCGGGCAATCAGAAATTATTATTCATATCGTCTCCCCAGCCCCGACCCGTCACTTTCACACGCGGCTTACTTACCACGAACCGGCAAATTTTCAAGCCGGCGTGCATCCGGGGACACCGCGGCGTCGTTGAGTTCAGCGCACGAGCCCCATGAAGCTGACCTCGATCATCCACGAACTGTATGCCGCTTTCGGACGCGGGGACATCCCGGCCATTCTTCAGCGCCTCCATCCGGAAGTGCTTTGGGCGGCCAACGTCGATTACACCCTGCCCGCCGCTCGCCGCGTGCCCTGTTACGAGGCCGGACACGGGCACGATTTCGTGGCTCGTTACTTCGGCTTGTTTACCCGGAACTACGAGGTGCGAGACTTCCAGATCGCGGGAGTCATGGAAGGGGCCAACGAGGCCGCCGCGCGCCTGCTCGTGGACCTCGCCATTCGCCCCACGGGGAAAACGGTTCGCGGCGAAGTCATCCACCACTACCTCTTCGACGACGCCGGCTTCATCACGCGATTCCTCGATATCGAGGACACCCTCGGCTTCGCGAATGCATGGAGCGCGGAGTAGCCACCAGCCCAACGGGGCCAGCCTCCCATGAAACGACCTTTTGCCGTCCTGCTCGGCGCCGCTTTTCGCCAGGCCAATCTCCGGGAAGTCCTGGCGCTCTACGAACGCCTGACGGCGACGCGGGTCTTCGTCGCGCTCGATTTGCACGCAAAAGTGACCCTCGAGATCGGCCAACCCATGCTGATCCCCGCGGCGATCGCACTCATCCGGACGTCGTTGCTCCACCGCTACGGCATCGAGTTGCGCGCCACCGATGAAGGTGAAACCCTCGCCGCATGGTCCACGGACCCACGATATCCACGCCGCAGCGAATCGCCTCCGCCGTCAGCCGCGCACGACGCCGCGCCTCCGCCGTGAGTCGGGTTTGGTTTGGGGGTGTGCTGCTCGCGTCGCTTTCGGGTTGCGGTGGCGTGGCCGATAACGTGACCACTCATCGGGTGACGGTGCACACACGGCAGGCGGCTCTTCCGCTGACGATCGCTCTTCGGCGTCCGAAAAACGGCGCGGTTCGCGCCGAGGAGCACGTCGTCACGGACGCGCGTGGCGACGCCTCCGCAGCCTTTCGCACCGGCTGGGGCAGCTTCTTTTTCATTATCCCACCCATCGGCAGCGTCCCACGCCGTCCGGAGCGCCCCACCTTCATCGTGACGGCGCGCGGTCAACGCTTTGAACTTTCCTCCGCATCGACAGAAACGCATTATCGGTGGACCAACCACTCATGGCAGACCGAGGCGACCATTTCTCTTCCCTGACACGCCTTCCCTGACCGCAGGACCCACCACGATGAACGAGAACCCTGAACCCGACGCCTTCGAGAAAGGACTCCGCTTCGGTTGCGGGTTTACCTTTGGAGCGGTCGCCGGGTTCTTCGTCGTCGCCCGCGAAGTCGCGGCGTTCACAGGCGGGTTCTGGGCGGCGGTGGCTGGGGTGGCCGTGGTGCTCGGACTTCTCGCCATGCGTTACGGCGATGAGTTCTGGCGGTGGATTTCGGAGTGGTTCCGCGGGCCATGAGCATACGCTCCGGCACGGCCGCGATGACTTTCGTTGCGTTCGCGAGCGCTGCCGCGGGGATCATTTATCATCGGCCTTATGTGTTCGGGGCGAAGATTTCTGGCGGGGAGGCGCACCCCGAGGTGGCTCGCTATGGCGAGGAATTTGCCGACCTGCTGAGCATCGCCCAGTTTTCAAATACCGGCGCGCCTCATGTCTTTCTGACGGGTGGCGATGCGGTCTCGCCCGACGGACGGTGCACGCTTCGGCAGCACGAGCTGAGAAATTACTATCACGAGATCACGCTTTCGCGGGACACACCCGGGCCGCTCGAAACGGTGCTGATTCTTCAGGAAAGCGATCCTGGCTCAGGCACGTCGCACACCTGGCATTGGTCGAGCGATTCGAAGGCGGTTTTCATCTACGGCTCAGGCACGCCTGCCGGACACGCCCGCATGAACGACCTGGCGTTGGTTTACCTGATTGAAACACACAAGTTGTATTCGCTCGAGCTCGGACCGCACCTGTCGAAACGTCTCCATCTCAGCCGTTGATCAGAAGGACGAAGTCGGAGAAAAATCCGGTTCCCTGTTGCCCCACATGAAGACAATTCTCCTCTCTCTCCTCGCCGCGCTCATTGGCGCCACCTCGATTTCATCGGCCCAGGAGGCGAAAGCAGGGCGCAAGGTGCAGACGCCACCACCGACGCATCCGCCGCTGGAAGCGGTGGACATTGCGGCGCTGCCGGAGGGGACGGAGCGGCTCGATCTGTTCCTGCTCATGGGCCAGTCGAACATGAAAGGACGCGGGGTGATGCCGGATGAACCGAAGCGCGATCCGCGTCTCGTGATGATGCATCTGCGGGACGACCATTGGTATCTCGCGCGGCATCCGCTGCATCTCGTCGGCGATGCGCAGACCTTCGCGGGCGCGGACAACGCGGGCGTCGGGCCGGGGCTCGCGTTTGCGGAGGCGGTTGCGGCGCACGATGCAAAAGTCCGAGTGGGGTTGATTCCGTGCGCGGTCGGAGGGACTTCGATCGCGCGCTGGGCGAAGGGCGCGAAACTCTACGATGACGCGGTGCGCCGGGCGCGGCTCGCGTTGGAAACAGCAGCACCAGCCAAGGCGCGCATCCGCGCGGTGCTGTGGCTGCAAGGCGAAGCGGATGCGAAACCGAACGGATTGCCGGTGCATGAAGCGAAGCTGCTGCAACTCGTGGACAACGTGCGCGCGGACCTCGGCCTGCCCGAACTGCCGTTCATCGCCTGCACCATCGGTGAGATGGGCGAAGCGGGCTCAGCCGACAAGCAGGCGATGAATCAAATCCTGCTCGCGCTGCCGGCAAAACGCCCGCACACCGCCTGCGTGGATGCGCGCGATTTGAAGACAAACATCGGCGACAACGTCCACTTCGACACGCCCGCGCAGAACGAGATCGGGAAGCGGTTTGCGGAGAAGTATTTTGGGCTGCGGTGAAAACGGCGCTCGACCTGTCACGACGCCGCTCCGAAGGCCGCTCCCTTCCGAGCGCGTGACTTTGATCACTCTCCACTGCGGCGGTTTTTTCGGGATGGGGGATGAAGACCCCGTGGGATTGGATTTGAATCCTGAAGGGATTCGATCATCCAGCCCAGGGTTGGAGCACCCCCTTGGGTTCTCGCCCCCCCATCCAACCCTGAAAGGGGGTGAATCGCCCGCGATCCATATCCCGCCGCCTCAATCCGGCTCACGTTGGTGCAACCCTTTCAGGGTTGAACGGATGGCTGGGTGGGATGGACCCAAGGTAGTTTCGTTGGAACGAAACAACCTTGGGCTGGATGATGGAACGCCGTTGGCGTTCACGGGGAGGCTTGGCGCCGCACCGAGCGATGCACACCCAGAAAAGATCAAACGCGCCCTCGCCATCCGAGGGAGGCCTGGCGCCGCACCGAGCGATGCGCCCACCTTGCGATTCCAGAACGTCGCCGCGGCGCAATCCCAACGGGATTCAATCAACCAGCCCAGGGTTGCGAGGCACGAGCTACCCTGGGAACCGATCCCCACCACGTGCATCAACCCTGAAAGGGTTGAATCAGGGCGTGGGCGTCGATGCGCCGTCTTTCAGGGTTGATGTTCATCGCGTGAAGTTCCCAAGGCCGCTCGTGCCTCACTACCTTGGGCTGGTCGATCTAGACCCCCTCGCGGTCCTCAGCAGCTTCTGCCTGGCACGATCGATCCAAACTGGGTGGCCGCCTGCGGCGCGCGTCGCACGAACATCACGGGATCCGTTCGACGGCACGCTTTTCGATTCGCGAAGCGGCGCTTCGCTCAGGATGACCTGCGAGTTGGGAGAAAAAGCAGCGCGGAGCGCTACCGCGACACCTTCACCACGGAGCGCGAGGCGGCGCTTTCGTAGCAGGCGCGGATGAGGGCGATGGCTTTGCGAGCGTCGGTGCCGGGGATCATTGGCGGACGGCCTTCGCGGATGGCGTTTACGAGGTCTTCGATGAGGCGGCGATGGCCTTCGATCGGGATGGCTTTGGGGTCGGCGGTGCCGCCGCCAATCTTGCCGGCGCCTTCGTTTTTGAGGACGTCTTCGTCGCCGGGTTGTTTCTCGGCGAAGTCCCAGCGGGTGACCTTGTCGTTGACGATGGTGGCGCTGCCTTTGTCGCCGACGATTTCAATCTGCAGATCGTCGCCCGGCCACGCGCTGGTGGCGGCTTCGATGACGCCAAGGGCGCCGTGCGGGAACTTGAGCGTGGCGGTGAGGGTATCCTCGGCTTCCATGGTGTGCGCGAGGGTGGCGTGGAAGGCGGCGACTTCGTCCGGGAGGCCGACGAGCCATTGCAGGAGATCGACCGCGTGAACGCCCTGGTTCATGAGCGCGCCGCCGCCGTCGAGCTTCCAGGTGCCTTTCCAGCCGCTGGTGCCGTAGTAGGCCTGATCGCGCCACCACTTGATGTAAGCGCTGCACATGGTGAGGCGGCCGAAACGGCCTGCGTCCACGGCTTTCTTGAGCTGCTGCGCACCGGCGCCAAAGCGGCTCTGGAAGACGCACGCGAGGCGGCCATTGCCTTTCTTTTCGGCGGCGAGAATGGCGTCCACGGCTTCGAGCGTGACGTCGATCGGCTTTTCGCAAAGGACCGCTTTGCCAGCTTCGAGCACGGGCACGGCGACGGCGGCGTGCAGGCCGCTCGGCGTGGCCACGGTGACGGCGTGAATCTCGGGCGAGGCGATGATTTCCTCCAGCGAACCGAAATCGCGAATGCCGTGCTTCTGGCAGAAGGCCGCGCGCTGTTCGGCGACATTTCCGTAAGCGCCGACGAGCCTGGCGCCGGGGACGGCACGAATGGCGTTGGCGTGGAACTCGGCGATCATGCCGGTGCCGACGATGGCGAAACCGATGGAATCAGAAGCGGAGGACATAGGGAGGGGCATCTAAGCGAGCGGGTGCGGGAAGGAAAAGGGGAAAGCGGGTAGCGGCAGGGGGAACGTAGGTATCGCGTAAACAAGGATCGGGGGCGATGGCCCTCGAAGGCTCACGCCTGCTTCCTCGCCCGCACCACCACCGCATTCTTCCCCTCCCTCTCCTCCTTCCCACCCGCCGCTTGCTCTACCGGCCCGGCCTCGAACAAAAAGGCTTCCTCCTCCGCGCTCGTCGCGTGGTCGCGATCCTGCGACTGCGGGCGGATGCGGCCGCGGCGGAGGTCGGTCTTGGAATGTTCGCCGGGGGTCACAGGCGGGCGGCGGCGAGGACGACTTTGGTTTCGTCGATGAGCGTGGCGCCGCGCACGGCGCCTTCGATGAGGCTGAGCATGGCGAGTTTGTTCAACGTGCGCGGGATGCCGCCGGAGCGTTCGTGCAGCAGGTGAAGCGCTTCGGGCGTGAAGAGATCGGTGAGACGCCCGGCGGTCATGAGCCGGTATTTCACATACTGCGCCGTCTCAGCGGCGTTGAGCGGGCGCAGTTCGGCACGGAGATAGATGCGATTGCGCAACGACGCGTAGCTCGGATGTTCGAGCCGCTCGGAAAGGCGCGCTTCGCCAAAGAGCAGGCAGGTGCAGAGTTTTTCCTCGGGCAGCTCGATATTGCTGATCGTGCGGACAACGTGCAGGCAATCGGCACTGAGCAGGTGGGCTTCATCGACGACGAGCACGAGGCGCCGGCCCTGCTCGTGGAGTTCGATGATGTGGTTGCTGAGCATGCGCACGAGATCCTGCACGCGCGCCACGCCGACGGGCAGCGCGAGGCCGAGCTCGGCGAGAATTTCCCGCAGCAGACCGGTCTTGCTGATACCGGGCGCGACGAGCACGAGGATGACGCGGTAACGCGCGTCGCTGAACTGCTGAAGCAGCATCTGGCTCACCAGCGTCTTGCCCGTGCCGCTGGGACCGGTGACGAGGCCGAGCGAGGTCTTGTATTCCGCCGCGAGCGACATGCTGCGAAAAGCCTCCGCGTGACTCTCGGTGCGGAAGAAAAACGCGGGATGCACGCAGTCGGCGAAAGGGTTCTCGCGCAGCTTGTAGCTGGAGATGAAATCGCCCGGCGCGACGAAGGGCACGACGCCGGCGGACGGCAGATTGGTCGCCGCGGGCGCGGCGCCGATAAGGTCGGTGAGCGCCTCGGAGAAGGCGGGTTCGGAGTGAAGATTCATGGATGGGCTGGTTTGGCGCAACGGCGCGTGGCTTACGCGGCGGCGGTGCAGGCTGGAGCGGTGGAAGCAGTGAGCGCCGCGGCGATGTCAGCGAGGCGCTCGGCGTTGAAATGGGAAGGCTGCGCGAGGGTGAGCGGCACACGGCTTTGGTTCGCGCGCTCGACTTCCGCATCGCGCACGAGAAAGCCGAGGCTGGCGACCGGGTGCTGTAGAAACCGCGAGGCGCAATCGCCGATGCGAGTGGAAACCCGTTCCGCTTCCACGGCATCGGCGGCCTGGTTCACGAGCAGATGCAAGCGCGCGGGAATTTTGGTTTCGTGCGCGAGTTTGATCACGCCGTAGGCATCGAGCGTCGCGGCGATATTCGGCGTGGTGACAACGATCGCCTCGTGCGCGAGCCGAAGAAACCGGGTGACCGATGCCGCAATGCCCGCGCCGGTGTCGATGATGAGCACGTCGAATTCGGACGCTACGCGCACCAGTTCCGTGCCGAGCTGTTCGAGCACGGAGACGCTGAGATCCGATAGCCGGCCGATGCCCGAGGCGCCGCAGATCAACTCCACGCCGGCCGGACCCGGCACGCGGACTTCATCGAGGCTGGTGCGCCCGTCGATGAAGTCGAGTAGCGTGGCGCGTGGATTGACGCCGGCAAAGACGTGCACATTTGCCATGCCAAGATCCGCATCGAAGAGAAGCACACGCTTGCCGAGCTTCGCGCAGGCGACGGCGAGATTGACCGACACGGTGGTTTTGCCGACGCCACCTTTGCCGCTGGTAACGGCGAGGATCTGCGTGGTGCAGAGGCGGCGGTTCAGCTCGAACCGCACCGTCTCCAGCGGAGCCCCTTCCAAGAAGAGTCGCTGGTGCACCCAGCGAATGAGCTGGAGGCGACCGCGATCCACCGTGGAATCAAAGCGCGGACCGAGGAGGTCGCGGAAAGTTTGCTCGATGAATTGGATCCGAGCGGGTTCGATGACGGTCGGCGGACAGCTCATTTGCTTCGAAAGCCCTCGAAACATCCCCATATGTTGGGGTTGACGTTTCAGGACGAATACTACATATGGGAACGAAGGGTCGCAGGTCAAGCCTTCCGCTCAACCGCCCTCTCCCGGCCGTCCGAGATGTCCACCGTCCACTTCTTTTGCGTGATGTGCGGCGCGCCGCTCTTCCGCGGCGCGGGTTCGTCGCGCCCGTTGGTCGAGTGCCCCAGGTGTTCGCACGTGGTGCCGGCGCCCGAGGCACTGGGCGGGAGCGAAGGCGTAATCCCAAGGGTCTTCCCGCGCGGCATCCTGTCGCTGGAGATGATCTTTCTCTGCCAGCACTGCGACTGCCATATCCAGATCGATGCGCGTGGTGAAGGGCATGCGGTCAATTGTCCGCGGTGCACGCAGGAAACGGTGGTGCCGCGGTGGTCGGGCCACGAACCGGGGGAGGTGACGCTCAGCGACGCCGAAGTCGAATTTCTCACCGCCGCGATCCAGAACGATGGCCACCGCTAGCGCGAAGATTCCAGTCGAAGTCCACCGATGCCCCGCTTGCGGAGCGTCGGTGAAAACGACCACGCCCGCGCAACGGGTGCGTTGCCCGAGCTGCCGCGAGATCGTGGTGCTGGGGGCAACCGCCGCTCCTGCGCCTGCGGCGGTTCCTCCGGTGCCCGCGACGCACGATCAAATCGCGGAACTGGAAGACCGTGTCGCGCGACTGGAGAAGATGCTGGCGGACGTGCTGCGGGCCACGGCGGAGGCCGGTCCGTTGCGGATGAAATGCCCGCCGCAGGAAGCGACGGAGGAATTCACGCCCGCTCGCGCGGACGTGCTCTTGCGGAACCTGAGCACGGTCGATGCGCACGAGATCACCATTCAATCCCCCGCGAACGATCCCGAAGCCTGGGACCGGGCGGAATGGTTCAAAGCAGTGTTCGAACGGGCCGCCTGGCCGGTGCGTGGGCCGGAGGATGGCCCCGCGGACAATCGCGGCCTGGCCCTCGCGACAGCGCTCCCCGTTTCGCCCCATGCCGCGGCGACCTTCCTCGCGTTCCGCGCGTCGGGCTTCGATCTGGCCAATGCTTTTGACCCGACCCTCGGGGCCACCGAGGAAAGGCTGATCGTGCCGTAAGGCGGCTCGAACCCTTCCAAAAAGCCCGATTTTTCCCGCTGCCCGGTGGCAGGATTCTGCAAAGTGCCGCCTGTTGTCTCCACCCAAGAGTCCCCTACACTGTGCGGTCCTCTTCCCTGCCATGTTGCGTCTCGCGCTCGCCCTCGTTTTTCTTTCCGTCGCCGTCCGTGCTGAAAACAGCGCGCCGAGTTTTCGCAATCACATCCAGCCGATCCTCGCCAAGTCCGGCTGCTCCATGGGGGCCTGCCATGGGGCTTTCTCCGGGCAGGGTGGTTTCAAGCTCTCCCTGCGCGGCTATGACGACGACGGCGACTGGCTTTCTCTGACCCGCGGCGCGTTTGGCCGCCGCATCTCCGCCGCCGACCCGGCCCGCTCCCTCCTGCTGCTCAAAGCCACCGGCACGGTGCCACACAAGGGTGGCGAGCGGTTCAAGGTCAGCTCGCCCGACTGGCAGACGCTGGTCGATTGGATCGCCAACGGCGCCCCCGGCCCGAAAGCCGACGATCCACAAATGGTGGCCCTCGAAATCGAGCCCTCGCACATTACCGCCAAACCGGGCGATACGCCGAAGTTCACGGCACGCGCGCATTTCTCCGATGGCCGCTGCGAAGACGTGACCCGCCACGTGAAGTGGACGGCGGTGAACCAGACCGTGCTCACCGTGGACGATCAGGACAACGTGAAGATCATGGGCAAGGGCGAGAGCGCGTTGAGCGCCTGGTATCTCAGCCGGCTCGCCGTGGCCACGGTGACGGTGCCGTTTGAAAACCACGTCAACGCGTCCGTTTTCGCACAGGCGCCGAAGCGGAACTGGATCGACGATCACGTCACCGACAAGCTCCGCGAACTCGACCTGCCGCCCAGCCCGCGCTGCTCGGATTCCGATTTCATCCGGCGCGCGTTCCTCGATACGATCGGCGTGCTGCCCACCGTCGAAGAGACCCGCGCTTTCCTCGCCGACACCGCGCCGAACAAACGCGACCAGCTCATCGAGAAGCTGCTCAAGCGGCCCGAGTTCATCGACTACTGGTCTTACAAGTGGAGCGATCTGCTGCTCGTCACCAAGCGCAAGATGCAACCCCCGGCGATGTGGGCCTACTACGAGTGGATTCGCAATCAGGTCGCCTCGAACACGCCGTGGGATGTCTTCGCGCGGCGCGTCCTCACCGCGCAGGGGAGCACGCTGGAAAACGGCGCCGCGAATTATTTCGTGATTCATCAGGACCCGCGCGAAGCCGCCGAAACCACGTCGCTCACCTTCCTCGGCTTCTCGATGAACTGCGCGAAGTGCCATAATCACCCGCTCGAGAAGTGGACGAACAACGACTACTACGCCTTCGCGAATCTCTTCTCGCGCGTGCGGTTCAAAGCGGGCTCGCAGGCCGGGGAAAACGTGGTTTTCGCGGCCGATGACGGCGAACTGGTGCAGCCCCTGACCGGGCGCCCGCAAGCCCCACGCCCGCTCGAAAGCCAGCCGTTGCCCGCCGATTTCTCCGGCGATCGCCGCAGCGCTCTCGCCGCGTGGGTGACCGACGCGAGCAACCCTTATTTCAAGCGCACCATCGTAAATCGAGTCTGGGCGAATTTCTTCGGTGTGGGGCTGGTGGAGAGCATCGACGATATCCGCGCCACGAATCCTGCCAGCAACGAACCGCTCTTTGAAGCCGCCGCGAATTTCCTCGCGGAAAACAAGTTCAACCTCCAGGCGCTCATGCGGGCGATTCTGCAAAGCGAAACTTATCAACGCTCCAGCGAACCGCTGCCCGGCAACCAGGCCGATTCGCGTTACTACAGCCGCTATTATCCGCGCCGCCTCATGGCCGAAACACTGCACGACGCCATCGCGCAGGTGACGATGGTGCCGACGACGTTCAAGACCCAGGACGTGAGCACCAACGGTGGCAAGGAAATCACCTTCCCGACCGGCTGGCGCGCCATGCAGCTTCCCGACGCGGGCACCGACAACTACTTCACCCGTGCCTTTGGCCGCCCGAACCGCGACCAGACCTGCTCCTGCGAACGCACCGCGGAGCCGAGTGTCTCGCAGGCCTTGCACGTGGCCAATGGCGATACCATCAACCGCAAACTCGCCGATGCGAATAGCTGCGTGGCCAAAGCGCTCGCGGCCCAAAAAGCGCCGGATGAAGTCGTCGCCGACGCTTTTTATTCCGCGCTTTCGCGTCCGCCGACCGACGCCGAGCGAACCCACTTCGACGCCTTGCTCAAGGACGCGAAGAACGATCAGGACAAACGCCTCGCGCTCGAAGACGCCTACTGGGCGCTGCTGAGCAGCCGCGAGTTTCTGTTCAATCATTAAATTGCAAAGCCGGCGCCTCGCCGGTCGCGATGAGACAAAGCTGGCGCCGCATCGCCATCGACGGCATACTTCTGCCACCATGCGCCTGCTTCCGAACCACATTACCCAGATCGGTGACGAACTCGCCATCGCCTGGAACGATGGCACGGAGTCCTTCGTCGGCCTTGAAGCGTTGCGGCGGAGCTGCCCCTGCGCGGCGTGCGGGGGTGAGCCGGACGTGCTTGGCCGCATCGAGCGCCCGGAGGTGACTTATACCCCGAAAAGCTTCCAGCTCCGCGGCTGGCAACTCGTCGGCGGCTACGCTTTCCAGCCCGGCTGGGAAGATGGCCACAGCACCGGGCTCTACAGCTTTCCTTATCTCCGCAAGATCGCGGAAGCCGCCACGGCCCCATGAGCGTCGCCTGGAAGCGCACCAAGCTCGGGATCGTCTTCGCGACCTTCGCCGTCTGTGGCGCCGCTTTCGTTCTTCGGCCCCTTCCCGCTCGTCACGCTCCCGAGCCGCATCCACAGGATCTTTACACGGTGGTGCTCCAGGAACTCGCCGCGCTGCGCGTCGCCGATTATTCCGGTGCTTACCGTCACGTCTCGCTGTCGATGCAGGAGCGGTTCAATCTGGATGACTTCGCCGAGCAGGCGCGCATCGAGCGCCCGGAAACCGCTCGGTTCGAGCGCGTGGAATTTGGCGCCATCAGCGTGCGTGGTCGGCACGCCTTTCTGCCCACCTATTTCTTCATGCCAAACGGCAGCATCGCCGTGGTGCACTACACTTTCGTCCGCGAAGAAGGCCGGTGGAAAATCGACGCTTCGCGCCTCGAACGCCGCTGGGATCGCAACCATCGCGTCGCGGGCGAACGCACCTAACCTTTCTGCAGCGCCCGCAGCAGGTTGGTGTGAAACGTCCCCAGCGGAAACTCATCCGGATGGATGAGATCGAGCCAGTGCTGGAGGTCCGCTTCATCGCTCACGGCCCGCGCATCGGCGCGCCATTGGGAGGCAATGTTCGGAGGCACGTAGCGGGCGAGGCGATCGTGCGCCGCGAGCCAGAAGGTCATCTTCGAGCAATCGCTCCCGAACTTGTAAAGCAACCGCAGCTCTTCGCGGAGCGCGGCCACCGCAGCCTCGAGCTGCTCCCAGCGAATGGTGAGCCGATTATCGCTCCACAACAGCACATCGCGCTGATGCAGAAACGCGAACAACAACTGACCGCCGAGCGCATCGTAATTCCGCACGCGCGAGCCAGTGATGGGGAAGCGAAAAATCCGATCGAGCACGATCGCGTAACCCGCATAACGCGCGAAGGGAAAGCCTTCCCGCGCGAGTTGCGCCGCTTCGCCAAAGCTGCGCAGATCGACCCGCAACTCCTCCAGCCCATACATCCAGAACGGGGCGCGCTGGCGGATCATGAACGGATCGAACGGCAGTTCGCCGGCGCTGTGCGACGTGTCGTGAATGAGGTCCCAAAAGGCGAGCGCATCCTCGACCAGCGGCGTCGAGCGCAGCCAGAATTCCAGCTCCGGATGCAGCCGCAATCCCACCGCTTCGGCACAGCGCAGCGCCGTCTGCCGGAGCCGTGCCGCTTCACGATCGCAGAAGATCGTCGCGAACTGATTCGTCGGCCTCGCCGCCACCGACACCGTCTCGGGGAACAGCACTGCGCAGTGGCTGTCGTAGCCCGCCGTGAAATCCACCAAATGCCCGGGGACAAACTTCGGATTGTGAAAGCGCGTGCGTTCGAGTTGGGCGAGCCATTCCGGCCACGGCGTGCGGAAGAGCACCGCCTCGAAGCGCACATCGCCGGACGCGTTCGGCGTGTAGAGCGGAAAGAGCGCGAGCGTTTCCAATCCGTCGCGCCGATGCCGCTGGGGAGTGAAAGCCGCCAGGGAGGCGCCGAAATCGGGCCGGGCGAAGCCGCCTTTCATCCACCCCGCAAAATCGCACTCCAACGCGGCAAGATATTCCGCCTCGTGGAGAAAGTCGCGCGCGAGCCAGGCCAGATGTCCGAGCGCTTCCTTCACCAGGAGCCGCGCCTGCTCATGCCGCTCGGGCATCACACTGCCATCGCGCTCCTGCAGCACTCGCAGCCGGTTGACCGTGTCGCGCAAGGCCACCCAGTTTTCGCTCAACGCGGGCTCCACCGCTTCGAGCACGGGAACGGCAGGCACCGCCAGCCAATAGACGAGGTTCAGCCAGAGCGGCAGGTGATCGTATTCGCCAAGCCGTTCATCGCCGAAGAGCACGGAATCCGTCACCACGGCGATTCGCCCTGTGCCGAGGTGCGCCGTCGCGATCACCGCCGCGCCCGGGGGATAGGCATCGGACGAGGCACGCCATGCCGCGGTGCCGCCTTCGACCCAGCCTGCGCGATAAAAACACGCCTTTGCCGCGAGGTGTCCGAGGGGCGATCCATCGACCGGCGCGGCGAGAAACCATTCGGGATTATCGTGCACGCACGCGGCGCGGTCGAAGACCTTCCCGTTCTCGATCCGCAACCCGGCGGGCGCGAGCAGGTCGTTCAGGTTGTCGCCATATTTGTCGTGCTCGTATTCGGTGATGACGAGCAGCCCACCACCCGCGCGCACCCAGGCGTGCACCGCTTCGATCTCCTCTGCGGACAGCGCGGGACTTTGCGAGGACGTGGTGCGTTCCCAACGCGGGTCACACGGATGCGGCAACACCAGCACGCCCACTCCGGCCAGACACTCGCGCGTGAGCGCCCCCGCCACGTTTCGCTCCACCAAAAAATCCCGCCCCGCCAGCTCCGACGCCGCGCGCTGATAACTCGCCCCCGCCGGATTTTCCGGCTGAATTTCGCGCGCACGCTCCGCCGAACAGCTCCAGCTCTCGCTGTGCCATTCGTCGAAAAGCACCCGAACGGTTTTTCGCTGCGGGATTTGCATGGAAGAACCTCCCGCCAATCTACTCCGGCTCAGCAAAACCGCCACTCGCTCCGGCGATTTTCCAGAACAGGGAAGGCGCGAGAGGCGGGCGCCGCTCGATCCGGTGCAATTCGTGTCTTTCGTGTATTTCGGGAACCTTTTTCCGCTCAATTTCGCGGCGACGCTTGCCCCGTGCGTCGCCCTTCGTGTAGCAGGCGGCGCATGGTTCAAAAATCCTCCGCCTTCCTCATCGCCGCCGCTGCTCTCCTGCTCTCACCCTGCGCACCCGCCGCCGACCGCTCGCACGATTACGAGACGGTCAAAGCCATCGCCCAGCGCGACCCCAAGGTGCGCGCCGCCTACGAAGCAGCCGATCGCAAACTCGCCGAGCGCATCGTGGAGATCGACCCGACCTTGAAAGGCTACACCCCCGGTCGCCCAGCTCCCGCTGCCGCGGCCAAACCGGCTCCCAAACCCACCCCGAAGCCGGCCGCCAAGGCCAAGCCGTTTACCCCGGAGAAAGCCAGGGTTTATCATCGCTCCCACGTCGTCGCGAAAGGCGAGACGCTCGGCGGCATCGCGGCAAAGTATCGCGTGAGCCCCGACGAACTGCGCGAGATCAACAGCATCTCGAATCCGAAGAAACTCATCGTCGGCCAGGTCCTCGCCCTGCCGAACTCCGCCGCCGCCCCGGCTCCGGCGACCGCGCCCAAGAGCGCCAGGAGCGCCCCAGCGAAGAGCGGCAAACCGGCTGCCCCCAAGAAGGAAAAGAGCTGGTGGGACTCGCTGACCAGCGGCCTGTAAAATCGATGCCGGGCGCGCGTCCTTAGGGCCGTTCGCGCTCCAATTCGGTGGTTTGCAAATCTCGCAAAACCCAGCACGCTCTGCGGTTCTATGAACCTCACCACCCGCTTCCACCTCATCGCTCTGGCCCTGCTCGGGCTGGCGGCCTCGGCCGTCGCCGACAGTAAGGTCACGCTCACCGGCGTGCACAACTGCTGCAAGTCCTGCGCGAAGGGCATCGACAAGGCCGTCACCAGCGTCTCCGGCGCCACCGCGACCATCGACAAGGAGACCGTCACCATCACCGCTGGCAGCGATGCCGACGTGCAGAAGGCGACCAACGCGCTCATCGCCGCCGGCTACACCGGCAAGGGCGACAACAGCGCCATCAAAGTCGAACCCGGCACCGCCGCTGACAGCAAGGTCACCTCGCTCACCGTCTCCGGCACGCATCTCTGCTGCGGCAAGTGCGTCACCGCCGTGGAAAAAGCCGTCATGGCCGTTCCCGGCGTGAAGAGCCACACCGCGCAGAAGGGCTCCGAGACCTTCAAGGTCGAAGGCGACTTCAACGCCAAGCAAGTGATGGAATCGCTCGCCAAGGCCGGCTTCACCGGCAAGGCCACGAACTAACCTGACCCGCTCTCACTAAAGCCCTCTTCGCATCCGCGGGGAGGGCTTTTTGTTTTTACCGCAAGACCAATGGAAATTGGGGATTGCGTCGGTATCGCCTCTCGTGGTCGAGTGACGCCCCCCCACGGAGGATCCCGTCCAAATGATCATCGAAGAATGTCTGGAATTCCTGGCGCCCCAAAAATGGAAGAAGGCTTTAACCTGGCCGCCTGACGCATTCGCACTTTGCGCGTATTTGCTTCAAAAGTCCGGTTCATATGTGAACGTTGTTTCGCAGTGGCCGCCACCAGGTCCTGCTAAAACACAAAGCGAATGGGTCGAACGGATCCGAAAGATAGGGCAGCAGTGGAAGAATTCTCCGCAGGAGCCGCCAATCGAAGTGAAGCGCTGGTGGGGAATGCTGCTCAGGAACAAAAGAGCCGATCTGCTCAAACTGTCAGACAAGAAGCGCACTCGACAAGGGCAGCTGCTCTTGTGGGAAGCATTGACCTGCATTTGTGCTGCAGCAGATGAATGCTGCCGCGGAATTGGGCTGCCCGGTGGAAGCGATCCGATCGATGTGGCGGTCAGGGAACTATTCATGCTTCAAATGATGGCGGTCGGGCGTATCTCGACGCTATGCCGCGACGTAGATGCTTCCAAAGTGTGCATCCTCCCGAAGTTGCACACCCCACGAACTGGCATCACCATGCGGTCACTCTCTCATAATCTCTCCTTTTTTGGAGACTGGCGAGGTATGGCCTGTCTGGTCACAGACGGCACTGATCGGAATGCCTCAGCTCGAAACTCGGCTCAACCTGCTCCTCGTTCCTTGGCCGAGTTCGATCACTCCCACACAGTTCTCCCCAGTGCCATCCGATCACCATCAGCTGGCAAACATGCCGGAGGAATTCGGTTTTTTTCGATTACGAGATCCGCGGTGGCGGTTCGAGTTGGCCAAAGACTCAGTTCGAGCGGGTTCTGCGCGCGGCGACCGCAGCGGTGGACCGCATCGACGGGGTAGTGCTCCCTGAACTGGCGGTTCGCCGGGAAGAGGCGGACGATGTTTTCCAGCAATCCACGGCGCTGCTTCCACATGCATTCTTGATCGCAGGAGTCGGGGGAGCCGGTGCGGCAGGAGAGTTTGGGCTGAATCGCGTTCTGACCGCTCTTCCGCTATCGCAAAAAGCGAAATCGTTCGCCCTGAAGTCCTATCAGGACAAGCACCACCGCTGGCTCCTGAGTGGCCAACAGATCAATCAATACGGACTCTCCAGCCGCCTGTCTCCAGAGGTAAACTGGTGGGAGAACACTCAACTTGGGCAGAGGCAGCTTCAGTTTTTTTCTCTCACCCCCAGCCTGACTCTCTGCTCGCTCATTTGTGAAGATCTTGCCCGGCAAGACCCGATCGCCCATCTCATTCGCGGGGTGGGTCCGGATTTGGTGATCGCACTCCTCATGGATGGGCCTCAGCTAACCAATCGTTGGCCGGCACGCTATGCCACCGTTCTGGCGGATGATCCCGGCTCCTCCGTTCTGACCTTGACCAGCTTGGGAATGGCACGCCTTTGCAGGCCACCAGGAGTTCGCGAGTCCCGTGTCATCGGGCTTTGGAAAGATGCCGGTGCGGGCCCATTTGAGATCGAATTGCCCTACGATGCCCAAGCCGTAGTCATTTCCATAGAGCGACAGGATGTAGAGGAATGGGCAGCAGATGGACGCTCGGATAGGAAAATGGCGTCCCGCTGGGCTCTCAAAAGTGTATTTCCGGTCCGACTGAACGACGATTGACCGACGATTCCGAGTCTGGCACAGCTCCCGCTTGCATAAGTCTACCCGCTATCGACATTGAGCCATGAGAACCCTCGACGAAAAAGAAGTCACGGTCCTGACCCTGCTGGCAGCCAATCCAGACTTCAAAGATAAGGCCTTCGAATTTCTGAAAGGGCGCCCGGAAGCACTAGCCATTGCCCATGTTTTAGTCGGCGCGAAGTGTGAAGATCCAGACGTTCAGGAGGCAGCGGAAACGATTCGCCAGTGGGCGCAGCAAAAGCGGACGGCGGTGGCTGCTTAGTTCCGGTTTAGCGGCACGAGGATGCGCGAGGGGTGGGTGGCGTCGTGGTGGATGGTGTTGATCGCGAACTGCGTGTTCTTCATCCAGTCGATCGTCTGCGGGCCGCCGGTCTGGTTATTCGGCTCGTAGAGTGGGGCGCCGGTGCTGGCGATGGTCACGCGCACCCGGTGGCCGGCATTGAAGATGATGCTCGTCCAGCCGATGTGCCACGCGAGCTTCGCGGGCTGGCCGGAGACAAGGAGCACCTGCTTGTCGAAGCCTTCACGGTAGCGGGCGCGCAGCGGGTAATCCATCAGCAGCATCGAGCGGCCATCGGGATAGACGTCGCTCACGCGCAGGATGAAGTCGGTGTCCTTCGCGGTGGAACTGGCGAACACCTCCGCGTTGACTTCGCCAGTCCACTCCATCGGCTCGCGGAGCGGCTCGGTAGTCCACGTCCGCACTTCGGCCTGCTGTTCGAAGGGGCGTGCATCGAGCGCACCGAGGAAGCTACGGCCCGGCATGTTCATCGGGTGGAGCGGATCGCTCGCGTAGCTCGTGCTCGCGTTCAGCGCGGTGGTTTTTTCGCGAGCGAGCCCGCCGTCGGGCTGGAGATAGAACGACGCGGTTTCCGTCTTCGGCGGGAAGTCTTTCGCTTCACGCCAGACGTTGCCGGGCGCGCCGGGTTCGCCACAGGCCCCCATCACGTAATAACGCACCGTGGTATCTTTCTCGACGCCGTTGTTTTCGCCTTTGAGGAAGTGATTAAACCACTTCGTCATGTGTGCATAGACATCGAAGAACGCATTCTCGGGGAAGACGAGTTCGCCGATCTTGTTCGACTTCGGATAACCGCCGTGCAGCCACGGACCGAGAATGAGTTGCTGCGCGCCGCGGGAATTCGGTCCGCCTTTTTGTTGACGACCGATGAAGCTCGCGACGGAGCCCTGCACCATGAAATCATACCAACTGCCGATGGTGAAACAGGGCAGATTCATCTTGTCGAAGTGCAGCGAGGCATCTTCGTCGCGCCAGTAGGCGTCGTAGTTCGGATGCTGATCCCACTCGCGCAATAGCGCTTCGTTGTCGGCGGGATCGCGCGCATCTTTGGCGGAGAGGAAACGATTCGGCCGGGTCACGCCACCGATACGGTAGCCCTCCTGGTAGAGGCTCAGGCCGGTGTCGGTCATGAATTGAGCGACCAGATGGGGCGGCTGGGTGACGGCGAGATAATTCTGCGCGTAACCGGCCTGCGACCCGCCATACGTGCCGATCTTCCCGGTGCACCACGGCTGCGCCGCGAGCCATTCGCAGACATCGTAGCCATCGCGCAACGCGCCCCATTGCAGCCCACGATAGCCGCGATAGACACCTTCGCTTTCGTGGGTGCCGCGGTAATTTACCAGCGCGATGACGAAGCCTCCCTCGGCAAATTTCGCGGCGGCCTTGCGCGAGCCGGCGCTGGAGATATCGGCGTAGCGTTGCTCGAAGATGGCCGGGAATTTGCCTTCGCCCGGTGGGAAAAAGACGTAGGCGGAAAGCCGCTTCCCGTCTCGCATGGGAATCATGAGGTGCTCCTCGCGGACGGGGCCGAAATCGAGTTTCGGCGGAGCGGCAGCGAGAAGCTGGGTAGCGGCGACGGCAGAGAGGAATGGAAGGGAGGCGAAGGATGGGAGGCGCATGAGCGGATGAAGACGCGAGAGCATGGAACCTTAGAGGTGGGATGGGCGAGGGGCTTTCCTTATCGTGCTCCTGCTCGTAATCGTGCTCCTGCTCGTGCTCGTAATCGAACCGACAGGGGGCCTCAAGCAGGAGCACGAGCGGGAGCACGAGCGGGAGCACGAGCGGGAGCACGAGCGGGAGCACGAGCGGGAGCACGAGCGGGAGCACGAGCGGGAGCACGAGCGGGAGCACGAGCAGGAGCACGAGCAGGAGCACGAGCAGGAGCACGAGCAGGAGCACGAGCAGGAGCACGAGCGGGAGCACGAGCGGGAGCACGAGCAGGAGCACGAGCGGGAGCAGGCGCGGGGACAAAGAGGAAGAGCGGGGCTCCCCTTGCGGACCCGCCCAAGTCGAGTATTTAAGCAGGCTAAGCACTTTTGCTCGTGCCCGTGAACCCAAACGAAGCTCCTTCGAACTCGCAGCCGACTCGTTTTGTCGAGCATCCCGCCCGGCGCCGCGCCTGGCGGGCGGCTCAACGTAATCTCGCCTGGGGCGTCGCGTTCCTCTTTGCCGCGCTCAGCGTGGTCAGCGTCGCCATTTTCATCGGCGGCGCGCGCGCGCTCATGCCGTTGCTCATCGGGCTGATCAGCTTCACCACGCTATGGGTGCTGGCGCGGATGAAAATCTTTGCGCAGCGCAACGGCGTCTTTTTCTCGCTCGCCATCGTCGCGCTGCTCGGCGCGCTCATCGGCCTCGCCGAGCAGGGCTGGAAACACTTCGCGGATCGCGCCCCGGCCGAACCGCGCGTGGCCGTCGGGGGTTCATCTTCCGCGCCCGCTCCGGCCGCGCCGCAGATCCCTTCTCTCATCCAGGCGCTCCGGCTCGAAACGCCAGACCCGACCCTGCCCCGCGCTCGTGCGACGCGAAACCTCACCACGACGATCGGCGGCGCGACTTACCGGATCAACCAGGGCGACATCTTCCTTTTTGCGGAGGAAAAGGGCGGCGAGATGACGCTCAGCGCCGGCGAATACCTCGCCCGGGTGCCGACCGATTCCATGGCGATGCTCGCGCCGGAACCGCCCCGGGCCGCCGATGTGAAAATCGACGACGGCCAGAGCGCCCTCGAGAAAAAGGCGAATGCAGCGATCACCGCCCGCGCGCAGCAGGAAGCCGCGCGGCGTTATCCGGCCCTGAGCCGGGTGGGTTCGCCGGAAAACAAGGACTTCGTGAACACCGCCAAGGAACTGGCCGATCGCCATAGCGATTTTCTCGAAAACCCCGAGTGGCCGCTCGAACTCGCGCAAATGCTCGCTCGCCGCAACGGCTGGAAGGAACGCGGCGTGATCGAAGACGAAGCTCCCGCGGTGGTGGATTCACGGATCGCGCCCGGCACCAAGGTGCTGGCCGAACCGGTGATTCCCGAACCTGCGACGCCGGAGCCCGTGATCCCCTCTCCCGTCACTCCGGGTCCGGCAGTCGATCCCGACATTCCGCCGCCGCCGCGCGAACCGGGACGCTGAGCCGTCATCTCGCCGTGATAACGCGCCTCCCATCAGGCGAGGCGAACGCTACCACGTCACAATGTAGTAGTAGAGACGGCCATCCGCATACTGTAGGAATCGGCATTCCCCGCCCTCACGAAAGCTGTAGTAGGCCCCCCGGTAGGAATCGGGCGGCATCCACCAGGACTTGTCGCACGGCGGTCGGAACATGACTCCAGAGGGATCGTCTTCGGTCAGGCGGCGGGTAAACTTCTCCTCGCGGGCGAACCGGTGGAAGTCCTGCTCGGAACAGTCCGCGCGAATGAACCGCTCATAGTCGCCAAAGAGATTGAAGTAGGGCGGCGTGAAGTCATGGATATCGGACGCAAAGGAGCGCAATCGGCGGACGGGATCCTGCCACCAGTTCACCACGATCACCGCGCCAAGCAGGAGCGCGAGCAGCAGAACGCCGCACAGCAACAGCCGAAGAACGATGCCGCCACAGCCCAGGGAGCTTTGTTTGATGGTTGTTTTCGGTGACACGGGACTGCGAAGGTAAAAAGGAAGGCGAGCGGCGGCGAAAGTATGGAAGGCTTCACGGGAGTAAACTCCTCATCAGCCTTCATCGACAAATCCCCTTCTCCGGGCCACTGTGAGGACTGCCGATGCCAACGCTGACCAACGGCTTCACTAAAGAACTTCGCGAGAAAGTAGGCGAGCGCCTGCAAGCCAGCCCGGTTGCCCGCGCGGTGAGCCGGGTGGCAGGCCGCTGGTTCCGCAAGCGGCGCACGCCGAGCGAGAGCCCTAATCTGCTTCCCCTGCTCATCCAGGTGCTGGCGGCGTTTTCGAAATCGGCGCGCGGCGATGTGCTGGAGGAGGAAATCGACTCCTCACTCGGTTTCCTGCGCTACGATTATCCCGAGGCCGTTTACTCCGAGCTGCGCAAGCTTTTCCGGCAGGCGCTGAACGAGCCGCAGGATCTCAAGGCGATGGCGGAGAAACTCGCACAGGAGCTGACCACCGAGCGCAAGATCATGCTTGGCGTGCAGCTCTACGATCTCATCGCCAAGGCGGGCATGGATCCGCAGCAGGTCGTGGCCTTCTACTCGTTCATGACGCAGCTCGGCATGGCGGCGCAGGCGATCGATATCGTCTATCAGCTCAATGCCGCCGACGAGCGCGACACGAATGTTTTCCAGCACGGCCAGTCGCCCCTCGAATCGCTGACCTTCGGCGCGAATGGCAACGCCGACGTGGTGCTCAAGGGACTCGAAGGCAACGAACGGCTCGTCGCGTTCCGTTACCAGGATTTGATTCTGCTGAAGAACCAGTCGCAGAAGGGCATCGTGGTGCGCGGGCGTCCGCTCGGGCCGGGGTCGTTCTGCCGCGTTTACACCGGCCAGCGCATCGTGCTCGGCGAGCAGGTGCTGATGTATCAGGACCTCGCGTATTATTTTAACGCGAAGAAAAACGTGTCGCTCACGCAGGTCTATCTGAGCATCGACGCGAACGACGAGGTGCAGATCGACAAGGTCCGCACGCGCGAAAGTGCGCTGGAGGTGAAGTTTGGCCTGAAGGTGGCGGTGCGTGCGCTACGCGATGTGGATGCGCTGCTCTGCGGCGCAGCCCTGCGGGCCGGCACGCGCATCGAGGCCACGCTCGACGACAAGATCATCTTCCATAATGCCAGCGAGCTCCCGCTCTCCGATCTGCGCCGGCGGGCGCGGGCTCTCGGGGGACGCTTCCAGCTCCAGGCCTACAAGTCCGGCTACCTCGTCTCGAACAATCCTTCGCTCCTCGATCAGGACGACATTCTCCTCTCGCCTGGCACGAGCGGCGAGGTTCTGCTGAAGATTCTCTGCGATTACGAAAACAAGGTCGGCAAACTCGAAGTGCTCCGTGCCGATCGGCCCATCCTCGTGGGCGATGTGCCGGTGAAAGGCGCGGCCGATTTGAAGGATGGCGACACCATCCGCATCGACGCCGGACAGGTGCTGCGCTGCAACTTCAGCGACCGCATCATCGAAGAAGAGCGCAACGTCATCTCCACGCTGGAGGTGCGCGATCTCTCGCATCGCTTCCGCCGGGACCAGACCGCGCTCGACGGCATCAACTTCCAGGTCAGCCGCGGCGACATCGTCTGCGTGATGGGGGCCAGCGGTTCGGGCAAATCGACCCTGCTGCGCGTGATCGGCGGCCAGATGGGACCGCAGCACGGCAGCATCCTGCTCAACGGCCAGTCGCTCTATCCGAATCTCAGCGCGCTGAAGCGGTTCATCGCCTACGTGCCGCAGGACGACGCGTTCGACAATCATCTCACCGTCGAGGAGAACCTCGACATGGCGGCGGCGATTCGTTCGCCGCATCTCACGGGACGCGATCGTTCCCGCCGCATCGAAGGCCGGCTGATCGAACTCGGGCTCATCGAGCGCCGCAGCACCATGGTCGGCAACCCGGTGAAAAAGCGCCTGAGCGGCGGCGAGCGCAAGCGGCTGAACATCGGCCTCGACATGATCTCGGGCGCCGACGTGTTCCTCTTCGACGAGCCGACGAGCGGCCTCAGCTCGAAGGACAGCGAGCACGTCATGGAGGTCATCCGTGCGATGGCGCACAACAAGATCGTGCTCGTGACGATCCACCAGCCGACGAGCAAGCTCTTCCAGATGTTCACGAAGGCCATGCTGCTCGACAAGGGCGGCAAGCTGGTCTTCTACGGCACGCCGACGGAGATGCTGCAATACTTCGCCACGGCGGAGCACGAGCAGCACTTCGGCACGGAGCTGGGCGGCTGTCCCGCATGCGGCACGACGCGGCCCGAGTTCATCTTCGACGTGCTCGAAACGCCGCTGCGCGACCTGAGCGGCGACATCATCTTCGAGGAAAATCAACAGGGCCAGCTCGTGCCGGCGCGGCGATTTTCGCCCGACTACTGGCGCGACAAATACGAGAGTTTCCGGCTGCTCCAGGACGTGAAGCAGATCACGGTGCGCAAGAGCGCCGGGACCGCGACGAACACCTCGACGCTCACCTCACAGATCATCCCGTCGCTCGCGAAGCGACGCGAACCCATCCGTCTGCGCGACGAATGGACGCAATTTCGCACCCTCTGGCGGCGCGCGTTTGTCTCGAAGCTGCGCAATCGGGGCAACCTCGTGCTCACGCTGGCGGTGCCGCCCTTGCTCGCGCTGCTCGTCGCGTGGGCGCTCTACTTCACCGACGACGCCTCGGGGCAATACAACTTCGCCAGCGCTTTCCACATCCCCACCTACATCTTTATCGCGCTGCTGGTGTCGCTCTTCCTCGCGCTGATGAATTCGGTCGATGACATCATCCGCGACCGGGTGGTGCTGCATCGTGAGCGCAATCTGAATGTGCGGCTGCCGTATTACATCATCGCGAAATTTGGGACGCTCGCGATGTTCAGCGCGATTCAGTGCGCGCTCTTCGTCATCGTGGGGAATCACGTGCTCGAAATCCGCGGGATGTTTGCGCCGTATTGGTGGTTCACCTTCGTCACGGCGCTGAGCGGGCTCGGCCTCGGGCTCCTCATTTCCTCGATCGTCGGCGACAGCAAGACGGCGGCGAACTTCGTTCCGCTGGTGCTCATCCCGCAGCTCATCTTCGGTGGCGCGCTCATCAAATACGAGGAGATGAATCGCGACCTCGACGTCATCTACACGTTCAAGCGGTTCTTTACCACGCACCCCGAAATCACCGACGCCAGCACGCGCAGCGACGCGACGCTGCGGGTCCCGATCATCAGCCGTTTCGTGGCCACCCACTACAGCTACGAGGCTTTGATCGTCGCGCAGGCCAAGCTCAACCCGCTCGCCCTGCGGCAGGACCAACTCCAGGCGCAGATCGATGAACTCGTGAAGCTGAAGGAACGCGACCCGAAGACTTCGACCCGCCTCGAGGATCTCAAGGACACGCTGGCCATGCTGAGCGGACTCGAAAGCGGCAGCGTCGATGAAATCGAACGCCGGCTGCGGCGCGTGGACAAGGTGATCGACGGCGGGCCGCTCGAACCCGGCGGCTTGCGGAGCAAGACCAGCGGGGTGAGCGCCGAGCGGCTTTACTCGAACCAGAAAGTCGGCGACCTCGTCGCCAAGGCCGAGACCGAACAGAACGACTACCGCCGCGGCGCGCGCCCGAACGTGTTCTTCGGACCGATTAAAACCCACTACTTCGGCCCGCGGAGCTGGGGATGGATCAATCACCACCCGATCGTGTTCAGCGTTTATATGCGCAATACGCTGGTGCTGCTCGGCTCCACGACGATCTGCCTGGCGGCACTTTACATGGTCCTCAAACGCCAGCTTCGGACGCGCAGCGTGTAGGACCCCAAGGCGTCAGGCCTTTTTTTCGAGTCTGGCCTCCGTCCCCGGTTCCCACGCCAAGGCCCAGTCGCGCATGGCTTTCAGGATGGGGCGCAAGGCGAGGCCCTTTTCGGTGAGGGCGTAAGCGAGGCGCTTGGAACCGTCGGCGGCGGGGACCTGCTCGATGACTCCATGCTCGACCAGCCGCTCGAGCCGGTCGCTGAGGATATTGGTCGGGATGCCTTCGGGCGATGCAGTGAAATCCTTGAACCGGGTGCGACCGAGGATCAGGTCGCGCACGACCAGCAAGGTCCAGCGATCGCCGAAGAGATCGAGCGAACAGGCCACCGGGCAGGGTGACCGGCGAGGCTCGGGAGCGCGCGAACGAGGAGAGCGACGGACGGGTTTGGGCACGGCAAAAGATGCGCCCTCAATCGCTTGCAATCCACAAGTATTTTACTTGCGTATTGCAAGCGTTTTGAAATCGTGGCACCTGATGAACGCAAACGCTGAACCTCAACTGGCTCCGCCTGGCGCGGGCCTTCCCTTTCCCGAGTTGTTGATCGCCCGCTTTCTCGTCGGTCTCCGGCGCTGGACCGGAAACCGAGAGGCGTTCACGGCGAAGTTTCAATCCGAGCGAGAGAAGATCCGCGCGCTGGTCGATCGCTGCGATACCGAAACCGGCGCGCGCCGTGTGCTGATCCAGCGGGTGCGCGGACTGGAAGACAGCAGCCGCTACTGGTCGGTGTGGATGACGCTCGATCACCTGCGCATCGTCCATGGCAGCATCGGCGAGGTCATCGGTGCCCTGGCGAAGGGGGTGGTGCCGCCGCGCAAGGCGAGCACCGCCGCGGTGAAACCCAGCCCGGAGGCGGATGCCTCCGTGGTGAAAGCCTACGAAGCCTCGTGTGAAGCCGTCCTCGCCGCGGCGGCAGCGGTGCCGGACCTGCGCACGGCAGCTCGCTACGCCCATCCATGGTTCGGCCCGCTCGATGCCGCGGGGTGGTATTCCATGGCCGGAGGACATCTCGGCATTCATCGCGTGCAAATCGAGCGGATCATCGCAGGCTGGGCGTGCCCGTAGCTCGATGAACCCACTGCCCTCGCTCACCACCGACCCGATTTCCCAGCTCACCTGGCGGATCGCACTGCCGATGAGCGTGGGGATGTTTTTCAATACGATGTTCAATGTCGTGGACACGTTGTGCGCCGGGTGGCTCGGCACCGATGCGCTCGCGGCCCTGTCGCTTTCCTTTCCAGTGTTTTTCCTCGTCGTGGCGGTGGGCAGCGGGCTCACGCAAGGAACGACGGCACTGATGGCGAACGCCCTCGGCGCCGGGAACCGTGACGAAGCGCGTCACGTCTTCGCGCAATCGCTCGTGTTCGGCTGCGTCGCGGGCATCGTGCTCACCATCGCCGGATGGTTCGCCGCGCCCACGCTGTTCCGCCTGCTCGGAGCCGAGGGGGCCTACTTGAAGACCGTGCTCGCGTTCATGAACGTGATCCTCGGCGGCAGCCTCTTTTTCCTGCTCACGATGGTGATCAACTCCGCGCTGACCGCGCAGGGGAATACGCGCATCTACCGCAATTTTCTCATCGCGGGCTGCGCGGCGAACATCGCGCTCAACCCGATTTTGATGTGGGGCTGGGCGGGATTGCCGCCGATGGGCGTGGGCGGCATCGCGCTCGCCACGGTGCTGGTGCAGATCGGCGGAGTGGTGCTGCTCTGGCGGCACGCGCGGCAATCGCAGGTCATCCACGGCATTTCGGCCCATCACTTCCGCCCCGCCCCCGCCGTGCTGCGCCGGATCGCCGGTCAGGCCGTGCCCGCCGCGCTGAATATGCTCACGGTCGCGATGGGCGTGTTCGTCATCACCTGGTTTGTGAAGCACTTCGGCAAGGAAGCCGTCGCCGCAAGCGGCATCGCCACGCGCATCGAGCAGATCGTCCTCATGCCCACGCTCGGACTGAATTTCGCGGTTTTGAGTATCGTCGGGCAGAATCACGGCGCCGGCCTCCCTCACCGCGTCCGCGAAACGTGGATCACCAATGTGAAAATCGGCGCGGGCTTGATGGTGCTGGGCGGGCTTTTGGTCGCCCTCCTGCGGGAGCCCGCCATGCGCCTCTTCACCGACGATCCGGCTGTGGTGAGCCACGGGCGCGACTACCTGCTCAGTTCCTCATGCACGCTGGCCGCTTACCCGATTTTATTCGTCACGGTGTTTGCCATGCAGGGCATCAAACGCCCGTCTTATGGCCTGTGGATGGGCCTCTACCGGCAGATCGCCGCGCCACTCCTGGTCTATCATGCACTGGCCTTTGGGCTGGGTTGGGGACTGTGGGGCGTGTGGTGGGGCATTTGCATGGTGACATGGAGTGCCGCACTATTTGCGCTTCTCTGGGGTTGGAGTAAGATCGGGGCAATTCCCTAAAAACCGCTGAGGGAGAGTTTCGGTCCCACGAGCCTCAGCACCCCAACAGAATAGTAACAAGTATAGATTCCATACACTGCCGGAATGAGCGGTGCTTCTGCACGTCCCCGCAGCATGTAACTGCCCCACAATGAACAACGCAATACATATCATACGTGATAAGAGTGCGGGCTTTACGCTGGTTGAAATCATGATCGTGGTCGCGATTATCGCCCTCCTGGCGGCGATCGCGGTCCCGAACTTCCAGCGTGCCCGGAAAAGAGGACAGGCCGTGCGCATTCTCAATGATCTCCGGATCATTGATTATGCCATCGACCGTTGGGCCATCGAACACAACAAAACCGGCTCGGATGTCGCTACCTTTACCGACATCCAGCCCTACCTGAAGACTGGCACCCAGCTCTATGAGTCTGGCACCGATATCCTCGGCAACGCCTACGGTCCCAGCTTCACGGTCGATACGGGGCCGAAGATCACCGACGCCTCCTACGACGTCCTCTCGGACGTGGCGCCGGCGGAATTCTGGTCGCCCTTCAAGTAACCTCTGACTCATCCACCGCTCGACACCCATGCGGGGCACGGTAGCGTGCCCCGCATGTTGTCTCGCGCTCTTGCCGGTCTCCTGCTGCTGCTGGTCTTCCGCGGGGAAGCCCAGGAACCCCGCGTCCACACCCGCAGCAGCAGTTCCGGGCTGAATCAGCTTGTGCTCGACGCCGTCGGTCGGATGCCGACGGGAGGGCGCTACTCCACCAGCAGCCAGGCCAATCAGCGCCTCGGCGCTTCCATCCGGCTCGATAGCCGCGGCCTGGCGCTCACCCCGGAAGTCGCACAGCCAAGCTACTGCTCGGGCGCCACCTTTCTGGTCTTCGTCGCCGTCGTCGATGCCCTCATCCGGCGCGGCACCATCACCGCCGAGACGGCGGCGTTGCAATCGCTCCTCGTCCGCGGCCAGCGGGATGGCGAAGGCATCTGGGGGCGCTGGAACGCCAACGGGCCGGGCACGGCGCGGCTGTTCGCCGAGGCTGGGCTGGGCCGGAATTTCACCGACTGGAGCGAAGCGCGTCCGGGGGACTTCATGAAGATCTGGTGGAACAACGAGGTCGGCCAGCGCGAGCGGGGGCACTCGGTCATCTTTCTCGGCGCGGAAGGCGATGAGGTGCTCTTCTGGTCCAGCAACGTGCCCTCCGGCTACGGACGCCGCACCGTCCCGCGCAGTCAGGTCAAGTGGGCGGTGTTTTCTCGCTTCGAGCACCCCGAAGCGCTGCGGCAGCTCGCCACGCTGCCCAAACGCGACGATTACCTCGCGTCGATGCTCACGCGTCCGTCGAGCCGGGCGGAAGTGGCGGCGAAGTGCGGGTTTCGGGAGTAATCACTGGCGGCATCTTGAAGGCGAGGATGGCGGCGGCGATCAGTTCACCGATCAGCCAAAGGCCGGAATGGACGGAGGTAAGAATCAGCCCGGTGACGAATTGCGACGGCGAGGAACTCACCAACGTGCTGTAGAGGACATTGTTGATCAGGGTTCCGCCCCCGACGCTCAGCACCACCTGTCCCATCCCCGCCAGTAGCCAGGCCCACGGTCGTTGACGCACGTTCGCTAAGGCGGCGGTTTCAAGCAGTGGCGCGACGATGCCCTGCAATTGAAGCCAGCGGATATTTCCCGGTGCCAGCAGGCTCATCAGGGGCAGCGCTGTCCACAACGCAAAGCGCCATCCCGGCCGAAACAGCAGCCAGGCCTGCCACGCGTGACCAAGCACTGCGACGACGGCAAAGACCACCGACAGGCCGCTATTTTGCCCAAATGTTCCGCCAGTCGCGGCCAGCACGAGGATTCGCGTCAGCACAGCCTGAGCGAGCAGACCAGCCGCCCACAGGAGGAAAAGAGAACGGCCGGAGCGTTGTGGATGCGAGTTCATCGGGGTGAAGGGAAAGCGCGCCTAGGGTGACGGCGGGAGCGGCGGAGGCGAGGCCGAAGTGAAGCGGCGAGGGATGGGCGGCATCCAGAAGGCGAGCACGCAAGCCGCGGCCATCTGGGTGAGTAGCCACAAGAGGGAAGTGGGGGGCAGGGTCAGTTGCGGGAGCGACACCGGCACGAAGGCGTGCCAGCCGAGCGTCAACGTGTTCAGCATCGAACCGACGAACACCGCAAAAGCGATCTGTGCCCCGGCCGCGAACACCCACAACACCGACCGCCGCCGCATCCCGGCCAGCAAGGCGGCCTCCAGGCACGGGATGAGGACTGCCGTGAGTTGCACCCACTGGAAATTTTTCGGCGCCACGAACAACAGCATCGGCAGCAACGTCCAGACGCCAGAGCGCCAGTCCCGCCCAAAAAGCAGCCACGCCTGCCACGCGTGCGCCACACAGACCACCATCTGCAGCGTGAGGATCGAGACGAGATAACCCGCCGAGTTCTGCGCCAGCCCGGCGGTAAAGAGGCGCGTCAAAATCATCTGCCACAGCAATCCGGCCGTCCACAGCAACACGAACGCATTCCCCGCGCGGGGCGGCCACGAGCGGCGGGTGGGCATGTCGAAAGGCGGAATCACGCGTCCCTTTTAGCCGCGACCTCGCCGGGTTCGTCAATCGCCGCGATGACCGGCGGCATCCACCATGCGAGTGTGGCGGCGGGGCCGGTTTTGTGTAGCAATCCAAAACTAAAGCACCCAACTCAGCTTCTCGTAGTCATTCCACCACGATGTCGGCAACCATGGACTGATTTGGTCGGCCAGATTGTAGACCCCATCGAAAGCCATTTCCGCGAACCGCGAATTCCACAGAAGAAAGGTGGCGCCCCACGCAGCGAGCCACACCCAATTTCGTTGGCGAATCCCGATTAGGAGCGGCCATTGCAACACGATGAGCCAGTAGGAAGGCGAAGCCATGGCGCCCCATTCCGAAAAACTACCATTGGCAATCTTCCCGGCCAGGAGTGGAATCCACCAGTCCGATGTCATGGCCAGGTAAACAGCCAGCCACATCAGAAACCTCCAGCCCAAGCGGAAGAGCAACCAAGCCTGCCAACTCACGCTCGTAACCGTCACCACGAAATAAATCGCGAGCCTGATTCCGAGCCCCACATGGAACCAACCCACTGCGCGATCCGATAGCGGCGGCACGATTTCCGCCGCCATCCACAACCAGAAAAACGTTATCCCTTCACGCGGCGGCCACGCGCGAGAAGCTGGGGATTCCGGGAGGGAGGTCACCGGCGCGTTGCAGGCGAAAACGCCCCCGGTTCGTCAACCATTGCCCGGCGGGACGGTTCTACTCCGCCGGCGCGTTATGGACGCGATAGTTTGCGACGAAGTCGCGGCGCCACGGGTCGAAGGTGCCGTTCTCGATTCGCTCGCGGGCCTGGCGCATGAGGTCGAGATAGAAGTGCAGGTTGTGGAGCGTGATGAGGCGGAGCGCGAGGATCTCCTCGGCTTTCACGAGGTGCCGCAGGTAACCGCGGGCGAAGGTGCGGCAGGCGGGGCAGGTGCAGCCTTCCTCGATGGGGCCGGTGTCCCTGGCGTAGCCGGCGTTTTTCAAGGCGATGGTGCCGGTGCGGGTGAAGGCGGTGCCGTTGCGGGCGATGCGCGTGGGCAGCACGCAATCGAACATATCCACGCCGCGCGCGACCATTTCGAGGAGCTGCGGCGGGGTGCCGAGACCCATGGCGTAGCGCGGTTTTTCGCGCGGCAGATACGGCTCGGCGTTTTCCACCGCGGCCATCATTTCGGGCTCGGGCTCGCCCACGCTCACGCCGCCGATGGCGTAACCGGGGAAATCCATCGCGGCGAGGGCCTCAGCACTGCGACGGCGGAGATCAGGGTAGGCGCTGCCTTGCACGATGCCAAACTTGATCCCGGGCGTGGGGACCTGCTTGCACCGCTCTGCCCAGCGCAGGGTGAGGTCGAGCGACTTCGCCGCGTCGTCGTAGCTGCACGGGTGCGGCGGGCATTCGTCGAAGAGCATCACGATATCGCTCCCGAGCTGCGCCTGGATTTCCATCGACTCGCGCGGGCCGAGGAACATGGGCGTGCCATCGACGTGATTCTGAAACTGCACGCCGTCCTCGGTGATCTTGCGCAGCCTGGCGAGGGAGAAGACCTGGAAGCCGCCGGAGTCGGTGAGGATGGGGCCATCCCACGCCATGAACCGGTGCAGGCCGCCGAAGGTATTCATCACCTCCATGCCGGGCCGGACAAAAAGGTGGTAGGTATTGCCGAGGATGATCTGCGCCCCGAGCGCCTTCAGCTCTTCGGGCGAGCAGCACTTCACCGTGGCCTGGGTGCCGACCGGCATGAAGATGGGCGTCTCGATGACGCCGTGCGCGGTGACGAGCCGTCCGCGCCTCGCCTTGGAATGCGGGTCGGTGGCGAGGAGGGTGAAGGAACCGGGTTGGGCAGCGGGAGAGTCGATGTGTCCCCATAGGGGCGGTTTTCGACGGACGCAAGAGACGTCAACCGTGTCATGAAGAGCATGTCCGGATTATCCCGTATTCACCGCCGGGACACGTGGGGTTCCCCATCCCTTTGGCGTGCTTTCCGCCACCCAGAGGCTCTGGCTTTTTGCAGACTTTCAGAGACAACTGGTAATTTTGCCTATTATAGACAGGGGTTTGTCCGCATTGACGAAAATCGCGAAGAAGAGCACCAACAGACGCGCATGATTTTCTCTCTCCGCGACGACCTCTACTCCGCTCTGACGCACGCGTTGGAAGACTCGCCCGGATTGCTCGCCGACCTCGTGAGCGCTACGGGGGAGAGATCCGCGCGACTACGGAATGTCGCCCTCCCCTCCGATGCGGTGCGACGGATCACGGCTTTCCTCAATCATCTGCACGAAGAACCGATGCGGCCCTACTTTGGCACCCTGACCCCGCACGAACTGAAAGCCCGCTGGCTGGAAGCGATCGCGACGGAGACGGTGGATTCGTCGAACTGAGCCGGGCTCTCCTCCTGCGCAGGATCGGGTGGGAAGACTTTCCTCTTCCAAGCGCCTTGCAGTCCAATCTCGCTCCCACTAGTCTGCCACTGCGATGAACGAGACCGTTCAACTCACCGTGCTGATGCCCGCAAAGCTGGCGAAGCTGCGTTTTCCGAAGGCGCTGGATGACCGGCTACACTTTCTCCTCGATGAGCAGGGCCGCAAAGGCAGGCTGTCGCCAGCCGAGAAAAAGGAGGCCGAAGGCCTGGCGCAACTGGCGAGCACACTGTCCATCCTGAAACTTGGGGCGCAGGTCAAAGCTGCGAAGTTGTAGGCGGTGGCTATTCCCGCTGATTTGCGTCGGCGGGTGAAAGTGCGCGCGCGGAACCGCTGCGAATACTGCGGATTGTCGCAACTCGGACAGGCGGCTACTTTTCATATGGATCATGTCGTTCCGGTTGTGGCTGGAGGTGCGACCGTGTTCGCGAATCTTGCGCTCGCTTGCATTCATTGTTCGCTGCGCAAGGGAGCAAGGCAGACGGCGCGCGATGTGAAGACCGGTCGGTCGGCGCGGCTCTTCAATCCTCGCGTCGAGCAATGGAATCATCATTTTCGATGGTCCGGCTGCGAGGTGATCGGGATCAGTGCGAGCGGGCGCGCGACGATCGAAGCGCTCGCTCTCAACAGCCCCGAGCATTTGATCATTCGTTCCTTCGAGAGTGCGCTCGGCAGACATCCACCGAGCGGTCACGTTTAGGGCGGTTGAGAGGAACGAACGCCACTCGAAGAATCCGTTTCATCGGCCCAAGGGGCCGTGACAAGCCAGCCCAGGGCAACGCCCCGGGAACGATTACACCCCACGGGCTCAGCCCCGACGGGGCCCGACATCGCTCTGGCTCGTCTGTCCCGCCCCTTCAGGGCGGAACCGTATGGGACGGTTGGACCCAGGGCGTTGCCCTGGGCTGGCTTGTCGAGGCCCTTCAGGCCTCAGCACCTGGTCTGGAACGATCCCGAACGCTCTACTCCTTCGCTTCCTCCAGCGGCACGCACGAGCAGAACAAATTTCGATCTCCCCAGACGTTGTCGATGCGACCGACGGAAGCCCAGTATTTGTGCTCGTGCAGCCACGGGGCCGGGTAGGCGGCTTGTTCGCGGGAATAGGGGTGCGACCAGTCCGCGGCGGTGACGCTGCGCGCGGTGTGCGGGGCGTTTTTGAGCGGGTTATCGTGGGCGTCGAGTGAGCCGCTTTCGATGGCGGTCATCTCGGCGTGAATGGCAATCAGTGCATCGCAGAACCGGTCGAGTTCGGCTTTCGATTCGCTCTCGGTCGGTTCGACCATGAGCGTGCCGGCGACCGGCCAGCTCAGCGTCGGCGCGTGGAAGCCGAAATCGATGAGGCGCTTGGCCACGTCTTCGGCCGTCGTCTTCTTGAAACCGCGCAGATCGAGAATGCACTCATGCGCCACGAGCTGGCGCGCGCCTTTGTAGAGCACAGGGAAAAAGGCGTCGAGCCGATGGGCGATGTAGTTGGCATTCAGGATCGCGAGCCGCGTCGCTTCGGTGAGGCCTTCGCCGCCCATCATGCGGATGTAAGTCCACGGAATGACGAGGATCGACGCGCTGCCAAACGGCGCGGCGCTGATCGCTCCCACCGCGTCCTTCGAGGTGCGCGACGGCAGGAGCGGCACGAGATGTTTCGCCACACAGATCGGCCCGACGCCCGGACCACCGCCGCCGTGCGGAATGCAGAACGTCTTGTGCAGGTTGAGGTGGCAGACATCCGCACCGATGCGCCCGGGGCTGGTGAGGCCGACCTGGGCGTTCATGTTGGCGCCGTCCATGTAAACCTGCCCGCCGTGCGAGTGAATGAGCGCGCAGATGTCCACGATGGTTTCCTCGAACACGCCGTGCGTGCTCGGATATGTGACCATGAGCGCGGCGAGATTCTTGGAATTCGCCTCCACCTTGGCGCGCAGATCGGCCACGTCGATGTCGCCATTCGCGCTGCACGCGACCGTCACGACTTTCATCCCGGCCATCACAGCACTGGCGGGGTTCGTGCCGTGCGCACTGGTGGGAATGAGGCAGATATTGCGGTGCGCTTCCCCACGGCTCTCGTGGTATTTGCGGATCACCAAAAGACCGGCGTATTCGCCCTGCGAACCGGCATTCGGCTCCAGCGATGTGCCGGCAAAACCGGTAATTTCCGACAGCCACGATTCGAGCTGGCGGCACAGTGCGGCGTAACCCTGTGCCTGCTCCGGCGGGCAGAACGGATGCAGCCCGCCGAACCACGGCCAGGTGACCGGAAGCATTTCGCTGGTCGCGTTCAGCTTCATGGTGCACGAACCCAGCGGGATCATGCTCGTGGTGAGCGAGAGATCTTTCGCTTCGAGCCGGCGCAGGTAGCGCAGCATCTCGTGCTCGGTGTGGTAGCGGTTGAAGACCGGATGGCCGAGGTAGGACGAAGTGCGGAGGAGGAACGAGGAAGCGCGGACCTTCGGCGCGAACGACTCGGGCGTGAACCCCGGATCGGCGCCGCCGTGGAAAACAGTGAAGAGCGCGCGGAGCTGGTGCCGGTCGATCGTTTCCCCGAGGGAAATGAGGACCGAGCTGGCGCCGAACGGGCGGAGGTTCATCTCGGCGGCAAGCGCGGCGCGGAGGATTTCCTCGCGACGCGCGGGCGTTTCGAGTTCCACGCGGACGGTGTCGAAGAACGGTTCTTCCGGCACGCGGAAGCCGAGGGCGCGGAGGCCGGCGGCGAGCATTTCGGCGTAGAGATGGATGCGTTGCGCGATGCGGCGCAGGCCGTCCGGGCCGTGGTAAACGGCATACATCGAGGCCATCACCGCGAGGAGCACCTGGGCGGTGCAAATGTTCGACGTCGCCTTGTCGCGGCGGATGTGTTGCTCCCGCGTCTGGAGCGAAAGACGGTAGGCGGGTTTGCCGTGCGCGTCCTTGCTCACGCCGACGAGGCGGCCGGGCATCAGGCGCTTGTATTCGTCCTTCACCGCGATGAATCCCGCATGCGGACCGCCGAAGCCCATCGGCACGCCAAACCGCTGCGCCGAGCCGACCGCGATGTCCGCGCCGAACTCTCCCGGCGGTCGCAGCACACACAGCGAGAGCAGATCCGCCGCGCAGATCGTCACCGCACCGGCCGCTTTCGCCTTCGCGAAAAAGGCGGCGTAATCGTGGATCACGCCGGTCGTGTCCGGATACTGCACGAGCACGGCAAAAATCTTCTTCTGCGCAAAAGCGAAAGCGTCCTCGGTCTTTGACAGATCGATCGTGCCTTCGTCTCCCACGATCACCTGAAATCCGAGCGCCTCGGCGCGCGTGCGCACCACGTCGATGGTCTGCGGATGGCACCCTTGCGACACGAAAATCGCATTCGCCGCTTCGTCCTTGTGGATCGCCCGCGCCATGCTGACCGCCTCCGCGGCAGCGGTGCCTTCGTCGAGCAGCGACGCATTCGAAATATCGAGCCCGGTCAGGTCGCAGATCATCTGCTGGAAGTTGATCAGCGCCTCCATGCGCCCCTGCGAAATTTCCGCCTGATAGGGTGTATAGGCGGTATACCAGCCCGGGTTTTCGAGAATGTTTCGCCGGATTACCGCCGGGGTGATGGTCTCATGATACCCCTGTCCGATATAATTTCGAAACAGAAGATTCTTCGACGCGATGGCGCGCAGTTCCGCGAGAGTTTCGTATTCACCCCGCGCCGGCGGTAAGGCCAAGGCTTTACTGCTCCGGATGCTTCCCGGGACAGCGGCGTCGATGAGCGCGTCCAGCGTCGGGAAGCCACACGTCTGCAGCATCTTCGCGATCTCGTTTCGTCCGCTGCCGAGGTGACGCGGAACGAAGTTATCGGTGGGCGGAAGGAGATCGGTGGCGCTCGGCGCGGACGGTTCGTGCATCCTCTCAGGCTAGAAACGCAGGCGGGTGGGGCAAGTGGTTTCGCAATCGTTTCCGAGTGGTTTCCGGGTCAACCCGAGCTTTTGCATCCCGCCGTTGACGTTTCGCCTTCTTTTCTCAACATTATAGCCCGCCAACCAACCAACCAATTATGACCACTTCCGATCTATCCCCGGACTTCGTGAAGGAGTCGCTCCTCTATAAGGAGTTCCTGGCCGAGCGTGAGGAAATCTTGCGCCACAAATGGATCGAGAGCGAAAAAGCCGGTCACGACATCGGCTTCGAAAAAGCGCTGCTCGATTGGATCGTCAAACACCGCAGTGCCTGGCGCCAGCAGCGCCAGCCGGACCGAACCAACTGATGGCTGGGTAAGGTCAAACCCCGAGCACCTTTAACGGCGGTCCCGTGAGACCGCCAAGGCTGCATGAATCCCAATCCACCTCCTTCATCGCTTCCCCCGGACGCGACGCTGGTTCTCGACAGCGCCGCCATCGAGCGCTGTCTCAAGCGCCTCGCGCACGAAATCATTGAGCGCAATCCCGACCTCTCCAAGGTCGCCCTCGTCGGCATTCCCCAGCGGGGAATTCAGATCGCCCAGCGGCTCGCCGCTTTCATCGAGCAGGTCGAAAAAGTGCGGGTCTTTGCCGGGGTCGTCGATGTCTCCATGCATCGCGATGACCTTCACCGGCATCGCATCCCACCCCGGGTCGCCCGCACCGAGCTGCCGCTCGACCTAACCGACCAGACCATCGTCCTGACCGACGACGTGCTTTTCTCCGGCCGCACCTGCCGGGCGGCCATGGAGACGATCTCCGCCTACGGCCGCCCCGCGCGCATTCAATACGCCGTCCTCGTCGATCGCGGCCACCGCGAGCTGCCCATCCGCGCCGATTACGTCGGCAAAAACCTTCCCACCGCCCTTCCGCAGAAAGTGCATGTGCGCTTTGAAGCGGTCGATGGCATCCCCGATTCCGTCTGGATCAGCCAGCCATGAACTGGACCCGCAAAGACCTTACCGGCCTCGAAAACCTCAGCGCCGCGGAGATCGAGCACATCCTCGACACCGCCAGCGCCTTCAAGGATGTCGGTTCCCGCGAAATTAAGAAGGTGCCCGCCCTGCGCGGCAAGACGCTCGTGAATTTCTTCGTCGAGCCGAGCACGCGCACCCGCGTCTCCTTCGAACTCGCCGCCTTCCGCCTCAGCGCCGATGTCATCAACATGAGCGCCTCGACCTCCAGCCTCACCAAAGGCGAGACACTGAAGGACACCGCGCTCAATCTGCAAGCGCTCCACGCGGACATGATCGTGTTGCGCCACAGCAGCGCGGGCGCCTCGCAGTTCCTGGCCGAGCGGCTCGACTCCAGCATCATCAACGCTGGCGACGGGGCGCACGAGCATCCCACCCAGGCGCTGCTCGATACCTTCACCATCCGCGAGCGCAAAGGAAGCATCGCCGGGCTGCACGTCGTCATCATCGGCGATATCCTCTTCAGTCGCGTCGCCCGGTCGAACATCTACGCCCTCGTGAAGCTCGGCGCCAAGGTCACCCTCTGCGGGCCGACCACGCTCGTCCCGCGCACCTTCGAATCGCTCGGCGTGCAAGTGACGCACGACATCGATTCCGTCCTGCCCGAGGCCGACGTGGTGAACCTCCTCCGCATTCAGCACGAGCGGCAGCGAAAGGAATATTTCCCGAGCCTCGGCGAATACACCTCGCTCTTCGGCCTCACCAAAGCCCGCGCCGAACGCCTCAAACCCGACGCCCTCATCATGCACCCCGGCCCGATCAATCGCGGCGTCGAGATCGACAGCGACGTCGCCGACAGCGGCCGCTCCGTCATCCTCGATCAGGTCACCAACGGCCTCGCCGTCCGCATGGCCGTCCTCTACCTCTGCGCCGGAGTCCGACCTTCATGAGTGCCACTCTCCTCAAAAACGGCCGCATCGTTGATCCCGCGAATCGCCGCGATGAGATCGGCGATTTACTAATCGAAGACGGGCGGATCGCGGCGAAATCCGAAATCCCAAATCCCAAATCCCAAATCACCGAGATCGATTGCACCGGGAAGGTGATCGCCCCCGGTCTCATCGATCTCCACGTCCATCTCCGCGAGCCGGGGCAGTCCGCGAAGGAAACCATCGCCAGCGGCACCAAGGCCGCCGCTGCCGGCGGTTTCACCACCGTCGTGTGCATGCCGAATACTTCGCCGTCCATCGACAGCCCCAGCGTCGTCGCGTGGGTGCAGGACAAGGCGGCGGCGGAAGGTTGCGTGAACGTCTTCGTCACCGGCGCGATCACCAAAGCCATCTCCGGCGAAGAACTCGCTCCAATTGGCGCGCTCAAAAAAGCAGGCGTGGTGGCGATCACCGACGACGGCAAGTGCGTGCAGAACCATGAGCTGATGCGCCGCGCGCTCGAATACGCCGGCATGTTCGACCTCGTGGTCATGGACCATTGCCAGGACTACAATCTCGTCGGCAAAGGCGTGATGCATGAAGGCGCCGTCAGCACCGCGCTCGGCCTGCCCGGCTGGCCCGCGATCGGCGAAGAAATCATCGTCTCGCGCAACGCTCAGCTCGCCGAACTCACCGGCACCGCGATCCATTGCCAGCACCTCAGCGCAGCCGGCAGCGTGCGCATTCTCCGCGAAGCGCGTGCCCGCGGCATCCGCCTCAGCGGCGAAATCTGCCCGCACCACATCGCCCTCACCGATGAGTCGATTCGCGGTTACGACACGAACTTCAAGATGAACCCGCCGCTCCGCTCACAGGAGCACGTGGATGCGCTCGTCGAAGGCATCGCCGATGGCACCATCACCATCCTCGCCAGCGACCACGCCCCGCACTGCGGTTTTGAAAAAGAAGTCGAGTTCGACCAGGCGCCTTTCGGCATCCTCGGTCTCGAAACCGAGCTCGGCCTCTTCCTGGACATCCTCGTCCACCAGCGCAAGGCCATCGACCTCCCGCGCCTCATCCAGCTCTACACCGAGAACCCAGCGAAGCTGCTCGGCCTCGACCGCGGCACGCTCAGCGCCGGCGCCATCGCCGATGTCACCATCCTCGACCCCGATCTCGAATGGACCGTGGACAAAGAGCAGAGCTTCAGCCGGAGCCGCAACACCCCCTTCCACGGCTGGCAGCTCAAAGGCCGCGCCATCCGCACCATCGTCGGCGGAAAGACGGTGTGGTCGCTCGGATAGGAAACCATGCGGCGGTTCATCCTGGCCTTGCTTGCGGTCCTGGCGACCAGCCAGGCAGTGACCGGCCAGAACGTCCTCGCCATTCGCGCGGCGGGAAGAAAGCTGCTCCCTTTGCAGGCCAAGCTCGCCCCACCTGAACCGGGTGACTGGCTGGCGGAGCACTACGAAGGTGGGCAGACCTTCGATCGCTACATCTCGTTCAATCCCAATCGGCCCACCAATCAGCGCACCACGATCTATATTCAACCAATCGGGACCTTCGAAAAGGCGGATGAAGAGCTGCTGGCCGACACCATGGAAATCATGGGTTATTTCTTCGGGGTGCCGATCAAAACTCTGGAGGCCCTCCCGATCAGTCTTTTCCCGCCCGGCATCCGGCGTGAATCATTTCGGACCGGGGAACAGCTCATGGCCGACTACGTCCTCTACGATGTCGTGAAACCGCGACGGCCCAAAGATGCGATCGCCGTGCTCGCGCTGACCAGATGCGAATTGTGGGTCGGCGATGGCTGGCACTACGTGTTCGGGAGAGCGTCATCGTATGATCGCGTCGGGGTGTGGTCGCTGTCGCGGTTTGGCGACCCGGTGGAAAACTACCCGGAAACGCTCCGCCGCACGGTCGCCACGGCCACGCATGAAACAGGGCACCTTTTGGGTCTCGCCCATTGCACGGCTTTTTCCTGCGGCATGAACGGGAGAAACGGTCTCGACGAAACCGACCGGGGCCGCGTGGCTTTTTGTTCCGAGTGCGAACAGAAAATCTGGTGGGCGTGCAAAATGGACCCGGTGAAGCGCTATGAAGCGCTCGTGGATTTTGCCAGCCGCAAAGGGTTGGAGCGCGAAGCCCGTGAGTGGACGGCTTACCTCAACGCATTTAAGATCAAGCCGTGAAGTCTTCGCGAAAAATTCGCTGCGCCACCTGCGGCAAGGAGACCGAGTTCTTCACCGAGCCGCTCGGGCCATTCTGTTCGGACCGGTGCAAGATGATCGATCTCGGCAAATGGCTTGGCGAGGAATACCGCGTGAGTGAACCGCTGCGCCCGGACCATTTCGTGGAGTTCGAGGAACTGGAAGGTGGCGAACGGCTGGATCGCCCGGAGTGATCGTTCCCATTTAGCATGGCCACGGCAGTCCTTTCGCGGTGGCCCATTCGTGAACGATGCTCATGATCGTGTTGTTCGGCGGCCGATTTCGCCAGGTCCGGATTTGGCCCACTTTTCCGCTCCGGGGATGCACCTCGATCGTGGCGTAGGAAGCGATGTGCTGCTCGCCTGCGTCGTTTTCGATGGTGCGACGCAGGCTGAAGATGGCGGATTGGCCGAGCCGGCATCGGTTCGCGTAGCTGCCGACGCAATGGCACATGATTTGGCCCTCAGCCCGGAGCGCATCGACCGAACACAGTTCCTCGACCCGCCAAGGGCGCGGATCGTGGCGACATTTACGACTGACGAATGGCTCCGCACCGAAACGCGGCTTCCAACTCGTCGCCGCGTTTTTGGCGAGAAGGGCGCGCGTTTCAGCTTCGAGAAGCTGAGCTTCCGTGAGTAGATGCCCATTTTGCTCAAGTAATTCCAGGACGAACCGGGTGCAGTGGCGAATCAGATCTTCGAGCGGCAGTCGCAGCAGGGCTTCCACCTGCGCCGCCCCCCGGTGATAACGAACAGCCACCAAGGCATCGGCAACGAGGGCAAATTGCGCCGCATCGGCTTCGGCGCCAGCCGCGAACTTGGCGGCGAGCCGCATCCAGACGGCGTGCTGGGTAAGTTCTTCACCAGCCCGGCTTGCCATCACCGCGGCCGTCAGGCTGGGCGTGGCGTGAAAGGCGGCAAGCTGAGCGTGCCAGATGGCATGGGTGAACGTCACCCGCGAGGTGGATCCATGGCGAGTCAGCGCGGCATGCAGGACTCGATGGGAAACACTGGGCGGGAATCCACGCACCCGTCGCAGGCTGCGTCCCTGTGCGAGGGCGCACCAGCAGTCGCGCTCGAAATGCTCAAGCGGCCCGCGAATTTCCCACACTTGGTCAAAAAAAAGCGGGACAGGAAACGGGGCGAACAGATGCCGCAGAAGATCCGCCCACTGCTCGTGAGGGTCGAGGCGAGGGTCGGAGTGCCAGTCTTCCGGCGCACGAACCCATTGGTTCGCATACGCCCCCATCCGCGCCACTGCGGCGACGACGGCCAGGTCGTTCGGATGGATTCCGGTCAGCACGCGGCTGCGAGTTTCCAAGACGAAGAAGACTCGGGCGCAGCGAGCTTTGAGACCGGCGAGATCCGGTCTGCGGAAGGTTGTGGCCAAGGCATGGCAGTGCTGTCGGAGGCAATTACTGCGAATATGGCAGGCTGCCCAAGCGCCACCATTTAAGACCACCGGCGTGACCGGGATCAGTGGGCGCGCGTGATCGCGCCCATGTTTGGGATTCATGACTCCAGGAAAAAGAAATGGGGATTCGGGTGATCGATTCGCGGCGCGGGCCGCGAAACCAGCTAATCCTCAGGCGAAGGGCCGGAGGTTTCAGACGCGGGATCGGATCAAGCGAAAGCTGGAAGCAACATGACGGAACGAGAGTAGCCCCATACACCGAGGTTCGTCAACGGGCTGTCCAAGTCCTTCCCAACCACTAAGGCTTTCTCGGAATATCTCCCCGAAAAAGATTGAGGGCGGACGAACAAGTGGGGGTGTTCGTCCGCCCTCTTTCTGGAGGGGGAATTGTTTGGTGTGTGCGCGGAAGAAAAGCCTCCGAAGCGACTATGTCAAGGGGCTAACTGGCTTCGGCCGCCTCTTTTTCCGTTTTTCCGTCGTCCGGAACCGAGAAGAGGAGCGCCTTGCCGTCACTGGTCACCTTGGCGGTGTCGCCGGACTTGATGTGGCCGCGCAGGATTTCCTCGGCGAGCGGGTCTTCGAGATACTTCTCCACCGCGCGCCGCATGGGGCGGGCGCCGTATTGCGGGTCGTAACCCTTCTCGATGAGGAATTCCTTGGCCTTCTCGTCGAGGTCGAGATGGATCTCCTTGTTCTTCACGCGGCCCACGACCTTCGCGATTTCCAGATCGACGATCTGGAGCAGCTCGGGTTTGCCGAGGGTGTGGAAGACGATGAGGTCGTCGAGGCGGTTCACGAACTCGGGCTTGAGGGCCTTCTTGGCTTCTTCGAGCATCTTGTCCCGCATCACGTCGTAGTTCGTGGTGTCCTGGCGCGCGGCGCCGAAGCCCATCACGCTCGACTTCTTGATCAGCTCCGCGCCGATGTTGGAAGTCATGATGATGATGGTGTTGCGGAAGTCGATCTTGCGGCCGAGCGAATCGGTCACCTTGCCTTCTTCCAGGATCTGCAGGAGCAGGTGCAGCACGTCCGGGTGGCCCTTCTCGATTTCGTCGAAGAGCACCACGCTATACGGGCGGCGGCGGACCGCTTCGGAGAGCTGGCCGCCCTCCTCGTAACCCACGTAGCCCGGAGGCGAACCGATGAGCCGGGAAGCGGTGAACTTCTCCATGTATTCGCTCATGTCGATCTGGATGAGCGCTTCGCGGTCGCCGAACATGTATTCGGCCAGCGTTTGAGCGAGGAAGGTTTTGCCGACGCCGGTCGGGCCGAGGAAGATGAACGAGCCGATCGGGCGGCGCGGATCTTTGAGGTCGGCACGGCTGCGGCGCAGGGCCTTGGAAATCGCGATGACCGCTTCGTCCTGGCCGATGACCTTGCCTCTGAGCTCGGACTCCATCTTGAGCAGCTTCTCGCTGTCGGCCTGTTCCATGCGTTGGAGCGGGACGCCGGTCCACTTGCTGACGACATGGCGGATGTCGTCCTCGGTGACCATGACTTCCTTCTCCTCGCGCTGTTCGCGCCATTCGGCGAGAATCTGCTCGAGCTTTTCCTTCGTCTTCTTTTCGTCGTCGCGGAGCGAGGCTGCTTTCTCGAAGTCCTGCGCCTTGATGGCGGCTTCCTTATTGCCGCGGATGACTTCGATGTCCTTCTCGATATCCTTGACGTTCGGCGGCCGGGTCATCGCGCCGATGCGGGCGCGCGAACCGGATTCGTCCATCACGTCGATGGCTTTATCGGGCAGGAAACGGCCGGTGAGATAACGGTCGCTCAGCACGACGCACTGTTCGAGGGCTTCGTCGGTATACCTTGCCTTGTGGTGCGACTCGTATTTGCCGCGGAGGCCTTTGAGAATCTGGATGGCCTGCTCGACGCTCGGCGCCTCGACTTTGACCTGCTGAAAGCGGCGCTCGAGCGCGGCGTCCTTCTCGATGTATTTGCGATACTCGTTGAGCGTGGTCGCGCCGACGCACTGCATCTCGCCGCGGCTCAGCGCGGGTTTGATGATGTTGCTCGCATCCATCGCGCCTTCGGCCGAACCGGCGCCGACGATGGTGTGCAGCTCGTCGATGAAAAGGATGACGTTCTTGCTGCGCTTGATCTCGTCCATCACCGCTTTGATGCGTTCCTCGAACTGGCCACGATATTTCGTGCCGGCCACCATGAGGGCGAGATCGAGAGTGATGACTTTTTTGTCGCGGAGAATCTCCGGCACGTTGCCGCTGGAGATTTCCTGCGCGAGGCCTTCGACGATGGCGGTCTTGCCGACACCAGCTTCGCCGATGAGCACGGGATTGTTCTTGGTGCGGCGGCAGAGGACCTGGATGACGCGCTCGATTTCCGCTTCGCGTCCGATGACCGGATCGATCTCGCCTTTTTTGGCGAGTTCGGTGAGGTCACGGCCGAACGCACGGAGCGCGGGCGTCTTGACTTCCTTCTTGCTGCCGCTGCCCCCGCCACTGCCGCCCGAGGTCGGGCCGCCGCTTTCGGGCGCGCCTTCCTGTTCGGCTTCCGGCGGGGTGAAATTCGGGTCGAGTTCCTTGAGGATCTCGTTGCGGGTGCGCTCGATATCGACTTCGAGATTTTTCAGCACGCGCGCCGCCACGCCTTCGCCTTCGCGGAGCAGACCGAGCAGGATGTGCTCGGTGCCGACATACGAGTGGTTGAGCGCCTTGGCTTCCTTGCCCGCGAGGGCGAGCACTTTCTTCACGCGCGGTGTGTAAGGAATGTTGCCGACCATCTTCGTCTCCGGTCCGGAGCCGACTTGTTTCTCGACTTCCATCCGGACGGTTTCGAGATCGAGCCCCATTTTCTGGAGCACGTTCACGGCGACGCCCTGGCCGAGTTTGATGAGCCCGAGGAGGAGATGCTCGGTGCCCACGTAGTTGTGATTGAAGCGATCGGCTTCTTTGCGGGCCAAAGCCAGCACTTGTTGCGCGCGAGGTGTAAAGTTGTTCATCATGTTATCAGGAGTGGTCCCCGATTCCCGGTTATCTCCTACATGTTTACGGTGTTCAGAAGGGAGTGCAACTTGGGGGCAAGGAAAATTTTGCGTCAGTTACCGTAGCGGGTTCTGAAGCCGGGCCAGTTCCTGGGTCGCCAGGGGATCGCCGGGCTTGAGGCTGAGGACCCGGCCGAGGCGCGCGGCGGCCCCTGCCGTATCGCCTTCGGCTTCCAGCAACAGCGCCAGACGATAGTGCGCCTGCACAATCGACGGATCGAGAGCGATGACGTGCTCGTAGCCGATCTTCGCGGCGGCGCGGTTGCCGTGGCGCTCAAGCGTGGAGGCCATATTGAAAGCGGCCACGGCAAATTTCGGATCGCAGGTCAGCGCGCGACGGAAGCATTGCACGGCTTCGTTGTCGCGCTTCAGCCGGAGCAGCGCCAGTCCGAGGGAATTCCACGAGAGCGAATTGTCCGGCAAGAGCTTGAGCGACTGTTGCCAGTGCGCGGCGGCGGCCGCATCGTTTCCATCGCGGCTTTCCGTGGCGGCAAGCAGATCGAGGATGTGCGGATGCGGACCGGTGACAGCGAGTGAGTGAGTGAAGAGCGTGGTGCTGTTCGTCCACACGGGCACGAGGTTCACGGTGCGGAAGGTGGCCAGTCCGACCGCGGTCAGCGCGACTGCGGCGCGAAGTCGCAGCGAAGAAGGACACAGCGCATCCCATGTCCACACGAGGCCGATAAAAATCCAGATCTGCGCGAGGTAGGTGAAGCGGTCGGCATGCGCGTGCGAACCCACCTGCACGAACCCGAGCGAAGGCACGAGGAGTCCGAGAAAGATGAGCCAGCAAGGCAGCAGCCACGGCAGGCTCTTGCGCGTGCGCCACGCGCCAAAGGTGATCGCGAGCAGCAGCGCAAGCGCCCCCATGGCCCAGCCCCAACGGGCCACAATGGGGTGCGGGTAGAGCACGGCAAATTCGCGAGGCCACACGATCTGCCCCAGGTAGGTCGCGCAGGCGGTGAGAGCGTTGGTGATACGAGGTGCCCAGGACAACTCGTGCAACGATACGACCGAATCGCGCGGCGCCGTCGCCCAAAGGGCCAGGCGGGCCGTGGCCAGGGCCATGGCTAAAAGCAGCGCCTTTTCCGCAAGCAGACGCTTCCAGGGCACTCGCTGCCAACGGCGCGACGGCCAGAAATCGAGGATGATCAGGATGGCCGGAATCGGCACGGCCATGGGCTTGGCGAGGAGCGCCAGGGCGAGCGCTCCATGCGTGGCCAGCCACGCTCCACGCCTTCCGCGCTGCACGTAGCATCCCCAGGACCACAACGCGACCATCGACCAGAAGCCGCACAGCACATTCTTGCGTTCCGTGATCCAGGCGACCGATTCCACGTTGAGCGGATGCACCCCAAACAGCACCGCCACGATCACGGAAGGCCAGAGCCGTCCGGTCCATTCGCGCAGGGCGAGAAAGAGCATCACCACGGCCCCCGCGTGCCAGGCGACATTTTCCAGATGCATCGCCGCCGGGTTGAGGCCGAAAAGACTCACATCGGCCATGAACGAGAGCGTCGTGAGCGGCACCCAGAGGCTGGCGTGCGGCATGGTGAAGGCTTGCAGCACGCCCTCCCAGGTCACTCCCGCGAGCACGAGCGGATTTTCATAGACGTGGCTCGAATCGTCGAGGCTCACGAATCCGCACCCACCTACGCCGACATACACGGCAAACACCAGCGCGGCCAACGCAAGGGCGATGAGCGGGATGAGCGGTTTGGAATCGAGCGATGAATCGGGCGGGGTCAGAGCCGCACTCTTGGCGCAGTTTCCGAGCCATGGAAACTGCTACACCTGCCAAAGAAGAAGATGTTTTACCGATGATCTCCAGACTTACCCCGATGAATCGCCTCCTGCTTGCGCTGATCTGCCTTTTCCTCTCCCTCCCCCGCCCCGTTTCGGCCGCGCAAAAGGCGTGGCGACTCGCAACTTTTTCAGCGGACGTGACGGTGCCTCTCGGGCACGGGATGATGGGTGGCGCGTGGCTTTCCAAAAAAATCGCGGGACCGCTCATGGCGCGCGGAATCGTTTTTGCCGGCGACGATTTTCAGCCCGTCGTCTTCGTTTCAGTGGATTGGTGCGAGATTCGCAACGACGCGCTCGCGCGGTGGAAATCGGCGCTGGTGGAAGCCGTCGGCACACGGCCGGAGCGAGTGATGGTCTGTGCGATACATCAGCACGATGCGCCGGTCGCGGACCTCGAAGCGGAGCGAATTCTGCGCGCGCACGGGTGCGCCGGCACGGTGTGCGATCTCGATTTTCATGAGGAAGCGGTGCAACGCGTGGCGAGTGCCGCGCGCGCTTCGCTGGCACACTTTCGCTCCGTCACTCATTTCGGCACCGGGCAGGCGAAAGTGGAACGGGTGGCGTCGAACCGGCGCTTCGTCACTCCCGGCGGCGTGGTGAGCTTCGGACGCATGAGCAAGATGACCGACTCGATCGCGCGCGCGGCGGGAGAAGGCCTGATCGATCCATGGTTGAAGACGCTGAGTTTCTGGGATGGCGACACGCCGCTCGCCGCGCTGAGCGCCTATGCGGTGCACCCGATGAGCTATTACGGCGCGGGTGAAGTGAACGCCGATTTCCCCGGCCTCGCCCGCGGAATGCGCGACGCAGAAACGCCCGGCACGCTGCAAATTTACCTCAGCGGATGCAGCGGCAACATGGTCGCCGGAAAATACAACGACGGCACGCCCGCGAGCCGCGCCGGGCTGGCCGAGCGTCTGCACGCCGCCATGAAAACCGCGTGGGACGCGACGACGAAACAACCGCTGACGCGCGCCGATTTCCGGACCTCCGCCGTGCGCTTCGAGCCACGCAGCGGGGAAGGCTGGAGCGAGGCGGATCTGCTTCAGCAGCTCTCCGCGCCGAAACCCTTCCAACAATGCCTCGCCGCGATGGGGCTGAGCTGGCTCCGGCGGCTCGAAGCCGGCGACACGGTGAAATTGCCAGTGCTCGATTTCGGCTCCGCCGCACTCCTCGTGCTCCCGGGCGAGGCGTATGTGGAATACCAGCTTTTCGCGCAGCACCAGCGCCCCGATGCATTCGTCGTCACCGCGGGCTATGGCGAGGGGGCCACTGGCTACATCCCCACCGAACAGCACATCGCCGAGCACGACACGAATCTGCACGACTGGTGGTGGGTCGCGCCGGGATCGGAGCCGAAGCTGAAGGAGGGAATCCGCGCGGTGCTGGTGAAGTAAGCATGGAGCGCCGGCGTCCCGCCGGCCACGAAGGTGCATGCAAGGCATTAAATTTCATGCTTCGCGTGGATGGGTGGAGACCGGCGAGGCGCCGGTGCTCGACGGCTACTTCGGATAGCCGAGCATTTTCAGCGCGCGGTCGAGCAGCACGGTGGCTTCCTCCGCTTTTCCAGCCTGCATGAGCGGGCCGACCTGTTCGGTGATTTCCGCGATGACCGCCGCATCGCGTCCCTCCGCACGCCACTTTTCCACGCCGGCTTTGACCCGGGCGACCTTGTCCTGGAGTTGCTGCACCTGCTGGGTTTGCGGCGAAGGCGGGCGCTCCGGCGGCACCGCACCCTCGATGAGCTTGCGCGTTTCGTCGAGCAGCGCATCGACCTGCCGCAGCTTCGCCACCGCCGTCTTCGCACGCTCGCCGCGCTCTCGCGCCTGGGTGAATTGCTGCGCTTTGATCTGCGTCAGCCACACGCGCTGCTCCTCGTTGAGCAAGGCGCGGAGGTCGAGCAGCAGATCGAGCTGGGCGCGTTTCAACTCCCGGTCGCGGTCCTGCACCTTTTCAAACTGTGCCATCACCGCCGCGTGATCGGGCGATGACGTGTCGATGAGTTTGCCCAGTGCATCGGCCTCCTGCCGCAATTGCGCCGTGGCTTCCGCGATCGGCTTCTGCACTTTTTCCACTGCGGCGCGAAGTTTCCCCTGCTGCGTTTCGCTGAGGCTGATGACGTCCGCATTCGCCGCGATGAACTCCGGCATGAACAATCGGCTGCCCACCGGATCGTTGGGCGGCGTTTGCGCGCGAAGCAGCGGCGCGATGAGCGTCACCGCGGGAGCGAGGAATCGAAATGCGTTCATGGGTGATGCCGAGGGTAGCTCTTGCGCCTGCCAGCGAAAGCCTCAATCCAACGCTACCCCACTTCGACTGCAAGCGGCGCACGCGAAGAGCCCCTCGCTGGTTCCGCTCCGCCATCCGTTTCACCGACACGTCTCGCCCGGGCCAGTTCGGTCGCGACAGCCCGGCCGAGCGTGACGGCATTGAAAGGCTTTTCGACGATGCTGCCCAACCCGAGGGCACGGGCTTCGGCCTCGGTGCCACCAGTGCCGACGTAGCCGGTGGTCAGCACGCCCGGCACCTCGTAGCCCTCGCCGCGCAGACGCCGGATGAGGTCGAGCCCGGTCATGCGCGGCATGTTCAGGTCGGTGAAAACGAGCGCGTAGGAATCGGGCGCGGAGCAGATCAGGTCGAACGCGCGCTCGGCACTGTGACACGTGACCGGTTGATAGCCTAGACGCCGCAAAATCGTAGCGGCGACTTCAGCCACGATCGGCTCGTCATCGACCACGAGAATGTTTTCGCCGTGGCCTTGCGGAACCGTTTCGTCGGGATCGGCCGTGGCCGTTGCGGGACTGAGTGGGGCTTCGCTCGGGGGAAAGAAAAGGGTGAAGGTCGTCCCGCCACCGGACTCGCTTCGCACGGTGATCGCCCCATCGTGGGCCTCGACAATGCCGTGCACGACAGCGAGGCCCAGGCCCGTGCCTTCACTGGTCGCCTTGGTGGAATAAAAGGGCTCGAAGACGCGGGCGAGCGTGGCGGCGTCCATGCCGTGTCCGGTATCGATCACCGACACGCTGACGAGCGAACCCGGCGCGAGGGCCGGGTGCGAGGCACGCGTGTCGGGCGGAGGTTCCGCGTGGGAGAGGACGATGCGCAGTTCGCCCGGGCCGCGGCCCATGGCGTGCAGTGCATTCGTGCAGAGATTGAGCAGCGCGCGGTGAAGCTGCCCCGGATCGGCCAGCACCGGCGGCACACCGGGATGCAGTTCGGCGGCCAGTTCGATGCCCGCCGGCGCGGTGGCGCGCAGGAGTTTCACGAGGTCTTGAACGATCGGCTCGATCGACACGACCGCCTTCGTCGGCTTGCGCTGGCGGCTGAAGGTGAGGATCTGCCGCACGAGTTCGCTGGCACGTTCGCCGCATTCCATTGATTGCGCGAGATCGTCCGCGGCGGGATGCATCTCCGGCAGTCGCGTGAGCGCCAGTTGCGTGCAGCCGAGGATGCCGGTGAGCATGTTGTTGAAATCATGCGCGATGCCGCCCGCGAGTGTGCCGAGCGCCTCCATTTTCTGCGCCTGGGCAAGCTGACTGGACAGTCGCTCACGTTCCTCTTCGCTGCGGCGGCGAGCCGTCACATCGCGAAAACTCCACACGCGCCCCACCACTTCCCCACCTTGCACCTGCGGCCGTGAATCGCACTCGAAAACACGACCATCCATGCATTCGAGTGGTTCCATCGCGGTGCTTTCGTCGCTGCCCTGCAGATCGCGCATGCGGCGCAGGAAAGTCTCCGGTTCTTTGAGTTGAGCCAGCACGGCCGCAAGGAGGTCGTCGCCGTTTCCCCACTCTGTTTGTCGGGAAGGAAAGCCCCACAGGTGGAGGAAACGCCGATTGTGCCCTGCCACCCGGCCGTGCTGATCCACCACCAGCACCCCGTCGGAGATGGAATCGAACGTGGCGCTCAGGACCGCGAGGGACCGGTCGAGCCGCTCCGCCGCGGCGCGTTTCTGCCGCAGTGAAACCAACAGCGCGACGACGAGAGCGGCGAGCACGGCGATGACTGCGCCGGAGAAAATGAGCACCGACCGGTGCTGCACCCAAAAACTGGGCGGCCGATTGAGAATCTCACATCCGGACGGCACCGCCGTCAGCGGAATGCCGAAGCGCATCAGTTGCCGGTAATCGACCATGACGTGGCGTGGCGCCTCTCGAAATGGAATGCTGGACGGATCTTCTCCCGCGAGCAGGCGCAGGGCGAGGCCGGCCGCACTCCGGCCGGTCAGCCCGGCATCGAGCAGCGAGCCGCCCATCGTGCCGGTCAGTTGCGTCGGCGTGCGCGTCACATAGACCGGCACCGGGCAGTGCGTCCCCATTTCTCCGCTCAATTGCGACACCGTCCGGCTTCTCGGCAGCAGCACCGCCGAGTCTGGAGGAAGATGCTCGATCGCCGCGTAGATCTCGTGGACCGAATCGACCAGCGGCGTCTCGATCTTTACCCGCTGTTCCGCGTTTCGCACCTTGCTCAGGATATTACGCTTCAAGTTCCGGCCCAGGCCGGCGGGATCGTCCGGGATGACGAGGGTCTTGAGTCCCGGCTGGAGACGAGTCGCGAGGCGAAAGGTCCCCGCGGGATCGCTGTTTTCGAACTGACCCGTGGCCCACGCCGGGCGCCAGCTCTCTTCGAAATAGGGAATGCCGCACAGCACCGCCTGGGCGCGCGGAAAGACACGATCGCGCTGCCTCAGCAGAAAACTCACCGCGGGAAATTCCACCGCGATCACCAGGCGAATGTCCTGCCCGGCAAATTTCTTCGCGTAGAATGCCGTGAGTTTTTCCGTCTGTGCCTGCTCGTTCTGATCCGTCCGCCAGTCGAGGCATTCGATGGTGGCGGTGATGGGCTGCGGCGCCGCCGCGAGGGTTTCCTGCATGGCCCGGACCTGCATCTCGGCCCAGATGTCGTTCAGGTGCCGCGAAATGAGGATCAGCACCGGACCAGCCTGGTCCGACGGACTGGAGGTAGGTTGCGCCACCGCCGGACCGACCAGCACCGCAAGCGCGATCCAGAGCAGCAGGATCGCGCGAGCGAAGGGAACAGGGCGGAGGGAACGCATGGGGTTCGCGAATCTGGCAGAGCGGACCGCGCGCCAGCCGCGGAAGATTCTTACCGGATAATTACCTACCCCGTCGAGTGTAGGAACCAGTCGCGCAGCATCACTTCACCCGGGGGAGAGGTGATGCTGCGCATGGAAAAATCGTGGCCGGCGAGACGCCGGCGCTTCAAGAGAAATTACCAGGCGCGCTCGATCGAGCGGCGGCGCCAGAGGAACTCGAACATGTTCCCTTCGTGCGGCTGATCCCACGAGATAGCCATGGTGCTGACCGGACCGATATTGAGGCGCTCGATTTCCGGGAACGCCATCAGCTCATCGATGAAGGCCGGGTCCTTGGTGATCGCCGACACGGCCAGCGAGTAGCCGATCTGATGCAGCACTTCCTTTTGGGGGCACGTCACCACGCTCGCGTAGGGGCACAGGAATTCCTTGTTCGCGAGCGGGTGCGCAAACGAGTCGCACTGCACGATGGTAGGCCGCAGATACATGCCGCCTTGGAACTCCACCTTGCGAGGGCCGCCGCGATATTTCGCGGTGATATCTTCCGCTCCGGGTGTCTTGAGACCTTCCTCGATCGAGCCGTCGATGAAGTCGGCCATTTTGGGATTGGCGAACCCGCTGAGCCGGGCGTTCGGATCGTCGTTCGGTGTCGGGGCAATCGGACCGAGTTTCTGCGCGAGCGCGTCGGCGATTTCCGCGGCATACTTCGGCACCACCACCGCACTGGCATTGATGCACGAGCGGCCACCGTTATCGCTGATTGCCCCGGCAATCACGTCGATGTAGTCGCGCCAGTTTTCGATGCAGTCTTCGCCGATGATGATCTTGCTCCAGCCCGGGCCGTGGAGCTGGATCGCCGGGTTATTCGCGTATTGCTGGGTGGTGGCCTTGTCGCCGAAGATCAGCGCGCGGCCGCACGATTTCAAAATCTCGCCCGCGCCTTCGTGATCGGTCGGGTAGAAGCCGAACGCCTCTGCCGGCACGCCCGCGGCGATAAATGCCTGGATCAAACGGAAGGGCGTCCAGGGCTCTTCTCGGCCCGGCTTGATGATGACCGGCGTCTTCAGCGCGATGGCCGGGAGCCAGAGCGAATTCACCGCCGGCGAGTTGCTCGGCATCACGAGGCCCAGCGCCTGGCAGGTGGGGAAAAACGAGAGCTTCGTCCCAAACTGCTCGCCGCTGCCCGAGTCGATGATCGACATGTCCAGGCCACGCGAAAGGCCATTCAGCACCACGTCGAGATGGGTGAGCGCATAATGCACCTTCGCCATGTTCCGTTTCACCATCACATGCGGCAGGCCGCTGGTGGCGCTGAGGGTCTGGACGTATTCCTCGGCCGATTGCGTGTGGCCCTTATCGCCCAAGGGGAGTGTGCCGTTCAGGAACAGCTCGCCCGCCCTGGCACTCAGTTCGATGAGCTGTTTCACGGTGAACTTTTTCAGCGCCGCCCGCGCCTCACCGAGCCGGCGAAAATCTTTCCGCAAAATGCCCGCATTGATCGTCGAGACAGTCGCCCGCACCTCGCCGGTGCGATGATCTTTCACCTCGAGCTTGTCGAGGCTCTCGTAGCTGCGGCCAAGGCGGAGAACGGGGAGATGCGGAATAGTGGTCATAACAGGAGGGCGTGATTTATACGTATGCGTATTGTTTCAGCAACGCCTTTTCTTGTTACCACCACCCGCGCTCGTCCTCACCGATCTTGCAGCCTCGCTCCTTGTCCCCGACCTCTCACCACCGATGCCGCAGGATGAATAAACCGAAGACGGGATGAGGCCCTCGCCGGGTCACCCGATCAGAGACGCGATAAACCGCAGATCGCGAAGGAAATCCTCATAGGCTGCCGCACGCGCCGCTTCGTCGGGGGCGCGCAGAAGAGATGACGGATGCACCGTCACCACCGTCCGGGCAGAAAAATCGGAATCGAAAATTTTGCCGCGGTCACGCAACACGCGGGCGTCGGGACCGAGGATCGTTTTCGCCGCGGTGCTGCCGAGTGCGACGAGGACCCGTGGCTCGAGGACGTCGAGTTCCGCTTGCAGCCACGGGCGGCACGCCGCGATGTCCCGCGAGTTGGGCGTCTTGTGCAGGCGGCGTTTGCCGCGCGGCTCCCATTTGAAATGTTTCACCGCATTCGTGACGTAAACTTTCTTCCGGTCGATCCCGGCTTCCTCCAGGGCGCGATCGAGAAGCTGCCCCGCCGGTCCGACGAACGGGCGCCCGGCGCGATCTTCGGCGTCGCCCGGCTGTTCGCCGACCAAAACCACGTCCGCATGCGCCGCACCCTCCCCGAAGACGGTCTGCGTGGCGTGCAGGTAGAGCGGACACGCCGTGCACTCGGCAGCGGCGCGGCGCAGCTTGCCAAGGTCGCGCGTGTCCGGCGGCGTAGCGGCATGCCACTCGGCCGCCGATGGCTTTCGGGCGAGGCTGCGTGCGATCATGGTTTCAATGAGGTTCGCGGGTCCGGCCTGTCGTGCGTGTATGCTGCTGCACCGCGCTCACCCGTCACTCCAACGGATGTTCCGCCGGAAGCCGACGTTGTGGAAATGGTCGTCGGCATTTTGGATGTAGCCCGCGGGGTCGATTTTCATGCCTTCGGCGCGCAAGCGGCGGCGTTGCAGGCTGGCGGTGGTGGGCGGCATATTGGGGCTGATGCGGGCGTCGCGGGCGACGACGCGATGCCACGGAAGGGAGGCCGATTCCTCCTCGGTGAGCCGGCTCATGACGAAGGCCACGTGGCGGGCCATGACGTTCATGTGGATCGCGATGCTGCCGTAGGTGGTGAACTTTCCCGGCGGAATGAGGCCGACGAGCCGGATCACCTCGGCGCGGATCCGGGCGAACGCTTTGGATTTCGGTTTCGGCATGGGACGAATTCACGCTAACAGTTCACCGGCCCATGAAAATCACTTCCCTCGCCCTGGTCCTCTTAGTCGCGGTCTCGCTTCCCCTGCCGGCGGCCACACTGCGTTCCTTTGGTGCGAAGGGCGATGGCGCCACTGACGATCGCGAGGCCTTCATGAGGGCGCTGAAAGACAGCGCGGGGCAACCGCTCGATGGCGAGGGGCTCACCTACGCGGTGCACGGCTCGGTGGCGGCGACGGGGCCGGTGGACCTGCGCAATGCCACCCTCCAGCAGACTGCGGAAACTTTCGACACCTCGCCGTTCATTCGCTCGACCCACGTCACCGAAGCGCCCGAGGTGACTCCGAAGGATGCGCTCCGGCAGATGGTGAATGGCGTGCCGCTGCTCCGGCACGACGGCGTCGCCGTTTATCGCGACGATCCAGTGGTCACCGGCCCCGAACGCGAGAAGCTGCGCACGATGCTGAATATCCGCACGCTCTTCATCTCGGGAACGAGTGAGAAGCCCGTGTCGGTGAAGCTGGAGAACATCAAAATCCTGCGCGGGAATCACCCCGATGCGGGCATGCACTCGAATGCAGCGGGGCTTTACCTGGTGAATGCCAGCCCGCTCATCCTCCGCGACGTCGAGATCACCGGCGATGGCAAAGGCGCTGGCCTGCAGATCAACAATTGCCGCCCGGTGCGGATCGATCGACTGAACATTCACGATATTCGCTGGGCCCCTTACCAGGGCGATGTGCCCTTCACCGGCGAAGTCCTCGCGCGGGACTTCGGCTGGAACAACAGCCCGATTTACGACTTCGACGACCGCGCGGGCCACTTCATCCGCGTTCGCGTGCAGGAACAGCTGGCCGGTCTCATGCTCACCTCCTCGGACGATGTCGAGATCACCAATGCCCGCGTCGAGCGCATCGGCACGATGATCGACGGGAAATTTCTTCCCTGGCAGGCCGACGGGATCACGGTGAGTGGGGTAAAAAATCTCGTCATGCGCGACTGCGTGATCTCGGAAGTGTGGGAAGGCATCGACTTCACGGGCAAAGGCGTGAATGGCTTCAGGCAGGAAAATATCCGCATCAGCGATTGTTTCTCCTACAGCTTCAAATACGCGCATCCACAGAAGAACGGGAAGGTGATCAACTGCGTGTCGGAGGGCGCTGGGTTCAAAGGATTCACGATCGGCGCCGAGTGCGAGAACATCGAGTTCATCAACTGCGTCTCACGCGAAACGGGCAAGCGCGGCTATTGGAGGCGCGAAGGGCGGCCGCGCAACGGACTCGCGGGGTTTGAGGTGCACTTCGAGGAAGGCCATTCGCCACGCCAGATCACGTTGAAAGATTGCCTCGCGGAAGACGGGGACGCCCCGACGATGGAGTTCGGATTTGCCACCAGCGACCGCGCCCGAAACCCCGAACTGAACATCCGGCTCATCAACCCGAAAGTCACCGGGGCGAAAATCAAACCGATCGACGGCTTTCTCGTGCCATGACGCAAGCGGGCGCGGAATTCTGCTTTTCAAATCGCCCGGGTTCGGGACGGTCTCGCCGCCGTGAGTGACGCTGCTCCCAAAATCGCCGCCAGCCATCGGGCGCCGTTGATCGCGAGCGCTCCGGCCATTTGTCTCTGGGTGCAGCGAGCAGCGATTGGAACGGTGTTGATCATCGGGGTGAGCAACATGGCGGCGTGGGTCTGCGCGGGAGCGGTGGAGCGGTGGCCATTCATGGTCATGCGGATGAACACCGCCGTAGCGCTCACGATGGCGGCGCTATCGCTTCTGGCCTGGCATGTTTCACCAAGCCGGAGCGGCCTGGTGCGGGTGGCCCAGGGGCTCGGTCTCATCGCCGCGCTCATCGGCGGGCTGACGGCCGCACAGGATTTGTTCAGAGTGGACTTTCACATCGATGAGTTGCTCAGCCCGGGCACTTTTCCGGGCGATAGCGGCAACGCTTTCACGGCGCACCCCGGGCGCATGAGCCTCACTGCGGCGGTGTCGTTCTTCTTCCTCGGTCTCGGGCTGGCGGGTCTCGATTGGGAAATTCCGGTGGGCAAACGGCGCTTCGCTCCGGCGCCGTCGCTCGCTCTGCTGGCCGCACTCCCCTCGAGCCTGGGCATGATCGGCTGGGCGTTTGGGATCGGCACGCTCACGGGACCGCTGCGCTCGACCAATGTTCTCTTCCACACGGCGCTCTCACTGCTGGCGCTCTCGACCGGAGTGCTCGTGGCCAGGCCGGAGCGACTGCCGATACGCGGCATCCTCTCGAAGGGCGCGGATGGCGTGCTGCTGCGACTGATGCTGCCGGGAACGCTCGGTCTGCTGCTGGCGCTGGCGTGGACGATCGGGAAAGGCCGCGAAGCCGGCCAGGTCGCACCGGGCGAAGGGACGGTCCTCATGCTTTACGGAGGCATCGTGCTGATTTTCAGCCTGCTCGTCGTCGCAAGCAATGCGGTAGCGCGGCAGGAAGGCGAGGCGCGCGCGGCGAAGGACGCAGCGGAGACCGCCTCGCGAGCGAAGGATGAATTTATCGCCGCGCTCTCCCACGAGCTTCGCACCCCGCTTACGCCCGTGCTGATGAACGCCGCATCTCTGCGCGAAAACGAAGACCTGCCGGTGGAAGTGCGCGAGCAGATGGCGATGATGGAGCGCAATCTCCGCCTCGAAGCGCGCCTCATCGACGACTTGCTGGACCTGACGCGACTCGCCCGCGGCAAGCTGCCTCTGCAGCGCGAACGCTGCGAAGTCCACTCGCTCATTTTCCACGCCGTCGAGATGGTCCGCCTGGAAGCCGAGGCGAAGGGAGTGACGATCCAGGTGAAGGGTCGGGCGCGCCGATCGGGTCTGGTGGGCGATCCGGCTCGTTTGCAGCAGGTCTTTTGGAATCTGCTGAACAACGCGGTGAAGTTCACCCCGGCTGGCGGGGGCATTTCGGTGTCCACGCGGGACGATGCGACGAACCACCAGCTCGCGATTGAAGTCTCCGACACGGGAATCGGCTTTGCAGCGGAGGAAACGAACCATATTTTCAAGCCATTCGAACAAGGGCCCCATCGCTTCGGCGGGCTCGGGCTAGGTCTCGCCATCGTGCGCGCGGTGGTGGAGATGCACGGCGGGGTGGTGCACGCTGCTTCGGGGGGGAGGGGGCAGGGCGCGACCTTCACCGTGGAGTTGCCGGACGCGACCGAACCGCCGGCAGGTATCATTGCGACCGAACCGGCAGCGCCCCAAAACGGAGAAACGATGCCGATGCGCCTGCTGGTCGTCGAGGATCACGCGCCGACCCTCGAAGTGCTGGTTCGGCTGCTGACCCGCGACGGACATCGGGTCATTTCCGCCAGCACCGTTACACAGGCACTCATCTTGGCGGAACAGGATGAGTTCGATACCCTCGTCTCCGATCTCGGCCTGCCCGATGGCAACGGCATGGAGCTGATGCAAAAGCTGCGCGCCCGGGAACCCGGCCTGCGGGGCATCGCCCTGAGCGGCTACGGCACCGAGGAAGACCAGCGCCGCTCCCGCGAGGCCGGCTTTTCCCGTCACCTCATCAAACCAGTCGATATCGACCAACTGCGTAACGCTCTCCGGGAACTGAACGTCAGCCAACCGGCCTGACCTCGCCGTTGGCGGAGCGCAAACGACGTTGACCCGGGGAATCTGGCTCGGGCAAATCCCGCAGAAACCTGAATTCCGGGGGTTGCCAGCCCCGGCGTTTGCGGCCTAGCCTACTCTTCCTTTCCATTAATGCACCGGTCCATCCTTAGCCTCACCGTCTGGCTCGTCCTTGCCGGCTTTGCCCTGGCCGACGATACCGCGTCGGTCCGGCTGGCCGATGGATTCGGCCTGCCCGTGGGGCTGGATAATGGGAAAAAATACTACAAGGCACGGGGAATGAGGCCGAATGGCCACCTTGGCGAAGACTGGAACGGGGTCGGCGGCGGCAACTCGGATCTGGGCGACCCGGTTTATTGCACGGCCAACGGGCTGGTGGTCTATGCCCGGGATTTCCGATCCGGCTGGGGCAATGTGGTCATCGTGCGGCACGCCTATATGGAACGTGGCGATGTGCGCTACGTGGATAGCCTCTACGGCCATCTCGACCGGATTTTGTGCAAGGAAGGTCAGCGGCTCGACCGGGGCGACAAGCTCGGCACCATCGGCACGGCTCACGGCCAATACCCCGCGCATCTGCACTTCGAGATGCGCAAAGATCTTCGGGTCGGGATGTATCGATCCATGTTCCCGCGGGATTACCGCAGCTACTTCGACCCGACGCAGTTCATCCTCATTCACCAGCAGACCTCCTCGGGGGGCCGCATGGCCTCGGTGCCGATCAATACCTTCCCAAACCAGTCCGGCTTCCAGGAGGCCTCCCGCTACGCCAACCGCACGAAGAGCGCCGACCAGCCTTCGCCGGTGACCAGCAGCGGCAAACGGATCGTCTTCAGCGGCAGCAATGGTGGCATGCGCTGGGGAGCCGAGACCAGCAAGGTGACCTCCGAATCCAAGCCCCCTTCCAACTCTTCCAAGGCAAAGGGCAGCACCTTCCGAGTCGATCGATTCAACGACATCCGCCGCAAATAAGGCCAGTGATCGCCCGGCACGCGTTCTTCACGAAAACCGTGCTGACATTCTCCCCTCGCCCGGCCCATGATGTCGCCGGTCGTTACCCCGCTTTTTCATGATCCCTGCCTCACTCTCCGAAAAAACCCTCGCCATCATCATGGGTGGCGGCGCCGGCTCCCGTCTTTTCCCGCTGACCAAGGAGCGCTCGAAACCCGCCGTGCCGCTCGCCGGCAAATATCGCATCGTCGATATCCCGATCAGCAACTGCATCAACTCGGGCCTGCGCCGCATCTACGTGCTCACGCAGTTCAACTCCACGTCGCTGCACAAGCACATCTATTCGAGCTACAAGTTCGACGCCTTCTCGCGCAGTTTCGTGGAAATCCTCGCGGCGCAGCAGACGCCCAACGACACGAACTGGTATCAGGGCACGGCCGACGCTGTCCGGCAGAACCTCCGCGACTTTCTCCAGTATCCCTACGAATATTTCGTCATCCTGAGCGGCGATCAGCTTTACCGGATGGATTTTCGCGAGGTGCTCAATCAGCACGTCGAAAGCGGGGCGGAACTGACCATCGCCACCCTGCCAGTCACGCGCGACCTCGCGAGCGATTTCGGCATCATGCACACCGACTCGCAGCGGCGGATCACGCGCTTCGTCGAGAAGCCGAAGGAAGCGGCGCTGCTCGATTCGCTGACCATTCCGCCCAGCCTGCTCCGCGAACTCGGCAAGCCGGAGGAGGAGCAGCTCTTCCAGGCGAGCATGGGCATCTACGTCTTCAACCGCGAGACGCTCATCAAGGCGCTGGACAACGAGCACGTCGATTTCGGGAAGCACGTCATCCCGGACATCATCACCAAAACGAAGGTGCAGGCGTTCATTTACGACGGCTACTGGGAGGACATCGGCACGATTCGTTCCTTCTTCGAGGCAAACCTGCTCTGCACCAGCGATGTGCCCCCCTTCAATTTCTTCGACACCGCCTCGCCTATCTACACGCACGCGCGCTTCCTCCCGGCCAGCAAGATCAATGGCGCCCAGATCAAGCAGGCCATCGTCTCGGATGGCTGCATCATCACCGACGCACATATCGAGCGCTCCGTCATCGGCGTGCGCAGCTACATCGCCGAGGGGACCACGGTGCGGAACTCGATCATCATGGGCGCGGATTTCTACGACGTGGACAACGCGATCCGCGACGGACGCCCCGATCTCGGCATCGGCCGCAAATGCGTGATCGAGCGTGCCATCATCGACAAGAACGCGCGCATCGGCGACGGCTGCGTCATCACCCCGGAAGGCAAGCCCGACAACATGGACGGCGACAATTTCTACATCCGCGACGGCATCGTCATCGTGCCGAAGAACGGCTGCCTGCCCGCCGGCACGTGGATCTAGGGCCGGTGCATGGCGGCGACCGCTGACTATGTGATCGTCGGCGCCGGTTTCTCCGGCGCGGTGCTGGCGCGTGAACTCGTCACGCGCCTGCCCGGGCGAGCGCTGGTCATCGATGAGCGACCGCACATCGCGGGCAACTGCCACACCGAGCGCGACGCGGAGACAGGCATCCTCATCCATCGTTACGGTCCGCATATCTTCAATACCGATCGGCATGACGTCTGGACCTATATAAACGGCTACGGTGCGTTTCGGTCGTTCACCAATCGCGTCAAGGCGGTCAGCCGCTCAGGAGTTTATTCGCTGCCGATCAATCTGCTCACGCTGAACCAATTTTTCCGGACGAAGTTCTCGCCGGACGAAGCCCGCGCCTTCCTCGCCGCGCGAGCGGAGAAAAGCGAGGCCGCTCCCAGCAATTTCGAGGAGCAGGCGCTCCAGATGATCGGGCGGGAACTCTACGAGGAGTTTTTCCACGGCTACACGAAAAAGCAGTGGGGCTGCGACCCCGCGGAGTTGCCGGCTTCGCTGCTCAAGCGTCTGCCGGTGCGCTTCGATTACAACGACAACTACTACTCCACCCGCTATCAAGGCATGCCGGAGGAGGGTTACACCGCGCTCGTCAGCCGCATTCTCGATCACCCCAGGATCGAAGTCCGTCTCGGCACCGCCTACGACTCCACCCTGGAGGAGCAATCGCGGCATGTTTTTTACACCGGCCCGCTGGACCGTTTCTTCGGCTACGAGGCTGGCCGTCTCGGCTACCGCACGGTTCTCTTCGAGCGGGGGGATGCGCGCGGCGACTATCAAGGCAATGCCGTGATCAACTACACGGAACTGCAAGTGCCGCACACGCGCATCCACGAGCACAAACACTTTGCTCCGTGGGAAGAGCACGAGCGCACCGTCTATTTCCGCGAGACCAGCAAGGAAACCGAAAGTTCGGACACGCCCTATTACCCCAAACGGCTTCAGGCGGATCTCACCCGCCTGGGGGACTATCACGCCCTCGCGAGGGGCCGGAAAAAGGTGTCGTTCCTCGGTCGCCTTGGCACCTACCGCTACCTGAACATGGACCAGGCGATCGGCGAGGCGCTGGATTTTGCTGCGGTGGCGATCGAGCACCTCACCCGGGGTGAACCGCCTCCCCCATGGTCCGCGGCTTCCGTTAGATAAAGAAACAGGACGCGCCGGCCCCACCGACCGGCGCGCCCCACCGCACTCGAGCGCGGACCCCTCAGTTTTTCTCGAAGACGAACGCCTTCCTGGCAGCCTGCTCGCGCACCGCGCTGGTTACGGCCTGGTCGAGGCGGCGATCCTTGCTCTGCTCTTTCTGTTTCGTGGCGACGAACTGCTCACGCTCCGCCGTGAGCTTCTTCAACTCGCCCTGAATCTCGTCCCGTTCCTTTTGTTTTTCCGCCACGAACTCCGCTCGCTTGCCCGGCGCGATCTGGCGCACTTCCTCGGGCAATTCGGCGTCCTTGGCCTTGGACAGGTCGAGCTTCTTCTCCCGCACCGCATCGACCACATCCCACGAAGAGTTCGAGTAGTTCTTGGAAGCCTTTGTCGCCACGCGCGCGGCGGTCACGCTCGCGGGGGCCGGCGCACTGGCCGCATTCGCATCCTGGGCGACCTGCCGCGCTTTCCCCGCCGCACCGGCCACACCGTAGCCGAGATAAGTCCGATTCAGCTTTGCGTTCAGCTCGGCGATCTTTTTGTCCTGCGGAGCATCGATGTTCGCGATCTGGGCGTTCGTCTCGATGGTGATGAACTTCCCATCGGCCAGCTTGGCACCATCGAGCCATTTGCCTTCCACTCCCGCACGCTGATCGCCGCAGTGAATGGTGTTCACGATCACCCCCTGCCCGATCGCCGTCTTGCACGCTTCGGAGTAGCGAACCGGTCCCTGGGTGAACTCCTCGTTTCCGGCGATGAAAATCGCTTTATAGACCTTGCTCGATTGGTCCCATGCGAGATCGCGCATCGCATCACGGATCACCCAGCCACAGTATTCGTTGCCGCCGTTGGTCTTCAGCGAAAAGAGCGATTCGCTGATCTTGTCAAGGTCATCGGTCAAGGCCGACACCTGGCGCACGTAGCCTTTCTCCGACGGCAGGCCGTCGTTACCATACTCATAGAGCGCCACCTGCACCCGCGGTGCCTGGCCGTCCTGCTTGGCGGCGATGAATTCATTCACGATCTGCCAGAGCTGGGTCTTCGCCTGGGCGATAAGGCCATCCATCGAGTTCGACGTGTCGAGCAGCAGCGCGAGCTGCACCAGCGGGCGCTCTTCGGGCGGTGGAACCTCTTTGGCCGGAGCGGTGTTCAGCAGCCCGGCGGCGAGAAGACTGTGGAGAAGAAGGGAGTGAGTGGGTTTCGTTTTCATCGCCTCGATCGTGGCCCTTCTCGCCCGTCGGTGTGTCACCCTCGCGTGCAGCGAACGTCAAAGAATTGTCAACGTCTCCCGTCCGCCGCATTGACAGCTCGCACGATTTGTTCGACCCGCTGCGGTCATCCCTGCCCCTTGAAATTTTCCATCGTGACTCCCAGCTTCCGTCAATCGTCCTGGTTGCGGCTGTGCGTCGCGAGCGTAGCGGATCAGGAAGGCATCGAACACGAGCACCTCGTGCAGGATGCGTGTTCCGATGACGGCACGCAGGACTGGCTGGCCGGAGATTCCCGCGTCCGCGCGTTCATTGAAAAAGACGAAGGAATGTATGATGCCGTGAACCGCGGCTTCCGCCGGGCCACCGGGGATGTCGTGGCTTACCTGAACTGCGACGAGCAATATCTCCCCGGTGCGCTGCGTGCGGTGGGGGAAGTTTTCGCGAGCCGCCCGGAGGTCGATATCGTCATCGCCGACTCACTCGTCGTGGATGAAACCGGCGCGTATCTCTGCCATCGCATCGCGATGAAGCCGATCCTCTGGCACCTCGCACACCGCTGGACCGTGCCCACGGCTGCGCTCTTCGTGCGGCGGCGGGTGTTTACCGAGAAAGGCTTGTGGTTCGACCCGGCTTGGCGCGCGTTGGGAGATTTCATCTGGATCGAAGAGGCCTGCCGGCGCGGTCTGCGCTGGGCGGAATTGCGGCACTTCACCTCCACTTTCACCGAAACGGGCGCGAACCTCGGGCTGAGCCCCAAAGCCGTGGAAGAATTTCAGCGAATCGAAGCGCGTATTCCCCCTTGGCAAATCACGGCGCGACCATTGATCCGCACGCATCACCGCGTCCGTATGCTGATGCGAGGCGCCTTTACTCAACGTCCGTTCAGCTACCGCATTTACACCCAGCACAACCCAGCGGAGCGGCGCGAATTTCGCGTCGAACATCCCACCCCCCTCTGGCACACCCGCCTCTCCGCTCCCGCATGAGACCAAAGGTGCTGCAAGTCGCATACGCCTGCGATCCGGAAGGGAGCGGAGAACACTGGCTCGGCTGGGCGTGGGCTGAGCAGGCGGCAGAATTTTGCGACGTCTGCCTTCTCACGCGTCCGTGGGCGCCGGAAAATGTTCGCCGCCATGCCGAGCGCCTTGGCATTCAGGTCCAGATCGTTCCCGAGGTGGAGTGGGTCACGCGGCTGAGCAAAAATCCGGAATCGGTGATCTGGCTGGCACAATATGCGTGGCAGCAACGCATCCGCCGCGTCGCCGCGGAGTGGCACGCGCGCGAGCAATTCGATCTCGTGCACCAGACGACGTTTCACACCTTCCGCGTGCCCTTTACGGCAGCGGAGCTCGGAGTTCCTTCGGTCTGGGGGCCCATCGCCGGGGGAGAAACGATCCCGGCTGGATTCGAGCGTTTCCTCGGCCCCGCGCGCTGGTCGGAAAGACGCCGTGCCTGGCTCAACCGGCTTAACTTGTGGGCCCCCTGGGTGCGGCGCGGGTTGCGGCTTTCCTCCGCGCTGCTCGTCTCGAATCGCACCACGCTCGACTATCTCCCCGCTTGGTGCCGCGCCAAGGCGCGCATCGTTCCCGCCAATGCCTTTCGTGGCGATCTGCCGCAGGTCATCGAGCGGCCCGCTTTGGCGCAGCCGGAGGTCCGGCTCGTTTATGCGGGAAACTGCATCGGGCGCCGCAGCGTGCCGCTCGTCGTCCACGCCATGCACGCGGCCGCAGATGTGCCCTGCCATCTCACCGTGGCGGGAGAAGGCGACGCGCTCGAAGATTGGAAGCGCGAGGTGGCGGAACTCGGCATGTCCGGTCGGGTCACGTTTACCGGCCCCATTTCCCGGGCGGCGCTGGCCGACCTTTACGCCCACGCCTCCGCCCTGGTCTTCCCCGGCTTGCGCGACAGCGGCGGCAGTTCCTTGCTCGAAGCGATGAGCATCGGGCTACCGGCGATCTGCCTCGACTGGGGTGGTCCGGCCGAAATGGTGGATGGATCGAGCGGATTCAAGATTCCGGTGACCAGCGTCGATGAAACTCTCCGTGCGATGGGGGACGCTTTCCGGCAGATCCATCGCGATCCCGAATTGGCCCGGCAAATCGGTCTCGCGGGGGCGAAGCGCTGCCGTGAACTGTTCCTTTGGGAACACAAACGCGCGATCCTCGAAGAAATTTACCAACAAGTTCTACACCGATGAAAATCGCTCTCCTGGTGCGCGGATTCCATTGGTTGGAAAAGGATCGCTACGGCTTTCCGCTCGACGCGCGGGCGCTCGTCCCCAGCCTCATCGAGAAGGTGCTGCTCCCCCTGCGCGAGCAGCACTCGGTCGAAGTATTTGCCGTCACCTATTCCAGCCCGGTGCAGGACGAAGTGCTCGCGCAACTCGCGCCGCGGAGCGCCGCCGTGCTGGATCCGAAAAACTCCAATCAGATCCAGACCTATCTGCACGGTCTCGAGCTGATCCACACCGCTGCCGCCACGCAGCCTTTCGATCGCGTGATCGTGACCCGCTTCGATCTCATCTACCATCAATCGGCGCTGGCGTGGAAGATCTGGGACCGCAGCGGGATCTTCTTCCCATGGCGCGAATACGAATGTCTCTGGAACGAGCATCATCGCGCCGGCGATGCCATCCATGTCATCGACTGGCCGGCGTTATCCGCCTTTCAGCAAGGGATCGCGCGGCTGAAGGGCCGGCCGGATCTTCATCTGCTCTATGGTGAACTGGAGAAGAGCGGACAGCCGCTCCACTTCCTCGAAGAGGGTTTTTACGACAGCAACACGCTCTTCGCGAACCGCGAGTGCGCCAACCCGATTTACCGCATCGGCAACCGTCCGCGCCTGCGCGTGGCCAGTCCGACGAGTTCGCCGTGGTTGCGACGTCTGCGGGAAGCACTCGGTCCTCGCTGGAAGATGTTGCGCTTCATTCGTTCGTGGACCCTGCGGCTGCCCTGGTTCCGCGGTTCTTCACCCCGGCCAGACTAGGTCGTCGCGGAGATCGGCGCGCCAGCCACGGCCTTGCGACGGACTTCAAGCGCCGCAAGCGCGCGGCGGAGAGCTTCGATGTGCTGCTGCTCGGTGAAATGGGCGAGAAAACATTCGCGCAGTTCCATGGCATGATCCTGCACGAGGAGCGCCCACAAGGTCTCAGCGACTGCCTTGGGCGATTTGATCGGCACCAGCCCGGGGTAGCCGGCGGGCAGCATGTCCGGAATCCCGCGCCAGCGCGTGGCCACCGGCGAGAGGCCGAAAGCCATTGATTCGAGCAGATTCACCGGCTGCCCCTCCGCTTCGTAATACGTGGGGAAGCAGAGAAAATCGCTTTCCTGGAGCAGGCGCGCTTTCGCTTCGCCCGAAACGAAACCTGCGTAATTGACCTGCGCGGTGAGTCCGAGAGCGACGGAGCGTTCGCGGAAAAGGCTCTCCTCCGCCTCGTTCACAAAAGCCCCGGCGACCGTAAGCTGGAATTGGAATCCGTCTCCGTGCGCCGCGGCGAGCGCCTTGGCATAGACCAGCGCCTCCAGCGTATCGAAGAGCCCTTTCGATTCCGTGCAGTGGGCGAGATACAATAGCCGCACCACCACCTGCGAAGTGCCGCCAGCCAACTGTGCCCGCCGCTCTTTCAGCCGCCGCTGGCGTTCGGGCAGCACCGTCGCGGCGAAATCCGGGCAGGGATCGGGGATGCCGTTCGGCACGACTTCCACCCGTTCGCTTTTGAACCACAACGCATCGCGCATGCTCGTAATGGACAACGCGAGGCCGAGGCTGGGCCGGTCGAACAGCAACGGCGTAAGCCAGCGCTCGAACCACGACGCGTCCCGCCGCAGCCAGTCGCCGAGGCCTACCGCGTGCCAGTGGTGGATAAAGTCGCGAAAGAACGGCCGGCACAGAAGCATCACCAGCCAGTCGCGATAAAGCGCGGCTCGTTTGCCCGGCGCCGGCACGTAGTAAAATGCGCGCACTCCGTAACGGAACCGGCACCAGATTGCTTCGAGACAATATCGCAGGACGAGCCATGCCTTTCCGAAGCGGAAGCTGCCGATGTCTTCGAGGGTATCGGAATAACGCGAGTCCACGTGATAGCATTGCACGTCGGAATTCGCGCCGCCCCCATGCCGCGCATCGCCGCCGAACCGGTTGAGCATGAGCTTCACCATGTAGCTCTGGCCATGGTGCGGCGGTGGGATGTGGGCGAAGACGAGGAGCTTCATCGTGCGGAGCACGATGAACATCGAACATCGAAACCTGAACGTCGAATTCCGAATGCGCCCCCGCGCGGGATTACCTCGAAGTTCGGCGTTCAGGTTTCGGCGTTCGATGTTACATGGCGTCGCGCCATGCAGTTCTCGATCGTCACTCCCAGCCTCGGCCAGCTTGCCTGGCTGAAACGCTGCGTGCGTTCCGTGGCCGATCAAGCTGGCGTGACTGTCGAGCATCTCGTCCAGGACGGCGGCACCGGACCGGAACTCGACGCCTGGGCGCGCACGCAACCCACGCTGAGCCTCGCCGTCGCGCCGGACCGCGGCATGTATGACGCCATCAATACCGCCCTCACTCGCGCGACCGGTGAGGTGTGCGGCATCCTGAACTGCGACGAGCAATACCTGCCCGGCACTCTGGCGCGCGTGGCCGGGGTATTCGCGCAAAATCCCGCGGTCGATCTCGTGGCTGGCGATTACCTCGTGGTGGATGCCGAACAGCGCCTGCTCGCCTTCCGCAAAGTCACGCCGCTGCGCCCGGCGATGATTCTCACCGATCATCTTTACGCGTTCACCTGCGCGCTGTTTTTCCGACGGCGTGTTTTCGAGCGCACCGGTCCGTTCGACGCCGCGCTGCGCTCGGTCGCCGATGGTGAATGGGTCTCGCGCGCGCTTCGTGCCGGGCACCGGGCCGCGCTGCTCCACGAATGGCTCGCCACCTTCACCTGGACGGGCGCGAACCTCAGCGCACAGGCGATCTCACGCGAGGAAGAGACAAAACTCCGTGCTCGCGTGCCTGCTTCGTGGCGGCTCGCGGCTCCTCTCCTGCGCGCCTGGCGCCGCTGGGAGCGCTGGCAGGCCGGCGGTTATCACTCCGCCCCGATTCGCTACAAAGTTTTCGCCGGGGAAGAGGACCTCACCCGCACCGCGATCACCTGCGAACATCCATCGTGGAAATACCCCAGCAGCACCCAAGGGCGCCCGTTGGGGCCCAACCTTTAGGCTGCGGAAAGGCGGAGGACATTGGGCCGGCTAAAGGCTGGACACCAATTTTTCGCGGAACCGATACCAGACGAACAGCGTATTATAAACGACGTAACGACGCCAGAGGCGGCGAGGCTCCATGAGGAGGCGGAAGAGCCATTCCAGGCCGGCTTTTTGCATCCACGCAGGAGCTTGTTTCACCCGCCCGGCGTGGAAGGCGAAGGCGGCCCCCACGGCGCCATAAACTGCTGGCGGCAGGCGATCAAATTGCGCGGCAAGCCACTGCTCCTGCCTCGGACAGCCGAGGCCGATCCAGACAAAGTTCGCGTGCGATTCGGCGATGCGCGTGAGGATGCGCTCGTCCTCGCCGTCCGGCCACGGCGGAAAGGGCGGAGCGTAGCTACCCGCGATGCGCAGGCCGGGGAAACGTTCCTGCATCCGGCGAATCAATTCCGCGAGGAGTTCATCCGTGCCACCGACGAAGAAGTGGCTGAACTCCTCGCTTTGCGTGGCCTCGAGACAACGCAGCATGAAGGTCGGACCGTAAACCCGATCCCGCAGCGGCGTCGCGAGCCGGCGGTTCATCGCCCACACGAGCGGCATCCCATCGGGCAACACGAGATCGAACTTCGCCAGGGCGGCGCCAAAGGACGGATCGCGGCGCGCGAGGGTCACGACGTGGGTGTTCGCGGCCTCGATGGCGTGGACACGGACGCGCGCGGCAGCCCACTGTTTCGCCTGCGCAACGGCGCCATCGTAATCGGTGACGGCGATCGGCACGCCGATGACCGGGCAGGTGGCGATTTCAGGCGGATTCATGGCCGGCAGGTTGGGCGAGGATCGCACCGCGCATGAAGGCGCGCAGGGCATCGGTCAGAGCGCGTGGGCTCCAGCCCCACGTCCGCAGAAAGCGCAGGAAGTTGCCCGGAATCGTATTTGCAATGCGCCGGCCGTGCGGCAGGCGCAGGCTGGTGTAGGCGATGTTTTGCAGCATGGCGCAGTGCTTCTCGTATTCGTCGGAAGCCGGCGGCGCGGGCGGCGGCAGATGCTGCACCCGCGCGCGTGGCACATAGAGACCGCGACGCCGATGCGTGATGCGAAGGCTGAATTCGAGATCTTCGCCGCGCACCCAATAATCGCCCCGATGAACGCCCAATTCGGCGAGCGCTCGCCGCGTCACGAGCAGCGCAATGCCTTGTGCCCACGAGAACGGCACGGGCGTATCGCCGCAGCGGGCGATGAATTGATCCGGCGTCTGCGGCGATTGAATGGCGCGGAACTTTTCCCGGTCGAGCAAACCGGGGAACCAACCGAGCCGGCCGTGTTCATCGACCACGAGCGGATGCGCGACGTCGGCGTTCCCCTCATCCAGCGCGGCGAGCAGCAGATCGAGCGTGTCGGGCTCCACCACGGCATCGTCGTCGAGAATCCACACATGGGTGAGTTCTGAGCCATAACGATCAAGGGCCTCCTTTTCGCCAAGGGCGAGTCCACCGCCACAGCCGAGGTTGCGGCCCGGGGCAAGGCGACGCGTTTCGAGCTTCGTGGAGAGCGCCAGGTCACCCGCGTTGTCCACCACGATGGCGGCACGCAGTGGGCGCCGGCTCGCGGCGAGCGAGTCGAGCAACCGCGCCACTTCCCGCGGGCGGCGATACGTAGCGGTGACGGCGACCACACACGGTTCGCTCATGCCACGGGGCGCCGCAGGGCGGCGGTAAGAACTCCCCGCGCCAGCAACGCGTCGAGATGCTGCCTCACTTCGGGCCACGCGGTTTCCGGGCGGAGCTTGGTCATGCAATAGGGCTCGTGGAATTTGCAGTAGTCGAAGCACGGCCGCCACGGGCAGATGTCGCGGATGATGAGATGATGCTGCGAGCCCCACGGACGGAACCAATCCGGATCGGTCGGTCCGAACGCGACTATGGCCGGGCGTCCGCACGACGCCGCAATATGGCCGGGGCCGCTGTCGTTGCAGATGAGCAATTCCACCCGGCCGAGCACGTCCACGAGTTCGCCGACTTCGAGCGGCGGCAATACGGTGTCCGCCAGCGGGGCGAGGCCCAGTCCGTAGCCATCGGGATCGGGGATGAGCGCGAGATGAAAATCGAACCACTGCCGCAGGCGCTCGACGAGATAAGCGAAATTTCGCTCCGCCCATCGCCGCACGGGCAGGCGCGCGCCAGGGTGCAGGCAGATGAGCGGTTTGCTGACGCCCGCGAGCAGGGCATCGACGCGAACGGACCGGTAGCGCGGGTGATCGAGCGCGGGTTCAGCGATGTCCATGCCGGACAGGCCGAGTGCACGACCGACATCGCGCCAGTCCTCGACCTTGTGCTGCTTCTCCCGCGAACGGAGAACCGGATGGGTGAGAAACGCGCTGCTGCCGCGGCGAGGAAAACCGAACCGTTGCCGCGCGCCGGTCAGCAACATGAAAAGGTGATCGCGCGGATCGTTGCGCACCGACATGGCAGCGTCGAAGTGGTGGGCTCGCAGGCGGGAGAGGAGCACGAGCAGGTCGCGCCAGTTCCAGCGCCAGAGCCGGTATTTATCGCGATACGCCGACCAAGGTGCGTCATAAGCGAAGAACTCGATCTCCGGAAAGGTGGGCGCGAGCAGCGGGCGAGCGTGGGCCTTGCCGACCAGCGTCACCTCATACCGTTCCATCGCGGCACGCAGCACTGGCGTGGAAAAAGTGAGGTCGCCGAGACCCCAGAATTCGAGCACTAGAAGTTTCGGACGGGAGACAGTGGACACGCGGCGTCGCACCATCGCTGGCCTCGGCGGCGGTGGAAACGCAAAACTGCGACTTTGAAGCTGGCCGGTTCGCGCTATTTTGGCAGCCGATGAGCACCCCGGCTTCATCCCGCGACCAGCCCCCCTCGACCGCACCGGAAACGGTAGGCGAGGGGCTGCGCCGATTCTGGGCGTGGTGCGTGTCGGATCCAATGGCTGCCGCGCTGCTCGTGGCCTCCCTCGGCACGCTGGTCTGGTTTTTTTGCGGGTATAAGCCGTTTCTGCCCCACGACCCGCACTCGACCTGGCGCTGGGCGCGGGAAGCATGGAACGAAGCCAACGACCTCGAACACGGCCCGCTCATTCTGCCCGGGGCCATCGTCGTCGCGTGGTTGCAGCGCCATGATTTCGCGGCTGCGGTCAAACGGGAATCGTGGGCGGGTCTCGTGCCGCTGCTCTTCGGCATTTTCGTTTTCATCGTGGCGGCGCGGGCGCAACAACCCCGTTACGCCCTCGTGGCGCTTCCGATCCTGATCGGGGGCGCGGTCTGGTTTGTGTGGGGCTGGCCTACGGCGCGGGTGGCGGCGTTTCCGTGCATCCTGCTGCTTTTCATGGTGCCGGTCGGGTTCATCCTCGGTCACACCCAACCGCTGCAAAACCTCGTGGCGAGTATTGTCACGGGCGTTTCGAATCTGGTCGGCGTCGGGGTGAATCGCGAGGGCGTGGCCCTCATTGCAAGGGATGGCAGTTTCCGGTGCGAAGTGGCCGGCGGCTGCTCGGGGATTCGCTCACTCATCGCCATGACGATGCTGAGCCTGCTCTACGCCCACTTTAACGAACGGGTCTTTTGGAAGAAGGTTGCCATCTTCGCGGCCACGCTGCCGTTTACGGTCATCGGCAATATCGTGCGTGTTTTCACCATCGTGCTCGTCTCCAAATGGTTTGGCCAGGATGTGGGCACAGGGCCATGGCACGACATCTCGGGCTTCATCATCACCATTCCGATCGCGGTCGGGGCCATGATCGGTTTCCACGAGTTGCTGGAGCTGGACTGGTCCCGGTGGATCAAGACGGCCACCTCTCCCGCTGCACCGCGGACGAAGGCGGCAAAGGACGACATCGTTCCTGACGACCAGACGAAACCTTCGGCACCAAGCCCGATCTCGTATGACTACTAACCGGCTCGCCATCCTCCTCGCCGTGCTGCTCGGTGGCCTGAGCCTGGTGTATGTGCTGCCGAAAAATCTCGGCTACATGCCGGTCGGGATCGAGCTGAAGCTGCCGCAAGGCGTCGGCGAATGGTGGGGCACGGAGACTGCCATCACCCAAAAGGAAATCGATGTCCTCGGGATCGGGACCGAATTCTCCCGCATGCAGTATTCGAATGGGCGGGGCGATGCGATCCTCGCTTCGGTCGTGCTCGCGGGCGAGGACATGATGACGAGCATCCACCGCCCGGAACGCTGCCTGGATGCACAGGGTTGGGCCTGCACCCCGGGCGGCACCCGTTATATCGACGTGCCGAATCACGGCGTGATGCCCGTGACACGGTTGAAAAACCGCCGCTTGGAAAAGCTGCCTAATGGGGCCGTCGTTCCGATGGAAAACGTCTGCTACTACTGGTTTGCCGGCAGCAGCAAACTGACCTCCTCGCACATGGACCGCGTGTGGATCGATACGGTCGATCGCATCAGCGGCGGATATGTGCAGCGCTGGGCGATGATGATGGTTTCCGCGAACGTGACAGCGGCCACCAATCGCTTCGGCCGGGATGAGAAGACCGTGGATGAAATGCTGACGCGTTTTGTGGCCGAGCTGGCACCGAAGATCCACAAGGACTCGGTGCGGTATCGGTAAGGCGCACCGATTTTAACGCAGGGACGCAAAGGCCGCAGAGGTCGCAAAAGGGAAACTCGGGGAAGGCCCGGCCATTCGCCCGGCGCGATGCGAATCGTGAGCAACAACAGCCGCTTCGCTCATGCAAACCAGCCCGCGAAACTCTCTACTACCTTTGGCGTATAGGCGACTTCGCGGGAGAGCGGCATGATGGTCCGCAACCAAACGAACCCCATGAGCACCGCTCTTCTGCCTTCGATCACCAACCGCCTCGCGATGTTCTTCCACTCGGAACCCGCTGCACCCACCGCTCCGCTCGACTACACCGAGCCCGCCCGGTGCCCCGATATGATGGGCACGGTGTGCAAGGTGCATGGCTGCGCCCGTTTTCTCGGCGAAGCCCCGCTGGTCCCGCGCGAGGAGGCGGATGAGACCTTCGACGCGATCAAGCAACGTTACTTCCCGCATAGCTGGACGGCGATTGCTTCGTGGGAACGTCCGGTCGGCTGCGCGCGACGCACCGGCCGCCCGCGGCTGGTCGTCGTCCGCTACTGCCCGGAGTGCCGTGCGGAAGCCTCCGAATGGCTCAGCGACCTGCGTCAGGCCTCGCACGATCCGTCGGAAGAGGAGCAGATGGCCATCGCAAGCCTGATGTAACCAAGGGGTTTCACGGATCTGCTTCAGAAGCGTCCTCGTTCCATTTGAACGAAATCCGGCCCTTTTTGTCTTAAAATTATGGCACATATTCCAAATTCAGAAGGCGCTCAGATCCTGAGCAAAGCCCGGCGGATTCAGAAAAGAGCCCACCAACTTCTCGAAGAGGCGTCCGCACTCGAACAACTCAAACTGCTCCTCCGCCAGAAGCGGGGTGACGCGCGCGCGCGGCCCCACTAAGCCGGAGTCGGCTTCTCGAAGCGCGAAAAGGCCATCGTGAACCTGGCGCGCCCGCAGACGTGCCGACAGGGGTCATGCCGCGCTGGATCGGCACTTCCGGTTTTCAATCTTGTGAATGGAGGGAAGCGAGCAGCCGCATCACTCCCGGCCAAAAGCTTTCCGCAATTCCCCCTTTGCTCTTTCGAGCACCTCTTTGCGGCTGGCGGAGAGATTCGTCCCGGCGCGGTTGATGTAGAAGTTCAACATCGACATCGCCGATTGCAGCGGCGTCCCCTTGCGCCGCTTGCTCGCCTCGGCGGAGTGTTTGAGCGAGGCGGCGATCCGGCGGGGGCTCGTGGATTTGAAGACGGCGGACTCCAGGTCGAGGGCGTCGCTTTCGCGAGTGACGCGGCCGGACCATTTACGACGATCCGGCGATCGGCTGCTTTTGCTTTCCTTTTTCATGGAGCGTCTCCCGGGTTTCACCGACCTTTAGCGCGCCTTCCCGGACCCGGCAGCGGCAGAGCCGGCAACAGTGTGACATCTTTTGCAAGCACGGTTTCGCTCGCACCGGGATGACGGAGAAGTCTAAGCATCTTCCCCCGCCGCCGATTGTGCGGTTAGTCCTCCATACACCACTCATGAAACCCCGTTCGTTTCCCCGTTCACTTCTCCTGGCTCTGGTTCTTTCCCTGCCACTACGTTCGTCAGCCGCGGAAGAGAAGGTCGATCCGGGGCCGAAGCCTTCGCCCGAGGAGGAGAAAGCCTACGCGGAACTGAGCAAACGCGGAGCTTCCACCCAGCCGGTCGCGACCGGCCTGAACTGGCGCTATGTGAACCTGCGCGGAGTCGAGAAGCCCGATGCGGCGGTTTTCACCCTGCTCAAGCCGTGCTCGCTGATCGTCGAACTCGACCTGTCCGGCGTGACGCTGACCGACGCCGATCTGGCCAATGTCGCGGGATTGAAAAATATCAAACGCCTCAGCCTCGCCCGCACCGCCGTGGGTGACGCAGGACTCGTGCACCTCAAAGGGCTCGCGCAGCTCGAGTCCCTGAACCTTTTCCAGACGAAGGTGACCGATGCCGGCTTTACGCAACTGGCCGACTTAAAAAACCTCAAACGGCTCTACGTGTTCGAGTCGAAGGTAACCGAAGCAGCGGCCAAAGATTTTGAGAAAAAGATCGCTGGCTTGAAAGTGGACACCGGCTGGAAGCTCCCGCCCGCCACACCGGCGCCCGTGCAGGTCGCGGCCGCCGCCACACCCGCACCGAAACCGGCGACACCCGCTCCGCCCGCGCCCAAACCCGCTACGCCCGCACCACCCACGGCAACCCCGGCACCAAAGCCGGCCACTCCCACGCCGAAACCCGCGACTCCTGTCCCCGCACCCGCGCCAAAGCCAGCCGCCACCACACCCGCCCCTAAGACCGCCGGTCCCGGACCGAAACCTTCCGCCGAGGAGGAAAAATCCTATGCCGAACTGATCAAACGAGGTGCCACGGCCGATCCCCTAGCGGCGGGAATCAACTGGCGCTACGTTAATTTCCGCGGCGTGGAGAAACCGGACGCCGCGTCGTTCGCCCTGCTCAAGCCCTGCACCGTCGTAGTGGAATTGAACCTCGCGGGCATCACGCTGAGCGATGCCGACCTCGCGAACATCGCCGGTTGGAAAAACCTGGAAAAACTCAACCTTTCCCGCACCAGCGTCACCGACGCCGGGCTCGCGCAACTCAAGGACCTCACCGGGCTCGAATCGCTCAACCTGTTCGGCACCGGCATCGCCGACGCCGGCCTGTCGAATCTGCACGGCTTGAAAAATCTGAAGCGAATCTACCTCGCGGAAACCAAGGTCACCGATGCCGGGGCGAAGGCACTTCAGAACGCCGTGCCTGGATTGAAAGTCGAGCGCGCTGCCGTCGCGCCGCCCCCCACCATCCCGAAGCCGGAAGAAAAGAAAGCGACGCCCACACCCGCGCCAAAACCTGCGGCGCCAGCTCCGCCCGCAGCCAAACCCGAAGAGAAGAAACCCGCTCCGGCTCCCGCTCCCAAGACCGAAGAGAAAAAGGTGGACCCCGCACCCGCTCCGGTCAAACCGGCGGAACCCAAGCCGGCCGCCGTGCCGGCGAAGTGAGCCGGCCCTTCACCGAGATTCGCCACGTCAAGCAGACGCCCGGCGAGCTTCATCTCCGCTGGTTTCAGAGCGTGGCGGCGCCACCTCGCTCACCGGCCTGTCCTTAGTCAGCCCGGCCCCTTCGAGGATGGCGATGATCCGATCGACCTGAGTGACGGCGTCACCAGGCGCCCCGGTAGTTTTACCGTGCTCCCACCCTTTGAGGTTGATGCGAAAGTCTTGCCCGGGGAACACATCCTGCCTACAAGATGCACCTCACATCACGAGGGCCGTTGTCCGCGTTCTCTTACAGAACGGGGCGGGGCGGTCATCGGTAAAAGGGTTTGCTCCATCTCCACACTCCACTCGTATGCCCAACCAATCGCTGTTCGCAACACTCTCGCGAAACACCATTCTTCCGCTCCTCCTGGGCTCTCTGCTCCTGGGACCCGTTTGGAAGACTTCCGCCGCAAACCCGCCCGCTGGCGGGGATGTCGTCTTTATCGACTCAGCAGTGGAAGACTCCGCGCTCCTCGGTGTTCATCTTCAGCCCGATGCGGAAGTCGTCCTCCTGCGGGCCGATGAGGATGCTGTCGCACAGATGCAACGCCATCTGGCAGGCCGCCACGGCTTGCGTGCGATTCGGCTGATCTCGCACGCGACACCAGGCTCGCTCTTCCTGTCCGGGAGTCTCTGGGATGCGAAGCGAGTGCAATTTCACGCCGAGGCGTTTCGATCGATGGGCCAGGCGTTGAAACCGGATGGGGACTTTCTCCTTTATGGATGCGATCTGGCCGCGAACGAATCGGGCCGGGAACTCGTGCAGGAAATCGCCCTCCTCACGGGCGCCAATGTCGCAGCCTCCACGAATCGAACCGGCGCCGCGGCACTCGGTGGGGACTGGGTGCTGGAGTGCCAGTTCGGGCCGGTATCGGCAGGCCCCGTCTTGCAGGCCGGTTACGACTACGCCGGGGTCCTTCCCGCGCCGATTGTCGGAGTCGATCCGACTTTCAACACGGTCTATGTGCGGCCGGGCGGGATCAGCAACACCTGGGTTTTCGGTCCGTTCAACTCCTCCGGGAATGCATCGGTTGGCATCCCGGATGGCCCGGCCACGGTCAATCACCTCACCTATTTCGACTCCTCGCCGGACATTCTCAACCGCGGAAAATTCCAATACACCACCGACGGCACGAACTGGATCGACTTTCCACACGGCACGTTCCCCGGTCCCACGATTGCGGGTAAGACCTATCGATTCGTCGATCTCACGCCAGGCGACACCACTACCAACGACTCGTGCTGGACGGCCTGGGACTACGTCCTCTATGGAGCCTCGACCAGCACCGGCCAGAACATCATCGTCGATAACCCGCCCACCGACGTGTTCCCGATCGCGCTGGATTACTGGGGCTCCCCAGCCACGGGCGAAGACATGGTCGGCCTTTCCAAGACCGACACGGGAAATACCAGTGGCGGGGTCTATGCCATCGACACGCAGTCTGTCGCCAGCCTCTTCGCGATCAGTGGCACCAAGCTGGTTCGCGGAACGGGAGCCCTGCCCGCCGTGGGCACGGGGGCGAACGTCACCCTCCGCTACTATGATTACTACCAGACCGACAACACCGGCGCTCCGATTGCCGGCCAGGGAATCACTCGCGCGGTGACGCTTACCCGCCGGAGCAATCCCAGCGGTTTCGGGAGCGATCTGCACGTCAACACCTTCCAGACCAACACCCAGAGCAATGCTCAGGTCGCTGGGCTGAGCGACGGCAGTTTCGTGGTGGTATGGCGTTCCACTGGCCAGGATGGCGAAACGACCAGCTCCGGCGGCATTTATGCCCAGAAATACTCCGCAGCGGGAGTGGCTTCGGGCTCCGAATTCGCCCTCAGCACAGCGGGCAACGGAGTGAACGAAAGCAACCCCAGCGTGGCGGCGCTTTCCGGCGGACGCTTTGTCATCGTTTACCAGCAGGCCAATACCGATAACGATATCATCTACCGGATCGTGGCCGCGAACGGCACGGTGGGAGCGGAAACCTTGGCCCCGAGCAGTGCGACCGGCGCCCAGACCGCGCCCTCGGTGGCAACACTGCCCAATGGCAATTTCGCGATCGCCTGGATCGCGCCCAACGGAGCCGACACCGGCGATGTCTGGGTGCGGCAGTTCAACGGCACCACGGGAGCAGCGGTGGCGAGCAGCGAGCTGGTGGTGAACACCACACAGGCCAACACCCAGTCGCTCCCCACGGTAGCGCCGCTCAGCAATAATAACTACGCCGTGTCCTGGCGCGATTCGGCCAACAGTGGCGATGTCCTCGCCCGGGTCATGGGCACTACCGCGGCCGTCTCCGGCGAGGTGGTCGTGATCAACACCGCCACGGCCCAGAACAACCCCCGCTGCGCGGCGCTGACCGGCGGTGGCTTCGTGGTCGTCTATTCGGACGCCGGCCAGACCGAAGGCTCGTTGGTGGACACGAGCAGCCAGTCCAACATCTACGCCCAGCGCTACGACAACAGTGGCGCGGCGCAGGGCTCCCGCTTCCTGGTCAATGCGGGAACCACCTTCAACCAGACCACTCCCGCGATTGCGACCCTTTCGGGCGGCGGCTTCATCGTGAGCTGGCAATCGAACACCGATCCGGACGGCACCGGCGGCCTTTTCGCGCGGCGCTTCACAGCCGCCGGCACCGCGGTGGACAGCTACGATTTCCAACTCAACGAACGACGAATCGACACCCAATCGGCGTCCGTTCTCGCCGGATTGGCGTCCGACAGTTTCGCCACGGCGTGGAGCGACAATACCCTCGACGGCACCAGCAACACCGGCGTCGGCGCCCGCGTCTTCACCGCGGCGGTGATACCGCCCAATCTGAGCATCAACGACGTGGCCATCGGCGAAGGTAACGCGGGCACGACGAACTTCACCTTCACCGTGTCGCTCTCCGCGGCGGCGCCGACGGGTGGCGTGACTTTCGATATCGCCACCGCCGACGGCACGGCAACGACCGCCACCAACGACTATGTGGCCAAATCGCTCACCAGCCAGACCATCCCCGCGGGGAGCAACTCCTACAGTTTCACCGTGCTGGTGAATGGCGACACCTCGATCGAACCGAACGAAACCTTCTTCGTCAATGTGACCAACGTGACCAATGCCACGGTCACCGACGGCCAGGGGCAGGGCACGATCAACAACGACGACGTGGCCACGGCTCCGACGGTCACCACACCGACCAGCGCCAGCGTCACTTCGTTCAGCGCCACCCTCGGCGGCAACGTGACCAGCGATGGTGGGGCGGCGATCACCGCCCGCGGCGTGGTCTTCGCCAAGACCGCCCAGAACAGCAACCCGCAGATCGGCGGTGCGAATGTGACGAACCAGACGGCGACGGGCACAACCGGAGTCTTCACCGTGAACGCCGCCAGCCTCACGCCGGGCACCCAATATTCCTTCGCCGCCTATGCGACGAACAGCGTCGGCACGACCTACACGACGCCGGTGAGCACCTTCACGACCGTGGCGTTGCCAAACCTCTCCATCAACGACGTGAGTCTGAGCGAGGGGGACTCCGGCACGACGAGTTTTAATTTCACCGTCTCGCTTTCCTCGGCGGCTCCCGCGGGTGGGGTGACGTTCGATATCGCCACGGCGAACGGGACGGCGACAAGCGGCGGCGGGGACTACACCGCCCAATCGCTCACCAGCCAGACGATTCCCGCGGGGAATAACACCTACACTTTCACCGTGCTGGTGAATGGCGACGCGTCCTTCGAGCCCAACGAAACCTTCTTCGTCAATGTGACCAACGTGACGAACGCCATCGTTACCGACGGGCAGGGGAGCGGCACGATCAACAACGACGACCCGGCTGTAGCCGACCTCTCGATCACCAAGACCGACGGGGTGACCACGGCGATCCCCGGCAATTCGGTTACCTACACCATCACCGTGACCAACGCCGGCCCCGACGCGGCGACCGGCGTCACCGTCGCGGATACCTTCCCAGCCATTCTCACCGCGACCTGGACGGGCGTAGGCGCGGGCGGCGGCACCGGTCCGGCGAGCGGTTCGGGGAACATCAGCACCTCCGCGGTCAACCTGCCGGCGGGAGGCTCCTTCACTTTCACCGCCGTCGCTGCCATTTCGCCTGCCGCGACCGGAACGCTCAGCAATACCGCCACCGTGGCAGCTCCCGGGAGCGTGAACGATCCGAATGCCGCCAACAACAGCGCGACGGACACGGACACACTCACTCCGCAGGCGAACCTCGCGATTACCAAAACCGACGGGGTGACGACGGCCACGCCGGGCGGTTCGGTGACTTACACGATCACGGCCTCTAATGCCGGCCCGAGCAACGCTTCCGGCGCCACGGTGGCAGATACGCTTCCCGCCTCGCTCACCGCCACTTGGACGGCTGTCGGCGCGGGCGGCGGCACGGCGACCGCCTCCGGTTCCGGCAACATCAACGACATCGTCAATCTTCCCGCTGGCGGCTCCGTCACCTACACCGTCTCCGCCACCATCTCCCCCTCCGCCACCGGCACGCCCCCGGCGGCGTCACCGACCCGACGCCCGGCAACAACAGCGCCACCGATTCCGACACCCTCGCACCTCAGGCCGACCTCGCCATCACCGTGACCGATGGCGTCACGACAGCGGTGCCGGGCGGTTCGGTGACTTACACGATCACGGCCTCTAATGCCGGCCCGAGCAATGTGACCGGTGCCACCGTCGCCGATACCTTCCCGGCTTCGCTCACCGCCACCTGGACGGCTGTCGGCGCGGGCGGCGGCACGGCGACCGCCTCCGGTTCCGGCAACATCAACGACACCGTCAATCTTCCCGCTGGCGGCTCCGTCACCTACACCGTCTCCGCCACCATCTCCCCCTCCACCACCGGCACGCTGAGCAATACCGCCACCGTCGCGGCCCCCGGCGGCGTCACCGACCCGACGCCCGGCAACAACAGCGCCACCGATTCCGACACCCTCGCACCTCAGGCCGACCTCGCCATCACCAAGACGGACGGCGTGACGACCGCCACACCGACCGGCACGATCACCTACACCATCACGGCTTCCAACGCCGGCCCGAGTAATGCCCCGGGCGCGACGGTAGCCGATACCCTCCCCGCCTCGCTCACGGCCACCTGGACGGCTGTCGGCGCAGGCGGCGGCACGGCCACAGCCTCCGGTTCGGGCAATATCAACGACACCGTCAACCTCCCCGCCGGCGGCTCGGTCACCTACACCGTCACCGCGACGCTCGCTTCCACCGCCTCGGGCACGCTGAGCAATACCGCGACCGTCACCGCCCCCGGTGGTGTCACCGATCCCACTCCGGGCAACAACAGCGCGACCGACACCGACACCGTCTCCACCGTTGTATCGATCACTGCTCTCGATGCCTCGGCCGATGAAAACACCGGCGACACCGGCGCGTGGCGCATCACCCGTAACACCACCTCCGGCGATCTCGTCGTGCAGCTCGCCATCGACGCCTCCAGCACCGCTTCCGAGACCGAATGGTCGCAGACCGGCGCGACCTTCTCCTCGCTCGCCGCGGGCAGCACCGGCACGGTCACCATCCCCAACGGCAGCAGCTTCGTGGACATCACCCTCACTCCCGTGGACGACGCCGCTGCGGAAGCCGGGGAGACGGTGCGGTTGAATATCGCCTCCGACGGCGCTTACACCGTCATCAATCCGATGAATGCCATCGTCTCCATCGAGGCGAACGATTTCGTCGTCACAAACCTGAGCGACAGCGGCGAAGGTTCGCTGCGGCAGGCGGTCGCGAACGCCAACAACATCGCCGGTGCCCACACCGTCACCTTCGACGCGGCCGTCACCGGCACCATTGCGCTGGTCAATGGCCAGATGACCATCGGCCCCGGCGACATCACGGTGCAGGGCCCCGGCGCCGATGTGCTCAGCGTGAGCGGCTCCAACCTCGATCGCGTCTTCGTCATCTACGGAAACGTGGCCGTGTCCGGCCTCACCATTCGCGAAGGCGCCGCTCTCGGTGGCAGCGGCGGTGGCATCTACGTCGGCGCAAATAGCAACGCCAGCGTGACCGCCTGCACGATCACCAACAACACCGCGGCTTCCGGCGGCGGCATCCACAATACCGCGGGAACCCTCGCCGTGCGCAACAGCACCATCGTCAACAACACCGCGACCGACAGCGGCGGTGGCCTGCAAAGCGGCTCCGATCAGCCCTCCTCCGGCTCGGTCACGCTCCAGAACTGCACCATCACCGGCAATACTGCCGGGACGGCTGGCTATGGCGGCGGGGCCGTTACGGGGTATCACTCGTTGATTGCCAAAAACTGCACGTTCTACGGCAACTCGGCGAACTACGGCGGCAACCTCGCCGACGCCGGCGGCTCCATCACCCTTGGCAATACGATCGTCGCGGGCGGCATCCTCATCGGCCAGAATGGATCGGCTCCGGACGTCAGCGCCAACCCCACCTCGCTGGGCAACAACCTCATCGGCGACGGCACCGGCATCGCCAGCGGCCCCACCAACGGAATCAATGGCGATCAGGTCGGCACCGCCGCCAGCCCGATCAATCCCCTGCTCGGCGCACTGGCCAACAACGGCGGTCCGACGCTGACGCTGAAGCCATCGACCGGCAGTCCGGCAGCCAATGCGGGCAATAACGCCATCATCCCGGCCGACGACCTCGATCTCGATGACGACAGCAACACCACCGAAGCGGTGCCCTTCGATCAGCGCGGCGCCGGCTTCCCGCGCGTCCGCGGCGCCACCGTGGACATCGGCGCCATCGAAGGCAACCAGCCGCCCACGATCACACTGCCTCCTGTTTTGCCCATCGTGGTCGAGGCCACGAAGCCGGAAGGAGCAGACGTTACCTTCACCATCACCGCGATTGACGCCGAGGACGGCGATCTCACCATGTCGCTGGTGGTGAATCACCTGAGCGGCTCGACCTTCGCCCTCGGCGACACGCCCGTGAACGTGAGCGTGACGGACAGCGACGGCGCCACCACGACCGATAGCTTCACCGTGACCGTGCAGGATACGACCCCGCCGGTCATCGAGCAGCACGACAATATCGAAGTGGTCGCGACCATGATCACCGGCACCGAGGTGACCTTCACCGCTAACGTCACCGATGCCGTCGGTGCGACGGTCTCCTTCGACCCGCCGAGCGGCAGCACCTTCCCGCTCGGGGTCACGACCGTCACCATCACCGCGGAAGACGCCGCGCAGCATGTCGTCACGAGCACCTTCACCGTCACCGTCCGCCTCGACAAGCCGGTGAACACGCCCACCTACGTCACCGGTGGTCCCGTCATTGGCGCGACCGGCGGCCCCGGCGCTCCTCCGGTCGACGCGAAGTGGGCCAGCTTCGGCTCGCCGGCGATCGATGAAAACGGCCATGTCACCTTCGTCTCCTCGTGGAGCAGCACGACCGGCGGCAAAGGCACCGGCCTCTTCACCGATGCAGCCTGCGTCGCCATCGTCGGCGGTCCGGTGCCGGACGTGACCGGCGCGAAATTCAAGAGCTTCACCGGCCCGGTGATTCACAACGGGCGCGTCGCCAGCATCGTCGGCCTCAGCGGTGTCTCCGCCACGACCGCCAGCGGCATCCTGACCGTCACTGTCGCTGCTCCGCCCCCGTCCCTGCCCGAGGGGCCTCAATCCATCGCGCAGCAACCGCAGTCGGACGCCGCCCTCGTCGCCCGCGCGGGCGATGTCGCCACCGCGGACGGCGCGAAGTTCAAGAGCTTCAAGTCCGTCGATGTGCGCGGCACCACCACCGGCTTCGCCGCCTCGCTCACCGTCGGCAGCGGCTCGCCCAAAACCACCGCCGCCACCGATGGCGGCGTCTGGATCGCTTCGCCCAGCGTCGGCCCCCGGCTCATCCTGCGCGAAGGCCAGACCGTCGGCGCCCGGAAGATTGCCTCGCTCACCACGTTCGACTCGAGCGCCGGTTCGCGTGGCCAGGGGCGCGGCTGGTTTGAACTCATCGGGGGCACGCCCAGCGCGCAGGCCCGCGTCGTTTACACCGATCGCAAGCAGGCCATCCTCAGCTCCGGTCTGGTAGGCACCACCGTCACGACCGACTCCCTCATCGCCACCGGCGACATCTTCTCCGGCGGTTACCTCGTGACCAACGGCTTCGGGCTTCCCGCCGTCAATTCGCTCGGTCAGTTCGCCCTCATCGCCTCGACCGACTCCGAAACCGGGCCGCGCCAGGGCATCGAAGTGCAGTTGGATGGCGAAACCTTTGAACGCATCGCGGTGCGCCTGGGGGCTACGCCACTCGCGGGAGCGTTCTTCGCGAGTCTGCAGGATCCGGTGCTCTCCGGCGATGGTGCCGTGGCCTTCCCGGCAAAGCTCAAGGGCACCGGCATCAAAGGCGCAGCCGCCAACAGCCTCTGGTGGCAACCCTCCGGGGGCAGCCTCACCCTGCTCGCGCGGGGCGGCGGTGCCGCCGGTGGCGTGCCGCACGATCTGCCCACCGGCGCGCAATGGGCCGGCTTCTCCTCCCTCGCCATCGCCGCCGATCGCGGCCCGATCTTTGCCGGCACGCTCGTCGTCGGCAAAGGCGGTGTCACCACGGCCAACGCCAGCGGCGTGTGGGCGGTGGATTACCAGGGCAAGCTGCGCACCCTGTTCCGCACCAACGATTCCATCGACCTCGGCAACAACATCACCAAGAAGCTCAAGAGCTTCAACGTCCTGACCCCCACGGTCGGCAATACGGGCGTCACCCGCAGCCACAACGGCGCCCACGAAATCACCTGGCTCGCTACCTTCACCGACAAGACCCAGGCGATCATCGTGACGACGGTGCCGTAAGGCCACCTCCCACTCACCCCACTACCAACACGCCGCGGTGGCTCCGATGCTCCGCGGCGTGTGCACCTCGGGTTACCGTGATCCATCACGCGGCGGAGCGGACTGCGAAGGCATTCCGGAATGGACCGAACAGACGGCATGGAGCGTTTGTTCTTCGGGCCGATCCAGACGAAAGGAAAATGGTCATGAATTGCCCATTCCAACCCTTCACCGCGGGACCTCGCCCCGGTTGGAATCTCCGGCCAAGAGCCCGAAAATCCGGCCTTCAGGCCACAAAATCCAACCACCGTCCACAGAGGCAATCCAACTTAATCCAAGTTGATCCGACCAGAAAAAATGACGCGCTCAACCCTCTCCGAGCCGGTCCCGAATTCGGATTAGCCGGAGAGCAGCGTTTGGCCCGTTTTTTGAAATACAGACCTCCCCCCCAGCGGCCCTCGCGGAGGGGCTCAGCCCTTCTTCGCCGTGCTCTGGATATAGACTTCGCGCAGTTGCTTGAAGTCCACTTCCACGGGGCTGTGCGTCATGAGATCGACACCGCGGTTGTTTTTCGGGAAGGCGATGACTTCGCGGATGCTTTCGGCACCGGCGATGAGCATGACGAGGCGGTCGAGGCCGAGGGCAATGCCGCCGTGCGGCGGGGCGCCGAAGCTGAAGGCCTTGAGCAGATGGCCGAACTTCACCTGCTGCGCTTCCGGACCGACGCCGAGCACTTCGAACATCTTCGACTGGAGGTCGCGTTCGTGAATTCGGATCGAGCCCCCGCCGAGTTCGACGCCGTTGAGCACCACGTCGTAAGCGACCGCGCGGACCTTGGCGTATTCGCCGGCTTCGAGCGCGGCCACGTCTTCGGCCTTCGGGCGCGTGAAGGGATGATGCACGGCGACCCAGTGGTTTTCCTCGGGCGAGAACGCAAGCAGCGGGAAATCGACCACCCAGAGGAAGTTCAGCTTCGTGTCATCGACGAGGCCAAGCAGGTCGGCGCAGCGCAGACGCACGCGGCCGAGCACTTCGCAGGCGGCTTCGAGTTTATCGGCGCCGAAGAAGAGCACGTCGCCTTCGACGAAACCCATGCGCTCGGCGAGCGCGGCTTTCTCGGCATCGGTGAAGAACTTCACGATGGGCGACTCCCATTCACCGCCGACGCTCCACTTGATGTAAGCGAGCCCCTTCGCGCCGAACTCCGTTTTGACCCACTCTTCCCACTTCTTGAGCTGCTCCTTGCTGAGCTTCTCCGCAGCGCCCTTGGCGTTGATCGCCTTGAGCACGCCGCCGCCATCGAGGATGGTGCGGAAGACCTTGAACTGCGAGTCGCGGAAGACGTCGGCCACGTCGGTCAGCTCAAGGCCGAACCGCGTGTCGGGTTTGTCGGAGCCGTAGCGGTTCATCGCGTCGGCATACGTCATGCGCGGGAATGGCGCCGGGATCTCGACGCCTTTCGCTTCGCGGAAAATGCGCACGAGGAGGCCTTCGATGAGATCCTGGATTTCCGCATCGGTGATGAACGACGCTTCGACATCGACCTGCGTGAACTCCGGCTGGCGATCGGCGCGCAGGTCTTCATCGCGGAAGCAGCGCGCGATCTGGAAATACTTCTCCAACCCGGCGACCTGCAGGAGCTGCTTGTATTGCTGCGGCGCCTGCGGGAGCGCGTAGAAGGTGCCGGGGTTCAGGCGCGACGGCACGAGGAAGTCGCGCGCGCCCTCCGGGGTCGGGTTCGAAAGCACCGGCGTCTCGATTTCGAGGAAGCCGCGCTCGTCGAGGTAATCGCGCGTCGTCTTGGTGATGCGATGGCGCATCATCAGGTTGCGCTGCATCGGCCCGGTGCGCAGGTCGAGGTAACGATACTCGAGGCGGAGGTCTTCGTTCACCTTCGGATCGTCGAGCGGGAACGGCGGCACTTCGGCCTTGTTCAGCACGGTCAGTTCGCTGGCGATCACTTCGATGTCGCCCGTGGCGAGCTTCGCGTTTTCCGCCCCCGCCAGGCGGGAATCGACGCGACCCGTGATCTTGATGACATCCTCACCGCGCAATCCGTGCGAAAGTTCCGCCACCTGCGGAAATTCTTCGGGCCGGAAAACCACCTGGGTGAATCCCGCGCGGTCGCGCAGATCGATGAAAATAACGCCGCCGTGATCGCGCCGCGAATTCACCCAACCGCACAGCGTGACGGTCTGGCCGACGTGATCTTTGCGGAGGTCGTTGCAGGAATGGGTGCGATACATGGCTAAAAAAGGGGCGCGGAGCATAGGCGGGGCCGGACGCTTTGCCAGTGGGGAATGCAGAAGTTGTTTGGGGGCCTCCTTAGGCGATATTTCGCTGGTTGCTCGCCCCGACCGCTTACCGGTTGACGTGCGCGCGGGTTGTCGGAACCGTTCTGGCGTGACTCTCCGAATCGCTGCTCTCCTCGCCGCCCTGATCGCCGCGCCCTTCGCTCAGGCTGCCATCAAGTCGAACAAACCCGAGAAAAACGACAAGCCGGACACGCCGAGTCAGCCATCGACGCCAGATCAGCCCGAGTCGAAGAAGCTCGACTATTGGGCGCTCGCGCAGAAGGCCATTCGTGAAGGCGATCTGGACGCTGCCCTCGATGCGCTCGATGCGCTCCTCCGTGACGACAAATCGCATGCACAGGGTCATCTCTGGCGTGCTCGCATCCTCGCCGACCGCGAACAACTCGATGAAGCGCTGAGCGACGTGGATGCCGTGCTGAAGATGGAGCCCGACAATGCGGCAGCGCTCGCGCAACGCGGTTACATCCGGCAGAAAAAAGGGACCGGCGACAGTGCCATGGCCGACTTTAATCGCGCCCTTCGGCTTAACCCGCAGGACGATTGGGCGCTCTACTGCCGCGGCCTGCTCTTCGCCCAGCAAAACGCCGGCGCTGCCGCCCTCGGCGATCTCGATGCGTCGATCGAGCTCAATCCGCGCAACTCCGGTGCCCGGCTCGCCCGCGGCCAGCTGGCCCTGCGCGCCGGGGATTTCGACAAGGCAGAAGGCGACTTCGCCGAGAGCGCCAAGCTCGAGCCGAAGAACCCTGCGGCGCACGTCGGCCTCGGCATGGTCTTTTATTCGACCGGTCGCGCAGATCGCGCGGTGGAAGCCTTTACCATCGCCAGCCGTCTCGCGCCGAAAGACCCCCGTCCGCTCGTCCAGCGCGCCTATGCGAACGCCGCGATGAACAAGCCCGATGCCGCCCGGGAAGACTTCGATGCCGCACTGAAACTCTCGCCAAAAGAACTGCTCGCCCTCGTCGGCCGCGGCGATCTCAACCGCGCGCAGCGCAAGTGGGAAGACGCGCTGAAGGATTACAACGCCGCACTCGCCATCGAACCGGGCGAATACCGCGCCATCATGGGCCGCGCCGCTGCGAATTATGCGTCTGGTTCACTCGACCGCGCCGCCACGGACTACGCCGATGCCGTAAAGCGTTTCCCAAGCGAAGCGCAGGCCGCGAACGACTACGCCTGGCTGCTCGCCACCGGTCTCAACGACAAGGTGCGCAACGGAGCCAAAGCCGTGGAACTCGCCGAGCAGGCCTGCAAATTGACCGAATACAAAAACGGCGCCTTCATGGACACGCTCGCTGCCGCGCACGCCGAAAAGGGCGAGTGGGATCAGGCCGTCAAATGGCAGGAGGAGGCCGTGAAACACATGGAGGACGAGAGCGAGAAGGTGCGCAAACAAATCGCCGACCGGGTCGAGCTTTACCGGCAGAAAAAGCCGTATCGCGAAGACCCGCTCAAGGTGATGGAAGAGTAGGTTCGCAGGCCGCGCCCACTCAGCGATACGCGGGACGTTCGAGCGGATTGCTATAAGCCGGCCAGCCGAATGGGCGCCTGGGCGGTTGCGGCACCGGCACATAGACGTAGCGCACGACTGGCGCCGAGTGGGAGCAAACCGGCGGGGTCGGCACCGGTCGCGCGTAAAGCCAGGCCGGAGGCGCCCCACCCCTCGCATCACCGCCCACCGATTTCAGATAGCTGACCCGTGGAGCGTGATCGTGGCATTCCTCGCGACATCGATCCCCGCCCAACGCGTCATCTGCCAGCAGGCAAACGATGGCCGCCGCAAGCACGAGCGGGACGAGCAGGGAGGAGAGATCTTTCATGGCGCAGCACCAGCACAGACGGCTGCGCGCGCGTTCTATTCAGAATCTTTGCGGCTGGCTTTTCGCCGAGACGAATCCCCAGATCATCCCGACCGCCAGGCCGACGCCATGCGCCATGTTCGCGACTTGCCCGACGAGGTTCGTAAAGGCGCAAAGGAAAAACCAGCCCACCATCCACATCGCCATCTGCGAATCGACCCGAAAACGCGGCACGGAATCAAACCTCGCCTTCATCCACACGTAGCCGAAGAGCGCATACACCACGCCGGACATGCCGCCGAAAAACGGCCCCTTCCACGCCCATTGCCCGACGTTCCCCAGCACCCCGCCCACCAGCGTCAATGCCAGCAGCGTGCGCGGCCCCATCACCCGCTCGATGGCTGTGCCAAGGTCTTTCAGCATCAACATATTGAATACCAGATGCAGCAGCCCGAAGTGCAGGAAGATCGGCGTGACCAAGCGCCACACCTGCCCGCTCGCGATCTCTTCCCACGGCGCACGATGCGGACTGCCGAAATGCGTGGCGATGAGAAAATGCTCCACGACCTCCACCTTGGTGCCGAGCCAGCTCCACAGCGCCAGCACCCCGCTGATTCCCATCAGGACCATGGTGTAGGGCGCGATCTGAAACCGCAGCCCGGGATGACTTGGCGAAGACGACGGAAAACGGGATGCCCCCGGGAAATTTGGCTGCGACATGAGCCGCCACCTTCCGCCGCCTCGCACACAATGTCACGAGTTCTCCCCGCCCGTCCGGGTCCAGCCGCTCAGCCTAGACAATCCCGCGCGGCACTGCTTAAGGAAGCAGCTCTTCCATGAGCAACGAGCCTACCGCACCCCCTGCGACTCCCGCGCCGTCCGATTTCATCCGCGACATCGTCGCGCAACACGTCGCGGAAGGGAAATACCCACTCGTCGTCACCCGTTTCCCGCCCGAGCCGAATGGCTATCTGCACATCGGCCATGCGAAATCGATCTGCCTGAACTTCGGCATCGCGCGCGAGTTCGGCGGCGTGTGCCACCTGCGCATGGACGACACGAACCCGGCCAAAGAAGAGGTCGAATACGTCGAGTCGATCACCCACGACGTGCGCTGGCTTATCGAAGGCTGGGCCGATCATGTTCTCCGTTTCAAAAAAGTCGGCGACACCACGGCCCAGCGCGTCCCACTCGGCGATGGCACCGAGCCATTCTATGCCAGCGACTACCTCCAGCAGCTCCACGACTACGCCGTCGCTTTGATCAAAGCCGGCAAAGCCTACGTGTGCGACCTCACCCCCGAGCAAACCGATGAATACCGCGGCGCCCCGGACAAGCCGGGCAAACCTTCGCCGTGGCGCGATCGCAGCGTGGAGGAAAACCTCGATCTCTTCGCCCGGATGAAGGCCGGCGAATTTCCCGACGGCGCGCGCACCCTCCGCGCGAAGATCGACATGGCCGCGCCGAATGTGTGGATGCGCGATCCCCTGCTCTACCGCATCCGACACGTGCCGCATCATCACGCCGGCGACGCGTGGTGCATTTACCCGCTCTACGATTACGCGCACTGCCTCAGCGACTCGATCGAAGGCATCTCGCACTCCATCTGCACGCTCGAATTCGAAGTGCACCGGCCGCTTTACGACTGGATTCTCGACAACCTCCCGGTCCCGCAGCCGCGCCCGCATCAATACGAGTTCGCCAAGCTCATCCCGACCCACATGGTCGTGTCGAAGCGCAAGCTCATCACGCTCGTGAAAGAAGGACTCGTCACCGGCTGGGACGACCCGCGCATGCCCACCATCAGCGGCATCCGCCGCCGCGGCATCACCGCCGAAGCGCTCCGCAACTTTGCCATCGGCGTCGGCGTCACCAAGTTCAACTCCACGACCGACATCGCCGTTTACGAGCACGCCATTCGTGAGGACCTCAACGCCCGCGCCCTGCGCCGCCTCGCCGTCCTGCGCCCGCTCAAGGTCGTCATCACGAATCTCCCCGAGCCCGTCACGTGCCAGGCCACGAACAACCCCAACGACGAAAACGCCGGCACCCGCGACGTGGTCTTCACCCGCGAGCTCTACATCGACCAGGACGACTTCGCGGAAGTGCCCCCGCCGAAATATTTCCGCCTCAAACCCGGCGGCGAAGTGCGCCTCAAATACGCCTTCATCATCAAGTGCGACGAAGTCATCAAGGACGCCGCCGGCCTCGTCACAGAGCTCCGCTGCACCGCCGACCTCGACTCCCGCACCGGCGGTCCCAATGCCGCTCGCAAAGTCAAAGGCACCATCCACTGGGTCAGCGCCGAACACGCCCTCGACGCCGAAGTCCGCCTCTACGACCGCCTCTTCGCCGAGCCCGACCCCGAAGCCGACGGCCGCGACTTCAAAACCGCCGTCAACCCCCACTCCCTCGAAATCATCACCGCCAAACTCGAGCCCAGCCTCACCGACGCCAAGCCCGACGAGCGCTACCAATTCGAGCGCCTCGCCTACTTCTGCCTCGACCAAGACTCCAAGCCCGGCGCCCTCGTCTTCAACCGCACCATCACGCTCAAAGACACGTGGGCGAAGGAGGCGAAGAAGGTTTAAGCAAACAGGGTTCGCCCTAACGCTTCTTTTAGTCGCCGACGCCTTCCTTACTTTCCTTCATGCCCAAGCCAGCTCGAAACATCTGATGGACAGTGAAACGCTCGATGTTGTGAAGACTAAGAGTGTCAACTTGATGTGGGCCCAGGTATTGACTTCCGCTTCGCCGGAGGGCTTTGATACCTCCAACGGCATGCGCCCGGAGAAAGCCGATGCGCCAAAGGACATCTAGCATGAAGTCAGGGTCTTGATCCAAGACCCACTTCGCGGCCTTATCGAGCTTAACCTCCCCAAGACTCATTTGGAGACAGAAGTGCTCCAAGTCACTCCGGAGCCACGAGTAGGCGCGACCTCGAAACGCTTCGAAGACACTCTGCAAGCCCGGGTATTGGAACCGATACTCCGCCGCAATATCTTTAGCGCGTTCGCTTGAATACAAAACTTCGCATTGACTAATGACGTGGTAATCAATCGGAAACGCGCTTATAGGGCGGGCTTCGCTCAGGGAGTCAGTGCAAAACTGAATAATTTCACGAGGTCGATAAAGCGTTCGATCGACAACGTAGTTAAATGATTTTGTCTTTCTGTATTGGAGCGTCTCTGCGAATACCGCATTCCAGCAATCCTGATCGGAAAAGGAGATCGTAGCGGGGACTGTATGGCGAATGCGTTTGGCTGCGAGTGAGAGCAAAGAGTCCTCGTCCCACGATACTGTTTCCATCACATCTCGATATTTCTGCGCATCTTCGTAAAGAGAAGGAATGCTATCATAGAGCTCTTTTCTCAGCGAGACGAAGACGCATAAGCCATCATGTTGATCATTGATTGCGAGCGCAGCTTGCACGAGTCCGGCAACGAACGCTTTTGCATCCTCTGACGCGTCCCAGCCGCGATCAAGCTCATCAACGAGGACAACTACGCACCGCTTTCCACAAAGTTCATTCAGCGAAGGAATGAGACCAGTGACCTCTTCCAACCGATACAGGTCTGTCAGTTGTTTGGTCTTAATGCTTGCCTCATAAGATCCGATTTTAATCCCCTCCATCCGCTTCAGGTATGAGAGCAAAACAGCAATGGGATTATTCTGCTCTCCTTGAAAACGATCGCGCAAATAATTGTAAATTTTAGCAGCAGCCCCCGTCTTCAACTTTGGTCCAGATTTAGTAACCTCTTTCATCACCAAAACATAAATCAGATATTTCCATGCTGCTGCGTAAGCGCCCTGCTTGGCCCAGGAACCCTCGCTTTCCTTGGCCATGTGCTGCGAAAGGATTTCGTAAGAATAATTCTCCGGCGCAAGTTCCAACACTAGAAGCTATCCCAAAACCCGTGATTCTTACGCAAGTTAAACATACGACTTCTGTGTTCAAGCGGCTTCCGAGGCTAACATCTCTTAGCTACGGGAGGTTTTGGGATAGCTTCTAGGCTTCCCTTCTGGCGCTCACGTTCCGCCAACACCTTAAAAAGTGCGCTTTTACCCGCCCCACGGTTACCCAAAACGAGCGTCTTCTTGCGAGCGCTTAACTGAGCGAAGCTGTCTGATTCAACAAAATAGTGAATCAAACCATGGTTAATATCACGCTCAGCAGCAGGAGCACCAAAACTCAGGGTGGAAAAAATCAAGGCTCATTATTTTCTGGTCATGCTCGTCTTGCAGGCAACGAGTTATAGTTTCAGCAATTTGAGGTGCCAGGTCGAGAAAAAATCCGAAGATATCTGCGCCAAGCCGTTCTTTAAAGGCAGTTTACACTTCAACGAGCAGCAACTTAGCACCGGCCGCAAACTTGAGCTCCCGCCAGCGGGGCCATTCGTAATCGGGCGCCCAGGTGATGTGGCGGAGGAGCGCACGCCATTCCACGTGGGCGCGTTCGAAGTCGCCGAGGCGGAGGGTTTCGGTGAGGAGTTTGGAACGAGGGACGCCTTGCTCGAGATGGGCGCGCAGGACCTCGCTGGCGCCCGCGCCGTAGTCGAGCGGGACGCCAAGAGTGAGGTAACCGGGGATCTCGGCGCGGTCGTAGGTTTGCTGGCAGACGTGGCCGAGTTTGCCACCGTAGGGGGAGTCTTCGCCGGCGAAGCGGGGGCCGGCGCGGAGGTTGGCGAGGTCGAAGATGAGGTCGGCGATGGGGTAACTTTCGTCTTCGAGAGCGGCGGCAATGGCGAGGCCTTCGCCGTGGTGGAAGAAGCTGAAGATGATACCGCGGCGCGTGGGGCGACCGTCGGGTTCGACGAGGCCGAGACGGCGCCATTCGTAGGCGGGTGAGGCCACGATGGAGACGGTTCGGCACCACGCTTGTTGCGGGCAGTCGCGGCACGGGAGCGGGACGTCTTCGCGCTCGGGCGGAGAAAGCAACGCGGCGCCGTGGGTGTCGATCCAGGCTTCGACGGGCACCTCATCGTAGGTGAAGCGGGCGACGAGTTGTTCACCGCGCGGCTCAAGGGTGAAGAGCCGCCCGCCGGACCACTCGGCGAGTTGCGGCGCGAGCTGTCGCTCGAAGGTCATCCAGCCGACGCGCGGTTGCGCAAATTTCGCTTTGAGCCACGGCGTGAGGTGGAGCGTGCCGTCGGTGTGGCTGGTGCCGATGACGAGCTCGCGTCCGTAACGTTTGCCACGCTCGGCGGGCAGCTTGCACAGTGTGCCAAAGCCCCGGCCTTCGAGGGTCTGGGCTTTCGAGAGGGCGGGCTGCCAATGGTCGCCGACGCGGATGAGAGCCCGGCCAAGCGGGACGATTTCCGGCTTGCCGGGGCGAGTCTGCCATTCACCGCGGGAGTTCTGAATTTCGACGACTCCCCGGCGGAGGAAGCGGGCGCGTTCCATGTCCACGCCGAGGCCGCAAGGCATGGGGCCGGTGGCGCGGGAATGTTCAACGCCGAGGGAAATTTCGCGCGGGGAGAAGAGGCGGCGGTTCAGATCGTCGGCAGCGGCGAAGGGCTCGTCCGCAGCGCGCATGACGGCGATGAGCGTGGGCCAGTCGAGCGGCTCGGCTCGGCGCAGCGGCTGGGCGTGCGCGTCGAGGAGGCGCGGCGGTTGCGGCGTGATGAGCGCGTAACCGACTTCGTCGAGCCCGCGTCGGCCGGCGCGGCCAACCATTTGCAGGAGTTCATCGGGGCGGACGCGGTGCTCGAGGTTGCCAGCGAAATACGTGACACCGGAGACGACAACCGAGCGCAGCGAGAAATTGATACCAGCGGCGAGGCCCATCGTGGCGACGACGACGCGCAGTTTGCCGGCTTTGGCGAGGGGCTCGACGAGCGTGGCGCGCTGGGCGTAGCTGAGACCACTGTGATGCACGGCCACGCGCTGGCGGAGGAGCTTCGTGAGATCGGCCCCGGCCAGTTGCTGCTCGGCGGGAGACAGCGAGATGGAACCATCGAAGGGCAGCGCGGCGGCGAGCTGGGTCGCGAGTTGTTCCGCGGCGCGGCGGCGCGGGGCGAAGATGAGAATCGGGCCGAGATCGGCGGCGAGCGCGTTGGTGATCATGCGCGGCCACCAACCGCGCACGCTCGATCCCGCGCGGTCAGGCAGCATTTCGAGATCGACCTCCTCCAGCGGCACGGGACGTTCGCGATGCTGGACGAGTTCCGCCTCGCGCCCGAGACGTTTTAACCACGCAACGATGTCCTGCGGATTGGAGACACTCCCGCTGAGGAGCAGGAGTTGCGTGGAAGGCGGCGCGAGCGCGATAGCGAGTTCGTAGCTGACGCCACGGACGGAATCGCCGATGAGCTGGTATTCGTCGATGACCAGCAGTGCGGGACCTTCGCGCCGAAGGAATTTCGCCTTCTGCGTTTCAAGGGTGGCGACGACGACTTTCGCGTCCAGCTTATCGGCGATGTCGCCCGTGCAGATCCCGGCTTCCCAGCCCTTCGCGCGCCACTCGGCGAGCTTGTCATTCGCGAGCGCGCGCGTGGGCACGGTGTAGATGGCCTGGCCGCGCAGCGATTCGTGCAGGAGTTCGAAGATGAAGGTCTTCCCCGCTCCGGTCGGGGCATCGACGACCACGTCGCGGCCTTCGCGCAGGGCTCGCACGGCGGCCTGCTGCCAGAAGTCTGGTAAGACGAGTCGATTGAGCGCGAGCATGGCGGGGCGGGGACAACATTCACGTCCCACGCTCAACATCCAACCTCCAATCGCCCCCCCGTGTGACACCCCTGTTGGGAGGTTGGAGGCAGGCGCAGCAGTTTCCAGCGCTCGTCTTCCCCGGCCTCGGCGAGGCGGCGGAGAATAGTGTGTTTATTGTGTCTGTTCGGGTGATGGTTGATGCATGGGCTGCCTTGGATTTTCTCTGTAGAGCGGTCGTCGGATCGACCGCAAAGGCGCAGAGGGGCGCGGAGGCCGCAAAGGGAGGCAGGCGGTGCGTTGAAGGGGATGCGGCGGAGCGGCGCTCGCCAAATAGTGTGTTTATTGTGTCTGTTGCGTCTTCCCGACGAGCCGCCGGGCGAACGAAGGGGCCAGCGAATCGAGGAGCGAGGGCGCAGAGCGGGAACGGGGAGCGATTCATCGACGCACGGCCCGTGATGCCGGCCTTGGCGGGGAAACTCGTTTGGGCGTGGCGGAGACGGGAGCATATCCCTGCCTTTTCGTCCTCAATCGCCACCACGGCGAACCGACGGTTCCGTCCGTTCCCACTATTTTTTCGCCTGGGGCGCCTCGCTTACCTCCTTCAGTCCCGGCTGCCCCGGTTGGTTGACCAGACGCGCCAGGCAAAAATCTGGCACCCTCGCTTTGGTTAACCAACCGGCTCGGCATGGCTGGATGTTGGAGGCTGGATGTTGGATGTTCCGCCAAATGTCCGATGATTCACCACCGCCCGAAGACCTCGCCGAGGTCGGCCGCTATGCGAAGTTTTCGCACGCGCAGGAGCGCGGTCTCGTGGCCGGGGCGATGGATATCCCATATTGGGTGATCCGCGAAGGGCGCGATTTCGTGCTCTACGTCGAGCCGCCTGAACGCGAGCGGGTGGCGGACGAACTGGTGAAGTTTGAAGCCGAAACCGCCGAACGTGACCTGCATCGGAACACGCCCGCCGCCGCGCTGCCGAAGCTGGAAACGCTCCCGCTCTTCCTCGCGGGGTGGGTCATGTCGATGTTCTGGGGTGCGCAAAATCTCGTGCCCGAGTCGTGGATGGATCGTGGTGACGCGAGCAATCGCGAAATCTTCGCGGGTGAATGGTGGCGCACGATCACTGCGCTGACCCTGCACGGCGATCTGGCGCATTTCATCGCAAACCTTGCCTTCGGCCTGCTCTTCAGCGGCTTCCTGCTGCAGCGACTCGGAGGCGGGGTGACGTGGCTCGGGTTCGTGCTGAGCGGCGCGCTAGGGAATTTGCTCAACGCATTCTTCTACCGCAGCGAACCGCACAGCACCATCGGCGCATCTACGGCGGTGTTCGGTGCGCTGGGCATGCTGGTCGCGTGGGAATCGCTCGAGCGCTGGCGTTTTCCCAGGCGGCGGGGCTGGTGGCATCTCATCGTGCCCATCGGGGGCGGACTATCGCTGCTGGCGTGGCTCGGCTCGGGAGGGGAACACGAAAATCGCGTCGATTACATGGCCCACCTCTGGGGATTTCTCGTCGGACTGGTGCTGGGCTCGGTCGGCGTGCGGGTTCCGTTTGGGAAAACTGCAAAGCGCATCGCAGGCTGGCTGGCCTTCGCGCTGCCGCTAGTAGCGTGGGCTCTGGCGCTACGGCGCTGATTATTTCGCAGCCGTGGCGAGTGCCTTCTTCAATGCGGCGCCGAGGGACTGCATCGTGTAGGGCTTGATCAGCAGTTCGCTGAAACCGAGCGCTTCGGCGCGGTCGGCGTCGAGGTTGGCGCTGAAGCCGGTGGTGAGCACCATAGGCAGGCCAGGACGGAGGTGATGCACCTTGCGCACGACATCGAGACCGCTGAGTTGCGGCATGGTGAGATCGGTGACGACCGCATCGAACTCCTCGTTTTCGAAACGCGCCAGTGCCGCCACGGCGTCGGTCTCCGCCACTGGCTGGTAGCCGAGGCGCGTGAGAAAACGTTCACCGAGGGAGGCGAGGATCTTTTCGTCGTCGATGAAAAGAATGCGCTGCCCACGGCCTTTGGCGTGGCTTGCGTCGCTGGCCCCGGCGGTGGGCACTTCGAGATCGATCGCCGGGAAATAGAGGTGAAAGGTCGTGCCACGGCCGAGTTCGCTATACACCCCGACCGCCCCGTCGCTCGCTTTCACGATCCCGTGAACCATCGCCAGTCCGAGGCCGGTGCCGCGGCCGGTTTCCTTCGTGGTGAAAAACGGCTCGAAGATGCGCTCGATGGTGTGGCTATCCATGCCGCAGCCATTGTCGGTAAAGCTGAGCCGCACGTAGCGTCCCGGGCGCAAATCCGGATGGGTGCGGGCGAAATCTTCATCGACGCGAAACGGCGAGAGCGAAATCTCGATGCGCCCCGGTTTGTCGCCGATGGCGTGCCAGGCGTTGGTGATGAGATTCGTGACGATCTGATGAATCTGCGTCGGATCGGCGAGGATGGCGGGCGTCTCGGGATCGAAGCTCGGCACGATATCGACCGTGGTGGGAATGGTCGCGCGCAACAGCCGGAGAACGTCTTCGAGGTTGCGCTGAAGCGACAGCGGCTGGCGCTCCTGCTCCTGCCGGCTGCTGAAGGCGAGGATCTGCCGAACGAGATCCCGCGCCCGTTCGGCGGACGCGAGAATATCGGTCACATGCCGCTTCACCTCCGCCGGTTTATCGAGGTCCTGCGTAATCAACTCCGCAAAGCCCACGATGCCGGCGAGGACGTTGTTGAAGTCATGCGCGATGCCGCCGGCGAGCGTGCCGATGGCTTCCATTTTCTGGGCCTGGCGAAGCTGCCGCTCGAGTTTCACCCGCTCGGCGTCAGCGCGTTCGCGCTGCTCGATGTCGGCCTCCAGGGCTCGATTTGCCTGCTCGAGATCGAGCATCTTCTTCTCCAGCTTGGCGATGAGCCGTGCGTTGTATTCCTTGAGGTAAACAGCCTCGTCTTCGCCCGGCTCCTGCAGTGGCTTTTCCTCGCGGCTTCCCCCGCAGACTTCGCCCAGCGTCTGGATGAAGATTGAGGGCTCGACCGGCTTCACGAGGAAGCGGTCCGCCCCAAGGCTCAGGGCAAACGAGGCGTCGCGCGGATCGGTGTAAGTGGCCGTGTAGAAGATGAAGGGCACGCCGCGCAGGCGGCGATCTTTCTTCACCTCACGGCAGAGCTGGAAACCGTCCATGCGCGGCATGAGGATATCGGAAATGATGACGTCGTAGTTGCCGCGCTCGGCGAGGCGCAGCGCGTCGATGCCATTGCTCGCCGAGTCCACCTCATGTCCATGGCCGCGCAGCAACGCTTCCAGCATGTAGAGGTTTTCCGCTTTGTCATCGACGCTGAGGATTTTCATTTCTGGGGGTTCCCAACGGGCAGGAACGCCTGAATTTGACGAATAAACGAGTCGGTGGCAATCGGCTTCTCGATGTAGCCGGCAAAGCCCGCACGCAGGGCTTTTTCGCGGTCGCTGGTCATGGCGTAGCTGGTGACGGCAACGATCGGCAGGTTGGCCATCCCGGGCAGGGCATGAATGCGCTGGGCCGCTTCGTAGCCGTCCATCTCGGGCATCTGGAGATCCATCAACACGAGGCTCGGCTGTTCGCTCTCGGCCAGCGCGACAGCGGTCCGGCCATCCGCCGCCTGCACCACGGAAAAGCCGGCCTTTTCCATGAGATACGTCGCAAGATAACGGTTTAACCGGTTGTCTTCGACCAGGAGAATCCGCGCGCTCATACTAGTTCGACCGGGGTAATCGGGGCCAGGCGTGGCAGCGTAAATTGGAAGCAGGAACCCGCACCGAATTCGCTCCGCACACCGATGGTCCCGCCGAGCATGGTCACCAGTTTTTTGCACAGGTAGAGCCCCAGCCCGGTGCCCTCGAAGACGCGCCGGGCCGAACCATCGATCTGTCGGAAGGCCTGAAAGAGGTGGTCTATCTGCTCGGCCTTGATGCCGATGCCGGTGTCGGTGACGGAAAAATGCACGTCGGTGTCATTAGCCCGCACGGCGATCTCGACCCGGCCCTTCTCGGTGAATTTCACCGCGTTGTTGGCGAGGTTCAGGAGGATCTGGAAGGTTTTCTTGCGGTCGCTCTCCATTTCGAGCCCGTCATCGGCGAGCCTGGTCTCAAATTGCAGCCCTTTTCGGGCCACGATAGGGGCCAGACTTTGCGAAATTTCCGTGACGAGGCCGGCCACGCGGAAACGCTCGATGTAGATGTCCATCCGGCCCGATTCGATCCGCGAAAGATCCAGCAGGTCGTTGATGAGACTGAGCAGATGCTTCGCGGAGAAGTGGACCATGCCGAGCTGCTTTTCCTGCTCCTCGGTCAGCGGCCCGGCGAGTTTCTGACGCAAAATTCCCGTAAAGCCGATGATGGAATTCAGCGGGGTCCGCAGCTCGTGACTCATCGTGGCGAGGAACTCGCTCTTAAGCCGATCGAGTTCCTGGAGCTGCTCGTTGGCCTCGGACAATTCGCGCGTGCGTTCGGCCACTTTGATCTCCAGCGAGCTGTGCGCTTCGCGGAGCGCTTTCTCGGCCTGCCGGCGCTGGGTCACCTGCAGGCTCAGCGCCACGAGATCGGCCATGGAGCCGGCAAAGTTCTGTTCGTCGAGCGTCCATTCGCGCGGCGAGCCGGTGTGCTCGTGGCAGATGACGCCGACGATTTTCCCGTCGTTGCGCACGGGCGCGTCGAGCATCGAGGTGATGCCGAGCGGCTTGAGATACCCCTCAGTGAAATCACGCGTGCGGGGATCATTTCGCGCATAGTGCGCCGGCAGCACGCGGCCCTCGGCGAGGGCGCCGAAATAATGGGGGCACTCCGCGCGGAGCAATTCCTGGCCACTGGAGTGGGAACCGGTCGGGTGCTCGTAGAGATCGGCGCAGCGAAGTTTTTCCTGCCCCTCGTCGTAGAACCAGATGCTCGCCCGACTCACCCCAAGTGTCCGCGCGGCGACCTCGACAATGGTGCGGCACGCCTGGCTCATGTCCTCTCCCAGCAACGCCGGATTTCGCGCCTGCTCGCTGAGTGCGGCGTTCTGCCGCTCCAGGCGATGCGATGCTGCGAGCAAGGTATCCTCGGCGATCTTGCGCGCGCTGATATCGATCCCGATTCCCAGCATCGCCTGCCCGCCATTCACCTCGATGCGAAGACCCGCCACGTAATAGGAGGACAACCGCCCACCAGAGTGCCGGAAGCGCACCTCCGCATCCATCTTGCCGTCGGAGAAACACCGCAGCATGCGCGCGTGAAACGTATCGCGTTCGCCCGGTGGGAACAGCTCGCCGAGTTCGAGCGCGGATAGCTCAAAAGGTTCGCGGCCGGTGACGATCTCGAAATTTCGGTTCCAGCGCAGCAGCCGCTCCCGCACATCGCACAGGAAGAAAATACCCGGCAGGTTTTTCAGCACCGAGTCGGTGAATTCCATTTCGCGCCGCAGCAGTTCCTCCGACTGGCGCCGCGCGGTGACATCGCGCGAGACGACGAGCACGCGGATCGGCCTTCCCTCGGCATCGCGAATCAACGTGCCCATCGACTCAGCAATCGTTTGAGTGCCGTCCGGCCTCACCCAGCCATACTCTGCCTGCTGCGGCAGGCCTGTCTCGACAATCTTCTTGAAGATGGCCTGCACCCGTTCGCGGTCATCGGGCACGATGTCCTCGAAGGCATCGACTCCACCCGGTGCGAGCGGGCGCATCACCCCTTCCCCCGCCCGCGACTGGAAGATGCGGCGGCCTTCCAGATCCATGATCGCGATGATGTCGGTGACGTTGTCGGTAATCTGCCGAAACATCTCCTGCGAAGCCCGCAGCGCCGCCTCGCTCAAAGCGTGCTCCGTGACGTCGTGAATCACCAGCACCGCTCCGGCCGCTTCACCGGATTCATCGCGAATCGGCGTGCCGGTGCTGTCGATCACGCGCTCGGTCCCGTCGCGCGAACGCAGCGCGGTGTTTCGCCGCAGATTCACCGTGGCCCTGGCATGGAGGACGCGGCCGAATGAATTCGTCACGAAATCGCCCGTGTCGCGATCGACCAGCAGGAGCACCTGATTGAGTAACAAACCCCGCGCTTCCACCTCCGGCCAGCCGGTGAATTGCTCGGCCATGCGGTTCATGGAGGTGATGCGGCCTTCGGAATCGGTCGCGATGACTGCGTCGCCGATGCTTCGGAGGGTCGTGGCCAGACGGGTTTCGCTTTCCACCACCCGGGCCCAGTCGTGCTGCAAAAGCCGCACCGTCCACGCCAGCAAACCGAAGAGCGGTGCGACAATGCCCAACCCGACGAGGAGAAAAACCGTGGTCGTGCGGTGCGTTCCCGCGATGACCGCGCCGACTCCGATGGTGGCAAAAACAAGCGCGACCAGCAGCAACGGCAAACGCCGATATCGCTCTCGCGGTGGAAGCTCACTCTTCATCGGAAACCCTATGTTTCACAGCACGCTCCGCGCCGACAAGCCGGAAGCAGGAACCCCGAGCGGGAAATTGACCGGGGCCGTTTCCCCTCTTAAGCGGCATGCGATGCCCAAGCCCGCTTCCCCTGCCGCGTCGCGCCGAGCCGCGGCCACGGTCGCGCAAGCCGTGCTCGATGGGCGCCCTTTCGCCCAGTTTTGCGAGCTGTTCGACTTCCTGCCGGACGTGCAGTTCTGGATCAAGGATCGCGCAGGGCGTTACGAATGGGTGAATACCGAGTTTCTCCTCAACTACGCGCTGGAACATCGCCAGGAAGTCATCGGACGCACCGATTTCGATCTCTCGCCCTCGCATCTCGCTTCGCAATACGACGCGGACGACGAACTCGTCTTGGGCGGCAGGCCGGTGCTCGATCGCGTCGAACTGGTCGGGCGCTTCGATCACACCGCGCGCTGGTGTCTGACGACGAAGCTGCCCGTGCACAACGAGCGCGGCCGCATCACGGGCACCATCGGCCTGACTCGTCCGGTGCAGGAAGGCTCGGCGCAGGATTGGACCGCCATGCCACTCGGGCGGGTGATCGAGCACATTCGCGCGCATTACCGGGAGCCACTGGGGAATGAAGAACTCTCGCGGCTGGCGTGCCTTTCGGTGAGGGCTTTCGAGCGGCAATTTCGCGCCCACTTCGGCGTGTCGCCGCATCAATATGTGATGCGCCTGCGCGTGCGCATGGCCAGCCATGCGCTGGTGCATAGCGATGTGCCGATCGCGGCGATCGCCGCCGAGCACGGGTTCTCGGACCAGAGCTACTTCACGCGCGAATTCCGACAGTTCGTCGGCGACACCCCGGCTAGCTATCGCAAGCGCTACCGCCGGGGATAGAGGGAGGCATGGTGGACCGGGCGCGCCTTCCAGCTTTATGGGACGCCCCGCTGCCGCCGATAGTCAAACGGGGCGCAGCCGTAGCGGCTCTTGAAGCAACGGTGGAGGTAACTCTGGTCGGCGAAACCGGTGGCAGCCGCGATGTCGGCGATGGAGCTATCGCTGTCGCGCAAAAGTCGAGCGGCGTGGCTGAGGCGGAGTTCGCGCAGGTAATCCACCAAAGTGCGGCCGGTGGTTTGTTTGAAAAAGTCGCGGAACCGGCTTGGGCTCATGCCGGCGATGGTGGCGAGCAGCGGCTGGGTGAGCGGTTCAGCGTAATGGGCGGAAAGATGCGCAAAGACCTTCTCGAGGCGATTGGTGCGTTGCTGGCGCTGCCGCATGTCATCCCGAAAATCGTCGCGCAGGCCAAAGTGCTGGCGGAGGTGATAGAGGATGGTAAGCAGATGCAGCTTCGCCGCCACGAAACGATCGCCGATTGCACCCGGTTCGTAGTAGGCCCGGGCGAGACCCAAAACCGCCGCGTGGACGGAAGCAGCCGCCGGCGCGGAGTGCCGCAGCAGCGGCGGGACGTCCTCGGGCCGCCCACAGAGCGGAGCGAGGAAGGCATGATCGGCGGCGTTGCCGGCCAGCGGCGCGACCATTTCGGCCGGGAAGAGGATCACCAGCGAACGGTGCGGACCACTCAGCTCGGCGACGCCATGAAGCTTGAGATTGTCCACCACCAGCAGGTCGCCCCGCTCGAAATGCGCCATCTGGTCGCCGACCTGAAAGATCCCCGCGCCCCGCACCGGCAGGATGAGCTCGAAGTATTCGTGCCAGTGCATCCACGGCGCTCCGACCATGCGCTTGTATTCCGGAAAGGCGAAGAGCTTGAGCAGCAGCGGCAGTTCGGGCCGAAACGTGCGCGCGAGATGCCGGCGCGCGTCCACGGCCGGGTCGATGACGAAATCTTCAACCGGCTGCCGGGAGAGGTAGTCGAGGAGGGAGCGCAAGGAGTTCAGGGGTGGAACCGGATACGCGGAGGGAGGCTATGGCGGTTGGCACGACTTGAGAAAGCTGAACTTTTGCCCCTTATCACTTGCTCCCCATGCGGCCCCCGGGCCAATGTCGGGAAACTCAACTTTTTTCAAACTCGAACCTCAAACTGCCTTATGCCGCCAGTCATCGCCCGTGGACTCGAAGGAATCGTCGCCGCTGAAACCAATATCGGAGACGTGCGTGGCGACATCGGGCAACTGATCTATCGGGGCTACGACATCAACGAACTGGCGGGCAAGGTCAGCTACGAGGAAGTCGTCCACCTGCTCTGGCACGGCCGCCTGCCAAACCAGGCCGAACTGACCGACCTCACCACCGCCCTTCGCGCCGAGCGTGAGCTGCCGCAGGGCGTCATCGATTTCTTGACGACCGCGCCGAAGGACGCCGCGCCGATCGACATCATGCGCACGGCTGTGTCGATGCTCGGCTGCTACAAGACTACGCGTTCCGGACTGGCCGTGGGGGAAATCCGCCAGACCGCCATCAAGCTCGTCGCGCAGATCGGGGTTATTGCCGCGTATTTCCATCGCGCCCGCCAGGGCAAAGACCTGCCGCCGGTGCGCAAGGATCTGAGCGAAGCCGCGCATTTTCTTTACCTCATCAACGGCGAGGTGCCGACCAAGGAAGCCGAGGAAACCCTCGACGTCGCTTACGTCCTGCACGCCGAGCACGGGTTCAATGCCTCCACGTTTACCTGCCGCGTCGTCGCAAGCACGCTGAGCGACATGTATTCGGCCATCAGCGCCGGCATCGGTGCGCTGAAGGGTCCGCTGCACGGCGGAGCGAATGAAGGCGTCATCCACATGCTCGAGGAGATCGGCTCGCCGGACAAGGTGGACGCCTTCATCGAGGAAGCGCTCGCGCAGAAGAAGAAGATCATGGGCATCGGCCACCGCGTTTACAAGGTGCTCGATCCCCGCGCGCCGCACCTCAAGCGCATGGCGGAGAAGCTCAGCGCCCAGCTCGGCGAACCAAAGTGGCTCCAGATGAGCGAACGCATCGCCACCCTCATGAAGGAGCGCAAGGGGCTCAACGCGAACGTCGATTTCTACAGCGCCACGGTTTACTACTCGCTCGGCATCCCGACCGACCTGTTCACGCCGATCTTCGCCATCTCGCGCATGAGCGGCTGGACCGCTCACGTCCTCGAACAGCTCGCCGACAACCGTCTCTTCCGCCCGCTCAGCGCCTACACCGGCCCGGAGGTCGGCAAGACGGTGGTGCCGATCGCCCAGCGGTAGTCGGACTTAAGAAGCAGAAATTAAGAGTTAAGAAAATCCGCGCTCGGTGTGGGTGAAGCTCGTCGCGCGTTCTTTAACTCTTCACTCTCCGTTCCCCACCTTTCGCCACTCGACTTTTTCGAAGCGGGTCGGGCTTTGCCATGAGCCGATTGCGAGGGCCGCCGAGCGGTCGCTCGGGCGCCAGTTCCACGGCTCGGGCGGCTGAAGTTTTTGCGGGCCGGTTTCGAAGGTTCGCACTTCGCCGCCGTCCAGCTGCATACGGATCACCCCCGGCCGGACCTCGACCAGCAACTCGTAGGAGCGGCCATTTTCGAGGGCGAGGCGAAAGCCGTAGCCCTCGCGCAAGTCTTCCCGCCCGATGGCCTGCACCCCGCACAGATGCTCGCGCCAGGCGTCGAGTTCGCAGGAGCCGACGGAGCCGTTGGCCGCGACAAAAAGCGCGACGGAATCCGAGCCAGCCTGGCGGGTGAAGGTCATGCGCGCATCGAAACTCGCCGGCAGGGCTCGCTCGAGCGCCAGCACGCAAATGGCGTCAGTGGAGATCAGCGAAGTCCCTTCGCGCCGCCAGTCGCCGCCGTAGTTGTCGCGATGAAGATCGATCCCGGCCAGCGCGTCGCGCCACGGTCCCACCACCAGCGCGGCAGCCGGAGGAGGTGGAGTGCTGTCAGGCCAATAGACGACGCCGACCACGGCCAGCCCCGCCACCGCCAGAGCAGCGAGCAATCCGAGGCGCCAGGCTGGACGGGGAATGGGAACGCTCAGGGCGCTTTCGAAAGCGGCAATCGACTCAAATCGCTCCGCCGGGGTCGGTCGGAGCGCGCGCATCGTCGCCATGCTCACGGAAACCGGCACGCCGGGTCGCACGAGATGCGGAGGATCGAAGCTACCCCGTGGCACACGTCCAGTGAGCAACTCGTAGAGCATCGCGCCGAGGCTGTAGATATCGGCCCGTTCGTCGAGCGTCTGGCCGGTGCTCTGCTCGGGCGCCATGTATTCGAGCGTGCCGACCGCGGCTCCCAGGCGGGTGAGCCGCGCCTCAGGCCCATCGAGCGGCAGCGCAAGACCGAAATCCGTCACGCGCGCGGTGCCGTCGGGCTCGATGAGCACATTTTCCGGCTTCATGTCGCGATGCACCACTCCCGCTTCGTGAGCTGCGCGCAAGCCATCGGCGATAGCGTGGAAAACTCGCAGGGCTTCCGGCAGCGGCAGACCGTCTCGATGTCGCGCGAGCACCTCCCGCAGGTTTCCACCGCTGACGAATTCCATGATGATGGCGGCACTGCCATCGTCGAGGAATTGAAAGTCGTGCACCGCGACGACGTTGGGGTGCCGCAGACGAGCCATCGTGCGGGCTTCGCGTTCCAGACGCTCCAGGAAGTGCGGGTCACTCGCCATCTCCACCGCCAGCACCTTCACCGCTACCGCGCGATCCAGCGCGGTCTGGCGCGCGAGAAAGACGACGCCCATACCGCCTTGGCCGAGCACTTCCCCGATGGCGCATCCTGGCACGACTGGCGTCCGCCGCTCAGTGGTTGATGGCGTCATGGCCTGCTCCAGCAGTGCATCCGGTCGCAACCCGGCCAGTCGCCGGTGCGGAGATGAGGGCTGAGGGGACGAAGCCATCGGGGCAGGATAGGCGGTGTTTTTGCAAAAGCCCAGTCTCAGTGCGAGCAAGGCTGACAGCCCTAACCGCTTCGCAGAACCTGTAGAAGATAAGCCATTTCTTCCTCCACGCTGCTGGCGTCGGGCTGGGTATCGAGGATTTCCGCGCGGAGCGCTTCGCGGAACTGTGCTCGCACGCGGTGGAGGGTCACGCGAAAGGCGTTCACGCTCACGCCAAGCGCGACCGCAGCGGCCTCGTAGCTCGTTCCCGCGTCGCCGACCAGCAGTGGGCGAATCACCGCAAATTCCTTCTCACGCCCGCGGGATCCGGCCTGCCGCTCCACCGTGGCGAGGGCGCGGTCGAGCACGGTCAGGGCCCACTGCCGGTCGAACAAATGTTCTGCCGATTCCCCCTCAATCTGTTCCACGGAATACCATGCCTCCGCTTCGGCGGCGTCGAACGAGACAACGTTTCCCCCGCCCCGGCGACCGGCGACCGTTTTTCGGTGTTCATCCAGCACATGGTGTCGAAACGACGTGAGCAGGAACGTGCGTAACTTGCCCCGTCCCGCGTCCGCCGTGGCGAAGAGTTCGCGCGTGAGCACCTGCACAAAAAAGCCCTGCACCAGATCCTCCGCATCGGCCGGGCTCGAACCATAACGCCGCGCCCAGGCATACAGCGGAAACCAGTAAGCCCGGCAGAGATCGTCCAGAGCACGCCGCGCTTCTTCCCCCTCGCCCAGCGACCGGGTCACCAGACTCCAACGCGTGGGGCGAAAGGCGGCAGGTGGGGTTTTGGACTCGGGCATGGCGCGCCCCGGTTGATGCCGGATTCAGGAAGCAGAGTAAACTTGCGAAATCCGGTAATGCCTGCGAACGCCCTCCGTAGAGAAAGACGTGAACATTCCGAAATTCTCACTGGCCAAGGGTTCGGCCTTCCTCATCGCCTTCCTGCTCGGCACCTCCGGGGTGTCGGCTTCGCTCCTGAACCGCTGGTCTTTTAATGAGGCGGCCGGAGCTGTAACAGCCGGCACGGTGCTCGCCGATAGCGTTTCCTCGCTACCGATGAACGTCCGCGGGCAAGGCGCCAGCCGGGACGGCACCCGCATCAGCCTGCCTGGCACCACCACCGGCGGCGCGGCGGAAGCGGCGATTTCGGCATATCTCGATCTGCCGAATGGAGTGATCTCCACGAAGACCCACTTCACCTTCGAATGCTGGGCCTCGCCCCTGGCCGGGCGCGATTGGGCGCCGTTGTGCGACTTCGGCCGCATGAACATCGCCGGAGACGGCCTCGGCGCACCCGGCGAGTGGACCGGCAATAGTGCGGCAACCCCACCCGGGGGAACCCAGGCCGAAGACGCCCTTACCCTGCTGCTGAGCCGTGGCACGGACCTGAATCTCCAGCGCCAGGGCACGACCTTGAACGGGGTGCGCACCGACCTCGACACGAATCTACCCACCACGGCGGGCCAAATATATCATTACGTGCTCACCGTCACCGACAACGCCAACGGCATGCAGGTCGCCTGGTATCGCGATGGGGTGCTCGCCGGGTCACGCGATCTCGCCTTTCACCTCAACGCGATCGAGGACGTAAATTGCTGGCTCGGCCGCCTGCAGTGGACCAGCCTCGGAATGGCCAGCGTCGCCTACGACGAGGTGCGCTTATACAATCACGCCTTCACTCCAGCCGAAGTCGTCGCCAGTCGGGATGCAGGCCCCAATGCGGTTTTCCCGCCGCCCATCGCCAACGCGGACGCCGCCACGATGCACCTCGGGCAAAAGGTCCGCCTCAGCGTGCTCGCCAACGACACAGGAATCATCAACGCCGCGACGGTCGCCATCGTCCAACCTCCGCAGCACGGCACCGCCGTGGCCGACAGCACCGGCACCGTGCTCTACACCCACACCAGCGGCACGCCGGTGAACGACAGCTTTAGCTACACGGTGAGCGGCGCGGGAGGAGCCTCCGCTCCCGCGAATGTCGCCATCACCTTCGCGACAAGCCTGCGCATCCCCAACGCCAATCTCAACGTTCCTGCCACCCCACCCGCGACGACTTACACCACGGCGGCAGCGTTTGCCACGCTCACTTTCAACCAGCCGATCAACCTTGCCACGGTGCCGGGCGACACCCAGCGGCTGTTCGTCGTGCAACGCGGTGGAGTCATTCGCATGATTCCCAGCGTCACCGCGCCCTCGGCCAGTTCCTCCGTCTTTCTCGATCTCGCCACGCTGTGCTCGTCGCGCGGCGAGACGCTGCTCACGAGCGTGGACCGAGGCTTGATGAGCATGGCCTTCCATCCGCAGCATGCCTCCAACGGCCGATTCTTCGTCTGGTATTCCGTCGCCGTGGCGGGGCAGAATTACTACCGCATCTCCCGCTTCAACGTGCAGGCTGGCGATCCGAACCAGGCCGATTCCACCTCCGAAGCCGTGCTCATTCAGCAGCTCGAACCGAATGGATTTCACCTCGGCACCGACATGCACTTCGGAACCGACGGTTATCTCTACGTCTCGGCCGGCGACGGGGGCGGTCAGAACGATTCGCGCCGCAACGGCCAGCGGATCGATCTCAATTTTCACTGCGCATTGATGCGGCTCGACGTGGACAAGCTCCCCGGCAATCCCGAGCCAAATCTGCACGCCAGCGTGCCGCGGGATGGCGGCCTCGCGCGATATGCGGTGCCGGCGGACAATCCCTTCGTCACCGCGAATCCCACCGTGTCTTTCAACGGACAGGATCTACCCGCGGCGAATGTGCGCACGGAATTCTATTCCGTGGGGCTGCGAAATCCGTTCCGCTTTTCGATCGACGCGCCGACCGGCGAAATCTGGGTCGGCGATGTGGGTCAGGATGCGCGCGAGGAGATCAATCTCGCCACGAATGGCGGAAACTTCGGCTGGTCGTGGCGCGAAGGAACCATCGCTGGACCGAATGCAGGCGAGGCGCTCCCGGGCTTCACATATACGAATCCGCTCTACGAATACGTCGTCGGCAACGGTTCGTTTCAGGGCCACTCCGTCACCGGGGGCATCGTCTATCGTGGCACGAATCTGCCTTCGCTTACCGGCGCATATATCTTTGCCGACTACGTCGATGGACATCTATGGGCGTTGCGCCGCACGCCGGGAGTGGCGGTCGAGCGGCTCACCGGAAATGCCGGATTCGTCGCCTTCTGCGCCGACCCATCGAACGGCGACGTGCTCGCCGCCGATATCCAGGAGGGGCGCATCTATCGCCTCGTGGCCGGGAGCGATACGGGCGGATATCCGACGACGCTCAGCGCGACCGGACTCTTCGCCGACGTAGCGACCCTCTCTCCCGCGCCGGGCCTGCTGCCTTACTCGCCGAATCTTTCGTTCTGGAGCGACTTCGCGATCAAGCGGCGCTGGTTCATCGTGCCGGATGCCAGCACACTCACGTGGGCGCGCGAAGGAGCATGGACGTATCCGGACGGCATGATCTGGGTGAAACATTTCGATCTCGAAACGACGCGCGGCAATCCCGCCACCGTGCAACGCATCGAGACCCGCGTGCTCGTGAAAAACGCCAGCGGAAGCTATGGCGTAAGCTACCGATGGAATGCCGCGCAGACTGAAGCCACGCTGGTAGCCGATGGAGGTGAGAGCTTCGATATCGATGTGATCGAAAACGGCATCCCCCGCGTGCAGCACTATCGCATCCCGAGCCGTGGCGAATGTATCACCTGCCACAATGCGGGCGCCGGCCCAGCACTGTCGTTCAATACGCGGCAACTCAATCGCAGTGCGACGATGAACGGCTTTGTCGGCAACCAGATTGATCTCCTCCACCAGGCCGGCTATTTCGCGAACACACCCGAACCCACCAACGTGCTGCCCCGGCACGTGCGGCCGGATGAAACGCAGTTTCCGCTCGAAGCCCGCGTGCGCTCCTATCTCGCCGTGAACTGCGCGAACTGCCACGCCGCGGGCCTGGCCATCGCGCCAGCGAGTTGGGACGCTCGCCCGAACGTAAGCCTCGCCGACACGCTTCTCATCAATGGCCCCGCGACCCAGAACGGAGGCAATCCGGCGAATCGATTGATCGTTCCCGGCGATCCGAACCACTCGATCGTGCTCAACCGCATCGCGGCAACGAACGGATTCACCCGGATGCCTCCGCTCGGCAGCAATGAACTCGACCAGGCCAACATCGCGTTGCTGACCGACTGGATCGCGAATGCCCTGCCTTCGCGCCAGACCTATGCCGACTGGCGCCTCGCCCAATTTGGCTCCCCGAACTCCCCCGAGGGCGAAGCCGAGGCCGACCCGGATGGCGACCAGCGAGCCAATCGTGACGAATATCTCACGGGCACGAACCCGCTCTTTGGCAGCGCCGAGCTGGCCCCATCCGTGTCGGTCATTGAAGGAGCCGTCACGCTCAGCCTCACCCTGCCTCCGGATCGATCGTTCCAAGTCGAGAGCTCGATCGATCTCGTGAACTGGTTCCTGTGGGATGTGCCAGGAAACCAAGGCCTGCCGAGCCAGGGCGGCCAAGTAAACCTGATGGCGCCGCGCAACGATTCCCAACGTTTCTTCCGCGTCCGACTGTGGGAAAACTAGGCGTCCCGTCAGCGTTCGTGCTTGTCGGGTGGAAAGCGCCGGGGAACGCTCCGCCGAAATGGACGCTTACTTTACCGAACTTGGACAAACCGTTTTAGCCCGGTGGAAAGAGCGCAACTTCTCGCTGCCTGATTTTCCGAAGATCGCGCAGGCGGCGCTGGAGAAACGGCCTCCGGCGGCGCACGTCGATCTCGCGGCGCTCCTGCACGATTTCCTGCTGGAAGACGCCCAGCCGCACCAGACGCAATCGGGCTTCGGCCAGCCGGAGCTGGTCGTTTATGACGACCCCCGCTTCTACATCCAGATCCTGTTCTGGCTGGATGGCACGACCGACATTCATCAGCACGAGTTCTCCGGCGCGTTTCACGTCCTCGCGGGATCGAGCATCCACTCACAGTTCGTGTTTGAGAAAGCGAAGTCGATCTCCTCGCACATCCGCGTCGGCGATCTCCGCCTGACCAGCACCCAGCTTCTCGAAACGGGCCGGACGGAGCCAATCGTCTCTGGCCGCGATTACATTCACTCGCTTTTCCACCTCGATACGCCGTCGGCCACGGTGGTGGTGCGGACGCAGCACGATCCTGGGACGGGCCCGCAATTCACGTATCTGCCCCCGCATGTGGCCATCGACCCGGTCCACAACGACGCCCTCACCATGCGGCGCAAGCAACTGCTCGACCTGCTGGAGACGACCGGTGACCCGGCTTACCCAGAGTTGCTGGCGGAAATGCTGGCGACCCTCGATTTCGAACGCGGCTTTTTCATCCTGCAAAACAGCATGGGCCACCTGCGCACCCTTGGGGCGTGGGATGACGCCTGGAAGGTCTTCCGCCGAAAACATCGCGCGCTGGCCGACTACGTGGCGCCCACGCTCGATGAAATCGTCCGACGCGACGGGCTGGCCGGTCTGCGCGGGGCCATCACCGACGTGGAGCACCGTTTCTTTCTTGCCCTGCTGCTGAACGTGCCGCGGCGGACGGAAATCCTCCGCTTCGTCGGCCAGCGCTTTCCCGGTTCGCCAGCCGAGACCGTGACGCGCTGGGCTGAGGAACTTCTGGAGGTTTCTGATGCGGGCACTTGGATTCTTGACGCCCAGTTCCCGGAGCAGGTGGACGTTCCGTTAGAAGAGCAACCGGTGGTTTTGATGGTCGCCTTGCGGCAACTCCTTGGCCTCCGCACCAAGGGGGCAACCAAGCGGTCAAAACAGGAAGAAGGCGCTCTACGAGAGTCGTTTGCGAATTCCAGTTTTCGGGCACTGATCAACGCCTGACGTTCCTCTGCCTCATAAACGAGATTCGCTCTCTCAATTCCTAACCACGTCTCCCTCCGAGCGTTTTCGCAAATCCCCAGTGTAAGCCGTCGGGCGCTGTCCTGACCTTGGCTCCCCGTTACGGTTCGTCCGCAGCTATCGGCATGGGAGCTGCGCCTTCTGGAGCCAGCTTTTTAACCCACGCCGTGATGACGGATAAACCAAATCGAGCTTCACTCAACAACTTGGGGCCTTACGGCGACTCCAAGGAAGGCTTGCCCAACCCATTGTGTTTTCCTCGTAACCCAACCCCAACCGGCGGTGGAGAAAGAATTTGCCCACTTCTTTCGAAACCGCTAAAAGTAGCCTCCTCATGACCATTCGCCACCTTGTTGCTGGCGCGTCGGCGCTCCTCCTCGCCGCGTGCGCTTCCACCAAAGGGACTAAAACCGCCAGCGCAGGGCATGCTGGTCAGAAAATGACGGTTCGCACCACCGCCTACACGCACACCGAAGCCGGTGGCAGCGTGAACGGCGTGGGCAGTCGTCTGCGCTTCAAGAGCACCGTCCGCAGCGCCGCCGCCGACTGGTCGTGGCTGCCGCTGGGCACTCGTTTCCGGCTGGTCGGAAACAAGCAGGAATATGTCATCGAAGATTACGGTAGCGCCTTGGTGGGTAAGCAAACCATCGATATGTATATGCCGACCCGCTCCATGATGCGCCAATGGGGCGTCAAGATGGTGCAGATCGAAATTCTGGAATGGGGCTCGAAATCGATGAGCCTGAAGCTCCTCGAAGGCCGCCAACGAAACGGCCACGTCCGGACCATGGTGAGTTCTCTGCGGAGCCAGGGCGTAGTCGCCATGGCATCGATTCCGAAGACGATCGACACTTTCTAAGCAGCGGTGTCCCAGGCGACCGCAGCCTTCAGCGGCTGTCAAACACCGCCCTTGAGCAAAGGGCTGCGTCGGGCCACTAGTCCGCGCCAGCCCATGTCGGACCATACCCCTGCTCCACGCCGTCGATCGACCAAGCCGTTCGTTTTTTTCCTCTCCCTCGCCTGCCTCCTGGGCCTGGCCAGCGGAACCTGGTGGGTCAACCGCCGCACCGCGCAGGATCACGCAACCGCGACCGCGCTCGTGGGAGCGATGACGGCTCCGCGGGCCGTCTTCGATGGACGGACCTTGGAAGCCCGTTTCGATCTGGCGATGGAAGACGTCGCGCTCGCCCAACACCGCAGCGGAGCGGAAGTCCGTGCGGCGCTTGATCGTTATGCCGCGGGCAATTTGTTGGGAGGTAAGCGGACGGGCTACGACGCGTTTCTCACTCAGTTCGCTACGCGCCGCTTTGAGATCGCGATCACCACGCTGCGCGACCTCGCCAATGCCGCGAAAACCGCCCCAACCGCCGGCCAGCCCGCCTGGCGCCTTTTCACCCTGGCCGGGGTGCTGGAGTTCGGACGGGGACGGGCGATCGCCGCGGAGCCGCTGCTCCAGCAGGCCTTCGACCTCGCCAATAAAGCGGACGCTCTCGATACACCGGAAGCGGCCAGCCTGCACACCGCGCTTGGCGCGCTGAAGCTCTCGCGCAGCCAGCCTTCCGATGCCGAACCTTATGTGCGTCGCGCCTCGTCGATTCTCCGCCACAACCCACCGGCCGATCTCCGCGATACCGCGCGCGCACTGACGCACTACGCACAGTCGATTGCGGCGCAGGGATTTCCCGAGGAAGCCGAACCGCTGTGCAGCGAGGCCCTTGCTTTGTCCGCCCAATTTCGCCGCTCGACCGGGCGCAGCGATAGCGATCAGGCAGTCTTCGAAGAAAACTATCGCAAGCTCCTGCGTGAGCGCGGTCTGGCGGAAGCGGAAATCGAGAAGCATCTCCGCGACGCCGCCGTAGGAAGCGAGTAAAGTGGGCGGAGCAGCTCGCATGACTTACATATAGACCGGCGTCTTTTTAAACGTCACCTTCGCGGAGGTCAGGTCGATCGTTTCACCCATGATCCCGAGCACGCTGACGGAGTTCAGGAAGGTCGCTCGGCCGGCATCGGAACTGGCGCCGAAGATGATGTGGTCGGCGCCGTCACCCATGTCGGCCCGGACCGGTCCCAGGAAAGCGCTCGGCGTGAAGTAGGTGAAGGGCGGCTTGGGCTGATTTGCCGTGAAACCGTCCACATAAAATCCGTCCGCACCCGCGCTGCCGCTGAAGCTGACGGCGCCGACTACCTTCACGCTGTCGAAGGCGAGCGCATCATCCCCGCCGTGACCGACCACTTCCACCCGGCCATTCATCACCGCATTATAGATGCCGACGAGAAGACTGTTCTGCGACGTCACTTTAAAAAGCGGCCCGACACTCATCCGTCCGTTGCCGTCGCCATTCACGGTCACCGCCGCCATGCCCGAACCGAAATCACCCGTCAGATTGCCGGTGATCTTACCCGGTCCGAGCACGGAAAGAATGTCGTCGCCCGAGCCCGCGGTCATCGCGAGTGAACCGGTGAGGGTCCACGGCTCGAACGCACGGAAGCCCGCCGTGTTAGATCCATCGCCCATGGTCAGCACCGTCCTGGGCAGGCGCATGGAATTATTGGCGACCACCGAGAGCACATCGTTCCCGATCCCGCCCGTGAAGCTGAGGCTGCGACCGATGCTGATGCTCAGGGCATTCATGCGCACATCGGCGAGGCCGCCTGCTTCGACCACCAATCCCCCTGCGATATTGAGCGGCCCCGCGTTCGAGTGGAAATAACCCAGCACGCCGTTGGAGGCGGTCGCCTTGGCGCTCAGGATTCCGCCCACCCGCCCGTCGGCAGCGCCCAGGAAGAGCCGCACATCGGTTCCCGATGCCTCGAAGGTGAGGTTCTTGCCGATCTTCATGTCACGCAGCATCAGCGGCACGTCAGCCTGCGACCGGGCATCATCATACTTGCGCACTGCCTGTCCATCGAGAGCCAGCCCCAGTGCGACGATGGTCGTGGAAGCGGTGCCGTGGACTTTGAAATTGCCGCCGACGGTGAACGAGAGGCCGGGGTTCGTATTGTAAAACACATCGCCGCTCCCTCCATGCAGTTCGAGGGTGAGATCCTTCGTCACCCCAAGCCGCCCATCCACCGTGATGGTGTCGTTATCGCTGCTCCCGTTGATCGTCATCGAACCACGCACCAGGACATGGTTGATCTCGATCTGCGACGCTCCACTCGTGTCGTTCACGGTCAGGGAACCGGGAATCGTCATGGGATCCAGATAGAGATGATCGCTGCCCCCGAGCAGATCGACCGATATCGCGCCTTTCGGCATCGCGATGGTGATCGGGTTGGGCACGATCTCCCCTTTGAACACGAGGTCGCCCGCCACGGAACCCACCGTCAGAAAACCGGGTTCGTCACTTCGGAGATAGACGGTATCATCGCCTTCGGTCGCCGTGAGGTGCAAGGCGCCTCCGGGAAGCGGGGTCACAGTCAGGCCGGTAGCCGGGGCAAGGCGGGTTTCCAAGGGTTCGATCATGCGGCGCAGGCTAGGCGCCTCTCCACTCCTCTCAAGAGCTTAACTGCCGCTCGTTATGACAGATCGGTGGGAGTGGCGCTCCACCCGAACGCAGCGTTGGCGCGCGCCTCCGCTGCATCAGTCGATTCGCAGCGGGTTTGCAAGGCCTCCAGCATGGCGGGGCTTTCGAGATTATTGAGGATCAGCGTGACGGGACCGCCGCCTTCTCCCGCCACCGCAAACGTGACGGTCACCGCTCCCAGGTCGGAGACGTGGGCAAACGCAACGTGATCGAGATTGATGAAGTGAGAGCCAACGCGCACGAATTTCATAAGCAGAAATAAAACACCAACCTTGCTTCGTCGTTCCCCCGTCGTGTGGCTGCGCGTTTCTTCGCCGCCCCACCGGCTCACAGCCGCGGCACGAGCTTGGGACGCCAGTTCGGTTTCGCAAGGGTATCGGTGGAGGTGTATTCGAAGAGCTTCGACACCGGGAAGAGCAGCACTCCCGGGAGACCACGCGCGTTGATGCGCACGTCGAAGTTCATCTTGTCGTCGAGGAACATCAGCTTGCCTCCGCCGATCATCGAAAAACCGGTCGCTTCGACGAGGAAGTCTTTCGTGTCGATCACCCCATCGTCGATCGTGAAACTCGCGCTGCCCTTGCGCGCGACATCGTCGCCCATGCCGGGCACGATGCCATTCACGATGTAGGAGAGCGGCCCGAGGAAAGGGATCGCGAAGACTTTGCCATCGCTCACCGTCAGGTCGCCCCGTCCGCGCATCGTGCGCGCTTCGCCCCCTTTGATACTGAACCCATAACGCGCGTTCAGCCGGCCTTTCGAATCGTCGTAGCCGAAGTAGAGCTTGGTCAGCGCGGCGAAATCCACGTTCTCCAACCGCACATCGGCGGAATGGTTCGGATCGGCGCGCACGATCGACACATCCCCGTTGCCGCGCAGGCGTCCTCCGAAAACCTTCGCATCGAGATCGCTGATCTTCATCCGCGTGCTGGTAAAATCGAGTTTCGCCGTGGCCTGTGTCGCGTGGAGATTGCGCCGCAGGAACGTGTAATCGAGCCCGCCCGGCGCATCGATGTCCACGTGAAAGCGCGTGGTCGGACCGTTCTTGGTATGCACGAGACCGTTCAGCTTCAAGTTCGGCGGCCGTTTGCCGAAACGATACGGCTCGATGTCCTTGAGCAGCTTGGGATCGATCCACCAGATGATTTCCTGCGGGTGCACCGACGTGCGAATGTCCTGCACCTCGACCTCGTCGCGGTTGAAATCGAAAATCAGCCCGCCACCTCCCGAGCCTTCCTCCCGCACCACGCGCAGCGGATCGACGACCAGTCTCTTATCGGCGTAACGCAGCGTCGCCGAAGCCTGTTGCGCCCACACATTGCGATACGACGTGCGGCCCACCTTCAGCGCCGCATTTCCCGAGAGATGGTCCGGATCGAAATCCGGCCCGGATATTTCCGCGCTGACTTCCGGCGCATCGAGAAACTCGAGCTGTTTGAACCACTCGGCCGCCTTGCCTTGCAGAAAAGGCGCCAGTGCTTCGGGATTGATCGTGCTGCGCAGCCGCGCCTTCACGTCGCCGGGCAGTTGCATCACGTCGCCGGTGATCGCACCACTCGGGTGCCGCAGGCTCACATTGCGCGCCGCCCAGCGTTCGCCGTCCCAGACCACATCGGCATTGAAGCCATTGAAGATGACCGAGCGATACCCAAACCGTTTCGCCGCCACCCGCCCGATCGCCTGGAGGGACGGAGAATCGTCGAACACCCCGCGCACCGTGGCGTCGATCTCCGGTGCTTCGTAAAACACGAACTCGTCCAGCTCCGGCATCTTCATGAACGCGTGGAAGATCGGCTGCAGATCGAGCGTGGAGTGCGCTTGCAACTCCGCCGCTTTCGCCTGCACATCGTAACTCCCGCTGATCCGCAACGAGCCCTTGGCATCGCTCAACACGAGTTGCCGCAGCGCGACATTCTGCTCGCGATAGAGCGCATCGAGATAAAACGTCTCCACGCGCCAATCGCCCCGCCGCACGTGTTCCGCCCACAGCTTGGCCTCCACAAATACCGTCTCCGGGCGCGCGAGATCGCCGCTGAAGCGCAAGTCGAGCGAGGGGGGCTCGCCTTTGTATTGCAGTGCTTTCAGCTCGTTGATGATGTTTGACACCATCTCCACCGTCTTCTTCCCCGCACCCGGCTTCGGCGGCTTTTTGTGCGCTTCCTGCGGATTCACGATCCGCCCCGAGGCCGTGACCCGAATCCCGTAAATCTCCGCCTCGAAGCTGCTGAGATAGACCTGCTGCGGCGGCAGGAATAACCGCCCGCTCATCCCCTTCACCTCCAGCATCGGTCCCGCCAGGTTCTGCGGGTCGAGCGGCAGCGCCAGCGTGGCATCGCGCAGGTCGAGCGCGTCGATAAACGTCTGGCTGCGAATCAGGTTCGCCCAGTTGATCACCAGGCGCATCTCATCGATCACCCCCAGCGTCCGTTTCCGCTCCTGCGCGTCGTAGATCTTCACACCCTTCGCCAGCACGCCGCGAAACGGATCGAGCGTCAGTTGCCGCAGCGACAACTCCACCCCGCGCCGGCGAAATTCGTCCGACACATAAGTGCGCCACCGCCGGGTGAACCCCTTGTGATAGACATACCAGCTCGCGCCGAGCAGCACGACGCCGATCAAAATGAAGAGCGCAACGAAGAAGCGGCGCATGAGGGTGAAAGTCTTAAACAGAATGAGCGGATGAGCAAGGAGGCGGAGGGGGGGATGATGGTTGATAGTTGATGGCTGATGGAAAAACCGCCCGGCACGCCGCCTCTCACTCACACACTCTCTCGTGCCGAAGTTGCACTTCGGCACGCCGGTGCTCGCGAAGTTGAACTTCGCCGACAGGTGGGTTCCCAAGTGCAACTTGGGAACCAGGAGAAAAACGGTTTCAAATATTGTGTTTTATTGTGTTTTGGGTGTCTCGGCTTCATGCGCCGACGCAGCGCCTTTCCCGGCGGGCGGCGGTGCGGTATCCGCCGTGCACGACGCTGCCGATGGAACCCACGGAAAGCGCGGGGCGGGCGGCGTGGAGGGCGAGGGCGTGGGCCCAGAAATCGTCGGCGTGGCCGGCGTCGGTGCGTTCGGCGACAAAGCGGACATTGCCCGCGACGGTGGTTTCCTTGCGGACGGCGCGATGGGACGCGACGATGGCGGCGTCGTCCGGCAGGCGGACGGTGCGGGCTTCGAAGGCGGCGCGAAGGGCGAAAGCGAGCTCTTCCTTCACGGCGGGGGTGAAGGTGACGGGCTCGACTTTCCAGCCGAAGCGCTGGCGGGCGTTTTCGACGAGCTGGCGGCCGAGGCCGCTTTCATCGAGGCAGGCGCGGCGCAGATTGGGGAGGGCGAGGAGTTCCCCCAGCCGGCGCTCCTGCTCGGCGAAGGGCGTGGCGCGCAGGGCGACGCGATGGACCGTGGGGCGCAGGCCGCCGAAGGCGCGCACCACCCAGAACACGGTGAGGTCTTTCACGCGCGCGATGTCGCCGCCGAGGTAAAGCGGGTCGCCGCACTCGGCGAGTTCGCGCAGGGTCAGCTCCCATTTCTCGCCGGGTCCATAGCGGCAGGCATCGAGCAGGTCGTAGCCGAGAAACGCCGCGGCATCGTCGCTCGGCGCGCATTGGTATTCCTGGAGAAAGCTTTCCTCGTCGGCGCAACCCGCGCGGATGAAATCGAAATACTCCGCCTCGTCCATGGCGAGCCGCGGATCGTCCTCCGGCAGTTTCGCCTGGAGCTTGTAGAGGAAGCCCTGCTCCAGCGCATCCGTGAGGGTGACGCGATGGACGGAAAACTTTTTGGGATTTCCCCCGTGCCGGGCTTCGAGCAGGAGCCGATGAAAAAAACTCCCGGTGCCGCGATGGGTCGAAAAAATCTCCAGCGACCCGCCCCACGTGATGCCCGGATAGGCGATGGAATAGAGGCGGCGCGGATCGGCGTGGAGAGCGAATTCATCGAGCACCCGGTCGCCGCGTTTGCCGGCCTGCGCATCGGGGTGGCTCGACATGGAGTGCACGCGCCGGCCATTGGCGAAGGTGAGCACGAAAGCGCTGTGCCCGTGCTCATCGACCACCTCATGGCCGAGCGCGCCAGCCCCGAGGTTCAGCAACTGCGCAAAGTGGCCGCAGTCCTCGAGGAAGAGCCGCGCCTGGAGTTCGTCGCGGCTGCTCACCCACGCATCCTGCCGATTCGCCCCCGCCGATTTGGCCGTCACGAGCCGGTAAGCCGCCGACCACGTCCACCCGATCTGCCGCGCCTTCTCGGCGATCTTGAGCCGCGCCCCATCCCGCGCCCACGCCGCCTGGTAAGGCAGCAGCAAGGTGTCGCGCCCCGGGAAGATCCGGCAGCGTCCGGCGAACTCTGGCGGGACGTAGCGCGGGCGCTTTGGTCGTTTCGGTGGCCGCTGTCGCCGGGTTTGGGTGGTGGAGGGAGTTGGTCCGTGGCGATCGCCGAAGCGTGGTTTCATGTCGGGGCGAATTTCGGGGTGCTCGCGTGATTGTGCAGACGGTCCATTCCGTCTGTTCCGTGTGTTCACGGTATGTTTCGTAACGACGGGGGGTGCGGGATGCCCGGCCTCGGGTGCACGATGGCCCAACGCAACGGCTATTCCGGTGCATCAAGTGTCAAGAGTCGACCCCGTTTCCGCGCCTAATTTCGCCTCCGGCATCAATTCGCGCGAACCGCCCAGTCTCTCCGTTCCGTGGGTTCCGGTTTCATTTTTGGTCAACCGGGGGGGGCGGTATCGGAACCGCCA
>JBGAGV010000010.1:0-216745 GCA_044226525.1 Chthoniobacteraceae bacterium | reverse complement strand
GTCTCGGTCGCGGGCGCAAGCTGCCCTTCCACCGCGGCTGGTATCGCAAACGTCACCGGATCGAAAACTTCTTTCAGCGCGCCAAAGCCATGCGCCGCTTCGCCACTCGCTACGAAAAAACCTCCACCTGTTTTTTCGCCATCGCTTGCCTGACCGCAGTCCTCGACTGGCTCAAACCATTTTGAAGACACGCCCTAGGATGAGGAGGGCTTTCGCAGGCCCGCTTCTAATCGCAAGACGTCTGGAAGCAAGCCGGAGCCTAACGCCGGTTCTTCGGATCGAACTTTTCCGGTTGCCCCGGCAGAAAATCGATCACCTGTCCCTGTGCGCGCAGGCGTTCCTGGAGGTTATCGACAATCAAATCCTGCACCGTCTTATTCCACCCCGCCGCTCGCGCCGCAGCAACCCCGGCGGCATGGCCCACCATCATCCACGTGCTCTCCAGCCGCAGCGTGCAGTAAGCCACGTGCGTGTAACTGGCCGCACCCGGCACCAACAAGTTGGTGCACTCCTCCGCCTTCGGCGTGATCGCGCGATACGGGATCTGATACACCCAGCCCTCCAGCCAGATTCGTCCCTCATTCACAAATTCCATCGGCGACAACGCGAGTCTTTGCACGTGATGGCAATCCACGAAGTGGCTCCCGAGCGCGATCGAGTCCGGCTTCTGGCGATCGGTCGTTACATCATGTTGCGTCACCACAGACACGCCGCGCATCCGCCGCGCCTCGCGCACGTAGATCTGGTAGGGCCAGTTTTGGTTGTCCGCGAACTCCTCCTTGTGCAGCCCCCACTGCTGCATCTCCGTGCGCAATTTCTCGGGCACGGTTTCATCCGTCGCGAGAAAGTGCAGCAATCCCAGCGTGTAATCGGTGTGATCCGCCACGACCTTTTCCCGCGTCGCATAGTCGCCGTCCGGGTAATCGAACTGTCCCCCGAAGTGCCCGATCGAAATCACCGCGGCCTGCTTGTTGTTCACTTCCTTCTTATCCTTCCGGCCCGGGGCGTGACCGTAGAGATCGATGATGTCGGTCAGCTTCGTGTCCTGTCCCTGCGCCGTCCGCTCGCGCAGCCAGTTTTCCAGCAGGCGATAACGATTCCGGTCGTAATGCTGCGGCTCGGGCAGCGGCACACGAAACGCGGGATCGTTGCTGAAGGTCAGGCGCCAGTTGTAATTCATCACCCGTTTGTCGCCGTCGCCCTCCTGGAAATCGCGCACCCAGCCCGAGATGCCCGGCAGCAGGTTGCCCTTTTCATCCACCGTGGCCGCCTGCTTCGGCGGATCGAACGAAATGCCCGCCTTGTCCTCGTTGAACTCCGTTCGCGATTCGCGCCCCCACGTATAACTCACGCCCGCCCGCGCCATCACGTCGCCTTCGTAACCCGCATCGACAAACACCTTCGCCGTCACCGTCGAGCCATCGCTCAGCACGATATCGCGAATACGCGCCCCATCCTTCTCCACCTTCTCCACGCGCACGCCAAACCGCACTTCCACCTGCGCCTCCGCCAGCATGTCGTTGAACACCTTCTCCGCGATGTGCGACTCGAAATAATAAGCCGGTTCCCACTTCCGGTAGTGTCGCCCGATGCGCTCATACACCTCCCGCGCCACGCCGCCGAACGTCCACTTCAGCATGTGCTCCGTCTCCGCCGTGTTGAGCCCGCTGGTATTCAGCCCGCCCACATGTTTCGTCGGCTCGATAAGGATCACTTTGGCTCCCTCCCGCGAAGCCGCAATCGACGCCGCCACCCCACACGGCACCCCGCCATAAACAAGCACGTCGCAATCCTCCGCGCGGAGGGCGGCGGCGAAAACGAGGAGCGCAAAAGTGAAGAGCTTTTTCACGCGCCGAGGCTCTTCTTCAACTCCGCCACCATGGCGTGCTGGCGCTCTTCGACGAAGGCTTTCGCTTTCGCCGCTTTCGCTTTGGCGGCGGCGGGATCTTTTGCCATGGCGAGCACGGTCGGCACGACGCGCGCGACTTCGTCTTCCTTGTCCAGGTCGAAGAGCCAGTCGCCGAGCCCGATGTCGCGCCACATGATGCCCTTGCTCGTCTGCTCCGCCCAGCGGCAGACGATCGCGGGGATGCCGTTGCCGATGCACATGATCGGCGAATGCATCTCGTGGCCGAACAGACCCGCGCTGCGGCGATACGTGCTGAGCGCTTCGCCCGTGAGCCAGTAGTCCGGCTTCCACACACAACGGGCGCGGATGTCCTCGGGCAGTTTGTCGAAGAGCATTTCCTTGTTTACCGCCATTTGCGTTTTGTCTTCCGGGCAAAGGAGAACCTTGAGGTCCGTCTCCTTCACCACGGCCGTGATCGCGTCGCGCAGCGGCTTGCAGTCGTGCTCCTTCATCGCCTCGTTGCGCGCGTGTTTCACCGGGTCGGGTTTCGCATTTTTTTCTGGCAGCACCCAATACGGCGTGAAGCGCAGACGCGGGATGCAGCAGAGGAATTTGCCTGCCTCCAGCCCGTTCGCTTTCAGGAAAGCCTCCGCCTTTTCGTCGTCGCGCAGATCGGTCGCAAAAGCGCCGTCCGGTCCGAACTCCATCACCGGCGAGGTGCAACCTTTCGCCTTCACGAGATCACGCGACACGGAGTCGCGGAAGAAGACGAATTTCGCGCCGCTCAGCACCTCGATAATTTTCCCCATCGAGCTGTCCGCCATCGGCTTCGTGTTGCCGGAGCCCTGCATCGCCACGGTGATGCCGAAGACGCCATACGGCTTCCCGGTTTCCTTTACCCAGCGCACGATGTCTTTCTCCGCCACGAGTGACGGACCCGAGCCGTGCAGCAGGAAGTCACACTCGGCAAACGCGGCCTTGAGGTGCTCCGGTCCCTTGATGATTTCGACCTTGGGGAAACGGGCTCGCAGCATCTCTTCCACGCCGTTGTCCACCTTGCTCGGCCACAGGCGCACTTCGGCCTCGGGCAGCATTTTCTCGAGAATCGCCAGCACGCCCGGCGTGTGCGCAATGTCGCCGATATTCACCGTCTGCCACGACGAGCGGAGCAGAATGCGCGGCTTTTTGTTTTCCGCGTGAAGCGAAGCAGTGAGCGCGGCAGCGAGGGAGGTGTGGAGGAATGTTCGACGGTTCATTCGTAGGTCAGTTGAGCGGTGGCAGTGGTATCGTGATCGGCGATGACGCGCACCCAATAAGCGGAGAACGCGGCGGGGAATTCATATTCTACGTCAGCACCCGGCTTCACGTCGAACTCGCGATACGCCGCCCACGCGCCCGTGCCGCTGAAGTCCACCTCGACGCGAACCTTGGCAGCGCTCGTGCTCGCGAGGTTCAGCCGCTTCCGGTCGTAGCCGGTCATCAAATAGGGATCGCTCGGCACGTTCGCCTTCACCGCAGTGTCCTTCCACGGCCCGCCGGTCCCGCGCGCCTTTCCGAATTTCCAGAGGTCGTCCACCGCGCCCACCCACAGCGCTGCTTTGCCGTCGTCGGAGCGGATGATGTGCTTGCCCCTGGCGTTGTCCGCGATGTCGCCGATGACCAGCATCCCGCGATACGAGGCGTAGTCCTTGATATGCCGGTTGTGCGTCGCCACGGGGCGGATCATCGCAAATCCACCGGCGTTTTCCGCGGGTAGTTCGTAAAAGGTGCCGTGGCAGTTCAGCAGGTCGCGTTCGGTGCAGACCTCCCGGCACACGCGTTCGTCGCCCGCATTGTCGAACGAAGCATCACCCTTCGGCAGGCGCCAGCGCCGTCCCTTTTCATCGACGTAGAGCACCGATGCTGCATCGACCGAAACCACGTCTTTCGGGATCGAAAAATTCTTTCGCACGAATTCCAGTCCTTTTGGATCGTCCACCCCGCGCAACTTCAGGTCTACGTCGAGGTCGTAGCAGGCGTCGCCCTGTGCCAGGCGCAGCGTGCGCAGATTGGCTCCGCGCACCGACAACAGCCCCGCCGGTCCACCGCCGATCCCCGCGAACATCGGCGCGGCTTCCCCGCTGCGCGAGTCGCCGTTGCCGAATTGGAAAAACGCCGTCGCCTTCGCGCAATCGCGATCGGTCTTCACGCGGACCCACGCGCCTGCTTCTGCCTTGGGAAACTCCACCCACGCATACCCGTGCACGTCCACGCTGCGCAAAGACTGCCACTGCCCGTCGCCTTTCGCATCGACCTCGAAAGTGAACTTCACCACCTCCGCGCGGTCGTGTGCGAGGTGCACCCCGCGTTGCGTGTAGCCGGAGAAAAGGAACGGATCGCTCGGCACGTTCGCACTCACCGTTTCGTCGAGCCACACTGCCCCGCGCCCGATCACCGGCCCGAGCTGGTCGATCTGTTTCGGCTCCACGAACCACAGGTTCGATTGCGATTGCCCTGGACCGGCGAGATTTCCCTTCGCCTTGCGTTTGTTCAAAAACTCGCTCTTCGCCGTGTCGTCACACCCGAACACCACGCGATCGTTCCACCGGCAGAAATCACCAATCACCTTGAGGTAGTTCGACCGAGGCGCGATCCCCGCCGAATTCGCCGCCGAGAACGTCTTCGGAAAACGCCAGAACGTGCCGTGCATCGTCATGAGCAGGTCGCTCTCGCCGATGTCGCGGATGTGCGGCCACTCCGTGTTCCAGCCATGCGCACCATCGTAGGAATGCGAACCCTTCGGCAGCCGATACGTGTGCCATTTGCCACCATCGAGACACATCAAAATGAGCGATCGGTGATCCCACCCGATGCTCCACAACGGATCGCTTTCCGGCTTCGCATTCCCCTCGATTCCGCCCGGCCCCGTGATCTCGGTGAATTGATTCCGCCGCACCAGATTCCACGCCTCGGCTTTCCCATCCCACTCCGCCAGCGCCCCCGACGGAATCCGCGGATTGCTCAGCGCTTCCTTCGCGTGGTCGCCGTTGTTCGCATAAATCACACGCCCCTGTCCCGAGTAGAGCCCCTTGCCATGATACCCCGGCAGATCCGCGTGCCGCCCCGCCTTGCGCTGCTCGTCCGCCCACAGCTCCGTGACCGCGAGCGTCTTCACGTCCACCTCGTAGAGCCCTTCCTCCATCGTGGCGTAATAAATCTTTCCGGCTGGATCGGTCAGATGCCGCGCGTTCGCCGTCATGCGGCCGAACATGGTCGCGTAAGGAATCGTCCGCACCGCGCCTTGCGCATCGATCACATACGGCCCGATAAAAAGCTGCTGCGACTCGCGATGAATCATCCGGTTCGCCGGCGTCCCGCCGATGCTCTCCCGCCGCACGATCTGCTCCAGTGCCGGCGTAATCTCATAGAGCTTGTCCGTCGATCCCGTCGGCTTGTGGGGCGCATAAGTCACCGCCCACAACCGTCCTGCCCATGGCACCACCGCCCCCGTCCCGCATTCCCCCTCTTCGTTGAACATCGCCAGCCGCGGATAAATCCCGCTCACCTGCACCGGTTCAGCCGCCTGGGCCGCGGCGACGAGAGAAAGGAGAGTAAGCGCGGGGAGTAGCTTCATGTGCTTCGATTAGTCCCTCAGGGTGGATTTTGGACACGAAAAATCGACGCGCCGCATGGCCTCGCCATGCCGTGGACTGCGGCAGCCTGCTGCCGCTGTGGCGGTGGGCAGCCAGTTGCCCGGGGCCGGTCGACCACCTGCAGCAGGCTGCCGCACTCCGCGAAGGACTCTGCCCGCCGCTACTCCCGGCGCAATCGTCTCATCATCGCCGCCACGTCTTGATCGCCGTGATCCACACTCGCCGCCAGCGCTGCAATCACTCCCTGCCGATCCTCCTCGTTCCGGTTCTGGCTTAGTTTGAACTTCCCTTCGATCTTCGTGATCTCGATCTCCACGCCGACGATTCCCATCATCAGCTTGTCGCGATAATCGTCGGGCAATTCACCGGACCAGCGGTTTGCCCGCGGCGCCTCGTAAAACTCGATCAACTCCCGCAGCATGGCGGCAAATTGCGCGTGATCGTTCACAATCCGCGGCACGCCGTAGGCATGCACCGCGGTGTAATTCCACGTCGGCACCTGCGGGGACGTCTTGTAAAACGCGGGCGACACGTAGGTGTGCGGCCCGGTGAAAATCACCAGCACCTCCTGGCCGTTCTCGAAATGAAGCCACTGCGGATTCCCCCGCGCCATGTGCGAGACGAGCGTGCCGTGCGGTCCCTCGTTTTCACGGAGGACCACCGGCATGTGCGTCGCGTGCGGCACCGCGCCATCGTGCGTCACGATGGTCGCAAAACTATGCTGCCGCATGAAGGCGACGAGCGCCTTACGATCCTCGATCTTGAACGGCGCGGGCGTATACATTCGGCCCTTGTAGCCGCGGCCCTCGGGGCCGCGCGAGCTGCAAAAGCGGCGCGACTACTTCGCGACGCCCTTCAGGCTGAAGTCGTCGTATTGCACATCCACCTGGTTCGTGGTGAGGCTCACCAGCGACTTGGTCTCGTGTGTGATGCCGGTCGATTTGAAGGTGCCCACCGTCTTGCCATCGATGGAAACGCTCAGCTCATCGCCCTTCGTCGTCGCGACGAGCGTGTGCCACTCGCCGAGGCTGATCGTCGTCGGGAAGGTCTTCGCTTTCGTCGCGAGCATCGCCTTTTCCTCGGCGGTCAGCTTGTTCTCTTTCTTGCGGTCGTAGAGCCCGCCGGTCAGGTCAAAACCACCCGTCTTCGCATCGGAAATATTGACACTCTTCGGCGAAATCGATGCCTGGCAGATGTGCCCGGCGTGCGAGCCTTTGTAGTCCTTGTCGTCGAACCACACGTTGAAGCTCTTCGCCTTGTCGCTCACGAACTTGAACTTCACCGACACCTCCAGGTCGCGCTCGCCGGGGAACTTGATGTTATCCACCGCCGAGTGATCCGACCCTTCCGGCGTGATGCCAACGAGGATGCCATCCTTCACCACGCTGCCGCTCTTGTAGTGCCCCCAGCGCGGCCCGAAGCCGTCCTTGGCGAAATCGTCGGAGAAGATCGTGCGGCTGTAATCGCCCGCGAAGGCGAGCGAAGTGGAGAGCGAAAGGAGCAGGAGGATGGATTTCATAAGGGATGGAGATGGGTTAAAGTCCGGACAGGCCGCCGACGTTAGGCGCGCATTTCCGGGCGTTCGACGAACGCGTAGCAAAGCATGTGCAGGATGTGCATCTGCACGTCCTCCACGCGGCCGTAGTGCGTGTCGTCCACGACGACCACCTGGTCGGCGAGCTCGGCCGCCTTTCCACGCTTTGCCCCCACCAGCGCGATGGTGCGCAGTCCGTGCTCCTTCGCCCACTTCAGCGCGTGCACCACGTTGGGCGAATTCCCGCTTACGCTCGAGGTGATCAGCACATCGCCCGCTTTGCCGTAGTTCTTGAGCTGGCGCGTGAACACCTCTTCATAGGCGTAATCGTTGCCGATCGCCGTCAGCCACGACACATTGTCGTTGATCGACAGGCAGCGGAACGGCCGCCCCATCGCTTCGCTCGAGTTTTTGCCGAGATCGGTGATGAAATGCGACGCGTTAGCGGCGTTGCCGCCATTGCCGCAGGCGAAGATCTGCGCATCGGCCTGGTGGGCGGCCTTCAGCGTCTCGACGAGTGCGGCCACGTCGGCCGCCTTGATGGAATCGACCGCGCGTTTCTGCGCGGAAAGGTAATCGTTGATCCAGTCTTGCATAAATTAGGGAAAGGGTCCGTTACGCCTTGAGACGCTGCGCCGCAAGCATGAGCGCGCCGACCGGCACGGCGTCTTCGCGCAACTCCGCCAGCACCACGCGCGGCCCGGGCCGGAACGCGCCCATCAAAAAGCCCGGCAAATTTTCCGCAACCGCCGCCCGCAACGGCTCGCCAATCAGCGACACCCCGCCGCCGATCACCACGATCTCCGGATGCAGCAGATGCACCGCGTGCGACAGCGCAAACGCCATCTCGCGCGTAGCCGTGGCGAGGATGCGATGGGCCAGCCCACACTGTTCCTGCAAGGCCCGAGTGAGATGCTTCGCCTCACCGCCCGGCGGTTGCGAACTGACCAGCCGCGCCAGCACTGACCCCGGCGATTTCCCGATTTCCGCGCGAATGATTTTGTCCAGCCCCCAGCCCGCGCAACGATCTTCCACGATGGTTCCATCGCGCTCCAGCCGCACGTGGCCGATCTCCACTTCCCCCGGGGGCGCGCCGTGGTAAATGCGCCCGTTGCTGACGAGCCCGCCGCCCACGCCGCTGCCGAGGTTCACCCACAGCACCGGATCGCACCCGCGCCCCGCGCCGCGCAAGGCCTCCCCGAGCGCAGCCACGTTCGCATCATTTTCCACGAAGGTGGGCAGCCCCGTGCGTTCCGCGAGCCATTGCCCAAACGGAAACCCATCCCACCCCGCGATGTGATGCGACTTCACGATCTTCCCCGAGCGCCAGTCCACCGGCCCCCCGTAGCCCACGCCGAGCGCCGACGGGTTCCAGCGCGCGATCATCTCCGGCAATCCGCTCGCCAGATCCTCGCGAATCCCTTCCGCGCCCCCCTCGCGCCGCACATCGAACCGCATCCGCTCGAGAATCTCGCCCGCGTCGTTCCCCGCGAAGAGTTGCGTCTTGGTGCCACCGATTTCGATTGCGAGAAGATTCATGGAGCAGGGAATGGGAGTCAGGACTAGGGCAACCGCCGAACGCGCACTTCCTTGAAATAATAAGTGCTGCCCGGGTCATGAGCCTGGAGTGCGATCATGCCGCCATTCGGGTCGAGTAACCGGCCTTCGAATCGTTTCGGTCGCTGCGGATTGGCTTCCTCGGTGTAATCGACGGTCTGCTTGTCGTTGATGAAAATCTGGATGCGTTTCCCCTCCACGCGGATACGTGCCTTGAACCACTTCGTCTCGTCCACGGGCGACACCGGCACATCCACCACCGCGTAAAGACTGCCCGTCTTCTTCTTCTCCTTCTCCGTGTTGTTGAGCTGCATCTCGTAGCCTTTCATGAGCGTGAGCTTTGGCCCTTCGCCAGAGTTGATGTCGCTATGGAAATAGATGCCTGAGTTTGAACTCGGCTCCCCGCGCACGACCGCTTCCAGCTCGAAATTCTTGAACCTGCCCGCGTGCGGCGACCCATCGCCTACGTAGAAAAGATGCGCATACGATTCCGTCGCGTGCGCGCGGATCGCCCCATCCGCCACGGTGAATGCTTCCGGCTGCGCGTTCGGCTTCCATCCGGTCAGGTCCTTGCCGTTGAAGAGGGAAATCCAGCCGTCCTCGGCAAAGGCGGAAAGGCTGAGGGCGAACGACAAGGCGAAGACGAGAGAACGGGATTTCATGCGGGCGGCGAAGATGAAGCGGAATTGTGAAATCCGAAATCCCAAATCCGAAATTCGAAACAAACTTTAAATGGTAGGAAAAGGCGGGAAAACCAGAAACGTCCGTCGCGCCGTTTCATCCCATTTCATGCTCTTGGGATTTTGGATTTGTTTCGAATTTCGGATTTCGTGCTTCGAATTTTCCCCTTCACCGCCGCCCGTGATTGAAATCCACCGGCGCTGTTTCCGAAGTCGCCCCGCGATTTTCCCGCACCGTCGCCTCGCGACACGTCGGATCGACGCGAATCACTGCTGGCTTGCCTTGAAAAATGTTCCCCGAGAAATCGATGTCGTGTCCGCCCGGCGCAAACGTCACCGCTGGCGAGCCGCACTCCGGCCCGAGCACGAACACATTGTCCCGCACGATCACCGGCCCGTAGCTGCCGTCTGGCTGGTGCAGCGTGAAATACAGCTCCGGCTTCTGCTCGTATTCACCGAGGGCAAACGTGCGCCGTCCCCGCCGCGGAACGCGCTCGTTCTTCGTCGTGTTGTTCACGAAAATGTTCCCCGTCATCACGAAGTTCTTTGGCTGGTTGATCCACGACCCGCGCCCGCCGTTGCGAAACGTATTCCCCGTGATCGTCACATCCTCGCACGACTTTTCGACGCTGATCACCCGCGACCCATTTGTCCCGTCCACGATGTTCCCGGTGATCGTCGCGTTTTGACAATACTCCGCGAGAAAGAACGCTCCCATGCGCGACCCCGTGATGTGATTGTTCGCGAAAATCACCCCGCGGCTTTTCTGGATGTGCATCGTGTCGCCGAGTGCGCTGAAGCGGCACCCGCGCACCACCACTTTTTCGCACCCCACCAGATCCATCGCGCCCTTGCCCGGCCCCGCGCCCGTCGGCGCGTAGAGGTTTCCATAAGTCCCGCCGAGCACGTGCATGAGCCGCACACCCTCGCCACTCGCGCCGTCGAATCGAATCGCCTCACCGCCCGGCTTCTCCGCGATCGTCACCAATCCTTTCCCGCTCTCGATCACAAAATACTGCCGCCCGCGCACGATATTCTTCGGCAACGCCCCGCCGAAAAAACAGATCGCCTCGTTCGGCTCCGCGCCCGCGCTCACCGCCACTGGTCGCGCCTGCGGGGTGAAGGTCACGCGCGTCCCGCCTGCTTCCATCCGCACGTCGTCGCGCACCAGATCGGTCCGGAAATACTTCCACGCCCGCTCCACCTCCCACTTCTCGTAATCCTCCGGCCACACCGTGATCTGCCACAGCAGACCGTAGTCCCACATGAATTTCCCGGTCCGCTCCAGCGTGCAATTTTCCACCGTCACATTGCGCGCATAAGTCTCCACCGCGCTCTCGCTGCCTTTCTTCTCCGCGCCGAGCACCGTGATCGCCGCCCCCGCGAGCCCGTCCGAAGAAACATCGCGAAACGTCAGGTCGCGCGTCGTCCCGCCCACCGTCGTCGTGATGAGAATCCCCCGCGTGTTCGCATTCGGCTCCCACGCATTTTCCTGCCGCACCGGATTGAAGACATCGCCGATAAAGTGCCCGCCGAACCACCGGAAATCGCTCACGTTTTCTCCCGCAAACAACACCGCCCGCGCCTTGTCCCCCATCATCTTCGGCAGGTGAAATCGCGCGCCATAAGCCGACACCGTCGTCTGCGAACTCACCCGCACCGGCTCCGTTCCCGACATCTCATAATCCCCCGGCGGAATCGTCACCGTGCCGCCGCTCTTCTCGGCTGCTGCGAACAGCGCCGCCACCTTCGCGGTATCATCCGCCAGACACGACACGGCCACGAAAGCGAGGAGGGGAGAGAGCGTGCGGAGCATGGCGAGATTGGGAGTGAATCAAAGCCTGCGGTCAAGCAGTCGCCACTGTGAACGCTCTGGCTTGCGTCGTGCTCGTGCCCGTGCCCGTGCCCGTGCCCGTGCTCGTGCTCGTGCTCGTGCTCGTGCTCGTGCTCGTGCTCGTGCTCGTGCTCGTGCTCGTGCTCGTGCTCGTGCTCGTGCTCGTGCCCGTGCTCGTGCCCGTGCTCGTGCTCGAGAAAAGGGCACAGAAATGGAAGGCGCCGATTACGAGCATGAGCGTGAGCACGATTAGGAATTCCTCAGCACCCGCAGCCTTCCCCGTGTCCTCCGTATCTCCAGGGTTTTAACTTCGGCCGCTACTCCCTCACCTTCGTATCGATCAAAATCGTCACCGGCCCGTCGTTCACCAGCGCCACCTGCATCATCGCGCCAAAGCGGCCGGTCTGCGGCGGCTGGCCCATCAGCTCCGCCAGCTTCGCCAGCAGCGCCTCATAGAGCGGGATCGCGATGTCCGGTTTTGCCGCGCGATGCCAGCTCGGCTTCGTCCCCTTTTTCGTCGAGGCATGGAGCGTGAACTGGCTCACCACCAGCACCTCCCCGCCGATCTCCATCACATTGCGCGCCCACGCTCCGCCGTTGTCGCCAAAGAGCCGCAGCCCCACGATCTTCCCCGCCAGCCACTCGATATCCTCCGCCGCATCCGCCTCCTCCTTCCCCACCAGCACCAGCAGCCCGCGCCCGATCTGCCCCACGGTTTCGCCTTCGACGGTGACACTGGCGGATGTGACTCGCTGAATGACGGCGCGCATTGAGAGGGGATGATGTGGATAGCTGATGGTTGATAGCGAAATGCCCGCGGAGCGGCACGCGGGCGACCATCAACCATCCTCCATCACCCATCAACCTGCCCCCTCGCTACTTCTCCCGCCGATACGTCACCACCAGCCACGGCGACCCTTCCTTCGTCGCAAACTCCGTTGGCCGCGCACTCCCATCCAGCGCGTAACACACCCGCATCGTATCCCCCATGATCTCGTAAATCGCCCGGATCACCTTGCCGATGTTCTCCCCCTCCGTGTCCGTCGCATCCATGGTCTTCGGCGATTTCGTCTCATCCAGCTTCAGAGTGCCACCGTCCGGCCCATCTTTCGTCGTGAGTGAATAGTGGTCGCCCTCGATCGTCACCACCAGCGACTTCAGGTCCTCCGAATCCACCGCATGCCCGCCCGCTTCCGCCGACTCCACCGTCCAGCGCCCCGCCATCGCCTGCAAATCATCCGCCCGGCCCACCGCGCTGAAAGCGAGTCCTGAAATCGCAACGAGAGCGGCGGAAAACAGCGAGCGTTTCATGCCCTCAGCATTCACTCCGGGTCCGATCTGCGTCAATCTGCGTCATCTGCGGATCCCCAAAAACCGCGCTAAACAAATTTCCCAACTTCCCTGTCCTCCTCGCGCCTTCCCATTCGTCGTTCCTTCGAATACCACTCACTCACCGACCCGACAGACCATGAGCACACCCACCACCACCATCCAGCCTTACCTCTTTTTCGGCGGACGCTGCGACGAAGCCCTCGCCTTCTACAAAACGGCCCTCGGCGCCACCGTCGATATCCTCATGCGTTACAAGGAAAGCCCCGATCCCGCCCCGCCCGGCATGCTTGCCCCCGGCTGGGAGGAAAAGGTCATGCACGTCACCTTCCGTGTCGGCGGCGCCGTCGTCATGGCCTCCGACGGCTGCTCCTCCGAAGACCGCCAATTCAACGGCTTCCGCCTCGCCCTGAACGTCCCCACCGAAGCCGAAGCCGACCGCGCCTTCGCCGCCCTCGCCGAAGGCGGCAGCGTCGAGATGCCCCTCACCAAAACCTTCTGGTCCCCGAAATTCGGCATGCTCACCGACCGCTTCGGCCTCGGCTGGATGATTTCCCTCCCCGCCCCGCAACAACCCTGATTTTTATCCGCAGATTGCGCCGATTTTCGCAGAAGAAGAACATTTGGCGGTCACCCGGAACTACCCGCGCACTCTCCTGAAGAGGCGCGAATCGAAGTGAAAGCATGCTTGAAATCAATCTGCGGAAATCTGCGTAATTTGTCGCCACGTTTCCGCCTCGACCTGCCTTCGGCAGTGCGGATCTCAATCCAAAATCTATGAGCTCAGTTCGCGTCCTCGTCGGCACCCGCAAAGGCGCCTTCATCCTCACCGCCGATGCCCAGCGCACCCGCTGGCAGATTCAGGGCCCCCTCTTCGCCGGGTGGGAAATGTATCACCTCAAAGGTTCCCCCGTGAACCCCGACCGCCTCTACGCTTCGCAGACCAGCGGCTGGTTCGGCCAGGTCGTCCAGCGCTCCGACGATGGCGGCCGCACCTGGTCCACCCCCGATGGCTCCGCCGTCCCCGCCCCGGGCGGCGCCCCGCCCGATGCCGGTCGCAGCAACCGCTTCGTTTACGAGCCCCCCGTCACCACCCACCAGTGGTATGATGGCACCCAGCACCCGTGGGAATTCAAGCGCGTCTGGCACTTCGAACCCTCTCTCACCGAGCCCGACACCGTCTTCGCCGGGGTGGAAGACGCCGCCATCTTCAAGAGCACCGATGCCGGCAAAACCTGGACCGAACTCGCCGGCCTGCGCGCCGCCAAAGGCCACCTCTGGCAGCCCGGCGCCGGCGGCATGGCCGTCCACACCATCCTCCAGCACCCCACCGATCCGAATCGCCTCTTCGTCGCCATCTCGGCCGCCGGCGCCTTCCGCACCGACGACGGCGGCACCACCTGGCGGCCCATCAATCGCGGCATCGTCTCCAAGTGGGAACTGCCCGACCCCGAAGCCGGCATCGGCCACTGCGTCCACCGCATCGCCCTGCACCCCTCGCGGCCCGATACCCTCTTCATGCAGAAACACTGGGACGTCCTCCGCACCGACAACGCCGGCGACGACTGGCGCGAGATCAGCGGCAATCTCCCCAGCGACTTCGGCTTCCCCATCGACGTCCACGCCCACGAACCCGAGACCATCTACGTCATCCCCATCAAGAGCGACTCCGAGCACTTCCCGCCCGATGGCAAATTGCGCGTCTATCGCAGCCGCACCGGCGGGGACGACTGGGAACCCCTCACCAAAGGCCTCCCGCAGGAGCACTGCTACGTGAACGTCCTCCGCGACGCCATGGCCGTCGATTCCCTCGACTCCTGCGGCATCTACTTCGGCACCACCGGCGGCACCGTCTATTGCTCCCCCGACAGCGGCGACACCTGGCACGCGATTGCTGAGAATTTGCCCGCTGTGCTCTCGGTGGAAGTGCAGACGCTGGGGGCGGGTTGATCGTTGATGGTTGATCGTTGATGGCCAGCAGCCGCCGTGTGGCCCGGGTGGTTGGTGGATCGTTGATGGCTGATAGCCAGCGACCCCGCAGCCCACTCCCACCGCCATCCCCGAAGTCGAAGCCGCGTTGAAATTTCTGCCCCTCGGTTTGCGCGCCGCATTCCCGCCCATCAACCATCATCCATCCACCATCAGCCCCGTCCTATGCGCCTCGTCCTCCCCTACCACCTCCGCACCCTCGCCCGCATCGAGTCCGACGAAATCACCCTCGACCTCCCCGCCGATCCCGTCCCCACGCTGAACCTCGTCCTCACCGCCCTCGAGGCTCGCTACCCCGTCCTCCGCGGCACCCTGCGCGACCACGACACCCTCCAGCGCCGCCCCTTCATCCGCTTCTACGCCTGCCGCGAAGACCTCACCCACCAGTCCCCCGACACCCCGCTCCCCGAGCCCATCCTCACCGCCGCCGAACCCCTCCTCATCGTCGGCGCCATGGCCGGCGGCTGATCCCCCTTCTCTCCCCCTCGGTTCGCCCAAACCGCCCCCCGAACGCCATAGGCGTTCAATCATCCAGCCCGGGGTCGCGAGGCCCGAGCCACCCCGGGACACCGCCAAAAGCGAGCCAACCCCGCAGCGGGTTGAATCCACCGGCCCTCGCATTCGCAAGGCTCCCTCACGACATGACTCATCGTCCATAAACTTCCGCGACGATTTCGGGCAGGCTTCGATTCATGCCGCCTTCGAAATCTTCGCACCATGTAGCTGATCGTCCGCAGACACACACACGCCGTTTGGCTTTCAATCGAGCAACGACCTGTGTCATGAACAATGCATCACGCCTCGCGTATGCCCAGAATCCTTTGGACGTCGGAGCAACACCTCCTCGTCTTCAATCTTTACTGCCAGATACCCTTTGGAGCGATCCACATGCGGAATCCCAAAGTCATTGCTTTGGCCAAGATTATCGGTCGTTCCGCGGGAGCGGTGTCGCGAAAACTAGCAAATTTCGCGCGCCTCGATCCAGCTATCACGTCCACGGGCAGAAGTGGACTTTCGCATGGCTCTGGAGGAGAGGAAGAAGTATGGCGCAAGTTCGCCGACGACCCGGAGGCACTCGCTTACGAAAGCACCAAATTGCTAGGAAGTGTTTGAAAAATGGTCAAAGGATGTTAGATACGAGCTCTGATGATCAACCGCACACGCAAAGAGGATGTGCGCTGGCTTTGCCGGCGTATAATTGCCATAGGCGTGTAAAAACTGGAATAGGAAGAAAGTTCGTGGTCGGCCGCCAGCGGACTTGGAAAGCATCGTGATCGCCTTGCTGTATCTGCTGCGAACCGGATGTCCTTGGCGGGATCTGCCTTGCACCGGCGCACATTGGAGAACTGTTTACGGATACTTTGCGCAGTGGCGTGAGAGCGGTCTCTGGCTTACGATCTTCAAGGCCCTGGCCAAGAAGAGTCGTGGGCCGATGTTTTGTGTGGATTCGACTTATGTGCGTGTCCATCACAGCGGAGCCAATCCCAGAGGAGGCCAGTGCACGCAAGCGATGGGACCAAGTCGTGGCGGGCTCACTTCCAAGGTGCACGCGATCGTCGATCGAGACGGGCGTCCCGTCGTTCTCGCTCTGAGCGCCGGTAATGTGGCCGACTCGATCAAGGCGCCGGAACTGTTCGAGCAGGTTGATCCCGCTAAGTGTTCGACCATGGTGGGCGACAAAGGATACGATTCCGACGCGTTGCGGGTGGCTCTTTGCGAAAGGAATATCTGGCCATGCTTGGCGGCGACGGCGTGGCGAAAGGAAAAACGCGCCTTTCACAAAGGTTACTATCGGCGCCGGCATCGGGTGGAAAACTTCTTTTGCTCTCTGAAGCGCCATCGGCGGGTGGCCACTCGTTATGACAAGCTGGCCACTTCTTTTATGGCCTTCGTTCATCTCGCTTCCATCCTTCATTGGATTAGGTAATGACCATTTTTCAAACACACCCTAGCCGAGTGGCAGCACCGAAAGCTGGAAGACGTCGCCGATATCGACAAACGAGAATTGCCGCCGGAAGGACTCGAGCGCGAACGCTTCGTGCGTGTTCGCGTAAATCAGCATTTCTTTCGCGGGGCGATTCTCGCCGCCTACGACAATCGTTGCTGTGTCACCGGCATCGCCGTCCCCGACTTGCTGGTGGCGAGCCACATCGTGCCTTGGGCTTACGAGCCCAAGCACCGCATGAATCCCTGCAATGGCCTGTGCTTAAATGCACTTCACGACCGCGCCTTCGATCGCGGGCTCATGACGGTTACGTCATCAGGAAAAGTGAAGCTACGCGGGGACTTACGCGCCACCTGTGCCGAAGACAAAGCGACCGTCGAATGGCTTTGGCAATTCGATGGCGAGCCTTTACGTCCGCCGAGGCGCTTTCCTCCCGATCCAGCTTTGCTCGCTACGCACCGCAAACGCTGGACGACGTGACGCCAAGTGAGCAGCCATGAAACTGCTCGCCTTCCACAAGCTCGGGGAAAACCGTGGCGCGCCTCGCGTGTGGCTCGAATCCCGAAGGTTAGAGATGATCGGCTTCGTCCCCGGCACATCGTTCGATGTTAAGAAGAAACGCCGTAGTGTTGAGTTTCGCACCACTACCGATAGTAGGCATCACGTAGCGCGAAAACGTGCCGCAGGTGGATTCCGCCCGGTCATCGACATTGCGAACCGAACCTTGCTTGGTCCGCTCTCAAGCTGGTCGGAGATCAAGATTGTCGGGACGAGCGGTCTCATTGAAGTTTCGCCATCGGTCCGCGCATTCCACATTCGCCGACAATGCGAGAGCCGCCCGCCATGGCGCACGTTGGAGGTTTTCGCGGGTGGCGGAACTCTCTCGGCTGCGATTGCGAGCCATCCTGCCTATCGACTCGTTGCAGGTGTCGAAATCGACCCTCGTTTCGCCGACGTATGGCAAGCCACACATTCTGACGCCTTGCTCATCCAATCAGACATTCGGCGCATCCACCCAAGTGAATTTCCCAAACACGAGATCCTCGTTGCTGCCATCCCATGCACGAGCCATTCGATGCTGGGGCGCGCAAAGAAATCGCTCCGTCAAAAACCGGAGCTCGGCGACAGCGGGGATTTGTTCTTGTCCGTAGTCGCGCTCGTCGCAACGCATCTTCCACTTGCCTGCATTTTCGAAAACGTCCCTTCGTTCGGAAGCGCGCTCGCTGGACAAACCCTCGCCCATCATCTTCGGCAACTTGGCTACCACGTCAGCGAAACAATTCTCGACCCGCACAAGGAATGGAATGAACCGCAGGACCGCCGTCGCTGGCTGCTGGTCGCGACGCTGTTTCCCGGATTTGAAATTTCCCCGCCTAACACGCCCTTCATGGGTGATCTTTCGGGCATTCTTGATCCACCCAATGAACGCGATCAAGGTGACGCCAAGCGAATTGCCGGAAGCATCGCTGCGCTTCGCCGGCACCGGGAGCGTCACCGCGCCCTTGGCCACGGTTTTGGTTTCTCAACGATTACCTGTGAATCGAAGCGTGTTCCCACAATCGTTCGTTCATACCACAAAATTAACGTCGGCCCGTTCGTCGAAACCGATTTCGGCCCACGACTACTCCGCAAACACGAGGTGGAAAAGCTGATGGGATGCAGCGTCGATTGTGACCACTACGCGACCGCGATTGAGATTCTCGGCCAAGGAGTGCAGACGCGAGTCTTCCATTCCATTCTTTCCCAAATTAGCCACTTCCTGCGCCGACGGGCAGAAGTTAGTTGCCCTTGAACTTACACTCTCGATGGAATCGGAGGAACTCTCGGTGCGGCTCTAGCTTCGGATCCGTTGGCAGAATGACTCTTCCGTCCGGATTGAGAAGGCGCTTTATCGGATCAGGAATGAGGGATTCTGCCCGCAAGATTTCGCCCGTATCCGAGATCGAAAGGAAGCCGCGATCAAACATCCAGTGAACGGTTCGGGATAAGGCGATTCCATTGCGGGGAGAGTCGGGGCCTTTGTCTGCAACAGGCATGATGTGCGCGGCTTCGATTTCGCGGCGCCCCCCACCGTTCACGAGTTTAAGACCGGTCATCGCACAGGTCGCATTGTATGCCTTATTTACCACACGGGCGAACTGGTCGTCACGAAAGGTTCTTTCACAGATTACTTTCCGTCTATCTCCGCCGAGCTCTGGAAGAACTTCGGCAGCTCGGGGCGATACATCGGCGCTGGCTTCCTCTTCTGGCGCAAAGCCAAGCGAACAAATCGCCTGATATTCGTCAGGTGGAACGACCCTCACGGAACGTCCAAATGCGCCTCTATTGGTCGAGCCATCCTCCTTTTTCAGGGCCGACTCAAGGTAGGTCGAACCAATGCGGAACGACACCGGGTTCGGGAACTCCAAATAGTCGCTGACATATGCGTAGTAGTAGCCACTCCGCGCACGGTCTGCTTCAACGTGTTCGAGACGGGCGGTTGCGAAATAGGCTTGGCGCCCAGCGCGCCCCGAGAGGTCCGCCCCTTCGCGGCGCGGTTCGTAGTAAACGATAAAGTCCCCGACTGCCTGAGAGGCTTGGTTCAGATACGTCTTCGGAAAATGGTATCTGCGTTCGGGGAGGTCGTCATACACGGGCTCGACCTTGGTGGTGAATACAGCGTTGGCCATCGGACTGCCGCAACAATACGGGACCCAACTAGCGAGAAGCAATCCGATGATGGGCCAAACGCAGCGCCGTCATGTCGCTGATCCGCGGCAAGGGAAACAAAAACACCGAACTGCGCCTGATCGCCCTTTTCCGCGCCCACGGCCTCACCGGCTGGCGCCGACACATCAAAATCCTAAATCCTAAATCGAAAATCCAAAATATCTCCATCGACTTCGTTTTCCGCCGCGAACGCGTCGCCGTGTTCGTCGATGGCTGCTTCTGGCACCGGCATCCGGGGTGCAAATACGCCTACACGCCGAAGAGCCGGCTGGAATTCTGGCTCCCGAAGTTCGAGCGCAACGTGGCCCGCGACCGCGAAGTGACTCGCGCCTTGCGCCGGGCCGGGTGGCGGGTCGTGCGCGTGTGGGAATGCGACCTCGCCCGGGCGGAACGCTGGCCGCGGGTTGCGGGGAAGGTGCGGAAGGCGCTGGGGCGCTAGAATCCGAAATCGGCTGGCGTCAGGCCGGCCTGACGGATGATCGAACGAGTGGTGCCGATCGGGATTTCGCGTTTCGGGTGCGGAATGATGGTGGTGCGCCCGGTCGCGTTTCGCATCTTCACATGGCTGCCTCGCTGCGAAACGAAGGAGAAGCCGTGGCCCTCGAGAATGCGGATGATTTCCGAGGAGCCGAGCCGCCTGGGCATGCGAATCGTTTACGCCTGAATTAATTCCTGCCCGACCTCCGCCTCGCTCACGAGCGTGAAATCGCCCGCCGGTGCGTCCTCGAAATACAATTCCACGGCCTCCCGCAACGCCGCCAGCGCCTCCTCCCGGGTGTTTCCGAAACTCGAAACATCGACATTCAAGCACTGCGCGACATAGAACTCCTCCTCGCGATAAATGCAGTAAGTGATGCTCTTCACGCCGACAGCCTAGTCGCTGGCACCCAAGGGGCAAGCGGGTTTGCAGAAGCAGCGATTTGGAATGGCAAAGACGGCGAGGACGCGCACGCCATTACCAGGAGAAACAAGTCCGTCACGCGATTCGTGCTGCTACCCGATGAAAGCTCACGACCGCTACCGCAAGGCTGCCGCACCAGCCCATCAGCGCATCCGCGGATCAAATTCTTGGAATGGACGGAATGGGTGGAGCGGGCCGTTGGTCGGGCGGGTGTCTCGGGGCGAGAAGAGCGGGGTCATGAATCAGCCCGTAACCCGGCTCTCCCAAGACGAGTTTTCCGATTTCCTACGGCGGGCGCTCGGTGCTCACCGGCCTCGGCTCGGGAGAGCCGAGCTACAGAGGCAATCCGACCTGATCCAGGTTAATCCAACCTGCCAAACCCCGCCGGGCTTTCCCGCCGGAGGCGCATCACTCCGCAGTGAAGGGGCGCGGCCTCGGATCAAGCTCGTTTAAGGTAATTCAAGGTAATTCAAGGTATCGAGAACGTCCGCATCCTCCTTCGCGCCCTCGGCGTCTTTGGCGCGAAAAATTCAACGGCACTTTTACAGAGGAAATCCAACTTAATCCAAGTTGATCCGACCATGGCATTTCCCGATCGAACGGCCAGTCCAAGCGAGCGCGCGCGGAGCCGAAGGGCTTCTTCCGCAAGGCCGCCCGGCCGGGCGACGCGACTCACCGACCCTTCAGTTGAACGACAGGTTCTGCACTTTCGCCGCCACCGCAGAGTCGAGCACTTCCATGATGCGCTCGTGAGGGGTGGCGGGGCTGGGGTGGAGAATGACGGGGTCCTGGCCGCCGAAGGTTTCCACGGCGTTGGCCAGCCATGTCCGCAGCTCGCGAAGCTGATGATCTCCCGGCTGGCCGAGCACCTTGTTGTTCACGCTCACCAGGCCTTCGGGAGAAATGTCCACGACGATTGCGGTGGGGGTGCCGCCGTGGTCGATTGCCGGCACGCCGATCTTCAACTGCTGCTCCAACTTGATCGTGCTGGCGCAGGCCATGAAGAAGAGCATGAGGACGAAGACGATATCGACCATCGGCGCGATTTGGAAACCGATGTCGCCGTCTTCGGAATGGATGGATGCGGCCATGTTCTGCGGGGGATTGAGCCGCGGCGGGGAACCGCAGCGATGGGGGTGGCGGCGTCGAGCCGCCGGAAAGCGTCAGCTAAACGAAAGGTTTTTCACCTTCGCGTAAGAAGCGGCGTTGAGCACGTCGATGATGCGCTCGTGCTTGGCGTCGGGGCTGGGCCGGATGATGACCGGGTCCTTGTCGCCGAAGGTCTCGATGGCGTTCTTGAGCCAGTCGCGCAGGGCTTGCAGGTTCTTGTCGTCCTTCTGCCCGTAGCTCTGGTTGTTCATCGAGACGAGGCCGTCCGACGAAATGTCGATGATAATCGGGGTGACCTTGCTGTCCCCGCTGCCCTGGCCGGCGGGGAGTTTGATATTGAGCTCCAGCTCGACCTGCTGCGCACCGGCGCAGGCCATGAAGAAGAGCATGAGCACGAACACGACATCCACCATCGGGGCGATTTGGAACCCGATATCTCCGTCTTCTGAACCGACTGATCCGGCCATGGTTTACGAGTGGTGTGAGTTATTTGTCTTTGTTGATGACCGAGAAGGTGACGTTGGTCACCCCGGCACCGCCGGCGGCCTTGAGGATGCCGCGCAGATATTCGTAACGAACTCCCTTGTCGGAGCGGATGAAGATCTGCGCATCGGGCGTCTTCTGCACCGCAGTGAAGAGGATCGGCTGGATGTCGCCGGGCACGGCGTATTCCTTGCCGGAGATCTCGATGGTGCCGACGTTGTTGAGGGCGTTCCACATCACGTTGACGATGACTTTGCCGTCCTTGCCGGGCTGAACCTCCTTGCCCTCCTTGGCGATCGGCAGCTTTACCTTCTCGTTGACCTGCAAGACCTGCGTCGAGCTGATCGACATGAAGAAGACGAGCAGCACGAGCAGAATGTCGATCATCGGAGCGATCTGGAACTCCGGATCTTCTTCCGGTTGTTCGCGGGTCGCTTTCTTGGCGGCCTGGCCTTTGGTTGCGTGGTGAGCCATCGCAGGGCGGGGTGGAGATTACGCCGCCCAGTCGAGGGTCGCGCCGCAGTGCGGGCAGGGATTCACGCCGGGAGCGACGCCGCCACCGCAGACGGGGCAGTTCGTCGTGAGGGCCATGGAGACCTTGCGCGAGCCGCCCTGAGCGGGAGCGCCGGAGCTGAAGTTTTCGCCGATCTGCACGCCGGAAAGTTCGTCGTAAGGGATGTCGAGCAGCAGGGTGTTCACCGTGTCGTCGGCGAGCACCACGCACTTCTGCGACATGTTGCGGAAGATGTAGTAGGCGATGAACGCCGGGATGGCGATGAAGAGGCCGGACGCCGTGGCCATGAGCACTTCACCGATTCGAGCCGCGAGCGCCTGCGGGTTGCTGATGCCGGTGGCACCCAGCACCGCGAAGGCGCCCATCATCCCGATGACGGTGCCGAGCAGCCCGATCATGGGCGAAACGACCCCGATGACGGAGAGGTAGCTATTGCGGGTGCGCAGGATGGTCGCTTCGCGCAGGCCCATTTCCGCGACGGCGTCTTCGACGGCTTCCTTGCCGCGGCCGACGCGAGTGAGCGCGCTCTTGAGCACGTTGGAGAGGTAGTTGTTGTTCTGCCGGCAGATTTCCCAGGCTTCCTGGTAATTGCCCGAGCCGATGGTCTGGCGCAGCGACTCGACGAGCGGCGGCGGGCAAAGCTTCGACGGCTTGAGCGTCATGATGTTCTGCACGATGAGCGTCACCATGGTCACCGAGGTCGCCAGAATCGCGAACCAGATCGCAATGATCAACGGACCGCCCCCGAGGATGGTCTCCATGACCGTATGCGCATGCTGTTCGGTCTGCGCGGCTCCTTCTCCCGCGGCGTCGGCAGCGGCGGCAGGGCCATCATCCAGGGCGAAGACGACGGCGGAAAGGGCGAGATTCGTCAGGACGATCAGCGCGAAACGGGAGAAACGGCGGAGTCGGAGATGGCTAGGCATGGTGTGGGTGGAAGGTGTGTGAAAAGGGAGGAGGGGGAAGTCGAGTATTTACGGAACGAAAATCTGTTGGGAAGCAGGAATGTCTTTATTCTTCGCGCGCAGTTCGTCGGCATGCTGTTGAGCCCCGGCGCGCGCGGACGGATCATGGTAGAAGATGGTGACAGTCCGCAAATAATTCTCGAGCGCCTCGGGCATTTTTTGCTCGGACTCGTTGATCATGCCCATGGCGTAGAAAGCCTGGCTGTAGGCGAAGGCGTTCTCGCGCGGCACGTTCTTTTGCTTGAGCGCTTCTTCGACCACGGGGGTGAGCGCGTCCTTGGCGGAGGCGAAATCCTTCTTGGCCACGGCGATGCGGGCGAGGCCCACTTTGGTCAGCAATCCACCCGCGCCGGGGTAGAGCTGTTCGAAGTCCTTGAAAGCGGCCTCGGCCTTGTCGAGATCGCCGGCGGTGATGAGCAGATTCCCCACCGAACTGGCGGCGAGCCGGGCCCAATCGACCGGCAGACCGCGATACTTTTGCGCCACAGCCTGAATCGAGGGGAGTGCCTTGGCCGTGTCGCCCGCCTGCATGGCCGTGAAGGCCTGGCCGAGCTCTGCCGGCATCGGCATGGTGACCGACTCGACGTTCTGCAAGGGATAGCCCACGGTGCCGGCAGCGGTCTGAAATTGCACCGACCTTCCGTCCGCCCCGATCACGGTGCCCGCGAGTGGTGTCGGGTTGCCTTTGAGCCGGAGTTGATGGGCCGCCGGAGCCTGGGCAAGGCCCGACGCCGTCATCGTTACGATCACGAGGCAGGCAAAAATCATTTGCCGGAGTTCAGCGGGGGCACGTAGGGTCATGCTCTTTTGGTGAAGGGACGACTTCCTTGCCGCGCCCATCGCCGAAAATCAACCCCGAAACCCAAACTTTTCCACCGTCCGCTCCGAATATGGTTAACTTGATGCGCAAATACCGCCAGCAACTGCTGACGGTGGTCACCGCTTTCACGATCGTCACCTTCGTGTGGCTCTACAACGATCAGCGCCTCGGCGGGCATGGCGGCGAGGGCACGGTCGGCACCATCTACGAGAAGCCGGTTTATCTCACCGAATATCAGCACGGCCTGCGCCGATTCCAGATGTGCCAGGAACTCGGCATGTTCGAGCTCATCGGCGGTCTGGCTGGCAATGCGCGCACGATGGACGAGGCGCAGCCGAATTTCGTCTTCGGCAATTACGTCCTGCATCACGAAGCCGACGCGCTCGGGATCAAGCCGAGCGACACGGAAGTGGTCGAGGCGGTGAAGGGGATGCAGGTGTTTCAGACCAACGGCCAGTTCGACAAGGCCAGGTATGATCTCTACAAGCAGCGCCTCGGTTCGCTCGGTTTCACCGAGGAGCAGATCCTCGATGCGGCGCGGGACAATCTGCGCGTGGCCAGGCTCAAGACGCTGGTCGGCACGACCATTTCCGCCGCGCCCAGCGAGCTGAAGAAGGCGTTCGCGGAGCAGAACCAGAAGGTGGAAGTCTCCTACGTGCGGCTGAAGGAAGAGGACTTCGCGAAGGACGTGCAGATCAGTGACGAAGACCTCAAGAAAGCTTATGAAGAGCGCAAGGCGTCTTTCCAGACCGAGCAACTGCGCAAGGTGAGGGTCGCTGCGTTTGCCTTGACCGATGAAGAGAAGAAGCTTCAGGGCCGCGAACGCGGGGCCGCGATGCAAAAGGCGATGGATCACGCGAGCGACTTTGCCGTCGCGCTGACGGAAAAGGACGCGAAGCTCGAAGCGGTCGCCGCGAAGAATAATGTGAAGCTCATCGACACGCCGGCTTTCTCGCGCGGCGCCCCGCCGAAGGAACTCGGCGAATCGTCCAAGGCCACCGCGGCAGCGTTTGATCTCACCAAGGAAAAGCCGCTGAGCGATCCGATCGCGAGCGAGAAGAACGATGGCTACTACATCATGCAGTTGCTCGACGTGCAGCCGCCGCGCCAGCAGACGTTCGACGAAGTGAAAGCCAAGCTGACCGAAGCGCTCAAGCGCGAACGCACCAGCGAGAAGCTGAATGCCAGGGCGAACGAAGTGCGCGGCAAGATCGACGCCGACCTGAAGGCGGGCAAATCGTTCGACGACGCGGCCAAGGCTGCGGGCCTCACGCCGGAAAAGCTGCCGGCTTTCTCGATGGCCGAACCGCCGAAGGGAAATCAACCCGGTGTGCGGGAAATCCAGCGCGCGCAGGCCGAGCTGGCCGAGGGCGACCTGAGCGAGGTGCTGTCCACCGTCGGCGGGCGCATCATCTTCCGCGTGGATAAACGGCTGCCGATCGATGAAGCGGCGTTCGAGAAGGAGAAGTCGAACCTCGCCGAGCGTTTTAACGACTACCAGTCGGAGAGTGCCTTCCGGATGTGGTTCGCCGAGCGCCGCAAGGCCGCGAAGGTGGAGTCGCCCGTGCTGAAGAGCGGCCCCGCCGGTTCGTAGAAAACCCGCCCGTGACACCCGAGGTCGAGGAACTCTTCGACGACGCCAATGGCGATCTCGCCCTCGGTGAACTCGATGCTGCCGCCGAGAAATACCGCCGCTGCACCGAGCTGGCGCCCGACTATTTCGACGCCTGGCACGCCCTCGAAATGGCGTTGATGAAGCTGGGCCACATTCCGGAAGCGATCGAGATCGGCAGAAAGACAGTCGAGCTTCGCCCCAACGACCAGCTCGCCTGGTCCAGCCTCAGCCTGTGCTACGTGCGGGCGGGGATGATCAAGGAAGCCGAAGACGCCGGCGCGAAAGCACGCATCCTGAGCTGGGGCGGCAAGGTGAAGAAGGACTGAGCGATCGTCGGACGAATCGGACCTGTCCGGCCGGTCGAGTGCGTTTGATTACACCCGCTCGCGCAGCGGTTCGAAGGCGAGCTCGAACATGTTCGCCGCGTTTTCCATCATCTGGAAAAGCGAACCGAGGAAGGCTTCCCAATCGGTCTCGTCGTTGTCGAACTGGGTGTCCCACGCGATGAAGATGCCTTCCGGCACGACGTTCGACGACTCGATGAGCACGCGGATGTCCTTGTCCCAATCGAAGATCTTCACATAGCCGAGCGCGGCGGCCTTGGTGCAGAGCGCATTGTGCGAAAACTGGCCGAGCCACTCGTCGCGTTCGTCCACCGACGGGAACTTTGCATGGACGTGTGCCGACAGGACGGTGTTCGTCTTGGTGTCGAATTCCATCAGCGTATAGAACCGCGTCAGCGTCTGCATGATCACGTTCCAATCGCCCTGCGTGCGGGCATTGCGAACGAAGAGCTTTGCGCGATCGGAGGCCAGCGTGAGCATGCCGTTGTCTCCGAAGAAATTGGCGGTGAGCTCGTAGCCGAAAAGGTCGTCCCACTTCTTCAGGCGGATTTGATCGGGACGAACGGAGAGGCCTTCCTTTTGATCGCAAATCTTTGCGCCGAATTTCTCCAGCTTGGCACTCTGGATGCCGACGGGAGCCGGGAAGGGCACATCGACATGCACGCCAAAGAATTCAATCGGGACTGTTTCCATAAAAGTAAGGGCGCGCAGACTACGAAGGAGAAGCCTGACGGCAACTGCGGAGTCGATGTTCGGTGCAATTCCGCCGGGCGAGCCGGGGCGGATTACTTGCGCCGTTTTTTGATCGGCTTTGGCCCGTCCTGCATTGGCTCCGGCGTGGAGGGAGCATTCGCGGCCTCGGGCTGAAAGCGCTCCGGCGCGGGATATTTCAAGCCCAGCAGACCGGGTTCGGCCCGGGTGTCCTGAAGTTCGCCGTGATGATAGACCCGCACGATATAACCGAAGAACCGCCGACGAGTCTTGGCGGAGAGCGAAGCGGTGCGGTCGTAAGAGACTTCGATCGTTTCATCCCCGCCACCCGCCCAGTTCACCGGTGGGTCGGCGAATTTATAGCTCACGTCGGCGTCGGTCTTCACGACGCGGCCTTCGCCGACTTCGTCGAAAAGGAGCACGGAAATGTCCACGTCGCCCGGGCTGACCTTGGCGGAAGACCGCGCCTTGATCTGAAAGCGCAGGGTGAGCTTCAGGCCGTGGGCATCGAGGACATCGTCGCGCTCCACGGCACCGACCCCGAGCGATGCGCTGGCGTTCAGGCTGGAGACGGCTTCGTCGTGCGGCAACGGCGGCGGTGCCGGGTAGCGCGAGAAAAGGGACACGTCCGCCGGAGCCGGAGCCGGGGCCGCGGGCATCGGCATCGGCACGGGCGTGGCCATGGGCGTCGGGGGCGGTGTCGGCACCGGCGTGGGTGCCGGTGTCGGGACAGGGGTTGGCGCTGGAGTCGCGACCGGTGTGGCTGCGGCCGCAGGGGCCGGGGTGGGCGTGGATTCCTGGGCCATTTGTGCCGCCGCCACGGCCTGCGCCACGGTCATGCGCACCCTGGACTCCGCGGCGACGTAGTAAGTGCCCGCGTTCTCTCCCATCGCGAGAATTCGCTTCCATTGCTCGGCCGCGAGATCGGACTTGTTCAGCCGCTCGTAAGTGAGGGCCAGTTCTGCAATCGCTTCGGGATTTCCTGGCATCAGCGCAATCGCCTCGCCCAGCCGCGCCGCCGCAAATTCGCCATTGCCCGCGGCACGCAGTTGCTTCGCCTCATTCACGAAGGAACGATAACGCATCTCGGGCGAAGGCGCCGGTTCGGGCGTTGGCTCCGCGGATGGAGTCGGCGGCTTTGGGAAGACTTCGGGTTCGGGAGCGGTCGAAGCCATCCGGGCCGGAGCTGACTCCTCGGCCGGTTCCACGGGCAATGGGGCCGTCGCGGGGTGGGGAGCCTGAGCGGGAGGGGCTGAAGCAGCTGGAGCCGGCTCCGAGGCTGCGGCTGTTTCTGGAGCGACTGGTTGCTTGAAGAAAGGCAGCTCCGGTTTGGGCCGCCCGCCCGGAAGTTGAGGTGTCGAAGACGCCGCTTGTTCTCCTGCTGGCGTCGTGGGCAGGGAAGGCTCCGCGAGACCTGACTCAGGCTTCTCCAGCTTCAGCCAGAAAGGCGTGGTCATCAGTGCTACGGCGCCGATCCAGACGCCAATCCACAGCCGCCAGTTCACCCCCGGCGGACCGTCGATCACTTCATCCGCGTCCTCTTCGAGATCGCGCACGGTCTTTTGCAGCGTTCGTGGCGTGGAGGCCTTTTCATTCCGAAGGGCCGCCAGCCGTGCCACCACGGCTCGCGCCGTCGGCGGGCGTTTCGCCGGATCTTTTGCGAGCAATTCCGCCACGAGCTGTTCCCAACCTTCGCTCAACAACGCTACCGGTTTGCCGGTTTCCTGCCGGATCGCATTCATCTTCGGAGCGGTGATCTCGAAGAGTTGGTGCAGGATATCGCCCCGGAAAAACGGCGGGCGGCCGGTCAGCAGGCAATAAATGGTGGCACCGAGTGCGTAGAGGTCGTCCGCCGGGATCGCTCGCTCACCTTTTGTCTGCTGCGGGCTCGCGTAAGATAGCGTGCCCGCTGTTTTCGTCCGCGTGAGCTGGGTAAAACTCTCACTCGCCCGCGCGGCAAAACCAAAATCCGCGACCTTGAGCCGCCCGGTTTCGTCGAGCAGCAGGTTGGGCGGCTTCAGGTCGCGATGCACGACTCCAGCGACTTCATGCGCATGAATCAGCGCCGCACACAGTTCATCGAGCCAACCGAGAATCTGCCGTGGTTCGAACCACCCGTGCGGCTGCTGCGTGCGCAGTTCATCGAGGTTTCCCCCCGTCGCCAATTCCATGGCGATACAGGCCACGGAACGCTCGCGGTCCTCCACGATATTGTGAATGCGAAGGATGTTCGGGTGAGTCAGCCGCAGGGCATTGCGCGTCTCGGTCTTGAGATGCTCCATCGCCCCGGCATCGCGCACGACCGCTTCGGGCAGAAATTTCAACGCCACTGGCAACTCGAGCATCTCATCCTGCGCTCGCCACACTATTCCCATTCCTCCTCGCCCCAGCACATCCACCAGCCGATAGCGCTCGGCAATGACATCATCCGCGCGCAATTTGCGCAGCGTGTCATCGATCGGGGGCAGATTCGGACGTGGCATGGGCGGTCGCAATGTGCACGCCGCCGGGGATTTCGCCACGGCCATTCTGGGTGGTCTTTACCGACAGGGGGAACCCTGATTTCTCCCATTCGGTTCAGCGGGGGGACGGGAAGGGGAGACCATGCCGATCCGGTTGGTTGACCCGAGCGAGAGGCCAAAGCGAAAATAGTGGAAACGGACGGAATGGAGGGAGCCGTCGGTTCGACGTGGTGGCGATTGAGCACGAAAAGGCAGGGACATGCGTCCGCCGCCGCCACGCCCAAACGAGTCTCCCCGCCAAGGCCGGAAGCCTGCGCCGTGGGGCAGGAGGAGAAGCTCCGTGTTTCGGGTTTCGGGTTCTCCACGGCGAGGGTCGTTTTTCACTCGAAACTCGCAGCCGCCGAAGAGAGCGGAAAGGAGGGCCAGTCGTCGCTCCTGGACTCGCTGGCGTGCTGGTTTGCCCTGCGGCTGGCTGGGGAGACGCACAGACACAATAGACACAATAAACACACTATTTGGCGAGCCGCCGCTGCGCCGCATCCTATTCCACGCACCGCCTGCCTCCCTTTGCGACCTCTGCACCCTTTGCGCCTTGGCGGTCAATCCGACGACCGCTCCAGAGAGAAGATCCAAGGTAACCCCTCCATCAACCATCCCCTGACAGACACAATAAACACACTATTGCCCGCCGCATCGCCGAGGCCGGCCTGAAGGCTCGGCACCAACGGGGTAAGCGCCTGCTGAGTTCGCTTTTGAAAGTGACCTTCGAGGCATCGGTCTTGATTCGCCATATGAAGGCTGGCGTCATTCGACCGGCGGATTCCTGATGCTCGTTTTTCCCCGGCGCCCGAATTTCCCTCCAAGAAAAGCCTTGGCTGAAAATAATACGTGTGCGTAAAACTTGCCGCCCAACCCTTCCATTATGTCTTCTCCAGCCCCCAGCTTGTCCCGCGTGCACTGGCTTATCATCATCATCGCGTCGATCGGCTTTCTGTTCGACACGTATGAGTTGCTGATGACCCCGCTCGTCGCCGCCCCGGCGATCGCCGAGCTGCTCAAGGTGCCGCTCAACAATCCGCTCGTGACGGATTGGGTCGGGCGTTTGCTCTGGATTACGGCCGTCTGTGGCGGCGTGTTTGGGCTGATCGGCGGCTGGCTGGTGGACAAGCTCGGGCGCAAGACGGTGATGGCGTTGAGCATCTTCATCTATTCGTTCTCGCCGTTCTGCGCGGCTTACGCGCCCTCGCTCCCAATCTTTATCTTCTTCCGTTGCACGACCTTCATCGGCGTGTGCGTGGAGTTCATCGCGGCGATCACCTGGCTGGCGGAAGTCTTCGAAGACAAGAAACAGCGCGAGCGCTGGCTGGGCATCACCCAGGCGTTTGCTTCGTTGGGCGGCGTGTTCGTGACGATGATGAGCATCTGGATTTCCAAGCACGGCGCGGATCTCCCACACATGGGCTTGCCCGCCGCGCTCGGCTCGACCGCGCCCGGCTCGTGGCGCTATCTGCTGATGACCGGCCTGCTGCCCGCCATCCCGATCGCGCTCATGCTGCCGTTCGTGCCGGAGTCACGCATCTGGAAGGAAAAGCGCGCGGCTGGCACGCTCCAGCGTCCGAGCTTCGGTGCCCTTTTCGCGCCGCAATTGCGCCGGGTCACGCTCGTCACGGCGATCCTTTCCGCTTGCGCCTACGGCATCGCATTTGGCGCGCTGCAAGTGACCGTCGCCCGCGTCACGCCCGGTCTGCCTGAGTTGAAGCCGCAAGCCGGCCAGCTCGCCCCGCTGCGCAAGGAAGCCGAAGTGCTCAATACCCAGCTCAACGCGCTTCCCGCCAACGATCCCGCTCGCAAGGAACTCATCGGCCAGATCAAGGCAAACTTCGGCAAGCAAAAGCCGATCAACGACATCGTGAAGGAAAAGGCCGATCAGGTGCAGTTCCGTCAGGAAATGGGTGGCCTTGTCGGTCGAATCCTGCTCGCCGTGCTGATCATCGTCGGGATGAGCCGCGTGGCTTTGCTGAAGGTATTTCAGCTTCCCGCGCTCATCATTCTCCCGCTCACTTACTTCAAGTTTTTCGAAGTCGGCGGCGAGACCTTCCTTTGGAGCTACTTTTTCTGCGGCCTGCTCACCGTCGCGCAATTCAGTTACTTCGGCGAATACCTGCCGAAAGTCTTCCCGCTTCACCTCCGCGGCACGGGCGGCAGCTTCGCCACGAATGTCGGCGGCCGCATGATCGGCACCAGCATGGCCACGCTCAACACAAGCTGGCTGGCGCCGCTTCTCGCCGGGGGCATCGCCGCCGTGAAACCGATGCACGTCGCCCTCGCTGCCGGTTACATCGCCACCGCCATGGCCGTCATCGCTTTCATCGTTGGCCTGTTCTTGCCCGAACCCAAAGAAGAGGCTCAAAGTTAAGCCTGTTCCTGTCTCCCGTCTTACCTTCCTCCTTCATCCCTCGACCTTCACCCTTTCATCATGACCCAACTCACACCCGAACAAGCCCAGGCCCAACTCGAAGCGCATCTTCAGGAGATTATCGCGTGGCACTTCTCGCCGGAAACCGGCTGCCCGTTCTGGCTCGAGTGGGCCTCGAAAAACTTCGACCCGCGCCAGGAGATCAAGTGCTTCGAGGACATGAAAAAGTTCCCGCACTTCCAGGATGAGTGGCTGCGCGACCTGCAGCCCGAGGTGTGGGTGCCGGCGCAGTTCAAGGGCAAGCCCTTCAACATTTTCGAAACTGGCGGCACCACCGGCATGCCCAAGCAACGCATCGGCTGGAACGATTTCCGCGTCGATTACTCCGAGTTCAGCGACAAGGTGAGCGACGAGCATTTCCCGCCGGGCGGCGCCTGGCTCATGATGGGACCGACCGGACCGCGCCGGCTGCGTCTCGCCATCGAGCATCTCGCCAACGTGCGCGGCAGTTCGTGTTACTTCATCGACCTCGATCCGCGCTTCGTGAAGAAGCTGATCTCGAACAAGCAGTTCGACGTGGCGAAGCAATACATGAAGCACGTGGTCGATCAGGCCGCGATCATCCTTAAGCATCGCAAAGTCAGCGGACTCTTTACCACGCCGAAGCTGCTCGAAGCGCTGGCCGAGGAAGTCGATCTCTATGAGGCTGGAATCCGCGGTGTCTTCTGCGGCGGCACCACGATGCTCCCGCAATACGTGCGCTTCATCGTGGAGGAGGTGCTCGAAGGCCGGATCGGCTTCTATCCCACTTACGGCAACACCCTGATGGGGCTCGCTGCCAGCGTGCCGCTCCTGCCCGAGGACAATTTCTCGATCACCTACTACGCGCCGCAGCCGCGCGCTGTGCTGCGGGTGGTCGATCCGAAGGACACCACCAAGACAGTCGATTACGACACGTGGGGCCGCGTCGAACTCACCACGCTGACGAAGGAGTTCTTCATGCCGCGCTTCCTCGAGCGCGACGAAGCCCTGCGCCGCAAACCCCGCGCGCCTTATGCGTGGGATGGCGTCGCCGAAGTGCGGCCGTTTGGCGCGATGGAAAAGACCATCGTCGAAGGCGTTTACTAAAGCGAGCAGACCAGTCCGCTAAACGTCCCCGCAGCCCCGTGGTTATCGACGCGTGAACTGCTCGTGTGCGCGGATGAGTCGCTCGAATGCGGGCTGCTCTATCGCGGGGACATCCGCCGGGAATTTCGCGGCGGAGCGTTCCCACTTCGCGAGCCACTCGGAGCCGAGTAACTCGTGCGCCCGTTCCCGCGCGGCAGCGCGCGTCAAGGCCACCGTCGTCTCCGCCTTTTCGCCCGCCGACCGACCGCGGGCGACGAAGAATTCCGATGCAAGCATCGCGGCGCGCGAGGCGGTCGAAAGCGTGTAGGTGCAGAGGGTGGTGCCGCCGCCGCCGCACATCGCGAACAGGCTCCGGAAGGCAGCGAACGTCCACGCGCCTCCGCAGGTTTTCGGTGAGAACATATCGTAGAAGATCACTTCGGGGGCAGCGGGTGCGGCGGCGATCGTGGCTGGGTATTCGCCTTGCACCAGGTCCCAGCTCAGGCCGGGATCATCGGACGATTGCCAGTGTCCGTCGGGGAGCAGTTCGGCCGGGCCGCGCCGTTGCAAATACGGGAACCGGTCCGCATTTGCCAAGGCGAGCCGCAGTGAATCGAGGTCGTTTTCAAAACTCACGAGATGTAGTGGGCGCACCGGGCCTTTTGCCGCGAGCGCCTCCCGGCATTCAATGGCGGCGATGGCATTGGCCGCCGCACCCAGGCCGACATCCCACAGCACGAGCGGGCGATCGAGCGGGGCCAGGCAAAGCCGCCGGGCAAAATCCGCCTGCTCCACATAAACGCGGCGCGCTTCTTCCATGGGCGGCGTGCGCGAGTGCATGATCTCGCCGCTGCTGCGATGCACGATGCTGGCAAACCCTTCCCGCGCGATATGCACGGCATAATCGCCGAGCGAAGGAAGGACCAGGTCTGGAGCGGATGGGATCATGTCAGAGTGAGAAGATAGCTGAATCACAGCCCATTTTGCTCCACAGAATGGTGCGTTAGTAACGCAGCACGCGCGCGAGGAACTCGCGGCAGACCGCCGTCTGCGGGGCTGCGAAAAGCTGCTCCGCAGCCGCGTGCTCGACGATGCGGCCATCCGCGAGGAAGGCGATGCGATCGGCCACGTGACGGGCGAAACCCATCTCGTGGGTCACGAGCACGAAGTCGCGCCCTTCGGCTTTGAGTTCCTCGATCACGTCGAGCACTTCGCCAGTCATTTCCGGATCGAGCGCGCTCGTCGGTTCATCGAAGAGCAGCACGCGGGGCTTAATGGCGATGGCGCGCGCGATAGCGACACGTTGCTTCTGCCCGCCGCTCAATTCGGCTGGACGCTTGTGCGCGTGATCGGCGAGACGGAAACGTTCGAGTGTCGCTAGCGCGAGTGGTCGCGCGTCGCTTTCAGGCAGTCCGTGAACCTGCACCAGGGGCAGGAGCAGATTTTGCAGCGCGCTGAGGTGCGGGAAGAGATTGAATGCCTGAAAGACGACGCCGAGCTGCCGCCGATGTTCGCGTGTGCACGCGACGGATTCGCCATTCAGCCGCACCTCGCCTGCGTCGGGCGTTTCCAATCCCGCGATGATCCGCAGCAAAGTGGACTTGCCGCCACCACTCGGCCCGATGAGCGCGAGCGTGCGCAGTTCGCCGAAATCCGCCGTCACCGCGTCGAGCACACGATGTTCACCAAAAATTTTGGTAAGTTGGTCAAGGGAGAGGTTCATCGACCTACGATCACGTCTGAAAATGCGCCCTCTTTTCCAGCCACCGGCTCCACAGCGAAATCGGCAGGGTAAGCACGAGATAACCGAGTGCGAGGGGCGCATAGCTTTCCAAGGTGCTGAAGGAAAACGAAGCCACCTGTTGCGCGTTTTGGGTGAGCTCTTCCACGCCGATGAACGACAACAAGGACGAGTCCTTGATGAGCGACGCGAACTGCCCGGCCAGCGCCGGCAGCACCTGCCTGAGCGCCTGCGGGAAGATGACGAACCGATACGTCTGCACGGTTGTGAGCCCGATGGCCCGCGCGCTTTCGAGCTGCGAGGCGCCCACACTTTCGATGCCGCCGCGAATGATCTCGCTGAGATAGGCCCCGGCGAAGTTCGACAGGATGAGCAGGCTCGCCACGGTGCGATTTTCCAACCCGGCGAGGTGAAAGATCCCGTAGTAAAGAATGAGGATCTGGGTGAGCAGTGGTGTGCTGCGGATCAACTCTACGTGCACCGTGCAGAGCGACCGCACTGGCAGCCACGGCGCCCTTCGTCCAAACGCCAGGAGCAGCCCGAATAGCGTGCTCACCACCAGGGCGGCCGAAGCTAGCGCCACCGTCCCCAGCCACCCGGTGTAGAACAGCCGCCAGTAGCCACCCGCGGCCTCCCAGCCCTCACGCGTAGTGAGGCGCCAGAGTGCGACATAAATGATGAATCCAAACAGGACCGCTGCCCCCAGCATTCCGAGCGCGCTCGCGTGCCGGTTTCCCCCGGCACCGTCCGCTTTCACAGCAGTTCCACCACTTCCGCCGCGTGCTTATGAATCAACTTCACTTCCTCGGCGGTGGGCACGGCGTCGCCCTCTTTCACGGTCGCGGCTTTGATGGCTTTGAGACTTTTGTCGATCGCCACGAAAACCGGGTCGTCCTTCATCGTTGGATCGAGCGTGCTCACACGGTCGATGAAGTAATCGACCGCTTCCGGCTGCACGAGGATTTTCGCGTGCTCGGTCGTATAATCTCCTTCCACCAGGAGGCTCACCGCTTCGAGTCCGCGGAACCAGCCACCGAGGCTCACCATATGAGCGATCTCTTCATCCTTGAGCCCCATCATGCCGGACTCGATGTCGGCCTGTGACTTCACGAGTTCCTTGCGCAGGTCCAGCCAGTTTTCTTTTGCGGCTTTTTCGAGAAGGCTCTTGCTGTGTTTGGTGATGTGATCGGCGACGCCGAGCGCTTTGGCGTAGCGGACGAGAGCCCGGGCCGGGCCTTCCACGCGTGAAGGTTTCTCGGCAATGACGGCGAGCATGCCGTCGGCGATGATGCGCCCGCTACGCAATGCGATCTTGGCGCGCGTCTCAGGCATATCGGGAGGGACATCGCGCCAGAGCTTTTCGATTGGGATCGGGCGCAGATCCATGAGTTCCGCCAGCAAGTGCTCGATAGATGGGGCGGTGAAGCCATTGACGCCCAATTCCTCCCGGATCTGGTCGATATCCACCTCATCCTTGGCGAGCGCAGCCGCACCTGCGGACTTCTTTTTCTCGTCCTTGGCGAAGAGCGTGGTTGGGAGTGTGAAAGCGACGATGGCCGTGAGCAGCCAGCGCATGGCGAAATCCATGGACCACCCTTTTCCGCGATTCCGAAGGAAATTGCAGCAGGAAAATCGTCCTTTTTCGCATAGGCCTTCTTTTCAACCCCCTGTGCGGTGTGGATTTCCCCCTTGACCCGAAGATGCCCCCCGGCATCATCCGCCCCTTGTTTGCGCCGGTCCCGGCTGCAAACCACCAACCAATTTATGCAAGGAAGTCTGGGCACAACCATCTGGACCATCTGTTATTTCACTGTCCTCGTCGGCCTATCCCTCTATGGCTTGCACCGTTACGTGATCGTATGGCTCTTTCTTAAGAACCGAAATCACGCGCCAAAGCCGAAAGCACAGTTCACGAACCTGCCGCACGTTACCGTGCAGCTCCCCATGTATAACGAGCTTTACGTGGTCGAACGGCTTCTCAAGTCGGTCGCCGAGCTCGAATATCCCCGGGAACTCCTTCAGGTGCAGGTTCTCGACGACTCGACCGACGAAACCACCGAACTGGCCGCCAAGCACGTAGCCGCTCTGAAGGCCGCCGGACTCGATATCGAACTGATCCACCGAACCGACCGGACGGGTTTCAAGGCGGGGGCGCTGGAAAATGGGCTAAAGACCTGCAAGGGCGAGTTCATCCTCATCCTCGACGCCGATTTCGTCCCGCGGAAGGACATGCTCCAGCAAACCATCCACTATTTCACGGATGATAAGATCGGTATGATCCAGACGCGCTGGGGTCACCTGAACCGGACCTACAGCCTGCTGACCCGCATTCAGGCGATGTTCCTCGACGGCCACCTGCTGCTCGAGCAGACCGCCCGTAGCCGCGCTGGCCGCTTCTTCAATTTCAACGGCACCGCCGGGCTCTGGCGCCGCTCCTGCATCGCCGACGCTGGGGGCTGGCAGCACGATACGCTGACCGAAGACCTCGACCTCAGCTACCGTGCCCAGCTCAAAGGCTGGCGCTTTGTCTTCCTGCCCGACCTCGTCACCCCTGCGGAACTGCCGGTGGATATGAACGGCTTCAAATCGCAGCAGCACCGCTGGACGAAGGGTTCGATCCAGACCTGCCTGAAGCTGCTCCCACAGGTCTGGCGGGCCGACCTGCCGTTGCTGGTGAAGTTCGAGGCGACCGCACACCTGACTTCGAACTACGCCTATCTGCTCCTTTTTTGCCTTTGCGTGCTCATGCACCCGACCACGGGCGGCACCTCAAGCCTGTGGCGCACGCTGCTCATCGATGTGCCGATCTTCCTCTCGGCGTCGATGCCTGCGGCGGTCTTTTACCTGTGCTGCCAGCGTGAACTCTATCCGCGCTCGTGGTGGAAGGAAGCACTCTACATGCCGGCCCTGCTCGCCCTCGGCATCGGCCTCGCCGTGAATAACGCGCGGGCCGTCATCGAAGCCATGCTCGGCATCGACAGCGAATTCACCCGCACCGCCAAATATGGCATCCAGAACCGCACGCAGAGCTGGCGCCGGGCGAAGTATTCGCCGCTCAAGAGCATCGCGCCCTTTGTCGAACTGGCGTTCGCGGCCTATTTCACGCGGTTCGTGATTTTCGCCGCATCGCACCAGCAGTGGCTCGCGCTGCCGTTTCTCATCCTTTTCGCGGCTGGCTTTGCCTACGTGGGCCTGTGCTCGATCGCGCAGTGGTTCCCGCAGTTTAAGATGCCCGGCCGCGATACTGGTGAGGCGCTGCCAGCCTGATTGCCGCCGCTAGACCAGATGCAGGTTCGGGTCGATGTCGGTGGACATCGGGGTGCTTTCGCCGCGGGCTAGTTTGAGGGCGGCGACATAGCCGATCATGCCAGCGTTGTCGGTGGTCAGTCGTGGTTCTGCGAAGCGGCAGGTCAGGCCCAGCACGGCGCACTCATTCTCGAACCGTTCCCGCAGGCGCGTATTGCAGCTCACGCCGCCACTGACGGCGATCCCTCCGAGCCCTGTCTCCGCCACGGCCTTGAGTGTCTTCGACACGAGCACATCCACCACGGCTTCCTGAAAAGAGGCGCACAGATCCTCGATGCGATATTCCTTCAGCTTCGGCAGCAGGTAACGAACCGACGTTTTCAGACCGCTGAAGCTGAAACTAAAATCGCCCGATTCCATCATGCTGCGGGGAAATTCATATCGCTTCGGGTCGCCATCGGCGGCGAGGCGATTCACATGCGGGCCGCCCGGGTAAGGGAGACCGAGCAGCTTGCCCACCTTATCGAAGGCTTCTCCTGCGGCGTCGTCGATCGTTCCGCCGATGGCGCGATATTTGCCGACCCCATCGATTTGCACCAGCAAGGTGTGCCCGCCGCTCACGACGAGACCCACCGCTGGCTCCACAAATCCGCCGTAAAAAGGCGAGAGCAGATGTCCTTCAAGATGGTTCACGCCGATGTAAGGCCGGCCAGAAGCGATTGCCAGGCCCTTGGCCACCGAAGTGCCGATCATGAGCGAAGTAGCCAGACCCGGCCCCCGCGTGGCGGCGTAAGCGTCCACTTCACGGATGGTCAGGCCGGCATGGCCCAGTGCCTGATCGAGCACGGGCTTGAGCTTGCGCAGATGATCGCGCGCGGCGACTTCCGGCACCACGCCGCCGGTCGCGGCATGCAGGTCGATCTGTGAAGCGACTTCGCTCGCGAGGATTTCACGGCCATTCATCACCGCTACAGCGGTTTCGTCGCAGGAGGTTTCGATGGCCAGAGTGATTCGCTCGCGCGTCATCGGCGCCCAGCGTAGCAGGTCGGATCAGTCCTACAAGTCCGACTGGTCCGACGAAACCTAGACCCCGTTCGGCAGGCTGTTCGTTTCCATGAGCGTCCGCAGTTCGAAGGGGGTCAGCGGGCGGTCCGCGAAAATCATGTGGTCGAGTTCGCTCCCTTGGGCGGGGCCACCGGCATGCACGAGATCATGCAGGTCGCCGTTCCCCCATTTGCGCCGGGCGAGCGTGGTGGAGCCTTCGAGGCGGCCATCGACGTATTGCTTCAACTCAAGCCGTCCCATCTTTTTCCCCCCGACGATCATCACTGCAACATGATGCCACTGGCCATCGCGGAGCGAAGTGCGGCCGACGACCGATTCGCCGCCTGCTTCCGTGCGGAGCGCGCCGAGAAGTCCATGCTCCGGCGCGGTATTCCAAGCCATGCGGAGAGGGCTGTTTTTCTTGCGCCCGAAGCCGGCGATTTCCGCCTGTTCTCCGGGTGTGGCATCCTGCGGGACGCGCACCCAGAAGGCAACGGTCCGCGCGTTCGCACCGCGCGTGAGCGAAACGGGGCGGCCCTTGCGATCCAGCCCGGCACGCTGAGTGAAGCGGGCGAGCTTCTGGTCGAGATCGGCGACCGGCAGGGCGGAGCCGCCGGCGAACCGGCGCGCCTGCTTGCTCTTGAGCACGAGTTTTTGCGAGCGGTCAGGGGTGGCGGCTTCGGCTGAACCGTCGAGCGCCACCACTTCGGCGCCGCCGGCACGGTCGGCCACGATGTGCACATCGCCGCCGAGGTTCGTCACGGCCACGGCAGGATTCGCTACGCGGAAGCCAGCCGCTTCCGTCGGCGCACTGGCGGTGACCGTGCCGGACTGGAGCGACGCTGCCCAGGCTGAATCGACCCGCAACGACGCCGGGCCTTCCAGCACCACCCGCGCGCCACTATCGAATGTCACTTCCGCCACCCCGCTCTCGAGCTCGAGGCGGCGGCCTTGTTCGAGAGCATCGCCGGGCTGCGGCCCGCTCGGTTCGCTCCAGTGCGCATCCTTCGCTCCGGTCAACCATGCGACCGAAGGCGGGTCCGCAGCCGGCTTTTCCCCCGAATGAACAAACAAAAGAGCCGCGACGCCGGCGGCGATGGCGCCAATCCCCGTCCACCACACCATCGGGTGATGGATGAGTTTCGGCTTGGGCGGCGCCGGGGCCTCAGCTTGCGATTCGCTGGCGTAGTCGCACAGGCTTGCGCTGAGCCCGGCAAACCGGACGTAAAACCGGCGCGCTTCCTCCGAAGCGGCGAGCATTTCATTCAAACGCGTGCGTTGCGCCGCCGTGAGACGCTCATCGGCCAGCGCGTTGCACAGCTCGGTCAGTTCCAGGATCTCGGCGTCGTTCATGGCGTGGCGGAAGCGAGTTGATTGGTGACGCAGTCGAAAAGGAGTTTCCGCAGGCGGGCGAGCGCTTTGTAGGCGGCTTCGAGCGAACGGCCGCTGCGCTCCGCTGCTTCCTCCACGCGTGCACCCGGCTCGTAGCGCGTGAGCAAAAGTTCACGGTCGCGCGGGTGCAACCGCTTGAGGCAACGCGAGAGCGCCTCATGCCGCTCGCTCACCTCGGCATGCATGGTCGAAGCCGTGTGCGCGACGGATTCGAGCACGTCGTCATCGAAGACCACTTTCGAACGCGCGAACTTCTGCCGCGCTGCCCGGACCCGCCACCAGGCGATCTGGCACGCCCAGGCGACGAAATCGGTTCCCACTTTGAACTCGTGAAATTTCTCCACGATCACGAGGCTCGTCTCCTGAAGGATGTCCTCCGCATCGTGCCGGTCAGGCACGAGCGTGTGGATGTAGCCGAAAACCCGCCGCTGATGCTGCGTCATGAGCAGCATCAGTTGCTTCTGCCGGTCGAGCGAAGCGTCGGCGGATTCGGACATCGTGAGAGGTTACTGGTTCTTTTTCTTTTTCCCGGCATGGGCAGCCATCTTGGCGTTGATGGCTTTGACTTCATCGTCGCTGAGCTTGCCATCGCCGTCCTTGTCGAGCGCTTTGAGCCCGCTATCTGCACCCGCTTTGGAGAGGGTTTCGTTCAGCCCGGCGACTTCATCGCTGTCGATGGTGCCGTTGCCGTTCTTGTCAGCCGCCTTGAGCGCCGCGCCGACCTCTTTCTTACCAGCCTTGCCTTCCTTCTTCGCGCCTTTGGCGGCGAAAGCAGGAGCACTGAGGGCGAGACCGAGGGTGAGGAGAATGGAGAGTAGTTTCATCGGGAGGGTAATCGCGGAGAGGGCGAGAATTGGGACAGGGAAGTTAGTTCCGGCATCAGGTGGTCCTGCGGACGGGATTGCGTCCAACGTTCGATGCTGATCCGGTTGGTTGACCAAACGCGACCGGTGAAGGTCTGGCAACCGGATCGGCATGAAATAACCAGGACATTTACCTCCCGACGGCCTCCGGGTGCTCCGGCGGGTCTTCGGGTTCGAACGGCGCGAACGGGTCGAACCCGGGATCGCTGCCGGGGGAAGCTGACGAAGGCGGGATCTTCCGGCTCGAAGAAGCCCACCTGCACGAGGTCGGCGATTCCCATCTCGAACGGCGGTTCCTTCGGCGGAGCGGCGGCTCGCAAAATAGTGTGTTTATTGTGTCTGTTCATCTCCCCGACCAGCCGCAGGGCCAACCAGCGCGCCAGCGAATCGAGAAGCAGTTCCAGCACTCGCCTCCCTGGGCCTCGGCGGAGCGGCGGAACGGCAACTCGCAAGATAGTGTGTTTATTGTGTCTGTGCGTCTCCCCGACCAGCCGCAGGGCATCCTGCGCCTGCGCAGCCGATGCCGATCACATTGGGGACAACGTGAGCCACGACCGGCCCGGTCGCCGGGATGGGGTCTTCCCGTTTTCGATTCCATGTGTTGCATGGCGGAAACTTCGAGCCGTCCTCCTCCACCCGAACCCACCCGGATTAAGCCGGATGGCTTCAGGCAAGGCCGGTCGGATCGACCCGTTTGCAACGCCGTTTTGAGGGTCGAGTTCCGAGGGAGAGAATGCCCTCGCCGCGGAGAACTCGGAACCCGAAACGCGAAACTCGGCACAAACAAATGCATGTCCCTGCCTTTTCGTCCTCAATCGCCCAGACGGCGAACCGACGGTTCCGTCCATTCCCTGCTGACCCGGTTTCGTGGAGCAGACGCGTCGGGCCAAAGTCTGGCGAAACTAACCCAACCGGTAAAGATTGGGCGTTGGATATTGAACGTTTTGCCAGGCCGCAGGAGCTTCCCGCATCTCCCCCAAAAAAACGAACCGCCGCAGGGAAGGTTTTCACCTCGCCTGCGGCGGAAAGAGATTGCCCCGCCTTTGCCGTCGAAGCGGAGATCCGATGTCCCTTAGGAACAACGGTGGACACCTGGGACGGGCCTCGGCCTTCCTAGAGAGGCATGACCTAAACACGCCCACCCCGGCATCCGTGACTGAGTTGATTACGGGAGCGGGATGACCACTTCTTGCTCGAACAACGCAGGGCAAATTGGGTGCAGCCGCGGCCTGTTGCAGCCGCGTGCTACGAAAGCTGTGGAAAGAACCGCGTGAAGTGTCGGCAGCAGGCAGAAAACGTCAACCGCTTCCTCCGTCATGTCGCGCGTCGGTGTCCAACCTTCAGACTGTAATCTTGCGCTCCAGCCGAAAGCTGCTGAACGGGCCGCCACCTTTCCACGGGCTAAAGCTTGGACACCAACTATTCCCGCAAAGTCACGCCGAGCGACTTCAGACGTTCCTTGAGCTTCGCGTGCGCGGTGTTCACCTCGTCAGCCGTGAGGGTGCGTTCGGGGCTGCGGTAGGTCAGTGAATAGGCGAGCGATTTCCGGTCGGCCGGGATCTTTGCGCCGGTGGCATCGGTAAAGACATCGAACAACTCGACGCCGGAGAGCAATGGTTCGTTCGCGCCCGCGAGGGTGGTGGCGATGCGATCGTGCGCGAGGTCGAGCGGAGCCAGCATGGCGATGTCGCGGGTCGTCGCGGGGAAGCGTGGGATATCGTGGTATTTCTTTGCCACGGATTGCGTCTCGGCCTTGGCGAGCGCGGCCAGGTCGATTTCCGCGAACAGGACCGGCGCGGTCGTATCGAGCGCCCGGGCGTCCGCCGGCCAGAGCTGGCCGGCAAATCCGACCGGCTTGTCGTTCGCCCTGATGACGAGCGAAAGCGCGACGCCTTCGTTCTTTTCGGTGGCAAACGTGACACTGCTGCCGATCGCTGCGGTGAGGACGCCCTTCAGGTCGAAGAGATCGTAAGTCCGGCTCTCCCCCGCGCGCCAGCTCCGCTCGCTGAGCGGTCCGCACAGCACGAGAGCCGCATGGGCGAATTCCTCCGGCTTGCGCGTGCTGAACACTCGACCCAGTTCGAACAGGCGCACCGTCGGTGCTCCTGCGCGCAGGTTCTCGCGCACGGCGGCGAGCAGGCCGTGGAGCAGGTTCGGACGCAGGACGACTTGGTCGTCGATCATCGGGTTCTTCACCCGCTGCAGGTTTTCCAGTGAAGTCTGCGTGGCTGCGAGGCCGAGCGGCTGATCGGGCACGAGCGTAATGCTGCGCGCTTCATGCAGGCCCTGGGCGACCAGGGCGCGGCGCAATTCCATCGCGCGGTCGTAAGCGCGATCGCTCACGCTGGCGGAGGCGAACTGTGCCTGCACGCGCGGGGGAATTGCGTCCATCCCCAGCACGCGGGCGACTTCTTCGATGAGATCGACCTCGCGGGTCAGATCCGGACGGAAGCTGGGCACTTCCCAGCCTCCGGTCGTTTCACGAAGGCCAAAGCCGCTCAAAATCTGCCGCACGCGCTCCATTGGCACCTCGATGCCGAGCAGCAGGCGCAGACGCTCGGCACGGAGCGGCACCATGCCGAGGTTCGTGCGAATTTCCGTCCGCGGTTCACCGACGCGCGCCTGAGTGTCAGCCGTGCCGCCGGCGACCTGCACGATGAGGTCCACGGCGCGCTGTGCCGCCGTCGCCGAACCGGCGGCATCGACGCCGCGCTCGAAACGATAGCTGGAATCCGAAGACAATCCGAGCACCCGGCCTGTGCGGCGAATGCTCTGCGGCTGGAACACGGCCGTTTCGAGCAGCACATCCGCGGTGCCTTCGGTCACGCCGGTTTCTTCGCCGCCCATCACGCCGGCGATGGCCACCGCGCGTTGTTGATCGGCAATGACCAGGTCGCGCGGGCTGAGTCCGTAAGTCTTTCCGTCCAGCGCGAGGAATTCCTCGCCCTCCGCCGCCGCGCGCACCTGAAGATCGCCATTGAGTTTCGCGGCGTCGAAGGCGTGCAGCGGCTGGCCGAGTTCAAGCAGCACAAAGTTGGTCACGTCCACCACGTTGTTGATCGGACGCAGGCCAGCCGCTTCCAGTTTCGCGCGCAGCCACTCCGGAGACGGGCCGACTTTCACCCCGCGAATCGAGCGCAGGGTGTAAAGCGGGCAAAGCTGCGCATCGCTGATCTTCAGGGACGAGGTGGCTGGATTGAGCGTCGCGGGTGTGGCCGGTGAACGCAGCGGTTTGTTCGTTAGCGTCGCCACTTCGCGAGCAATGCCGAGGTAGCTGAGGAGGTCCGCCCGGTTCGGGGTGATTTCGAGATCGAGCACGGTGTCGCCCCGAAAAACTTCCGAGATGGGCGTGCCAGTCTGCAAGACCGGGTCGAGAATCAGCAAGCCATCCTCCGGTCCGCGATGGCCGAGTGTGGCCGGGAGATGAAGTTCTTCCGAGCTGCACATCATGCCCTGCGATTCGACGCCGCGGAGTTTGCCGACCTTGATGACGAAATCCGGTGCGAGCTGCGCGCCGGGCAAGGCGAGCGGCACCTTGTCGCCCACCTTGTAATTCTTCGCCCCGCACACGATCTGGCGCGACGTGCCGGTGCCGTCATCGACCTGACAGACGCTCAGCCGGTCCGCGTTCGGATGCTGCGCGGACGACTTGATCTCCGCGACGACGATTTTGTCGATGGAGCAGCCGGTCGTCTCGATCCCTTCGACTTCGACCCCCGCCATGGTGAGCAGTTGCACGAGTTCATCGGTAGTCGGCGGCAGATCGACGTATTCGCGGAGCCAGTTGAGCGAGACTTTCATTGGTGTGGAAAAAGGGCGGCCACTAACGGCCCGGTGTGGCTTTCGGGCAAGTCCTGCTTGCAGGGCGCCCGCAGCCCGCTCCACGCCTCCGATTGGAGCGCACTTTGTGGTGATAGGGCTTTAGCGCGGCGCGACGCTCCGTCACGGAGCCGGTAAGAAATATCCCTATTCGATCTCCGCGATTGTTTCTGGAAAAGAACGGCGCGCCCGTTAGCGTTTAGCTCTTCATGCGAATCCTTGCCGCCAGCCTTAGCCTGATCGTCCTCGCCGGAGCTTCCGCGCGGGCGGCTTCGGCGTTCACGGCGCTACAGCTCCTCACGCCCGACCAGGCGCGTAACGTGGCGGTGATCGCCGGGCGCGACGGCACACCGGAGCCTGAGCGCTGGCACTTCATCGTGCACGACCCGAAAGCCGAAAACGGCTTGCGCGAGCTGGTCGTGACTGGCGCGAACAAAACGGCGGACCGGACCGTCTCGCAATTTGCCGAGTCTCTCACCCAGGGGGATGTGATCAATCCCGACGCGATGAAAGTGGACTCCTCGCAGGTGGCCCAACTCGCGCGAGACTTCGGAGCCGTGAATAATTTCAGCGTGTCGGCCATGCACTTCGAACTGCGAAAGAGCGGCCCGGAAGCGGTGCCGCTGTGGACCGTCACCTGTCTCGACGTCGGCGGCGCGGAGCTTGGCAAACTGATCGTCTCCGCCACTCGCGGAACGGTGATCCTGCATCCCGGTTTTCCAAAGGAACCGGCGACCAACCCAGCCATGACGGCTGCCCGCGCGACGCCGGCGCCCCTGGGGGAAGCGAACACCAATCTCGACCCGCTGATCGATAACCCGGAAAAGGTCAAAAAGTCGCCGCCCAAACGCCGGGCGACACCTCCACCCGCGGCCACTCCGAGGCCTGGATTTTTCCAGCGTGTCTTTGGCGGTGGGCAGAATAACCCACCGGGCGGGCCGAACAATCCGCCGAAACGTTAAGCCTTCATCACACCCATGCGCCCCACTCTGCTGCTTCTCGCTCTCACTACGGCCGCGCTGGCGGCCGAACCCGTCAATGGCTTGAAAGCCGCGAAGACGATTCCGAAAACGATGATCAAGTCGTTCGCCGGTCTCAGCGCCCGCGGCGGAGCCCCGGTGCCGGAAAAATGGCTGGTGCTGGTGCACGACGCGAAGGCTGCGTCCGGCGTGCGTGAATTTACCGTTACGGGCGGAGTCGTCGTGAGCACGAAGGAAGGATCCGACTACGCGCCCGTGGTCAGCCCGGAAAACCGGATCGACTCGGCCAGGCTCCGGGTGGATAGCGATCTCGCTTCGGAACTGGTGGCCGCCTACGCTGCGACGAACAACAGCGTGCCGGCCGCATTCGACTTTGACCTGCGGCAGAGCGGCGAAGGTGCTTCACCGCTCTGGACCGTAGCGGCGCTCGATGTCTCCGGCGCCCGGCTCGGCACGGTGGTCATCGCTGCCGATACTGGTGTGGTCATCTCCCACGAAGGTTTCGCCAACGAACCGACCCCAGCCGATCTCACCGCCGAACTCGGTCCGCAGAAGGAGAGCGATGCGAAGACGGCCTCGACGAAGAAGAGCAGCTCTTCCAGCGACAGTAAACGCCCCGGAACCTTCCACCGTGTCGGCGGGCATTTGCAGAAGTTCTTCACCGGCCGGAACACGATCGGAAAGTGAGCCTCCTCCGCGACCTCTCTCGTCTGCTGGGCGCCGCCCAGGTTTCCGCCGCACCCGATGTGCTGAAGCAGCACGCCGCCGACAAATGGTTTGCCAGCCGCGAGCCGGAAGTCGTCGTCTTCGCGCGTAATACCGACGACGTGAGCAAGACGCTCAAATTCGCGCATCGGCGCGGAGTGCCGGTCACGCCCCGGGGGGCGGGCTACGGCTACGTCGGCGGTTGTGTGCCGGTGCAGGGCGGTATCGCGCTTTCGCTCGCGCGGATGCAGCGCATCAAGGAAATCAACTTCGAGGACGGCGTCGCGGTGGTGGAGCCGGGCGTCATCACGGGCGAATTGCAGGGTGAGGCGCGCGAACGGGGCCTGTTTTATCCGCCCGATCCTGCCTCGTTAAAGGACTGCTCGATCGGCGGCAATATTGCGACCAATGCGGGCGGGCCGCGCTGCCTCAAATATGGCGTCACACGCAGCTACGTGCTCGGCCTTGAAGTGGTGCTAGCCGACGGGCGTGTGCTGCGTTGCGGTTCGCGCACGCACAAAAACAAAACCGGGTTCGATCTCGTGGGCCTCTTCGTCGGCAGCGAAGGTCTGCTTGGCGTAGTGACCGAAGCGACGCTGCGCCTCCTGCCGCTTCCGCCCGCCCGCGCGAGCCTGAGCGCGAGTTTCCACAGCTTCGGCGAAGCTGCCGCCGCGGTGCATGAAATTTTCCGCGCAGGTTTCCTTCCGTCTTCGCTCGAAATTGCCGATGCTTTCACGCTGCAAAGTGCGCGCGAGCATTGCGGCACCGCCATCGTCCCCTCGGGCGAAGGCCATGTGCTGATCGATCTGGACGGACAGGAAGACAGCGTCCGGGGAGAGGCGAAAGCGCTCGGCAAACTCCTGCGCAGACTGGGCGCGCAGCACCTGAAGGAAGCGCTGGGCGAAGCTGCTTGCGAACGTCTTTGGGAGTTGCGCCGCAAATTCTCCGAGTCGCTGAAGGCGACCGGGCTCACGAAGCTGAACGAGGACATCGCCGTGCCTCGGAGCAAGCTGGTCGAACTGGCCGAGTTCGCCGCGCATCTGCGCCATAAATACGGTTACCCGGTCGCCTGTTTCGGCCATGCGGGCGATGGCAACATTCACACCAACATCATGGCGGCCAATTACCACACCGACGCCAGGACCAAGAAGAAGGTGGATAAGGCGCTTGATGAGCTTTTCCAATGGGTGCTCAGCGTCGGTGGCGTCATCACGGGCGAACACGGCATTGGCCTCGCGAAAAAGCCATGGTGGCCGAAAGCCGCGAGCGCGACGAACCGCGCCGTGCATGCTTCGCTCAAAGCCGCGCTCGATCCGGAGGGGACTCTGAATCCCGGGAAGTTTGTAGCGACCTTGCCGAAATCTCGGGGCGTTACGAAGCGGCGCGCCTGAACTTTCCTGCCCATGCGCACAGCGCGGGGAGCACGAGGAGATTGAGGGCGGTGGAAGTCGCGAGGCCGCCGAGGATAACGATGGCCATGGGGCCTTCGATCTCGCGACCGGGTTCGCCGGAGCCCAAGGCGAGCGGAAACAGACCGAGCGCGGTGACCAGCGCGGTCATCAAAATCGGCACCAGGCGTTCGCTGGCGCCTCGGATGGCGGTGGCAACGTTCCATTCGAAACCTTCGACGGAGACGAGGTGCTCATAGTGCGAGATGAGCATGATAGAGTTTCGCATGCTGATGCCGAAGAGGGTGACGAAACCGACCAGGGATCCGATCGAGACGACTCCTCCCCCTGCCCAGACGGTGAGCATGCCACCGATGAGCGCGAAGGGGATATTAGCCAGCACCAACGCGACGTGGCGGGATTCTCGGAAGACGAGCGAGAGAAGAATCACGATGCCGAGGCCGGCTATGGCGGAGTGCAGCAGCAATTCGCGCCGGCTTCGCGCCTGCTCGTCTGCGGCGCCGGAAAACTCGACATAGACTCCAGTCGGCAGCGCCGTTGCCGCGAGAGCCTGGCGCGCTTCACTCACGAATGAAGCCACGTCGCGGCCTTCGGGATTGCAGGTGACGACCTGCCGCCGCCTCGCACCGTCGTGCTGAATCTTTTCGCGGCCCGAGGTGAGATAGACATCGGCCAGTTCGCGCAGCGGGAGACGCACGCCGGCCGCGTTGTGCAGCAGGAGGTCGCCGACGGTTTCCGGATCGCGGCGAGCTCGACCGGAGAGGATAACCGCGAGTTCAAATACCCGATTGCCCTGCGCCATTTGAGCCACGTCGGTGCCTTGGAAAGCAGTCTGCACGGTCTCGAGCACGTCGAGCGGACGAAAACCAAATTGCGTGAGCCGCTCGGGGCGGAGACGGATGGCGAGCACGGGTGCACCAGCGGGCGCTTTCACCTGCACATCGGTGGCGCCACGCACCTTGTGCAGCACACCGGCGACTTGCTGCGCGGCGTGATCGAGCGCGCCGAGATCATCCCCGAAAATGCTGACGACGACTCCTGCGGTTTCACCGGTGATGGTTTCGCTCAGCCGGTCGCCGAGAAAGGTAAGCACCTCGCTTTGCACACCAGGGCAACCCTCGAGAAGGGCTCGAATTTTTTTCTGAATCTCCTCCTGATCTTCTCCCACGCCCGGCTTGAGTTCGACGTGGAATTCACTGCGATGTGGCCCCCAGGTATCTTCACCCGCTTCGGCGCGGCCAATCTGCTGTTCCACGGTGGCGATGTGAGGATCGGCGAGAAGCTCGTCCGAGATTTTTTTGCCGAGCCGGAGCATTTCCTCCAGCGACGTGCCGGGCATGGTGGATACCTGGCAGACGAAATGACCTTCACGGAACTCGGGCAGCAGATCTCCACCGAGGAATGGGACCAGCGCCAGAGTCCCGCCAAGAATCGCCACGACCGTAAACAACGTCAGCTCACGATGGCGGCACGCGCTTTCCAGCAACCGACGGTGCAGCGCCTTCAGCCAGCCGAGGTAACGCGGCTCGGCACGCGCTCCTGTCGGGGCGAGCAGCAGCAGACACAACGCCGGCGTGACGGTGAGAGCGACGACCAGCGAGGCGAGCTCCGACAGGATGAAAGCCGTTCCGAGCGGTGCAAAGAACCGGCCTTGCAAGCCCGACATCGTGAGGACCGGGAGGAATACCATCGTGACAATGAAGGTGGCGTGAACCACGGCACTGCGGACTTCCAAGGAAGCGTCCAGGACTACCGCGGCGAGCGGGCGGGGCGGGTGCAGCCCTGCGTTCTCACGCAGGCGGCGCAGGATATTTTCCACGTCGATGATGGCATCGTCCACGACCACACCAATCGCCACGGCGAACCCGCCGAGCGTCATGGTATTCAGCGTCGCCCCAAACCACCGCAGCACCAACACCGCGGCCAGCAGCGAGAGCGGAATTGAGACGAAGGAGATGAACGCCGTGCGGAGATCGAGCAGGAAGAGCAGCAGCACGATAGCCACCAGCACTGCGCCGACCCATAACGAGTGGCGGACATTTTCGAGCGCTCTTTCGATGAACGTGGCGGGCCGGTGGAGCCGCGGAAAGACCTGGATGCCAGCTTTCTCGAAAACCGGCTTCATGTCGTCCAGCGCGGCTTCGACCCGGCGGGTTACTTCCATCGTGTTCGCGCCGTATTGCCCCGACATCGTCAGCAATACCCCAGGCTGGCCCATCACGAGCGCATCGCCAAACCGCGGCTCGGCCCCTATCACCACGCGACCGATATCGCGTAAACAAACGGACACCTCACCGCTCTGCGCGATGGCGACTGCTCCGAGAGCTTCGGGCGTGAGCGACTGGCCTTCGGTTCGGAGCACAACCCGCTGACTGGGCGTATCGATAAACCCGGCCCCGCGAATGCCCGTGGCAGAGCGCGCGGCGGCGACCACGTCGGCAATCGTGAGATCGTGCGCGAGGAGCTTCTCCGGTTCGACCTCCACCTGAAGCTGTTCCACCGCTCCTCCGAAAACATTCACTCGGGCGATGCCGGGCACGGCGAGCATACGGGGGCGGAGCGTCCAATCGCCGAAGGTGCGCAGTTCGGCGGGAGTTAGCTTTTCCGAGACGAGTCCCACCTTCAGCAGATCCATCGTCGAAGACGTGAGCGGGGACATTTTCGGCGCTTTCACACCGTCGGGGAGCGTGCCGGCGAGTTCCGCGAGTTTTTCGGCGAGAAGCTGGCGCGTCGTGAAGAGACTGGCGTCTTCCTTGAAAACCACCGTGACCACGGCGAGGCCCTGAATCGATTCCGATCGAACACTATCGATCTCGGCTGCGCCATTGATCGCCGACTCGACCGGACGCGTGACGAGCGCTTCGACCTGTTCGGGCGCAAGGCCGGGCGCTTCGACTTGAATCGTCACCTGCGGCGGGACGAATTCCGGGAAGACATCGAGCGGCGCCTGGAGTGCGACGAACGTGCCGTAGGCCAGTGCCAGCGCGGCGAGGATCAGCACCAGTCCGCGATGCCGCAGCGAAAGGGCCACGAAACGGTTTAGCATCGCAACCTACTCCTCATCGGCGGCGCCGATCGCTTTCGCCTCCTGGGAAAGCAGCAACTGAGCACCGCGCACCACCACCTTTTCGCCGGGCTTTGCGGCGGTGACAAAATATCCGTCCGCCAGCGGGGCGTCGAGAGTGATGGGAACGCGTCTGAATTCGTCCGCCTCCGCAGGCGCGTAAAACCAGGTGCGACCGTCGAAACGCACGACGGCTTCGCGTGGCAGGACTACACCGGCTTTTGCTTCGCCCGTGCTCTCGAGCCAGGTCGTGGCCGCCATGCCACCTCGCAGCGGTGAAGCACCCGCGTCCACAAGCAGAAGGAAGCTCTGGGCCAGCGTTTTTGGATCGATCCTGGTCAATGGGGTAATTTCCCGCGCCACCGGCGGCGACGACTCAAGACCCAGCAAAGCCACGCGGGCAGTTTTCGGGCGCTCGGCCAAGTGAACGCCGGCCGCGAGGTCGGCTCGGACGAGCGCGGCGCGGCCATCGATGAGTCGCGCAATCAACTCGTGCCTCTCAGTTGCCTCCAGCCCGGCCACCGCTTCGCCCCACTCCATCGCGAGGCGGCGTCGCACCGCCGTGAGTTTGATTTCCTCCGACCGGAGCTGCGAGTCGGCGAGTTCGACCTGCTTGCGGGCGACGTTTTCGCCGCTTTGAAACAACGTCTGTGCCCGGCTGCTCGCGGCGCGCGAAGCTGCCGTCGCCGCTTCCGCGGCGGATATCTCGTCGTCGAGCGCGGCAAGCGGTGCGGGATCGAGCACTCGAGAAAAAGCGACCACTTCCGGTTTGAGCGTCGCAGGCGCGAGTTCGGCGAGTTCCAGCCCGGCACGCTCGCGGAACTTCGCCGTGAGTTTCACGACGCCCGGCTCGGCTTCATGCTCCTCAACGGGCTTTTCTTCCTCGTGAGGCTGGCGCTCGGAAAAGCCGTGCCAGACGAGAAACGCCGGTGCGGCCAGCACCATGAGGAGAAAGATGATGCGAAGAAGAGCCTTCATCGACGGAGTGGGACATGGAGCGCGGCCTCGAGCGCGCCAGCCGCCTGTTGGGCCTGCGCGCGGGCTTCAGCCTGGGAGAGAGCCGCGGCGCTGGCTTCGATGCGGCGGCGGACCAACTCGATGGTGGCGAGTTCGCCGGCTTCGACCATCCCCTTGGTCGCATCGCTCGCACGCCTGGAGTCATCCGCGAGTTGCCCGGCGGTAGCCGCTTTCGCGCGTGCCCCGCGGTAAGCCGCGACCGCAGTTTCGATCTCGCCGAAAACGGCCGCCTGCTTCGCTTCGAATTTCGCCGCCACCGTTTTTCGCCGGGCCTCGGCCTGGGCGATCGGGCCTCGGTTTTGATTCAGAATCGGAAGTTCGACGCTCAACCCGAGCGACCATTTGTTGTCGGTCTGATCGAGTTCGTAGCCGGGATTGAGATGCACATCGGGATACTGCTTCGCGATTTCGAGCCGCAACTCCGCGTCGGCGGCGGCATAGTCGGCAAGTGAGGCAAGGAGATCGGCGCGATGGAGAAGCGCCTGGCGGCGGATGTTGTTCCCGGGAGCGGAGGGAAGTGCTTCGAACGTGGAGAAATCGAGCGTCACCGCCTCCAACGCGGTGGAGGAAATGCCGGCCGCCGCCGCCAGTTGCGCGTGCGCGACGGCGGCCTGCTTCTCGGCGTCGTGCAACGCGAGGCGCGATCGATTGGAATCGAGCCGCGCCTGGGTGAGTTCGAAAGCCGGGGACTCGCCCGCTTTCACCTGCGCATCCAGCCGTTTCAGGACTTCATCGTGCAAAGCGCCCTCGGCTTGGAGAAGCGCAATGTTCTCTCGCGCGGTATGAAGATCGAGCATCGCGGTGCGAACTTTGGTGCGAGCGTCCCATGCCGCCCCGGCCACCCGGAGGCGCGCCGCCTCGCCCGCGGCCCGCGCCTGCGCGAGACGCTTGCCGCGTTTACCGACGGTCTCGATCGTTACATCGAGAGACGGGGTGATGATCCAAGGCGAGATACCCTTGGTGGTGGAGTTGTAAGCAGGAGAAAACGAGAGGACCGGGTTGGGCATTTGCCCGGCGGTTTTGATTCCCGCCGCCGCCTCGTCGGCTTCCGCGCGCGCCACGGCGACATCACCGTGGAAATACGCCGCGGCCAGCGCCAGCCGATCCACATTCCACGCACCACGCGCCGCACCCTGGCTGGAGAGAAATTGCTGTAGCCCCGCGTCGTTCAATGAACGCTGGCCAAACGCCGCGGCGGATCGTCCGGCGTCGAGCGGACGAGCGGTATATTTTGCGCAGCCCGACATCACACCCAGCGCGATCAATGAAGTCACGAGCTGTTTCATGCGGGAAGACGGCAGACAAACTCGGTGTGCCGATGATCGGAGGTGAAAGTCAGCACGCCGCCGTGAGCCTGCGCGATCCATTGCGCGATGGAGAGCCCGAGGCCGCTTCCTTCGATGTCCGAGGCTGAAACGGTCGAGCCGCGATAGAAGCGCTGAAATACATGAGCCTGCTCCGCTGTAGGAATGCCGGGACCTGTGTTGCGGATGCGCAAAGACCGGTCGGCTCCGAGCCAGAGCGAAATTTCTCCGTCGTCGTGATTATATTTTACCGCGTTGTCGCACAGGATGAGCAGGAGTTGGCGCAGCCGGTGACGATCCCCCCAAACGGTGACGGGGACGGTTTCGCACCACACGCGCAAGCGCCGCGAGTCACCGAGCGCCCGGGTATCCTCAGCGGCTTCGCGCACGAGTTCATCGAGTCGCACTTCGAGTTGCTCCAGCTTGAGCATTTGCGCATCCGCTTTGGTGAGCAGGGTGAGATTGTCCACGATGCGCGTAAGGCGCTCGATTTCGTCGAGGTGGCTGGAAAACCGCGCGCGGTCGGCTTCGTCGCGTGCGGGCTCATCCACGAGTTCGCCGAAATCGGCGCGCAGGATCGCCAGCGGCGTTTTTAGCTCGTGACTCGCACGCAACGTGAACTCGCGGATGTGATCGAAGCTCGCGGCAAGGCGCGCGGTCATGTCGTTGAAGACGGTCGTCAGATGATCGATTTCGTCGCCGGTGCCACGCGAAGGGATCTGCTCGCGCAGGTTTCGGTCGTGAATGCGGCTGGCGGCCTCGGTGAGCTTTCGCAACGGCTGAACCGCGCGCAGGCTCAGCCACCAGGCGCTGATGCCCAGCAGCACCAGCGGCACGAGCGACATGAGCGCCACCTCGGCAAACTGCACCCAGAGGGGTTCGCGTTGCGGGTGATTCTCGACGAAGAATTCAAAGTAGCTCAGGGCAAGGTCGAGCAGGAGCGCCAGGATGAGCAGCCCGGAAAACCACCACGTCAGCCGCGTGACCAGACTCACGCCGCGCCCTCCCGCAGGACGTAACCCGATCCCCGGACCGTATGGAGGAGCTTCACCGAGTGAGGTGCATCGATCTTTTCGCGCAGCCGCCGGATATAGACATCCACAATGTTGGACCCGGGATCGAAATTGAAGTCCCACACCTGCTCCAGCAGGAGGCTTCGTCCACAAATTCGACCGGTGTGACGGAGCAGGACTTCGAGCATGCGATATTCGCGCGTAGTAAGATCGATGCGCTGGCCAGCGCGTCGTGCTTCGTGGGCGATGAGATCGAGAGTAAGGTCGGCCAGTTTCATTACCTGAGCCCGCACCTCCGGAGTCCGGCGCGTGAGCGCACGAACGCGGGCAACGACTTCCTTGATGGCAAAGGGTTTGACCATGTAGTCGTCCGCCCCTGCATCCAAGCCGGCGACCCGTTCTTCTACTTCACCCCGGGCGGAGAGAATCAGCACCGGGGTCTGGTTGCCCCGCTCCCGCAGGCGCCGGACAATCGCGATGCCATCGGGCCCGGGCAGCATGATATCGAGCACGATGGCGTCGAAGGCAGTCTGTAAAATCCGGTCGAGGGCGACGTCGCCATGGCGGCAGATCTCGGCTTCAAATGAACTCTCGCGAAAGGCGCGCTCGAGGAACGCCGCCATTTTGCGTTCATCCTCGACGATCAGGACTTTCATAATGGGCGGAAAAAGGAGGCGCGCACGAAGAGAGAGAATTAGCGCCCGTGGATGAACGGAGGGTGACGCGAAGATGAATATTCTGTCATCTTGAGGCTGGCGTCCGGCTTCTTCTGTGCGCCAGAAAACATCCGGTCGCCCCTCGCTTGTGCGTCTTAGGGGGGGCCTTAAAAGGCTCTTGCAGGTGGTTTGACGTTCCCTTTTGCTCGCGGCCTCGCCGCGATGTGCCTCCCTCCCATCAAATTTAGTTTGTTGTTGTTCCTATGGATCGGCGGCGTGGCATGGGGCGATGTTACTTCATTTGCGATCGAGAGCGCATCGGACGATCCGCTGCTCCACGGCTACAAAGGTTCGTTCACTCCACAGTCCGGACTCGTCGTGCTCCAGCCCAAAACTTCCGAGGGCGCGGCGCTTCGGCTCGATTGTTACTATCAGGGTATTGGCCCGCTCGCGCCATACATCAGCCTGATCTTCCATGCCCCAGCGGATGGGCCTCTTCATGCGGGTGTTTATGACGATACCCTCTACCCTCGTATCGGTGCAGCGATAGCTCATCCGGCCTTGGAAGTTTTCCACAGCAGCACCGGACGCGGTCTTCGCCCGGCACGGGGGCGTTTCGAAGTCATCAAGGCGACTTATGGAAACGACAACGAACTGATCGCGTTTCACGCCACTTTCTCGCTCCAAGCCGAGGGGGCGCCGAGCGGGTTGAGCGGTGAGATCAAACTGCATGCCGACCTGACCACCCTGACAGTCAACCAACCGCCCGGGCTCAATACCGGCGGCCCACTGCGAACGTTGCCGCTGACTCCCGTCGCTTTGCCCGCGGCGGCTGCGGACGACCAGCAGCCCGCCGGCTCGGCGCTGTCGTTTCGATGGTCGGATTACGAGAGCCAGGGCATCGTGCTCGAAGATCCGACCAAGCTTCAGGCGCTCGCGACATTTCCGCAGGTGGGGGACTTTCACCTCACCCTCGAAGTATCGGATGGCCAGTTCACCACACGCCGCGTGCTCGATGTGCAGGTGCTTGAACCGGGTGCGGAAACATTCATTCACCTCAGCAGCCAACCGGGTGAACCGATCTTTCGCGGGAACTCGCGGCTGCTGAAACGATTCGAGGATGCCATCACCTGCAGTGTGCTCGGCGGGGAACTCAACATCGAGGCGGTGGCTGCGGATGGCTCGCAAAGATTCCGCGTCGCAAACGTGCCGCTCTCCGGTCCCGGCGTTTATGCAGTCGAGGCGCAGCCTCCGGTCGGCGGTGCCGAGGCGAGCATCGATCGAGAGAACGTCCGGCACGACCTGCGTGGCACGATCAATCTCAGACACGTCGTGCGCGATGGCAGTGGCCGGGTTTCACAGCTCTGGATGCTGCTGAACCTGAGTCCGCGAGCGAGCCCGGTTTTTGGACCGCCCACTCCGCCGCTGCTCATCGAGATTCGCTATGAAATGCCGGAGGGGACGATCGGCGATCAACCTCCGCTGGTCGAGGCGGGCGAAGATCGGGCGCTGACCCGGCGGGAGCGCACTTTTCTGCGCGGCAATGTGCTCGACGACGGCGTAGGTGAGCCGGTGGTGAACTGGTCAAAGGCCAGCGGTCCGGGGGACGTGGAGTTCAGCGATCCCGCGTCGCCGGTAACCGAGGCGACTTTCACCGAATACGGCACCTACGTCCTGCGATTGACGTCCGACGACGGCACCCATCAGGTCTGTGATGAAGTCACCGTCGAGTGGAGTGCGTTGGAGAGTTCGGCCCTCGTTCGAGGGCTTCCGCTCAAAGCGGGCACCGTCTCGTTTGCTCATGCTTACACCCCGCAGGATGCGGCGTGGGTGGTCACGCAGAACGCGCCCGGCGAGGTCACACTCGATCTCGTGGCAGGAGAGTCTCTCTTCGCCGTGAGCTTCTCGTCTTTTGGGAGCAACTATGCAGGCGAACCGATGCAGGTGGGCGCCTATCGCACGTCGTCGACTTCGGGCCGCGGCAATGGATCCGTCCGGCTCTCAGGGCCGGAATTTGGCGAGGCCTACCTGAACAGCTTCGTCGTTCACGAAGTCACCTACGATGAGCAGGGAAAGCTCACAACTCTGCACGCCGACCTGATCGGGGACGATTCAACTGGCGCCTACGGCTTCTTCACGGTGATCCGCTTCAATGCCATCTCGACCAGTTCTGCGGGTTCGAACCGAGCTCCCCGGATCAGGATGTCCGCCCCCTACTTTACCGGCGGGAAGACGTTCACCCTCGACGCGGGCGTGAGCGATGACGAACTGCCAAATGACCAACCCTTCCAGGTCGCGTGGGAACAAGTCAGCGGACCCGGGGCGGCGACCTTCGACGATCCGCATGTGCTCGACCCGATCGTGCAGGTGCCGGTGCCAGGCGTCTATCGCCTGCGAGTCACGGTGAGCGATGGTGAACTCGCCAGCAGCGCCGAGAAGACCGTGGTGGTGAAGAACGGAGCGCGCACTTATGGCGGGCTCGTGCAGGTGGGGGGCGCGACCGGTGCCACCGTCGCGATGACCGTGCAGCCGAACGGCCGATTCACCGCGCGGCTGACTTTTTACCAGAGCAGCGTCGTGATCCGTGGTCAGCTCGTGGACGGATATTGGTCGGACAGTTTCGCCAACACCCAGGGGAATTGGGTGCGCTATGTTTTTCAGGCTAATGCGGACGAAACGGCGATCCGCGCGTCGATCGTCATCGGCACCACCGTTTACGAAATCAGCGCCATCCAAAATCAGGCCTACCCGCCGACCACGCTGGTCGAAGCGGGTTCACGCGAGGGTAATTACAATCTGCTGCTTTTTCCGACCTCGGCTTCGGCACCGGCCGGCACCGGCTTCGCCCGGCTTACCGTGGCGAAAGCAGGGGTGGCACGGGCGGTCGTTCGCCTGCCAGATGGCTCGGCCGGGACTTGCGGTGGCAGGATGTCGGTAGGGGATGAGCTGACGCTTCTGCGCCGACTGCGTGGAGGAAAGGGATTGCTGGCGGGCTACCTTCACTTTCCGCAGGCGACGGAATCCGACCCGTTCACAGTGACGGGTGCCGTGTCGTGGTATCACACCGAGCAACCCCGGGCGCCGCGCTTTTCGAGCTTCTTTTACTCGCCCATGAAAGTGGGCGGGCTCCGTTATGTGGCCCCGAAGCGCGGCTCGAATTCCTTCTCGCAACAGCCAGCCGACTGCGATGCGGTGCTGGCTGCCGCGAGGCCGATCGATGCCTTCGGAAATCCAGATCCCGCTTTCAATCTCGGGCTGCATTTCAACGCCAACGGGACGGTTGCGCCGGTCGAAGTATCCCCGCGCTTTAATCTCAAAATCAACCGGGCCACGGGCAGTTTCCAAGGCACCTTTAAGGACAACCGCGGCGAGCTCTGCAGCTTTGTCGGCCTGCTCAATCCGCAGATTCCCAGCGGCGATGGATACTTCCTTTCACCGGACGGCGGCGGTCGCGTTCGGATCGACCTGCCGCCGGAGCCTGCCTCCGCCGAAGCGGAAGCGGTGCCGATTACGCCGGCTGCTCAGTGAGGCCTGGCGGGAAGTCGGGCGACGGGCGGTCGTCCACCACCGGGAGCGGCGGCGGTTCGACCTTCGGCGGCTTGGGCGTGTTCGACGGCGGGTTCTTCATTTCGCCCGTGTCGATAATGTCCTTCACGTGGCTGCCGTCGAGGGTCTCGTATTCGAGCAGGGCCTTCGCAATGGCTTCGATCTTGTCGCGGTGGGCCATGATGAGGTCCTTCGCGCGCTGATAGGCTTCGTCCACCAGGCGGCGCACTTCGCGGTCGATATCCTGCGCGGTGGCTTCGCTGTAGTCGCGGGCTTTATTGATGTCGCGGCCGAGGAAGACGTAATCTTCGTGTTCGCCGTATTCGACCATGCCGAGGCGTTCGCTCATACCCCATTCGCAGACCATCTTGCGGGCGAGCCGGGTCATCTGCTTGATGTCGCCGGAAGCGCCGGTGGAGAGGTCCTTCGTATAGAGCTCTTCGGCGATGCGGCCCGCCGCGGTCATGGCGAGGACGTCGAGCGCTTCCTTGCGATGGAAGGAATGCTGGTCGCCCTCGGGCAACGACATCGTCACGCCCAGCGCGCGGCCGCGCGGGATAATGGTGACTTTGTGAAGCGGGTCGGTGTTTTCGAGCAACACGCTCACGAGGGCGTGGCCGGCTTCGTGCCAGGCGGTGGAAGTCTTTTCCTTTTCGCTCATGGCGAGGCTGCGGCGCTCGCGGCCCCAGCGGACCTTGTCGCGGGCTTCCTCGAGTTCCCAATTCGTGATGGCCTTGAGGTTTTTCCGCGCAGCGATAAGCGCGGCCTCGTTGATGACGTTGGCGAGTTCCGCGCCGGAGAAGCCGGGCGTGCCGCGTGCGATGATGGCGAGATCGACCGAATCGGCCAGCTTCACTTTCTTGGCGTGCACGCGGAGGATTTCTTCGCGGCCTTTCACGTCCGGCAGGTTCACGGTCACCTGGCGATCGAAACGGCCCGGGCGCAGCAGCGCGGGGTCGAGCACGTCGGGGCGGTTGGTGGCGGCGATGATGATGACGCCATCCTGCGTGTCGAAGCCGTCCATCTCGACGAGAAGCGCATTGAGCGTCTGCTCGCGTTCGTCGTGACCACCGCCGAGGCCGTGGCCGCGATGACGGCCGACCGCGTCGATTTCGTCGATGAAGATGAGGCACGGGGCGGCTTTCTTGCCCTGCTCGAACATGTCGCGCACGCGGCTCGCGCCGACGCCCACGAACATTTCCACAAAGTCCGAACCGCTGATCGAGAAAAACGGCACATCCGCTTCGCCGGCGATGGCGCGCGCAAGCAGGGTCTTGCCGGTGCCGGGATGGCCGACCATCAGGACGCCTTTGGGAATGCGGCCGCCGAGCTTCTGGAACTTCTTCGGATCACGCAGGAATTCGACGATTTCCTGCACTTCTTCCTTCGCTTCCTCGACGCCGGCCACGTCCTTGAAGGTGATCTTGTTCTTGTCGCGCGAAAGCATGCGCGCCTTGGATTTGCCGAAGTTCAGCGCGCCCTTCCCCGCCATCCGGATCTGCTGGCGGAAGAGGAAATAGAGGACGAGCACGAAGAGAATGATCGGCAGGAAGCTGAGGATCGCGCCGGCGACGACGTTGCTCTCCTCTTTCTGCACGGGCTTGATCCCGTATTCGTTGAGCGTCCAGTAGAGGTTGTCTCCGAGATACATCAGGTTGACCTGGGTGCGGACGATCTGTGATTCGCCGTTGGTTTCCGGGGTGGGTTTGCGGCGGGCGCGGAGAGTTTCGTTCGCCGAGCCGGGCTGAGCGACCAGTTCGACCGGCTGCTTCGGGTCATCGGTAATGATCTCCCCGTTCTTCAGCATCTCGACAAACTTCGGCCAGGTGACCTCGTTGGAGGCGCCCATCTGGCCGCCTTTATTGACGAGGAAGGCCCCGCCGATGAGGCCGACGGCGATGACGAACAGGACGACGCCACGCCAGTTGAAATTGGGTTCGGGCGCACCGTTGGGAGGGCGGTTGCCGTTGGGGCGATTTTCGGGCTGAGCCATATTGATAAAGTGTTCCGTGGGTCTTTACACCACATCGCGGCCTCGGCAACGAGGGAAGCCGTCACTACCGAGGAGGGGCTTGGAGGGCCGGAAACAGGAAACTTCCGACACGACCCGCCGTTGCGCTCCGCCCCGGGGTGGTGTCACCGTGGCGCTGTGACTGCCGCCAAAACCACCGGGCCCGACTGGGCCGCCATCCGCGCCGAATTCCCGATTCTCGATCAGCAGGTGAATGGGAAGCAGCTGGTGTATTTCGATAATGCCGCCACTTCGCAAAAGCCTCGCGCGGTCATCGAGGCGCTGCGTCACTATTACGAGCACGACAACGCCAACGTGCACCGCGGCCTGCATGAGCTGAGCAATCGGGCCACCGACGCTTACGAAGGGGCGCGGGCGAAGATTGCCCGGTTCCTGAATGCCGCGAGCGCCGAGGAGATCATCTTTACCCGGGGCACCACCGAGGGGATCAACCTCGTGGCGCAGGCGTGGGGCGGAAAATTTGTGAAGGCGGGCGACGTGATCCTGCTCACGGAAATGGAGCATCACTCCAACCTCGTGCCGTGGCAGCTCCTCGCCGAGCGCACCGGTGCGACCCTGCGCTTCGTGCCCGTGCAGGACGACGGCACGCTGGCGCTCGACCGGTTGGATGAACTGCTCACCCCGCAGGTCAAAATCTTCTCCTTCACCCACATCTCGAACTCGCTCGGCACGATCAACCCCGTCGCGGAGTTGTGCCGCCGTGCGCGGGCGGTCGGGGTGGTGTCGCTGGTCGATGGCGCGCAGAGCGCTGGCCACGCGCCGGTCGATGTGCGGGCGATCGGGTGCGATTTTTACGCCTTCTCCGGCCACAAAATGTGCGCCCCGACCGGCAGCGGCGCGCTTTATGGCCGCGCTGAAGTGCTCGAGGCGACGCCGCCCTGGCATGGCGGCGGGGAGATGATCGTGAGCGTCACCTACGAGCGCGCCACGTATAAGCCGGCGCCGCATCGCTTCGAAGCCGGCACCCCAAATGTTGCCGGTGCGGTCGGCCTCGGTGCAGCGGTCGATTACCTCGAAGCCATCGGTCGCGACCGGATCCTCGCTCACGATCAACAGCTCGCCCTCACCGCTCTGGCGAAGCTCGAAAGCATCCCTGGCATTCGCGTTTATGGGCCGCGCGAGCTGCGAGGCGGCCTCGTCGGCTTCTCTGCCGAGTGGGCCCACCCGCACGATCTCACCACCTACGCGAACGAATACGGCATCGCTCTGCGCGGCGGCCACCACTGCAACCAGCCGCTCATGCGCAAGCTCGGCCTGCCCGGCACCAATCGCGCCAGCTTCTACTTTTACAACACCGACGCCGAGATCGATCGCATGATGGAAGTGATGGATGCCGCGCATCGTTTCTTTACCCGATGAAAGCAATTGAAGCAGGAAAACAGAAAAACAGGAAGGCCCTGGGGCTCAGTCCTGATTTCCTGATTTCCTGTTTTCCTGCTTAACTAATCTCGTCTTCTCGATGAATTCCGAACTCGAAGAACTCTACCAGCAAGTCATCCTCGACCACTCCCGCCATCCGCGGAACAAGGGCGAGATTCCCGGTGGTGTCCGCGTGCACGGGGATAACCCGTCGTGCGGCGATGAGATCGACCTGAGTGTGCGTTTTTCGCCCGAGGGGGCGGTCGAGGAAGTGAAGTTCACCGGGCAGGGGTGCGCCATCAGCCAGGCGAGTGCGTCCCTCATGACGATGAAGCTCAAGGGTAAACCTCGGGCCGAAGCGGAAGCGATGCTGCGCGCCTTTCATGATCTCGTGACCACCGAAGTAGCCGATCCGCCGAAATCGCTCGGCGACCTGCGCCTCATGGCCGGAGTGCGCAAATTTCCCCAGCGGGTGAAATGCGCCATGCTCGCCTGGCGCGCCTTCGAGCAAGCCCTCGAAGGCACCAAAAGCGAAACCGTCACGACCGAGGAATAAGCCGGGATGCCCCCGACGAAGGTCGATCTTCCCGCTACGATTTTTCGCTTCCTGGTCGTCCTCGTCTTCGCGGCCGGTTGGTTCTGTTTGTTGCTGCGGTTTCTCGGCTTCGACCTTTCGTCGGCCAGGGATGAAAACGTGGAACTGTTCTATGTGTCTCTGTCAGCCGACATGTGGACTGGTCCTGCCGTCTGGCTTAGTGCTACGCTCGTCGCGGCTTGCGATGGTTGGGTTCGGTGGCGGAAATTGCGGGCGAAGTGATCTGAAGGGCCGGTTCGGTTCCTCTGCCACGGTTTCGGATCAGGTGGGGACAACTCAGGTTGAGCCGGATTTCCTCTGTAGAGGGTGGGTCGGATTTAACGCAGAGGCGCAAATGCCACCGCTGACGAATAGTGTGTTTATTGTGTCTGTTCGTAGGGTTGATGGTGGATGGTTGATCGTTGCATGCCTGTCCGGTTGATTGACAAACACGCTCGGACGAAGGTGTGGCGAAAATCGCCCAGCGATTGATCAGGCATTTTCATACTCCGCTCTCATCGGCTTTATTCGCCGAATGGGCGAACCGTCCATTCCGCCGATTCGTGGCAAATTTGATCGGGAGCGGCGAGCCGGGCTACCAGCCGAGCCGGCTCAACTCTTCGGCCCTCTCCACCGGGCGGCTTCGATGCACGAGATGAGGTGCCCGATCCAGCCGCCGTAGCCGAAGGTGATCAGCCACAGGATGCCGGTGAGGATGAACTGGGCGAGCGCAGCGAGGATGCGGCCCTGGACGAGTTGCCCGAGGCCGGGGATGAAAAAACTGGCGAGAGCCGCGATGACGTTGCCGGAAGAGCCTTGCGTGGACATGAGCGATCGAAATGCCGAGAAAACCGCGATTCCTTGGGCGAAGAAAGTTTAATCCTCGCGCCGGCCACCGGTCAGCAGGGGCAGGAGGTGCCAGAGGAAGTAGGCAAACGAAGTGATGAACGCCGCCACGTAGGTCCAGCCTGCGGCATCGAGCGTCTGGCGCACCCCGGCGATTTCTTCCGGCCGCCCGATAAAGCCCATGTCGGCGAGTAATATTTTGGCGCGGGCCGAGGCGTCGAACTCCACCGGCAGGGTGATGAGGTTAAAAACCATGATGATACCCCAGGCGATCGCCGTGGCCCACATCGCCTGATAGAGCAGGCCGCTGAGGAAGCCGAGCACTGGAAGCCACAGCACAATCTGGCTCGCGATCTGGGTGGCACCGACCGCGGCCATGCGCAGGTGCAGCGGCCCGTAGCCGTTCGCATGTTGGATGGCGTGGCCGCATTCATGAGCGGCCACGCCGAGAGCCGCGATGCTCTGGCCGTGGTAATTCTGCTGACTTAGCACCAGCCGTTTGTGCAAGGGGTCGTAGTGATCCCCGAGCATTTCATCGTGGGCGAGAATCTCGACGTCGCGGATTCCCGCCCGCTCGAGGATGGCCGAAGCGACCTCGGCTCCCGTGGCGCCGGAAGCCGCGCCGACCCGGCTCCATTTCGCATATACATGCTTCACGCGCCAGCTCGCCCAAAGCGAGATGAGCATGGTCCCTGCGAAAAGGATGATGGCTCCAAAATTCATCGAAATCTTGGGCAGGAATTAGCGTCCGCGGGTGGGGTGACAACCCATTGCTCGAGGCCCGAGAAGTTGGAACCGTGCGGGGCGGAACCCGCACGGTTCGTTTGCAACCCAACACACAAACACCCAACGGCGCATTTTACTCCCGCGGCTGCGGGCGCGCAAATCGGTGGGCTCGGTTTTCGCGTCACCAGCATCAATGCGGAAGCGCGGCGAGCTCGCGGGTGAGCGCTTCCATGGGAAGGCCGACGACGTTGGCGTAGCTGCCTTCCACTCGTGCAATCATGGTTCCCTCATCGTCCTGCGCGGCGTAAGCCCCGGCCTTGTCGAGCGGGCCGACGCGGGCGAGGTAGGCGCGCAGTTCGTCGTCGGTGCGCTGGTGAAAATGCACGCGGGTGATTTCGACGAACGTGCGCTCACGGTCGCCGCCATCCCACGCCAAGCAGACACCGGAATAGACTTCATGAGTGCGGCCATTCAGCTCGCGCAGCATGCGCAGGGCGTCGTCCATGTCGGCCGGTTTGCCGAAGACGCGGTCGCCAAACCAGACCTCCGTATCCACGCCGAGCACGAGCGCCTCGGGGCGCTGGCGTGCGATGGCGTGAGCTTTCGTGCGCGCATTGCCGAGCACGGTGTCGTGCGGCGTGGAGACGACGACTTCGTCGGTGTGCGCGGGCAGAATCTCGAACGTGAAGCCCGCTTCGCGCAGCAGGTCGCGCCGGCGCGGCGACGCAGAGGCCAGGATGAGCGGACGCGCGCTGGGCGCGGTCACTTCGCGCCGGGCAGCGTGGGCATCGACATGTTCTGGTAGTCGGCGGGCACTTCAAATTCCTTCGCATCCACGGCCTGCTCCTTCACGGAGAGAATAGTCATGGTGGTGGTGACGCCACCGGCGCCGGACTCGGTCTTGAGGGCCGGCCCGGGGAAGAGGCTCATATCAGGACCGCTCTGCATGCCGCCGAGCGCGCCATTGCGCATCTTTTTGTCGAGGCTCTTCAGGGCTTCCGCCTGCGGATGGCCCTTGGCGATCCAGTATTTGCCGGAGACGGAGCCATCGGTCCACGTCCAGATCTCGCACTCGTAATCGCCGACTTTTTCTTTCTGGCCGGTGGCCTGGGGCTTGGCGGCGGCAGCCGCGTCACCTTTCACGCCGGCGGCCTGTTTGGCCATTTCCATGGCCTGCTTCATCTGGGCCGCGCTGGTCTTCATGGCCATCTTCTGGGCGTGCAGGAGATTGATGGAGTCGCCGCTGGCGGTGTCCATGATCGAGCTCATCGCTCCCATCGGGCCGCCGCTGATATCGGTGCGGATCTTGTCGCCCTTCACTTTCATCACGCTGGTCGCCTTGAGTTGCGGGCTGTCGATCTTCGCGTCGATGACCCAGTCCGCCGAGGCGGTGACGGAAAGAGCGACAGTCGCGGTGAGGAGGGTGAGGAGCGTTTTCATTCGGGGCGAATGTCGCGATACCGCACCGGGCGGCAATGTGAAAAACTCCTGGCAGCTACTTCGCGGGAGCCGGCGCAGGCAGGCTCAGGGCAGGCTGAGCTTTGTAGTCGGCCGGCACGACGAAGAGCTTCGGGTCGAGCGGGGCCTCCTTGCCGGAGAGAAGGGTCGTGGTGGTGGTGATGCCTTTATGGACCATCTCGCGCTTCAGCACCATGCCGGGGAAGGACTCCAGCGGGGGCATGAGGGGCTGGGCGGCGCGGGCGAGGCCGGCGTTTTGGAAACGCGCGAGTGCGGCGAGCACGGGTTTGAAGTTCGGGTAGGTCGTCGCGATCCAGTCGGTCACTTTCATCTCCCCGAGCGACCAGGTGAAGATCTCGCACTCGTAGTCGCCGATCTTTTCTTTCTTCCCGGTCGGGGTGAGTGCCGGGGTAGGAATGGCGGCGCCTTCCTTGAAGCCCAGAGCGGCGTCGCGGATCTTGGCGGCTTCGGTGCCGGGGACCTTCAGGAAGACGCGCGCGGTGTGATTGAGCGTGGTGCTGTCGCCGGTGCCGAGATCGGTGATGACGCTGACCTGCGTGCTCACGTCGAGGCGCGCCTTGTCGTCCTTCATGCGGAGGACCATCTGGCCGGAGTTCATCGCGCCTTCGACCTTTTGCGTGATGGTCCAGTCGGCGCGGACGGTGAAGGGGACGGAGAGAAGAAGTGAGAAGAAGAGAGCGGCGCGCATCGGGACGATTAAAGCTGTGAAGCTACAAACTCCGCCAGAGCGGCGATGTTGGCTACTTCGCGATGGGCGGCGCGGTTTTCGCGATCGCGCTGCTGGAAAAGACGGCCTTCCTGCCAGACCCAGGCGTCCTGGCGATAAGGGCCGACCTTGGCGGGATCGCTCCAGGTATGGATGGAGACGAGCCGGGGCGTGATGGCCGCCGCCATGTGCATGGGGCCGCTATCGACGCTCACGACGAACCTTGCGGCACGCAGGAGCCAGAGCAGTTCGGCGAGGCTGGTGCGGTTCAGCAAACTGATGGCGTTGTCGATGGCGGGTAGGGCGACGTCGGAACGCCCGCCAATGATGATTCGATGAGCCGGGAGGCTGCGGCAGAAATCGGCGACCTGCTCCGGAGTGAGCGATTTTCCTTCGCCGCGAGAGAAGGGGTGCAGGAGCAGGAAAGGGCCGAGGGTCGCAGCTTCGGGTGGTGCCTCACCCTGTGGCAGCGGCCACTCCAGCGGAGCGTCCGCCGCCGGCGCACCGACGGCGGCACGAGTCAGCGCGAGGTAACGATCGACCGCATGGGTGCAGCCGCCGACATCGACGGCGGTGTCGTAAAAAAGGCGCGACCCTTCGCGAGCATCGCTGAGGCCGAGCACACGCGTCTGCTCGGTGCGGCAGAGCTTGGAAATGAAACCACTCCGGAGGAGGCCTTGGTAATCGAGAATGAGCTCGGGCTGGATGCGCTCGCGGAGCAGGCGAGCCCACGGCGCGATGCGAAACGCTCCAGTGAGGCCGCGGAAGGTGCGGCGCGGAAATTCAATGACGTCATCGACGTGCGGATTGCCCGCGAGCAGGGGTGCCCATTCCGTATTCACGAGCCAGCGAATCGTCGCGCCGGGAAACGCCTGTCGCAGCAGCGCCGCACAGGGCAGGGTGTGCACCACATCGCCGAGCGAGCTCGGCTTGACGATCAGGATGTCGCGAGGCGTGCCGGGCAAGGGCTCGGGCTTGGGTCGCCAGCCAGGAGCGCGGGCTACTTCCCCAGCGCCAGCCGGTCGGCAAGGCGCTGCGGAAGGCCGGCGGCGACGATCTTATCCTGCGCAGTCCAGATGTCGTATTCGATCCGGCGCAGTTCGACGAGCTGCTTGTCGGGGTAGAAGAGGCAATAGGCGGCGTGCCAGTCTCCATCGCGCGGTTGCCCGACGCTGCCGACGTTGATGAAATACTTTTTGCTCGATTCGATGGTGAGTTTGTCGAGCACCTGGCTCTTCACGCTGCCTTCGCGGATGTAGGCGCGCGGGGCGTGGGTGTGGCCGTAGAAGCACACGGTGGTGTGCTGGTAGTTGAAGCTCGCGGCGGCATCGAGCTGATTGAAAACGTAGCCCCACTTATGCGGGGTATCGAGCGTGGCATGGACGATGGTGAAGTCGCGCACTTGCCGGACCATCTTGAGGTCGCGCAGCCACTGCTTGTCGTCATCCGAAAGCTGGCGGCGGGTCCAGTTGATCGCTTCCTCGGCGAGGGGGTTGAAGCCGGTGAGGTCCTCGGTCATGGAGGCCTGCTCGTCGTGATTGCCCTTTACGACGGGGCACTCCAGCGAGCGGACGATTTCGACGCATTCATGGGGGTTGGCGTTGTAACCCACAATGTCACCGAGGCAGACGTAGTGAGTGACGCCGTGAGCCTCGGCATCGGCCAGCACAGCCTGGAGGGCTTCCAGATTGGCATGAATGTCTCCAAATATGGCAAATCGCATGGTGGGTTATGGTTTGGGGGGCGGCGGAGTAATGAGACGCTGCTCCCGCGGAACAAGCAACTTTTCCTCCATTTCCCCCAGCAAACGCAAGAGCGTAGGTAATCTTTCGTCTTCGCTTTTGAGATACAGCTCCTTGAGCCGCTGGTAGGCCTCCTGCTCCCGCCCGGGCACCCTGGCCAGCTCATAGACGGCAAAGCGATGGACATACATCATCGCGTCGGGGCGTTTGGCGGCTTCGTCGTAGTAGGTGCTGGCTTTCTCGTGGTCGTTGAGTTTGTCCCGATAAATGGTGGCGAGCCGCTCGAAAAGCAGGGCGCGGTCGGGGTTGTTTTCGATCCCGCGCAGGAGGAAATCCTCGCCGAGCTTGAAGTATTCGCGCTGGGCTTTGAGCCGAAGGGCGAGCCGAGGCTGCTCCTTGTCGTTGAGAGCGGCGACGCTGGCGTTGTAGGCCATCTGCCACGCGGCCATGTCCCACGATTGCAAGTTGCGCGGCTCGAGGGCGCAGATGGTCTCGTAGGTGAGCTTCACGTTGCCCCACTCCACCCGCTGCCAGGCGGCGTGGGCTTTGAGATTCAAGGCGATGGCGACCACGCCGCGAAAGCCGCTCAATGCGGCGACGAACCCAAGCTGCGGAAGCTGCTGCCGCACGCGCAGATCCACCTTGGCCCCGTGGTAATGCAGCGCTTTCTGCCCGGCTTCGATCCGTGTCTCGATCGGCCAGCGGAGCACTCCGAAGCCGAGGAGCAGGGCGATGGCGAGGAGCCGGGTTTTCACAGCTCGCGGATGGAAAACAGAATGTAGCCGACCAGCGTGTAAAAGAGCACGTAACCGATCCCGAGGCCGAAGGTCTGGCCGAACATCCACATCGGCACGGCGTTCCCCGCGATGATCTCGTCCACGATATTGAAGAGCTGCATGTCCGGGAAGATCAGCGCCACCGCGCCGAAGAAGCAGCGCAGGACGGGCGAGGGATCGACTCCATGTTGCGAAAGCCACGCATCGCGCGCAATCGGCTGGATGTGGCCGATGATGTAAATGACGACCGACACCATGATCGTGAAAATCCACGACGTGGCGAAGGTGCTCAGCATGAGAGTGAGCGCGCCGCAGACCGCGGATTTGAGGAAAATGACGCAGATCGCCGGGACGAGGTTCCAGTTGAAAGCGGCGGCTTTCATCGCCGCGACGGCTGCATCGCGATCCGGGCCCGGAGCGTAGTCGCGGAAGATTTCCCCCATGGCGAACTGTTCACGGGCCAGCAGGGCGATGAGGAAAAAGACGCCCATCATAAGGATGGCGACGAGCAGGAGGAGATAGACGCCGAGCAGCTTGCCGAGCAGGTATTGCAGCCGTGAGACCGGCTTGGCGAGGATGGTGTAGAGCGTGCGCTCTTCCATGTCCTTCGGCAGGATCATGGCGGTGGCCAGCGTCACGAGCAGAAAGCTGAAGATGGACATGGCGCCGAGCGACGCGTCCTTCAGCACCTGAAACTGCTCGGCGAACGGCATGCTCGAAGCCATGAACGCCACGCCGATGGCGATGGCCGCAAAGACGAGCATGAAATAGAAGACTTTCTGCCGGACGAGTTCGAGCAGGGTATTGGACCCGATGGCGAAGATGCGGCTCATGATTTTCCTCCCGTCACGTCGAGGAAATAACGTTCGAGATTCTGCTGCGGTTTGTGCTGATCGACGACGCGGGCGCCTTCCGCCGCTACCTTGGCGGCGATTTCGGCGAGCAGTTCGGGTGAGGCGTTTTCGAGGATCAGCTCGGTCTGGTTTTCGATGGAGATCAAATCGGTGAGCCGGCCTTCGCGGATGAGTTTTCCCCGGTGCAGGATGCCGACGCGGTCGCAGATTTCCTGCACCTGCTCCAGCAGATGGGAGCAGAGCAGCACGGTGATGCCGCGTTCCTTGAATCGCAGGATGAGATCGCGAATCTCGCGCGAACCTGCCGGATCGACGCCTGCGGTCGGCTCGTCGAGCACCAGCAGGCGCGGCTCCTGGATGAGCGCCTGCGCGAGGCCGATGCGCTGGAGCATGCCTTTCGAATAACCGCCGATGCGCCGGTCCGAGGCGTTTTCCAGCCGCACGAGCGCGAGGAGTTCCTTCGCCCGATCGTCGAGTGCTTTGCCTCGGAGACCGCACAGCTTGCCGAAGAACTGTAGTGTCTCGAACCCGGTGAGGAATTTGTAGAAATAGGGATTCTCCGGCAGGAACCCCACCTGATCGCGCGCGGCAACGTGGGTAGAATCGCGGCTGAAGATTTCCGTCTTCCCGGAAGTCGGCGTCACGAGGCCGAGCACGATCTTCATCGTGGTCGATTTGCCCGAGCCGTTCGGTCCAAGGAGTCCATACACCTGGCCCGGCTCGACCGTGAGCGAGAGGTCATCGACCGCCACGACCTTCTCCCGCTTGAACGGGATCGGGAAGATCTTGGTAACGTGCTGGATGGAGATGGCGGGGTCGGGCATTCGCTCAGCTTAATAACGGTGATTGTATTGTTCGTGGGTGCCAATCCATTCCCAAAGAAAAATCGCGGAGTCCACAAAGCGTCCCATGGCGCGATAATGACCTCCGACACGCACCGACCAGTTTGAACCGCCGATCTTTTTAAAGTGCAGTGAAGGGTGAAACGGATTAGCGCACCAGAGCCGATAGTTTTTACGCGCCAGTTCTTTCACCTCCGCGGACAACAGATGGTAGGCCTGCCAGAAGTCCGTAGTAGTCCGGCTCTCGATCGTCACCAGGCAAACTCCCCGGCTGCTTCGGCAGTGAGATGACTCACAGAGAGTCGGCGATCGGGCGGGTGGTCCCTGCCCGAAATTCCGCCTCCGCCTGCTGGTTCAGGGCCTGAAACTTGCCGGCGGCAGCGTCCGCTTTCATCTGACGGTCCCACTCGTCATCTTCAAATCCCACCAAGCCTGAAAGCAATTCGGCTCGCTCCTCAAGGCTCAGCTTTTCGATCGCGTTGCGGATTTCGGCGACGGTGCTCATGGGGAGGAAGGTAGCTTTTCCAGAATGTTTGTCATGTCGCGATCTCGAATCCGCGCACTCTCGCGAGCGCGGGAATGGGGACCGTCGTCACTCCACGAATGTGCGCCTTGAGCTGGCTTTCGACGATGCCTTCCAGGAAGGCTTCGACTTCCTCCAGGTCGCCACTGCACTGCATCTCCACGCGTCCGTCGTCGAGGTTGCGCACCCAGCCGACGACATCGTAACCGCGGGCGAGTTGCTTCACGGTGAAACGGAAGCCGACGCCTTGCACGCGGCCCTCATAGAAAACCTGGCGTCCGGTCATTCTCCGGCCTCCGTCTGGCGCAGGTAATCGGCGGCGACTTCGGGCCACACGCCATTCACCGCGCAACCGCTCGCCAGTTCCAGCCCGCCGATCGGTTGCAGGCGGGGGACGATTTCGAGGTGCCAGCGGAAGTCCTGTTCGATGGTGTTCCACTCATCGTGGCGCGGACTGCGGGTGGGTGCGGTGAAAAGCATGAGATTGTAGGGTGCATAATCGAGCGCGCGGTTCAATTTCCGCAACACCGTGCGCAGCACATCGGCGAGCTGCGTGCGTTCCTGGTCGCTGAGCCCGTGAAAGTCGGCGCATTGGCGCTTCGGATAAATGGCCATCTCGAAAGGCGAGCGCGAGGCGTAGGGGCAGAAGGCGGCGAACCCATTGTTTTCATACACCAGCCGGGTAGCCGTGCGCACTTCCTCGGCGAGCAGGTCTTCGAAGATCGAGCGCTTTTTTGTGCCGTAGAACGTGCGCGCCACGCGTAATTTCTGCCGCAATACCGGTGGGATGATCGCCATGGCGACGATTTGCGAAAGGCTGTGATTGATGAGCCCGCCGGCGGCGCGGCCGGTGTTCTTGACCACGAAGAACGTGCGCATCCGCGGGTCGCGCATGAGGTCCAACATGCGCCACTTCCATGCATCAATGACCTTTTCCGCGTCGGCGAGGGGCAGCATCTCGAAGGGGCGTCCGCTGGGATCTTCGACCACCACTTCATGCGCACCGACGCCGTCCATCCGGTCGTAAAATCCGTCCGGACGGGGAGTGGCATCGCCCTCGACGCGGAGGACCGGAGTGCGATTCGGCACGACGCGGACCTGCCAGGTGTCACCGCCGTTGGCCGTGTGGAGGGATTGTGGGGCGAAGCGTTCCCGGCCAGCGATAAAGGGATCGGGCGCGCCGTTTTCACCCCGGACGGAACCGTAGGTAGGGCGCAGGTCGCGCGCGTCGGAAAAGATGGTCCACGCTTCGGTCAGCGGATCGAGGCGGAGTTCGGACTTGTCCATGGCCGTTGTCTTAAAGCGAGCTCGCGCGACCGCCAAGAAATTGTGGGGTGAAACCGTTTTTTAGCGGGTCGTCCCGCGTGAAGTCTGAACGAAAAAGGACGAATGGTGTCGATGGATGCCTTACACTATGATCCGGCTCGTGAAGTTCCTCGTTTTCTTTGCCTTCCTCGCCTCGACCGCGCTCGCGGGGTCGCTTCCTTTCGATACCGTTTTCAAAGGCCGCGCGAAGTTCGATGCCCTCGTGGCGCAGGCCGATGCCTGGAAATCGCTCCCCATCGGCGAGCGCACTGCGGCGATCGGCAAGGCGCTGACCGGGACTCGTTACGTGGGGCATACCTTGGAGATCGACGACCGGATCGAGTCACCTTCGGTCAATTTCACCGGGCTCGATTGCTGGACCTTCTTCGAGACCTCGCTCGCCTTCGCCCGCATGCTGAGCGAACCGCGCGATCAATGGACCCCGCAGACGATGCTGAAATACATCGAGCACGATCGTTATCGCGGCGGCTCCTGCGACGGCTCCTATCTCTCGCGTCTGCATTACCTCGAGGAATGGCTGATCGATAATTCGCGTCGCGGGCTCGTCGCCGATCTCACTCCCGTGCTCGGTGGCGTGAAGACTTCGCACACCACCGGCGAGATGAGCATCAACTGGCGCGGCTACCGTTATATCAAGGCCAACCCGTCGCTGCGCCCCGAGGTCCGCGCGATGGAAAATCGCGTGGCCGCGATGCCGTTCTATCACATTCCGAAGAGCAAGGTGGCCGGGATCGAGTCGAAGCTGCGCAGCGGCGACATCATCGGCATCACCACCCGCGACCCGGGTGGCATTGGCACTTCGCACGTCGGCCTGGCCTACCGTGCGGCGGATGGCGTGCTGCATTTCATGCACGCCTGCTCGAAAAGTGCCGTCCGTGCGGTCATCGTGGATGAGCGCCTGAGCACCTACCTTGCGAGCCACCGCACCGACGCCGGGATCATTGCGGCTCGTCCGGTGAAGTAGCCCGCTTGCCACCGTGCGGGGCTTGGGTGAGGCTGTGTCATGGCCAACGCACTCGTCATGGGCATGGGGGGAGTCGGTTCTGTCATCGGACAGAAGTTACACGGCTATTCCTGTTTCGATCGCATCATCCTGGCCGATGTGGACATCACCCACGCCCAGCGGCTCGATGCGCGGACGCCGAATAGCCGGTTCGAAGTCGCTCAACTCAACGCCACGCACACCGCGCAACTGGCCGAGTTCATGCGCGACCGCCAGATCGCGGTGACCCTGAACGCCTGCACCTGGCAGGCGAATCACAGCGTCCTCGCCGCCTGTGCCGAAGCGGGTTCGCACTACCTCGACATGGCGGCGGATATCTTCTCGCCGCGCGGGGTGAAGAAGCCCTCGAAGAATAGCTACGAAGCCGAGATCGAGGAATTCGACGCGCGGTTTCGGGAGAAGAACATCGCCGGCATTCTCTGCATGGGCTGTGACCCCGGCGCGGTGAATGTCTTCGCTCGGTGGGCCATGGACCGCCTCGACACCGCCGAGTCCATCCGAGTCCTTGATGCCGACAACGCCGAGGTCCGCGGCTACCGCTTCGCCGTCCTCTTTTCGCCCGAGACGCTTTTCGAGGAGCTCGGCGCGATGCCTTATTACGTGAAAGATGGCCGCGTCATGTCCGGCAAGCCGTTGGAAACGGAGGTGGAGTGGTTCCGCTTCCCGCCGCCGCTCGGTCTCATGAAGACCTACGGCGTGGCGCACGAGGAAGGCGTGTCGCTCGGCCTGTATCGGCCTTTCGTCGAGAAGGGCGTGCGTTATTCCGTGTTCAAATACACGCTCAGCGACAAGGTCGTCGGCATCGCCAAGAGCCTCGCGCTTCTCGATCTGGACACATGGAAAAAAGTGAAGGTCGATGGCTGTGAAGTCAGCCCCGTCCGCGTTGCCTGCGCCAATCTTCCCAAGCCTGCCGCGCTCGGCTCGAACATCGAAGGTGTCTCCTGCGTCGGCACCGAAGTCATCGGCACGAAGGACGGGAAACGCGTCGAATATTTCATCTACACGATGGACGATCACCGCGCGACTTACGAACGCCTCGGCTATTCGCTCACTGTCGTGCAAACCGGCATCCCGCCCGCGCTCGCCGCGCGCCTGCTCGTTGAAGGCCAGATCAAGGAACGTGGCGTCATGATGCCCGAAGCCCTCGATCCCGAGCCGCTCATGAACAACTTCTCCAAAGAAGGCCTGAAAATCTACGTCGAGAAGAGCGAGGTCAGCGAGCTGTAGCTGCTGCTGCCAGTTCACGGAATGCTCCCGGCGGGACGCCGGCCATGCGGCGGAAGTGGCGGGTGAAGGCGCTCTGGTCGCAAAAGCCGGTGGTGAGGGCGATCTCGGTGAGCGATTGGTGGGTGGTGGCGAGGAGGTGCAGGGCTTCGTCGAGGCGGACTTTCAGGACGAGTTGGAGCGGGGTGAGCTGAAAGACCTGGCGCACGAGACGGGAAAATTGCGCGGTGGAGAGTCGGCAGAGTGCCGCCAGTTCTTCGACGCCGGGTGGATCGGCGATGCGCGATTGCAGGGCGTCGAGGGCTTGGGCCAGTTCGGGGAAACCACGCACGGCGGCGCCCCGGGCGGAGCTTTCCACGTCGCGGGAAAGACCGGCCACGGCGGTGACGGTGCGGGTCTTTTCATGGCGCACGGGGTATTTGTTGGTGAGGCACCAGCCGCGCTGGCGGTTGGGGTAAAAGTGCAGTTCAAGCTGATCGAGGACCGGTTTGCCGGTTAACAACACGCGCTGGTCCTGCCGCTCGTAACGCGCCGCGAGCGGGGAGGGGAAAACTTCCGAGGGGCGCTTGCCGAGCAGATCCGCCTTCTCCACGCAGCCACACCGCTCCGCCAGCGTGCGATTGACGGTGAGGTAACGGCCGGCCCGATCCTTGATGAAAAAGACCACGCCCGGCAGGTCGTCGAACATTCGCTCGAGTGGAAGAGCCAGGCGCGCGTCGCCGAGTTCGAGGGAAGCGAAGGAAAGCATCGCCGCACTCTGCCTCACGCGTAGCGATCCGGCGAGAGCAGCGTGAGGTCGAGGCGCGGGGGCTCGCCATCGGCGATCTGTGCGACGAGTTCGCCGGTGATCGGGGCCAGGCTGAGACCCATCATACCGTGCCCGGTCGCGATGAAAAGATTCGAGGCTGCTGCGGTGCGCCCGATGTAAGGCAGCCCGTCGGGTGAGCACGGGCGCAAGCCGAACCACGGCCGGATGCCTTCAAAGTGTTCCGGGCGAAAGCGAGGATAGTAGCGTGGGAGCGCCTTGATGATCCCGGCGACGCGACGCGGGGAGATGCGGTTGTTCAGACCTGCGATTTCCATCGTCCCGCCCACGCGCAGGGCGCCATCCATCGGTGTCACGGCGACACGGGCTTCGGTGAGAATGGAGCAGATTTGCGGCAGTTCGACGGGGTGCGGCAGCGTGAGGCTGTAACCCTTGCCGGCTTGCATCGGCAGGCGCAGCCCCAGATCCCGCACCGTGGCCGGCGACCATGCGCCGGTGGCGATCACGAACTCATCGCCTTCGATTTCCCCGCCGCTCGTGCGGGCTGCCGCGATCCGCGATCCGTCCCGCCTCCAGCCCATCACCTCACTTTCGACGATGGCCGTTCCCACGCGCCGTTCCATCGCAGCCACGTAGCGCTCCGGCAGCAGGTGGCAGTCGCGTGGGAAATAGACACTGCCGGCGATATCCATCGTCGCGCCAGGATCGAGTGCGGCCGTCCGCCTGGCGTCGAGCACTTCTGCCGGGACCCCGAGAGCGTTTGATTTAACCGCGGTCTGCGCTTCCTCATCGAGTGCGCGTTGCGTTTTGCAGAGCATCAGCAAACCTCGGCGCACCAGGCCGCAATCGTCTCCGAGGTGTTCGTAAAGCGCGCGGCTGGCGAGGTGAAGGTCGCGCAGCAAGGGGGCGGTCCGCGCCACATGTTCCCGGGTGCTCGCGCGCCAGAATCGCCACGCCCACGTCATCAGATCCCAGTCGAGGCGCGGCGCGATGTAGAACGGCGATTCCGGATTCCACATCCATTTCAACCCGAGCCCGACCATGCCCGGCGCGGCGAGGGGAATGAAGTGGCTCGGAACGACCATGCCGGCGTTGCCAAACGAAGCGCCGCGTTGAGCCCGGGCGCGTTCGATCACGGTGACGCGATGCCCGCGCCGCACGCACTCTGCCGCCACGCTGAGCCCGATGAGGCCCGCTCCCACGATGACGATGTGCCGGCTCACTTTTCCGCTCCCCAAAGCCGGGCGAGCAGCCGGCACATCTCCGGGTCGTGCCCGGCGAGGTCGGCGCGGTTGAACGGAAAGAAATCGTTTTCACCGAAGAACGCTTCGCTGGTCTCGGCGAAATATTCCTTCTCGTTTGTCATGGCATACGCCCGTTCAACCTTGCTCGGTCGCCCATTCGTGCCGCGGCGTTCGACGGCGTCGTAGAGCTTCTTTTCCTTGGCGTGCTGGTAAGCGGCGACGACCTCAGGATGATCGAAGCCGAGCACTCGATCATGATAGGCATGTGCCAGTTCGTGCAAGGCGAAGACGGGCATGCGTTTCACCTCGGTGTCGAAGATGCGGACATTGGTAAACTCGACTCCTTTCGCCATCGCCGGATCGCGCCCGTGCTCACTCAGCCAGCCGGCTCCGGGATGATATTCCGCCCGAGGCTGCACGCTTGGATACTCCGGCGAAAAGTAGAGCGGCACTTCTTGCAGCTCCGTCACCGCTTTCGCGGGCACGAGTCGAATGATTCCGTCGAGCTGCGCCTTTAGCAGATCGAGCGCGTGCTCCGTTGCCGCACGATCGGTGTCGAGCAGCGTCTGACTGATGTGAACGGTCCACCCGGAGATGGAACGAGTTTCCCGCGTCGGCTTGGGTGCGGTGGAGGCGAGCAAATGCCGCGCGAAAAATTCCATGCGGCGGCGGTTGCCGTAGGGCGTCTCGGCAGCGCCATGGCCTGTGCCAGCGACGATCAGCAAGTCGAACGGCTTGCCGGCTTTTTCGAGCGCGGCGACGACCTGCATGGTCGAGGCGGGATCGACGTTGCGATCGATCTCGCCGACGCAAAGCATCAGCGCGCCGCGCAGCTTCGCGGCATCTTCCACGTTCGAGGCGCGCACATAACTTTCGTCCACCGGCCAGCCGAGCCACTGCTCGTTCCACCAGATCTTGTCCATGCGGTTGTCGTGGCAGCCGCAATCCGCAAAGGCCACCTGGTAAAAATCCGCGTGATCGAGCAGCGCCCGCATGGCGTTTTGCCCGCCCGCACTGCCGCCGAAAATGGCGACCCGCGAAAGATCCATCCACGGGCGAGTCGCCGTCGCGGCCTTGATCCACGCGATACGATCGGGAAAGCCGGCGTCTTGCAGGTTTTTCCACGCAACATCGTGGAATGCCTTGCCGCGATGATTTGTCCCCATGCCGTCCGCTTTCACCACGATGAAGCCCAGCTCCGCGAGCGAGTGGAGCCGTGCGAGCAGATCGAACCGCTTCGGCGCAAACGCGCTGTGCGGCCCGGCATAAACTTCTTCGAGCACCGGATAGCTCCGCGCCGGGTCGAAGTGTGAAGGCTTGATGATGACGCCGTGGATGTTCGTCTTTCCGTCGCGGCCCTTGGCGACGAACCGCTCCGGCAGCGACCAGTCGGTGGCGAGCAGGGGGCTGGCGTCGGCACGCTCCAATTCGCAGACAAGGGAGCCGTCCGCGCTGCGACGCAATTCGGTGATCGGCGGCTGGTCGGCACGCGACCAGCGGTCGGTGAAAAATTGTCGATCCGGCGAGAACGCGATTTCGTGATCCCCGTCACCCTCCGTGAGCCGGGTGAAGCCGGAGCCGTCGAAGTTCACGCGGCAGAGGTGCTGATGATACGGGTCTTCGCCGGGCCTCAACCCGCTGGCGAGAAACCACACCTGCCGCTGCTTCTCGTCCACCTGCTCCACCTTGCGGACGACCCACTCGCCGCGCGTGATCTGATTTTTCACCGCGCCCGTGGCCGCGTCGTAAAGCCACAGGTGTGCCCAGCCGTCGCGCTCACTCATCCAGAGCAGTTCGTGGCTGTCGTCGCACCAGTGCCGCCACGTTTTGTGCGTGTAATCGATGAAGGTGCGCGACGTTTCTTCCGCCACTGTGCGCACCGTGCCGGTCTGCGCGTTGACGGCGAGGACGCGCCAGAGCTGATGTCCGCGCTGGTTGTAGTCGAAGTAAAACTCATCGCTGCGGGGAGACCAGCGCACGTCGAGCGCCCCGCTGGGGGTGAATGGATTCGGAAAAAGCGCGGAATCGATCGCGGTCGGTTTTCGATCCGCGAGGCGGACGAGCACGGGCCGGGGGCGGGGAAGTTCGTCCCCCGGCTTCGCGTAGTCGAAGGTGTGGACCTTGGGCTGGGTCTGCCCCGCGGGCCTCGACTCGATCAGCGTGACTTTGCGCACCAGCGCCTCTTTCACCTGCAACGCGACGAAACTCTGGCCGTCGGGAGCCCATGAGACGGGGCCGCGATAAGGCTGTGCTGCGGTGCCGTCACTCGTCAGTTTTGAAGATTCGTTCGTCGTGGTGTTTCGGAGGACGATCTGGTTTTGCTCGAAGCGCACCTGCCACTGCCCGTCCGGCGAAACGGCGCGCGACTTGTCCGGTTCTGCCGTGCGACCGGGACCGTCAATGGTAAGATCGATGGGTTCGGCTGCCGCGATGACTGTGCCGAGCGTGCCGCCGCGCTCGTCTGCGATGAGCCAGGCGTGCCCGGCAAAGGTGCTAAGTTCGCGCGACTCTCCCGGGGCGATCTGGCCGTAGGATTTGCGCTGCGATTGCGGGTCGACCCAGAAGAGCTCCACGGGGCCGGTGGTCCGGTTGGTGAAGCGAACCCTCGTCGCCTCACCGGCGCGACCGGAGGCGTGCCCCTTGGTCGTCGTGTCTTTGGAGGTGGTAAGTTTCGTCGCGGGCAGGTCGAGATGGGCCGCACCGGCTCCACGCGTGATCCGACCGGTCTGTGCATCGACCAGCACGTTCTCCCACTGCCTCGGACCGATCTGGACTCGATACCAGCAATGCTGACCGTCAGGCTGCCAATGAACAGTGAATCCGGCTCGGAGCACTTTGCCCTCGATCGTCTTCGCGAAGGCGATGGCGCGGTCGAAATCCGGGGCCGGGGTTTGCGCCAGCAACCGGCTCGTGGCGAGAAATATAGCGAAAAGCCGTTTCATGAAGTTCGGTTGGGAGGAAGGGGCTACGATCCTACCTGCCCGGTTGGCGTCTTGTATATTTCCGAAACGTAGCGTGTGATTTTCGGACAAACGCCCCCGTAATCCAGCTCCACCGCCCATGAACCACTCGCTTCTCGCGATCTGTCGTCGCGCCTTTTTCTCCACCTTGTTTGTCCTGATGTTATGCGGCGAGGGAAGGGCCGCGGAGACGATCAAGCTCGCACCTGGCGCGGGCCGGTTTGAATTCCCGCAGGGGGGAAAGATCGTGCCGGTGTGGTATTACCTGCCGGAGAACGCGAGCGCGGAAACGCCGGTGCTCGTGGTGATGCATGGCGTCAATCGCGATGCGGATCGCTATCGCAACGAATGGATGCCACACGCGCAGCGTCACAGCTTCATCCTGCTCGTGCCGAAGTTTTCCAATGCCCAATTTCCCGGCGCGGATGCCTACAACTATGGCGGCACCGTGGACGACAAAGGGCGCGCGCAGCCACGCGAACAGTGGAGCTTCAGCTTCATCGAACCGATCGTCGCGGCGGCAAAGAACGCGGTGGGAAACAAGACGGCGAAGTTCTTTCTCTACGGGCACTCGGCAGGTGCGCAATTCGTGCACCGCTATCTTTACTTTGTGCCGGATGCGCCGGTGGCGGGCGTGATCGCGGCGAACGCCGGATGGTGGACGGTGCCCGATCGGGACGTCGCTTTCCCCTATGGCCTGCGCGGTGCGCCGCTGGCCGAGGGCGCGTTGAAGACGATGCTGCAGCGTCCGCTGATCGTGCTGCTCGGCACGCGTGATATCGACCCGAATCATCCCAATCTGCGGCGCACGGCGGAGGCGATGGTGCAGGGGCCGTATCGTTTCGCGCGCGGACACTACTTTTTCGAAAAGGGCCAGCGTGCAGCGGCGGCGCTCGGAGTGCCCTTCGGGTGGAAGCTGGAAGTGGCGCCGGGCGTCGGCCATGTGGATAGCGGCATGGCCGCGTCGGCGGTGAAGCTGCTCTTCGGCGAACCGCCGATTACGGGACGCGAGCCCGGGCACGTGCGAGTGCTCTTCGGCGGCGACACGAGTTGTGGGGAAAGTTACCAGGACGGTATCGCGAAAAAGGGCGGGGTGAACGTCCTCGTCGAGAAAGGCTACGAGCACGGTCTGGCGGGCTTGGACGGCCTGCTCGGCGCGGCCGACTTCCGAGTGATCAATATGGAGACGCCGCTAACGGCGCAGAAAGAAAGCCCGCTCAAGACCAAGGATTATCTTCACTACAGCGACCCGGTGAAAGTGCCGGCGCTCTTTGCGAAGTATCGGCCCCTGGCGTTCTCGCTTGCGAACAATCACACCCTCGATCAAGGCGTGACCGGTCTCGAAGATACGTTTCTCGCGCTGAATGGGGCGGCGATTTCTTCCTTCGGCGCTGGGATGAATCTCACCGATGCCGCCAAGCCGCTGCTCCAGCCGTTACGAATCGGAGATCGCACCGTCACGCTCGCGGTCTTCGGGGCATTCGAATACCGGAAGAACTACGACGAAGAGTTCAGATTCTATGCGCAAGCCGATCGTCCTGGCACCGCGCCCGCCGATGTGCCCGCAGTGGCGAAAGCCATCGCCGAACTACGCAAGACCACGCCCGACGCTTACGTTGTCTATTTTGTGCACTGGGGGGATAACTACGTCTGGAAAAAGCCAAGCCAGGTTGCCATCGCGCGGGGCTTGCGTGAAGCCGGTGTGGATCTCGTTGTCGGTGCTCATGCCCACATGCTGCAGGAAGTCGAGCGCGACACGCGCGGCTGGATTTTCTACGGCATCGGCAACCTGCAGTTCAACGCCCCCGGTCGTTACGCCGCACACAAGGCACCGCCATTCAGCACGCCGCTGATGGTCGATTTTTCCGTCGTGAATGGAAAGCTGCAGGCCGTTCTCCGCCTTTATCCCATCGTGAGTGACAACCAGATGACGGGTTATCAACCGCGTCCGGTTTCGGAGGAGGAACTCGGCACTATCGAGTCGCTGCTCGCGGAAAAAGGCGGGTGGGATGCAGCGACGCGCGGGGCGGTGAAGCGAGGCAACGATGTGGTCGGACCTTACCTCGAGTTCTCCGGGCCGTAGTCAGCCTTCTTCTTGCTCCGCAACCACTCGTTCACGCGCTGTTCGAGGAGCGAGAGAGGCATGGCGCCGCCGAGGAGGATGACGTCGTGGAATTCCTTCACGTCGAATTGGGCGCCGAGTTCCTTCGTCGCGCGGGCGCGGAGTTCTTTGATCTTCAGCTCGCCGATTTTGTAGGCGAGTGCCTGGCCGGGCCAGGAGATGTAGCGGTCCACTTCGTTGACGATGTCCTGCTCGGACTTCGGCGCGTTTTCGCGGAAGAAAGCGATGGCCCGGTCGCGATCCCATTGGAACGCGTGGATGCCCGTATCGACGACGAGCCGCACCGCGCGCCACATCTCGTAGGTGAACCGGCCGAATTTGCTGTAAGGATCGTCGTAGAGGCCCAGTTCGTCGCCGAGCGATTCCGCGTAGAGTGCCCAGCCTTCGACGTAGCCGGTGTATTCCGCGTGCTGGCGGAAGCGCGGCAACTCGCCCTGTTCCTGCGCGAGCGCGATTTGCAGATGATGGCCAGGCACCGATTCGTGCAGCGAGAGCGCCATCATTTCCCAGCGCGGGCGACTCTCTGGTTTGTAGGTATTCACGAAGTAGGTGCCCGCTCGAGAACCGTCCGCTGCCGGCGGACGGTAATAAGCCGCCGTGGTGTCGGGCGCGGTTTTCGCCGGAATGGCTTCCACGCCGTAGGGCAGGCGCGGGAGCGTGCGGAAGAGTTTGACCAGCAGGGGATCGATGCGCTTGGCGGTCGCGGCGTATTCGGTGAAGAGCTGCTTTTCGTCCGCGCAGTAGAAGCGGGGATCGGTGCGGAGCATCTGGAAAAATTCCGGGAGCGTGCCGGTGAAGCCAGCCTGGCTTTTCACCTTCTCCATCTCCCCGCGAATCCTCGCGACTTCGCGCAGGCCGGTTTCGTGAATTTCTTTTGGGGTGAGCCGGGTGGTGGTGAATCGCCGGGCGAGGAAGGCATACATCGCCTCACCATCAGGCCACTGCCAGGCGCCGACGCCGTCGAGGCAGGCTGGGAAATATTCGGCGGTGAAGAACTTCTGGAAGCGCTGAAAGGCGGGCAGCACCGACTCCGAGATGGCGGACCTGGCGGCCTCGGTGAGCCGGCTGCGATCGGCGCTGGCGATGCCCGAGGCGAATTGTGTGAGCGGCTTGAAGAACGGGCTCTGCTCAGGCGCGGCCACGAGTTGTTTTTCGATCTGTGCCGGCAGACGTTGCATGGTGATCTTCGGCTGCACGAGCCCGTGCTGAACCCCTGCGCGCATGAGGGCGATGGTCTGGTCCATGTAGGCGCCGAAACCACGGAGCCGCGCGATCCAGTCTTCGTAATCTTTCACCGTCTCGAACCGCAGCGCGTCGCCAAGTTCGTCTTCGGTCTGGATGCCACTGCGCTGATCGAGCGGGATGAGGTGACGACCGAACCGGAACTCCTCCACCGCCTGTTCGGTGTTCAGGCGGAACATGTCGTAGTTGATCCGGTCGGCTGCGGGCAGAGCATCGCGCTGAATCTTGGCCAGCTTTTCGACGACCCCTCGGTTATGCGCCTGCTCACGGTCGAATGCGGACAGGCTCAGGTCGGGCCAGCGGTCGTTCCAACGGCGGTCACCTAGCTGGGAGGCCCACGTCGGCGATGTCTCCATCGTGTGCTCCCACTCGGCATCGAAAAGCGCGTGGAGCTTCTGCGCTTCGTCGGCGGAGGCGCTGAGGATGACGGCGAGGAGGGAGAACAAGAAGAGCTTCATCGAATGCCGAAGACGTAAGGGTCGCTTTCGTGGAAAAGCAGCGTGGTTTCGCCGGTGACGTGAGCCGTGCCGGTGATGGTCGGTTCGATGATGCCGCGATCCCGATCCAGCCATCGAAAGGTGCCCCGGAATTCACTGCCGATGATGCTCTGCTGCGTGTGCGTTTCACCTTCGGCGAGCTTGCCGTCGGCGGCGAGGCAGGCCAGCCGCGCGCTGGTGCCGGTGCCGCACGGGGAGCGATCGTAGGCCTTGCCGGGGCAGAGCACGAAATTGCGCGTGCGGTCGTAGAGGATCACGTGATCGACTTCGGGAAAGCCTTGTGCATTCACCGCGAGCCGCGTGCGCCACGCGAAATCGGTGAGTTTTTCCACGTTATCGTGATCAAGGTGCTGACCGTGTTCATCGACGAGGAAAAACCAGTTTCCACCGTAGGCGACATCGCCCGTGACGTGGCCGAGGCCGGGCACCTCCACCACCGTGGCTTTCGCGCGGCGATGCGCCGGAACATTCACGACGGAGACGGAGCCATCCGCATGCAATCGGCAGGTGACGATGCCGGCTGGCGTCTCGATGCGGTATTCGCCGGGGCCGATCCGGCCGAGATATTCGAGCGTGGTGATCAGCCCGATCATCCCATGCCCGCACATGCCCAGGAAACCGGCGTTGTCGAAAAAGATGACGTCGGCGAGGCACGCTGGGTCGGATGGCTCAAGGAGCAGCGCGCCGACCAGCACGTCCCGCCCGCGCGGTTCCAGGATCACGCCGCAGCGGAACTCATCGTGCTGCGTCCGGAAAATCTCGCGCCGTTCCACCAGCGAACCTCGCCCGAGGTCCGGCCCCCCGGAGATGACCACGCGGGTCGGCTCGCCGCCGGTATGGGAATCGATAACCCGGGCTTTCACGACGTTCATTTTCGTTTCGGCACTTTCGGCCCGGTGGTGACGGTGTCGCGGATGATCTTCAGCACAGTTTTGCGCTCCGGGCCGGTGAGGGGGAGACGCGGGGCGCGAGTCCATTCGCGGCCGAGACCGCATTCCTGAACGGCGAGCTTGATGTATTGCACGAACTTCACGTGCACATCGAGGTGCATGAGCGGGGTGAACCAGCGATAGACTTCCCGTGCCTTTTCCCACTCGCCGGCCTGCATCAGGTCCCACAGCCATTGATTGTGCGCGGGTAGCGCGATGCCCGCGCCGGCGACCCAGCCGTCGATGCCGAGCGCGGCGCTTTCCAGCACGAGATCGTCCACGCCGGTGAAGAGCGCGTAACGGTCGCCCACCGTGTTGCGCAAGTCGGTGATGCGCCGCGTATCGCCGCTGCTTTCCTTGATGGCGACGAAGTTTTTCACCCTCGCGAGCCGGGCGAACATCTGCGGAGTGATCTCGTTCGCGTAGCTGATGGGGTTGTTATAAATCATCAGCGGCAGCCCGGTCGCTTTCGCCACGGTGCTGAAATGGGTGAGGCGTTCTTCGGGATCGGGCGTGCGATAACTCATCGGTGGCAGCACCATGCAGCCGTCGGCGCCGAGCTTTTCGCAGTCGCGCACGTAGCGCACCGACTCCGCCGTCGCCGCTTCCGCCACGCCACTAAGCACCGGGATGCGGCCGCGCGCGACGCGGACCATTTCTCCGATGACGAGCCGTTTCTCCTCCGGCGTGAGGGTCTGGTTTTCGCCGAGCGAGCCGAGGAAAACGATGCCGGTGATGCCGCTGGCAATGAGCACCTCGGCGTGGCGGGCGGTCGCCTCGAGGTCGATCGAGCCGTCGCGGTGCATCTGGGTGGTGATGGCCGGGAAGACGCCTTGCCACGGGTGGGCAGGACGTTTCCCGGGGCGGGAACTGGTTTTCATGAAATCAAACCGTATCTGGGACCGGCAGGGGTATCTTGTCTGAAACCCATCGGGAAAGGCGGAAAATCGGACAAGCAAGCCGCGAAGGCGTGTGCAAGATGGCCCGGTGCCTTCTCCCACGCCGCTCCCTGAGCACGTGCCTCCACCTCCAGCCGAACCGATCGCTCGCGCCCGCCTGGCGCTGGCGTTCGCCGTCCTGTGCGTCTCGACGGGGGCTATTTTCGCGCGATTGGCGGACGCCGCGCCGCTGGCGATCGCGGCATGGCGAATGACTTTTGCCACCGCACTCGTCTCGCTGGCGCTGCTGCGCCGATGGCCAGAATGGCGTGGCCTGACGCGTGGCGATTTCATGCTCGGAGCCGGCGCGGGTTTATGCCTGGCAGTTCACTTTGCCACGTGGATTTCCTCCCTCCAGCACACCACGGTGGCGAGCAGCACCGTGCTGGTAAATACCTCGCCGCTGTGGGTGGCGTTCCTTTCGCCGCTCGTCACGCGGGAGCGAACCGGGCGGCGCGCCTGGATCGGCGTCGGGCTCAGTTTCATCGGGGCGACGATCATTGCCGGAAGCGATTTCCGTCTCGGCGGGCCAGCCTTGAAAGGCGACGCCCTCGCGCTCGCGGGTGGGATCGCCGCGGCATTGTATCTCCTGATCGGCCGCCGTCTGCGGGCGCGCCTTTCGCTGCCGACCTACTGCGCGCTCACCTATGCGTGGGCGACAGCGGTGTTATGGATCGTCGTAGCCGTGGCCGGAGCGCCGACCCTCGGTTTCACGGGGAAGACATGGGCCGCGCTGGCCGGGATGGCGGTGATCGCGCAGATCGGCGGGCACACGCTTTACAACTGGTCGCTCAAACATCTCCGCACCAGCGCAGTCGCCGTGGCGCTGCTCGGCGAACCCATCGGCAGTTCGCTCCTCGCCTGGCGGATCTTCGGTGAGGTGCCTTCGCCCGGCAGCCTCGGGGGAGCGTTGCTGGTCCTGCTTGGCATCTACGCTGCGGCCTCGCAAAAGGACTGAGGTTCCCCCGTGCCTCTGGGGAGTTTGCGGTGCTGGTCTCCCCAACCGATGAAGACCGCGTTTCTCATGCGCTTCTTCGCCCTCTTCATTTTCACGTTTGCCACCATGCTCGCACGTGGGAGCGAGAAACCAAACATCCTCTTCATCATGACGGATCAGCAGAGGTGGGACTGCGTCGGCGCGAATGGGAACGCGATCATCCAGACGCCGAACCTCGATCGACTCGCGGTCCGCGGGGCAAATTTCACGCATGCCTTCGTTTCTTCACCAGTGTGTGTGCCGTCGCGAATCAGCTTTTTCACCGGACGCTACGCCCACTCGCATCGCAATCGTGTGAATTACACTCCGCTCGACCGCAGCGAAGTGCTGATGCAGGCCCGGCTCAAGGCGGCAGGCTATCGCACGATTTCCGTGGGCAAGCTGCACTACTACCCGCCGACGCCGGAAGAGGCGTTGCGAACGGGGTTCGATGCGGTCGAACTGCACGATGCGGTTTCGTTCACCGATCGCTGGTCCGATTACGTGAAGTGGCGCCTGGCGAAAGATCCGAAGAAGGATGTAAACTACCGCGCCTTGGCGACGGACATCGCGCCGGGCAAAAATCCCTTCCGCTCTGCCATCGATGCAGCCTTCACCGAGACAGCATGGACTGGCGAACGCGCGCGCCATTGGGTGAGTGAACTCGCGAGTGGCTCACAGCCGTTTTTCCTTTATGTCTCTTTTTGGAAGCCGCACTCGCCCTACGAAGTCGCCGCGCCTTACGACGGCATGTATGACGATGTGAAAATTCCGATCGCAGACACTGTCAGTCTGAACGAAGTTCCGAAACTTCCGCCGCCAGTGCAGAAGCTGGCGATGAGGAACGGCGGACCCAAGCTCGATCCTGAGCGCCTCCAGTGGGCTTACCGCAGCTATTACGGCACTATCAGCCACGTGGACCATGAGATCGGCGCCATCCTCGACGCGCTTGAAGCCACAGGGAAGGCCGCGGACACGCTCATCGTCTTCAGCTCCGATCACGGTGATCAACTCTTCGAGCATGCGATCACGGACAAAAATTGCTTCTTCGAATCGTCGGTGCGCGTGCCATTCATGGTGAGCCTGCCGGGGCGAATCAAGCCAGCGCGATACGATCAGCTCATCGAGACGGTCGATCTGTTGCCGACACTATTCGAGTTCATCGGCCTGCCAGAGCCGCGCGAGGTGCAGGGCCGCAGCTTCGCTCCGTTGATCGCTGACATGGGCCGCACTTACACTCCGCGCGATGCGGTCTTTAGCGAAAACGTGATTCCCGAAGTCATCACCGGCAGGAAGCTTGATCTGCCTTTTGAGAAGGGCCAGGGCGTCGATGGGGTGCGCCACCCGGATGCGAAGATGGTCCGCACCGACCGTTGGAAATACTGTTACTACCCTGCCGGTTACGCGGAGCTTTATGATCTGAAAGCCGATCCCGGCGAGCGGACGAATCTGGCCGGTCGGCCTGAGGTTCACCCCATAGAGGATGAGATGCGAACGCGCCTGTTGGATTGGCTCATCAACAGTGCCGAAACCGACCAGATCGCGCCACGATGGCTCCTGCCCGAGACGAAAAGGTAGTTCCCCATTCGACCGATTCAGACGACGACTGTCTTATGCCCCGCTCGATTTTTGCCCTTCTGTGTCTTCTCGTCGCTGCGTGCACCGCGCCAGCGGCGGAGAGGCCGAATGTCGTTTTCATCATGGCCGACGACCTCGGTTACTCGGACCTCGGCTGCTACGGATCGGAAATTTCCACGCCGAATCTCGACGGGCTCGCCAAGGAAGGCTTGCGGTTCACGCAGTTCTACAACACGGCGCGTTGCTGGCCTTCACGGTCCGTGACGCTCTCGGGTTACTACGCGCAGGCGATCCGGCGGGATACCGTCGAGGGAGTGCAGAGCGGGGGAAGAGGCGTGCGGCCCGCATGGGCGCCGCTGCTGCCCGCCACGCTGAAATCGGCGGGCTATCGTTCGTATCACTCCGGTAAATGGCATGTGGACGGCAAGCCGCTCGAGAATGGTTTCGATCACTCGTATCTCGTCGAGAATCATAACGATCACTTCTCGACCAAGGGCAACAGTGAGGACGGGGTGCCGGTCGAATCGCGTGACGATTATTACTCCGCCACCGCCACGGCGGACCACGCGATCAAGTATCTGAAGGAGCATGCGGAGAAACACGCAGACCAGCCGTTCTTCGCCTACGTCGCATTTATCGAGCCACACTTCCCACTGCACGCGCCCGCGGAGGACGTGGCGAAGTATCGCGACCGCTACAAGGACGGCTGGAACGTGATGCAGGCCGCCCGTTATGAGCGCCAGCTCGCGATGAAGCTCGTGGCCAGTCCGCTGCCAGCAATGGAGCGCGGAGTCGGGCCGCCATATGCGTTCCCGAAAGACGTCGCCTTGCTCGGGCCGGGTGAGGTGAACCGGCCGCTGCCGTGGACCGAGTTGACGAGTGAGCAGCGCGATTTCCAGGCGGCGAAAATGGCTGTGCACGCCGCGATGGTGGACCGTATGGACCAGGAAATCGGACGCGTCATCGCCCAACTCAAGGCGATGGGGCAGCTCGATAACACCGTCATCTTCTTCGCGGCCGATAATGGGGCGAGCGCCGAGATGATGGTGCGAGGCAACGGTCACGACGCCACCGCGCCTCTGGGTTCCGGCAAGACCTTCCTCTGCCTTGGCCCGGGTTGGTCGAGCAGTTCGAATACGCCATTCCGCCGGCACAAGACTTGGACGCACGAGGGCGGCATCAGCACGCCGCTGATCGTGCATTGGCCGAAGGGCATCTCTGCGCGGGGTGAGCTCCGGACCAATCCCGGCCATCTCGTCGATATCGTGCCGACGGTGCTCGACCTCGCCGGTGCGAAGTCGAATTCACCGGTGCCGCTGCATGGGAAATCGCTGGTGCCCGCCTTCGCGAAAGACAACTCGGCGCCGCACGATTTCCTGTGGTGGCAGCACGAGGGAAATCGCGCCCTGCGCGTCGGCGACATGAAGATCGTCGCCTCCGGCAAGGACGCGCCGTGGGAACTCTACGACCTCGCGAAAGATCGCGGCGAAACGAACAATCTCGCCGATACGCAGCCCCAAAAGGCGCGCGAACTCGCGCAAATCTGGACGCAGCACTACGAAGAATACCGCGCCCTCGCCCTCAAGGACGCCCCACCGCCGACGCCGGGCAAAGGCGGCAAGAAAAACAAATCTGCAGCCGAGTAGTCCGGCGGAAATTCGCGATTCTCGCTATTCCCTTCAGCACATGAAAGCACGTTGCATCCTCCTTTTTGCGCTGCTGCTCGCGTCGCTCCCTGCCTTCGCCGAGCGACGGCCCAACGTCATTTTTATCCTCACCGATGACCAGGGTTGGAACGACGCGCACTTTGCGGGACACCCGTATGTGAAGACGCCGAACCTCGATCGGTTCGCGTCGCAGAGCACTTGGTTGCGGCAGTTTTATGTCGCTGCGACGGTGTGTTCGCCGAGCCGGTGTGCGTTTATGACGTCGCACTCGCCGGCGCGGCATTTCGTGCATGGGCACTTTTCCGATCACGGGCAAAATGCGGCGCGTTCGATGCCGGACTGGCTCGATCCGCAGGTCACGACATTGCCGCGGCTGTTGAAGGGATCGGGATATGCGACGGCCCATTTCGGCAAGTGGCATCTCGGCAACGGCGCCGGTGCGCCGGCGCCGGAGGCTTACGGCTTCGATGTCTCGAAGACGGTGAACTCGAACGGGCCGCAGCTCGGCGACGAGAAAGAGCCGTATTTCCGTGCGAAATCAACCGCGCTCATCGTGGACGAGACGATCAAGTTCATCCGCGAGCGCAAGGATCAGCCGTTCTACGCGAACGTATGGACGCTCCTTCCGCATGCGCCGCTGAAGCCCACGCCGGAGCAGCTCGCGGTGTATGAAAAGCTCGCGCCGAGCGCGAACGATCCGGCCTTCGGGCCGTGGATGCAGAAGTATCTCGCCAATGCCAGGGACCTGCAGAGCCAGATGCAGGTCTTCTGCGCCTCGCTCACCGATCTCGACACGCAACTCGGTCGACTCTTCGCCGCGCTCGACGAGATGAAACTCGCGAACGACACGATCATCTTTTACTCGAGCGATAACGGCGCGGAGGACTATCGTATCGGCAATGCATCGAACGCCGGGGTGGGCAACACCGGTCCGCTGCGCGCTCGGAAACGCAGCATGTATGAAGGTGGCATTCGCACGTTCGGCCTGGTGCGCTGGCCGGGACACGTCGCCGCGGGCCAGCGCGATGAAACGAGTGTGACCGGTGGTGTCGATTTCCTCCCGACCATCTGCAAGCTCACCGGGGTGAACTTGCCGGCGAGCGTGCAGCCGGATGGAGAGGACGTGAGCGACATCTGGCTGGGGAAGTCGCGTCCGCGCACGAAGCCCCTGCACTGGGAATGGCTCTTCCGCGTGGCCGGCGATGGAGCGGACGGATTCATGCCGCCGATGCTCGCCGTGCGCGATGGCGACTGGAAGTTGTTCGTGAACCACAACGGCAGCGGCGCGCAGCTTTTTAACATCCCGAAGGATGCGGGCGAAGAGCACGACGTGGCTGCCAAGCATGCGGACCTCGTGCAGTCGCTCACCACGAAAGCTATCGCGTGGTCGAAGGCGCTGCCGCCGAGCAAGGCGCGCGACGACGCGGCCGCCTCCGGCAAAACCGTGGATTCCGGCCCAAGGGGGAAACCCGCACCGGGAAAAGCGCCGCTCGATCGCCCAGCCATCTTCAAAAAGTGGGACACCAATCACGACGCCAGGCTCTCGTTCCAGGAATACAAAGCCGGTCTGGCCAAGAACGCCACCAACGCCGAGGAGCGTTTCAAAAACTTCGACACCAACCACGACGGCGAACTGACGGAGGAAGAATTCGTCCGCGCCGGAAAACCTGTTCCGAAGCCATGAAACCTCTCATTGTCCTTTTCGCTTTGCTATGCGGCTCGCTCGCCGCCGAGCGCCCCAATGTGGTCCTGATTTTGATTGATGACTTCGGCTACGAATGCGTCACGGCCAATGGCGGTGAGAGTTATCAGACGCCAGTGATGGACAGGCTGGCGGCGACGGGTGTGCGGTTCGAGCAATGTCACGTGCAGCCACTGTGCACGCCCACGCGGGTGCAACTCATGACCGGCCTGAGCAACCGCCGCAATTACACGCATTTCGGCCATCTCGATCCGTCGCAGAAGACGTTCGGGAACCTTTTCAAGGACGCCGGCTATGCGACCTGCATCACGGGGAAATGGCAGCTTGGCAATGATTACGCGGGTCCGGTGCACTTCGGGTTCGACGAGTATTGCCTGTGGCAGCTCAATCGACGGCCCGGCCGCTACAAAAACCCGGGCCTCGAGATCAACGGAGAGCAGCGGGACTACACGGCGAACGAATACGGGCCCGACATCGTGAGCGATTACGCGCTCGATTTCATCGGGCGGAAAAAGGACCAGCCTTTCTTCCTTTACTACCCGATGATGCTCACGCACTCGCCTTACGACGCCACGCCGGACAGCGCAGATTATCTCGATTCGAATGCCAAAGCCGGCGGCAAAGGCGGCAAGCACTTCGCCGACATGGTCGCCTACACCGACAAGCTCATTGGCAAGCTGGTGGCTAAGCTCGAAGAGTTGAAGGTGCGTGACAACACGGTGCTGCTGATTCTCGGCGACAATGGCACCGGCCGCGGCACGCCCTCGAAGTTCAAAGGGCGCGACGTGGTCGGCGGCAAAGGCACTACCACGGAGTGGGGCACGCACGTGCCGTGTATCGGCAACTGGCCGGGCCACTTCGCGGGTGGTAAAGTGAGCGGCGACTTGATCGATGCGACCGATTTCCTGCCGACGATTTGCGAGGCGGCGAAGATCGCGGTGCCAGGTGATTTGAAGATCGATGGCCGAAGTTTTCTCGCGCAGTTGCGTGGCGAAAAAGGGAGTCCGCGCGAATGGCTTTACTCGTGGTATAACCCGAGTGGCGGTCCGAAGGCGCAGGCCGAATTCGCGCACGACGCGCAGTTCAAGCTCTACGCGGGCGGAAAGTTCTTTAACGTGGCGAAGGACGACCTCGAAAAGGCGCCACTGACGGACGACGTGCCTGACGCCAGCGCCAAAGCCGCCAAAGCGAAACTGCAAGCTGCGCTGAAACAATTCGAGGGGCCGCGCCCGGAGCAGTTTGCGAAGCAGGGGAAAGCCTTCGGCGGGGAATCGGGCGAAGACGCCGAAGGCAAAAAGACGGGCAAAAAGGGCGCCGGCAAGAAACCTGCGACCGCTCCACCGTCGCCGGCGAAAACAGTGGACCCGCGCAAGTCGCGCTTCGACGAGCGGGACCTCGACCACAACGGCAAACTGACGTGGGAGGAGTTCGACACGACCGCGACGGACAAGGCGGGCGCAAAGACGCGCTTCGAAAAATTCGACGCCAACAAGGACGGAACCATCTCACGAGAAGAATTTGCCACGCTGACCAGGAAATGAACTCATCTACCCGAAGCATTTCTCGCCGCCACTTTCTCACCACCGCGGCCACTGCTGCCGGTCTCGCACCATTCGCTTTTGCCGCGCCGGCGGCGACCTCCTCGACCGAGGCGCCGGACGGCCTGCGCGTCTTCACGTGCGGGCACAGTTTCCATGTGTGGGTTGTGCCGATGCTCACGGACCTCGCGCAGAAAGCTGGAATTCAGAACCATCGCGTAGCAGGTGTTTCCTCCATCGGCGGATCGCGCGTGATCCAGCACTGGGAAATGCCGGACGAAAAGAACGCCGCGAAAAAAGCACTCACCGCGGGCGAAGTGGACGTGCTGACGCTTTCGCCGATCTGGCTACCGGACGAGGGGATCGAGAACTTCGCGAAGCTTGCCTTTGCGCATAACCCGAACGTGCGTGTGACCGTGCAGGAATACTGGCTGCCGAACGACGCTTACAACCCGATCTATCCGCTCGAGACGCGCAAATACGTGGACCACAACGCGACCGATCTCGGCGAGTTGCGCAAGGCGAACGACACCTACTGCCGCGACATCGAGAATCACGTGCGCGAGATCAATCAACGCCTTGGTAAGGACGCTCTCGTGGTCGTGCCGGTGGGCGAGGCGAGCGTGGTGCTGCGCGAGAAAATCGTCTCGGGGCGTGTGCCAGGCCTGAAGGTGCAATGGCGTCTTTTCGCCGACATGTGGGGGCACCCCGCGCCGCCACTCAAGGTGCTCGCGGCGTATTGTCATTTCGCGGTGATTTATCGCCGGAGTCCGGTCGGGCTCCCGATGCCGATGGAGCTTGAGAGGAATGTGGAATTCGCCAACCCGGTGCTCAACAAGCTGCTGCAGGAAATTGCGTGGGAAACTGTTACTCACCACCCCATGACGGGTGTCACCGCATGAAGATACTTACCTTCTTCATCGCGCTATTTTGCGCGGGCTCGATCGTCCTCGCCGCCGAGCATCCGAACATCGTCATCATTCTCGCCGATGATCTCGGTTACGGCGATCTCTCGTGTTACGGCCACGCGAAGTTCAAGACGCCGAATCTCGACCGCATGGCGGCGGAAGGGGCGAGGCTCACGCAGTTCAACTGTCCGGCCCCTTTCTGTGCCCCGACCCGCGCGTCGCTGATGACGGGGCGGTATCCTTTCCGCTGTGGCATGACGCAAAATCCCGCGCCCGATGGCGGACCGGACGCGGACGGGCTGCATTTGCCGGAAGATGAAATCACCATTGCACAACTCCTGAAACAGGGCGGCTATGCCACTGGGATGATCGGCAAATGGCACCTCGGCCACGCGAAACCGGAATGGCTCCCGACGCATCGTGGCTTCGATGAATACCTCGGCATTCCCTACTCGAACGACATGCGTCCGGTGCAGGTGCTGGAGGGCGATCGGCGTGTGGAATATCCGACTGTGCAAGCCACGCTCACCCGGCGTTACACGGCTCGGGCGCTTGATTTCATCGAGCGAAACAAAGTGCGGCCTTTCTTCCTCTACTTCGCCCAGATGCTCGTCCACAAACCGCTCGCGGCGTCGGAGGATTTTTACCTGAAGAGTGGCGCCGGCCTCTACGGCGATGCCATGGCCGAACTCGACTGGAGCGTCGGCCAGGTGCTCGCGAAGCTGAAGGCGCTCGGGCTTGATGAAAACACGCTCGTGCTGTTCACGAGCGACAATGGGGCGTGGTTTGGCGGCAGCACCGGGGGGCTGCGCGGCATGAAAGGGAGCAGCTACGAAGGCGGTTATCGCGTGCCGTGCCTCGCGCGCTGGCCGGGAAAAATTCCGGCCGGCCATGTGAGCGCGCAACCCGCGCTCACGATGGATTTCTTTGCCACGGCGCTAAAGGCGGCCCACGTCGAGCCGCCGAAGGATCTCGTGCTCGACGGCCGCGACATCCTGCCGCTCTTCACTTCCGACGCCAAGAGCCCGCATGAAGTGGTGATCGGCGTGCAGGGTCCGAAACTCGCCACGGCGCGGGACGAGCGATGGAAACTGCACGTGCTCCCCGGGCAGGACAATTTCCTCAAACTCGACAAACCCGGTCAGCGCTGGGTTGATCCTCGCGCTCCCGATGGCGTGACGATACTCGCCCCGTATGAGCAGGCCCAGTCGAACGAACATCCCGGCTTGCGCACCGGCGATGCCCCAAAACCGATGCAACTCTTCGACCTTCAGACTGACCCAGGGGAGCAACACGACGTGGCCACCGAGCATTCGGACATCGTCGCCCGGTTAAAAAAAACGTTCGACGAGATCGATGCCCAACCTCGGCCGCACGCGGTGCAATCCAGCACCCGCCAGAATCCCAAACCCAAAAAACAGCCATGATCCGCCCTGCCCTTTTCCTTGCTCTTCTCGCCCTCGGTCTGCCGGCGCTCGCGCAGACCAAGGCGAAACGCGAACCGCTGCCCACGGATGTGCCGGATACGCTGAAGGAGGAACTGAATGTTACCTACGGCAAGACGCCGGAGCAGGAATTGAAGCTCGATGTGTATCGCCCGAAAGCCGGCGGCGACAAATTGCCCGCATGCGTGCTCGTGCATGGCGGCGGGTGGATGGCTGGCGACAAGGAACGCTTCACTCCGCTGGCCATCGCACTGGCGGCGAAGGGCTACGTGGTGGCGAACGTGGAATATCGGCTCGGTGGTGTGGCGAAGTATCCGGCCAGCGTGCAGGACTGCGCGCTCGCGGTTCGGTTCGTTCGCGCCAACGCGGCGCGCTTTGGACTCGATCCCGTGCGTGTCGGGGCGTGGGGGGGGAGTGCGGGTGGGCATCTGGTTGGCATGCTCGCGGGAACGCTGCCGGCAAATCGGTTTCTCGGCGGGGAGTTGAAGGAGGTTTCTTCGGCGGTGCAGGCGACGTGCATCATGGCTGGGCCGACCGACCTCGCGAACGAGAAGTTCGTCGAAGCTCTCCGCCGGGCGAAAGAAAAGAGCTACAGCTACCAGTGGATGGGCAAACTTTACGACGACGCACCGGATCTTTATCGCGAGGCATCGCCGATCACCCACTTCACAAAGACGACCGGCCCGGTTCTTTTCCTCACCGGCGATCTGGATAATCCTGAGCGCGACACCGCGGGTTTGGAGAAACTGAAATCGCTCGGCGTGCCGACGAAGCAGGTCGTTTTGAAGGACGCCAAACACGGCTGCTGGCTGGTGCGTCCGACGTTCGAGCAGTGCGTCGATGCGGTCGATGCTTGGTTTAAGGAATATTTGAAGTAGGCCTCGTCGCCTTCCCGATGAAACTTGCCTTCCTTTTCCCTCTCCTCGCCTTCACGTCGTTCGCCGAGGAACCGCTTTCGCTGACGCTGCAAACGCGTAACGCTGCCGGGGCTCCGCAGGCGGTGAAGGAACAGTGGCTGCCGTCGCGCACGGCGATCATTGTGTGCGACATGTGGGATGCACATCACTGCAAAAACGCGGTGGTGCGCGAGGGCGAGATGGCGCCGCGCATGAACGAAGTGATCGAGAAGGCGCGGGCTGCGGGAGTGCTCATCATCCACGCGCCGAGCAGTTGCATGAAGTTTTACGAAGGCACTCCCGCGCGGGAACGGGCGAAGGCGGTCCCGGCGGCGGCGCGGGTGCCGAACAAGATCGGCGAGTGGTGCAGGCAATTGCCGGCGGAGGAGCAGGCGATCTATCCCCTCGACCAGAGCGACGGTGGCGAGGACGACGAGGCGGCCGCACACGCGGCATGGGCGAAAGAACTCGAAGGGCGGAGCTTGAACCCGAAATCGCCGTGGACCCGGCAGATTGATGTGCTGCGGATCGACCAGGAGAAAGACGCGATCAGCGACAGCGGCGTGGAAATCTGGAATCTGCTCGACGCGCGCCGCATCGACAACGTGGTGCTGATGGGCGTGCACCTGAACATGTGCGTGTCCGGGCGCCCCTTCGGTCTGCGGCAACTGGTGAAGAATGGGAAACACGTCGTGCTCATGCGGGACCTGACCGACACGATGTATAATCCGCAGCGCTGGCCTTTCGTGAGTCATGCGCGGGGCACGGAGCTGTTCACCGCCTACGTGGAAAAGCGGATCAGCCCGACGATCACTTCGGACCAGATCATCGGCGGAAAACCGTTCGCCTTCAGCGAAGCGACCGCCGGTCCGAAACGCTCGCAGATCATCCTGCTCGGCGACAGCACCACCGAGGCGAAAATCCCGAAGACACTCGCACCGGACGAGCCGCAATTCGAGGATGCCGTCCGCATCCTGCTCGCGAGCGAAGCCGGGCTGCCGCCATGTGATGTCTATAACGAAGGCGTGAGTGGCGAAACCATTCGGCGTCTCCTCGACACTCGCTACGACAAGGCCGTGAAGACGAAGCCGCCGGCCGATTACATCTTCATCCGCTATGGGATCAATGACATCGCCAAGCGTGAGAATTTCCCCGAGAATTTCCCGAAAGATTTCCGCGAATTACTCGCACGTCTCCGAGCCGACCATCCGCACGCAAAACTCATCGCGATGACGACGATCCCCTACTCGGCGGAAGCCCGGCACGCGGACATCAATGCGCTCATCAAGAAAATCGCCGAGGAGGAAAAGCTGCCGCTCTTCGATATCGCGCCGCGCTATCTCGCCGAACTGGCGAAGGGCCCGGACATGCTGAACTACCGCCGCTATTCTCTCGCCAAGATCCCGGAGAACCTGCGCGCCTTTGCGACTCCCTACGTGCAGCCCGGGACCGACCCGCAGGTCGTGGTCCTCGACAATCGTCTCGATGGCATCTTCGGCCATCTTCCCGGCTGGACCGGTGATCGGCATCCAAATCAAGCCGGCTACAATGTCATCGCGAGTGAGACGGTGAAGTTCCTCGCGCCGATGATTCGCGCGGACGCGAAGTGAAGCTCGCGCGTCTTCAGCCACACCAGCACGACGAGGAAGCGCGGCTCATCCACGCGTCGCTCGATGGGTGGCATCGCGCCCGGCTGAACATCGATCGCTTCGGTTCCGACTGGCGGCCTTTTCGCACCGTGGTGGATGTCTATGAAGAGCTCGACCCCGGCTGCTGCGTCGTAGCGTTGGATGACGCTGGCGTGCTGATTGGTTCGGCGTTTTTTCATCCGCGGGAGACGCATGCAGGCGTCGGAGTGGTGAGCGTGCATCCGTCGGTATTTGGACGCGGCGTGGCTCGAGCGATGATGGAGGAGATCATTCGCATCGCGGACGGAAAACCGCTGCGGCTCGTCTCGAGCGCGATGAATCTCGATTCGTTTTCGCTCTACACGCGGCTCGGTTTTGTGCCGCGGATGACGCTGCAGGCCGTGACGCTCGACGTCCCCGCCGTGGGTTTGCCCGGGGCGAGTTCGCGGCTGCGCGCGGCGACGATGGCCGATGTGCCGCGAATCGCGGATCTTGAAATGCGCCTGAATGGCGTTCGCAAAGAGCGCGACTACCGCTTCTTCGCGGAAAACCGATCCGGCGCCTGGCGCCTCGCCGTGATCGAAAAGCAGGGCGGGGAACTCGCCGGTTTCCTCGCGGCGTCGGCGCATGCCAGCGGTGCGCAACTCGGTCAGGGCGTGGCGGAGGATGAAGCAACGTTGCAGGAGCTCGTGCATGGAACGCTCGACACGCACTTTCGCAGTCGACACGTCGTGTGGTTGCTGCCAGTGGGCTGCACGGGACTGGTGCGACAGGCCTATGCGTGGGGGGCGAGGAACCGGGAGACGCACCTTTTCAATGTGCTCGGCGATGCGCCGGCGATGCGCGGCGTTACCATTCCGACCTTTCTGCCGGAGAGCGGGTAGCCACCGAAACGGACGGCTGACAACGCGCGCAACCCGGCGACGCTGCGGCTCATGCCCCGAATCACTCTCGCCCTCCTCCTTGCATTCCTCGGCGCCTTGGTCGGCCCGGTGTCCGCCGCCGAACGCAAGCCAAACATCGTCTTCATCCTTGCCGACGACCTCGGCTGGACCGACACCGCGGCTTACGGGAGCAAATACTACGAGACGCCAAACATCGATCGGCTTGCTGCGCAGGGGCTCAAGTTCAACCGCTATCACAACTGCCAGAACTGCCAGCCGACCCGCGCGGCGTTGATGAGCGGACAATATGGGGCTCGCACCGGCGTTTATACCGTCGGCGGGATTGGGCGTTTCGATTGGGAGAGCCGTCCGCTGCGCCCGGTGGATAACGTCGTCGCGCTGCCGCTGGAGAAGATCACCATCGCGCAATCGCTGAAGGCCGCCGGATATGCGACGGGCATGTTCGGCAAATGGCACCTCGGCGAAGATGCACAGCATCACCCAAGTGCGCGCGGATTCGACGAGGCGATCGTATCGATGGGCAAACACTTCGACTTCGCGACGAATCCGAAGACGCCGTATCCCAAAGGGACCTACCTCGCCGATTTCCTGACCGACAAGGCGACGGACTTCATTCGTCGCCACAAGGACGAGCCGTTCTTTCTTTACCTGCCGCACTTCGGGGTTCACTCGCCGCATCAGGCGAAGGCGGATTTGATCGAGCATTTCAACCCCAAAGCGCCAGTGGGCGGGCACAAGAATCCGACTTACGCGGCGATGATCGCGAGCGTGGACGAGAGCGTGGGTCGGGTGATGGCGTTGCTCGATGAACTGAAGCTCGCGGAGAACACGGTGCTCATCTTCTCCAGCGACAACGGCGGTGTGGGCGGTTACGAGCGTGAAGGAATCAAGGGTGGCGGTGATGTGACCGACAATGCCCCGCTGCGCAGCGGCAAGGGCAGTCTCTACGAAGGCGGCACGCGGGATCCGTTCATCGTCCGCTGGCCCGGTATCACGAAGCCCGGCACGACGACCGAGGTGCCGGCTATTCATGTCGATGTGTATCCCACCTTCCTCGAGGTGGCAGGGGCGAAGGCTCCGGCGAATTATCCGCTCGACGGCGAGAGCCTCGTGCCGCTGTTCCGCGGCGGTGGCGCCGCGCTCAAGCGCGACGCGATCTATCAACACTTTCCCGGTTATCTCGGCGCGGGCCCCGGCTCATGGCGCACGACTCCGGTCGGTCTGGTGGAAGTTGGCGACTGGAAGCTGATGGAATTCTACGAGGACCATCGCCTCGAACTCTACAACCTGCGCGACGACATCGGCGAGAAGACGAACCTTGCGGAGAAGATGCCCGACAAGGCGAAGGAACTCCACGCCAGGCTGGTCGCGTGGCGCGACGCTATCAAAGCCCCCATGCCGACTCCGAACACGGATATCAAACCCGTCGAAAAAAAAAGCGGTAAAGGGAAGGGGAAAAAGAAAAAGGGAGCCGACGAGTAAGTGCGATGCAGCGGGGAAAAGGCTGATACGCTCGCGAAAATGGCCAGGGTTCTTTATTTCTCCGCAATAAGGGCGAAATTCATCGCGGGCGCATTGAGCGTCTGGGCTGGACCAGCCATCGGTGAAACGGGTGGCCCGGATTTGGCGCAACGGCTTGAAGTCTTTCTGCAGCCGCGCCGCCAAACGCTAGGGGTTGCTTTGGTCGATGAGCAAAAACTCGCGGCGATCCGCGCCCGGGCTGATCCCGGCACGTTTTTTCTGCGCTATGCCTTCGGCTTGAAACTGCACGCGAATGAACTCCTGGCCGAGCCGCAGCAGAGGCAATTGCTCGCCGTGCTCGATCGGCATACTCCCGCGAATCTCCGCTGGCATGACGAACGCAATACGCTCCGCTGCAAGTGGAATGAGTGGATGTGGTTCTATGCCGCAGCGAGTGACGGTGAAGCACCCGCGCTTCGCGTGCAGCTCCTGGAATGGATGCGACTGCGGATGATCTGGACGGAACAGGAGCACCTTGCCCAGTTTCGTTTTGCGCGAGCGGTGTGGGATATTCTCACCCCGGAGCAGCAATCGCATCTTCTCGCCGGCGGATGGAAAGCTTTCGCCAAACAGGACACCGGCCATACACGTGGTGATTTCATGGAAAGGATCGTCACCCGCGCCCTCGGCAAACCGGATGACCAGGCTGCGTTGGACTCCGCCATCGCCGACTGGTCGAAGCAGCGAGCCCCCCTCCACGCTGCTCTCACACAGGCCGAGGACGATGAACGCTGCATCGTTTTTGCCATGGACCTCAACAGCGAGTCGATGGCGCACGCCGCGAGCCTCGGGGAAAACGCCGCTTTTTCCGCCCTCTACATTGCCGAGGCGGATGCGATGCGGCGCGTCGTGCAAGGCGCGTATCGAGATCCGTCCAACCGCTGTGTGAAGGCCGCCGCAGACGCGTGGGCGGAAGCACCAAAGCGCTTCGCCGCGGGTGCGGCAGAACTGCTCCGGGTTTTCGCCGACCTGTGAAAAGGCCGGGCTTTTTTTGAACTCCTCGGCGCGATCCGTCCACGCCCCCACCTCCGGGCAGCAAAGGGAGGCTCGACGAGCCAGCCGTTCACGAGCAATCACCATCGCATGTTCACGAATCCCCTCGTCCTGGCCTTCATCCTCGCCGGCAGCCTCGCGTGCGCTGCGGACCTCCCGACGCAGCCGCTGACACAGAAAGGCGAGCTGATCTTCTCGGACGATTTTTCACGCAGCGATCTCGGGGAATGGAAACCGTTGATTCCTTCGTTCACGGTGCAGGACGGCGCGCTTAAGGGCTGGCAGACGCGGGACGATCATGGCGCGGTCGGCCGCGTTTATCGACCGATGAAGGATGTGGTCGTCGAGTTTCGCTGCCGGCTCGATGGATCGACAGGATTCAATGCGGTGTTCGATGATCAGAAGTTCAAGGGATCGCACGCGGGGCACATCTGCCGCGTCGCTTTTGCGCCGACGCAGGTCCGGCTCGGCGACGACAAGGAAGGAGTGATGCGCAACGACATCTTCGAGATGCGCAAAGATCCTGCGCGCAAGGCGGAGGCGGACAAGCTGCTGGTTGGCCGCGGCTCGGCAGCAAACGTGAAAGTCGATCCTGCCGCGTGGCATCAGGTTACGATCGAAGTCGTGGGTGATCGTATGCGGGTTGTGCTGGATGGGAAAGTGATCGGCTTTCTCCAGTCACCTGGTCTGGCGCACGAAACGAAGAGCAGTTTCCACTTCACCGTGAATGGGCCCGGCGTGCTCTTCGACGACGTTAAGATTTGGAAAGCAAAGTGAAGTTCCTCATTCTTGTCGCCCTGGCGACCGCAGCTTGTTGGGCGGCCGAACCGTTCAAGCCCAACCTCGGCCCCGATCTGCCGCGAATCACAGTAACGTGTGGGGATATGACGATGCTGCTTCGCCAGCAATCGCAGTGGACACCTGGGCGTATTGATTTTCGCGGCGCGCCGATGGCCACGGAGCGCAGCGCGTATGGCACGGTCATTTCGTTTCCGAATCTCGGTTTCATCGGCACGGCGCACCTGGAGAACGAGCCGGAGCGACTCGACTCGCTGGCGTTCTTTCTCGACGACCAGCCGGTCGCGGCGCCCGGGGCGGAGTTGAAAGGGCGCACCTTTCGCTTCGAGCGGCGCTCACACATCCGCAGCTTCGACCTCACGTGTGTATGGGAGCTCAAGGGCAACCGGCTGCACGAGACGACGACCCTTCACACCGCCGAAGCCGTGCCGCTGAAAGTGATGTATCACTTCATGCACGCGTGGATGCCGACCGTGAGTGCTTTTGCCGCGGCCATCGATGCGGCGCCGGAGAAAAGGATCGCCGGCCCATTGCGCAACGCCGCGGACATCCGGGCTTTCTTCATCAATGAACGGGTCGATTGGATGGCGGTGTTCGAACCGAAGAGCGGGCAGTTCGCCGTGTCGCGATTGCTCGCAGCGCCCGAGCGAGGCGGACACGTGGCGAAGATCTGGAATGTGCCGGGCTCGTATCGGAAGTATTATTTGAACTGTTTCGCCGATGCGACCGTGCCGGCTGGCTTTAGCGGGACGTGGCGGATGGTCACGGGTTTTGGGGGCAGCGATGCGGAGGGTTGGGAGAAAGCGGCGCAAAAGCTGGCTGGGGAACTGCGCGAGCCCGGACGTTAAGGAGGCGCAGCCTCTACCAATGGGGTGATTGTCTCTACCGGGCGACCGTGCATCATCCGGCACACCCCACGATGAAACACAATTCGTCCTCACTCCCCGTCCGCCCGGTCACTCGCCGGAGTTTTCTCAGCACCGGTGCCATCCTCACCACCGGCATCGCTTCGCTTTCGCGACGCGCCCGCGCGCAGACGAACAAGAACAGCAAGCTGCGCATCTTCCATATCGGTGTCGGCGGAGTCGCGGCGATGCAGCGCAAAGGGTTGAAGGATCATCCCATGGTGGAGTTCGCCGGCTTCTGCGACGTGGACAAGCGCGAACTCGACAAAATCTCGAAGGAATTTCCGAGCGCCTGGACGCTGCAGGATTATCGCGAGGCGTTCGCCAATAAACTCGGCGACTTCGATGCGTGCGTCGTGGATACGCCGGACTTTCACCACGCGCCGATGATGATCACGGCGCTCAAGCATAACAAACATCTCTACGGGCAGAAGCCGCTCGTGCAGCAGCTCGACGAACTGCGCCTCATGCGCGACGCACTCGCGGCGCGACCGAAGCTTGTGACGCAGATGGGCAATCAACGCGCGTGCAAGGAAGGCCGGATGCAAGCGGTGGAAATCCTGCGCAAGAATCAGCTCGGACGTCCGCTCGAAGCCTACGTCTGGACCGGCGCGGTCGAGCGCGGCACGTATTTTGTGGAGCCGTGGAGTGAATACTCCCCTGCCAAGCCGGTGCCGCCGGAACTTGACTGGAACCTCTGGCGCGGCCCGCTGAAAGACGAGCTTCCCTACAGCGATGACCTTGCGCCGCGCCGCTGGCGTGCGTTCTGGGCCACGGGCGGCGGACAACTCGCGGACTGGGGCTGCCATCTGCTCGACCTGCTTTTCTTCGCTTACGACCTCGGCCATCCGGAAGCCGTGCAGACGCACACCGAGAAGCCTGCCAATCCCGGCCACACGGGGCACAATCAAAGCACGCTGACCTTTGCCGGCGGTGCGCCGAAGTTTGGCCGGGAAAAATTCGTCATCCACTACAGCGACAGCGCGCAGGCACCCTCCTTTGCCGCCCTCGGTCTGCCGGATACGAAGGCCGGCCCGAATCACACGATGGTGGTGTGCGAGGAAGGCACGCTGCTGCTGCAGGCGGATGGGAAGATCACCATCTTCCGCAAGGGGAAGGTCGTGGACAACGAGCCGCTGCCGAAGACCGAACCGCACGATCATTGGAAGGATTGGGCAGATAATTGTCTCGGTGGAAACAAGCATCTGTGGACGCCGCTGACCATCGGCTGGCGTATTACTGAGCCCGCGTTGCTCGCGGTGAAAGCCACGCGTTTCCCCGGCGAAGAGCTGCGCTGGGATGCGGGAAAATTCCGCTTCAGCAATCACGACAAGGCCAACGCCGAAATTCTTTCGCGCCAATATCGCGCCGGCTTCGAACCGCCCCAGATCTCGTGATGCTGCGCGCACTGCTTCTCCTCGTCGTCGCCGCGTGGTCTGCCCGCGCAGCGTCGCAGCCAAACATCGTCTATCTGCTGGTGGATGACCTTGGGTATGCCGACGTTGGCTTTAACGGCAGCAAGGACATCAAAACGCCGAACTGTGACAAACTCGCGCGTGAAGGGACGATCCTCTCGTCGCACTACGTCCAGCCAGTGTGCTCGCCCACTCGGGCGGCGCTCATGACCGGCCGTTACGCTACGCACACCGGCGTTTACACCATTGTGCGCCCGCACGCGAAGTGGGGCCTGCCGCTCCAGGAGCGCACGCTGGCCAATGCACTGCACGACGCGGGTTACGAAACGGCGATCACGGGAAAATGGCACCTCGGTGAATTCGACCGCGCTTATCTGCCCACGATGCGCGGGTTCGATCATCAGCACGGCCTTTACTTCGGCATGATCGATTACTTCACGCACATCCGCGAAGGGACGCACGACTGGCATCACGACGATCAGGAACTGAAGGAAGAAGGTTACAGCACGAATCTCATCGCGCGCGAAGCGTGCCGATTGATCACCGAGCGGAACAAGTCGAAGCCGCTCTTTCTGTATGTGCCGTTCAATGGTGTCCACTCGCCGTTTCAGGTGCCGGACCGCTACACGCAACCTTATGCGTCGCTCAAGGGAACGCGGCGGAACATCGCGGGGATGATGTCCGCCGTGGATGAAGCGATCGGGCAGATCATCGCCGCGCTCGATGCCGCTGGAATGCGGAAGGAAACGCTCATCGTTTTCTCCAGCGACAATGGCGGGCCGAACCCCGGCCCGGTTTCTGACAATGGGCCGCTACGGGCCGGCAAAGGCACGATCTACGAAGGCGGCGTGCGCGTGTGCGCATTTGCCAACTGGCCCGGCCACATCCCGGCGGGTGCCACGGTGAACGAGCCGATGCACGCGGTAGACTGGTATCCTACCTTGGTGAAACTCGCGGGCGGCTCGCTCGATCAAAAGCTGCCGCTCGATGGCCGCGACGTCTGGCCGATGCTTACACAAGGCGCAAAATCTCCGCACGACGCCATCCTCCTCGTCCAGAACCCCGACCGCGCCGCCGTGCGCATGGGCGACTGGAAGCTGCTGATGAATGCGAGCGAAGACGCGAGCGAGTCGGTGCCGGAAGGAGAATCAGTGAAGAAAAAATCCGCGGCCAATTCCGTGATGCTTTACAACGTCGCCAGCGACATCGGTGAGAAAACGAACCTCGCGGAGAAGGAACCCGAGCGAGTTGCGACGATGCAAGCGAAGCTGGAGGAATTGCTGAAAGGCGCCGTGACGCCTGGGCAGGTCGGTGCGGAGGGTGCGGCGACGCCTCGACGTAAAAAGAAATGATCCACCCGATGATCCGCTCCTGAAGCGCGGCTTTTTTCGTCTGCTCGCCGGGACCACCGGTGTGTCCGAACCGTAGCGACTTCCGTTATTCCTCCCGCATGAAATTTCTGCCCTTCCTCCTCTCCCTGGTCGTCGTGACACCGCTCGTCGCGGCCGAACGCAAGCCGAACATTCTCGTGATCGTCGGGGACGACATGGGTTATGGCGATGTCGGCTTTCAGCAGTGCAAAGACATCCCGACTCCAAATCTCGACGCGCTGGCTGCGTCCGGGGTGAGGTTTACGAACGGCTATGTGAGCGGCCCTTATTGCTCGCCGACGCGGGCGGGATTGCTGACAGGGCGTTATCAGACGCGCTTCGGGCATGAGTTCAATCCCGGTGGTGGCGATGGACTGCCGCTGACGGAGACGACGCTGCCCGATCATCTCAAGACTGGCGGTTACGTGACCGGCGCAGTTGGCAAATGGCACCTTGGCTCGGACGAAGCGAGGCATCCGCAAAAGCGCGGGTTCGACGAGTTTTTCGGCTTCCTGGCCGGCGCGCATAGTTACTTCGACGCGGGCGGGATCATGCGCGGCATCGAGCCGGTGAAGGAACTTGATTATACGACCGATGCTTTCGGTCGCGAAGCCGCCGCGTTTATCGATCGGCATAAAACCCAGCCGTGGTTTCTCTATCTCGCGTTCAACGCTGTGCATACGCCGATGCATGCCACGGATGACCGGCTCGCGAAGTTACCGGATGTTCAGGACAAGCGCCGTCAAACCTACGACGCGATGATGCTGGCGATGGATGACGCCGTGGGCGTGGTGCGCAAGAAGCTCGCGGAACTCGGTTTGGAAAAAGACACCCTCGTCACGTTCATCAGCGACAACGGCGGGCCTACGATGAAAGGCGTGACGGTGAACGGCTCCCGCAACGAACCTCTGCGCGGGAGCAAACGCACCACGCTCGAAGGTGGCATTCGCGTGCCCTTTGTCGTCTCCTGGCCCGGGCACGTGAAGCCGGGAGTTTTTGATCAACTGGCGATTCAACTCGATCTGCACGCGACCGCGCTGGCTGCGGCAGGGATCGAGCCGAGGTCGGAGTGGAAGCTTGAGGGAGTTAATCTGCTGCCCTTTCTCTCGGGGAAAACAGCGGGCACCCCGCATGGCGCGCTTTACTGGCGTTTCGGCGGGCAGATGGCGATTCGCAGCGGCGATTTCAAACTCGTGCGCTACGACAGCAATGCCGACACGCAGAGTGGGGGGCGTGAACCGGTCACCGCAGCAAAGCTCTACAATCTTCGCGAAGACATCCACGAAGACAAAGACCTCGCCGCCGCGATGCCGGACAAGATGAAGGAACTCCAGGCGCGATGGGATGAATGGAACAAAGCGAATGTGAGACCGCTGTGGGGCAACAAAGGCGACAACGACGGACCCGAACCCGGCGACGGCGCCAAACCCCGCCGCAAAAAGAAGGCGAAAGAATAATCGAGATTTATGAAACGGACCGCACTCCTTGCCCTGTCGCTTGTATCTGTGGCGACGCTCGTCACTGCTGCCGATTGGAAACCCGCGCAGCCTAATGTCGTCGTGATTCTGGCGGACGATTACGGTTACGGCAGCGCGACTTGCTACGGCGCGAATCCCGCGCTGATCAAGACGCCCAGCATTGACCGGCTCGCCGCGGAGGGGCGTCGGTTTACGGATGGCAATACCACGTCGTCCGTCTGCTCGCCCACCCGTTACTCGGTGATGACCGGGCGGTATTGCTGGCGCACTTCGCTGAAACACGAAGTGTTGAGCACCTTTGCTCCGCTACACATCGAGACGGATCGGTTGACGATGGCGTCGCTGCTCAAAAAGCATGGCTACGCGACGGCGGCAGTGGGCAAATGGCATCTCGGCTACGGCACGGCGACGGATGCGCCGAACTGGCGAACCGACTACACCGCGGAACTTTCGCCGGGACCGCTTGATCTCGGATTCGACTATCATTTCGGCGTTCCGAGTAATCACGGTGACATGACGGGCGTCTATGTGGAGAACCGCTTCGTGTATGGCCTGCGCTCGGGCAAAATTCCGCCCGGGATGAAAATCGCCGGCCCGGTGCCGGATGACGACAACTTCCAGGCCGATTACACCAAAGACGACACGGAAGGCGCCCGCGGCAACCCGATGACGCTCGATGCGCCCCGCCGGAAAAATCAGCGGGTGATGGCGACGCTTACCGATAAGGCGATCCACTGGATGCAGCAGCAGCCGAAGGATAAACCGTTCTTCCTCTATTTCACGCCCGTCGCCGTGCACAACCCGGTGACGCCCGACAAGGATCTCGCCGGAAAAAGTGTGGCGGGAATTTATGGTGACTGGATCCACGAGCTCGACCGCAGCGTGGGGCGCATTCTCGACACGCTCGACCAGATGGGCGTCACGAAGAACACGCTCGTCATTTTCACGAGCGACAATGGTGGGGTGAAAGAACCCGCGCGCGATATGCCGCAGACGAAGGCGCTGAATGCCGGACTGGCGGTGAACGGCCCGCTGCGCGGCGGAAAACACCACGTGTGGGAGGGTGGGTTCAAGGTGCCGTTCATCGTGCGCTGGCCCGGCCAGGCGCCGGCCGGAACCGTGTGCAAAGAGATGATCAGCCTCGCGGATATTTTCGCGACGACGGCAGCCGTCATCGGCGATCAACTCCCTTCCGCCAGCAAAGCCGCGGAGGATAGCCGGAGTTTCCTGCCGGCGATCCTGTGCGATCCGGCCAAGCCGATTCGCGAGGACATGATCGTGCACAGCTCCGATGGCGTGTTCGCCATTCGCAAGGGGCCGTGGAAATGGATCGAAGGTGTGCCGGTGGATGAAATCAAACCGGCCGCCCGCAAAGCGCATGCGGACGAGTTCCGCTCACAGCTTTACAATACGCAGGACGATCCCGCCGAAACGAAAGATGTCAGCGCGGCGCATCCCGAAATTGTGAAGGAGCTGAGCGCGCTGCTGAATCGTTATCGCGATGGCGGCTACAGCCGCGAGCTTCCGCCGGAGGGAGTGAAGCCAAAATCGGCCGTCGCTGAATTGCCTCCGCTCATCGGCAAAGTCGTGCTGAGCGAGCCGCTCAGCCAGTTACCTTCGAAGCCATGGACCGTTTCGCAAGGCGAATGGACCGCACGCGATGGCGGGTTGTCCGGCGCGCAGAAGGGCAAGGAAAACCAAGGGGCCGCGCTGCACACTCCGCTTTCGCTGGCGGATGGAACGATCGAATACGAGATCAAGTTCAACGGGGCGAATCGTCATTCGCTCCGGGTCGAGTGGGGCGGGAAGAAGGGAAGCTTCCGCATCGAGGTATCGCGAAGCGCGGTGGGTCTGACGAAGAATCCGGCCCAGGGAGAAGGGAAGGACGCGGTCGAGCCGATCGCGCGCAAGGCGATGCAACTCGAGGCGAATCGCTGGTATCCCGTGCGCATCACCTTCCACGGAAATGAAACCACCGTGCAGGTGAACGACGTGATCATCAAAGGCACGCATCCCGTGCTCGCAGAACCAAAGACCGGCGCGAACTTCCTCGTGTTCGGGGAGTCGGCGGCCTTCCGAAACGTCAAAGTCGCCCAATAATCGTCATGAAACTAAAACCGGTTAGTTCACTCGTTGCCTTGGTGGCTTGCGCGGGCATCGCTCTCGCGGCCGAGCGAAAGCCCAACGTAATTGTCTTCCTCGTGGACGACATGGGCTGGATGGACTGCGGTGCCTACGGCTCGAAGTATTACGAGACGCCGAACATCGACCGCTTTGCCACGCACGCGATGCGGTTCACCGATGCTTACGCGCAGCCCTTGTGCTCGCCTTCGCGAGCTTCGCTGCTGACCGGAAAATATTCCGCGCGACACGGTATTACCAGCGCGACGGGGCATCAGCCGCCACAGCCGCCCGGTCACCAGTTCCTGCCCGCCACCGCCGCTCCCAATAAGCCGATGCTCGCGCCGGAGAGTAAGAACTACCTGGAGCCTTCCGAATATACGCTGGCGGAGGCCTTGCACGATGCAGGCTACCGGACGGCGCACATTGGCAAATGGCATCTCGGGCTTACGCAGCCGCACTGGCCGGAGCAGCAGGGCTTCGATGTCGCCTTTCACTGCCATCCCGACCCGGGGCCGCCGGGGAATTATTTCTCGCCCTACGGCGTGAAGCCCGACGGCGTCCCGCGTGGGCAGACTCGCGTGGGCACGATCACCGATGGGCCCGCGGGCGAATACATCGTCGATCGGCTCGCGGATGAGGCTGTGAAGTTCATCACCGAAAACAAGGATCGCCCCTTTTTCCTCAACCTCTGGAATTACGGCGTCCACGGTCCGTGGGGGCATAAAGAGGAATACACCAAGGCTTTCGCGAACAAGAAAGACCCGCGTGGCGTGCAGGGAAATCCAATCATGGCTTCCATGTTGAAGAGCGTGGATGAGTGCTTCGGGCGCGTGCTTGAAACGCTTGATCGACTCGGGCTCGCCGAAAACACCATCGTGGTTTTCAACTCCGACAACGGCGGCAATACGCACAGTAACGTGGCCGGTGAGGGCAAGACCGAACGCGCCGAAGCGACCAAAGGCGACTTTCTGAAGGAATGGCGCAAGTGGGCGGGAAATCAGCCGCCGACCATCAATACCCCGCTGCGCGACGGCAAAGGCACGCTTTACGAAGGTGGCACGCGCGTTCCGCTCATGTGGGTCTGGCCGGGGCATATCAAGCCCGGCACGACCAGCGACGCGATCGTTGGTCACATCGACCTGTATCCCACGCTGCTCGAACTCACCGGCACGCCGCGCCCCGCGCAGCAGAAGATCGACGGTGCGAGCTACGCCTCGGTGCTCAAACAAACCGCGCCGCTCGAACGCAAAACCTTCTTCAACTATTTCCCGCACGGGAAGAGCGTCGCGCAGGTCGGCGGGGTCTGGGCGCGCTCGGATAATTGGAAACTCATTCGCTGGTTCGGTGTGCCGGCGGGCGAAGAAGGTCGCTTCGAGCTCTACAATCTGCGAGACGACCTCAGCGAAACGAAGAATCTCGCGGCTTCGGAACCGGCACGTGTGAAGGAACTCGACATCCAAATCGATGCCTTCCTCGCCGAAACCGGTGCGACTTATCCGCGCCCGAATCCCGCTTACCAGGGCGCCGCGCCCAAGCCGATCGCGGTCAAGAAGGAACTCGGCCCGGATGATGGCACGGGTCCCATCGCCGGTTGGAAATTGCGCGGCGTGAAAGCGACCACCATCCCGGAAGGAGTGCGTCTGGAGTTGAATGGCCGCAATCCCTTCCTCGGCACCGCGCAATATCATTGCACCGGCACTGCGAGCGTGCGCTTGCATGTGCGCGCTCCCGCTGGTGGTCTCGGCCAGGTGCAATGGCGGCTGGCTGAGGAAACGGAGTTTGCGAAAGAGCACGTGGCCAGCTTCGCCATTCCCGCGAGCGCTGACTGGAGCGACGTCGCAGTGTCCGTGCCTGCGCAAGGCAGCGTCGTGCAACTGCGTGTCTTTCTGCCGGCCGATAAGGGCGCGCTCGAAATCGGTGCGTTGGAAGTCGCCGGCACCGGTGTCGCGAAAACCAAACCGCCACGTCGCAAGAAATGATGTTCCGCGCTGTCTCCTGTCTGCTTGGCCTGTTCGTCCTTACGCTGTCTGCCATCGCTGCTCCGGTGAAAATTGCCATCGTCGGCGATTCCACCGTCTGCGATTACCCGGAGCAGAGTCCCAGCCGCGGCTGGGGCCAGTTTATCGCGGGTTATTTCGATCACTCGATCAAGGTCGTGAACCTCGCCGCGAGCGGGCGGAGCACGAAGACGTTCATCGCCGAAAAACGCTGGGAGAAGACACTCGCCGAGAAGCCGCAAGTCATCCTTATCCAGTTCGGGCACAACGATTCGCATGCCAAGGAAAAGCCCGAGGCCACCGACGCGGCAACCGACTACCGTGAAAACCTGCGCCGCTACATCGATGACGCACGCACCATCGGCGCGCAACCGGTGCTGGTCACGCCAATGCTCCGCCGCAACTGGAATCCCGACGGCACGCTCGATGACATCCTTCAGCCCTATGCCGACGCGATGAAAGCCGTTGCCGCCGAGAAAAAGGCGCCGCTTATCGACCTGCATACGATGAGCCGTGAGCTCTACCTCAAGGTCGGCGAGCAGAAGGCGGCCGAGTTTGCCAACGCCGCGACCGATCACACTCACTTCGGTGAGAAGGGCGCGAAGGCGATGGCGGAACTCGTGATGAGCAAATTGCCTGACGCCGCCCCGGAGTTGAAAGCGAAGCTGAAGAAACCATGAAAATCATCTGCGTTCTCCTCCTCGCCGCGAGCCTCGCCTGGGCGCGACAGCCGAACATTCTGCTCATTGTCAGCGATGACCAAGGCTATCCTGACCTGAGTTGCATCGGCACCAAACCGGTGAAAACGACGAACCTTGATCGGCTCTCTGCCGAAGGAGTGCGGGCGACGAGTTTTTACGTGACGTGGCCGGCCTGCACGCCATCGCGAGGCAGTATCCTCACCGGACGCTATCCGCAGCGAAATGGGCTCTACGACATGGTCCGCAATGACATGACGAACTATGGGCATCGCTTTACGCCGAACGAATATGCGGTGTCACCCGAGATGACGCTCGGACTCGATCCGCGCGAGATCACGGTCGGTGATGTATTGCATCGCATGGGGTATGCGACTGCCGTCGTGGGCAAGTGGGACATGGGGCAGGCGAAGCGTTATCTGCCGCTCCAGCGCGGATTCGACTTCTTCTATGGGCACGGAAACAACGGCATCGATTACTACACGCACGAGCGCTATGGAGTTCCGTCGATGTTCCGGGGCAACCAGCGCACCCAGGAGGATCGCGGCACGTATGCGACCGATGTGTTCAAGCGTGAAGCACTCGCCTTCATTCAGGCGAACGCGGCGAAACCGTGGTTTCTTTATCTACCCTTCAACGCGCCGCATGGCGCTTCGTCGTTCGCTCCCGGGCCGCAAAAGGCAGAAGGGGAGAAAGGCGAGTCGGCCGGCGTGCAGGTGCCGGAGAAATATTCCGCACTGTATGTCGCGCAAGGAGTGCCCGAGAAGCTCGCGCGTTATTACGGAGCGGTCACGTGCATGGATGAAGCGATTGGCGAAGTGCTCGCGGAGATCAAATCGCGCGGGCTCGAACAGGACACGGTGGTGGTATTCCTTTCCGACAACGGTGGCAGCGGCAATGGCGGGAATGCCCCGCTGCGTGGTGCCAAGTCCACCATGTGGGAGGGTGGTCTGCGCGTCCCATTTATCGCACGCTGGCCGGGGCACCTGCCTGCCGGACGGGTCACGGACGATTTCCTGACGTCGCTGGAACTGCTGCCGACTTTCTCCGCGATAGCCGGTGCCAAATTGCCCGAAGTGCCACTCGATGGTTTCGACGCACTCCCGGTGCTTGCGGGCGAAAAGCCATCACCGCGCCAGGAAATGTTCTGGCAGCGCCGGGACGACATCGCCGCGCGGGTAGGCCAGTGGAAATGGGTGCAGAGTGAGAAAGGCAGCGGGCTTTTCGATTTATCGAAAGATCTTGGCGAGAAAAGCGACCTCTCCCGCGAGCAACCCGATAAGCTTGCCATGGTGAAAGCACGCTTTGAAAAGTGGCGCAGAGCGATGGATGACTCCGAGCCCCGCGGGCCATTCCGCGATTACTGATTCATGAAATTCCTGTTCCCCCTGTTTGCAGCCATCGCTGCGTTGGCGGCTGAGATGCCGCGGTTTACTCCGTTCGGGGTCATCGTGCCCGATCAACCGCTCCTCCACACGGAGATGGCACTGGGCGAGACCGCTGAGAGTGCGCTATCCGGTCTCGCTACGCGAGTGCTCGCGGGAGCGAAGCCGGTGAAGATCAATGCGTATCTGCGCCGCGCCGAGGACGAACCCGCCGTGCGTCAGGCCATCGCCGAACGGTATTCGCCAGTGCCCGCCCTCACCTGTGTGGTTACGGCCCTGCCTGGCGGCTCGAATTTCGCGTTTGATGCCGTGGCACCGACGGACCGCACCGGTCTCGGAGTCCTGCCCGCTGGTGGCGTCGCTTACGTCTCGGGACAGGCGGAGAAAGGCGCGGACCTGCGCGAGGCAACGCATCAGACGATGAAGAGTCTGGCCGCGACCCTGCAATTTCTGGGTTCGGATTGGAGCGGTGTGGTGCAGGTGAAAGCCTTTGTGCAGCCGATGAGCGATTCGGTGATCGTTTTTGAGGAACTCCGCAAATTTTTCCCGGGACCGAAGGTGTTGGTGGAGTGGATCGGCGGCTCGGTGCCGGTCGAGATCGAAATGATCGTCTCGTGCCCGGATGCCAAAGAAGCGATCGAATTCCTTACGCCGCCGGGCCTGAAAGCGTCTCCGGTTTATTGTCGAGTGGTGCGTCTCGCCGCTGGACCACGCATCTATCTTTCGGGGTTGAGCGCCACAGGCGATGCAGGCGCGCAGGTTCGAGGAGTGTTTGCTCAACTCCAAACCGCTCTCGATGCGACGGGGAGCGATCTCAAGCACCTCGCGAAAGCGACCTACTACGTGGCAGCGGACGATGTGAGCAAAGCGTTGAACGAACTGCGTCCATACTACTACGACCCACAGCGCCCCCCGGCGGCGTCCAAGGCCACGGTGCAGCGCATCGGGAGCGGATCTTCGACTTTCACGATGGACATGATCGCCGTCCCTCCGCGCTAAGGGCGGACGGTTCGCTTTCCTTGTCCCAAGGCGAGGTGCCTGATGCTGTTACTGCCACACGTCATGCGTCTGCTTCTCAGTCTCCTCTTTTTCGCCACGGCGGCTCTCGCGGCCGACAAACCGAACGTCCTCATCTTCTATGTCGATGACATGGGTTGGGCGCAGCTGGGGTGTTACGGCGGCAAAATGGCGGCGACGCCGAATATCGATGCGCTCGCTGCGGGCGGGGTGCGCTTCACGGATGGCTATGTGTCTGCCTGCATCTGCTCGCCTAGTCGAGTGGGATTGATGACGGGGCGTTATCAGGCGCGGAGTGGACACGATGCGAATCCGGGGCGGCCGGGCACGGATCTCGTGCTGACCGAAACAACCATCGCGCAGCGAATGAAGACCGCCGGTTACACCACCGGCATCGTCGGAAAATGGCACCTTGGCGCGAGTGCGCCGGAATTTCTTCCGGCCGCGCGTGGGTTCGATTTCTCAGTAGGCAGCGTCGGCAACCTTGGCGGAGAAGGGGAGCGCGCCGGCTTCTATCGCGACAAGGAAAAGACCGACGACCTTCCGGGCCAGCCGATCACGTCGCCGGTCTATGCGCGAGAGTCAGCCGGCTTCATCGAGCGAAACAAGGACAAGCCGTGGTTTCTTTATCTCGCCTTCAATGCAGTGCATGCGCCGCACGTCGCCTCCGAAAAGTGGCTGGAGAAGTTCAAGCACCTGTCGAAGCACGACCAGCCATACGCCGCACTCGTGGCCGAGGCGGACGAAGCCGTTGGCACCGTGATGACGAAATTACGCGAGCTGAAACTGGAGGAAAACACGCTCATCTTCCTGATCAGCGACAACGGCGGTGCGTATGCCAATGCGGAGATGGGTGGCCTGCGCGGACGCAAGTGGTTTTGCTGGGAAGGCGGCATCCGCGTGTCGTGGATCGCGGCGTGGAAGGGGCGCTTCCCCGGCGGTCGGGTATCGCACGATCCGGTCATCCAGCTTGATGTGTTACCGACGATGCTCGCGGCTGCCGGAGCGGAGGTGAAAGCGGAGTGGCAGCTTGATGGGGTTAATCTCCTGCCGCTGCTGGAAGGCAGGGCCGAACACCTCGCGCCTCGCGCGCTTTACTTCCGCTTCGGCGTGCAACATGCCGTGCGCGAAGGTGACTGGAAGCTGGTGAAAGCTAGCAAAGACATGGAGCCCATGCTGGTGAACCTTGCGCGCGATCCCGGTGAGCAAACGGATCTCACCGCGCAGCAACCTGAGAAGGCCAGGCATCTGCAAGCGCTCTTCGACCAATGGAACTCGACCATGCAGCCGCCGCGCTGGCAGGACCGGCGCTGGGATGGCGAGGAAGATCGCAAGGCGAATAAGAAGGGAAAAAAGAAAGACAAATAGACCATGCTTTTCAGGACTGCTCTGTTTCTTACAGCGCTCGTTTGCTCGCTCCGAGGGAGCCCGGCGGTGGCGACCGACGCAAAACCGAATGTCGTCTTCATTCTCGCGGACGACTCCGGTTTTGCCGACTTTGGTTGCTACGGGCATCCCTATGCGCGAACGCCAAATATCGACTCGCTGGCGAAAGATGGCACGCGGTTTATGCAGTTCTACGCCACCGGGGTGACCTGCTGCCCGGCACGGACGGGCTTGATGACAAGCCGCTGGCCGGCGTCGTATGCGAACTATCCGGCCAGCGGCGGATTCGGGAATCGCGTGACGATTACCGAGCTTTTGAAGAAGCAAGGTTATGCGACCGGGCACTTTGGAAAGTGGCACATCGGACCGGATGGAAAGAGCGGAACATATGGCATCGATGTCACCGGCGCGGATGACAAGCAGGAAGGAAAACGAAAGCAGGGAACGCGGGGGCGCGATGCGCATATTTACGACGAGGCGATCAAGTTTGTTGAAGATCATCGAGGCGGGCCGTTCTATGTAAACGTGTGGAGTCACATCTCGCACCACCCGGTCAACCCGCCGCAGCCCTACGTGGATCGGTTTAAGGATGTGGTGGTGGACGAGTCGAAGTTCGCGGCGCCGATGCAGGAAAAGTTCGCCATGTGCAGAGCGCGCGGCGGCGACGTGAGCGATCACATGCGGCGTTATCTCGCGGATCTTTATTCGATGGATGAGGATATCGGGCGGCTGCTGAAGCGGATCGACGAACTGGGACTGCGCGAGAAGACCATCGTCGTCTTTTCCAGCGATCAGGGGCCGGCGGATATTCGGGGCAGCGAAGAAAAGGACCCGAACGAACGTAAGGCGCGCAAGAAGAACAAAGGCGACAACGATCAAACCGAGGTTCGTCTGAACGCGATGGGTTACACGGGTGAGTTTCGCGGCGGGAAACACGGGATGTATGAGGGTGGCGTGCGAGTGCCATTCATCGTGCGTTGGCCGGGGCAGGTGAAGGCGGGGCGCGTGGACGAGAAGTCGGTGATCAGCGGAGTCGATTGGCTCCCGACGCTGTGCCATCTCGCCGGGGTGAAAATCGAGACGAAGGACTTCGAGGGCGAGGACGCATCCGATGCGTGGCTCGGTGGGGTGCACATCCGAAGCCGCCCACTGCTGTGGAAGACGAGTGCTCCCGGCAGCGACGCGGGCATCCGCGAAGGACAGTGGAAGTTGGTTCACCCGACGCGAAAGCGGGGTGAAAGCGAGCTTTACGACCTCGCCACCGATCCGACGGAGAGGATCAATGTGGCCGCGCAGCACGCCGAGGTGGTGAAAAAACTTACCGCGAAAGTCGAGGCGTGGGTGGCGACGCTACCGAAAGAATACATCAAGGCAGAGGACAGGGAAAACTGAGGCGACACTCTTCGCGATTGTCCAAATTGCCCGGGGCGGTGTGATTACTTTCACGTGAAATCATTTCTTCTCACTCTGCTGGCTGTGGCCTTGGGCACTCTCACCGGCCCGGCCTGCGCAGCGGAAGCCTCCAAGCCCAACATCATCTTTATTCTCTCCGACGATGTTGGGCTCGGGAATGTCGGCTGTTACGGTGGGCACTGGCCCACACCGAATATCGATGCGCTCGCGAAGGGAGGAACGCGCTTCGAGTATTGCTATGCGAATCCCGTGTGCGGACCATCGCGCGCGACATGCTTGAGCGGGCGTTACGTGTTTCGGACGGGCATGCTGACGAACGGCTATGGCAACCAGATGCGCCGGGAGGAGGTCCTCCTGCCCAAGGTGCTCAAGCCCGCGGGTTATGTGACCGCGCAGGTGGGGAAGTGGAGTCAGTTGCGATTGGAGCCCGGTGACTGGGGCTTCGACGAGTATTTGCGGTTCCTAGGGAGCGGGAAATATTGGTCGGACCAAGGGCCGAACTACACGCTGAATGGTAAAACCACTCCGCTGGGCGACCGCTATCTGCCCGACGTGATGCATGAGTTCCTCGTGGACTTCATGACACGGCACAAGGACCAGCCGTTCTACGTTCACTATGCGATGTCGCACATGCATGCGCCGATCAAGCGCACCCCGGACAGCAAGCCAGGCCGGGCGGATGAAGCGACGGCTTATGCCGACGACAACGCCTACATGGACAAGCTGGTCGGCCAACTCGTTGACGCGCTGGAAAAGCTCAAGCTGCGGGAGAAGACGCTGCTCGTTTTTGTGGGAGATAACGGGACTGCGCACCAAGGCGCGCCGATGGCCACAGTGGATGGCAAACCGATCTCCGGCCTGAAGGGCACGATGCTCGAAGGTGGCAGCCGGGTGCCGTTGATCGTGGACTGGCCCGGTGTCACTCCGGCGGAAAAGGTGATCAAGGACCTGACCGATTTCACAGACTTCCTGCCGACGTTTGCCGAACTCGCGGGGGCGAAGTTGCCCGACGTGAAGATCGATGGGCATAGTTTCGCCGCGCAGATCAAAGGCCAGCCGGGCACGCCGCGCGAATGGATCTATGTGCAACTCGCCGGAGCGCGCTATGTGCGCGACGCGCGTTGGAAGCTCACCGGCACCGGCGAAATGTTCGATTTGAAGGAAGCCCCCTTCAAAGAGTTGCCGGTGGCGGCGGATACGACCGATCCCGCGGCAAAAGGTGGCCGCGAACGATTGCAGGCCGTGCTCAACGATTTGAAATCGCAGGACACGATCACCGGCGACACGCCCGCGCGAGAGAAGGGAAAAAACAAAGCGGAGAAGAGGAAAAAGAAAAAGGCGAAAGCTGGGGTGCAATGAGGGTGTGGCACGTCTTCATGCCGCCTCCATACTCATGGGTGGCATCCCGATGGCCGTGATATGGGAATGAATAGCGGCGCTTCATGAACATCTTCCATCGTGTCCTGACCCTCCTGCTTGCCGCGACTTCCATTTCGCTCGCTGCCGACGCGCCGAAGCCGGACGTCCTCGTTGTGCTGACGGATCAGTGGAGTCCGCGTTATCTGAGTTGGGAAAATTCAGAGGTGCGGACGCCCAATCTCGATCGCATCGCGCGCGAGGGAATGATCTTCGATGCGTGTTATACGACGTCGCCCGTGTGCATGCCGGCGCGGATCTCGCTCATTACTGGCCTTTATCCGCACAATGGCGGGCACTCGGTGTGGGGAAATGTGACCGACTATTTTGTGCCGCCCGAAGCGGCGCCGATGTTTCGCGATATCCGGGCGGCAGGTTATACCACGGCACAGATCGGCAAGCTGCACTGGACGTCGGGGCCGGGTTTCGCGCGCGAATTTCAGTCGGCCGAGAACTACTATCGCGCCCTCGGGCTCGATTACGTGCTGGATGTTCCGGGTCCGGTGGATTCGGCCAACGATCGCAATGCTTATGCGCGATACCTCCAGAAACTCGGCTTGCTCAAGACCGTCGCGGCCGACCTGCACCAACGCTATGTGGAATGGGAATTCGAGCCGCGGGCCAGCCTCGTGAAGCCGGAAGACTACCACGATACGTTCGTCACGCGCTCGGCGGTTGAGTTCATCCAACGCCAGCCGAAGGACAAGCCGATGTGCCTTGTCGTGAGCCTGCACTCCCCGCATCCACCGCTCGATGCGCCGGGAGAATATGCGACGATGTTCGATCCCGCGAAGCTGACGCTGCCCGCAAACGTCGTGGAGAGCTTCAGGCGCGAGCGGCGGACCCTCGACCGGATGGAAGTGCAACGCATGCTGGCGAACTATCTCGGCAAGATTGCGCTGGTCGATGACAACGTGGGGCGGCTTGTCGAGGCGATGAAACAGCGTGGCACGTGGGACAACGCGCTGGTCGTCCTCACGGCCGACCATGGCGAAATGATGGGAGCGCACGGCTTTCTCACCAAGGGCCGGTTCTACGAGGAATCAGCGCGCGTGCCGCTCTTCATTCGCTGGCCCGGGCAGGTGAAGCCGGGCCGCACGAAAGCCCCCGCGCAGATGTTCGACGTCTATCCCACCATCGTCGAAGCGATTGGCGGGAAGCTGTCACCCGGGCGGTTTGCCAGGTCGCTCCTGCCTGTGGCCACCGGCAAGAAGGCTTCGGTGCGCACCGTGGCGATCAGCGAGATCGGGAAGGACGCGCCTCTCAACGTGATGGCGCGCGACGAGCGCTATAAATGGTTCGCGGAAGGCGAGCGCGAATATCTCTTCGATCTCGAAAAGGATCCATTGGAGATGCACGACCTTTCCGGGGAAACCGAACATCACGAAACCTTGAGCCGCATGCGGAAGCAGATGCTGACGCACCTGCGCTCCACGCAGCTCAATCTTTCGGAAGGGTATGTCCCGAAGGTTCAGCGCATGCGCATCGAGGACGGCATCGAGCCAGCGAAAAAGGCCGGGAAAAAGCCGCCGGAATAAGCGCTGCCGTCTATTGTCCGGACGCGCGATTCAACGCACTGAGCACGGCTTTGATCGAGGCGAGTTCGATGTTGGTATCCGTGCCGGCGCCCCAGCGTTGGCGGCCGTCGGCAAAGCGGAGCTGGATGTAAGCGATCGCGCTAGCCTCGGTGCCGGCGGTGAGAGCGTGTTGCTTGAAGTTGGCCACTTCGAACGGTTCCGCGCCGTGCTGCCGTAACGCGTGCACGAAGGCCGCGATGGGACCGTTGCCATTACCGGTGAGTTTCACATCGGCGCCCGCGTAATGCGCGGAGGCGCGGCACTCGAAAACGCCGTCCACGCCGTCGGCATGGAAATGAACCAGCTCCCACGGCTGTGTGCGCTCGACATATTCGCGCCAGAACATCGTCTTCAACTCGGCTGCCGTTACCTCCCGCCCCAATGCGTCCACTGCATCATTGGCGATCGGGCCAAATTCGCGCTGCATGTCCTTCGGCAGTTCCATGCCGAATTCGCTCTCCAGCAGATACGCCACACCACCTTTGCCGCTCTGGCTGTTCACGCGGATGACTTCGCGATACTCGCGCCCGATGTCGCTCGGATCGATGGTGAGATACGGCACATCCCACGGCTGGCCCGCGCGTTTTTCCCACTCGGCGAGGCCTTTCTTGATCGCGTCCTGATGCGAACCGCTGAACGCGGTGAAGACCAGTTCCCCCGCGTAAGGCTGGCGAGGCGGCACGTCCATGCCGGTGCAGCGTTCATAGACTTCGCGCACGGCGTTCAGCTTGCTGAAGTCGAGGCGCGGATCGATACCGTGCATGAAGAAGTTCAGCGCGACGGTGACGATGTCCAAATTGCCGGTGCGCTCGCCGTTGCCGAAGAGGGTGCCTTCGACGCGATCGGCGCCGGCCAGCATGCCCAGTTCGGTGGCGGCGACGCCGGTGCCGCGATCATTGTGTGTGTGCAGGCTGACGATGAGGGAGTCGCGGTTGCGAATGTTGCGGCAGATCCATTCGATCTGGTCGGCGTAAACGTTCGGCATCGCTACCTCGACGGTGTCAGGCAGGTTCAGAATCATCTTCCGCTCTGGCGTGGGCTGCCACACGTCCATCACCGCTTCGGAAATTTCCTTCGCAAATTCCACTTCCGTCGCGCTGAAGCTCTCGGGCGAATATTGCAGCATCACTTGCGTGCCGCTATCCTCCAGGCGCGACAGACGTTCCTTGATCCATTTCGCGCCGCGCACGGCGACCTTCACAATCTCGTCCTTGCTCATGCCAAAGACGACACGGCGCTGTGCGGGTGAGGTCGAGTTGTAGAGGTGAATGATGACGCGCTTCGCTCCCATGAGCGATTCCACGGTGCGCTCGATCAAATCCTCGCGCGCCTGCACCAGCACCTGGATGGTCACATCGTCCGGCACGTGGCCGTTTTCGATGAGCAGACGGTTGAAACGAAATTCGGTATTCGACGCCGAGGGAAAGCCAACCTCGATTTCCTTGAAGCCGCAGCGCACCAAAGCCTCGAAGAGTTCGAGCTTTTGCGAGACGTTCATGGGCACCGCGAGGGCCTGATTGCCGTCGCGCAGATCGACGGAGCACCAGATGGGCGGTTTGGTCAGCGTGCGAGCCGGCCATTGCCGGTCGGGCAGGTTGACCGGCGGAAAAGGACGATATTTGGCGGAAGAGTTCGCGAACATGGGAATGAAGTGAAATTGCGGGCGGAGGACTTTGAAATAAAAGCCAGCCGTCGCCTTCCACCCAGCCCAAAGCGACGCCAGCAGAAATACGCGAAGAAGCTCCCCGGAAGCGCGTCAGGCGCGGATGGGGAGCAGCGTAAGTCGGCTGGTCGGGAGCAAGTTCACGGGTTCACCAAAGCAGAGATGCCGGAGTCTGCAACGGTCGAAAACGAAAGCGCCGCGCCCGACCGAAATCGAGCGCGGCGCCATGATTGATTCACACCGTCGAGCGGTGTGGGAAGGGCTTACTTGTCCTTCTTTTTGCCGCCGGCGGAGAACTCTTCGAGGCTCAGCTTGCCGTCGCCGTTCTTGTCCTTCTTCTTGAAGGTTTCTTCGGCCTTGGCGGCGTCCTTGGCGCCAGCCTTGAATTCATCGAGGCTCAGCGACTTGTCGCCGTCCTTGTCCTTCTTGGCGAAAACGGCAGCCGGATCCGGCTTCGGCTTGGCCGCGTCGGCGGCGAAGGAGAACGAGGCGGCCATCGCGAAGGCCGTGAGGGTGGTAAGCAGGGATTTCATTGCGGGTTCGATTTGTTTGTTTGTTTGTTCTGTTTGGTTCGACTCCAAGGCCTGAGCCGTGGGGCGAACGTCGATTTGACGATGATTTATCGCGCCGATTCAAGCATTCTGCCCTACACGCTTGGGTGGCTCGGCGCAGAATTTTGCATCGTTTGCGTCCTGCTATTTCGCGGGAGCGGATTATGCTGCGCGTATGAAGTTCACCTTCGCCCTCCTATTGGCCCCGTGGATTTTCCTCCCGACCACCTCCGCGTGGAGCGCTCCTTTGCCGCCGCCCGCCGCGCACGAGGTCGATTTTGCGAAGGAGATCAAGCCGCTCTTCGAAGCCGCCTGCGTGAAATGCCACGCCAAGGGCAAGGCGAAGGGAGAGTTTTCGCTCGAAACGCGCGAGGCCTTTTTGAAAGGCGGTGAAACCGGTGCCGCGGCGGAGGTCGGCAAGAGTGGGGAGAGCAATGTGGTGAAGCTCGTCGCCTCGACGGATTCCGACGAGGTGATGCCGAAGAAGGGTTCCCGCTGGACCGCCGAGCAGATCGGCTTGCTGCGGGCATGGATCGACCAGGGCGCGAAATGGCCCGACGGGCTCACCTTCGCGAAGCCCGAACCGCAGAATTTAAAACCGCACGCGGTTGCGGCGAAATCGCTCGATGCGCTGGTCGATGAATACGCTTCGACGCGCGCGGGCGCGCTCCCGGCGGTCGTGGACGATCATACCTTTGCCCGGCGCGTCTATCTCGACACGATCGGTCTGCTGCCCACGCCGGATCAGCTCGACGCCTTCATCGCTGAGAAAGCCACCGACAAACGCGCGCAGCTCGTCCGCGCACTGCTCGCCGACAACCGCAATTACACCGAGCACTGGCTCACGTTCTGGAACGATCTTCTCCGCAACGATTACAAAGGCACCGGCTTCATCGACGGGGGCCGCCGACAGATCACGGGCTGGCTTTACCAGTCGCTCATCACGAACAAGCCCTACGATAAATTTGTCGCCGAGCTCATCGCCCCGCGCGACGAAACTAGCGAGCCGTTTACGCGCGGCATCATCTGGCGCGGCGTGGTGAATGCCTCGATGCTTCAGCCGATGCAGGCCGCGCAGAATATCTCGCAGGTCTTCATGGGCGTGAACCTCAAGTGCGCGAGCTGCCACGACAGCTTTGTCAACGACTGGGCGCTGGCCGACGCTTACGGCGTCGCGGCGATCTACAGCGACGATCCGCTCGAGCTCATCCACTGCGACAAACCCACGGGCAAGACCGCCACGCCGCGTGCCCTTTACCCGCAGCTCGGCACGCTCGATCCCGCCCTCGCCAAACCCGCGCGGATGGCCCGTTTTGCCGAGGTGATGACCGGTCGCGAAAACGGACGCCTCTCCCGGACGATCGTGAATCGTCTGTGGGCGAAGCTGCTCGGGCGTGGCCTGGTCGAGCCGCTCGACGACATGGATCAGCCCGCGTGGTCGCCGGAGATCATCGACTTCCTTGCCGAGGACTTCGTCGCGCATGGCTACGATTTGAAGCACACCATCGAGGTCATCCTCACTTCGCACGCATATCAGCTCCCGAGCGTCGAGGGGCCGAAGGATGAAAAGGAAAAGTTCGTCTTTCGCGGCCCGCTCACACGGCGGCTCACAGCGGAACAATTCGCCGATGGCATCGCGTCGCTCACCGGCGATTGGGCGCGCATGCCGGCCAGCGTGGATATCGACTTCACCGTCGGGCGGGTCGTCGGAGAGGTGATGCTGCCGAAGTGGATCTGGACTCCCGAGCCGAACGAAGCCGGCGAAGCTCGCCGCCTCGAAGCCGCCGCGCTCAAGGCGGCTGCTCCACCACCGCCGGCGAAGAAGGACAAAAAGCCCGAAGGCAATCCCGCTGACCTGCTCAAGCATTCTGTCGTGTTCCGGAAGAAGTTCACGATTCCCGGCGATCCCTTCGAAGGGTTCGCTACTTTGCTCGCGAGTCAGGGCGCGCAGGTTTTTGTCAATGGCAAGGCGGTCCGGGCGATGGTCGGCGACCAGAGCCGGAGCAATCGCGTCACGTTGCTCGATCTGCAGCCGGCGCTGCGATCGGGTGAAAACGTGATCACCGTCAGCGTCGCCAGCCACACCGACAAAGGCGCGCTCAACGACGAGGAGAAAAGGCAGTTCCCCAGCTCGCTCAATCACCTCAATACCACTCCCGGCATTGCCTTCTACGCGCGCATTGGTTCGTGCTGCGATCCAATCGAGGTCGTGACGGACGAAACGTGGCATGTGCTTCGTGCGGCGCGGCCGGTCTTCGACGGCGACGAGTCCACGTGGCCCGGCGCGGTCGTGTTGCCGGAGGGCGTTACTCCGGTGGACGAAGGGCCGACGCTCCAGCCGATTCGGCGCAAGGACTACGCGAACGAAAACATCGCGCTGGGACCGCGCCTGCGCGCTGCGGTCGCCACGGCCGCCTTTCCCGGCAAAGCACGCGCTTCCCTGCGTCCTGCCGATCCCCTCGCGGTCGCGCTGGATCGCCCCAATCGCGAGCAAGTCGCCACCTCGCGCCTTACTGCCGCGACCACGCTCCAGGCACTGGAACTCACCAATGGTGCGACCCTAGATGCGAAGCTTAAATTTGCCTCCACCAAACTTGCCGAGCAGGCCGGCAAGGATCCGCGCGCGTGGCTCGACCGGACTTACACGTGGCTTCTCTCCCGACCGCCGAGCGACACGGAGCGCACCACCGCCCTCGCTTTCCTTGGCGATAAACCGACGCCCGATCGACTTGCCGACCTCCTCTGGTCCCTCGCGATGCTGCCCGAATTTCAACTGATCAACTAACTCCCCATGACCACCCGCCGCGATTTCCTCCGCACCGCATCCGCGACCACGCTGGCTACCCTTGCGTGCGGCGCCCCGCGTGTGTTGGCCGCTCCGCTGAAAGAAAAAATCTCGCCCACCGCCGACACGATCATCGTGTTGTGGATGGGCGGTGGCATGGCCCACACGGAGACGTTCGATCCAAAGCGCTATGCACCTTTTGAGTCCGGCATGGACCCCAGCGCGGTGCTTTCGACGTTCCCCGCCATCGATACCGCCGTCGATCAGATCAAGTTTTCCGCCGGGCTCGAGAAGATGGCGTCGGTTATGGATCGCGGGACGCTCATTCGCAGCTACACCGCGGGCGATCTCGGGTTCATTCTGCACTCGCGCCATCAATTCCAGTGGCACACCGGTTACGCCCCGCCGCAGAGCGTGCATTGCCCCCACCTCGGCGCGTTCATCTCGCGCACGCTCGGGCCGAAAAATCCCGCCGTGCCGGCCTTCATCAATATCGGCCAGCGCTTCGATCTCGGCGAAGGCGAGGAACTGAAAGCCTTCACCACGGCTGGTTTTCTCGGTAGCGAATACGGGCCGTTCAACATTCCTTACCCGCAGGACGCCGCTGCGGCGGTGCGTCCGCCGGCAGGCATGACTCCCGGTCGTTTCGAGGATCGCAACAGCTTTTACAAAAAACTCCTCGCCGCGTCCCCGGTCGGCCAGGTCGGGAGTGAATACCAAAAGGAATCTTTTCTTCGCTCGCTCGACAACGCCCATCGCCTCCTGAGCTCCTCCGCCGCGAAGGCCTTCGATCTTTCGCTCGAGCCGAAGGAAAACATCGCGAAGTATCTCCCGCCCGGCGTCGATCCCGCCAAGTTCAACGACGTGAAACAGGAGCGCGACGGGAGCTACGAGAAATCCGTCGTGGGCCGCTTTGGCCTCGGCTGTCTGCTGGCGCGGCGCCTGTGCGAAGTCGGCGCGCGTTACATCGAAGTCACCACCGAATACATTCCGTTCCTCAACTGGGACACGCACGAAAACGGCCACGAGCGCATGATCGCGATGAAGGAAACCATCGACGCGCCCATTGCCCAGCTCATCCTCGATCTCGAAGAGCGCGGCCTGCTCAGCCGCACGCTCATCGTCCTCGCGAGCGAGTTCAGCCGCGACATGATGATCGAAGGCAAGCCCGACAAAAAAGTGCGCGATCAGGTCAAGGTTCCCGACCGTATCACCGACGAAAAATACTACGGCATGCACCGGCACTTCACCGACGCTGGCTGCGTGCTGCTGTGGGGCGGCGGGATCAAGCGCGGCCACCTTCACGGCCTCACGGCCGACGAGCGTCCGTGCAAGACCATCCAGGATCGGGTCGTCATCGAAGATCTCCACGCCACGCTCTACCGCGCCATGGGCATTTCTCCGAAGCACTCCTACGTCGTCGAAGAGCGTCCCTTTTACGTCACCAAAGACGGTCTGGGGAAACCGATCCAGAGCCTCTTTGGGTAATTCCTGTCTTCGGGATTGAGGTGCGGACGTGCAGATGGCACCACCGGAAGTGATGAACCTAGCCGCTCAACTCATCCATCGCTCACCCGGGGCCGGGAAGGCCTACTCCGCCGTCGGAGACAAATATGTGATCCTTGCGACAGGGGAACAGACGGGTGGGGCATATTGCCTGGCGGAGGCGGAGGTGCCGCCGGGTGGTGGGCCGCCGCCGCATTATCACACGCGGGAGGAGGAGTCGTTTTATGTGCTCGTGGGTGAAATTACGTTTACGCTCGATGGAAAGAGGATCGTGGGGGCGCCAGGGACGTTTGTGCAGATTCCGCGCGGAATGCCGCATGCGTTCAAGAATGAGTCGTCGGCACCGGCGCGGATGTTGATTCAATGTGCGCCGGCGGGGTTCGATCGGTTCATGGCGAAGTTTGCCACGGAACTGCCCTCGCTGGATGCACCGCCGCTGCCCCCTTCGCCGGAGGAGATCCAGAAGATCATGCAGGTCGCGCCGGAGTTCGGGATCGTGATGCTTCCGCCGCCTTGAGGCCGGGCTGGCTACTGATTTTCGCGGCGCTGCTCGGTGCTTGCCGTCCCGTGCCGCGAACGACGGGAACTTTGCCGCACGAGGTGTATGTGTGGCAGCGAGCGTGGACGCCGGAGGTGCGCGCGGGATTGGAGCAGGCACGCGGATCGATGGAGCGCTTCGTGGTGCTGGCGGCGCAGGTGTCGCTGGAGAAAGCGAAGCCGGTCGAGCCCGCGGTGGATTTTGCGGCGCTCCAGGCGACGGGGAAACCGGTCGGGCTGGGAGTTCGGGTGGAGCCGTATTTCGGTTCGTTTCGCGAGGACGATGAAGCGATCCGGCGAATCGTGAAGGTAGTGCAATCACGCATTGTGGCGGCGCAAGCGGCGGGAATCCAGCCGAGCGAGGTGCAGATCGATTTCGACTGCGCGGAATCGAAGCTTGCCGGGTATCGCGCGTGGTTGCGTGTTTTGCGGGAAGCGGTGAAGCCGGTGCCGGTCTGCCCCACGGTGCTGCCGAGCTGGCTGGAGCGCGGGGAATTTGCCGCGCTGGCACGCGAGAGCGGAAGTTTTGTGCTGCAGGTTCATTGCGTGGCGCCGCCGCGGCGGGTGGCCGACACACGCCGGTTGACCGATCCCGATAGTGCGCGGCGCCGGGTGGAGCAGGCTGCGCGGATCGGCGTGCCGTTCCGCGTGGCGCTGCCGACGTATGCATATCTGGTGGCGTTTGACGCAGCCGGAAAACCGCTGGGCGTTTCGGCGGAAGGTTCTGCTTCGCGCTGGCCGGAAAATGTGCCGGTGGTGCGCTGGGAGGCCGATCCGGCGGAGATCGCACAACTGGTGGCGGAGTGGACCAGGTCGCGGCCGGCGTTCCTGCAAGGCGTCATTTGGTATCGCCTGCCTATCGCGAGCGACGCGTTGAACTGGCGTTGGCCCACGCTCGCGGCGGTCATGCAGGGGCGCGCCCCGGCGAGTGCGCTGCGCGTCGCCGCATCGGACGCGCAGCCGAGCGAAATCGAACTCGTCAACGAGGGGGAACGGGATGAGCGCCTGCCGCTGCGCATCGAAGCGACCTGGGACAATGGGCGCCTGGTGGCGGGCGATGCGCTGGCGGGATATGAACTGGAGCGTTCCCCGGGTGCCGTTTCACCGCGCGCGGTGTTCGTGCGGCGGCCCGGTGAAGAGCTTTCACGCTTGCCGCCCGGAAACCGCCGCCGTATCGGCTGGCTTCGCTGTGAACCCGCTGCACCGATTCGCGTCACTTTCGTTCCTGCTGCTCCTGGCTCCGACGGCACGTCCGACGGGTATTGAATCCGCCGTCCGGTGGATCTCCGCGGAAAATGAAAAGCCCATCGCCCTGCAAGCGCCGGAGTTTTATTTCGAGCTGGAGCTGAAAAGGCTCGCGGCTGAATTACATCCCGCCGGCAAGGTAAAGCCGCCGCCGAAAGGAGCGGACCTTTCCGAGGATTACGTGAAGCAGACCACGGATGTGGACATCGCCGACTTTAAGGAGGCGATCGACAAAAAGCTGATCCAGCCTTCCGATGCGAAGAAGGCTGAGGAAGCGCACTCGGCCATGCGGAACCTGATCGACGGAGCCAAGGAAGGCGACGCGCCCGCTACCTTGCCAGAAGAGTTTTCCAGCGAATTCGCGGACTATCATCGCGGCGCGCTGGCTCATCGGCTTGGGAAAACGGAGGAAGCCGAAGCGGCTTGGAAGAAGCTGCTGGAGCGGCCCGCGGCAGAGCGACATTACCGGAGCACCTGGGCTGCTTATATGCTGGGGAAGATGGCCAACGAGGACAAGGACTGGGACAGCGCCCGTGCGTGGTTCCAAAAAGTTCGTGCGACGGCGAAGGACGGCCTCGCCGATTCGCTGGGTCTGGTGAGCGCCAGCCTCGGCTGGGAGGCGTATGCCGAGTTGCAGGACGGAAAACTCGGCACCGCTGCGCGGCTGTATCTCGAGCAACTGGCCTCGGGCGATATCAGCGCGGTGAATTCGCTGCGAGTGGTGATGGAAGAAGCGTTCAAGGAAGGGGCCGATCTTGCGGCCCTCGCGTCCGATCCCGTGCTGCTGCGCATCGGGATTGCGGGAGCGGTGGCTGGGATGTCGCCCTTTACCGGTTTCTACGGCGATGCGCCCGCGGACGACCTCGCGACGCGCTGGCTGAAGGCGATCGAAGCGGTGGACGCGAAGAATGTGCGCGACGCCGACCGGGTGGCGTGGATCGCCTATTCCCGCGGGCAGTATCCGAGCGCCCAACGCTGGCTGGCGCGTGCCGATGGAGAAGCGCCTTACGCGCTGTGGCTCAAGGCGAAGTTTGCCCTGCGCGATGGCAAGGTGGATGCTGCGGCGAAGCTCCTCGCGCGCGCTGTGGAAAAGTTGCCCATTGAACGCCGCGTCGAAGCCTACTCCATCTGGCCCTCGGCTATTCCGCCCCGCGACAGCGCCTACGGCGATCTCGCGCTGCTGCGGCTGAACCGCTCGGAGTTCATGGAAGCGCTGCGCATGTTTCTCGAAGGCGGACTCTACTCCGACGCTTTTTACGTGGCCGATGGTGTGCTGACGATCGATGAACTGAAGGTCTTCCTCGAAAAAGAGGGCGCGAAGCTGCCGAAAGTCCGCGAATATTATTGGGAACCGCCGGACGAAGAAACGGCCAAGGAAGAAGCCGGGAAGCCGGAGCCCGTGTGGCACTATTATTATTACAACGATCCGCAGAAGAACCTGCGCGGCATTCTCGCCAGCCGTTTGATTCGCGCGGCTCGCTACGCCGAGGCGCGGCCCTACCTCGAGAAAGAAGGGCAGGACCTCCTCGATCAATTCGTGGCGAAGCTCGACCAGGCCAAGGCGAAGGGGGCGAGCAAGGCGGAACAGGCGGACGCCTTGTGGGAAGCCGCCCTTCTCATGCGGGAAAACGGCCATGGGCTCGCCGATTATTTTGATCCCGTGACCATGGCGGAGCGCACCAATGGCCGCACCGTGGATACCTCCGATAGTTCCATCTTCGCGCTGATCTATGAAAAACCGGGCAAATTCATCCCGGCCGTCTCCTCCAGCGAACAGCAACGGCTGAAAAAGAATGCGGTGCCGCAGCTCCGGCGTTATTACTCGATCTACCTCGCCGCCGACCTCGCGTGGCGCTCTGCGGCGCTCATGCCCGACAACGAAGAAGCCACCGCCGAACGTCTGAACACGGCCGGCTCATGGCTGAAAAACGGCGACGAAAAAGCTGCCGACCGTTTTCTCCAAGCTATCGAACGGCGCTGCGCGAAGACCGAACTCGGCAAGCGAGCGATGAAGAAGCACTGGTTCGTGCCGATTAGCGAATAGGCGCTTCCGGCGTGGCCATCACGGATGCGAGCTTGGACAAATCGAGGAGTGTGGTTCGGGCTTTTGCCAAGGCATGGTGGAGTTCTGCCTTGCGGCGTTCGTAACGGTCTTCGCAGCGATCGAACTCCCGGCCGTTCGAAATTTCAGACCAGCCGCTCAATACGAAGAAGCCGCCGACCATCGTGGCGATGACGCAATACTGCGTATCCCTGGAGCCGAACACGTCACTGACCCAGAAGATCAGAGGAACTCCAACCGCAGCGATCACCTGAACCCAGCCCCAGGCTTCGATGGGTTCGCGCGTGCCCTGCTTGGTCCCGATCAGCATGGTTTCGCGCAGCGCCTCCCATTTCCGATTGAGATCTTGAATCGCCTTTTCCAGGCGCAGCACGTCATTTTCGGCTTCAAGCTTTCGGTTTTCGCGCTGCGTTTCGTCGAGCAGCTTCATCAGCCAGCCTTTGTCGTCGCGGGTCACTTTGAGGCGGACCTGGCAATACGTGCAGACGAGGAATTCATCCTGCGCCGGGACTTCCTGTGTCCCGCCGCATTGAGGGCAGGAGAGAGCGACAACCTTCATGGCCGCCAAGGTCGATTACGGCGAGATCTGTGCCAAGGCGAAACGGCGAAAGCGCGATCGAAGAACGCCATGAGGTTTACGTCGCGAAAGGAATTCGCGAAAATTTCACATACCGCTTCCGGCACAGTCTGCTAAAAGGGCGCGGCGATTTCGCCAGTATGAACGGTTTTAGGGCCTTAACCATATCTGCCGCCGTTGCGCTGATGCCTGTCATCCGTGCAAGCGCACAGGCTCCCGCGGAAGCTGGCGAACTGACGGCCGAAGAGCTGTTGCAACGGGCGAATGCCGAATATGCCGCGGGGCATTGGGAGGTGGCGGCGGCAGGCTTCATGAAGTTCATCAAGGACTTCGGTCAGCGGCCCGAGGCCGCGCAGGTCGTGTCGCGGGTGCGCTATCCCCTTGCGCGCTGCATGCTGCAGCTCAAAAAATATCCGGAAGCGATCACAGCCATCGACGAGGCGCTCGTATCGCAGCCGCCCATTGCGCAGCAGGATGCGCAGGAGCTGTATTTCTGGCGAGGCATCTGTCTGGTGCAGGAGGAGCAGTGGGCGGCATGCCGGGAGACGCTGGAGAAGTTCATCGGCATTTTTCCGAAGGACTCGTGGCGGCAGCCCGCCTACATCGCGCAATTTCCTGCCAGCCGGAATGTGCCCGAGGCGCAGCTCCTCATCGGCATCAGTTTCGTGCTGGAAAACAAGCTGAAGGAGGCGGCGGATTACCTCGCGAAGATCAAACCGGGGCTCTCACCGATCATGCGCGGGCGGGCGAGTGTCATCGAGCTGCACGCGCTGGTGGAATCGGACGACCTCACACGTGCGCTCGGGGTGGTGACTGCTGAATTTCCACGGCTGGATGAGATGATGCAGTTGGCCACGTTCCAAACACTGACGCTGGAACTCGGCTCGCGTTTGCTGGACCGAGGTGAGTGCCGCCAGGCGATTGCGTGCCTTTCGCGGGTGTGGAATTCGGCGCGGCTCGTTGCCCATCAGGAAAAGCGACTGTCGGATCTGGAGGCTCGCCTGACTGCTCTGAATGCGGATCCGCGTGCCGACGTCGCACAGAAGCATCTCGTCAATCAGCTCGCTGGCCAGGTGCGGCGTGAACTGGAGGCCTTCCGTAAGATTCCGAATTTCGATTCCGCCTTACGCCTGCGCCTTGCGACGGCCTTTCAGACGATGCAGCGCTACCGCGAGACCGCGCTCATTCTCGAAAGCATGCTGCGCGAACTGCCGCCGGATACGATCGTCGAGCAGGCCAGCGTGTCGCTCGTGCAGTGCTGGAGCCAGATCGAGCGCTGGCCCAAGGTCGGCGAGGCCGCGGATGCCTTTGTTTCGAAGTTTCCGAAGTCGAAGAGCGTGCCGCTGGTCCTCTATCTCAAGGGCGTCGCCCAGCAGAAGGACGCGCAGTATGCGGAGTCGATCGCCACGTTCGAGAAAGTCGTGAAGGAATACTCGACGAGCGATTTTGCCCCGCGGGCCGTCTTCATGCAGGGCTTTACGAATTTGCTCGCCGATCAGCCCGCCGCAGCGATTCCGCTGTTCGAGCGATTCCCGAAGGAATTTCCCATGCACGAGATGGCCGAGCCGGCGGCCTACTGGCGCGGGATGGCTTACTCGCTCGATAAGCAATTCGAGAAGTGCCGCGCGGTGATGGACGAATACATGGCGAAATATCCGCACGGCGAAAACCGCGGACTCGCTGTGTTTCGGAAGGCCTACGCGGCTCATTCCCTGCGTGATTACAAGACGAGCATCCCGGAGATGCGGCAGTATTTGCGCGAGAGCCCGCAGGGTGAATCAACCAGCGAAGCGCTCGTGCTGCTCGGGGATGCCCTCATGGCGCAGGGCGAAATGGAAGACGGCATCGCCACGTTCAAACGCATTCCGCCGGCGGATGTGCGTTTCTTTGAGGAGGGCTGGTTCAAGATCGGCAAAGCGCTGAAGCTACTCGAGAAGTTCGACGATATGCGTGCGCACATGGAGCAGTTCGTGCGCGATTACCCGCGCAGCGGTCGCATCGGCGAGGCCATCTACTGGGTCGGCTGGGTGCACAAGCACGACGGAAAACCGGAGGAAGCCCGCAAGCTCTATTGGGACACGATCAAACAGCACGGCGACGAGCCGGCCATCCGCAGCGTCGATGATCTCTTTGCCGCGCTCGCGAAGCTCTACAAAGGCGAGGAGGAGCAGCGGCAGTTCCTCGCCGAATTGCGCGACTTGCGTGAAGACGCCGATAAGCGCGGGAAGAAAACGCTCGCGTTGCGCGCGCTGTGGGCCCAGGCCGGGCAGATTCAGCGGCGCGAGCCGGAGAAGGCGCGCGAACTTCTGCTGGATGCCGCCAAGCGAGCCGATGTGCAGAGCACGAATCCGCTCATCCTCGCCGACATCGCCGATGCCTTCACCGCGGCGAAGCAGGAAAAGGAAGCCGAGCAGATGTGGCGCGATTTGCTGAAATGGAATCCGCGCGCGCCGCAAAAAGATCGCGCGCTAGCCGCGCTGGGCGCCATGGAAATGGCCCGAGGGAACGAGAAAGCCGCGCTGGAATATTTCGACCGATTCCAAAAGGAAACCGCCGGGTCGATGCTGCTGAGCACCGTGCAGCTTTCCCGCGCGCATCTGCTCGAGGAGCGCGGCGCTTATGGCGATGCGCAGAAGGCGCTCGAGGATTTGCTCGCGAACAAATTCACGCCGGGCCGGCAGAAATCCGAGGCGCTCTATCGCATCGGTGAAATGCAGATGCGGCAGGACAAACCCGGGCTCGCGGTGCCGTATTATCAGCGCATTTATGTGATGTATGGGCGCTGGCCGGAGTGGGTGGCGAAAGCGTATCTGCGGAGCGGGGAAGCGTTTGAAAAGCTGCAGGATCTCGACGCGGCGCGGAAGACCTATGCGGAGTTGATCGACAACGAAACGCTGAAGGCAACGCCCGAGCATGCGCAGGCGGAGCAGAAGCTGGAGAAACTGGGTGGGAGCAAGACGGAGGGGAAACTGTGATGCGGAAGCGTATCTCCTTCAGTCTTGTCGCTCTCCTCGGGGTGATCTCGGCCTACGCCCAGACCGCCACAACTCCGCAAGATACCGTGGTCCTGAACACCGGTGAGCGCCGGACCGGCCGCATCGCGGCGGTGGATGCACAGGGTTTCACGTTTGAAATGGCGGTTGTCGCGGGTCAGCCGCCGGCGGTGATCAAGGTGCCTCGTGCCAGCGTGGCCCAGGTCGATTTCGGACCGGACGAAGCGCGCGATGCGTTCCTGACCCAGGCCACGCCGGCCCAGGTTGCGCAGGTCGCACCTTATTGGACGAAGTGGGAGCCGTTTCTCGCCATTCCGAAGTCGCCTTCCGCGCGCATCGGAATTCGCTACGGTGCGCTGCTCATCGACTCCGGCGACAAGGCGAACCTGGCCACGGCGCGTGATTTGTTCACGCGACTCGAGCGCGATTCCTGGAGCGAAGAAGATCGGATGATGGCGAAGCAGGGACGCTTGCGCGTGATGATCGCTTCCGGCCAGGGAAAAGAGGCGGTGGCCGAGGCCACGGAGCTCGTGAAGTCGGCGCAGGACCCCGTGGTGATCATCGAGGCGAAATACATCCTCGCCCGCGCCGCCGATGAATCGCTGCGCAAGCTGGTGGAGGAAAATCCCCGCTGGCAGGAGGACGATCGTGTGCGGCCCGAGCGCAACCGGCTCTATCACGAAGCAGTCGATTATTACCTCGATCCGTATCTGGCCTACGCGGCGCGCGGAGAGGCGGTCGCGCGCGGGTTGTGGCGGCTGGTCGATCTCTATCGTTTCGTCGGTGAGTCGCAACTTGCGCTCGAAACGGCGCGCGATGTGGTAGCACTCTACACGGGCACGCCTTACGCCAAGTCCGCCGCCGACTGGATTGCCAGCCTGCCCGCCGAAGCGAAGGCGGAAGATTTTGAAGCCGAAGCCCGCCGCGCGGCGGGGCCCAGTCCATCCACCAAACCCAATGAGAAAAAGTAACGTCCTCACCCTTGGTCTGCTGACCGCCGCCTTGCTGCTGGCCGCGCCCTTCGACGCCAGCGCTGCTGCCGTCGAGAGCAACAAGAGCCTGCTCGACCTCTACCGCGAAGGCGGGCCGATCATGCACCTCATCGCCCTGTGTTCGGTCGGCACGCTGGCCATCGCGGTCTATTGCGCGCTCACGTATCGCAAGGGCAAGATGCTGCCGGAAGCGAACGTCTCCCATTTGAACGATCTGATGGCGCGGCGCGATCTGGGCACGGCCTATCAGTTTTGCCAGTCGAATCCGGGGCCGCTCACGCACGCGCTCTCCTCGGCGCTCACCAAGGCGAACTTCGAGCGCGACATGTATAATAAGACCGCGATGGAAAACTCCGTGGCCGACGATTGCTTCCGCTCCGAGACCAAGATGATGGTCATCGTCAATTACCTCAACACCCTCGCCGTGCTCGCGCCGATGATCGGTCTGCTCGGCACCGTCTCGGGCATGATCACGAGCTTCAGCGCGCTCACCGCGGGCAAGGCGGAAGCGACCGATCTGGCGAAGGGCATCGGTGAAGCGCTCATCGCCACGGGCGGCGGGTTGCTCCTCGCGATTCCGTCGATGTTCCTCTACTTCTTCTTCCGCGGCATGGTGTCCTCGAACATGGCCGACGTGCACAAGGCGCTCGCGCACATGCTCGACCTTTTTACCGGCGAAGTCGCTGGAACACCGGGAGGCGGCCACGCTCCGCAGACGGCCGAGGAAGCACCGCATTCGCCCGTCCCAGATCAGGCTTAATCCTTCCGTATGGCAGAACCTCGCCGCCGCATGCGTCGCGTGCATCACGAAGAAATCGGCCTGCAGATTGCGCCGATGATCGACGTGACGCTCCTGCTGCTCTTCTTCTTCATGCTCTCGGGCAAGCTCACCAAGAACGCGAAGATGATGAACATCACGGTGCCGCAGGCCTCCGCGGTGAAGCAGCCGGATAACGTTGGCGATCGCGACGTCATCAATATCGACGAGCAGGGCCGGCTTTTCACCGGTGATCAACTCGTGGACAAAAAGCAGCTCGCCGCGCATTTGCAGCAGCGATTCAAGGATTACCCGCCGCTGAAACTCTACGTCCGCGCCGACGCCACCACCCCAGCGAAACAGATCAAAGAGGTGATGCAACTCGCGGGCGATGCGGGCGCCATCGAGGTCATCTTCGGAGTCCGGCAGAAATGAGGCGCATCGATCATCCTCAGATCGAACTGCAGATCGCGCCGATGATCGACGTGTGCTTCCTGCTGCTCTTTTTCTACATCCTCACGTCGAAGCCGGTGAAGCCGGAATCCGACATGAGCATGAGCCTGCCGGGCACGGTGGCACAGGAACAGGCGGTGGAAATTCCCGACGAACAGCGCGTCGGAATCCTCGCCAACGGACAGGTGGTGTTGAACGAGCAGCCGCTCGATACGCCCACGAGCGCCGAGTTGCCCACGCTGCTTGGCACTTTGAAGCGGTTCAAGGAAACGGCCGAGGCGAATAGAACCCAGCCGCTGCTCACCATCGACGCCGCCGACACAGCGCCGCATCAGCGCATCGTGGATGTGCTCAGTGTATGTGCGCAGGCGGGGATCAAGGGCGTGACCTTTGCCACCGAAGCGGAGGAGGCCCAATGACCGAGATCGTCGAAGATCCCGCCATCGCCGAGGAATTGCTCCGCAAGAAAAAGCGGCGCCGGCTCATCGTCACGATCATCCTTGTCAGTCTTGGCATCCACGCCGCTGCGGGTCTGGTCGCGGGAGCCATCATTGTGGCGCGCTATTTCCGTCCGCCGCCGGCGGTCTTCGTGGCGAAGAAGGTCGTGAACCTGCCCGCGCAGGAGCGTGAGCATAAAATGAACATGGCCGCGTTCGACGGCCTCGCGCCGAAGCCGAGCTTCAACGACAAGCTCCAGAGCACGCGCCCGACCGCTTTTGCGCTGCCCGATCTGCCGAAGATTCCGCTCGATCAAATGATGCCGCTCGACCCGAGCGCGATTGTTTCCAGCCAGGTGACGAGCCTCGCCGGTGCGGGTGGGCTAGGCAGTGGCACCGGGAATGGCGCGGGTGGCATGGGGGGCTCTGGCACGGGCTTCAGTTTCCTCGGTGTCCACGTGCAGGCCAAGCGGGTCATGCTGATGTATGACGTCTCGAAAACCGTCGCGGGCGCCGCGACGCGCGCGGGCATGCCGATGACCCGCATTCGCGATGAGACCGCAAAAATGCTCGATGGGCTCGGCGTGAATACGCGGTTTGCGATGTGTGAGTTCTCGCGCAGCTACGCCTTTTTCCGCGTGGAGATGCTGCCTGCCACCGATCCAAACCGGGCTGCGGCGAAGGAATGGCTCACGCAATGGTTCGCCACCGAGGGCATGCTGCCCCGCGGCGTCCCGAACACGGTCACCGGCAGCCCGGGTGTTCTGGTCGCGCTGGAATCGGCGTTCAAGCTCCAGCCCGACGTGATCTTCATCATTTCGGATGGCGACTGTCAGCGCGGCACCGGCTTCGGTCCGGAGACGCAGATCACACCGGAGGAGATCGAGCAGACCTTGGATCGCTTGCAGAAAACACTGCCGCAGCCGGCGAAGATTCAGTTCATTGGCGTGGGCATGAAGCCCGAGATCGAGAAGGGGATCAAACGGGCGATCTTGCGCGCGGGAGGTGGAGGCCGGGTGTCGAATCTGAAGCCGTAGTTCGCTTCGCCCGCCTTCCCGCCTTCCCGCCTTCGCTCCGCTCGAAAAGAACCGCATGGGAGAGTGCGCCCCAACAAAACGAAACCGCCGGGCTGCTGGCGCAACCCGGCGGTTCGTTTGATCGATCGGACTAGCGTTAAGCTAGCGGGACTCGCTTAGAAGTCGCCGCCGCCGTGGCCGTGGTGGTCACCACCGGCTGCGGGAGCTTTCTTCTCGGGGATCTCGGTGATCAGCGCCTCAGTGGTGAGGAGCAGACCGGAGATCGACGCGGCGTTCTGCAGCGCGCTGCGGGTCACCTTCGTCGGGTCAACGACACCGGCCTTCACGAGATCGACCCACTCGTTGGTGGCGATGTTGAGGCCTTCGTTGCCCTTGCGGCGCTTGGCTTCGCTCACGACGAGCGCGCCTTCCAGGCCCGCGTTGTCGGCGAGCTGGCGGAGCGGCGCTTCGATGGCGCGGCGGACGATTTCAGCACCGACCTTTTCGTCGCCAGCGAGCTCGAGCTTGTCGAGCGCCTTCTGGGCGCGGATGAGGGCGACGCCACCGCCGGGGACGATGCCTTCTTCCACCGCAGCGCGGGTGGCATGGAGGGCATCCTCGACGCGGGCTTTCTTTTCCTTCATCTCGGTTTCGGTGGCGGCGCCGACATTGATGACGGCCACGCCGCCGGCGAGCTTCGCGAGGCGCTCCTGGAGCTTCTCACGATCGTAGTCGCTGGTGGTTTCTTCGATCTGGCGGCGGATCTGGTTCACGCGGCCCTGGATGTCGGCCTGCTTGCCAGCACCTTCGACGATGGTGGTGTTTTCCTTGTCGATGGTCACGCGCTTCGCCTTGCCGAGGTCTTCGAGCCCGATGTTTTCGAGCTTGAGGCCGAGGTCTTCGGTGATGCAGCGGCCACCGGTGAGGATGGCGATGTCTTCGAGCATGGCCTTGCGGCGATCGCCGAAGCCGGGGGCCTTGACGGCCGCCACGTTGATCGTGCCGCGGAGCTTGTTGACCACGAGGGTCGCGAGGGCTTCGCCTTCGACGTCTTCCGCGATGATGAGGAGGGGCTTGCCGGTCTTGGCCACCTTCTCGAGGACGGGGAGCAGGTCCTTGAGGCTGCTGATCTTCTTCTCGAAGATGAGCAGGTAAGGATTGTCGAGGTTCGCTTCCATCGACTCGGCGTTGGTCACGAAGTAGGGCGAGATGTAGCCCTTGTCGAACTGCATGCCTTCGACGACGTCGAGGGTGGTTTCGATCGACTTGGCTTCTTCCACGGTGATGGTGCCGTCCTTGCCCACCTTGTCCATCGCGTCGGCGATGATGTTGCCGATGGCGGTGTCCCAGTTAGCCGAAACGGTGGCGACCTGAGCGATTTCGCTGCGGTCCTTCACCTTCTTGCTGATCTTGCCGAGTTCTTCGGCGAGGGCTTCAGCGGCCTTCTGGATGCCACGCTGGAGCGAGGTCGGATTCGCGCCGGCGGTCACATTGCGGAGGCCTTCCTTGTAGATGGCCTCGGCGAGGACCGTCGCCGTGGTGGTGCCGTCGCCGGCGATGTCGCTGGTCTTGCTGGCGACTTCGCGGACGAGCTGGGCGCCCATGTTTTCATAAGGGTCCTCGAGTTCGATTTCCTTGGCGACCGTGACACCGTCCTTGGTGATGGTCGGGGAACCGAATTTTTTGTCGAGGATGACGTTGCGGCCGGACGGCCCGAGGGTCGCCTTGACGGCCTTCGCGAGCTTTTCAACGCCGCGCAGGAGAGCCTGACGCGCCGTCTCGTCGAATTGGAGTTGCTTTGCAGCCATGTTAGTTAGGTAGTGGGTTAGTTAGATTTTTTTTAAGCAGGAAAACAGGAAGACAGGAAAGGAACGGAGAACGCGGAAACGGCTCTGGTGTTAGCCTTTCCTGTTTTCCTGTTTTCCTGCTTCAAGTGTTCCCGGGGTGAATTAGCCGATGATGCCGAGGATGTCGTCCTCGCGCATGATCAGGTAGCTCGAGCCTTCGACTTTGATTTCGGTGCCGCCGTATTTGCTGATGAGGACCTTGTCGCCCTTCTTGACGGTGAACGGGATTTCTTTGCCCGCTTCGTCACGCTTGCCGGTGCCGAGGGCCACGACTTTGCCTTCCTGGGGCTTTTCCTTGGCGGTATCGGGGATGATGATGCCGCCTTTTTTCACTTCCGCCTCTTCGAGAGGCTGGACGAGGACGCGATCCCCGAGGGGACGAACGTTGACTGCCATGGTGGTTAGTTAGTTTGGGTTTGGTTTGTTGTTTTGTGGATTACTGATTCGACGCGACCAGCCGCCGGGGAATGTTAGTTTCCGCGACGGCTAACCGCGGCGAGTTTCGGTAAAGTCAGTGAACTCGCTCGCTTACTTTTTCTTATCCTCGTCGACGACTTCGAAGTCGGCGTCGACGACGTCACCCTGATCTTTCGCCGGGCCGCTCTGGCGTTCGCCTTGCGGCTCGGGGCCGGGGCCGGCACCTTGGGCGCCCTGGGCGTTGGCGGCGGCGTTCTTGTAGAGTTCCTCGCTCACGCTCTGGAACTTGTTCTGCAAGTCGGTGTAGGCGGTCTTGATCGCTTCGGTGTCGCTGCCTTTGAGGGCTTCGCGCACGGCGTTGATCTTGCCTTCGATGTCGGTCTTCTGGTCGCCGCTGATCTTGCCGTCGAGCTCCTTGAGCTGCTTCTCGCACTGGTAGGCGAGGTTGTCGGCGTTGTTGCGGATTTCGACGGATTCCTTCGCCTTCTTGTCTTCCTCGGCGTGGAGCTCGGCTTCCTTCTGCATCTTCTCGACCTCTTCCTTGCTGAGGCCGGAGCTGCCGGTGATGGAAATCTTCTGCTCCTTGCCGGTGCCGAGGTCCTTGGCGCTGACGTGGAGGATGCCGTTGGCGTCGGTGTCGAAGGTCACTTCGATCTGCGGCACGCCACGCGGGGCCGGCGGGATGCCGTCGAGGTGGAAGGTGCCGAGCTTCTTGTTGTCGCGCGACATCGGGCGTTCGCCTTGCAGCACGACGATTTCCACGCCGGGCTGGTTGTCGCTGTAGGTGGAGAAGATCTGCGACTTCTTCGTCGGGATCGTCGTGTTGCGCTGAATCATCGGGGTGGCCACGCCGCCGGCGGTTTCGATCGCCAGGGTGAGCGGGGTCACATCGAGGAGGAGCACGTCCTTCACGTCGCCGCGGAGCACGCCGCCTTGGATGGCCGCGCCGATGGCCACGACTTCATCCGGGTTCACGCCCTGGTGCGGCGCCTTGCCGATGAGCTGGCGGGCGGTCTCGATGACCTTCGGCATGCGGGTCATGCCACCGACGAGGACGAGCTCGTGGATTTCCTTTTCGTTGAGGCCCGCGTCCTTCAAGCAGGCGCGGACCGGCTTGAGCGTGCGCTCGAAGAGCGGGTCGGTGAGCTGCTCGAGCTTGGAACGGGTGAGCGTCTTCTGGATGTGCTTCGGCCCGGTCTGGTCGGCCGTGATGAACGGCAGGTTGATGTCGTATTGCTGCGCGGACGAGAGGGCGATCTTGGCTTTCTCGGCCTCTTCCTTGATGCGCTGCACGGCGTCGGGCTGCTTGGTGAGATCGATGCCGCTGTCGGTCTTAAATTCGTTGAACATCCACGCCATGACGGCGTTGTCCCAATCGTCGCCGCCGAGGTGGGTGTCGCCATTGGTGGCCTTCACTTCGAAGACGCCGTCGCCGATTTCGAGCACCGAGATATCAAAGGTGCCGCCGCCGAGATCATACACAGCGATCTTTTCGTCGGACTTCTTGTCGAGGCCGTAAGCGAGCGACGCCGCGGTCGGTTCGTTCACGATGCGGAGCACTTCGAGGCCCGCGATCTTGCCGGCGTCCTTCGTGGCGTTGCGCTGCGAGTCGTTGAAATACGCGGGGACCGTAATGACGGCCTGCGTGATCTTTTCGCCGAGCTTGGCTTCCGCGTCGGACTTGAGCTTGGCGAGGATCATCGCGCTGATTTCCGGCGGGCTGAAGGTCTTGGTCTCGCCGCCGACGCTCACCTGAATGTGCGCGTCGCCATTGGCAGCTTTCACGACCTTGTAAGGAACGAGGTGCAGTTCGTCCTGCACTTCGTCGAACTTGCGGCCCATGAAGCGCTTCACGGAGAAGATGGTGTTCTGCGGATTGGTAACCGCCTGGCGCTTGGCGGCCTGGCCGACCACGCGTTCGCCGGCCTTGGTGAAGGCGACGATGGAAGGGGTCGTGCGGGCGCCTTCGCTGTTTTCGAGGACCTGCGGCTCCGAGCCATCCATGATGGCCATGCAGGAGTTTGTCGTGCCGAGGTCGATACCGAGGATTTTAGACATATGAAGAAAAATGGTTTCGCTGGTGGGTGGAGCGGCTCGGGTTGAGCACGCCCGCGTCAGCGGATTGAGTGTGCCGCCCGTTTAGCAAGGCCCAAGCCGGAAGGGTGGGATTTGGGCAGTTTACTCTGGAAAATAGGAGACGGGAGCCGTGTGGCGACGGTCTCGGCAGGTGTGACATGTCACACCTCTTGGCACACTTGAGCGCAGGGGAAGTGTGACGTTGGCACAGTTGCCCGGCTCCTCGCCCTCGGCGTCGATGGCACCGATCACGTGCCGCGGCTCGCAAATAGTGTGTTTATTGTGTCTGTTCGTCCCCTCCGACGAGCCGCACGGCGAACAGCGAATCGAGAAGCGATTTCGGCGTTCGTCTTCCCCGGCCGCGGTGAAGGCGGCGGAGCGGCCGCTCGCAAAATAGTGTGTCTATTGTGTCTATTGTGTCTGTTCGTTGGCCGGAGAAAGGCGGGCAATTCAACGCAGAGGGCGCTGAGGGCGCAAAGGCCGCAGAGCGGGAAACGGGGACGGCGCGTGATTCCGGCCTTGGCGGGATACTCGTTTGGGCGTGGAGGCGGCGAACGCATGTTCCTGCTTTTTCGTCCTCCATCGCGGCTCTGGCGAACCGACGGGTTCGTCTATTCCGTCCGTTCCCGCTTTTTTGTGCCGGGGCCGATTCGCTCACTTCGTTCATTCCATGCCCCCGGGGATGAGGAGCTCGTTTTCCGCCGGAGGCTGTCGGACTAGCATTCGCTTCGGGGGGGCATGTCGGACTTGTCAGACCTGTCTGATTTTTCCCATGATCGCCCCCTATGTCCCCCTACCTCGCCGAATTTCTCGGCACTGCCCTCCTCATCCTTTTCGGAAATGGGGTCGTCGCCAATGTCGTGCTCGCCCGCACCAAGGGCCACAGCGCCGGCTGGATCGTCATCACCGCCGGATGGGGGCTGGCCGTCTTTATTGGGGCGTTTTGCACGGCGCCGTTCAGCGGGGCGCATCTGAACCCGGCGGTGACGGTCGCGATGGCGGCGGCGGGGAAGCTGCCCATGAATCAGGTTGCCGGTTACCTCGGAGCGCAGATGCTTGGGGCGATCGTGGGCGCGGCGATGGTTTTCTTTTACTACCGCGAACACTTCAAGGCCTCGGACGATGCGGATGGGAAGCTGGCCTGTTTTTGCACCGCCCCAAATATCCGGAGTATCCCGCAGGCGTTCTTCTGTGAAGTGGTCGGGACGTTTGTGCTGATCCTGCCGATTTTCCTGATGACCGACGTGAGCTTCTCGTGGCCGGCCGCGGCGGATGCGGGCGCGGCGCAAAAGCCGATCACGGTGGGTCTTGGCACGCTGGGGTTGGTGCCGGTGGCGTTGCTGGTCTTCGGCATCGGTCTCTCGCTCGGCGGCACGACCGGTTATGCGATCAATCCCGCGCGCGACCTCGGGCCGCGGCTGGCGCACGCCTTCCTGCCCATCCCCGGCAAGCGCGACAGCGACTGGAGCTACGCCTGGGTGCCGGTGCTGGGGCCGATCGTCGGCGCCCTGCTGGCCGCAGGGCTGAACTCGGCGCTGCATTGAACCCGCTCCCGTCCATTCAAACCCCGCGTCTGCTGCTGCAACCGGCGGGTGAAGCATGGCTCACGGCGTTGATTGCGGGGGAAGGGGCGTTCAGTCTCATGACCGGCCTGCGCGTGGCGGAGAAGTTCAACGAATTTCCCGATAGCCTCCGGTTTTCGCTCGATCGCCTGCGGCGCACGCCCGTGCGCGAAATGCACTGGTGGGCGCCACTGTTGTTTGTGGATTCCACCGCGCGGCTCGTGATCGGGCTCGGTGGCTACAAAGGCCCGCCCATTCGAGCCGAGATCGAGATGGGTTATTCGATCGCGCCCGCCCACCGGGGTCGCGGCTTCGCGACCGAAGCGGCCGACGCCATGGTCCGGCACGCGCTCAAACAGCCGGGGGTGGGGTGCGTGTTTGCGCACACTTTGCCCGAGGATGGCCCCTCACCGCGTGTGCTGACCAAGTGCGGCTTCACTCGCGCCGGAGAAGGCATGGATCCGCGCGAAGGTCTCGTCTGGCGTTGGGAACGGCGTCCGGCTGCGTGACCCAGACTGGGCGTCTTCCGGTGGGACGCCATGCGGAACGCTACCCGCCGGTCAGGAGAAGTAGCCCTTGCCCGGATCCGCGGCTAAGACAGCATGCGCTCATGAAGACGGTTCTCCTTCAGTTCGTCCTGTGTGCAGTGGCCGCGACGGTGGGTGCGCGCGGGGAAGCCATCGTATCCGTTCTCGCCCGCACCGGCCAGGCCGCGCCGGGCTTCGGCGGAGGGGCGACGTTCTCCACCTTCACCGAACCACGCATCACGCCGGAGGGGCAGGTTCTCTTTGTAAGCGATGCGGATGGCGCCGGGCTCGATAACAGCAACGACACGGGCCTCTTTTTCAACCCCTCGACCGTTTCGCTCCAGCTCGCCGCCCGCGAGAGCGGCATCGCCCCGGGTCTCGGGGCAGGTGTGAAATATCGCAACCTGCTGGTGAATCCGATCGCGCGGCCGGGCGGGCGAATCGGCTTCGCTCTCGGCATCGCCGGCACGGGCATCGATGAAACGAACGACGGCGTGCTCTACTTTGGCCCGGCCACCCAACTGCGCCCGGTCGCGCAGGAGAGCCGGCCGGCTCCGGGCACGGGGGAGATTTACAACCCCGGCTGGATCTTCCAGACCTTCGCGAATGCCGCGGTGAACCAGCGCATTCTCGCGAATGGCACGGGCCGGATTGCGTTCAAGGCACTGCTCGGTGGCGCGGCGACTTCGAGCGATGACGACGTGCTGCTGGCCGGCCTGCCGACGGCACCAACGAGTGTGGCCCGCGAAGGGGGCGTGGCGCCGGGTTGTGGTGGTGCAGTGTATGCGCAGGCGGTGGCGGACAGCCTGTTCATCGACGCGCTCTACAACGGCGCCAACCAGGTGCTCTTCGATACCGCGCTCTCCGGCACCGGTGTCACCTCGCTGAACAACCGCGCGCTTTTCCGCGGCACGGCCGCGACCACAATGCAACTCGTCGCGCGCCGCGGAAGCCCGGCGCCCGGAGTCGAAGCGGGGCTGCGTTACCGATCGTTTGTGCCGCAGGGGTTCAATGACGCGGGCACTTTCATTTTTTCCGGCACGGTCGAAGACAGCGGCGGCACGCAGCCCACGAATCCAAACTGCGTCTGGATCTCCACCGGCGGCGCTGCGCCCACCTTGCTGAGCCGGCAGGGCCAGACCTTGCCGGGGGGGCTTTCGGCTATCGTCAATTTCGACTCGGTCCTCGTGAATCACAGCGGCAAAATTGCCCTGCAAGCGAACCTCGCCACGGCCTTCGGCTTTGCCAATCCGCAAGGCATCTGGGTCGGCACGCCGGCCTCCCTGACGCTGGTCGCGCAGACGGGCATGGACGCGCCGGGCCTGCCATCCGGACAGAAGTTCATCGGCTTCGATGCCGGGAGCCTCCAGTTCAACAAACTCGGTGAGGTGGCCTTCCGCGCGACGATCGGGCCGGATGCGTTCAATACGGTGAACTCCATCTGGGCCGTGGACCAGACCGGCGCGCTCGTGCTGGTGCTGAAAGAGGGCGATTCCATCATGCTCGGGGGCACCGCGCGCACCGTGCAGAATATCGCGCCGCTGATGGGTGGACTGAATCCCGGTGCGGATGAAGACGGCCGCACGCGCGCCTTGAGCGACAACGACCGGCTGACCTTCCGCATCGACGCGAGCGGCCCCGTGCCGAATCAGGCTGTGCTGGTCGCGGTCATCACCGGCGTGCCGAACGATCCGCCCATCGCGTTGGACGACAATCTCACCGTTCGCTCCGGCCTGAGCTTGCGCGTGCTGGCCAACGACTCTGATCCGAACGGCGACCCGATCAAAATCATCGCTGTCACGCAGGGAGCGAAAGGGCGCGTGACGTTTAGCGCGACGGCCGTGAATTACGCCCCGAGCACCACGTTCGATGGCACCGACACTTTCACCTACACGATCACCGACGGACGCAATGGCTTCGCCACCGCGACGGTCAATCTCACCAATCCGTTTGTTCCGGTGCGGGGAACCTATGTGACCGACGTCACGCAGGGCGGAACGAAGGTCGGCACGATCAGCGCATCGATCGGCACGAATGGCGCCGTGCATGGCCGACTCGTCATCAACGGCAAGGCTTTCGTGCTCAGTGGCAGTGCCGATTTCACGCGTGTTTTTACGCAGACCTTCCGTCGTTCGGGGATGCCCGATCTTGTGCTCACGTTGAATTTCGACACGCCTGGCGGCGTTGCGACGCTGAGCGGGGGAGCGACGGGCGATCCGACGGCTTATGTGGTCGTGCCCGGGCCGGCCTTTGCCACTCGCGCTCTTGCCGATGCACCGGTGGGCCGTTATAATTTTCGCCTGCCCGGCTCCGGAGGCGCCACCGAGCCGCACGGCACGGGCTGGCTCAGTGCGACACTCAGTTCGAGTGGCAAGCTGCGCTTTGCCGGGGTGCTGCCGGACGGCACTTCGACCCTGTTTTCATCGCGACTCCGCGTCGATGCCACCGCGTTGGTGAACGTCGCGCTCTATCGCAATCCGAAGGGTTCGTTCAGCGGGAAGGTCGCCTTTGCGCCCATGGCTTCGTCGGATGCGACCGCGACGTTCCGGCAGATCAAACCGATGCAGGTCACGCCTACGCCGCTCTTCAACGCCGGCTTCGACATCATGATCAATAGCGACGGCCAGCGTTTCATCGCACCCGCGAAAGGCGTGCGGATGCTCTCGTTTCCCACGAATCCGCTGGCTGACTTCACTTTCAGCGAAGGCGACCTCGCCGCGACGATCGCGCAAACGGTGCGCGTAGCCGCGAATGACAAAGTCGTGATTGAGCCGCCGATGAATCCAGCGCTCGCCGCACTGACCTTCACGCCCAATCGTTCCACCGGTCTTTTCTCCGGATCATTCACCCCGACCGCCGCCACGAAGCGCAGTTATCGCGGCGTGATCCTGATCAAGACGAACGAAGGCGCGGGAATCTTCACCGGCGGCACGACGCAGACGGGGATGTTCCGCTATCAGCCGCAGCCGTAACGGATCCCGTGGCTCACGTTGTCCCCCAACGTGAATCCAAACCCTCCGCGCTCAGCGTGCTGACTGAATATTTCGCGCGGTGCGCGCCGCGCAGGCCTCACGTTGAGGACAACGTGAGCCACTTTGCCGCTACAGCCATCTCGGACCATTGCGCTTTCATTTTGCTTCGCTGATCGGTGCCGCACTACGTTCGCACCGTGTCCTTCCTGCGCCTCCTCCTCGTTCTCCCCGCCCTCGCCCTCGCCGCACCCGAGCCTGCGCAGATGCAGCGCGGCGAGCGGCTCTACGCGGAGAAATGCGCGCTTTGCCATCAGCTCAATGGAACCGGCGTTCCTCCCGTGTATCCGCCGCTCGCGGAGAGCGACTGGCTGAAAGCCGATCGTGTCCGCACCATGCGGGTGCTGTGCGAAGGGCTCGAAGGCGGCATCACCGTGAAAGGGCAGACCTACGTAAACGTCATGCCCGCGCAGGTGCTCGACGATGCCCAGGTCGCCGATGTTTTCACCTACATCGCCAATTCGTGGGGCAACTCCGCTCCCGCCGCGACGCCGGAGGAAGCGCGGCAGGTGCGCGCTCGCACCCGATTCAAGACCTACGAAGACCTCGTGAAAGCCGCATCGTTTCAGCCCCTGCCTCAGCCGCCCGAGGGCTGGCGCGTGCGCGAAGTGGCGCCGTTGCCGGAGCCGTGCACTCGCCTCGCGGCGCGGGGCGATGGGGCCACTGTTTACGTCCTTTCGCAAAAGGGCTCGATCTACTTTCTCGACGCGGCGAACGGTGCCCTTCAGCCGTTGATTCGGGCGGTCGATTACCTCGGCGAGCAACCTCGCGATCTCACCGCCGTCGGGATGACGCAAGCCAGCGATGGCCGGCTCTATCTCGTCACGAACGAGCGCATCACCAAAGAAGTCGAGTTCGTGACGAATGAAGTCACCATCTGGCGCACGACTGCGCAGGCGGATGGCCACCCGATCCAGCCACGCCCTTGGTTTCGGGTGCGGTATCCGTGGGGCGTCGGACCTTACAATCACGCCGTCAATGGTCTCGGTTTTGGCCCGGACGGAATGCTCTATGTGAACAGCGGTTCCCGCACTGACGGTGGCGAAACGGGGAACGACCCGAAGTTTTCCAAGGGAGGTGAGACCGATATCACCGCGTGCCTGTGGAAACTCGATCCGCAATCCGAGCAGCCGAAGATCGAAGTCGTCGCGCGGGGCATTCGCAATGCGTGGAGTTTCGCGTGGGATGGCGACGGGAAGCTCTTCACCGTGAGTAATGGCCCGGATGCGAATTCCGCCGAGGAAATGGACGCGATTGTGCCGGGCCGGCACTACGGCTTTCCGTATCAATTTTCCGATTGGCCCGTGAAACCCGGGTCGCCCTACGCGCACACGCCCCCGCCTCCGGCTGAACTCGAATTTACGCCCCCCGTGCGCAATGTCGGCCCTGCCGGAGGTGGCTCATCGGACAAACCGCTCGCGACCTTCGACGCGCACTCCAGTCCCGCGGGCATGATCTGGTGTGGCGACGACTGGCCCGCGCCGCTGCGCCGCAGTTTTCTCATCGGGCGTTTCGGCAACCTCCTCGGCCCGCCCGCTGCGCCGGAGGATGTCGGCTTCGACGTGCTTGCGGTGAAAGTCGAGCGCGCCGGAGACGGGTGGATCGCACACACGACCACGGTCCTCGCTCCGCTCGGCCGTCCCATCGATATCGTCCGCGCCGGCCCGGGCCGGGCGTTCATCATGGAATACACGCGCCCTACGAATTTCCGCGAAAAGCTCGGCTGGTTGCCGGGACGAATCATTGAACTTTCCGCCGCGGCTCCGTAACCTGCACGCATGAGCTCCCCCGCTTCCTCCTCCACGCCCTCCGAAGGGAGTCGCCGCCATGCGCGGCGCAAGCAGCAGGCGCGAATTCAGCTTCTCGGTGTGCTGGCGTTGATCCTGAGTGCCGCGGTCGCACTCGTATCGTTTTCCCTCACCGACCACGGCCGCAGCCGCTGGCCGGCGCTGGTGGGCATTTCCTTTGGGTTTGCGGTCACGATGGTATTGCTTTTCGCGGCCGTGTGGACGCGGCAGAACTGGGCGCACTACGTTTTTGTCGGCGCCGTGTTTAGTTCCGGAGCGCTCTTCGGTGTGTTCCTGCTTTTCCTCCTCGGCAGTCCCACCGAGGCCCACGGCTCCGGCGTGAAATTGGTAGGCACCGCCATCACGTGTCTTTTCAGCGCGGGAAGCTGGCTCGTTTTCTCCCGGCGCATCCGTTACTTTACCGCTCCCCCCGGCAGCGGCGGTTAGTTGGGGTCCAGGCTTTAGGCTGTGGAAAAGCGGCGGCGCTCAAAACCGCACACCACTTTAAATCAGCTCGCGCTGGCGAACGTCGGCGTGTTGTTTCACCAGCTGGGCAGCGATCATGATCGGGTCGAGCAGTGCGAAGCGGATGCCGCGGCGGCGAAGGACGCCTTCGAGTTCGCGCAGTTTTTCCCACTGTAAATGGCCGCCGAGTTCGCGGTAGAGATCGTCCACCTTTTGCACCTCGGTGTTTTCGAAGACCGGACGCACCCCGGGCGGACGCATCATGTTGGCGAGGATGAGGTGCTGCCGCGCGAGAAGCTGTGTGGAGGTGACGAAGCTCTCGGCGAGAAACGGGTCATCCAGCGCGGTGAGAAAAATCACGAGGGCGCGCTTGGTCAGCCGCGTGCGGAGGAAGGCGCACAGCTCCTCGAAATCGGGCGTCACGGGTTGCGGCTGGAGCGTGTAGAGCCGGTCGCGGCAGGTATCGAAATGAGCCTGGCCGGCGCGTGCGCGGAGGAAGGTGAGCACGCGGTCGCTGAATGTGACCAGGCCGAATTGATCGCCCTGCCGTTCGGCCGCGGCTCCGAGAATCAGCGCGGCGGTGACGTAACGCTCCAGTGCGTTTACTCCCCCGGTGACCGTGCGCGCGGAAAGGCGCGAGGCATCGACGACGACATACACTTCGTGCGAGCGTTCGATCTGGTGGATCTTCGTAACGAGGTGGCCGCGCTTCGCTGAGGCTTTCCAGTGGACGTCTGCGAGACTGTCGCCGGGCAGAAATTCCCGCAGCTTCTCGAACTCGCGACCCTGCCCCGCGCGGCGCTGGGTGTGCGAACCGAGCATGCCGCGGCGGAGAAAGAGCGCCGCTACCCGCTGACGCTCCGCGAGCAGATCGGGATACACGCGCAGATCCATCGCCGGATGCCGGCGTTCGCGCCATGTCCACAGTCCCAGCGGCGAGACCGTTTCGAGCACGAGCGCTTCCGGGTGGAACAAGCCGCGTTCCGTCGGCGTGCACGGCCACGCCATCGTGGCACTGAGCGCTTCGCCCGGCAGTTGCACATCGCGCACTTCATCCGGTGACGTGATGGACGCCGGGAGCGCGCAGCCCACTCGCACCTGGCGCGGCCCTGAGCGTTCGCGGACGAACTTCAGCTCAAACGACCCGTCACGCCCCTTGTGCAGACGCACGGTCTCGGGCGTTTCGACGCGCAGAGTCCGCAGCGCCGCTGGTGCGCGCAGTGCGTCGAGCAACGCGACCAACGCCAATCCTCCCGCCAGCAGCGCGGCAATCAAAGCCGCCGCTGGCCACACCGCGGCAAGCGCGGCGAACGGCGGCAGAATCACCGCCGCGAAGAGGATGAGGCGTGTGGTGGGGAAGATCATTGGCGGGTTCGCCTTCTCATCGCGGCACGGTGACCTGTTCGAGGACCTTGCCGACGACTTCAGCGATGGTCACGCCTTCCAGTTCGTATTCGGGGCGCAGGACGAGGCGGTGGCCGATGACGGGAGCGGTGAGCGATTTCACGTCGTCGGGCGTCACGAAATCGCGCCCGGCGATCGCTGCCGCCGCCCGGCTGGCGAGCAGCAGAGCCTGCGTCGCGCGCGGACCCGCGCCCACCAGCACGAAGTCGCTCTGCCGCGTGGCGCGGATGATATCGACGACATAAGCGACCAGTTCCTCGCGCATGGTGATGGCTCCCAGGGCGGCGCGGGCTCCGGCGAGATCGGCCTCGGAAATCACCGGCTGCACACTGCCCGCGGCGAGCGCGGCTTCCGGCGAATCCGAGCCCAGCATGCGCCGCGCGAGTTCCAGTTCTTCGTCGCGCTCCGGCACGCTCATCGCGATCTTGAGCATGAAACGATCTTTTTGAGCTTCGGGCAACGGATAGGTGCCTTCGTATTCGACCGGGTTTTGCGTGGCAAACACGGTGAAGCTCGCGTTCAGCGTGTGGGTTTCGCGATCGATCGTCACGCGCCGTTCCTGCATGGCCTGGAGCAGCGCGGACTGCGTCTTGGCGGGCGCACGATTGATTTCATCGGCCAGCAAAAACGTGGTGAAGATCGGTCCGCGCACGAGCTGAAATTCACCGCGCTGCATGTCGTAGATCGTCGTGCCCGTGATGTCCGCCGGCATCAGGTCGGGTGTGAATTGGATGCGGTTGTATTCGCACCCGAGCACTCGCGCCAGCGTGCGCACGAGCAGCGTCTTCGCCACCCCCGGCACACCTTCGATGAGCGCGTGGTTGCCCGTGGCGATGGCGATGAGCGCCTGATCGATCACGGCTTCCTGGCCGATGATCACCTTGCGCACTTCGCCGCGTGCGCGCTGGAGGAGGTCTTTGATGGTGTCGGTGGTCATAGTTGGGTGGATAAGGCGTATTGGTCAGGCGGGTCGGATGGGGCCGATCAAAATACTCATCGGCGTTTGAGCCCTTCCGCAATCGTTCGGTAAGCCGCCGCCGCGTTTTTTCCGAAGAGCCCGCGTTCACCGTCGGCGCGCAGGACGGTCTCGACGTGCGCGAGTTCCTCCGGGCGCAGCCGCCGGCCCTGCGCCTTGCGCCAGGCGTCGGCGCAGGTCTTCAAAATTTGCCCAGCGCCGACGCTGCGGCGCAGCAGGTTCACAAAACCTTCCGTTGCATCCGCGCCGCTGACTTCGCCTTCGTAGCCTTCGCGCCGTCTCTGCGCGGGGAGAAAAGGAACCGCATTTTTCCAGACGAACAAGGCGATCACCAGCAGCGTGGTGAGTAACGCTCCCTCGAGCCCATGTTTCCGGGCGAGTCCGGCGAGATTCATGTTTTCCGTCACGCCGAGGTGTTCTTCATCGAAGACGACCGTGCGTGGTGGGCCGACCACCCGCGCGAGCAATTTCGGCGCGCGTGCCGTGCGCAGCGCTTCATTGGTGAGGAAGAAGCTGTCGCTGGCGAGCACGAGGCTGCCTTTGCCGTAATCGCGCTCCAGCACCACGGGCACACCGTTACAACGGTAAAGCACACGCCACTGCGGACCGAGTCCCTTGAAATAAAGCGCGCTGTGCCACGGAAGCGTCGCCTCCACATCGCCCGCCTCTTCCGTGCGCTCCGCGGTGCCCTGGACGACCTCACGCTCTTCATCCTGTGCGAGATCGAAGGCAAAGCCCCAGCGTTTCGCCGCCGTGCTGAAGGCGATGCCTTCGTCGTCGTCCGCCGTGCTCGAAGGCGTGGGCGTCGGCTGCGGTCCGACGCCGGGGATCGGGGTGGGCGTCGGCGCGGGTGTGCTTTTCTTTCGTCCGAGCCGGATCTTCGGTTTGGGCGTGGCCGTGCCGAGGCGCTGGGTGTTGGTCGTCTTGAATTCGCGCTGAAATGCAAACACCGCCCGCGAGCCCGTGTTGACGAGCGATTCAAACTCAGCCAGCTCATCTTCTCCCCAGCGGGACTCGAAACTGACGCCCGCATAGATGAGGGTCACCGGTTGCCTGGGTTTGAGCCGGATAAGTGGACGGAAGTTGCGCTGTGCCTCGTAACCCGGCATCCCGCCGAGCACATCGAAAATCACCTTCGCTCCCAACGGATCGGCCCGCAGCGTGGAGTGCGCGGGATACACGTCGCCCCGCTCGTAGCGCAGCTCGAAAAGGTGCAGGAGGCCGATGGTGAGGATCGCGGCGAGGGCGAGAGCGAAGAGGACCGGCCAGCGGGTGCGACCGCGGGAGAGGCTCGAATGACGAATGACGAAGCTCCGTCGCGAAAGTCCGCTCACGCGCGGGCGCGGAACGTTTCGAGCTTCGTCATTGGCCAGGCGGATTTCCCTCACGATTGCCGAATCCTCTCCAGGTTCCGTTGAAACGCCTCGAAGCCGTCTGCGTTCACTTCGTGCCGGCCATACCACGAGCGTTCGACCGAGAGCAGGTTGTCGTCGAAGGCGGCCAGCAACGGCGCGCGATCGCGGGCGCGTCGGCGCAGTTCGCGCTCATAGTCGCGATTCGATTTGTGCCGGGCGATGCGAATGAGTTCGCGCTGGCCGAGATGAGCAAGGCCGGCGAGCCACGCGGCGCGCAGGGCGAGCGAGAGTTCGCCACGGGCCGCGTGCTCGCGTGCCAGCGTCAGCCAGCCGTCTTCGGGGAGTTGATCGGCCACCACATCGTCCGAACGCAGGTCGGGCATGATCGGCGCCGCGGCGGCGATGACGGCGGGTTTCCGCCGGGGCCGCCAGCCGCGCAGGAGCGCCCAGCCGAGCACGCCGATCAGCGCGATGACGACGAGCACCAGCACGGCCTTGCTGAGGCCGACCCAGTCGATGGCCGGGCCGCTGGGCGTCGAGATTTTCGGTGGATTAAATAGCCTTCCCATCCAGCGCAGGAACCGGCCGAGCTGCCGGAAAAAGGCGCTGCCCCATTTTTCCAAGGTCTTGCCGGCTTCGCTGAGCCACTGTTCCAGCCAGGCTGGTTTTTTCGAGGGCGCTTCTTTTTCGCGGGGCGCACGCCACGCGTATTCCCGGCGCTCGAGGACTTCCCCGATCCGCCGGTCGATCTGCGCCGCGCGGGTCGTCTCGGGCTGCTCCGGCTTGTCCGCGGAATGAGCGACTGGCGAAAAGAGCAGCAGAGCCGCGGCCGCAAGGGAAGCCCGCGCAAAGCGCTGCAACTCCGCGGTGAGGTCTTCGCCGGAATGCCGCGACGCACCTTGGAAACAACGCAGCACGAAGACCGCCTTCCGCAGCGGATCGACCGCCAGCGACGTGAGCGCAAAGCTCGCCGCAAAAAACGTCGTGTTCATGAAAGCCATGCCGCTGCGCGAATACACCGTCTCGATGCCGAAAAGCATCTTCAGCATGGAAGGCAAGGCTCCGAGCGCCACCACGATGTTGACCCACACGAAGATCGTAAAGACCAGCACCAGCGAGACGCAGATGTGCGCCTGCCCCGGCCAGAGTTTCGCCTGGGCCACGCACCGGTTGGCCAGCGATTGCGAGTGGGGCGTGCCATCTCCGAGGATCGTCGCGTTCTGGAAAAAGCCGGAGACCCACACGAAGGGCAGGGTGATCACGGCCGCCATGGGACGCAGCAGCAACCCCCACGGCTGAATCGCCGCCTGCGTGGCCACGGTGCGCGCGATGCGGCCTGCCGTCCAAGGCTCGTCCGGCACCCCGGCGAGCGTGGCGCGGAGTTTCGCCGCTGAAATGGTCTGCCACGACTTCTTCCAGACGTAGAGCAGGGCCAGCCCCAGCGACCAGTCGGTGAGCTGCGAGGCCGCGTAAGCGTCGCGCCCCATGTCCGACACAAAGTAAAGCAGCCCGAGCCAGAATGGCACCGCACCCACGTAATAGGCGAGATGCGCGGACGCCGGCGTGCGGCGCAGCAACGCCACGGCTTCCTCGATCAGATCGAGCGCCGGGGTGCCGGCGCGTCGGCGTTGGCGGGCGGTGCTCATGGATGGTAGCCGTCGTGAAAATCATCCCCCATCGTCCGCTTCCAAAGCGTGTCGGCGTGGAATTGATCGGGCACGTCGAGCAGCATCCGGCCCGCGCTAAAAAAGAGAATCCACGCAAAGATCAGGCCGAGCACCGCGGCGCCGGCTTGCAGCACCGGGGCGAAACTCAGCCGCCGCTTCGGCTTTTCCTTCGCGCCTTGCTCCCGCGCGAGACACGCATTGCAGATGAGCCGGTCCGAATGCTCGACCACGCATTCGCGGCAGAAAAAACGGCCGCACTCCGGGCACTTCGCCACCGCCTCGCGGGTGGTGTGATTCCAGCAGCGTTGGAGGGCGAGACGACTCATGCGCGGAAGCTCGAACGACAAGGCTCGAATGACGGAGAAAATCTCATTCGGAGGTCGAGATGGGAGCCTCCACGCTCGGCGCGGCGGCTTGCGCTGCCTCGATCAGCGGCGCGACCCGCGCGGAAATTTTCAGGAAGGCATTCAGCCGCGTCGGCACCGTGAGCTTTTCCGTGCCCAGCGGCGTCTGCACATGAATGGTGCACGAGGGGCCGAGCAGCGTATTGACCAGCACGAGGGCAAAGCAGGCCAGGGCGATGAACCCCAGAATGCCGCCGATGATCATCAGCGCCTGGGCATCCACCCCGGTGGAACTGCTCGTGCCCACCATGCACGCTACCGCGCCGGCACCGATCGCGAGCCCCGCCAGCCCGACGACCAGATTCCACACCAGCCGCGTGGCAGTGCGTCGGGTGACGAACGATTGGATGTCCTTGAAAAACCAGCGGCGGTAACGCTCGACGCCGAACGAAGAGCGAACCTGCAGGAGATGATCGGGCCCCAGCCAGAGGGAGCCGAGCCCGGCAAGACCGAACCGGGCAGCGGCGAGTTTTTGGTAGGTGGGATCAGCCATTTATCGACGAGAGGACCACACGATGGCGGTGATGAAACCACAGATCGCCGCGATTTGCAGCAACCCACCGATGATGCCGAGCGTCGCCAGCCCTCGCCGCCGGCCATGCACGACACTGCCCGGCGCGCTCCATTTCCAGAGCCCGAGCACGATCGCCGTCGGCCCGGTGATGAAACCGAGGAACCACATCGGAAAACAAAGCGGGAGCAGGACGAGCGGCCAGAGGCCCACATTCGCCGCCAGTGCTCCCCAGACGACGCGCCGATTGATCAGGTCCGGCAGCTTCGAGGTATCGAGGCACGAGGGGCACAGATGTTTGCCCCCGAAAGGCACGTCGCAAAGTGCGCAGAGAAAACGTCCGCAGCGCTCGCAGGTGGTCGCAGCGCGTTTTTCCGGATGAAAAAAGCAGACCGCTTCCCCATCGAGCGCCCGCTCGCCGCTGGAGGTAGAGACGGCGTCCGGCGGCGTGGTGAAAGCGGGGAAAAGCCGCACCGTGAGCCGGCTGCGGCAGGCGGCGCAGGTGACCTCTTCGCCGTTCTGCACCTGCGTGGGGGCCAGCCCGAGATGACACTTGGGACACGAAAGGGTAGCGCCGGGGGTCATCGGAATAAATTTGTATGCGGCGGGTATTTTGTCATTCACTGCGCTTCCCGCCGGGGCCACAGCCCTTGCGCGCGAGCGCGGCGGGATCATTTAACGACCGAATCACCGCTCACAAGAAACAAACATGAATTGGTATTACGAATCCGGCGGCCAGCAGCAGGGACCCGTGGCCGACAGCGAACTCGACCGGCTGCTCGGCGAAGGCAAGATCACGCTCGATACGCTCGTGTGGCGTGAAGGCATGCCAGGTTGGACGCCCCTGCGCTCCGCGCGCCCCGCCGCGCCGCCGCCGGTCGCCAATATCGAAGACTCCGATCCGGGCTGGGAAGTGACGCGCCCCGGCACGCCGCTTTCGAGCGCGCCCTCCGGCGGTCAGGGGAGCGATCTGCCGCAGCCCGGCTGGATTCGCTGCACGCTCACCGGCCGCTATTTCCCGCCGTCGGAAATCATTTACCTGGAAGGTAAGCCGTATTCCGCCGCGGCCAAGCCGCAGGTGGTGGCGAGCATGCAGAGCGGCGGGATTCTGCCCGCGAGCGAAGTGGGCCGCGACGGCCCGGCGTGGGAAAACCGCGAACAACTCGGCTTCATGAAGGCGATCATCGACACGGTGAAAGCCGTGCTCTTCGAACCCACGAAGACGTTTTCCACCATGAAACGTGAGGGTGGCCTGCAAAATCCGCTCATCTTCAACCTCATCGTCGGCTCGGCTGGCGGCATCTTTTTCCAGATCCTCATCAGTATCTTTCAGATGGTCGTGATTGGCAGCCAGAGCGGGTCGGGCAATGCCGGCGCGGCCATGGCGGGCGGAGCGGTGGGCATGGTGATGGGCGTCATCATGGTGCCGGTGCAGGTTGCCATCTACGCCTTTATCGGCGCGGGCGTCTTGCACCTCTGCCTCATGCTGCTGAAGGCCGCACCCCAGCCGTTTGAGACGACCTTCCGTGCCATGTGCTACGCCTATGGTGGCCTTGGTGCGCTGTATCTGGTGCCGGTCGTCGGCTGGATTGCGCTGTTTCCGTGGAGCTTTGTGGTCATCATCATCGGCATCGCACGGGCGCAGGAAATCACCACCGGCAAGGCGGCCCTCGCAGTGTTTCTGCCGCTGATCGTCTGCTGCGGCGCTTTGCTGGTCATCGGCATCGGTGCCGGGGCGCTCGGCGCGGCGGGCGGCGCGTTCAAGCACTGACCGGCCTCCGGTCTTTCGATCATGCCCTGGCGGCGCTTGCGCAAAGACGAGTTCGACCACGAACTCGTCTGGCTGGCGGTCACCGTCGGGGCAGCGCTGCTCGGCTTTGTCTGGCTGAGCAGCGGGTGGGCGACTCCCCGCTGCCTGTGGCATGAACTGACGGGAATTCCGTGTATCGCCTGTGGAGGCACACGGTGCGTGCGGCATTTGGTGCAGGGGGATTGGGCGAGCGCCTTCCGGATGAATCCGCTCGTCTTTATCGCCCTCGGCAGCGTGGTGCTCTATGATCTTTATGCGGCCATCGTGCTGGCCTTCCGTTTGCCGCGGCTGCGGTTCGGACCGTGGCCGTCCTGGGTGGGTTGGACGGTTCGTGGCGTGATCATCGTCGGGATGATCGTGAACTGGGCCTGGCTGATCTCCCAAAAGGTGTGATCCGGACGCCCTGCCCGGGTGGGTAGGTGCCGCACTTTTCGGTCCCAAACGGAGGGAGTTGGTGCTGTTTCCCCGCCTGAAGCCATGCGTCCCATTTTCGCAGCCCCTCTTCTCCTCGCCAATTTTGCCGGTGCCGCGCTCGCGCCCAGGATCGGAGCCGATCCCGCGCAGGTCGATTTCTTCGAACAGCGCATCCGGCCGGTGCTGGTGAACAAGTGCTACAAGTGCCACTCCGCCGATTCGGAAAAGGTGAAGGGCGGGCTGCTGCTTGACACGCGTGCCGGGGTGCTCGCGGGCGGCGACAACGGCGCCATCGTGGTCCCCGGCGATCCGAAGAAATCCTCGCTCATCCAGTCGCTGCGCTGGGTGGACAAGGACACGCAGATGCCGCCGAAGGAGCAGCTTCCGGCGGATGTGGTGGCCGATTTCGAGAAGTGGATCGAGATGGGGGTGCCCGATCCGCGCGAAGGCGACGCGAAAGCGGCGAAGGCAGGGCGCGCTCCCATCGACATCGAGAAGGGCCGCGAATTCTGGGCATTCCAGGCGCCGAAAGCAGTGGCATCCCCCGCGGTAAAGAACACGGCCTGGCCTCGCACCGATGTCGATCGTTTCATCCTCGCGAGTCTCGAGGAGAAAAACCTCCAACCCGTGGCCGATGCCGAGCCGCGCACGCTGGTGCGCCGGCTTTATTTCGATCTCATCGGTCTGCCGCCGACGCCGGACGAAGTGGAGGCGTTTGTGAAAGCAGCCAGTGAAAACCGGCGGGGGGCGGTCGAGACCGTGGTGGACAAGTTGCTCGCGTCGCCGCAATTCGGCGAACGCTGGGGGCGCCATTGGCTGGATGTGGCGCGTTATGCGGAGAGCACCGGCAAGGAACGCAATTTCACCTTCCCGAATGCATGGCGGTATCGCGATTGGGTTGTCGCGGCAGTGAATGCCGACAAACCCTACGATCAGTTCATCCGCGAGCAGATCGCCGGGGATTTGCTTTCCGCCAAAGATGGTGCGGAGCGTGATGCGCTGACCGTGGCGACCGGGTTCCTCGCGCTCGGGCCGAAGAGCATCAACGAGAAGAAAAAGGAACAGTTCCGCATGGACCTGATCGACGAGCAGATCGACGTGATGAGCAAAGCGGTGCTCGGCGTCACCGTCGCCTGCGCGCGCTGCCACGATCACAAGTTCGATCCCATCCGCCAGAGCGACTACTATGCGCTCGCGGGCATCTTCGGCAGCACGCGCACCCTGTATGGCACGGACAGCTTCGGTGGAAAAAATCGCAACGCGAGCGCCCTCATTTCCCTAGGGAACGAAACCGGCCCCACCGCGCCGAAGGAACTCAGCGACCAGGAAAAGCGGTTTGAAATGCTGAGCAAGATCAAGCCGAAGGCGGCTGAGACGATGAAAAATCTCACGCCCGAACAGGAGGCGCGGCTCGACACCCGATTTGGCTCCGGAACGCAGTCCGCTACGCCCGCTGCCAGTTCGCCCGAGGAGATGCAAAAGCGGCTCGAAGCATTCGCCGCCGGCGATCCGAAAAAGCTCGCTCGCCTGAAAAACCTCTCGCCCGAGCAACGTGCCCGCCTCGCGGAGCGTTTTGCCGGAACGACGACCCCGGCTCCGTCCGGGGAGGCGACGACCGCAAAGGACGCCGAGCTGGAGAAGATGATCGAAGAGCGGGCGAAGGGCGACCCGAAGAAGCTCAAGAAGCTGAAGAACCTCTCCCCCGAACAGCGGGCGCGCCTGGCGGAGCGCTTTGGTGGGGCCGCTTCGTTGCAGGGCCTCGCCACTGCGAACAACAAGAAATATAAGGCCGCCCGGCAAGGCAGTGCCGGGAATCGGCAGGCGACTACCGCTCCTCAATGCATGGGGGTGCAGGAAGGATCGCCGGGTGATGCGCACATCCTCACGCGTGGAGAGGTCGATCAGCCCGCGGATCTCGTCCCGCGCGGTTTTGTTGAAGTGCTTTCCACAAAGACGCCACCCGCCGTTCCCGCGGCCGCGAGCGGGCGCCTGCAACTCGCCGACTGGCTCACTTCGCGCGACAACCCGCAGACCGCGCGCGTGATGGTGAATCGCGTGTGGGCACATCTTTTCGGCCAGGGCCTCGTGCGCACGCCGGACAACTTCGGCGCCACCGGCGAGAAACCGACCAACCCGGCGCTGCTCGATACGCTGGCGGTGCAATTCATGAATCACGGCTGGAGCGTCAAACAACTCGTGCGCTCGATTGTCCTGAGCCGGACCTATCAACTGGGCAGCGGGCACGATTCCGCGGCGAACGAAACCGACCCCGACAACCGGCTCGTGTGGCATCAAGCCCCGCGCCGACTCGATGCCGAGGCGATTCGCGACGCCATGCTCGCGGCGAGCGGCAAGCTCGACCTCACGCCGGCTCCGAATTCCTACGTCTTCACGATCGGCGATTCCTACATCGGCAAGGGGATCAAGCCCGAGTCGTTCACCGAATACGAATCGCTCAAACGCAGCGTGTATCTGCCGATCGTGCGCGATTGCGTGCCGGAAGTGCTCGACCTGTTCGACTTCGCCGAGCCGAGTCTCGTGGTGGCCGCGCGCGACGTGACGAATGTGCCGTCGCAGGCGCTTTACCTCATGAACAACCCGTTCGTGCGCGAGCAGGCCGGCGCACTGGCGAAGCGCGTGCTCGCACTGCCGGGCGACGATGGAAAACGGATCGACAGCGCTTATCAATTTGCCCTCGGTCGGTCGGCCGCATCCGCTGAAATCGATCGCGCGCGCGCATACCTCGCCGGCCAGTCAAATGGCCTCGTGTCCGCGAAGAGCGGCGACCAGGCAAAGGCGAACGAGCTGGCGTGGACCACGTTTTGCCAGGCGCTCTTTGCGTGCGCTGAGTTTCGCTATCTCCGCTAAATTTGACCGACATCTCATGAACCCCAATCGCCCCTACGAATGCTGCGGCGTGACGCCGAGCGCTTTCACCCGTCGCGATCTTCTCCGCACTGTCTCCGCCGGCTTTGGCTGGCTGGCATTCAAGGGCCTCGCCTCCGCACAGGCAGCGGCCGATTCGCGCAACCCGCTGCTGCCGCGCACACCGCATTTTCCCGCGAAGGCGAAGCGTGTGATCTTCCTCGCGATGCAGGGCGGTCCGGCGCATCAGGACACCTTCGACTATAAACCGAAGCTCAAGGCCGATGACGGCAAACCCGGCGTCGCGAAAGGCGGCGGCGCGAAGCTCTTCGGCTCGCCGTTCAAGTTCGAGCAGCGCGGCCAGAGCGGCCTGTGGATCAGCGAGCTTTTCCCGAAGCTCTCCGAACATGCGGACCAGATGTGCCTGCTCCACGGAATGAACACCGACATCCCGAACCATCCGCAAGCCTTCGTGCAACTGCACACGGGCAGTGCACAATTCGTGCGGCCGAGCGTGGGCGCGTGGGCGCTCTACGGACTGGGGACGGAAAATCAAAATCTGCCGGGATTCATCACCATCAGTCCGCCGTTGCAGCTCGGCGGAGCGCAGACGTTTGGCAGCTCGTTTTTGCCCGCGGTGTATCAAGGCACGCGCATCGGGCAGCAGCGCGCGGATGTGGGCGACGCCTCGATCGGGAATCTCAGGAATGAAGATCTGCCCACCGGCTTGCAGCGCAAACAACTCGACCTCGTGCAGGCGATGAATCGCGAAATGCTCAAGCAGGGTGGCGATAATCCGGAGGTCGAAGGCGTCATCGAATCGTTCGAACTCGCCTTCCGCATGCAGGGCGAAATCCCGAAGGTGATGGACATCACCCATGAGAGCGCTGCGACCAGGGCGATGTATGGCATCGGCAACAAGACGACCGACGATTTCGGCAAGCAGTGCCTCATGGCGCGGCGTTTTGCCGAGGCCGGCGTGCGTTACATCGAAGTGTGCCACGCCGGGTGGGATCAGCATCAGCAACTCAAGTCGCGCCTGAGCGATAACTGTGCAGCGACCGATCAACCCATCGCTGCGCTGCTCTCCGATCTGGCCGAGCGTGGTTTGCTCAAGGACACGCTCGTTTTGTGGGGTGGTGAATTCGGCCGCACCCCGGACAGCCGTCGTGCCGACGGGCGCGATCACAATGCGAAAGGCTACACGATGTGGATGGCCGGAGGTGGAGTGAAAGGCGGCCTCAGCTACGGCGCCACCGACGACTACGGCTACCAGGCCGTCGATGGAAAAGTGCATGTGCACGATCTACACGCCACCATGCTCGCGCTTCTCGGGCTCGATCACGAGAAACTCACGTATCGTTATGCCGGCCGCGACTTCCGCCTCACCGACGTGCACGGGCACGTAGTGAAGGAGATCATGGCGTAGCGAGCCGCCGCACGCGTCAGGGCTCTGGCGCTTTTACACCTTCACAATGTTGAACTGCGACGCCACTCCGGGCAGTTCCACGCCCTTGATCTTCTCGAGGCCGCTGCTGCGGACGAGCACAATCCCGTCGAACAACGTATCCGCGGTCCCGACGACGTAATTTCCCGCGAGCACATGCGCCACGGCGCCGTCGCCATTCACATCCGCCGCTGCCATATCTGCTGTGATCTTGCTGATTTTCCGCACGGCGTTGTCCTTGGTAATGGCGTTATTTGCGGGCGTGCCGGCGATCATCGTGGCAATGCGATCCGCGGTCACGTTGCTGATTACGCCGTTGAGCAGCACGTTCACTTTCCCGCCGGCCAGTCCTGCCTGGCCGACCGCAATGCCGCCCATGCCGTTGGCACCCGCGACATCGAAGTTGTGCTCGAAATCGCCAATGTCGCCCGCCACCTGAACGTTTGTGACCGAGCCGCCTGAGCCGCCCTTGGTGGAGCCCGCGCCGCCATTGCCTGCGATGATTGCGCGCACAAAAGTGCTGACCACATCGAGGTCGAGGCCGGTCACGCTGCCGCCATTGCCGCCCACGCCGCCCGTGTTGGCTCCGCCAACGCCAGCGATGAACGAGATGAGATCCGCGCTGCCGCTGACACCATTGATGCCGCCACCCGCGCCCGCCTTGCTGGCTCTGGTCGCCGCGCCGCCAGCCGCGCCGCTGACGGTGAATTTCGAATCGAGCACGTTGAGGGTGAGTGACACGACGCTGCCACCGGCGCCACCGCCGCCGGAGTTGGAGCCGCCCTCGCCGCCTGCACCGCCCACGACCGTGCCATCGGTCAGCGTGCCGTAATTGTTTACGCCGACGCGGCCGATATTTCCGCCGAGGCCACCGCGGCCATCGGAGCCGGCTTTGCCGCCTGCACCGCCACCGATGGTGAGCGAGGAAGTCGTGCCGGTGGTGGTGAAAGAACTCCGGCTGATGTAGCCGCCTGCACCCGCGGTGCCCGAGCCGGTGACATCGCCGCCCGCGCCCGCTCGGACTTGCAGCCCGGCGGGGAGATTGCCCGTGCTGAGGAAATCGAAGCCGATCATGTTTCCCCCCGCCCCACCGGTCGTCCCGATCGAATCGCCGCCGTCGCCCGTCTGGATCTGCACCGCGCCGGTTACATCGACGACAGAGACTCGCAGCGTTTCAATCGCCCCACCCTTGCCGCCCGCACCTTTGCTCGAGCCGCCCACGCCGCCTGCACCTGCCTGCACGGTGAGCGATTTGAGCGCACCGGCTTCGTCGATGGTGGTGCTCGAAATGCGTCCGCCTTCCCCGCCATTGCCCGTGCCGGTGGGACCCGCGCCGCCCGTGCCCGCGCGGACGATGAGGTCGAGATTGGTCCCGCCCGATCCAATGATTGACGCGCTGAGCGGCCCACCGACTCCCCCGGTTCCGGCTGCCGCGGCCACGGCGCTGCCCCCATTGCCGGAGAGCAGCGTGATGCCTTTCGGCACATCGCCGAAATGCCCGAGCGTGAACTCCGCAATCGCCCCGCCGGTGCCGGGTTTGGACGTCTTGGTGGACCCCGCGTTCAGACCGCCGCCCGCGCCGGCGTGGAAGAGCGCGGGTTGAGCAAGGTTGATATTGCCGCGCAGGAAAATGGAGTCGCCGCTGAGGCTGCCACCGCGGCCGCCGCGCGTTTTCCCATCGCCGCCCAGTCCACCGCCGATGTCGAGGGTGCCTGCGACGCCGGTCCCGACGATCGATTCGACGATGAGCGTGCTATCGAGTAGCCCGCCCCCAGCGCCGCCATTGCCACGGGTCGAATCGCCGCCTGTGCCGCCGACGATGGTGAGGTTCTTCACGACCGAGGCCGCGCCGAGCGTGTGCAAGTTGAGGCCGGTGATGGAACCGCCTGCGCCACCGGCGAGGGAGCCGAGAGTGTTGCCGCCGGCACCCGCCGTCAGGCTGATGGCATCCACCGAGCCACCTGTTTTGATCGTGCCGCTGCCGATGGAGCCGCCCGCGGCGCCGAGTCCGAGGCCGGCGGTATCGCCGCCGAAACCCGCCGTGAAGGCGAGCGATCCGGAAATCGCTCCCGTCACGCTGACGTTGAAACTGCTGATCGACCCACCGCTGCCCGCGACGCCGGTGCCGTCGCCATCGCCGCCATTTCCAGCGGTGATGAGGAAAGAACCGGTGATCGATCCGGCGACCGCGACGTTGGCGCCGGTGATGGCCCCGCCGTTGCCGCCACGTCCGGGACCACCGCCGCGCCCGCCATCGCCCGCTTCGATGCGCAGGCTATCGGTCGTGTTCACGATCTGCTTGATCGAAAGATTGGAGATACTGCCGCCGCGTCCGCCATTCGTCGCATTAGCTACGCCGCCATTGCCGGCGAAGACCCACATCGGGCTCGCCGTTTCCACCGTGGCCGTCACGCCGGAGATCGACCCGCCCGCCGCGCCGGGGCCGCCGTCACCGGCGATCAGATTTTTCGCGCCGTGATCGAGTTGCACATCCGTGATGTCGCCGCCCGCTTCTCCGCTCAACGGAGCGAAGCTGGCGAGGGTGAAGGTCTTCACGCCGTTGCTGAACGAGTTCGCGACCGGCAGCAGATGGGCATCGCCCGGGCTGGCCGTGATGGCGCCCCCCGTGGCGATGTTGCCACCGATGGCGCCGCCGATCTTCAGCTTCGAGATCGAGCCGGTGGCGAAAATATTTCCGGTGACCTTGCCGCCGATTTCCAGGCTCACGATCGAAGCCGCCCGATGCAGCGTCCCGACGTTCGAAGCAATGGCGAGGGTTTCGTCGTCGTTCAGCACCGTCGCAATCGAGCCGTTCACGTCCGAGGCGATCTTCGCTGCGAATCCATCCGAAATCGCGACGCCGCTGATCTCGTTCACATCGAAGTGACCATTGGTGGAGAGCGTGCCGTTGAAGGTCGTGTCCAATGCGCCGTTCGCGAGGTAACGCGCCACGGCAAAATCGCCCGCGCCCGACGTCGTCGCCGCAGAACCCGCGAGAACGATGCGGCCATCCGCTTGCACGGCGAGGGCTCGCCCGGCGTCCACATTTGTCGTGCCGCTGCTGATCGGCGTGCGCACCTTGCCCGTGCCGTTGAACGACGGATCGAGCGCGCCCGAGGCGGAGAAGCGCATCATCGCGAAATCGGTGTTGTTCTGGAAAGGATCGACGTTCGTGCCTTCGGTCGTCTGCCCGCCGACCACGATTTTTCCGTCGGCTTGAATGGCGATGTCGTAGGCGATGTCAGCTCCGCTCAGGCCGGCGGTTACTTTGCCGGTGCCGTTGAAAGTCGTGTCGAGCGCGCCGGTGGCGGTGTAGCGGACGAGCGCGAAGTCGTCGTCGGTGCCATTGAACGACGAGCCTGCGAGGACGATTTTTCCGTCGCTTTGAATCGCGAGGCTGTTGGCGATATCCGCGCCGGTGCCGATGGCCGTGGTGGTTTTTCCGTCGGTGTCGAAGGTGGTGTCGGGGGTGCCGTCGGCGTTATAACGGGCGAGCGCGAAGTCCACGGTGTTGTTGATCAACGCCTGCCCGGCGAGGACGATTTTTCCGTCGGCCTGCACGGCCACGCCGCTGGCGATGTCGTCAGCCACTCCAAACGCCGTCGTGACCGAGCCGGTCGCCCCCGTGGCGCTAAAGGCCTGGAAGGTGAGGCCGCTATTCGTGGCGGTGGCGGGGTTGCTGATGAGGATCGTGTTCGCCCCCTGAACCTGCGTGATCGTGGTCCCGGCCGGGATGCCCGTTCCCGTGATGAACATGCCCGCCGTGAGACCGGTGGTGTCGGCGACGGTGATGGTGGAGACCGTGTTATTCGTGGCGCCTCCGGTGAGAACGTTTTCCGTATCCGTCGGCGTCTTGAAAATCTGAAGCGTGAGGCCGCTGGCTGTCGCGGTAGGCGTGGCGCTGATCGTGAAGCGCGTGGCATCCAGGATGGAAGTGATCGTGGCGCCGACCGGAACCCCGGAACCGGTGACAAACGATCCGAGCGCCAGGCCGGAGGTGTTTGCGACGGTGATAGTCTGGGTGGTCGTGTCGGTGGCGGCGCTGGCCACCGTTTTCGCTCGGAGGTTGAAACTCGTCGTGTCGAGGGTGCCGTCCGCGTTGAAACGCGCGAGGGCGAAATCCTTGTTTCCGCTGATGAACGAATAACCGGCCAGCACAATCTTGCCGTCGCTCTGCAGGGAGATGCCGTTGGCGACATCGTCCGCGGGGCCAAGGTTTGCCGTCGTCTTGCCGGTGCCGTTGAAAGTGAGATCCGGCGTGCCATTGGAGTTGTAACGCGCGACCGCAAAGTCCCGGTCGCCACCACCCGAGGCATAACCGGCCACGATAATTTTCCCCGTGGAAGCATCCAGCGCCATGGCGGTGATCCCATCGGCGAAGCCGGAGAAATCCGTGGTTACCTTGCCAGTGCCGTTGAAAGTCGTGTCGAGGCTGCCGTTTGGATTGTAACGAGCCAGCGCGAAGTCATGGCCCGTCGATCCGCCCACGATGATTTTGCCATCGTCCTGCACGAGCACGCTGAAGCCGAAGTCATCTGCGCCGATATCGGTGACGGCGGAGCCGCCGCTGCCGGTATCCGTAGCGAAGACGAGTCCGGTGCCACCGGTCACGGCCATGAGCCGGGTTTCGCCGGCGTCGAAAATATGATCGCCGTCCGTATCGAGAATGAGGGAATCGCCCGCGTGCAACAGCACCGCGATGTCGGACCCGGCAAGACCTTGCGCGGTCGCTTTGTTGACCGACGCACCCGTGGAGTCCACCACACTCTTATCGACGCCACTGAGGAAAAACACGGCGGGGGCGATGCGGGCTTCGAGCGCTTCAATACGGGGCAGGGGACTCATGGTCGCGGATGCTGCTCCGGGTCGGGGGAGGGAGCAAGTGACGGAAGTGATTCCACGCAGATTTCTGGGGTCGAGTGCGCCGACTTCTTTGCCTTGTGCAAAACCGTGCGGGACCGAGGCATAGTTCTTGCAACGGGAGAGCGGCGCAATTACGCCCAACCACATGAAATACCTCGTTCTCGCCCTTACCTCGTCCGTGCTCCTCGCTGGTTGTGCCGGCGTGAAGGTCGTCGATACCCAGGTCGCCACCGGCGCCGTGAACCCCCGCTCGATTTACATCCGGCCCTTTGATGTGTCGGCCACCAAGTATGTCGGCGAGCACCGCGGAGGAAAGGGCGAGCAGCCCATCCGTCACTCGCTGGCCGGGCGCAATTTCGCCAACTCGCTCAAGGAAGAGATGGAAAAGATGGCGCCGTCCATGGTCATCGAATCGGACGAAGCACCGCCGCATCCCGACGCGGATGAGTATGGCAGCAATTGGCTGATCGATGGTTCGATCGACGTCGCCGACAATGGCTGCGGGCCGGGCCGGGCGTTTTTCCCGTTCGATAAGATGGGCCTCGCCAAGTCCGAGATTCTCATCCACGTCCGCGTCCGCGAAATCGGCGGGCATCACAGCTCCGACGACAAGGATGCCAGCAAGCTCGGCCGCCGCGGCAATGTGATTTACGAGTTCGATCTCAAGGGCGGGAGCAATCTCTCCGGCCATAATGGCAGCATCTACGCACCAGGCCTCGGCGATGCCGAGCCCTTCGACATGAAGAACGCCGCCGAGCGAGTGCTGATGGCGCTGTCCGTCGATCCGCATCGCCATGGAATCCGGACTTCGCCGGTGATTCGCCAGTAGTTTCAATTTCCGGCGTCACCAGGCGCCAGCGAAAATTTCAGCCCGAGGTAAGCCGTTTGGCGGATTGCCTCGGGCTTTTTCGTGCCCACAGGGTGCGTTCGTATAAGCCGTTAGTAGTATGGCGGCGGAGCGGGGGAATGCTCGGATGGGCGCTGTGCATTCCGCCCTGTTGTTTGTCGCGATGGCCCGCCCGCTCCACCTCGGTGGTGAGCGCCAAGGTCGTGCGCATCCAAGAGGCGGGCTGCTTCGCATTATCTGAACAGCGCTCTCAGGTTCGCACCTGGGCGCGCTGCTCTTCCATCCATATCCATTCATGAATAAACCGATTGCGGCTCGTTCGGGCCGTCTCCGCCGCTCCCTCGTCATCGCTTCCTTCCTCGGTCTGGCCGCTCTGCGGTCCTCTGCGGACGCTCGCGACCTCTACGCCTCCTGGCTGAACGAATACGATCCCAACGGGACCACCAGCCAGTCCGCCAAGGCTGTGGATGCCGACAAACAAGGCAACGTCTTTGTGCTCGCCAACTCAAAGGACGCCGCCCTGCATGACCGTTTCTACACCGCGAAATACGACGCCCTCGATGGGCATCTCATCTGGGAGATGTTCGAGAGCTCGCCGAATGGAGACTTTTCCCCGGTCTCGCTGGCCGTGGACAGCGCCGGCGACGTCGTTGTCACCGGCACTCGCAATCTCGGCAACTACGACTACTACACTGTCAAATATAGCGGAGTGAATGGGGCGCGCGTGTGGAGCGGTTCCGGGGGGAGGTCCTACGATGGCACAGCGGGTGGCCAGGACGATCCGGTGAAGGTCATCACGGACAGCGCGAATAACGTCATCGTAACCGGGCGCTCCGTGCAAAACGTGCCGAACGCTTCGGGCTTCGATTTCATTACGATCAAATACAACGGAGCGAATGGGAATCAGATCGGTTCGGTGGATCGTTACACCACCGCGAGCAGCCGCGACGACATCCCGGCGGATCTCGCCGTCGATAGCCTGAACAACGTCATCATCGTGGGCCGCGCTGCGACCGGCAGTGGCATCAATCAGCTCTACGTGCGCAAGGTGAATGGCGCCATGACGGCCGAAGTCTGGCATTTCGGTCCGATCGACACCGGTGGCTACGAAGGAGCGACGGGGGTGGCGATCGATAGCGACGATAACGTCCTGGTGGTCGGGCGTGCGAACGATGTCGTTGGGCATCCCGGCATCTTCACCATCAAGCTCGACTCTGGTGGCACGGAGCAATGGCGCGACAACGACAAACCTTTCTCGCTCAACTACACCGCAAGTCTTCCGGATATTGCGGTCGGGCCGGACAAGTGCCCGGTGGTGACCGGTTCGCTCTGCGACAACAACGACGTTTCGCGCATCCACGTCATCAAGTTTGCGGAATTCGGAACAAACAAGAACGCGAACCGCGTCTTCGACATCACGGACGATGGCGCGGACGTCGAGGATAGCATCTCGCACCGGGTCGTCGTCGATGGCTCCAGCAACGCCATCATCCTCGGTGAAACTGATGTGCCCGAGGGCACGAGCGGGGAAAAGCGCCTCGATATCTACCTCGCGAAGTTCGAGAAGACCACCGGCGCCCGCCTTTATTCGGCGACCTTCGGCGGCAACCACGGCACCGACGACACGGGCGTGGATCTCGCCCTCGATAGCAATGGCGGCGTCACCCTCGTGGGCACGGCTTATCGCGATTACCTCACGACATCCCTCGGCCTGACGGAACTGGCCACGATCAAGTTCAACCACTTCATCGCCTCGACGGGCGACGATCTGCCGGACGATCCGAACGTCCCGGTGAATGCGAAATATGCGAGCGGCAACGCCCCCGCCCTCAGCGACACCGGTGCGGTGGCTTCGAGCGTCAAAATTCTCTCCGGGAAGACGAAGCTCGGCGCTATCTTCACGCAAGGCGCGGCGGGGGGCACGACGATTCCCGCCGTGCAGGGCGGTCCGGCCCCGGTGCCCGGTGTGGCCAATGCGAAATGGGCTTCGTTCTCCGATCCCATCCTTTCGCCCGATGGACACTACGCCTTTGCCGCCAAGCTCAGCGGCGTGACGGCGGCGCAGGCCAGCGGCGTCTGGACAAACCTCGGCGGCACCCTGCATCTCGCGCTGCAAAAAGGCGTCGCTCCCTCCAACGTTGCCGAAAAGCTCACCAGCGTGATGAGCCTTTCGCTGCGGAACAGCCAGCTTCTCGCGCTGATCAAAGTCGCCGCGCCGGCCAACGCCAACACCGTCCTGCTCGGCCTGAATGCCGCGAACACCGGCACGGTGCTCCTGCGCACCAATGCCCCCATCACGCTCGACAACCCCGACACCGCCGCGATGGAGCCGCCGACGACGGTGAAGACGATCACGGTGCTCAGTCCCGCGGTGAGTTCACCGGGCGACGGCCGCTGGCAGGGCGATGCGAATACAGTGATCAAAGTCACCCTCGCCGACAAACGCACCGTGCTCTATCGCGTCACGCCCGCGGGCACGCTCACGCCGATGCTCTACACCAACGGCAACGCTTCCGGGGTGACATCCATGGCCACGTGGAAAACCTTCGGTCCGCCCGCGGTGAGCAGCAATGGCCAGCGCTTCGCCGTGCTCGGCACGCTCAATCCCAAAGCCGGCATCGTGTCCGCGACGAACGACACCGCGCTCATGTTCAGCTCGGATGGCACCAACTTCCAGGTCATCGCCAAGGAAGACAGCGCGCCCAACGACGCCACCGTCAGCTCGCTGAAATATGCCGGATTCTCCGATCCGCTCGTCAGCATCGTCGGCGCCTCGAACAAAGTCGCCTTCCTCGGCCTGCTGAAAGGCACGGGCGTGAATGCGACGAACAATCGCGCCCTGTTCTTCGGCACTTTCGGCGGCACTTATGCGAAGAAAGCCCGGCTGGGCGATTTTGCGACCGATTCGGCTGGCTTCGCCACCACCGCGAAGTGGAAAAAGTTTACGTCGTTCGCGTTGTCGGGCGGCACGAACGGCGCGCCCATTTTCGTCGCCACGCTCAGCGGCGCTGGTGTCAGTGCGAAGAATAACGCCGGCCTCTGGGCGGTGGACGCTTCCGGCGATGTGCGCCGCCTGCTCCGCACCGGCGATTACCTCGGCAATCAGAAGATCGCCAGCTTCACGCTGCTGAAGGCCGTTCCCACCGCCTTCACGGCCGCGCGCAGCTTCAACAACGCGGACAGTGTCGCCGCGCTGGTGAGCTTCACCGACAAAACCCAGGCGCTCGTCGCCATCGGCATCCCGTAACCACGAGCAAATCATCGAAAGGCGTGGGGCCTCCGGGCTCCACGCCTTTCTTGTTTTGAAGAGCCCGGTGAGAGTTTCCGTCGAATCCGAATCGCCAGCCGCGTCAGAGCCGTGAAGCTGCGGCGCGGACCTTTTGCACGGCTGGGAGGAGCAGCCCGATGCCGCCGTCGCCCGGATTTACCTCGACAGAAATCGTGTCGGCGGCCGGGAGAGGCATCGCCTGAACCGGGCCGCCGCCCAATTGCCGGAGGCCGATCAGGATGGCGATGATGCCGACGCGATTGTCCTGCTCGATGTAGGATGGCGCATGGGTGGTGGGCTTGAACGGCGCAAAAACCACCGTGTTGGAGGTGCCGTCGGTGATGTTGGAAGTGCCGTCCGCGATCTGCTGGGTATCCTGAAACAGGATGTCGTTACCACCGCTCTGGTTTGGTTTCAGTGCGTAAACGACCAGCTGGAGGAAGCGCTTTTCGTTGGGCCGGACGCTGCCGTCCCCGAGGCGAAGATGAGACACGTCGAGACTGTAGTCCTTACCCATGCGGGTGGGCCGGAAGATGAGAACATTCGTGCCTCTGAGTTTCAGCGCGTTTGCGAGAACCGGAGGGGTTGGTGCGATGCGCCCGGTCTCGACCGGCGCGGCCGCAACAGAACCAACGAGCGAAAGGAGAAGGAATGCGCAGATTTTCATATCTTCGGGCTGCTTGAATGACGAAGTGAAACCGGTGCCAGTATGGCTTTGCAGCCACGCCGCACAAGTCGGGGAAAACCGTGGCCTGGCTACGGCGGCGCGCTGCCGACGTATTGGACTTTGGCTTTGACCGTGAGGGTGGTGAAGGTGTCGTCGGTGGCCTGGCGGGAGCCGAAGAAGAGGCGGTAAAATTCCGGGTCGGCGCGCGGCAGCAGGCCTTGGTTGCTGGGAGCACTGGGGGCCAGAAGGACTGCGGCGGCGCAGGCGCGGACGGGAATAGTGCGCCCTCCGGCCAGCACGACCACCGGCACCAGATTGATCACCAGCGCCCCTTGCGAGAGTTGCGCATCCACGCGCATTTCGGTAGCCGCGGCGGGCCAGGCCGGTTCGGCTTCGGTGACGGCGCCGAGCTTGATCGCGAGGGCTCGCAAGCCGGTGGGGTCCTCGACCCGGGGAAGCGCCTGGAAGGCCACCGTTTTCCCAGGCACCGTCGAGGCGTTGAAGCGCCGCAACACCGTGCCGCTTGTGCTGGTCTCGCTCATGCGGACTTCAGGCTGAGTGGTGGCGTAGCCGCCCGGAGAGAGGTTCACGTCGGCCCCGCTCGCCACTCGCCGGGTGGTGAAATCGCGCGGCTGGCTGGGGATGATCGTGACGTTGCCCCCGTTCATGATCACCCGCGGCGGATCGAACCGGGTCGGGTAGGGGAAGCCGCGCTCCGAAACCGGTTGCTCGGCTGGCAGGCGTTGTTCGGTGTGGCGGGTGAAGGTGACGAAGGTCAACTCCAGTGGCACGAGCGAGGGCGCTTTCTGCAGCGACTCCAAGGCTTGTCGCGCGGCTGCGACGTTGTCCGGTTCATCGGTGATCCGCACCGGACCCGCATGGACGAGGACGAATTTGCCCTGTGGCGAGAGCGTCTTTTTCAGCGCACCCGTGACCCACTCCGCCGGCAAATATCCCATCGGCACTTCTTCGGTCACCGGCGCGGCCAGCGCGCCAGTCAGCCAGCCTCCCGCCAGGAGGGTGAGCAAGGCACGCGGCGTTTTCACGCCTTATGGATACCGGTTCATCGGCGGTGGGGCAAATGCAATCCCCGCGCTGGTCTGCCCGTCCTTCCGGGCGTCTTTCCTCAGCGCTGCGAACTGAACGACTCGAACTCGTTTTCATCGAGCCGACCGCCGAAGCCGGTGCCGACCGCGTTGCCGCGCTGCTGAGCCCGGCGGACGGCTTCCTCGTGCTGTTTCGCGATATCGGACTGGTGAGGACCGAGCGGTTTCGGCGAAGCGGGAGGACCGGGGCGGGTGTTCCTGGCGTTGGCCGCACTGGCGGCGGCACGGACGGAGAGGAGATGAGCAGCCTGGGCCGAAGCGCGATTGTGATTGGTTACCCGTGTCTCCGCCGCCCGGCGCTTGAGTTTGAAGCGGTTGGCTTCGGACACCCGGATCGCCTGAGTGCGGGCGGTGGTCGCGGTGAGTCGCGAATGGGTCGTGCCGCCGCGGCTGGCGGCAGTGTGCGCCCGCAGATTGCTCGCGAGGAGCGTGGAGTTCTGATGGGCGCGCAGCGAATTCGCCTGCTGCTGCGTCGTCTGGTGCTGGCGGTTCACCTTGGCCTGCTGTTGCGTATTCTGATGCGCGGCAAGCGAAGCTGACTGCGCCCGGGTCGTGAGGTGCTGGCGATTCACCTTCAGCCGCTGGTTCACGTTCTGGTGAGTGCGCAACTGGGCGAGCTGAAAGATCGCGGCCTGATGCTGACGCAGAGAAATCTGGTGCTGCACCGCGGCCTGGTGCTGCCGCAGCGAGATTTGGTGCTGCACCGCCGCCTGATGCTGACGCAGCGAGATCGTATGCTGAATGGCGGCCTGATGCTGACGGAGCGAGATGGTGTGCTGCACTGCTGCCTGATGCTGACGAAGGGAGATCTGGTGCTGAACCGCCGCTTGATGCTGACGGAGCGAAATCTGGTGCTGAATGGCCGCCTGATGCTGGCGCAACGAAATCTGATGCTGCGTGGCGGCTTGATGAGCGCGCAGGCTTTGCTGATGCTGCGTTGCGGCCTGGTGTTGCCGCAAGGTGAGCTGGTGTTGAGACGCCGCCTGGTGGGCGCGCAAATTCTGGGCGTGCTGGGTGGTCGCCTGATGCAGCCGCAACGTCTGGGCGTGCGAGGTGACGGCCTGGTGAGCGCGCAGACTTTGCTGGTGCTGCACCGCGGCCTGATGCTGGCGCAGGGAAATCTGGTGCTGCACCGCCGCCTGGTGCGTCCGGAGACTCAACTGATGCTGCGTGGCGGCCTGGTGCTGCCGGAGGGAGATCTGGTGGGAAGCAACCGCCTGATGCTGGCGCAAGGTTTGTTGATGCTGCGCGACCGCCTGATGTTGGCGGAGCGACTGCTGCTGGTGAACGACCGCCGCGCGCTCGGCGACATTTTGCTGGTTCACCGCCGCCGTATGAGAAGCGCGCTGGGCCTGCTGGCGTTGTGCGGCCAGTTGGTGAGCCCGGCTGGCTTTCTCCTTCGCCACCTGGGCCGCCCGCTGGTGCTGCTGGGAAATGCTGTTCGATTTCGGCACCGCCCAGGCAGACGACACGCCCAGCCCCACGACCAGCGAGAAAAGCAGGAGGGAACGGCTTGGGTTTGGCATCAGGGGAAGCCTACCAAACAGCGGGTCGGAGGCCAGTCTTATCTTTGCAGAGACTGGGTCCGATCAGGCAAAGAACGGGTTGTTCCGCTTCTCCTCGCCCACGGTGGTCAGCGGGCCGTGGCCGGGGCAGATGATCGTGTCGTCGCTGAGGGTCATGATTTCGGCGCGGTTGGTGGCGAGTGCATCGGTGTAGCTCACGCCGCCGCCGCCCATCGAACCCGCGAAAATCGCGTCGCCTACCACCGCAACCGGCTTGGCGAGCCCGCGAATGACAAAGGTGATGCCTCCCTGCGAGTGCCCCCAGGTGAGGCGCGACTCGATCATGAGACTGCCCACCGACCAGGTCCGTCCGGCGGAGAAGGATTCCGCGCCTTCCAGAGGTTCGCGCTCGCCGACAAAGGCCGGTGCGCCCGTCTTCTCCTTGAGCCGGTCGAGCTCGAGGATGTGATCGCCATGCGTGTGTGTGATGAGAATCAGCTTCAGCTTGAGGCCGTGTTCCTTCAGCGCGTCGAGGATCGGGGTGCAGTCCGCGCCCGTGTCGAAAGCGACCGCTTCCTTCGAGGCCGTATCCCACGCGAGGTAAGAGTTCACGGTCATATCCTCGTAGGGCGTATTGAACTGCGCGAGCCCGGGCAGGCTGACGTCGGCAGGACGATAAGTCTTCTCGCCCATGCCCACCAGCGCCTCCGCGCCGAGGCTCAGTGCCGGGGCGATCTTGCGCGCGACCGAGGCATTCCAGTTTCCTTCGCGCAGGCTCTGCACTTCGGAAACCTCCACGTCCGCCTTGGCGGCGACTGCGCTCTCCGCGAGGCCGAGACCGCGCATGGCTTTGTTGATGATGTCGTTGTAGAAATCTTCGAGTGGGATGGACATGGGGATGAGTGTGAAGGGTGGGGTTTGAACTTTGGGACTCAGCGCTTGGATTTTTTCGCGCTCTCACGCGGCTTCCTCGGGCGTTTCGATCTCGAGGGGCTTCATCACGGCGATGAGGACAAAGGCGGCCACGAGCAACCCGGCGGCGGCGGTGAAGGCGATACTGTAGCCGCGGTTCACGCTGGCGAGCAGATCACCCGTGAGCGGCCGGGGTGCTTCAGAAAACAGCGCGGGCAGCGGCAGGGCGGCGAGCGCCGGACCGAGGAAACGCCCGAGGCTGCCGGCAGCTTGCGAAAGCCCGAGCACGCGGCCCTGCGCGCGACCGTGGACGTGGCGCGAGGTCATGCCGCTGAGCGTGGGCACAAGCAGGCCATTGCCGAGCGCCATCACCGCATTTACGGCGAGGAAGGCGCCGGTGCTCTCCGTGCGCGGCATCCACCACAGGCTGAGCGCGAGCAGCGCCGCGCCGGTCAGGGCAATGGGCTTCTCCATGCCATCACGCTTCAGCAGCCGCCGCAGCAGCCCGCCCTGCACGAGCACCGCAATGAAGCCGACATAAGCAAACGCGTAACTGGTGTGCCGCAGATCCCAGTTCAGGTGGTCCTGGCAGAACAGGGCGAAAAGCAGATGGATCGACGCGAAGCCCGTCGTCGTGAGCAACGTGGCCAGCAGCAGCAGGCCGATGAAAACGCCGCGCCCCTCGGCGAAGACTTCGCTCAACGGTCCACGCGCCGCCGGGTGCAGCCGCTTTTCTTCGCTCAGCGTCTCGGGCAACCGGGCATAGACAAAGATCGCATTCACCACCGCGAGCGCGCCGGCGAAGTAGAACGGTGCCGCATGGGACCACTGGCTGAGCAGACCGCCGATGGCCGGCCCGAGGATGAAGCCCAGCCCGAACGCCGCGCCGATGTGCCCCATTGCTTTCGAGCGATCCTGCGGCGGCGTCACGTCGGCGATGCACGCTTGCGCGGTCGCGATATTTCCGCCGCTCGCACCGTCGATGATGCGGCCGAGGAAAAGCATCCAGGGCGCAAAGGCCGCGCCCGTCACAAAGTAGCCGACTGCCGTGCCCACGATGCTGATCAGCAGCACCGGCCGCCGTCCGATGCGATCCGACAGCTTCCCGATCAGCGGCCCGGAGAAAAGCTGCACGAGCGAGAACACCCCGACCAGCCAGCCGAGTTGCGCCGGGCTCATCTTGAACGGCTCCGACTTCGCATAGACTGGCAGCACGGGAATGACGATGCCGAAACCGACCATGCTGATGAAGATGGTCCAGAAGATGAGGTAAAGAGTGCGTTTGCGGTCGGTCATGCGCGTGGGGCGCAGAGCATTGCGGGGCGCGCGCGCCGCGCAAGGCGGGAATCAGCGAACCTCGGCAAACTGCGTCGTGCCGGATCGGATGGGATGGAGCTGCGAATCGGCCGCGTGCATGTAAAAGGCGAGCCCGCCGGCGAGGCCGAAATAAAGCAGCGCCATCGTCCAGCGCTGGCCGGGCGTGATTTCATAGAAACGTTCCTCTTCCGGGGTCCGCTTGCGAAACAGGGAAATGAGCCGGGGAATCGAGACAATCAGCAGCATCCAGATGATGAAGCTCGGCCGCGTCACCGCCAGCCAGCCCATGATGGCGAAGCCGGGAACCCACATCCACGGCGAGAGCGCGGTGGCCACGTGCCCGCCGTCGAGTTGGCCCACCGGGATGAGATTGAAGAGGTTCAGCCAATAGCCACTCCAGGCGAGCGCGACGAGCAACGGCATGCCGAGCATTTCGCCCGCGCTGTGACAGGCGAGCGCACCCAGCGCTCCCGCAATCGGCCCCGAAATCCCGATCCATGCTTCGATCCACGCATTCCGGGGCGCATCGCGTAGCGCGATGAAGGCGCCCATGAATGGAATGAACATCGGCGCACTGGCCTTCAGCCCGAAATGCCGCGCGGCGACGACATGGCCACACTCGTGCACGAAGATGAGCAGCACGAAGCCGACCGCATATTTCCAGCCCCAGAGCATTCCGTAAGCGCCGATGGAGAGCAACATCGTGCCGCCCGTTTTGAGGATGAGGGGAAAGAACTTCAGCACCGGCAGGAGCAGGCCTTTGAACTTCGCCAGCAGCATTCCCACCACCGCGAGCGGGGCGAGCAGCTTTTTCCAGACGGGCTCGGGCGGCTCGTTGGAAGGGAGCGACGGTGGAAGATAGGGCGGTTGATTCACGGAAAGGACCGACTCTTTCGCAAATCGCGCCCCCTTCAAGCCCGCTCTCCGGCATCAAGCACCCCGTCGGCCCGCCCTGCACGACGGGCTTGCGCACTGCGCCGCGCGCGGCATTCTCCCGCCCCCGCTCCGACCATGGACGCTCAACTCGAACAACTCCGCTCCGAAGCCCTCGCCGCCATTTCCACCGCGGCCGATGAGACCGCGCTCGAACTACTCCGCGTCCGTTTCCTCGGCCAGAGCGGCCCCATCACCGCACTGAGCAAGGGCATGAAGGACGTGTCCAAGGAAGACAAGCCGCGCCTCGGCAAACTGCTCAACGACGTGCGCAGCGCCGTCACCGCCGCGCTCGACGAACGCAAAGCCGCCCTCCAGGCCGACACGGACAAGGCAGCGTTCGCCGGGATCGACGTGACCCTGCCCGGCACCGCCCCGCGCCTCGGCACGCTCCACCCCATCACCCAGCTTCTCGACCGCGCCGTCGCCATTTTCCGCCGGATGGGTTTTGCCCTCGCCGATGGGCCGGACATCGAGACGGAGTGGCATTGCTTCGACGCGCTGAATACGCCGCCCGATCACCCCGCGCGCAACGAACAGGACACGTTCTATTTCAACGACGGCCGCCTCCTCCGCACGCACACCAGCACGGTGCAGATTCGCACCATGGAAAAGTCCGCGCCGCCCATTCGCATCATCGCTCCCGGCGCCGCGTATCGCCGCGACGAAATCGACGCCACCCACCTCGCGCAGTTCACGCAGATGGAAGGCCTCTACGTGGCCGAAGGCGTCTCCGTCGCCGACTTGAAAGGCACGCTCGAGTTCTTCTTCCGCGAGCTCTTCGGCCCCGACGCCCAGTTCCGCTTCCGCCCGCACTTCTTCCCGTTCACCGAGCCGAGCTACGAGGTCGATATCAAGGCCGGTGCGCTCGGAGGCAAATGGCTGGAGATCGCCGGCTGCGGCATGGTCGATCCCGCCGTCTTCGAGCAGATCAATGCCAAGCGCGGCGACCGCGCCTTCGACCCAGAGCGCTTCACCGGCTTCGCCTTCGGCTTCGGCCTCGACCGCCTCGCCATGATCCTCAGCGGCACGCCGGACATTCGTTACTTCACCGACAACGACCAGCGCTTCCTCGCGCAGTTTTAAGCCCCGGCGGGGAGCAAGGTCGTCGTCCTTCCCCGCTCCGGCGCGGGGGTGGGGTCCGGGCGGCGCTTTTCGCGGAGCGACCACCGTGGCAGGCAGTCGCTGAGCGGCGCATCGGGCGGCAGGAGCCCCGGCACGGTGGCTCGATACACCGGGAGCCACGGCGCGGCCCGCTCCCGGCGCATCCGCGCTGCCATGTCCGCCAGGCGCACTTCCAGGTCCAGGTCTGCGCCCGTTTGCAGCCAGTCCTCGCACGCCGCCGCATCGGCCTGAAGCTGAGCGCGCGTCGTCCCATCCGGCAGCACCAGCGGCCCATGCGCCTGCTCGAAGACCCCCCACGCCCACGCCGAGCGCCGCGCCGCGAAGGCGAGCGATTCCACCGACTCGGTGGCCGACGGCACCGGCGGCAAGGTCTCCCTGAGCCGCTGCCCGAGGTCCCAGGGCCGCAGCGCACGGGAAAAAAGCTTCAGCCGCCCATTCAGAGCCGCCTTGAACCGCGCCAGCTCCGCCAGATGCAGCCGCTGCTCCACCTCCGCCTGCACCGATTCCCCCTCCCCCGCCTCCTCATCCGCCGCCAATTGCACCGCCTCCGCCCGCGACACGCTCCCCTGCAGCCGCAACTCCCGCCCCACCCCCAGCGCCTCATCCACTTTCCCCCAATGCCAGAGGAATTTGCGGAAAGTGGGCCAAAAATCTTCGTCAGCAGGCGTCGGCATCGTTGCGGAAGGTTAAATTCGCCCCGCCGGACCACACCCAGCGAACCGGCGGAGCCATTGCGGAAAGAACACCACACCTCCTCACCCCGGTCAACTCCACACCACCCGCCCCACCCACCCCGCAACTCCGGCCAGCCCACTTCGCCTCGAATCCACCGCCCCGAGCGAAATTCCTCCACTCCCCAGCCTCAAGGCTTTTGCCCATATTTCTCCCTCAACGCCGCCAACAGTTCCCCCGCTACCTCCGCCCCGGCAATTCGCGTCGCCAAGCCAATCGGATCGACGTTCAAGCGGGCAAGATTCCCCGCTGCCACGACCGTAAATCCCGCCCGCGGCCCCAAGCGGAGCAAAAAGATAGAAAAAGCCTCCTCATTGCACCGACGCGCCCCCTCAAGGTCGCCTTGGTCTTGCAGCACGCTGCCCCGGTTGTTCACATCGATGGCCACGTCGGGATGATCGTCACCGAAGGCGCGGCGATCGATGCGCTCGGCTTCCGCATAGCAGGCCAGCGCCCCCTCCGAGTCGCCTTTGGCTTGCAGCAAGCGGCCCCGGTTGTTCATGAGGATGGCCACGTTGGGATGATCGTCGGCGAAGGAGCGGCGGACGATGCGCTCGGCTTCCGCATAGCAGGCCAGCGCGCCCTCCAAGTCGCCCTTTTCTCGCAGCACGCCGCCCCGGTTGTTCACGTCCCTGGCCACGTTGGGATGATCGTCGCCAAAGGCGCGGCGGTCGATGCGCTCGGCTTCCACAAAGCAGGCCAGCGCCCCTTCCAAGTCGGTTTTGCTGTGAAACAAGAGACCCCGGTTGTTCACAACGGTTGCCACCTCGGGATGGTCCTCGCCTAGAGCTCTGCGAAGAATGCGCTCGGCTTCCACATTGCAGCCAAGAGCTTCCTCAAGATAGCCCTTCTCTCGAAGCATCTCCCCCCGGTTGTTGTTGGCCGTCGCCACCTTCGGATGCTCGTCACCAAGCTCCTGCCGGAAAAAACTTTCGGCGTTGGTGAATTGCTCCAAGGCGGTGACGAGGTCCGCGCGATGGTAGGCATCGTTGCCGACGTCCAAGGCCAGTTCGCCCGCCGCCTCGCCGGGGGCGATTTGCTTGGCGTGCAGGAGCAGGGTTTGTGCGTGGAGAATGAAAGGCTTGTGTTCGGTCAGCTTCGCGGGGTCGAGTGCCTTGGCTAGCAACCGGTGGAGGACGGCGAGCAGGTGGCGCACGAGGGTTTCGCGGTCGGCGGGGGAGAGCTGGGCGCGGACGATGCGCTGGGTGAGGCGGTGGAAGTCGATGTCTTCGTCCACCGTGGCGATGGAGCGGCGGGCGAGTTCGTCCACGGCGGCGCGGACGCGGGCGCGCTGCGTTTCCTCGTCGTCGGAGGCGGGTTCGACGCCGACGGGGAGCAAGGGCAGGTCTTCGGATACAGCGACGAGCAAGTCGAGCGGCAAGTCGGTAGCGTGGAGGAAGGCGGCGGCGTGCAGAAGGGGCAGGCTCCACGGCTCCTGGAGTTCGCGGAAGTGCAGTGAAAGGCTCGCGACGACGCCATGGACGTAAGGCCCGCCGAGTGAGCCGCTCGGGTTCATCTCCTGGAGCACGGCCTGGCTGATGGCGGACGCTTCTTTCTGCAACTGCGCGAGGAAAGTGCCGGGCGATTCGGTGGGGTGCTCGCCGAGGTAACCCGCGCAGAGGGCGAGGGCGAGCGCGTGGTGGCCCACTTCGCTCGCGATCGCTTCGAGCCCGGCGCGGTGTTCATCCGGGGCAAGGTCCGGGCGATGCCGGAGCAGCACGGCGCGGGCTTCGCCGGGGGTCATCGCGGAAACTTCGATGGGGGTGAGGCCACCGAGCTGCGGGGTGTGGAGCCGGGTGGTGATGAGGCGCTGCGAGGGCGGTTGCAGGGGCCAGAGGGCGAGCACGCCGGGCTCGTCGACGTTGTCGAGGACGAGGAGGTGCCGGCCGGTGTCGAGTTTTTCCAGAATGCCGAGGCGCAACTGTTCGCGCGGGGTGTCATTGACATTCGGGAAGCCGAGCGCGGTGGCGAGGCGGTCGATGGAAGTGTCGTGGCCGGCGCGAGAGGCATCGACCCACCACACACCGTCGTATTCCGAGGCGTGCGCGTAGAGATAGGCCCGGGCAATCTCGGTCTTGCCGAAGCCGCCGTCGCCCGCCAGGGCCTGCGTGAGGGCCGCGCCGGCGCCCGAGGCGAGCGCCCATTCGAGCGCCTCCATCTGCGCGGTGCGCGGGACGTAGGCGTCGTTCCTGGAGATATTCGCCTGGGTGAGATTGTTCGCCGGCAAGCCGCCGGGCTGGGGCTTCGGGCCGGTGGGCGGGGCGATCCGCTTGACCACGGCATCGGCGACGGCTTCGGGGAGCTTGTGCTCGAGGTCGTGGCGGAGGCTGGAGACGCCGTCGAGGATGCGGTCGAGGCCCGACTGGGTCTCGCCGCGGATCGCGAGGAGCTGGTCGATGATGAAGGCATTCCGGGCTTCGGGAAAGCGGTGGCGGTCCTTCAAGTTTTCCCGGAAAGCGGCGCTGAAGAGCCGGAACCAGTCGCGCCGCAGGTGCGTAGCGAGTTCGGGCGGCATCGCGGGGTGAGACACGAAGAGCTTTTCCGGAAAAGGGTGCCGCAAGGCGCGGGCAAGGGCGCTCGTCATGTCGTCCGAGGCGCGATTTTCCAAGGCCCGGAGATCGAGCACGGCGCCACGCGGGGTCGGCGAGTTGGGAAAGATTTCGGCGGCGAGATTGGCGAGCTTTTCGAGGTCGGAGGCGTAGAGCGTGAGGGCGTCATCGCCCACCGGCGAGGTGCGCTTTTCCACCTTCGAGGCGCGAGCGAGCAGATCGTGGCGCAAGGTGACGAGCACGCGGGTGTCGAGATCGACCGCTCTCTTCCACAAGGCGCGAAGCCGGGCGCGGCGCAGGCATTTCCAAGGCGAGGGCTCGACGTCGCGGTCGAGCAAGGCGAGTTCTGTGACGGCCGTGGCGCTGATCAGTTGAGCGTGATGCGCCGCGCGGAGGAGGTCGTGGTTGGCGAAGCCGTCCGAGGCGCTCTGCATCTGCTGGCGCAGCCACTCGGCGAGGGAAGGGCCGGGCATTTTGAGCAGATCGTAGGCGACGCTGGCGACGAGATTGCCGATGATGCCGCCGAGGAAGGAGCTGCCGAAGCACTCGCTCTTCATGAGCAGGGCGGAGAGTTCGAAGCCGGTCATCGCGCGTGTGGGTGGGCCGCCGTGGTGCCCGACTCAGGCGACAAAGGCAAGCGTGAAGGCTCCGCGGGTTCTCGCGGGGGCGGCCGCGGACCGGCGGTGACAGATTTGTCATTTCGCTCCCCGTGGCGACTGTGCGACGGTCCGGGCCGTGAATCGCCGCAGGGTCCTGTTTTTAAATGCGAATGAGACGATGAGTCCGTATCGGGTTGCTCCGCTTGGGCTGGCGTTTGTGGCCAGTGCGACGCGCGAGGCCGGGCACGACGTGCGGTTTCTCGATCTGCCGGAGACGAATCGCGAGCGGCGGGAGTTCCGCCGCGCGCTCACGGACTGGCCAGCGGACTATCTCGCCGTCGGGATTCGAAATTTGGACAACAGCGACTTCCATGGATTCGAAAGTTATCTTACCCAGCCCGCCGCGCTGCTGGCGGAAGCGCGGCGAGTCCGGCCGGATCTGCGGGTGATCCTCGGCGGTCCCGCCGCGACGGTGGACCCGCAACTGGTGATGGATCGCGTGAAGCCGGATCATGTGGTGCTCGGCGAGGGCGAGGAGTCGCTGCCGCGGGTGATCGCTCAGCTCGAAGCCGGCGAGACGCTGCCGCCGGTGATCGGCATAGGGGACTCGCCGTTCCGAGTGCTCGAAGCCGCGAAGCTCCCCGCGCCGCGCCTTTACGAATGGGTGCAAAATCTGCGGCCTTATCTTCGCGGCGACGCCGGGTATCCGCTCCAGACCAAGCGCGGCTGCCCGCTCAAGTGCACGTATTGCACGTATGGCCGCATCGAGGGCACGCGTTATCGGTTCCTCGACCCGCAGGCGATTGCGGATGAAGTCGAAGGAGCCATGGAGCGCGGCGTGCGCGATTTTGAGTTCGTGGACAGCACGTTCAATCTGCCGCCGCGTCATGCGCTCGGCGTGCTCTCGGCACTGCGCGAGCGGAAGCTGGTGGCCAACTACGTCGGCACCGGGCTCAACCCGTCGAAGCTTCCCGGTGAACTGCTCGCCGCGATGCACGAAGTCGGCTTCCGCAGCGTGATCCTCACGGCGGAGAGCGCGTCGGACACGATGCTGGCGAGTTATCAGAAAAACTATCGCCGCGACACGCTCTATGCCGCGGCGGATTTGCTCCACCGGCACGGCATTTTTGCGCTGTGGGTGTTTCTCATCGGGGGACCGCAGGAAACGGAGCAGACGGTCGCGGAGACGCTGTCGTTCATCGAGGAGCGCATCCATTCACCGAACGCCGTTTATATCACCAGTGGCATCCGCGTTTACCCAGGCAGCCCGATTGCCGATGACGCAGAGGCCGGGCTTTTTGTGAAGGAAGACCTTCGTCGTCGGGCTGAGCTGCCGGAGCTGGACTTCTTCTATTCGCACGCCACGCCGCCGGATTGGCTCGAAGCCCGGCTGCGCGCCTTCCAGGCTCGCCATCCTCACGTGATGCTTTCCTGCGAAGGACACACCGCCATCACACAATTCGCGTTGCGCGTGATGAACTATCTCCCGTTCCGAAAGCCCTACTGGCAATACATCCCCGCCCTCAACCGCGTGCGCCGCTTTTTCCTCGGCCGAAATTAAATGCGCTTACTTCTCGCCTTACTCCCACTCCTCGCCTCGCTCCTCTCGGCCCATGCCGAGACCTGGCTCGGCACCGCCGATGTGAAGTTCAAAGGTTACTCCACCCTGCACGACTTTACCGGCACGGTGAGCGCTCCATTGAAGGTAACCGTGAACGGCGAAAAAGGCGCTCGCACGGTCAGCGCGACCTCCGATGTGGAAGTGAAGCGCATGAGCACGAAGGACGACGCGCGCGACAAAAACATGATGCTCATGTTCAACGCCGCAAAGTTTGGCCTGCTAAAGGTGAATGTCGCGGACACGAACGAAGCCGTGCTTAAGAAAGGCACGATGCCGATCATGCTCACCATCGCGGGGAATAGTGGCAAGGTCACCGGTGTGGTGTCGAATATCACCGAGAACGCGAGCGCCGTTTCATTCGACCTCGCGTTCCCGGTTTCGCTGGCCGCTTTCAAGCTCGATCCGCCCAAAGTGCTCGGCGGCCTCATCAAAGTGAAAGACATGGTGGACGTCACGGTGCATGTGGCGCTGAAGAAACGATGAAGACCGATGTCCTCGTCATTGGTGGTGGACCGGCTGGAGCGACGACCGCGTTGCTGGCGGCTCGTGCGGGTTTGCGGGTCGTGCTCTGTGAAGCGCACGTCACGCTGCCCGAGCGCGTGTGTGGGATGTATCTGTGCCCGGCTGGCGTGGCGCTGCTCGAGCGGTTGGGGCTGCGCGAGCGCGTGAGTGCCGGTGCGCGCAAGCTGCGGGGTATGGTGATGGTGTCGCCCGGTCTGCAGCGGCTGGAGACGTTTTTTCCCGAGGGCGATGGCGTGCCCAATCACGGCCTCGCCCTGCCGCGGCCCGCGCTCGATAACGCGTTGCTCGATCTCGCGAGGGAAGCAGGAGTCGAGGTGCGGATGGGCGTGCGCCCGAAGCCTGAGCGAATCGCCGGTGGCTGGCGTGCCGACGACATCGAAGCGCGGCTGCTCATCGGAGCCGATGGTCGCAAGTCGAATACGGCACGTCTGCTCGGACTCGCGCTGCCGGTGCGCCGCACGCGCACGGCGATTCACATCGACCGTCCGGCGCGCCAGCCAACGACGCCGTTCGGCCAGATGCACGTTTTCGACGATGGTGCTTATGTCGGCCTTAACGCGATCGCGCCGGAGATCGTGAACTTCTCCATCGTGTGCGATCCCGAGGCGCTGCGGGGCACCTCAGTGGTAAACTTCATCAACGACCACATCGCGCGCAGCCCCTATCTCGCCGAACTTCTCGAACCGCTGCCGCCCGAGGTGAAACCAGGCGCCACCTATCCGGTCAATGCGCGGGTCCGCCGCGCGGCTACACCCGACGCAGCGCTCGTCGGCGACGCTTCCGGTTACGTTGATCCACTTACCGGTGAGGGCATTTTTGCCGCGCTTTGGACGGCCGATGAACTGGTGCGCGAAATCAGTGCGGGATGGAGCGACCTTCCCGCCGCCCTGAATCGCTATGCTGCGATGAGGGCGCGTCGGCAGCGGGCCAAGACCGCGCTGTGCGAGCTTTTTCAGCACTGCATCAGCCGCCCGTGGCTGGCGAACTCCATCCTTTGGGCGCTCTCCCGCCGACAGACGGTGGCCGATTCGTTCATCGGCATCGTCGGCAATACCTTCACTCCCGCGCGCGGTTTCGCCCGCATCGCACTTGCTCTGTCCGCATGGCCGCTTACGTAAATCACATCGTCTGTGCCGTCCCTCCGCACGAACGGCAGGGCGACTTCCGCGACTCGCTGCAACACTGGGCCGGTCCGCCCGAGGTGGTGGAGAAGCTGCACAAAATTGCCGCCAACGCGCAGATCAACACGCGCCACACCGTGCTCACGCAGCCTTTCGGCGAAGATGGTTTTTACCGGCCGGGCCGCTTTCCGACCACGGGCGAACGGATGAAGACCTACCAGCGCGAAGCTCCGCGCCTCGCGCTCGAGGCGGTCGAGAAATTGCGCGTGCAAGCGCCGCTGGATCGCGTCACGCACCTCATCGTAACAAGCTGCACCGGCTTCTACGCGCCGGGGCTCGACATCGATATTCTCCGCGAGGCGCGGCTCGCGCCGAATGTGCAGCGCACGCTCATCGGGTTCATGGGCTGCCATGCCGGACTCATCGGCTTGCGCAACGCGAAACAGATCGTCGAGGCCGACGCGGACGCCGTCGTGCTGATGGTGAATCTCGAGCTGTGCAGCCTCCACCTGCAGGAGACCGATCGCATGGATCGTCTCGTCTCCTTCCTCCTTTTCGCGGATGGCGCCGCCGCGTCGCTTATCACCTCCCAACCAGCCGGCCTGCGTCTCGATCAATGCGCGAGTCATCTCAGCCTTGCCGATGCCGAACGAATGGCGTGGCATATCGAAGACAGCGGCTTTGCCATGACTCTCGATGCTCGCCTGCCCGCGCGAATCCGGCAGTGGTTCAACGGGACCGCCGAACTCTCCGCACCCGTCGCAGACCCTGCCTCGCTGCACTGGGCCATCCACCCCGGCGGCCGGCTCATCCTCGATGCGGTGCAGGACGCGTGCGGTCTCACCGACGAGCAGATGCACCTTTCGCGAGAGGTCCTCCGCCGCTTCGGCAACATGTCTTCCGCGAGCATCATGTTCATCCTCAGCGATCTTTTGCAGACCGAAGTGCGCGGTCCCGGGCGAGCGATCGCGTTCGGGCCCGGTCTCACGGTGGAAGTGCTGGATTTCACTGCGCGATAAAAGGGCACCTGCCCATGCGTGCGGCCAAACGAAGGGGATGATTTCGCAACGGGAGCTAAGCGAAAATGGGAGTGAGCGGCTACCTATTCCTCACTTCGAAATCTCACCGCTCGACCTAACTCAAACTGCTTTATCTTATGACCTTGCCTCGTCTTGCTTTCGTCCTCGTGGCTGCCATTGCGCCAGCCTTTGCTGAAACCTCGCCTGCTCAGCTTCGCCAGACCGCGGCGGTGCTCGGCACGTTGCCGGATAAGATGCCGGGCGCTGAATCCGATACGCCCGCGATGGTCGAACTCGGTCGCACGCTTTTCTTCGATGTGCGCCTCTCGGTGAACAACAGCCAGTCCTGCAATTCCTGCCACGGGGTCGATCAACGCCGTGGTGGCGCGGACGGCAGTGCCTTTTCGCTCGGAGCGGAAGGCAAGCGCGGCGGACGCAATGCGCCGACCGTGCTGAACGCTGGCTTCCACACCGCGCAGTTCTGGGATGGCCGCGCCGCCGATCTTGTCGCGCAGGCCAAAGGACCGATCCTCAACCCCGTTGAGATGGGCATGCCGAATGAAGCGGCGGTCATCGAAAAACTCTCCGGCGTGCCCGGCTATACGGATGCGTTTGCGAAAGCCTTCCCCAACGACGCGAAGCCCCTGACCTACGATAATCTCGCCCGCGCCATCGCCGCCTTCGAGCGCACGCTGGTGACGCACGATCGCTTCGATGACTTCGTGAAAGGTCAGGACGCCGCTCTGAACGAAGCGGAGCGCAAAGGCCTCGAAACCTTTGTCGCGGTCGGCTGCATCGCCTGCCACAACGGCCCGCTCCTCGGCGGCAACAGCTACCAGAAACTCGGCGTCATCAATGCCTACCAGACAAAGGATCAGGGCCGCTTCGACATCACCAAGGACGAGGCCGACAAGCTCAAATTCAAGGTCCCGAGTCTGCGTAACATCGATATCACCGGTCCGTATTTCCACGATGGCAGCAAGACGACCCTCGACGATACCGTGCGTGAGATGGCCTGGCTCCAGCTCGGTCGCAAACTGAGTGACGCGGAGGTGGATGCCATCGTCACCTTCCTCCGCACGCTCACCGACAAGGATCGCGCCGTTGGCCGCACCGCAGGACTGTAGTCGATTTGCGCTCCCATAGCGTGGATCGCGGCTGAATTGACCTCGTTTTTGACGCTCCGCGCCCTATTCGTTCGCTTCTCAGCGAGGTTACGCTCAGCCACGAATGGCGCCGAGCTCGCGCGGCTCACGCTGTGCCCGGCAAAATGCGTCGGCGGGTGCGTCCCGTCCGCGAATTCGCGCCGAGACACTCGGAGCTTTCTCGGCACCATGCCCTGCTGAAGATCCGGGGCGACAAGCCTTTCATCGAAGATTTGTGCTCCCTCAACACACTGCCCCTTTGTCTTTCCCCCTGAAGTGATCCCCAAGCGCGCGGACAAAGGGGGAAGCCTCGGCGTGCGATCGTCTTTTTCCACGGATTCACGGTGGAAAGGGCCATTCCCCGTGTCGCTCACCTCGCCGGCAAGCGGACATAACGTATTTTGGTAACTCCGTGATGGGAATTTTTGACTTGTCCGTGTCCTAATAGCCCGTAGCTTACGGCGAGAAGTTGGCCCCCCTATGAAAGTAAGTTCCCCAGACCCAAATAACTCGCAAGACACCAATCCTGGGACGATCGCATTGCATCGCGATGAACTCGCCACTTTCATCGATTTCGAGTGGAGAGCAGTGCGCCGAATTATCCGCATGCAATGGTGGATGGCCGTCGCGGTCATTCTTTTCGCCTTCGTTTCAATTGTCGTCGTGCTCTCGTTTACCTTCGCTAAGTTGGAGCGCCAGCCGCGGGCCTTAGTGCTCGAGTTGATTGCTTCGCAAAAGGTTTTGCAGGAATCGATAGCCAACCTAAGAACGGCGCAAGCTACACCCGCCGGCGACACCGGCGCGAATCTGAAAGGCACCTCTGCGATGGAACTCGACAAAGCAACGGGGAAGCTGCTTAAGGCCCAGGAAGAGTCGTTGAATCGATTCGCTGACATCGAGGCTAAACCGACGAACTCCTCCCAGTCCATGGTGCAACTCGTCGGAAGTGCCGCTGTGCTGGCACTGCTCGGTTTGCTCGGCCTTCAACGGCTGCAAAACTTCGACACCGAAATCAATTCGTTGCGTGCCTCGGTGGATACTCGGGTCGAGAGCCGAGCCAAGGAAGTGCGCGATCTGGTGCAGGAAATGCGCAAGGAAGTGAATGAATTTCGAGCGCAAACGGAGAACCAACTCTCCGACAAGGTCGGCAAAGTGTGGGCTGATTTTGAAAAGTCGATTCAAACCGCAGTCCGCGGGCAGTTCGCCGAGACGAGCAAGGAACTTCCTACCCTCATTGATAACGCGCGTGCACAGAGCGAAAAACTCCTTAGTGATATCAAGTGCCAGATTGACGAGCAATCCGAAAAACTGCATGCAGAGCGAGAACAAACGGAGGCCGTCGCGCGAAGGATCGATGAACTGTTGAAAGAGTATCCTTGGCTTCAGGAACGGGGGGCGACGGAGGTGCTGGAGAAAATCCAGAACCTTGCTTCGGTCGAAGAAGCACACGAAGTCGCCTCAGTCCTGGCGCGTCAAAATGATCGTGCCTCGGCGCGGGCCGCTTTGCGGCAAGTTGTCGAGCGAAAGCTCCTTGGTGGTTACGACGATTTTCACAACGCCCATTCGGAGGCGATGCGCCTCAAAGATCCCGTGTTGGGTTTAGGTATTGCCGAACGGGGCCTTGAGGCTTATCCGAACCAGGCTGATCTCGTCGCCGATAAGATGTTTGCACTCACCACGTTGGGGCGGACGGATGAAGCTCGAAGGTTCGTCGAAGATTGGAAGAAAGATTATCCCGATGCCTACCGTGTGGCATGGCGGGCAAATATGTTTTATGCCAACATCTGGCGGGGCACACCGGGAAGCGAGAACGATACTGCGGAGATTGAGGAAGTCCTGCGCGCCGCGACGGAATCAATGCCCAACCGGGTTAAGGTTTGGGCAACGCGGGCGCAGTTCGCCGCGGATCGCGAACGGCACTTGGAGGCGGCGCAAATTGTGGAGGAGGGCCTGCGCCACAATCCATTCAGCCAGCAACTCAACTTCATGCGTGGCGAATATCTTCTGGTGCTGGGCAAACCAGAGGAAGCTCGCGAGGCCTTGGAAAAGGCGTTTGGCTGCGACGTGCAGGAGCAGTTCCAGCACGACGTCGCCCAAGCGGCAGTTCCCGGCCTCCTCGCCCAGGCATGCGAAGCGTGTGGGGAAACAGAAAAGGCGATCCGCCTCTATACTTACGTGTGTCGATCGGGCGATCTTAGCTCGCACCACGTCGTATCTTATGCGCAAAGCCGATTGAGAGCATTGGCGGCACTGGGAAGCGAAAGCGCCCAGGCAGCTTTGCGTGATACTGCCGGCGGCTTGGACGGGGGGCAAGCGGCCATCCGGGCACTCTGGGAAGCCATGCAGCAGTCTTCGGAGGGTAAGGACGGGGACGACTGACGCGGCAAAACTCGTGCGGTGAGAACCGAGCCCCCATTGACCGCCCGGCGCGAACCGCTACCCTGCGCGCCCTTCAATGAAAATCTCCCGTGCTCTGATCTCGGTCTCTGACAAGACCGGTCTCGTTCCATTTGCCAAAGAACTCGCCGCGCTCGGCGTCGAGATCATCTCCACCGGCGGCACCGCCAAACTGCTCGCCAAGGAGGGGGTGAAGTGCATCGAAATCAGCGACTACACCGGGTTCCCGGAGATGATGGATGGCCGGGTGAAGACGCTGCACCCGAAGGTGCATGGCGGGCTGCTGCACCTGCGCGATAATCCGGAGCACTGCGCCCAGGCGAAGGAACACGGGATTCAGCCGATCGATCTGGTGGTGGTGAATCTGTATCCGTTCGAGCAGACCATCGCGAAGCCGGACGTGACTCTCGACGAGGCGATCGAGAATATCGACATCGGCGGGCCGTCGATGCTTCGCAGCGCGGCGAAGAACTATCGGTCCGTAACGGTGGTGACCGATCCGGCGGATTACGAGGACGTGCTCAAGGTGCTGCATGACAACGACGGCGAGACCACGCTCCAGCTTCGCGAGCGGCTGGCCATCAAGGTGTTCGTGACGACCTCGCGTTACGACGGCGCCATCGCCAATTTCCTCAACCAGGAGAAGGAGTGCCCGAGCAGCTTCAGCCTGAGCCTGCCGCTGGTGGCGCAGCTTCGCTATGGCGAAAACCCGCACCAGACCGGCGCGCTCTACGGTTCGTGGGACGACTATTTCGAGAAGCTTCACGGCAAGGAACTTTCGTATAACAACATCCTCGACATCACGGCGGCGTCGGAGCTGATCGACGAATTCGGGGAGCCGACGGTGGCGATTCTCAAGCACACCAACCCGTGCGGCGTGGGGAGCGATCCCGATCTGCGCGAGGCGTGGGACAAAGCTTTCGCGACCGACAAACAGGCTCCGTTTGGCGGCATCATCATTACGAATCGTCCGCTCACCGAATCGCTGGCCAAGGCGATCAGCGAAATTTTCAGCGAGGTCATTATCGCGCCGGATTTCGAGTCGGATGCGCTCGCGCTGCTGAAGAAGAAGAAGAACCTGCGACTCATGCGCAAGCTGGCGCGGTCCGACGCGTCGGACAATTCCGACACCTGTGCCCAGGTGCTCCGCTCCGTGATCGGCGGCGTGCTGGCACAAAGCCGCGACTCGATCGTGGAGAAGGGGCTTGAGGAAAAAGTCGTCACCGGTCGCAAGCCGACGGCGGACGAACTGGCGGCGATGCTCTTTGCCTGGCGAGTGGTGAAGCACGTGAAGTCGAATGCCATCGTCTATGCGGCGAGCGATCGCACCCTCGGCATTGGCGCTGGGCAGATGAGCCGCGTGGATGCGAGCCGCATCGCGATCTGGAAGGCGAAGGACGCCGGTCTTTCGCTCGAAGGCAGCGCGGTGGGCAGCGACGCGTTTTTTCCCTTCCCCGACGGCTTGATCGCCGCCGCCGAAGCCGGTGCGACCTGCGCCATCCAGCCCGGCGGCAGCGTGCGCGATGAAGAAGTCATCGCTGCGGCGAACGAGCGCAATCTGGCGATGATCTGCACTGGCGTGCGGCACTTCCGGCACTAGCCTGCGGGCATGAAGCTCGGCGTTAACATCGACCATGTGGCGACGCTTCGGCAGGCCCGTTATGCGGGCATGCTGGAGGCTCACAACGTGGAGCCCGATCCGGTGGCGGCGGCGGCGCTGTGTGAGCGTGCGGGATGTCATGGCATCACCGCGCATTTGCGGGCGGACCGGCGGCACATCCAGGATCGCGATATCACGCGGCTGCGTGAGAGTGTGCTCACGAAGCTGAATCTGGAGATGGGTAACACGAAGGAGATCCTCGAAATCGCCCTGCGCGTGCTGCCGGATGAAGTGTGTCTCGTGCCGGAGAATCGCGCGGAAGTAACGACCGAGGGGGGACTGGACTGCCTCGGCCAGCGCGACGCGCTCGCGCCGACGATCAAGCGGCTGCAAGCGGTGGGCATTCGCGTGAGCCTTTTCATCGAGCCGAGCCCGGACCAGATCGAGACGGCCGGGGAACTCGGCGCGGAGATGATCGAGCTGCACACCGGCGCGTTTGCGAATGCGACCGGCAAGGACCAGAAGGAGGAGCTCACTCGCCTGCGCAGCGCGGCGGAATACGCGCATGGGCTGAAATTGCAGGTCAATGCGGGTCACGGGATCAATTACACAAACATCGCGCTCGTCCGCGCCATCCCGCACCTGGCGGAGCTGAACATCGGCCACAGCATCGTGAGCCGTGCGGCGCTCTTCGGTCTCGAACGCGCCGTGCGCGACATGCTCGCGGCGATGAACGATTGATGAACGTCGTCGGCATCGGTGTGGACATCGTGGACGTCGCGCGCATCCGGTCTTCGCTGGAGAAGCACGGAGAGCGTTTTCATGGGCGAGTCTGCACGGCAGCGGAGGTGGAGTATTGCTCGCGCATGCGCGACCCGGCGCCTTTCTTTGCCGCCCGGTTTGCGGCGAAGGAAGCGGTCAGCAAGGCGCTCGGCACGGGCATCGGCGCGCAGTGCGAGTGGCACGACATCGAAGTCCGGCGCAAGGCGAGCGGGGAGCCGTTCATTGTCTTGCATGGGGCTGGCGCGGAGACAGCGAAGCGGCTCGGGATTGGTCAGGTGCTGGTGAGCATGAGTCATACGGAAAATTACGCCTGCGCCCAAGCGATCGCGGTGGCTGAAACTCTGTGAGAAAAACGCTGGCGCTGGCGGATTCACTCGTTACTTTCCGGCCCCGTTTTACGGAACTGCGCGCTTAGCTCAGCGGTAGAGCGCTTGCTTCACACGCAAGAAGTCACAGGTTCGAACCCTGTAGCGCGCACCACTCTTTCTTCAGGGCATGATCACCGGGATCTGCTGGCGGCCGTTTTTTCGGTAGATGCGGAAGTGTGAGTCGAGCGTGAATACAGTCGAGCCGACATGCTGCTCAGCAAGCCGGACGAGGGAGGCGTCGGCAAGGGACATCGGCAGGTCAGAATATTTTTGAATCAGCTTTCGCAGGGGTTCGCGCTCGTCGATGACGTTGAAATCGACGGTCAGGAGACCGGAATTCAGCAAATCGAAGAAGCGACGGGCTCCATCGGGCAGCCGGGAAACGAGGAAGAAAGTCTCCGCCAAAACTGGCTCGCATGTGATGAACGGAGCGGGCAACGCCTCCATCTGCTGCACGACCCACGGGTGGCGGGCTTCGTCCGCCGCCAGCAGGGCGACCAGCGGCCCGGTGTCGGTGATGATGGCGCTCTTACTCACCGAAGCCTTTCAGATGAGCGGGATTTGTTGCCAGGTCGGAGGTTCCGCCGCGAAGGCTGCCCGCAAGATGTTTGACGAGATCGTAGGCGCTCACCGAACGCTCACCGCGTTTCATTTTCAGACGCGCCTCAAGGGCTTCGCGAAGGAGTTCTGACTTGGAACGCCGTTCCCGGCGCGACAGCGATTCCAACTCGGCCGCGAGCTTTTCCGAAACCTTGCAGGTGATCGTAGTCATACGGTGAGGGTAATACACTTTTCAGCATCGAGCAATACCGCCGGCGAGATGAGTTTAGACGAAGAGGGGCGGCTTCCCCCGCTTGAAATGTGCTCCGAACCGGGCAGGGTCGATCCCGTGAAGATCGCCATTGCTTCGGATCATGCCGGGTTTGCCTACAAGCAGCGCATCGCGGGCATGCTGCGTGAGGAGGGGCACGAGGTGCGGGATTTTGGCACGCATAGTGAGGCGCAGGTGGATTATCCGCTGTTCATTGCCCCGGCAGCGGAGGCGGTGGCCTCCGGCGTGTGCGAGCGGGGAATCGTGCTGGGGGGCTCGGGCAATGGGGAACAGATCGCGGCGAACAAGGTGCGGGGTATTCGCTGTGCGCTGTGCTGGAGCGTCGAAACGGCGCGGCTCGCGCGGCAGCACAACGATGCGAATGTCATCTCTATCGGGCAGCGCATGGTGCCGGAGGAACTGGCGCTGGAGATCGTGAAGACATGGCTTGGCGCGGAGTTCGAGGGCGGACGGCACGTGCCGCGAGTGCAGGAGATCGCGGCGCTGGAATCGCGCGTGGCGGAAGGAAGCGAGAGCGGATTTCCGGTGCACGAGAAGACGCTGCTGATTCGGCCGGAGCATTTGAATCACCACGGCACGGTGTTTGGCGGATACATGATGAAGTGGGCGGATGACATGGCGTTCAATGCGGCGTCGCTGACTTTTCCCGGAGCAGTCTTCGTGACGCGCCGGTTCGATGCGTTCGATTTCACGAACCCCGTCGGGCCGGGATCGATCGTGAAGGTGCATGCGCGAGTGGCGAGCGTCGGGACGACGTCCTGTTCGGTGAATGTTTGGTGCATCAATGCGATGACGAAGACGCCGGTGTTCCGAACGAGCGGGGTGCTGGTGAATGTGGGGCCGGATGGACGAAAGGCGCCGATCCCGCGATGAGGCGCCTTCCGTTGGTCACTTGAAAAGACCAACAAGAAGGATTGGGGGCGAGGTGGAGTGGCGGGTAGATACGGGCATGAATCGCTCCCGTCTTTCCTCCCTCCTGCTCGCTGCTCTCGCGGTGTTTCCCACCGCTTCGTCCGTTTGCGCGGCCGAGCCGTTCATTGAGAAGGCCGACCTTTTCACCGTTGGCGACAATCCGGCCTACAATGTGTATCACATCCCCGGCATCGTGGTGACGGCCAAGGGCACCGTGCTTGCGTGGTGCGAGGCGCGCAAGAAACCGAGCGGCGTGAGCGACTGGGACGATATCCGGATTCTGCTGCGCCGCTCGACGGATGAAGGCAAGACGTGGAGCGAGCCGAAGAGCATCGCCGACGTGCCGGGGCCGAAGACGAAGAACCCCTTCGCGATGCGGATGAAGAACGTCGATCCGAACGATGTGACCTACAACAATCCGGTGCTGATCGCCGGCCGCGATGGCACAGTGCACATGCTGTTTTGTCTCGAATATATGCGGTGCTTTTACCAGCGCAGCACGGACGATGGCGTGAGCTGGAGCACGCCGGTGGAGATCACGGATGCGTTCGAGAAGTTTCATGTGAACTACGATTGGAAGGTGCTGGCGACGGGGCCGGATCACGCCATCGAACTCAAGACCGGGCGCCTCGTGGTGCCGGTGTGGCTTTCGACCGGCACGGGCGGGAATGCGCACCGGCCGTCGGTGACGGCAACGATTTACAGCGATGACGCGGGCAAAACGTGGAAGGCCGGTGACATCGCGATTCCGTGCACCGAGGAGTGGATCAATCCGAACGAGACCGTGGCGGTGGAACTGGCGGATGGGCGTGTGATGTTGAATGCGCGCAGCGAATCGAAGGCGCACCGGCGGTTGGTGACCACCAGCAAGGATGGAGCAACGGGGTGGAGCACGCCGAAGTTCGACGACGCGCTGCTGGAGCCGATTTGCATGGGAAGCATCGTGCGTTATTCCACGGCGGCGGACGGCGGAAAGAACCGGCTGCTTTTCTCGAATCCAGACAACTTGGAAAAAGCCGGCGGGAAAGAAGAACCGGGGAAGAATCGCGACCGCAAAAACGTGACGGTGAAGCTGAGCTACGACGAAGGGCAGACCTGGCCGGTGAAGCGGGCGATCGAATCCGGGCCGAGCATGTATAGCGACATCGGCGTGACGAAGAGCGGGACGATCCTGTGCTTTTACGGGCGTGGGGATAAGGCGGGCTTTGCGGGTGGGCACCTGACGCTGGCGCGGTTTAATCTGGAGTGGCTGACGGAAGGGAAGGACTCGCGGTAGAGGGTGCGACGGAGAGGAACGCGTATTGCCAAGGCGGGCGCTGGGTTGCAGCGTCGCGTGACCATGCAGACGAAACAGCTCGGCAACACCTCGCTCCAGTTCACGAAGATCGGCCTTGGCACGTGGGCCATCGGTGGGGGCGGGTGGAAGTTTGGCTGGGGGCCGCAGGACGATGAGCTGTCGGTGCGGACGATCCGCGAAGCACTCGACCTGGGTATCAACTGGATCGACACTGCGCCGGTATATGGGCTCGGGCATTGCGAAGAGGTGGTGGGGCAGGCGTTGAAGGGGTTGCGCGAGCGGCCGCTCATCGCCACGAAGTGCGAGCGGTGCTGGGATGAGAATGGGCAGATCGTTCCGCGGCTGAAGCGGGAGAGTATTCGCGTGGAAGTGGAGGCGAGCTTGCGCCGGCTCGGGATCGAGGTGATCGATCTTTATCAGATCCACTGGCCGCAACCGGATGAAGATATCGAGGAAGGCTGGAGCGCGGTCGCGGAGCTGATTCGCGAAGGCAAGGTGCGCTACGGTGGTGTCAGCAATTTCAGCCTCGCGCAACTTCAGCGCATTCAGCCGATTCACCCGGTGGCCTCGTTGCAGCCGCCTTACAGCATGATCGCGCGTGGGGTGGAGGCGGACCTGCTGGCGTATTGCGCCGCGAACGGCATCGGCGTCATCGCTTACAGCCCCATGCAAAAAGGGCTGCTGACCGGCAAGGTGACGCGCGAATGGGTGGCACAACTGGCGGCGGACGATCATCGGCGGAACGACCCCCAGTTCAGCGATCCGCTGCTCGGGGCGAACCTCGAACTGGCGGAAGGTCTTCGTGCCCTCGCGGAGCGCCGAGGCAAATCGGTGGCGCACCTGGCCATCGCGTGGGTGCTACGCCGGCCGGAAGTGACCGCAGCGATTGTCGGCGCGCGGAAGCCCTCGCAGATCGTGGAGACGATCGGCGGAGCGGATTGGGAGCTATCGCCGGGAGAGATCGGCGAGGTGGCGGCCCTGCTCGAAGCGCGGGATCGGAAGATCGCGTGAAGTGATGTCAAAGAACCGGACTCCCGGAAGTCGGGAGTCGGAGAGTGAGGGAGGTTGGATTAACCTGGATTGAGTCGGATTGCCTCTGTGAGGCGTGGGTTTATGCACCGAGATCGGAATGGCTTTTGAGCGCGCCTTCGCCCGGCTTCCGTCTCCGAACCTTGATTTACCTTGAATTGGCTTGATCGACCTTGAATCAGCCGTTCTGGCAGAGGGCCTCGCGATCGGGCGCGCAGAGGCGACTGGGACGGGTTGCCTGAACAGGGAGAGAGGCCGGGATTTGGAGCAGCCGGGAGATTGGATCAACTTGGATTAAGCTGGATTGCCTCTGTGGAGAGGCCTGTTGGAGCTACGCTGATGCGCCGGGATTTTTTGAATGCCGCGATGGATGCACCGGTTAAGAATCGAGTCTCTGATCTATTTGGATCTGGCTGAAGCAACCGAATGGCTCTCGAAGAGCGGGAGAGGAAGCCTTTGGGGAACCTGCATGACCTGACCTTGAACCGCCGAAGGGTAGCACGAAACCGAGCTTTCCGCCGCCCGATTTTTCGGGCCTCGGCGATGTCGATTTTTCGCCACGTTGCGCGCGTCTGAACACGGGGACTTGCTTTTATTATCAAGCCTCTTCTGGAAACCCCTGAAAATAGGTGATTTTCCCGGGGTGGCATCGCGATTGCTAATGGGCGCCGCCTCGCGTGGCCAATCGATGAATTGCCTCATTAAAAAGCTGCACCCAACCAACTCGGAAAAGCAGAGTCCGAGTCGCCTGCCGGCCCCCGGTGCGAGTGTTTTGAAAAGTTGCACAAACTGTTGACGCCGCCTGACAAGCGCGTCATCGGATTGTCACACAAAGCACCTTTGAGGTTCCCCCATCCTATCGTTGGATTGCGCTCGTGCTGTTCCCTTCCATGATCGTGTAATTTTGAACAGTTTTATGAAGAAGAAGAATTCCCACAGCCGTATTCTCGCCGGGTCCATCGCCGCGGCTCTAGGTTTGCTCGCCCCCTCCGCTCTTGCTGCCACCGTGGTATGGAGCAGCACGGCCGGCTCGACCGCTTGGTATACGAGTGGAAACTGGACGCCGAGCCGAACCGCGACGGGGCCGACGGTGTGGCAGGTTACAGATCTGGCCCAGTTTCAAAATGCGGGAACTGCGGTCGAGGCGGGGATTAATTTGAACACCGCTTCCCTTTCGCTTGGCGCCATTGAGGTCACCGTGGACCGCACCCGCAATCTGCTTATCGGCAATAGTAGCACCACGGTGAGCGGGACGCTTACCCTAAATGGCATCACTGTTAATTCTGTCGAGAATGTTGTCCTTCGAAACGGGAGCGGCTCGACGCTGACGCTACAGAATCTCCAAGGCAGTAATAACGGCTCCACCAACAAACTCATGGATATCGCGCTGGCGAACGCCACGGATAACAAGGTGGTGCTGGACGGAGCGGGCAATATTGTCCTGATCAGCACTATCAAAGAAACCGCAGGCGGGGCGAAGAAGCTGACGATCATGGGCAGCGGAACCGGCAATGTTCAGGTTTTGGGAACGTCCAACACGTTTACCGGGGGCGTCGTCATTTCCGGAGTTGAGGGGCGTTTCGCGGCGGATGGGAGCTTGGGCGCTGTGCCGGCGGGCGTGGTCGCCAACTACCTGACGATCGACGGCGGGCGTTTCTCGACGGTAGCCGACGCTTCTTTTACGTTGGACGCGAATCGGGGAATTCAAGTTGGCAATTCAGCAGGCACCGCAATTAGCACCCCAGTGACCAGCACGGCGGGCACCCTCACGTATAATGGCGTCATCGCCGACAAAACGGGGATTACAGATGGCGTGCTGATCAAGGAAGGCGGCGGCACGTTGCTGTTGGGTGGGGTCAATACCTACGGTGGTGCCACGACCATTACGCAGGGCACCGTTAAACTCGGAGTCACGAATTCGTTGCCCGTCGGCACGACGGTGAACTTAGGCCAGAACGCGACGGCCAATCTGGGAACCTTCGACCTGAACGGCTTTAACCAGACCGTCGGAGGACTCGCTTCCATCGAAGGCACCAATGCCACCGTTTCACGCAACACCGTCACGAATAGCTCGGCCACGGCGGCGGTGCTGACGCTCTCTGGCAGCAGCACCTACACCTACAGCGCGAATACGGCGGCGAACTCCGGGCTCATCACCGGCAATCTTGCGCTGGTGAAGGCCGGCACAGGCACGCAGATCCTCGGCGAAGCGAACACCTACACGGGCACCACGGCGATCAACGGTGGGGTGCTGCGCGTGGGCGCGACGAATGCCTTGCCGACCACCACGGCGGTGACGCTCGGAACCGCAGCGGACGCCGCGCTGGATTTGAACGGCAACGCCCAGACGATTGCCTCGCTCAGCGGTGGCGATGCTGCGGGCGGGAATGTGACCCTCGGCGCGGGGACCCTCACCGTGGGCGATTCGACCAATACGACCTACGCCGGCGCCTTGAGCGGCACGGGTGGTTCACTGGTGAAGCAGGGCACGGGCAAACTCACGCTCTCGGGCGCGAGCACTTACACCGGCGCGACCTCCGTGAATGCCGGCACGCTGGAGATTGCCGGTTCGCTGGGCAATACGGCGGTCGCGATCAACACCGGCGGCACGCTCATCTCCGGGCCGAGCGGCACCATTGCCGGCACGGTCACGATCAACAACGGCGGCCTGCTTCTGCCGGCGGGCGATTCGATCGTCGGGACGCTCAACCTCGGCGGGCTCAGCGTGAATGCGGGCGGCGCGATGACCTTCGACTTCACCTCGACTTCGTCGTTCGACACCGTCTCGCTCGGAGCGGGTGTGCTCACGCTCGACGGCGGCACGCACCTCATCAATATCAATGCGCCCGGCGTGACGTTCACGGCAGGCCAGCAGTTCACGCTGCTGACTTACGGCTCGAAGACCGGGGATGGCTTCCTCATCGGCACGGCGCCGAGCGGGCTGAATTTCTCCGTAACGGTGAACAATACTTCGGCCGTGCTGAACGTGTCGGCAGCTTCCTCGGAATTTAAGTGGGATGTGGGCGGCGGTGGAGACCCGATCGTTGATGGCGCGGGGATCTGGCAGCAGGGCAGCATCAACTTCAACAACGGCGGTTTGCAGGCCACGTGGGACAACGTGGCGAGCACCAACCTGACCATTGGCAATGGCGGAGTGGGGGGCACGATCACTCTCGGCGCAGCCGTCCGCGTGGGGGGCACGCTCACATTTGCTCCGGTTTCCACGACGGCGTATTCCATCGGCACGGTCGGCAGCAGCAATACCCTGACGGTCTTTGGCGGCGTGACCGCGAACGAATCCGCCACCATCAATGCGCCGCTCGTGCTCGAGGCCACCCAGTCTTGGAGTGTGGCGGCCGGCAAGACCCTGACGGTCAAAGGCGGCATCAGCGGGGCGGGCAAGAAGATTACCAAGACCGGCACGGGCATCCTGCTGCTGGATGGCTCCGGGTTGAACACCTTCACCGGTGGCCTCGAAGTTGGCGACGGCACGGTGCGGGCGTCGGCGGCTGACGTGCTGCCCTCGACCGGCACGCTCACCATCGGCAACACCGCGACGGCGCTCGTTGATCTCAACAACTTCAACCAGACGGTCGGGGCGCTGGCGGGTGGCGGCACGACCGGCGGCATGGTCGCTCTCGGCAGCGCGACGCTGACGCTGGGCGATGCCACCAGCACGAGCTTTGCGGGTGTGATTTCCTCGGGCGCGGGCGGTTCGCTTGTCAAGGTGGGCAGCGGCACCCTCACGCTGACCGGCGCGAATACTTATAGCGGCTCCACCACGATCAATGGCGGCACGGTGCAGGTGGGTGTCGATAACGCCCTGCCCAGCACGACGGCCGTGACGCTCGCCAACAGCGCCGGGGTGAGCCTCGACGTGAATGGCAAGAGCCAGACGATCGGCTCGCTCTCCGGGGGCGGCGCGAATGGCGGCAACGTGACGCTCGGGACGGGCACGCTGACCGTGGGCAATGGAAGCAGCACGACGTTTGGCGGTATCATTTCCGGCACGGGTGGCTCGCTGTTCAAGCAAGGCGTCGGCACGCTCACGTTGACGAACGTGAACACCTACACCGGGGCGACGAAAGTCCTCGATGGCACGCTGAGCCTTGGGGTGGACAACGCGCTGGCCAGCGCGACCACCGTGGACATCGCCGACGCGGTGAATGCCACCTTCGACCTCAACGGGAAAAACCAGACGGTGGCCGCTCTCACCGGCGGTGGCACCACGGGCGGCAGTGTGACGCTCGGTGCGGGCACGTTGACCGTGAGCGGCCCGGCCAGCGGAACGTTCGCGGGCGTCGTGTCCGGCAATGGCACGCTCGTCAAGGAAGGCACTGGCACTTTGACGCTGGGCGGCGCCAACACCTACTTGGGCGCCACGACAGTCAACGGTGGGGCGCTGGCGCTGGGTCATCTGGACGCCCTTCGCTTCACCGATAGCCTGACGGTGGCGAGCGGTGCCCAGGTGCAGCTCGCTGCGCTCGGTGGCGGCACGTATCGCATCGGCGGCGGGCCCATCGTGTTGAATGGCTCGGGTCCTTCGGGCAGCGGTGCTCTGGCCGTTGCTGCGACGGTGGCGGGGACAAACTTCCTGGTGACCAACGATCTGCAACTCGACTCCGACTCGACGATCGATATTAGCGACGGCAGCAATACCGTCGATCTCGAGGGCACGATCACCGGCTCGGGCAATTTCACCAAAACCGGTGACGGTGCGCTGAACCTGAATGGCCCGGAGAGCACCGGCTCGGGTGCCACGATCATCTCCGGCGGCACGACCTATGCGAACACGCCGAACACGCTGCCGTTTGGCACCCTCACGATCAAGCAAAGCGGCACCGGGGTCGCGGCGCTCAACATCAACGCCAACCAGACGGTTGGCGCGCTGAGCAGCGCCTATAGCGGCGTGGCGGGGGCGGGATCGAACGTGATCACGATCGGCTCGGGTGTCGAACTGACGATCAATCAGCAGACCAGCACGATCTACGGCGCGAACGGCACGGGCACCGAATCCACGAAGATCTCGACCATCACGGGCGACGGTGCCCTGGGACTCGAGGCTTCGAGCACCGGCACCCTGATGCTCGCGGGCAACAATACCTTTACCGGCGGCCTCAACATTCCCGCCGGTGAGATCAAGCTGGCGAGTTCGGGCGCGATCAACTCGACCGGCGCCAACGCCCTGAACCTCGCCGGCACCGGCACGCTGACCTTGAATGGCTTCTCCGCGCGGGGTTCCAGTCTTAACGGCACCAGTGGCACTACCGTGCAGAACGGCGGCACCAACAACAGCACCCTGACGATTGGCAACTCGGACGTCTCAACCTTCAACGGCACGCTGAAAAATGGCGCGGGCACCGGCACGCTGGCCTTGACCAAGTCTGGCACGGGTGAACTCGTGCTCGGCGGCACCAATACCTATTCGGGCCCGACGACGATCACCACAGGTATCGTGCGGGCGATGACGGATTCCGCCTTGGGAACCTCGGTGGTCTCCATCAAGAGCGGCAGTCTGCTGGCTCCGGCCGGGGTGACCACGGCAAACGCCATCAGCGTCTCGAACGTGTTCCCGCTGACGTTGCTGGCCGGCTGGGATTTCGAAACCGCGAATCCGGGCAACAACGCGGTCCCCATCGTGGGCACGCCGAATACGCCGAATCTCTTCGGCTCCAACTTTGGGTTCGGGACCATTTTCCTCGATGGGACGAACGGTTCCAAACTTTGGTCGAGCACCGGAGAACTCGACGCCTTTGCCGGATCGAGCCTGAACGCGCTTCCCGGATGGAGCACCGGTGGATCGCCGGGCGCGCTCGCGTTGCTTGGCGGAACGACCTTCGGAGCGGCTGGCAAATACGTGGTCTTCAAGGTGGATATGACCGGCCTGAGTAATCTGGTCGTGAGCTACGACACCCGCGGAACGGCTTCGGGTTTCTCGAGCCAGATCTGGTCGTGGAGCACCGATGCCACGAACTGGACGCCGCTCCAGACCGTCACCGGCACCACCAGCACGACATTCTCGACCAAGACGCTCGACACGATTACGGGGCTGAACAATGCGTCCACGGCCTATGTGCGGCTGGAGGTGGCGGGAGCGACTTCGAGCTCGGGTAATAATCGGCTCGATAACATCCAGTTCAGCACCGGCACCCCGACGCTGGCGGATGTCCCGGTGCTGGGCAGCGAAAGCACCAGCGGCATCACCACGTTCTCGGGTGACGTGACCCTGAACGGCAGCGTCAACCTGAGCGCGGCCAGTGGGGGCACCGTGGTCTTCTCGGGCTTGTTCCACGATGGCGGCGGGCCGAATCCGGTGCTGAAAACCGGCGACGGCACGGTGCTCCTCAGTGGCGCGAATACTTACACCGGCCCGACGCAGATCATGGCCGGGCAACTGGTCGCGGCGTCGAATGGCGCGCTCGGCGCGGCCGCCGGCGCAGTCGAACTACAGGGCGGCAACCTGGTGGTCAACGCGGGCGTCAGCATCGGGAAAAAGGCGACCTTCGAATCCGAATCCAGCCACTATCAGTTGCTCCGCAATCTCAACGATCCCTACAATGCCTACCTCGCGGATAGCGCGCTGGGTGGCGTTCACACGATGAGTTCGTTGCTGTCCGGCACGGCAGGCGATGCGCGCACCCTCGACACCACTTTTAGCCTCACCTCGGGTGCGGCGAACGACTCCAGCCGCCTGAGCGATGTCTTTTCGCTCACCGGCACGAGTTCGGATGTCTTCGTGCTCCAGCTCGCGCTCGATTCGGCCACCGCGGGGTCGTTGCTCGGCACGCTGAGCGGCGGCACCTCCTGGGTGAATGCCGTGCTGCTCAACTCGGGTAACAACGCCAGCCCGCTCGGCCAGGGATTCGCGGGATCGTTCACCGATTTCCAGACGGCCATCGGCAGCACGGACCTCACGCAATACATCGGCGCCTATGGGTTCGATGCGACGGGCAACGCGACGTGGGCGGTCCTGAATCACGGCGGCACCTTTGCCGTGGTGCCCGAGCCGGGCGCTGCCTGGGCCATGATCAGCGGTCTCACGCTCCTCGGTTTGCGCCGCCGCCCGCGCGCCGGAGCACGCGCCCGCACTGTTCAAGGAGGTTCCTAGAAACGAGCACCCATCGCTGGATGAACGAAATTGCCACGACGCCAGGAGGGAAATCCGGATGTCGGAAGCCGCTCCCTCAAGCGGTGTGGCGATTTCCTCTCTTGCTGCCACGGGGTGGGGCAGTCATGATTCCGGCGCGACCATGAACGCACTCGCTTCCAGATCGGATGCGCGGAGTGAGGGCCAGGCCTTTTCCCTTGTGGAAATGCTGGCAGTGCTCGCCGTCATCGCGATCGTTGCCGCCGTGGCCGTGCCGGTGGTGACGTCGCTGAGCAAAGGGTCCTCGCGGCGGGCCGGGGTGGCGGTGGTCGTGTCGGTGCTGGAACAAACCCGCGGGCTCGCCCTCTCGCAGAACAGCACGCACTACCTCGCCCTGGCCGATACGAATGCGCTCTGGCCCGCTAACTTCCGCTGCCGGGCCTTTGCGATTTTTCAGGAGGTCTTCAATCCGACCTCGAATCGCTACGATCGCCTCCCGGTCACCGGCTGGACGTTGTTGCCCGATGGCCTTTCGTTCGACCCGGGAATCGAGACTCAGGAGAGCTCCGTTTTCCGCGCGACGGACACGAAGGTGAAGCTGTATTGCCAGCCCCTGGGAGTGGACGTCGAGGTGCCGTGCTTCAAGTTCAACAGCCTCGGTGGTCTCGACGCGCCGGCTGCCTCCGCCGATGCCGAACTCCGGCTCATCGAAGGGACCATCAACGTGGACGGAAAAGTCGTGCGCAGCAGCCAGGCCGTGGGCCGGGTGCGCGACGAAATCATCCGGGTCTCGCCCGTCACGGGACGGGCTCGCCGGCTGGACACCGACAATGGAACACCCACCCCGGAGCCTGCCTCATGAAGACCTCTCCTGCTGCGCTTCGCGGATTTTCGCTCATCGAAGTTTCCATCACCCTGGCAGTGGTGGGGTTCGCGCTCATCGGCATCATGGGCGTGCTGCCCGTCGCCATGCAGAATACCCGCACCTGCGTGGATGAAACCCGCGCGGCGCAACTGGCGAAGCTGGTCTTCAACACGCTGCAATCGGAGCCCTTCATGGCGGCGGAATGCTTCAGCCCGGATCACACCACCATCGATCTCTCCACCCGCACGGACCCCGCCGTGCTCTACGCTTCTTACGACGTGCGGGATGAGGTGAAGATCCTGCGCCAGATCGCTCCGCCGCAGAATGCGGAGTATGTCCTCACGCTGAGTTTCGAGCGGTCGATCCTCGCGACTCCGGTGCCCGTTGGCGCTCCTGCGGCTGGTGCGACACCCACGCCCGCCCCGACTCGCGGCACGATGGTGCGCATGGTGATCCGGCCGAAACAGGAAATCACGCGGACCGTTTTTGTCGGCGGGCAGTTTATCAGCCGCCTCAAACAAGGAGCCGGCGTGAAATGAAGCGGAGCCTTCGCGCTTTCACCTTGATGGAACTCATGGTCGCCATGGGCGTGACCTCCATCCTTGTGGTGATGATGCTGCAAATCTTCGAGCGCGGCAGCAGCGCCTGGCAGGGGAACGATGAGAAGCTCGATACCTTTCGCGAAGCGCGCGCCGCTTTGCAGGTCATGGCGCGCGATCTTTCTTCGCTCGGCCCGGCTCCCGCGGCGGATGCCATCTTTCCCGCGGCGCCCGTGGGCACGCCGTCGGCTGCCACCACCCCGGCGCAGAGTTTCCCGATTCTGACCATCGACCATCACAAGGACACCAAGGACGAGGATAAGGTGAATGACGAAGTCTATGGTTTGATCGGCACGCGCAATCGCGGCCTCGGGGATTGGTGCGCGGTCGGCTATTATTGTGAGTGGGATGAGAAGATGAAGGCCTTCGTCCTGCGGCGGCAGTTTGCGAATAGCGACACCACCTTCAACATCCTCCAGCCCATCGCGAAAGCAGGCACGGCGACGACTTCGCGTGCTCTTTTCGAGAGTATCTTTGTGCGCACCCAGCCGGTCAGCGATGCGCTCGCGACGTTTGTGTGGGACTTCCACATCGACGTTCCCGATCCCACTAATCCGAATACGATGATGGTGCACCCGCCGGGCTCGTTTAATCGGAACATGCCTCCGTGGATCGAAATCCGGTTCAAGGCGCTCGGAGCCAATGCGGCGCGCCGTTTGAAGGACCAAAAGATCACCCGCGAAGTATGGACGGCCACCAAGGAAAACCCGGGGCCGTTCAGGGATCTCTACGAACGTTTTATTCTGCCCGGCGAACAGCAGTTCTACACCCGCGTGAGGTTAACCCAATGAAACGATTACATCATCACCGCGACCCCGGTTTTTCGCTCATTGTCTGCCTGATCATTCTGACGCTCCTTTCGATCCTCGTCGTCAGTTTCATCACCACCACCACTTCCGAGCGCACCACTTCCAAGGCCTACCTGAACAAAGCCACCGCCGAACTCGCGGCGAACACGGCGGTCAACCAGGCCATCAGTCTTCTCACCGAGCAGATCGCGCAATATCCCGATTCCGCCACCGTCTGGGACTCGGTCGTCCCGCCCACCGGCACGAAGCCAGCCGACAATCTGCCCGTGGAAGGCACGTATCTCTATTACACGACGACCGGCCCCAATTTCTCCACCGGCACCAGCGCCGCTACCCCGCGTCCCGCTCGCGTGCTCCCGCTCTTCTCGCGCAGCAAGGGCGGGGAAGCGATTACGGACGACGTCGAAATTACCGCCAAGAACACCGTGCTGGGCACCGAAGCGTGGAACGACACCACCAGCGTGAATCTCAATCGCGCTCGCGACGACAAGGATTCCGACGGCTGGATCGGCTCGCCCCCGACCGCCACCCCGGCCCCCGGCCCGGGTTCAGGCGCAGCCATGACGCCTACTCCGAAGCCTTTCCGCGCCAAGTGGATCGAAATCAAAGATCAGGCCCCCCTCACGTCCGGCACCCCGATCCCCGGCACGCCCACCCCGAAAGTCATCGGCCGCTACGCCTACTGGGTGGAAGACGAGAGCTTCAAGGTGAACCTCAACCTTCTGAGCAACGGCAAACGAGGTCGCGAAATGGACGTGAAGGATCCAATAACCGGCGCGGTTACCGCTAAAGGCGAGTTGACGCTCGATGCAGAGGCGTTGGCCCGGCCATTTTATCAGACACACCCGGAGCGAGCCAGCGATTGCCCTGCCTGGCATACACCGATTCAGGGTCTTCTACGCAGCGCGTCGGCGCCGTTCATGAGCGATGAGGTCAAGTTGAACGCGGTTTCGTCGGCGGCGTTTACGCTGCGGGATGAATTCTTCGGAAAACAACTCTTCGAGCTGCGCGCCTTCAATCGCGCGGGTGCTAGTGCCACGCCCGACCCGGCTGCTTATCTTCTCGGTGACAAAACGAAGTTTTTTGCCACGATTTTTTCCAGCGGCTTGAATGTGTCGCGGCAGGGCTCTCAACGGCTGAATTTGAGCGGGCTTGGCTTCGATCGGCCATATAAGCTATCCAGCGTTACGACGGCTGATGAGGAGAAAGAATATAATCGGCAAATCCAGCGATTGGTGGAGGCGATCAGATATCACGCGCCGAAATTCGGTCAGCGATTTTATCGCAATACCGCCGCAATAGATGCCACGACATTGAATGCGGAGCAGGTGATGCCGCTTAAGCCCACGGATCCGCCGCACCAGACCATTTATCTCTACAAACTCGCGGCAAATATCCGCGATTACATCGATCCGGATTCGCAGCCAACCATGATCCAAAACAACGGTTTGCTGGCGCCGCGTGCCGCGCCGGCTTTGGCGATGTCCGCGCATGAAGGGGATAACGACTATTGGGCTCAAGGTAAAGATGCCGCTCCCTTTTTGCAAGAAGCCGTGGCGAGGTTTCGCTCGCAGTGTTTTTCGGATCGAACTTACAAGCTGAAGGTGGACTATTATATCGAGTTCTGGAACATGACTGGGCAGGATATTTACGCAAAAGAAACGCCTGGTCAGCGACACTTGAACAATGCGTTCGTGAAAATTGCTGATCCGGTGGGATGGTTCGGGCATGGGGGCGGCACCGCTCCCTTGACGGACCCGTCCGGCAATCCCAGCTTCGGCCGTGAATTGACTATCGATTTGAGCACTGGTGTTTATAAGCCAGGCTCCGGGACCGGCAATAAGGGCACCCCTGCCCCTGACGGCGTCGTATTCAGGGCTGGCACCTGCACTGTCATTACCAGCGATCCAGACGATCTTCTTCCTGCCAGTGCCGGGAGTTGGCCGGGTAGTTGTTATACCACAGGCGGCTTAAACAAGACCGTGACCTACTATTGTTCAAACTTGGTAGGTAAGCGCGAATTCGCCGGGCCTTTACCGCCCAACGTCGTTGGTAACCCAGTGGACGGTATCTGGCCGCAATTCCGCGATGCTCCCAACAGTTCTGGGCAGAATCAGGAGGATTACGGGACGGAGGTCATTCTGGCCAATTCATACGGCTACCTCGACTCCCATCCCTATACAATTTCAAAAGGCGGCGGTCCGAATGTCACTTATTTGAACCAGACCACGTCGAATCGAAACTATCGGGACGATACCTATGGCGGCACATTGTTTGGTAACGGAAATTCGCCGTCTCAGTTGGGAGATCCTCGAACGAATAACGAGCAGATGGTCTTTCGACGGTGGAAACTCGGCGGCATTGGTGAGCCCGACCAGACACGCTATTTTAACCCTACAGTCAGCGACGATTATCGCTTCTCTTTGGGGTGGCCAAATTCGCGTTATGTTTTTCCTGCGCGAACCGTTCAGCGGAACACGTCTGGCACAAAAAAGGTGTCTTATGCGTGGAAAGACCGGTTTAAGGTGTGGGATCAGACGATGACAGACGAGGCGGTGGCTGTGCCCAACCCGGATGCAAAGACGGCGCCGGCTTTCGTGGCGAATGAAAACATCAGGTCGATCGGCCAGCTTGGCGATATCTTTGATCCAGCCCGGCTTCCTGGTAATGGGAGCTATCCGGTGACGAGTTCGCGAGGTGGAGGACGCACTCTCCGCGTTGGGCAGCCCGACCTCGATACGATCAAGATGGATAACCTTTCAGATCAGAGCCAGCAGTGGGCCTCGTGGCGGCTCGCCGATTTTCTCTCTCCCTCCAACGAGCTTTATCTACCGGGGCAGATTAATATCAATGGCCTTCGTCGGGATAATGGCGCGGCTTTGCGGGCGGCTTGTTATGGTTTGACTATGAAGGCTACTTATTGCTCTGCATCCAACTCGGATACCACTGCGGCTGATCCCTCCTCCCCGACCACAAAAGATGCGGCTGATTTTAATACTGATGACCTTGGCTTGTCACCCGCGACCCCCGGTTTGCAAAAGTTGATCAACGAAGCAAAAACCCGGCTGGAGTTGACTGATCTCACCAGGCCAACTTATTTTCGAGAGCGCGGGGAAATCTCGGAGCTGAAAGTCTTCAGTTCGAAGGCGACTGACCTTCTTCTTGGCATCCGAATGTATGACGCATTCGACCGTTCGAGGGAGGAACTCGTGCGTCGCCTCATTGATATGATTACGACACGCGGGAACGTGTTCAGCGTTTACGCCGTGGGACAATCGATCAATCAAGGGAAGGACGGGGTCAAACGCGTTACCGGTGAACACTGGGTGAAGACCACATTTACCTTGGTCCCTCGAAAGGCGGATGGCAGCGCCTTCCGCGTGGAAGTGGAAAATTTCGACCCTGCCAATGCGGCCGCAATTAGTGAGCGGTTTGCCAAGCCCGATCATTATGATGTTCAAATTCTGCAAGTGGCTTCTCCCTAGCCTGCTGCTCACGACGACCCCGCTCTTTGCACAGGCACCCGTTGCGACTCCGACCCCCGATCCGAAGTCGAAGAAACCGAAAACAGGCTTTATCCGCTTTTGGAACATGTGCGCCAAAGAGCAGGGTGATCTCGTCCTGGTGCGGGAGGCCGGCACTCCTGAAGGCGAACCAATGCTTTACGCCGATCCTGGCAATTTTTACGCCAGCTACGTGGCAATCCCACCCGCGCGCTACAGCCTAAAGGCGGTCCGCCGCGACGAACCTAATACGACCCTGCAGACCTTCGATGTGGTTCTTCGGGGCGACGTTTATGTGACGTTTCTTGCGCACATGGCAGACGGGAAAATAAAAGTGGAAATGGTGGACGATACTTACGATCCTTCGACCGCCGTGGCCGGACGACTTACTGTCCGCCAGCATTTTCCGGGAGGGCGGGTAGTGGTCGCGGCTACCTCTCAGATCAAGTCTCGATCGTTGAGTGAGGGGGAGACCGAAGTTCTCGACGGTCTGCCCCTCACGTCCTTGGAGTTGAACATGTCGGCTACTCTGGCCGATGGAAAAACGCAGACTTGGTCCACGGAGGTGAATTTCAGGTCGTTCCGACACGCTTCGCTTCTCATCATCCCGGACCCCTACGGACGATTCCGCCCCCGCGTCACGGTGGACGGCAATCCGATCAAACCGTCCACTGCTAACTAACCCCCTGACTGCTATGTTCACCCCAGGCACTTTTGGTCGGCTTCTATCGTGTTTGATAGTGTTTCAGATGACGTTGCTGGGTGCTGGCGCGAAAAAAAAACCTGCGTCCACCAAACCGCCGGCAGCCAAACCCGGACCTGCTGCTTCAACGCCCGATGCTTCCCGAGGGGAAGCATTCCTGCGTCTCTGGAAAGGTGATTTTGCATCGAAACGAGCGGTGCGGATCAGCCTGAAATATTCTGGGCACGGAGCGCAAGCCGTGGAGTTTGGGGATTACGAACCGGAAAGCCGCTTCGGTGATTATATCAGCCTTCCTTCCGGTCCATGTATTGTGGAACTGCGGGACGTGAAGGAGCCGGAGTTGGTGCTGGGGTCGGTTCCTGCACGCCTTGAGACTGGTTTCTGTTTCACGCTCGCGGTTCGGGAGAAGGAGAGTAAGCTGGCGTTGGAAGTTTTGGATGACAGTCCGGCCAAGGACCCCGGGGGAGAGTTGGTGGTTCGAAGCTTTGTGGCCGATTTGAAAACGCTGCAGATCGATGCCGGTCCGGACCTGCATGTTCGGTTGACGAGCGATTCTCCCTTTTTGCGAGTGCGCGGTCTCCCTCGGATTGCCCTGCAAGTAGATACTTCCGGCACCGATGTCGCCGGTAAACCGATTGAGTGGTCCAATGAAGTGGATTTCGGATCGATTCACCGTGCAACCGTGCTGATCGTCGCGGATCCCTACGGTCGGATCAGACCTCGCGTCGTCATCGACGGTTCACGATCCACGGACACAACGGAGGAAAAGACGGACAAGGCCACAAAACCGGCTAATTCGTCAGGAAAACCCGGCGAGCAGCGGTAAGCGATTCAATTTTCAGCTCGGTTCAGGAGGAGCAGCGGCGTGCCGATGAGGCGCGGTCGTTGCTGGATTGTTTCAATGTTTAACTATTCGCTTTTCCATATTTCTACGACGTTTTTTGCGATGATGTTACGCCGTATCGGTCTTTGGTTGCTTTCGTTTGTGGGTGTCCTGGGGATGGCGGCAGAGCCGAGGGTTAGTTTTCCGCAGAGCATCGCGCCGGTGCCGACTGCAATTGCGGCGACGCGGCGGGCGCTGGTGGCGGCGAATCAGGTGGAGACGATGGAATTTGGCGTGTCGCTCAAGTTGCGAAACTACGAGCAAATGAAGGAGCGCATTGCGCGAGGGGAGGCGATCTCGCGGGAGGAACTCGAGCGCGTTCATCTGCCTTTGCCGAGCGATTACGATGCGGTGGTGCGCTGGCTGATCGGGCAGGGGCTCACGATTACGCAGCACGATTCCAGCCGGTTGGTGGTCTATGCCAGCGGCACACTCGCGCAGGTGCAGGCGGCGCTGCAGGTGCATCTTGTCACGGTGACGGCGAATGAGGGGATCGACTATCCCGCAGCGGATACGGCGCCGAGCCTGCCGCTGAGCATCGCGACGCCGGTGCTGGGGGTGAATCATCTCCAGCCCTATCATCGCCGGAAAAAGAACGCCGTCCGGCTGCCGCTCACGAACAACGCGCCCCCTTACAAGGTGAGCGAAATTCTGACCGCTTACAACGGCACCAACCTGGGTGTGACCGGCGCGGGACAAAAGATCGCCATCCTCATCGACACGACCGCGAAGAATGCCGATCTCACCGCGTTCTGGAGCGCCAATAACATCGCGCAATCGACGGCTAATATCGAGAACATCAACGTGAACGGCGGCACCCTGCCGGCGGCGAGTGGGGAGGAAACGCTCGATGTAGAGTGGAGCAGCGGCGTGGCACCGGGGGCGAAAATTCGGGTCTATGCGTCGCGGACCTTGAGCGACTCGGATCTCGACAAGTGTCTGCAGCGGCTTATTAGCGATCTGCCCACCCAGCCGCAGTTGCATCAGCTCTCGATCAGCCTCGGGCTGGGGGAGACGTATGTTTCGCAGGCGCAATTCGACACCGATGCGCAGCTCTTTGCGACCATTGCGAGCGCGGGCGTGAGCATCTTCGTTTCCTCCGGCGACGGCGGCTCGACGCCCGACGACCAAGGCGGCGACACCGGGCCGCTCCAGGTGGAGCATTACGCTTCCGACCCGAGCGTGACCGCCGTCGGCGGCACCTCGCTGAATATCCATACCTCGACCGGCGCGCGCACCAGCGAGAGTGCGTGGAGTGGGAGTGGTGGCGGCACGAGCATTCAATTCAATCGCCCCTCCTGGCAGACGGGCACGGGCGTCCCGGCGGGCACGAAACGTCTCCTGCCCGACGTGAGCCTCGTTGCCGACCCGAACACCGGCGCTTACGTCTATCTTAGTGGAGTGGTGCAATACGGCGGCACGAGCTGGAGCGCGCCGGCGTGGGCGGGATTCTGCGCCCTCGTCAATGAAGCCCGCGCCAATGCCGGTAAACCGCCGCTCGGCTTGATCAACCCCAGCGTCTATCCGCTGATCGGCACGAATAACTTCGTCGATATTACCACGGGCAGCAACGCGACCAGCACGAGCAGCGGCAAATACGCAGCGACAGCCGGTTACGACCAGGCGACGGGTGTGGGCGTGCCGCACATGGCAAACCTGCTCGCCACGCTGGTCGCCCAGCTTCCGCCGGCGCCTACGGTCACGAGTTTCACGCCGGCCAGCGGTGTGGAGAATACGATGGTCGTGATCACGGGCACCAATTTCGGCTCGGCCTCCGCGGTGAAATTCAACGGCACGAGCGCCACTTACACGGTGAACTCGACGACGCAGATCACCGCGTTTTCGCCGTCGGGTGCGAGCACAGGCCCGATCAGCGTGACGACGCCGAGCGGCACGGCGAACAGTTCGACGAATTTCACCGTCATCCCCGGGCCGCCCGCGCCTTCGGTCGCGGGTTTCTCCCCTGCCTATGGGCTTCCCGGGACGAGCGTCGTGGTAACCGGCACGAATTTCACTGGCGCTACTTCGGTCCAATTCGGCGGAGTGGCGGCGACGACCTTTAGCGTCGATTCCGGCACGCAGATCACCGCGATGGTGCCGGTCTCGGCGGTGACCGGCACCGTCAGTGTGACCACGCCGAGCGGCACCGCGACGAGCAGCGGGGCCTTCACTGTGTTGACCGGCGATGGAACGCCCACCGTTGCCTCCTTCTCACCGATTGCCGGCCCGGTTGGGACGACGGTCACGATCACCGGCACGAATTTCGTGAACGTGACCAGCGTGACGTTTGGCGGAGTCGCCGTCGTTTCACCCACGGTGAATTCGCCGACCTCGATCACGGTGTCCGTGCCGACGGGGGCGGTCTCGGGAAAGATCGTCGTCACGACGGGCCTCGGCGCGGGCACGAGCGCGGACGATTTCACGGTGGGCGCGCCGCCGGGAAGTGCGATCACGATCAGCCAGATCTACGGTGGCGGTGGCAACACGGGCGCGGCTTATAAGAACGACTTCATCGAGATCTATAATCGCGGCACGCTGGCGGTGAATATCACCGGCTGGTCGGTGCAATACGCGAGTGCCAGCGGTTCGACGTGGCAGGCGATCGCGCTCAGCGGCACGATGCAGCCGGGCCGATATTATTTGATCCAGGGAGCCGGCGGTTCGACCGGCGCCGCGCTGCCGACGCCGGATGCCACGGGCAGCATCAGCATGAGCGCGACGCAGGGCAAGGTGGCGCTCATGAACACGAGCACGGCGATCACTTCCGGCACGGCGTCTCCGATTGGCCTGTCTTCGCTGGTTGATTTTGTGGGTTACGGTTCCGCCAACGCCTACGAAGGGAGCGGTCCCGCGCCGGCACCTTCCGCGACCGCGTCCGATTTCCGCCTCGCCGCCGGGGCGACGGATACCGGCGACAACGCAGCCGACTTTGCCACCGGCACGCCCAACGCGCGCAACTCCTCGAGTGGAGTCGCGGCTCCCGACCTGACGATCACCAAGACGCACACGGGCAGCTTTACGCAAGGCGACACGGGCAGGACTTACACCATCACCGTGACCAATAGCGGCACGGCCGCGACGAGCGGCACCGTGACGGTGACCGATGCACTTCCCGCAGGCCTCACCGCGACAGCGTTCGCGGGCACCGGGTGGACGGTCGATCTTCCCTCGCTCACCGCCACGCGGAGCGATGCGCTCGCGAGCGCGGCCAGTTATCCGGCGCTCACCCTCACGGTTAGCGTTGCGGCTGACGCTACGAGTGGAACGAACGTCGCCACCGTTTCCGGCGGGGGCGAAACGAACGCGGCAAACAACACGGTCAGCGACGCCACGACGATCAATCCGAGCGGCGGCGGCGGGACGAGTGGAGTTATTGCGTCATGGGATATGAGCACGCTGACGGGAGGAACGAATAACTTCGGAATCTCCCCTTTTTCTGCCGCTACGGTCGCGGCAAATCTGACCGTCGGTGGATTAACGCGGGGGAGCGGAGTGAGCACCACCGGTAGTGCCGCTGGCCGGGGCTGGGGAGGGGTCGGATTTTCCGATGCGACCGCCACCGCAGCGGTCACCGCGAATCGTTTCGTGACCTTTTCGCTGACCGCGAACAGCGGCTATAAGGTTTCGCTCAGCGCGCTCAGCAAATTCGACTATCGCCGCTCGAGCACCGGCCCTGGAAGCGGCGTGCTGCAGGTGCAGGTCGGCGGGGGTGCGTTTACGGATGTGACGACGCTCAGCTACCCAGTCACTTCGAGCTCGGGTGGCTCGGTTGCGAGCATCGATCTCTCCGCGATCTCCGCGCTGCAAAATGTGGCCGCTGGGACGACGATTACTTTCCGCATCGTGAATACGGGCGGGGGAAGTGGAGGCACATGGTATCTTTACGACGTGGGGAATAGCACGGGCGCCGACTTCGCCGTCAGCGGCACGGTGGCTTCGGTAACATCCGGAACGCCGGATCTCACGATCACGAAGACCCACGGCGGGAATTTCCAGCAGGCGGACACCGGGCGCACCTACACGCTCACCGTCACGAATGCGGGCGATGGTCCGACCAGCGGTGCGGTGACGGTGGTGGACACGCTTCCGCCGGGCCTCACCGCGATCGGGATCAGCGGCACAGGCTGGACGACGAATCTCGCCACGCTCACCGCGACGCGCAGCGATGTGCTCGCCTCCGGCGCGAGCTATCCTCCGGTCACGGTCACGGTGAACGTGGCGGCCGATGCGGCGGCGAGCGTCACCAATCTCGCGAGTGTCTCCGGCGGCGGGGAAACGAACACGAACAACAGCACCGCGAGCGATCCGACCACCGTCATTCCGCTCACTCCGTCGCAGGCATGGCGGGAGCAATGGTTTGGCGACACCACGAACAGCGGCGCGGGAGCGGATCTCACCATCGCTGGCGGGGACGGACTCAGCAATCTGCTCAAATACGCGCTGAATCTTGTTCCGCCCCAACTGCCCGCGACGATCGGCAGTGTGGTGGTGGTTGATCAAAGCACCGGCGTTCTGCGCATGACGGTGGCGAAAAATCCTGTGGCTAATGACGTGTTATTTTCGATCGAAGGAACGAATAACCTTAGCGATCCGAATAGCTGGACAACTAGTGGTTTGATCATCGATCAAAACAGCGGCAGCACCTTGCAAGTTCACGATCCGACCCCGCTGGCAAACGGACCCCGGTATCTGCGGTTAAAGGTGACGCGGCCTTAATTCCGAGCCCCTACGCGAGCCGTCTCCTGGCGACCGGAAATCGGTCCGGAAAATCACCTCAGACAAGTCGTGTCTGCCTGGGATAAATCTTGTTCACCTGAGCGCCGCCTCGATTCTCCCGCGAGGTCACGAAAACGTCTCTTTTCTGTAACATAAGGCAGGGTTGGTCTGGTTGCGCTGGCTCGGCCATGATGTTTGTAACATGTTTGTAATGAGTGTGATGTGGCTTTGATTGTGGGTGAATGGGGGGCTGTTCACATGGACAATGCACCGTGACATGAACGCAGCTTAATCTTTGCAATGCGTAACTTCCCCTATGCGGGAGGGCGTGTAGAAATCGCGCCGTCGATTCCACCTCGTCGTGCCGATGCCTGACTACGTCTCGAAACTCGAATTGCCGCCTGCCGTCTCCGGCCGCGCACGGTTGTAGTCCCGCCCCACTTTCCGTTCGCTCTCTTCATCCATCATCTCACCCGACTCTCTTCGCCTAGGAAGTGTTTGAAAAATGGTCAAAGGATGTTAGATACGAGCTCTGATGATCAACCGCACACGCAAAGAGGATGTGCGCTGGCTTTGCCGGCGTATAATTGCCATAGGCGTGTAAAAACTGGAATAGGAAGAAA
>JBGAGV010000044.1:0-27488 GCA_044226525.1 Chthoniobacteraceae bacterium | reverse complement strand
TGATCGACCTCGACCCCGCCGAACTCGCCCGCGCCCATGCCTGTGCTCAGAAGCTTCTCCTCGACCTCGCCCTGGCCGAGCGCAACGCGCGCCTGCTCACCCTGGCCACCGCCGCCGTGGACCGCCAGCGCCGCCTCGATCTGCAATCCGCCCGGGACACCTGGCGCCAGCGCCAGCGGGAACGTCAATGGACTCAAACGGTCGCCCTGCGCGAGAAGGCCCTCCAGCTCGCCCGCGACCGGTTCGAGGATTCCAAGATGCGCTACGAACGCGCCCATCAACCCCCGCCCAAACCCACCGGCCTCACCCCCGAAGTCCTCCGCCAGATCGAAGAAGCCGCCAAACTCCTCTGACTCATGGAGCGCCGGCGTCCCGCCGACCACGATCCTGCCACGCGCAGCGTGCACCCTGACCCATCAACGATCAACCATCCACCATCCACCCGCCGCCACCAACAGACACAATAAACACACTATTTCCCAACCGCGGCATTCCAGAAAACAATCCGCCATCTGCCATCTCTGCGGCCTTTGCGCCCTCCGCGCCTCTTGCGTGGAAATGAACGCGCGATCCGTCTCACCTCACAGAGGGAATCCAGCCTTTTCCGGTCGCTCCGGGGGGATCTGAGCGCGAGGGAACGGGGCGGAGGAGCCAAAGCGCGGGACGACCTTGGGTGGGTGGTGGACTCGTTTCTGGAGAACCGGGCAACAGAGGAAATCCAAGTTAATCCAAGTTGATCCGACTTTCTGGGTTTTGGGGATGAAGTCGGACGAAGGTTCTATGAAAATTATACAGTCCGCGTGCCGGCGGGGCGCGATGCAAGGGGGCTATGTTGAACCAAGACCATGCTCAACCTCACAAGGTCGCCGAGCTGGCCGAACTGCTGAAACGCTCGCAGCAGCTCCGGATGCGCGCGGCCCGGCTGATCCTCGCGGCGAGCACCCCGGCTCAGGGAGCAGGCGGCACCAGCGAAGTGGAGCGAAGAGAGAAGCCGAAGACGAAGTAGGCCGGACGAGTTTTGGGAACACCACTCGAACCTTGTTCCCACACGAGCGCCTGAGGCTCGCGCTACTTGTTGATCGGCATGTAGCGGTAGAAGACCTCCAGCATCAGCACGCAGAGAGTGGTGCGATAGTAGGGGCCGGAACCGTCGGCGGCGGATTGCGGGCCGGGGGATTTGCCAGCGATGGGCGGCCAGGAGCCATCGGGGCTTTGGTTGTCGCAGATCTCGTCCTGAAACCAACGATTCCACTTGGTCCACGCGCTGCCGCCGAACATGAGGCAGGCCTGCGTGTGGTAATACCAGGCGTAGAGGTTGGCTTTGTCGCCCTTGTATTTCACCGGGTAGTCCTTCTGGGTTTCCTCGATGATGAAATCGATGCCTTTGCGGACGCCGGCATCTTTTTCCTGCTTCCAGAAGTAGATGCAGAGCGAACCGACGCCAGCGAGGCTGTAGGTGTCCGCGGGGCCGGTGTAGCCGAAGCCGCCCTTCGGTCCCTGCCAGCGCTGGAGGAAGATCATGGACTTATCGAGCGCTTCATCCACGCCGGAGATGCCGAGCTGGGTGAGGTGGGCGGCCTTGAGGGCCTGGATCTGCCAGCCGGCCACGGAGAGGTCGTTGCGGGGGCCTTTGGCGTAGCCGTAGTCCCAGCCGCCGACGGGGTTCTGGCCCTGGACGATATAGCCGACCGCGTTGCGGAGGACGTCGGCGAAACGCTCGTCCTTGGTCATGGTGTAATATTCGCCCATGGCGTAGGTGGCGATGGCGTGTTCATAGACGGCGGGACCGCCGTTGAGGCTGCCGCCGGTGCCCATCTTGCCTTGGTATTTCGTGCCGTGCTCCAGCAGCCAGTCGAGGCCACGCTTGATGGTGGGGCCGAATTCCGGCGAGTCCGGCAATTCGCCGTGTCCGAGGAAGCAGAGCACCGCCAGGCCGGTCATGGCGGGGGTATTCTGCGGCCCCCATGAACCGTTTTCGGCCTGGTTTTTCTTGAGCCAGCGGAGGCCGGCGAGGACGGCTTTTTCGGCCTTTTCCTTGCCGCCAAATTTCTGCATGGCGGAGGCACGGGCGGTGCCGCCCATGCGCCCGGCCATGGTGCCGGGAATGCCGGAGCCGAGGCCTTTCATGGCGCTCTTGGCGGCGCTGGCCACGGCCTTGGTCATGTCGGTGGTCGTCACTGCCTTGGGGGCGGGGGCGATGCTGGCGTTGATCTTGAAGTTGGTCTGGGTGACCGAGTTGGTGGTGATGGCCTCGATGCTGGGGGCGTTCACCTGCGGGGTCTCGGGCGTGAAGGTCTGGGTGAGGTCCTGGGGCTTGTCTTCCGGTGGGGGCGCGGCGGCCTGATCTTCCGTGCCGAGGAGATCGCCGCCCTGGGCGACGAAATCGGGCGGCTCGACGTAGGCTTTGAAAAGCACGACGCTGCCGCCGAGCACCACGATGATGATGTGGAGCAACAGCGAGAACGTGAAGAAGCGCGAAGCGGCGAGGCGTTCCTGCAGGCGCTTCATGAACGGCTTGGGTTCGGTGGAGGAGGGGTCCATGAAATTACGGAGACGATAAAGGCCGAAGGGTGGCGAAGTCAACGTCCCGAGCAGGTTTTTCGCCCAGGACGTTTTTCTTGTTTAGACGAACGAGACCGAACTGGTCTTAGACGCACCCAGACTGCCCTTGGGAAAGGCGGCGAATTCCTCGGTGTTCGACAAATCGGGGCTCCATGGTTCGGCGACCCGGTGCAGGAGGGCTTTGGCTTCGGTGGGCGAGAGTCCCGGGATTTCGCTGAGCAGGCAGGCGAGCATGCCTGCCACGCGGGGCGCGGCGAAGCTGCTGCCCGTCATGCGCCGGACGGCGCCCGAGAGCCACGCCACTTCCACATCCACGCCGCCGGCCGCAAATTCCACGAGGCTGTTGCGGCGATAGTAGAGCGAGCCTTCGCGTCCGCAGCGGGCCATGTTGACGGAGATGACGGAGGTGAAAGAGGAGGGCCACTCCTGGCGGGAGGGATTGTAGTTGTTGCACGCCGCGACGACGTGGACGTGGCGCAGGTAGGCTTCGTCCACCCAGTCCTTATACTTGAGGATGTGATCGACGATGGTGCAGCCGAAGCTGCAATTGACGATGTGGTAGCCGCGTTCGATGGCCTGCCGGGCACCCTCCAGCACGATGGAAGTTTTCGATTCGATGGAACCGCCGAGCACCCGGAACGACCCGATCTCCGCCTCTGGGGCGACTTGGTGAATAATGCCCGCGACCGCTGTGCCGTGACCGAAGAGATCGGCGCCATCGCCTTCCTTGATCCGCAGATGCTGACCGTCGTTTTCCACCTCCACAGCGATGTCGTCGCCCCACTTTACCTCACGAAGCCAAGGGTGCGACTGCTCGACGCCGGAGTCGAGAATGGCGATGCGAACTCCTTTGCCCCGGCCGCGCCGCATGGCTGCGGCGGCCTCCTCCGGGGTGGCCCACGGGGTCATGCTTCGCCCGCCATGCCAATGCAAAGGCGGAGCAATTTCCCTTCGATGAGCCGACCGATCGCGGCCGTGGTGAGCTGGACCGCGCGGAGATCATTGTCGGTAAACCCGGGCGGATCGGGTTCGTCGCTGTTGGCGGACTTGATTTGTGAACAGGAGAGGACTCCCCGGACTTCGCCGCAGAAAACCAGCGGCACGGCGATCATGGCGCAGGTCTGCAAACCGAGACGGAGGTCGAGCGTCTTATCATGACGAGCGCTCTGGTAGAGACCATTTTCCGAAAGCGGTTGCTCGGTGTGGAAGACGAGGCCGATGAGGCCGGCATTGAGCGGCTGGCGAAACTTGCCGACGTATTCCTCCGCCCGCGAACCGGTGCTGAACCGCGGCACGAGTGCATCGCGCGAAGAACTCAGCAGCCAGATGGTGCCATCGTGCGCCCCGATGTGGTGGAGCGTAGTCGAAAGCAGCCCGGAAATGCCGGGATCGAGCAGGCTGCGAAAGTATTCGCTGGAGGCCATGACCGCCGCCGATTTCAATCGCTCCTGCACGCTGGACCGCAGCTCGGAAAATTTTTCCTCCGGCAGAACCGTAAAGCGCGTCGGAGTCAAGGGGTGCATACGTGAGTAATCCCTACCAGAGCGGCGTGACTTGCCAAGGAATCGTTTGGGTTAAACTGGAAGGCGGCTTTGAGCACGATGAGGGTTTCGCTAGCCGTAAATCGAGGGGAAGGAAAACCGCCGCCGAGGACCGGCGTTGTGTTTCGATGTTACTTAATGATCCCTCGCGGCGAGTTGCTCACGAAGTTGAGGAAGGTTTCCACCACCGGTGCGTCTTCCACGCTATTACGGATCTGTTCGACGGCTTGGGCGACGTTGAGGTTCTTGCGGTAGAGGATGCGGTAGCACTCCTTCACGCGCAGCACGTCGTCGGCGGTGAAGCCGTGACGTTCGAGGCCCACTTTGTTGATGCCGCGGACGGCGGCTGGGTTGCCGTCGGCGATGAGATAGGGGGGCACGTCCTGCACGATCTTCGAGCAGCCGCCCGTCATCGCGTAGGAGCCAAGCCGGCAGAACTGGTGCACGGCGGTAAGCCCGCCCAGGATGACGTGATCGCCCACTTCCACATGACCGGCGAGGGTGCCGTTGTTGGAAAAGATGACGTCGTTCCCCACGATGCAGTCGTGCGCGATGTGGCAATACGCGAGGAAATTGCCGCGATGGCCGATGATCGTCTTGGCGCCGGGCGAGGTGCCACGGTTGACGGTCACAAATTCGCGAAAGGTATTCCCGTCGCCGACCTCCAGATAGGTCGGCTCGCCGGCGTATTTGAGGTCCTGCGTGCGCTGGCCGATCGAAGTGAAGGAGTGGAAGCGATTGCCCGTGCCGATGCGCGAAGGGCCATCAATCACGACGTGGCTTTGCAGCCAGCAGTTCTCGCCGAGCACCACGCCCGCGCCGACGACGCAGTAAGGGCCGATTTCGCAGCCGGAGCCGATTTCCGCGCCGGAGTGGACGATCGCTGTTGGGTGAATTTGCGTGCTCACTTATCCACGATGCCAAACATCATTTCCGCTTCGCTGACCACTTCGCCATTCACCAAGCAGCGTCCCCTGGCTTTGACGACGAGGCGCTTGGTCTGCAAGAGCTCGACCTCGATGAAAAGAGTGTCGCCCGGGACGACTGGCTTGCGGAATTTCACGCTGTCGGCGGACATGAAGTATCCGATCCGACCCGCATTGCCCGGTCTGCGCAGCAGCAGGATGGAACCGACCTGTGCCATGGCCTCCACCTGGAGCACGCCTGGCATCACCGGGTGTCCCGGGAAGTGGCCGGCGAAATACCATTCATTCATCGAGAGGCACTTCACGCCGGTGGCCTTGTTTTCGCCCTCGATGCTGACGATGCGATCGACCATGAGGAACGGCGGGCGGTGCGGCAGCAGCCGCATCACGTCGGTCACATCCATCACGTCGCCCCCTTTGGGCGTGACCGATGGGGGGACCAGCGCGAGGGCTTTCGCGTATTGCTTCGCGATGGCCGAGCACAGTTCGGAATTTGGCCCATGGCCCGGCTTCACCGCCACGATGTGGCCGCGAATCGGCCGGCCGAACAGGGCGAGATCGCCGACGATATCGAGAATCTTGTGCCGCACGAACTCGTCCTTGAATCGCAGCGCCTCCTTGGAGAGCACCTGTTCACCGCGAACGACGAGGGCATTCTCCAGCGAGCCGCCCTTGATGAGCCCCTTGTCCATGAGCGGCTTCACATCCTCGTAGAAGACGAAGGTGCGAGCGGGAGAAATCTCTTTCTCGAATGTCTCCGGCGTAATCGTGAGCGACTGAAACTGGGTGAAACGGCCCTCCGGCCCGACGTTCGTGCACGAAATCCGGAAAGCCGGGTCCGGCAGGGCGATCATGATCGAACCGCCCTTGGTCTCGAGGTGAATCGGCTCGGTGATTTCCCAAGGCGTGCGGGGCTGCCCCTGGTCTTGAATCCCTGCCTTGCGGATGAGTTCGACGAACGGCTGGGCCGAGCCGTCGCAGATCGGCGGTTCGCTCGCGTCCATTTCGATGATCGCATTGTCGACCCCGAGACCCGCGAGCGCCGAGAGCACGTGCTCGACGGTGTGCACGGTCGCCGGGCCTTCGATCAACGTGGTGCGGCGCTCGACTTCGCGGACATTCCCAAAGTGGGCACGCACGGTCGGCGCATCGGGCAGATCGGTGCGCCGAAACACCCGTCCGTGCCCCACTGGGGCAGGCTGGATGGTAAGGGTGACCTTTTCTCCCGTATGCAAGGAAGAGCCGCTGAGCGATGCTGGCTTGGCCAGCGTGTGCTGATTCAAACTCATTGAAGGGCGGCGCATATCCGCCAGAATCCCTCCGGTGCAAGCCCGGAATGCACCGCGAGCGGAGGAAGTTTCTTCGGGGTATCAACGGATTGACCAGTTCTGCTTCCTGAAGGGGGGCAATGTCGGTTTCGCAACCCAGCATTGAGCCCCTTTCTCGGAGCGGCTACGCTCCGCCCGCTGTCAGCCACCGTTCCGCCTCGCGTAGATCGTAGAATGTTCGCACCCGTTTATCGATGAGATACCCCTCCACCATCCGGCTCATGCCGAAAGCGTGCGGTCCCGTGACCACCACCGCGCTTCGACCGAATCTGGAGTGGTGAATCTCGTAATATTTTGCCAGCGCTTCGACGTGGGTGTTGTCGGGGATGGATCCGACCGCGCGTTTATCGAGGAGAAAATGCATTCCGGGCGCGAATGCTGGATCGGCAAAGATGACATCCATCAACGCCGTCCACTCCGCATAGGTCGGATGCAAATGATAAGTCATTCGCACCAGTCCACGTTTTGTGTCGATCCGATAGGATGCAAACATTGGCGGGCGTTTGCCCCCCGATCCCCCGAAAAGCCAGCTTGAAACGGGAAATGGTCCAATTTGACCCCTAAAGGCTACAATTCGTGGCCTTTATTCGGTCAGCAGGTAGCACCATACCTCGCCGAATACCTCGCGATTTTTTCCGCTGATCGGCGTTCCATGGGCCGTCATGGAATCGACTTTCGTGCCGGGGTAGTTCGTCATGAGGATGTGCGAATGCCCAAAGGGTGGCGCAGAAGTTTCGACCTTCACCGCCGGCCCGAACTGGTCGAGCTTAAGCGCGCGCAGATTTTCGAGTTGGTCCGCGGGTTTGCAGCCCTGCCGGTCCTGCTCGTGATTGAAGGCGAAGAAGCGATCTTTCGGCGTCGCGGCGTCCTTGCCATACCATGCCGCGGGTGCCTTGAGCGCCACGCTGTAATCCTTCGGCGAACCGAAACACAGCACTCGTGTGACTTGGTGATGCGTCGCGATCAATGCCGAATGTCCGCCGCCTTGGGACTGCCCGGCCACGGCGATGCGCTCCCATTTGATCGTGCCGTCCCCGTTCAGAAATTGCGCCCAGTCCTCGCGCGCCCGCTTCTCCGAGAGGAAGCGCAACAGTTTAATGAGGCGGTTCTCGATGCTGTCCGTGCGGCTGACGGTGATGTGTTTGCTTTCGCCGCCTGCGATGATGGCCATGCGAAATTGCTCGAACGCTTCCGGGTCGGGCTCCTTGTTGCACGAAGCAGCCGAGAGGCTGTTGGGGTAACTCAGCGCGATGACGTGGTAGCCCAGCGCCGCCGCCATCTTGCAAAACTCGTGGGAGGAGCCGCGCGCGATGCGGCCCGGCTCCGGTTCGGGCATGTTCGGTGGCCGAGTGCCGGGAATCCAGAGCAGCAGTTCATGGCGGTCCGCGGGCAGTCCAGCGTCGTGCTTTACCACGATGTCTCGGCTCACATAGACCCAGTGTGGATCGTCAAAGTTTTTGATCTCCGGGTCCGTCAGGCTGGGCCGAATGGTGAGCCCGTTCAGCGCCTGCTCGGTCTGCTTGTCGATCTCGGCGGCCAGACCACTGGCAAGCATCGCGACAAGTGACAGGAAATAACCAAAGACAGAAAAAAAGCGCGGCATGGTGGGGGGGCGATTATTTGGCTGGCTGCTTCACGCTGCCGAGCACCTTCATCACCTGCCGATTGCCTTCATTGAACAAGTGAATCCCATCAGCCCCGGCAGCATACCAGCGTGCGGCGCGAGTTTGGTAGTCTTGCGGGGTCAAATGATCCCGCTTCGGCGGAACGAGTTTTCCCTCCGCGATCAGTTTATCTTCCGTAGCGGTGCGGTCATGACCGGAGAGAATCGCTTCTTCGCCGAAAAGAATCGCGCAGCCGCCGCCTTTCGCCATGCGCACAAAGGGCGTGAGATCGATCTCGTAGCCACCGAGCGAATGCTCTGCCACGACGAGGTAATCGAGCAGCCTCTCTCGCAGCCACGTCTCCACATCGCACCCGAGCGATTTGCCATCTTTCCAATCGATGCGTGCGGACAGGCCAAGATGACGGCCCTTGTGCTTGCCGGCTTTATCGAGAAGCTGCCGCACTTCGCGGAGGAAGCTGGTCATGATTTCAGCGCGCAGCGGTTCCCAACGCGGGTCCTCCAGCGGCACCGTCGCGGGTTCGATCTGGTATTGATCGCGAAAAGCCTCCTTCAGCGGTTCATCGAAACCGAAAAACGGCGGGTGGCGCAGAAAGTCGAGATTGATGCCATCGATGTCGTGCTCGGCCGCTTCACGCAGGAGGGCGAGCTTGAAGGCGCGCACTTCGGGAAAGGCATAGGAGAGCTTGGTCTTGTCCTCGCCTTTCATCCCACGCACGCGAAACTCCGGATGCTCGCGCCAGAAGTTGCTGTTGAGCTGCCGCGAGAGCGAGTCGTCGGTCGGCTTGGATAGGTAGTCGCCGTTCATCCGCAGCGAGGCGTAGCAGGCCATGCCGGCTTCGTGACAGGCGTCGGTGACGACCTTCAACGTATCGACTCCTTCGGCTGCGAGCCGGTGCAGCGTTTCCGCCGCGAGTTGGTCGCCGCGTCGTCCGAAGTCAGTCACGCCGTCTCCAATGAGCTCGCTTACCTTGCTGGGGTAATTTACCCGGCTGCCCGCGCTGATGCACCACTCGAACACGGCCACCTGAGTCTCGCGAAAGCTAAGCATCTGCTGGCGCAGGTCGGCCGCGGTTTTGTAGCGCCCTCCATAGAATGCGCTGAATCCATCGTCATTGATGACGATGATCTTTTCGCCATGACGGGGCTTTGGTGCTTCGGCATGCGATGCAGTCATCACCGCACACAGCACGGCGAGGGATAGGGCTCCTTTCACGGAGGGGAAGCGTTAGCGAAACGAGAAAAGGTGCGCCTATTTCCCGTCGTTCCAGAGGATGTGCGTGCCGCTCTTGCCGGCGCAGATAATGTCCTTCCATCCGTTGCCGTCGAGATCGGCGACGCGGATTTGCAGGCCGATACCGGGGCCTTTGTCGGCGGCGGTGAACTTCTGGAACTTCTGCTGCGCGGCGTTCCACTTGAAGTAAACGATGACGCCGGGTTCGGCGTCGCCCGGGTCATTGCCGCTGTGGGCTTTCACGCGGCGGCCGGTGAGCAGCTCGGGCTGGCCATCGTTGTCGAGGTCCACCCACACGAGCGCGTGCGGCTGCGAGAAGCGGTCGTCGATGAGGTGATGCCGCCAGTTGGTGCTGCCGTCCTTGTTGTCGTCGCGGCGTTCCTCCCAATAGAGCCCGTAGTTGTGCCCGTGACCCCAGATGAGGTCGGCGCGCCCGTCGCCGCTCAGATCGGTCACCAGCATGGGACAGCTTGCGTGCGGGAAATTCCAGTCGTTGTGCAGCGTCCACGATTTGGTCGCCGCGCCTTCTTTCGGACGCTCATACCAGCCGTTGCCGAAGATGATGTCTTCAAGCCCGTCGCCATTTACGTCGCCGAAACCGATGCCATGGCCGTTCACGCCCGGGCCGCCTTCGTGGATCGTCCAACCAGTGAGGATCGGCTGACCCTGCTCGTTTTTGCCGAAGCGATAGACCATCGCCGGGTTCGCTTCGTTCCATGAATTGACGATGACTTCCGGCACACCGTCCCCGTCGAGATCGCGCAGATCGTTCCACTCGTTCTGGCTGAGCTTGGTGTCGATGAGCACGTGCTTCACCCACAGGTCGCCCTTGGCCAGACCTTCGGCTTTCGGATTCTCATACCACGAGAGTTCGGTGTCGAGGAACGAGCCGGTGACAATATCCGCCCAGCCGTCGCCGTTCACGTCGTAGGCGTGCTCGCCGTTGTTGGTGAGGTAATCGGGCGGCTGCACCTGGAGTTTGCGCAGCGGTTTCTGCGTCTTGAAATCGGGGCCGGGATACCAGAACTCGCCCGCGCTGATATCGAGCTTTCCGTCGTGGTTGAAGTCGGCGACCGAGCAGCCTTCGTTGTTATCGACGAAGAGCTGCTGCACGCGGAATTTGAGGCCGGCTGGCTTGGCCGGTTTATCTGCGGCCAATGCGGGCGCGCTGGCGCTAGCGATGGCGAGGAGGAGCGGGAGAATGGGGTGCTTCATGAAGTGGTGGGTGGCGGAGATACCTCGCCAACTCCCCACTCGTCACTACCTTTGAGACTCCGTCAGCAAATAGGTCATCAAATCGCGCAGCTCTTCCGGCGTCAGCGTCTTGTCGAGCCCGGCGGGCATGAGCGAAGTATTCATCGGTTCCGCGCGCTCGATGTCGGATTTTTTCAGCACGGCCACGGCGCCGCCGGGTTGGGCGATCGAGAGGTCTGTGTCGGTTTCAGCGAGTCGAGTGCCGACGATGGCGGTGCCGTTGTGGAGCGTCACTGTGTAACCGACCGCGTCCGGATTGATCATCGCGTTGGGGTTCACGACGTCCTTCAGCACGCTGGCGTAATCGCGGTGCATGAGATTGCTGAGCTCCGGCCCGACGCGCATGCCGTCGCCTCGGAGTTGATGGCACGTGGCACAGGCGGCTTTGCCTTTGAATAGAGTGCGGCCTGACTCCCAATTTCCGCCCGCGATCTCGGGAATGTCTCGCTTCAGATTGTCCGCTGGGGCCGGGACAGCGAAGGGCATGAGGAAGCGGCGAAGGGGGAGCGCACGCGGGCGCGGATCGCGTGCGGTGAAAAAGGAAACATCGAGCGTCCGTGCCGGCGTAGTGATGGCGATCGTGAAGGGCAGCCACTGGTTTTCACGCGGAGTTGCGACAGTGAGGCGCCACTCTTTCTCGCTGATTCGCTCGGGCTTCTGGTCCGGCGCTTCCAACGTGAGCGCTGCGTCGCTTTTGAAAACGAGCGTCACCGTTTCCGGCTCGGGCGTGTAATCGAGCTGCGAGAGCGGCTGTGTGGCGGGGATCAGCATCTGCCACAGGTCAAGCTGTCCCCGCAGTGTCAGTTGACCAACCGTGCTGGTTTTCTGCCAGAGCGAGTCGTGCGTTGCACTCCCGCGAGTGAACTCGCGTGCCGCGGTGAGGTCAGGGTGGGGCAGCCACCCCGTCCATGTTTTGCCGTCGGCACTTTGCCATTTCGCTCCGACTCCGGAGAGATCATGCGCGAGGTCGAGCTTGGCAGCGAGAGTGAACGCGTAATTCACCGCCGCAGTGCGCGGAGCGGTTTCGAAAATGAGGCTGCGCCCATCTTCTCCCATTCGCGCTGTTTTGACGGGCAGGGTATCGCGGGGCTGCCGCTGCTGCATTTTCACGACCGCGTAGCCCGGCCGGATGGTTTCAAGACGGTCCGCCGCAAAGACGTAGTGGCCGCTTTCCGCGGCAACTGGTGGAACCGCCGAAAGCGTTTGGTCGAACGCCACGACCGTCTCCGTTTCGCTCGTAGCCCACGCTGCGACGGGCTGCGGGACCTTCGTGCCGGTATAGCTGATTTTGAAAAGACGCCCTTCGCCCTTCGGTCCGTTGCCCCAGTCGGGCGCGCCGGTGTGGCAGCAAACCACAAGATCGCCCTGTGGCGAGATGGCGCAATCGACGGCGAGCAGGCCGGTGCGCGCGATGAGTTCTGTCCGCGCCACGTATCCAGCGGCGGTTTTCGCGAGCTTCGTGCGCCACAGTTTGCCACGCGATTCTCCGGTCACGAAGGCATCGTCGCTCCAGAATGCCGGCCCGAAGCGTCCTCGTCCCGGCAACGGCCCATTGAAGCGAAAGCCACACGTGCTCTCATGCTGCGGGCCGTAGTCGAACACACTCGGCTCATCGATCACGTTCGCCATCCACCGTGGATGATGGGGCGGGAATCCGTAGTGACGCCCCGCTTCGATATGCAGCAGTTCATCGAACGGATTGCCATTTGGCACCCACGTCGCGCCTTCCTGATCCGTGCCGAAGAGATCGCCATGTTGGTTGAACTGGAGCGACATGATGTAGCGCAGGCCGGAGGTGAGCTGCTCGACTTTTCCATCTGGCGAAATGCGGAGCAGGCAACCGCGGCGCTTCGTCGGAGAATAGTGCGCCATTCCTTGTTTGTCGTGCCAGTAGGCATTGTTGTAACCGGCATTCCCCATCGTGGTGTAGATGGCGCCGTCGGGGCCGAAGGCGAGTGCCATGGAGCTATCGACGCGGCGATGGTTGAGATACGGCGCCTGCACCAGTTCAGGATCGTCGAATCCCTTCGCCACCGTCTCCCGCGTCTCGGGCACGCCGTCGCCGTCCGTGTCGCGCCAGCGCACGATTTCGTCCGTCAGCACGGCGTAGGGCATCCCGTCTTTCACCGCCATGCCGAGCGGATAATTCGGGCTCGGCTCGGGTGAAAAGGTATCGACCCTGTCTTCGAATCCGTCGCCTTCCGAATCGCGCAGCAGATGAAAGCGGCCATCGTAACCACCGGCGAAGAGGCGACCGTCCGGTGCGTATTCGATATTGTTCAAGCTCGTCAGCTTCACCGGCAGCTCGCGCACGGTGAAGCCGGGGAGCAGCATCTGGAAGAAGGCTGCCTCGCTCTTAGGAAACGGTGGCTCAGGCTGTTTGTCGGGCACCGGTGGAATGGGAGGCTCGGCCGCGAGGGCGAGCGATCCGACGACGAGCAGGCTGAGGGGACGCATCTTTACTTCAGGGTGAGGATGAAGGCCTCGATGTCGGCGAGCTCCTGGGGCTTGAGGATCAAACCCATCGGCGGCATCGGTGAGACCCCGAGCTTTTCAAAACCTTCCGCTAGCTTCGCATTTGGATCGAGGAGCGACTGGATGAGGTAAGCCTGCTCTTTGCGGGCGGCGACGCCGTCGAGTGCTGGTCCAACCGTGCTGCCTTGGCCTTTAAGCATATGGCAGTTTTTGCACGCGGCGACGGGGTGATTCCAAAAGATGTTCTCCCCGCGCTTGGCGTCACCGGCGAGCGGCGCTTCGTCGGACGCTTCGGTGGGAAGCAATTCACACAGTTTCACATCGTCGAAAGTGCCGTCGCCCTTGGCAACGTGCAGGATGTTGATGCTCGCTGTTGTGCGGTCTTTGCTATCGAAAGTCGTCTCGACCTCCACCCAGTCCGATTCCTTTGCGGTGATCTTTTCTGTCTCAGCACGGCCAAGGTGATCGTTGAAGCTCACCTTGCCTTTGAGGGCATGCGTTTTTACCCAGCCGCTCAGGCGATACTGGGAGTGCGGCTTGACCGTGACTTCCTGGAAGAAGCTCGTGTCTCCATCGTCGCGGGTAATGCAACGGAATGCGTTTTGCCCGCTATGAGCATCCGTTACAATCTTCCACTCCGCGCTGGGGTTACCCGGTTTTGCGCCGTAGTCGCGCCGCTGCCAGCCGGTTGGCAGACCGTTGGCGTCGAGGTCTTCGAGGCCACCGTTGGTGAGGAGATTTGGTCCCTCCCTGAAGGCGCTCGCACCGTGCTTTTTTTCCAGCAGCTTGGCGGCTTCGGAGAGCCATTCGTCTTTACGCACCAGCGGGTCGAGCGCGAGCTTGGTTACGAGGGTCTTGATTTCCGGCGTGGTTGGAAAATCCGCCAGTTTCACGAAGGCGGCGAGCCGGGTGTGAAGATCAGGATCGCTGATGACGCCCGCACCGAAAAACAACGCCTGTGCCGAAGCATCTGACCCGAGGGCGCGGACGGCGTTACGGCGCAGTCGTGCGTCCTTGGCGAGCAGAGCGGTGCGGTGTGTTGATTCATCGAGCGCTTTGAGACCTTGCAGCGACCAAAGAGCATGGATAGCTCCGACGGCGCCGTCATGGGCGAGGACCATGGACTTCAATGTGGGAATCGCGTCGGTCACCTTGCCGTCCACGATGAGCCGCTGGGCGGTGAGACGCCAGTCGAGCACGTCGTCGTTCAGCGCGGCGACCAGATCGCTCGCCTTCGCTCCCGCGAGCGTCTTTTTCGCAGACTTCGCGTCTTTCCATACCACGCGGTAGATGCGCCCGCGCTCGTGGTCGCGCAGGTCGTTCACATGGGCGCCACCAGGGCCGGTTTCAGCTTTGTAGCCGCCCCGCTCGAAGCTCGGCGTCGGATTATGCTGGATGATGAAATTCTGCCAGTCCGCAATCCACACCGCGCCGTCCGGGCCGACTTCCGCATAAACGGGCGAGGTCCATTCATCGCTGCTGGCGAAGAGGTTCATTCCATCGAGCGCGGTGTAACCTGCGCCATTGGGCCTCACGTCCATCAGCGACACGATCTTCATCGTCGGTTCGCATACCATCGCCCTGCCTTGAAAACGTGCCGGCAGGTTCTTCGAATAGATGAAGTTCGAGTTCGCCGCCGCGGTGTAACCTCCGAACACATCCACCTGCCGGAAGTTCGGCGTGATCGCGTGTGCGAGATCCACCACGTTGATCTTCTTCGCGGTCTGCACGTTGATCCCATCCGGCACGACCGTCTTCGGGATGCCCCCGAAGAAAATGGGCGCCCCGTTGGCCGTGCCTCCGAACTGATCGCCCGCATCGTTCACGCTCTGTGCCCATGAATTGTTCGTGAACTGGTGGAGGAACTCGATGGCCGAGCCGTCGGGGCGAAAGCGATACGTGCCCATGGCAAATTTCTGTAGCTTCCCAGCCACCATACGCTCGAAGCCCGAGTAGCCGACGCAGCCGTAGAGCCAGTTGTCGAAGCCGTAGTGCAGATTGCTCGCCTGGGCATGCGTGTCGCGCACACCCCATGCATCGACAATGACCTCGCGAAAGTCGGCTTTGTCATCGCGGTCCGTATCCTTGAAGAAGACGAAACGCGGTGGCTGCGAAACAATCACCCCGCCGCGCGCGAAAACGAGGCCGGTGGGAATGTTCAGTTTATCGGCGAAGACGGTAAACTTGTCCGCTCGACCGTCGCCATCGGTGTCCTCGCAGATTTTGATGTCGTCGTGGCCTTCGCCATTTTCGACGATGCCGTGCGGATAATCGGACGTCTCCGCTACCCAGAGCCGCCCACGTTCATCCCATGCAAAGGCGATCGGTTTGCGAATATCCGGCTCGCTGGCGAAAAGCTCCAGTCGGCAATCCGCCGGCACTTGCGTGCGCTCCATCGCACCCTTTATGGAAAATGGATGTTGGAAGGTGACAGGCTCCGGGCGCTTCTCGTAATTGGCGACGTTTGGATTCTCTTCGCGTCGCTCCGGTTCGCGCTGAGTGAGGAACTTTTCCCATGCCGCCCGGCGTTCAGTGCTCACCGCCGACAGGATGCTATCGCGAGTGAGCCCGTCGCCGCGGGTGCGCACGACATCATACAGGGAAAGGAGATCGGGCGCGGGCTTTGCCGCGCCCGGCAGATAGTCGAACCAGATGGCATCGCGCCCGAGTTCACGCATGGCGTCCGCCAGCGGGCCGGTCTGGGATTGTTCCGCTCCGGCGGGATCGAGATAAAGGACACGAATCGGCCCGGAGTCCGCGGCGCGTAAGGCGGTGGAAAAGAGCAGGGCGAAGGCAAGAGAACGGATCATGGGGATGTGGCAAAAATAACCTCGCGCTCGCCAACGCCACGAGGACATCCTTTATGCCAAATCGGACACGATGCCTCCCACGAAACTTTCCGCCGCCCCCGCCGAGCGTGAGCGTTTTCTCCGCGCCCTCGCGCCGGAACGCTCGCATCACCTCCTGCTCGATCATCTTCCCGGCGTGGCCTTTTTTGCCAAGGACCGTCACTCGCGCCTCATGGCGGCAAATCGCCAGTTCTTCGAGCGCTTCGGCTTTCGCACCGAGGCCCAGATCGTGGGAAAGAGCGACTTCGACTTGTTCCCGGCGCGGCTCGCGGAGCACTTCCGCCTCGACGACGCGGCCGTGATGGAGTCCGGCAAACCGAAGCTCAATATCGTGGAGCTTTTTTTCAACCGGCAGGGGATTCCCGATTGGTTCATCACGCACAAGTTCCCCGTGTTCGACCGGACCGGCAAAGTCATTGGAGTGATGGGTGTGACGCAGAGCTACGAGGTCGCTAAACAGGCGTTGCAACCCTATCTCGCCATCGACCGGGCGGTCGTGTGCATCCGCGAACGCTTTCGCGAAAAACTCACCGTGCCGCAGCTTGCCGCTTACGTGCATCTTTCGCCGCGGCAATTACACCGGAAATTTGTCGAGACCTTTGGGAGCAGTCCACAGGCCTTCATTCTCAAGGTGCGCATCCAGGCCGCCTGTGAACTGCTTCAACATGGCGATCGGACCATCAGTGAAGTGGCTCGCGAAACAGGTTTCTCCGACCAAAGCGCATTCACGCAGCATTTTCGCCGACACATGGGAGTTACGCCCCGCGAATATCAAGGGCAGTTCCGGCTCGTCCGGCGCTGAGTCGATGCTTTGATCGCCACGCTCCAGATTGCGCGCGAGTTCGGCATCGAGCCGTGGCGGCACGAGCGCTAAAGGTAACTGTTCGTATACGTTAATCTGGGGTAGATGAACATCCTTTAATTTGAGGGAAGGTGTGTATGGGGGTTGATACCCGTCGTGCCTTACACCGCCTCGAAACTCAAACTTCTGCTCGCCGGTTGGCTGCTGGTCGCGGGCTGGTTTGCGGCGACGCCCGGCGTGCTGCCGCTGCTCTTTGCGTCCGCCGCATTGGTGGATGGAGAGCATGGAGTCCAAATCTGCGGAGCGGGGGGAGATGTCAGCGTGGTGCTCACGCACGGCGCGCAGAATGCGGGGCGGGTCCACGACCAGATTCACCATCATCGCCTTCTCGGACGGATGCTGACTTCCTGCACCATCTCCGCGAGAGGGGAGGCGGACCATACGATGCTGTTTGCCGCGGCCCATGCCGCTACCGAGCAGCGTCGGGCAATCGCGCCGCCGGAGATCGAAGTCTCGGCGGCGGTTCCTCCGCTACCCCAAATGTTTGTCGAGATTCCGCTTCCAAGGAGCGAGGATGCGCCGCACATGCCGATGGCGCTGTGGCCTCCCGGATCGATCCCGGACATTCCTGGACTGCGGCCGGCGTTGTTGATTTGAGTTAACGAGCCAAGGCGAAGCGACATGGCGCGCGTGCACTCGCACGGGCGAGCTTCGCGGAAGCACCGGCACACCTACCTGCGCCCGCGCGCGGCGTGTCTTCGCGCGCACACACTCAAATCAAACCCTCTTTCCACCCTGATGAAACTAACACGATTGTTCCTGACTGCCGTCGCGGCGCTTGGCGCGCTGACGATTGGCCATACGGCCCGGGCGAGCGTCGCCTACGGGTCGATCAATAACTTCGACGTCGTCAACGACACCGGCACCGAGTGCCACGGCTTCGAAATCGAACTCGAAGATACCGTCACGACCGACATCACTTACACCTACGACTGGAATCACTACAACAAGTCGAAGTTCAGCAGTGGCTTCACCGCGGGTGGAAAACCCGCTACCTTTGTTCGCTGGGAGAGCGCGAAAAATCCGGATGGGACCTGGGCAGCGTTTACCGCAATCCCGGCGGGACCGATTGCGCCGACCGACGGCCACCAGTTCACGGATCCGACGGTGAATTTTGGCGGTGAGCACTTCGGCTGCGGCTACTCGAATAACCCGACCGCCGTGCGCTACTTCTGGCTGATCGACAACGGATCAGGAACGCTCGTGCGGGGGCCGGAAGTGCAGGTCGCTACGCCGGTCTTCAACTATGCGCCGCCCGGGGCCGCGCAGCCTGCGCAGGTGCAGGCGGTCATCGCCCCGCCCGCCCCGCCGGTGCCACCGCCGCAGGAGTTTGGCGACGCCGTGTGGATCAAAGAGATTAAAACAAAGACGCACAACGCTAACAAGGTGGCTCTGCGCGATCTGATCTCCGACGATCCAAACGATGCACACGATAAGAATTGGAGAAACGGCGAACCCGACGAAATCGAAGTCGAATGGCGCATTCTTCAAATCAAAACAAATGCCGCGAATGGCGGACCGAGGGGCGAGCTTGCGGCTGCACCGGAAGGACTGAAACAGGGCAACGAAGTCGTGACGCGCCGTTACGAGTTCTTCAAATACACGGGACCGCTCGATGCGGAGACGAACGAAGCGATGGCGGACGCGGTGGGGGCCGATGGAGTGCATGGCAAAGGGAGCGCTACCTATGCCGATCATTTCGACCCCGCTTCGGGCGAGTTTGTAACCGTAACGACGAACTTCGCGACAATTGAAGTCGTCGGCGACTACATCGGTGCGCAGATGTCCGCGTTCGATGCCAACGGCGAAGTCGGCTTGATCGATGTGGTGCCGGATGGCGAGCTGGGAGTCGAGTATGCCGCGCGCACGGTGATTGTCGCAGGCCTCGCGCCCTTCACTGCTACGGTGGATGGGGTGCTTCCGGCAGGCATGACGTTCGATTCCGTTTCCGGCGTCTTGTCGGGCCTTCCAGAGGAAAGCGGCTCGTTCAGCTTCTCGGTGACTGCGGCCGATGGCGTGGCCACGAAGACGCAGAGCTACACGTTGGTGGTCACAAACGGTGTCGCTATTCCTCCGCAGAGCACCATCACCACCAATGTGACGCCGGCGAACAGCGGCACGACGACCGGGGATGGCATTTACGACAATGGCATGGAAATTACCGTGACCGCGACGGCGAACGAAGGGTTTGTCTTTGTGAACTGGACGGACAACGGCGTGGTCGTGAGTGACCTGGATGTTTACACTTTCACTACGACGGTGAATCGCCTGCTCACGGCCAACTTCGCGCCGGTGACGCCGACCTTTACGATCAGCACCTCAGCCTTGCCGGCAGATCTCGGCGTGACGGCGGGTGATGGCGTTTATGCCAAGGATGACGCAGTGACGGTGACGGCGTCGGCAAATGCGGGGACCGTGTTTGTGGCGTGGACGGAGGCAGATGCCGTGGTGAGCACCGACGCAAGCTACACCTTCACCGCAGCGGCCGACCGCGCACTGGTAGCGAACTTCGCCGCCGTGCGTAACATCACGACTTCGGCTTCCCCGTCGATCGGTGGCACGACGAGCGGCGATGGCATGGTGAACGACGGCAGTAATACGACCGTCAGCGCCACAGCCCATGCCGGCTACGTCTTCGTCAACTGGACCGAAGGTGGCACCGTGGTGAGCAGCAGCGCAAGCTACAGCTTCTCGGTCGCAGCGGATCGAGCGCTGGTAGCAAACTTCGCGCCGGTCTTCACCACCTCCACCGCGTCGGCACCCGCCGCCGGCGGTAGCACCAGTGGCGGTGGATCGTTCGCCGCTGGAACGAGCGTGACGGTGGTGGCCACGGCGAACCCGGGCTACTCGTTCGTGAATTGGACCGAAGCAGGTGCCGCAGTGAGCACCAATGCTACCTACACCTTCACCGCGTCGGCCCACCGCGCGCTGGTGGCGAACTTCCAGACCTCGGCCTTGGTTCTGCCGACCGGGTTGTTCAAGGGCATCGTGGCAAACCTCGCCTTGCCCGTCGATGCGGGCACAGGCATGATGACGGTGACGGTTGGAAAGGCCGGTGCCTACACCGGCACTCTCGCGCTCGGCGCGGCGAACTATCCGATCAAGGGCATCTTGGATCAAACCGGTCACTCGAACCGCTCGATTGCGCGCAAAGGCAAGACGGCTTTGGCGGTCTCCTTGCAGGTCGATCCGGCGAATGGCCTCGTCGGCACGGTCGGCGATGGCACGTTCACGTCGAACTTCACCGCCCGCCGCTGCCCATATTCCAAGGCGACGCCGCTGACGACGTGGCCCGGAAGCTTCACGCATGTGATCGGCTTCCCTCGGAAAAATCGCCCGGCGTTGCCAGTGGGCGTGGGCACCCACGCCATCAACTCGCTCGGCGCCGTGATCATCACCGGCAAACTCAGCGACGGCAGCACCTACGCGTGCTCCACGTATGTGACCGATGCCGGCACGTTCCCGTTCCGCTCACCCACGAAAATGCCCGGCTTCACCGGCTTCGTCGTGGGCGATGTCGCGCTCGACGCGGCCAACCTCGGCAGCATCACCGCCGGTTCGCCCGTCACGTGGAAACCCGCGACCGCGCAGCCGTTTGGACGCTTCCAGTTCTTCGCCGACCGTTACGTCGCGCCCGCGCGCGGCAAGACGGCACTGAAAGTGGACCTCGGAGTTCGGAATCTCGATGTTCTCGCGACCAATGCGATCGGCGGCATGCTGACCTCGTGGCAGATGCGATTGGGCACCAACAACGTCGCCACCGACCTTCACGCCGGCCCCGGTCCCATTTCGTTGCAGATCAATGCGGCGAAGGGCGGATTCAGCGGGAAACTAAACGATGGCGCGGCTGTGCGTCCGTTCAACGGCGTGGTGTTCCAGAGCAGCAACAGCGGGTTCGGAATTCTGCCCGGCTTCGGAGATCAGGCCAGCCTGACGCTCGTGCCGACCTATACCGGCCCGTAGTCTAGCGTTACGATCCCCCCGAGACCCGCCGGAGTCGCCCACCACGGGCGCTCCGGCGGTTTCTTTTTTGGCGACTGCCACTTAGGGCAGTCACGCAGTCCGGCGTTGAAGATCGCCCGGGAGTCTGAAATCGAAGGAGCGGAACTTTTCCCATGAAATTCATCCCCTTCGCCATCGCCTGCCTCGCGACTGTCGCGGCCCACGCCGCGCCGCCCTATTACTCGGTGGACTACGAGGCTTCGAAGAAACCGGGCGAACTGGCGATGCCGGTTACTTACACGATCTGGATTCCGGAGGGGGTGAAGACGCTACGCGGAGTGATCGTGCATCAGCACGGCTGTGGCAAAGGCTCGGGCGTGTCCGGCATGACGGCGGCTTACGATCTGCACTGGCAGGCGCTGGCGCGGAAGTGGCACTGTGCGCTGCTCGGGCCGTCGTATCATCAGCTCACCGACAAGGATTGCCGCAACTGGTGCGACCCGCGGAACGGGTCCGACGCGGCGTTTCAGAAAGCACTCGCGCATTTTGCGGAGGAATCGAAACACCCGGAGTTGACCGCGGTGCCCTGGGCTTTGTGGGGACATTCGGGTGGAGGATTCTGGTCGAGCCTCATGCTCACGCTGCACCCGGAGCGAATCGCGGCGATTTTCTTCCGCTCGGGATCGGCCTATGGGGCGTGGGAGCGGGAAGAAATCCCGAAGCCGGCGCTCACGCCGGCGGTGTATGAAGTGCCGTTCCTCTTCATCGGCGGCGTGAAAGAAGCGAACGATCCGGTGCATGGCCCGCCGCGGGTGACGGATCGCGCGATGCTGAAAACATGGCGCGAACACGGCGCACCGGGCGGACTCGCCTCCGATCCCTTGAGCGGACACGAGTGCGGCGATTCGCGGTATCTCGCGATTGCTTTTCTCGATGCCTGCCTCGCGCAGCGCCTGCCACCCGTCGGCAGCGGTTCGCAACTGCTCAGGCCGGTCGATCTTTCGCGCGCGTGGATGGCTGCGCCGGATTCTGACACCGCGCAACCGGTCGCGCAGTTCAAGGGCGACATGGCCACGGCGCATTGGCTGCCGGATGGGAATTTCGCGAGGGCGTGGAGTTCCTACAACCGCACTGGACGCCCGTCCGACACGACCCCGCCGCCAGCCCCGGTCAACGTGCGCCTTGACTCCGCCGGCGAACTGAGCTGGAGCGCGGTCGCCGATCTCGAAAGCGGACTCGGCGGTTTTGTGATTGAGCGCGATGGCCAGGAAATCGCGCGCCTGCCGGAGAAGCCCGTCGGCAAACTCGGCACGCCATTGTTCCAAGGCCTGAACGGCGGCGACACCCCGGTGATCGCCGAGCCGACGATGCGTTACCGTGATTCCACCGCCGCCGCTGGCGCCACGCACACTTACGTGGTGCGCAGCTTGAACGCGGTCGGACTCAAATCGGCACCGGTGATCGCGAAGCCATAGGAATCAGCTTCCGCCCCGCGCGGTTTTCGACCCGGGCGGTGGAGGCGTTTGGACGTCCGGCGGAAGCTGGCTCACGATCTCTTCACTCAGCCCAATGCGTTCGATGAGGATGCGCCGGCGCTCATCGGGCGTCACTGGCACGTCGGTGACACTGCCGTCGGCGTGATAAGTCACGGCACGCCCAAACGAAACACCAAGCGCTTCCTCACTGCGATTGGCGCGAGCGGTGACCTCGTAATTGAACGGACTCCAGTCGCGCGTCTGCTCGTAGAAGTTGGCGTATTCCTCCGCGGTGGCGCCGAAGCGTTCGTAGCGGCAGTCAAGTCCGCCGGTCACGTGCAACGGACGCCACAAGACTCTCGCGTGTCCAGTTTCGTCCCATGTGCAACGCACGCCCCAGGCGGGATGTTCGACGACGGTCTCCACGCCCGGCACCAGCCGGAGTGGTTCGCCATGCAGGATCGAACAATCGACGAGGTAATCTCCGTCTGCGAAGCGCACGCGCACGGTGCCGTGATTAGGTGGGAGATGCGGTGCTACGAGCATCGTGCCGATGCCGCGCTCGGCGTCGAAGCCCAGCCAGCGCAGGAGGGTGTGGCAGGCGCCCGCACCGGACCAGCAGGTGCCGCCGGTGCCGTGTTGCAGCCAGGCCGTGAAAAAATCTTCCGCCGTGCTGCCGGGAAATGGCCTCGGGTCCGCGGCCCGGGCGTGGATGACCTTGCGCACGTTGTCGAATGGCACGCGTCGGCACCACGTTCCGTAGAGGGCGCGCAGCCCGGCGAGGGTGGGTTCGGGACGCTTGGAGAAACCCAGGCGCGTGAGCACGCGCTCGAAAAGCGAATCCATGGAATGAGCGTTACTTGAGCAGTTTTGCCAGGTCCGGTGCCACGCGTCGCACTTCGTCCGCGATGATTCCAGCCATCACTTCGGCACCTTTTGCATTGAGGTGAGTATGATCGGTCACACCGGGTTTCGCGGTGGGGTTGAACTCATCCGCTGCGGTCGGTCCGATCTTTTCGAGGAGCGCGATGCTGCGAGTGAAGAGATCGACCAGCGGCACCTTTTCCTCGTCGGCGACCTGGCGCGCGGCGTCCGCCCACGGTTTGAGCTCGCCGCGGATCTTGTCATGGTCGAACGTCCGGCGCGCCATGGAAGTCACGAGGATCGGCTGCGCGCCGACGGCCCGTGCTTCTTTGACAAAACGAGCCAGGTTTTCGTGGTAAGTCGTCTTGGGATCGGTCTCGCGTTTCGGCCCTTTGCCGGGCATGTCGTTGTGGCCAAACTGAATCAGGACGAACGCCGGCTTCGCTTCGAGCACTTTCTGCCAACGGCCCGCATCCCGAAAACTCTTCGAACTTTGCCCGCCTGCCGCCAGGTTCACACACTCTGCATTAGGCCCAAGGAGTTTTGCGAACGCCGCACCCCAGCCAGCGGTATCGGTCACGGTGGAGTCGCCCGCCAGCACGATGCGCATTTTCGGCGGATCAGCGGTATCAAGCGAGAGGGAGAAAACGAGCGGCAACAGGACCAGGCGAAGCGGGGACATGGCGGAAAAGGTTTGCGAGACTGCGGATGTGCTCGAATCCGCTAGCTGGAGCAAGTGGCGAAGCGCGCCCAAAGATGCGGTCATTGAGGTGAGATTAGTGGAAGCCTATTCCCTTCACGAGACCGCTGCCGCCGGAAGATTCGTTCGGAGTGAAATTTGATCTCGTGACGCGTCCGGATGTTGCTCCAAAGCTCGCGATGAGAGTGTTCCTCCAAACCTTTTTCTTGTGGTTGGCGCTGGCTGTCTTGTCGTTCACCTTCGCCGCCGTGGCGGCTTATCCTGATCCGACGGTCTGGATGTTTTCGGGCTGGCTCCTGCTGCCGGCTCTCGCCGGGTGGCTCACCGTGGAACTGATCGTCTCTTTGCCGAAAAATTGGTTTCTTCAGGCTGCCTTTTGGACCGTTACATTGACGGGATGGGTATCGGCCGTGCTCTGCGCACGGTATCGTGTGGGGGCGGCACCGACCGGCGAATTGCCGATGGCGCTCGTGTTTGGTCTGGCCGGAGTTGCGGCGGGTTGGCGTGCGTTCAAGGTCAGGTCGTCATTGGATTGGCGGGTGTTGGGAGAAACGGCGGGTTGGATGACTGCTGGAATGACGGTGCCCTTCTTGGTCGTGGCGGGGTGGGCATTGAGTTACACGGCGAAGACCAGTGGCATCCTTCGGGAGGCGGAGCAGCGCTGGGCGGCAATGGGATTACCTCTGGCGGAGTTTACCAAAACCCATCCCGTGGGACACGAAAACGCCGGGTCCGAGGTGGCTCGGCAAGTCCTCCGCGACGTCGTGGGCGGCGGCTACTACAAGGAGCGCAAAAATCCTGCGGCCGGCTGTTCTAGCGAAGCGCAGGAAATCGTGAACAAAGTGGAGATCGTTTCCGGAAAATATTCAGACGCCATCGAGCTGTCGGTGCCGGCGCTCGAGGCGATCACGCCCCTTATCCCCACCCTCGAAACCGCGTATGATCGGATCTTGGCGGCTGAGCCTCCCGGGTGGAACAGCAATCCGGACGATCTTTATCAGCTCGCCGTGCCGAACTTTCTCAGCATCCGCGTCTTTTCGCAGCTCGTCTCGGCCGATGCGAAGCGGCGTCTTTCCGTGGGAGACGTGCAAGGCGCGGAGCGTGCGGTGGCGGCCAGCCTGCGTCTGGGGAAAAGTGTGCGGGAAAATCCGACACTCGTAGCGTTCATGATCTCCATCGCGGTGGACGCCTTGTTTGTTTCGAGTCAGGCTCGCCTGCCCGCCGCCGAGGGCGGCATCGAGTCGGTGGCACACGATGTTCCCATCCTGCACGCGCGTCTGCTGGAGATGTTTCGGATGGAGAGCTGGGGCGCTTGGCGGATGTGCGACGAGTGGGCCAGCGGAAGAAGACCATTCGACGCCACAGTCGATTTTTTGCCGAAGTGGGCAGGGCGGATGGCCTCGCGCTTCGTCGCTTGTCGCAATCTGGCCATCGCCGTTCGCAACGGGGCCGAGCATCAGGCGATCCACCGTTCCGAAGCGACGCTCCGGTTGCCAGACTTTGGCAACAGCCTGCACGAAGCAATCGAAACAAAAAATCCGACGACGATGTCACCGAACTTTACCCGCGCTGCCATGCGTCTCTACGCGACTTTGCTCCTGCGAGAACAAACCGAACTCATTCGCGATGCGCGAGCGCGTCTCGCGTCAGGACGAGCCGTCGAGTCCCCCGATTCCGTGGTCCTTCCGGGGCTGCGTTGGGAAATCACCACTAACACCGAAAAAGATGCCGTCTATCTACGCTTGGCTGGTGCGCCCGAGTGGATTCTGAAGGGCGAAGTCGCCCCTAGCGAGTTCTGGTGCCTGCCGATCGACGGCAGCGTGCCGTGGCAGTTTCGCCTGCCGGGTAAAGCCGGGGCGAATTGAGGAAGGGCGTCTCTTCAACCGACGCATTAGTCACATTGCGCTGACCAGTTACCGGTCGTGCGCAGAGCACAGCCCGGCACGTTTTGTATCTGCGAATTCACAAAGTAAGTGCAACACGACCATGGGTGAAATTAAAGACCGGTTTTGATTCAGGGGGAACAGGAGGCAGAGAATAGCGATGAACTACCAGCAACTCAACGCGGAAGAACGCAGCGCGCTGGCGGCGCTGCATGCGCAAGGAACCTCCGCAGCTCAGATCGCCCGTTACCTTGGGCGGCACCGCAGCACGATCGGACGGGAACTGCGCCGCAATGCCGCGCCTTATGACGGATGGTATCGAACCGAGCGAGCCCACGAACGAGCGGTGGCGCGGCGAAAACGGTCGCGGCGCTGCCCACAGTTTGGACCGGCGCAACTGGCGCGGGTGGAAAGCCTGCTCGGCGAGCAGTGGAGCCCGGAGCAAGTCAGCGGCTACCTGCGGCGCCGCGCCGAGCTGTCGATCAGTCACGAGACGATCTACCGGCACATCTGGCGGGACAAAAAGCGCGGTGGCACCTTGCCCCGGCACCTGCGCGGGGCCCGCAAGAACCGCCGCAAACGCTACCGCGGCCGGGACTGGCGGGGCCGCCTGGCCGGTAAACGCTGGATCGGCGAGCGGCCGGCCGCGGTCGAAACGCGCCGACAACTCGGGCACTGGGAGGTCGATACGATGATGGGACGCAGCCTGGGTGACTGCAGCCACTGCGTGCTCACGCTGGTCGAACGCAAGACTGGTTACGTGCTGATTGGCAAGCTGCGCGCCCGCACGGTCGTGGAAGCCAATCGGGTGCTGCGCCGCCTGATGCGACGCCACCCGGGCCGCTTCCGGACGATCACCGCCGACAACGGCACGGAGTTCCACAGCTACGCAGCGATCGAAGCGGCCACCGGAGTAAAGTTCTACTTCGCCACGCCGCATCATAGCTGGGAACGCGGCACCAACGAAAACACCAACGGCCTGATCCGCCAATACCTGCCCAAAGGCCAAAGCATGGCGCAACTAACCCAATGGCAGTGCGATGCCATCGCCGACCAACTCAACCACCGCCCTCGTAAAAGACATGCCTACAAAACACCAATCCAGTGCTTCCTTGTTAGCTAATCAATGTTGCACTTCCAAGTTGAACTCAAGCGACGTTCGTGGCATAAGCGCGAATGCAATCGGTCTGCTGAGGGCTAAGATGGATCGCCGGTCGAATGCTGGCGAGAAGTGAAAGACCCTCGTCAACGCTGCGAACCGCACCGGAGGCAAGCAATACGGCAAGCGCAAACAAACCAGTTCTGCCGTGTCCCTGCGCGCAATGAATGAAGGTAGGGCCGGGACGCAACTGAGAGACCACCGCGCGCAGTCTCTCCGGGGACGGCGCGGACGCATCGAGAACGGGAAACGCAAGATAGCTCGGAGACTCGCGAAAGACCTTTGGCTCCTGAAACTCGGCGGTCAGGTCGATGTAATTGGCGAAGTCCGCAGGGCGCTCATGGGCAAGGAGACGCCGTCCGACAACGAGCTGGTTGGATACGCGGTTGAAGGCAGGCTCTGAGCTAAGAAGGCGTGCTGTATGCCAAACGAGGCTGCTGAACGAGAGGAGTGGGAGAAAGACAATCCAACTCCAAAGCGGCAGGGTGCCGTCGGAACGCTTACCGAACAGACCATGCGCTCTGCGGAAGTGAGCAATGCCAAGGAGCAAGAAGTCGCACCCAAGCCAGATGAGCACCACGCCGAACAATCCGGACTGCGCGCCAATGGCTGACAGCGCGAGGCCAAGAAAGGAAAGCAAAGCTGCGTGCTTCATCGAAAGCGCTCTAAATCGCCTAGGAAGTGTTTGAAAAATGGTCAAAGGATGTTAGATACGAGCTCTGATGATCAACCGCACACGCAAAGAGGATGTGCGCTGGCTTTGCCGGCGTATAATTGCCATAGGCGTGTAAAAACTGGAATAGGAAGAAA
>JBGAGV010000009.1:0-235393 GCA_044226525.1 Chthoniobacteraceae bacterium | reverse complement strand
GGCTCTACCTTCTTAATTTTTTAAGCGCCTTCCAGCGCTCGTCCAATAGATGATAGCGATCTCGTGATAACATTCACGCCATCAACTCGCTGACGCCCAGAATGTTGCAGCTTTTTCCATTTTGAAGACACGCCCTAGGCGCTTCACTTGAGAAAAGGAGGATCGCGCCACTGACTCTCCCGGTCGCGTTTGATCAGCGGAAATTTGCGGACCCGCCTCTTTTCACGCTTGGCGGAGAGCGCGAACACACCCGCACCGTTCGCCGCTGGCAGAGGCGTCACGATCAGGTTCACTCGACGTGCAGTCGATTGGTGAGCTGATCCTCCGACGTGCCGAACCATGCTTCGGATTTGGTCTTGAACTGCACGCAGGTCGCAGTGGCCGGTTTCTCGGGCGCGGCGCGTTCGGTCAGTTCGACGTTTCCGGAAGGAAGGAGCTTCCAAGTGAACGTTGCGATACGATCCTTGCCGCGAATCTTTTCGCCCGTGCCATTTCTGGCGAAGGTCCAACGGGTCTTGGCGTCGGTCAGCCACGTCTTGCCGGCGAACCAGTGAAGCTGCGGCGCAGTTGCCGCCTCCGAAACAGTCGGTGCCTTCGGCGGCAGTTTCCTGGCGGCCTGAGCCGCCACCATGGCCTGCTTGATATTGCTGATCTCGGCCTGCACCACGTTGGCCGCATCCAGCTTTGAAGCTCTGGCGTAGGCGTCGCGCTGTTTCTCGAGCTCGGCCAGGTAACTCTGGGTGATGGGAGCCGTGACCCGTTCGAGGGCAGCGTTGTAGTTGGCACGAATGCGATCGAACTCAGGCGTCCCGCCTTGCGTGATGACGAGGCGATCCGGTTTTTCGACAACCGCGAATTCCGCTGGAGCGGCCAGCAACCACGCCGTGACATCTGCACATTGTTGCGGCTGAAGCAGGCTCGCGAAGGGCGGCATCGCGGACGTGGGCAGCGTCTCACGTCTCACGATTTTTGCTTTTTCGATCCGCTGACTTTTACCGTCCGGGAGCCCGAGGGTAAGATCGACGCCGCTTTCCTCCAATAAAATCCCGGACCAGGAGCCCGCCCTTGTCTCGATCAGGTTGGTATTGAACCCCTCCGTAATAACCGCGCCGGGATCGAGCATCGATTGCACGATGTGCCGCGCATCGGCTCTCGTTCCGAGACCCGTAAGATCCGGACCGAAGTTCGTGCCGCGCGTGTCGACACGGTGGCAATTCGCGCACCCGGCGCCACCGAGCGCGAAGAAGAGTTGTTCCCCGCGTGCCGCATCGCCGCGCAGAGCCAGCACGGCTTCCACCGTCGTCGGCGTCTCAGGGGGGCTCAGCAGAGAAACCATCGGAGCCAAACTCTCGTCTGTCTTGCGATAGGTCATTTCCGCCACCGTGCCAACGAGCATGCCGCTGACGAAAAGACCCGCCCTCACCGTGGTCGTCTTGTCCAGCACGATCCCATCTTTTGGCCAGGGCGAAGTTAGCGCCGGCAGTGAGCCATCGAGCGTGTAGCGCAATTCCGAAGGCTTGAGCGCACCCTTGATTTTCACCGTCACTTTTTTCTCGAAATCCGGCTCCGCCGGCTGAAATGAAATGAGCGGATTGCTGCGGTGCCTGGCCAGCCACAGCGCGGCAAGCGCGCTCGTTTGCGCATCGGCATCACCGAGGAGTGGCTGAATTTCCGATTCGGTGATCCCGTTCGTATCGGTGAGTGCGAGCAAAGCGGCCCGCCGCACTCCGGCACGCGAATCCAACAACATCGTCTTGATCGCTGCCACACTCGCGCAGTCACGAAGGGCTTGCCACGCAGAGTAAAAGGCAAGCCGGTCGTTTTCTTTGGCGACGAGCGCCAGCAGCGGAGCGAGCCACTGAGAGTCGCGGGTGTGTGGAATGGCCTGCACTGCGGCAAAGCGCAGCCGGGGCTCAGGGCTTTCGAGCAACGTCGCAAAAAAATCGGGCAGCGTTCTTCCTCCCGCAAGCATGCGCACGCACTGCAGACGCAGATTCAGCGAACTCTTTTCCTCCATCGCCTTTCGCGTCAGGAATTCATTCTGGGGCGCAATACGTCCCAGCGTCCAAACCGCCCACGTCTCCTGCAACTCGGTCAGCCTGCCGGTTTCGAGGGCGGCGACCAGTTCCGTTTTCGCACCTCGACGCACCAGTTCCTCCTGCGCATCGATCCGCCAGACCGGCAGCGGGCCGTTAAAGTCGGCAATCAGCTCTGGGACGTCCTTCGCCGTTACCGGCGTGAACTCTCTCCGAGGCAGCACCGCATCCTGCCAGGACACGCGATAAATGCGGCCTTCATTAATCATCTCGCCGTCCTTCCACTCGCTGCCGTAACCGGTGCTCCATCCGAGGCACCAGAGCGCGCCGTCCGGGCCGACTTCGAGATCGGTCGGCCGGAAGAGCGATTTGCCGCCGATCACAAATGGCTCCCATACGCCACCCTCCGGCTGCATCAGCGCGCCATCCCAGCGGGGTCGATACACAAACATGGTCTTACGCAGCCAGTCGTTGATGAAAAACACCTGCCGGAATTGCTCAGGAAACTGGGGCGCGTCGTAGAAGACGATGCCGGTGCCGGAGCCGGTGAAAACCGGGCCGCTGATCGGCGCCGTCGGCAGATGTCCCTCACCCGTCCAGTGGGCGCTCCATGCATGGCCCCAGCCAAAGTGCGCGCCGAGAAACGGCATGAAAATGCGGTCTCCCTCATTCTGGTCGTTATCGGTCCCGAGCCAGTTGAATCCCGAATCGGAAGCAATATCCCACGGATTACGCAGTCCCCGCGCGACAATCTCCAGATTGCGCCCGAGATCGTCGCACCGAAGCACACCGCCCATCTGGCCCCAATCGTCCTTCGGATCGTGATAGGCATGTCGATACTCACCAGCCTGGAACGTCTGCGGCGGAGGAAAATCCTGCGCTCCGGCGGGCGAAGGCAGTCCCCACAATTCGCGGAATGGTTTGGGCGCGTAACGATCGGCAAGATTGAGCCCCTTCGAGTTGCCCTTGCTCATGTAGAGCTTTCCGTCGGGAGCCCAATTCAGGCCATGCAAGGCGTGCTCGATGTTACCGAGGTCAGTATAAACGCGCACGTATTCGTCGGCCACGTCGTCACCGTCGAGGTCGCGCACGATGGTCAGATCCGGCGAATTCGCGACCCAGAGATCGTGCCCATGCCAGGCGAGTCCTTGAATCGCGTTGAGGCCGGTGGCGAACGCCCTGGTCCGGTCGGCCACGCCATCGCCGTCCGTATCCTCGATGATCACGACGTTATCGCCAGGCGTATCCGGTTTGGGGTTTCGATACTGCGGCCCCATCCCGACGAAGAGCCGGCCACGCGCGTCGAAGGCCATCGAGCACGGCTGCCGCACCAGCGGTTCGCGCGCGAACTCCTTCACCTCGAAGCCGGGTGGAGCGGTCGGCAGCGCTTTGAGATCGGCCTCGTGATCAACCATCTCGGCGAGAGCGCCTGTAGCCAGAACGGTGAAGCACAGCAGGGTTTTCATAACCGGAAAAGTTTCGCAGCGTTGCCTCGGAAAATTTTCGCTTCGTCCGCGGCCGGCAAGCCGACCCGGCGCAGGCTGTCAATGATGAGTTGTGGTTCCACCCACGGGTGGTCGCTGGAGTAAAGCAGCCGATCGACGCCCATGAAATCGACGGCAAATTTCATCGCGAGCGGCAGAGGCGAGACCACATCCATCCAGATTTGCTTGAGGTATTCGCTCGGCGTCCGAGTCAGATTACGCGGGCCGCGCTTGAGCACCGTCACCTGATGATCGAGCCGGCCCACGATGTAGGGCAGCGTGCCTCCCAGATGCGGGCAGACGAGTTTCAGCTTGGGCAGTTCGTCAAGCACGCCCGCCATCAGCAGGCGGGTCAGAGCGATGGTATTATCGAACATGTTTCCCAGCGTGCTCGTCATCTCATAACCTTTGACTTGCTCGATGGTAACGGGTTTGGCCGGGTGCAACAGAATGGGCAGGTCGAGTTCTACCGCTCGAGCCAGCACGGGACGAAACTCCGCTTCGTCCGGGAAGCGGCCCGCGAGATTCGTATAGAGCAGCAGGCCTTTCATGCCGAGCTTCAGCACACAACGATCCAACTCGGCCAGCGACGCCTTTGCATTCTGCCACGGAAGCACGCACAGACCGAAGAAACGTGTCGGTCTTTTGCGGACCACCTCAGCCACGAAATCGTTCGCCATCTGCGCCACCGCCACTCCGTCGGCACCAAACCACTCCGGCCCCGGATCGTTGATGCTCAGCGCCGTAAGTTCGACTCCGGCCGCATCCATCGCGGCGAGCTTGGCGTCCACATCGAGGTAGAGCGGCGGAATTTTCCGCAGCCAGTCGCCCATTTTTAAATAACGCACGCCATCCCTCGTGTAGACAAGTGGGTCGATGGTGCGCCTTTCCATCAGCGCGATCATCTCCGCGGAAAACAAATGGCTCTGGCAGTCGATCCGAAAGGGCAAAGCGGGCTCCACCGCACGACCTTCCGACTGTGGCAACGCGGCCAGTCCAGCACCGGCAGCGAGGAACTTTCGACGATTCAGCTTCATGAGGAGGGATGGATCAGTCTTCGAGAGGTTTGCCGCCTGTGTCTGGCGCCCACCAGACGATCACAAGACCCAGCGCATAAACCAGGCCCGTGATGACGCCGACCCGAGCATAATCGCCGCCGGACCAGCGCATGAGCGCGCCCGCCCCGAGCACGCAGGCTGCCGACGCGAAGCGGCCAAAATTATAAGCAATCCCAGCCCCCGCCGCGCGGACTCGCGTAGGAAACAATTCAGGCAGATAAAGGGGCAGCCAGCCGAAAAACAACGTCGTCACAAAGCCCTGTGCGAACACGAGCGGGAGGAAGGCGGATTGCAACGGACGCGACCAGAGGAAGATCCCGCAAGTGAACATCACCGATCCAAAACTAATGAGGAAATAGGTGAGCCGACGGCCAAGCAGACTAGCTAACTGGCTCCCAAAATAGCTGCCGAGAATTGCCCCCACCGCCCAATACCCTTGCGTGACCGCCTTATAACCGGGCTGCGTCGTGCCTGCGACCTGGTCGGCCCATGGGATCATCCACTTGCTCGCAGCCCATGCCCCAATCAGTGGGATGGCCCCCAGCGCGATTCCGATCAAAGTGCGACGCAGCAGAGGCACGCGAAATAGCTCCCGCGAACTCGCGACTGACTTGACGGCGAGCCAGCGCGGCGACTCCGCCACAAAGATCAGCGCAAAAACTCCGAGCAGCACCGGCGCGAAGCCGAGTTCGACCAACCATCTCCACGACACCGCCGTGACGCCCTTCCATCGGCCAAACTGCGAGACGCAGAAAATGCCCACATTCAGCCCGGTGCCCGCGACGCCCGCCACCATCGGACGTGAAGCATTCGGCCAGCTTTCCGCGACGAGCGCCACGGCATTGGGCCACGTGCCGCCGACACCGAGTCCCGCGAGGAATCGCAACACCAGCAGTTGTTCCTGCGTCGCGGCGAAAGCTCCCGCCCCGCCGAAGATGGAGTAAATCAACACGCAAGCTCCCAGCGCACGCGCGCGCCCGATTCGATCGCCCAGGACTCCGAGCACGATGCCGCCAAATGCGCCACCCAGCATCATCGCCGCGGTGAATCGCCCGAACCACTCACCTGCGAGTCCTTCAGAATAAGCAGCCCCGAGCAGGTCGCGCGAAATTGAAAGCGACGCCAGTGGCATGAGACCCAGTTGTGCCCCGGCGAACACCAATCCAAAAAACGCGGCGAGAAGAGAGACGGTGCGAGCGATCATTCCAAAGCCTTGATGATGGCGCTGTTGTCGGCCGCGCCGAAGCCCAGAGCCTCAGCTCGTTCGAGCAACACTCGGTGCGTTTCGGTGAGCGGCAAACACCCGCCGGCCGCGAGCATCAAGCGCACGTCTTTCAAATGCTGCGACAAACGCGCCTCAGGAGAAAAATCTCCCGTGAGCATCTTGGGCCCCTTCGCTTCCATCACCCGGGAATAGGCCGCCCCCTCGCTCAAAGCGCGTAACGCGAGTTTGGGATCGATTCCAAACGAACGCGCCAGCGTCAGCCCTTCTGCCAGCGCGGCCCGGTTCAGACCAAGCACGAGATTCGTGACCAGCTTCAGCTTTGCGCCGTTGCCGGAATCGCCGGCGTGAATGGTGCCCCGCGCGAGTGCGCTTAAAAGATCATCGCAGCGGGCCACCGCTTCCAAATCGCCGCCCGCCAAAACGACTGCTTCCCCGGCGCGAAGCTGAGCGCTGCTGCCAGAGACGGCGGCATCGATATAAGTGGCACCGAAGGATTTCAACCGGCCGGCCAATTCAACCGCCTGAGCCGGTTCGCCGGTGGTCGTATCGATCACGATTTGCCCCGGTCTCACCGCGACGGAATCGATCACCTCTCCAGAGACGCCGAGATGAGGCAGGCTCAACAACACCCGGTCACAGCGAGCGAAAACCTCCCCGGCATCGGCGGCACACCAGTCGTGCGCCCCCCGCCTTTCCACCGATACATCCCAGCCGAGCACTTCAAATCCGGCGGCACGCAAACGAGCAGTGATGGCAGCGCCCATGAGCCCAAGGCCGACGAGGCCGACGAGTCTGGGGGGCGGGGCGGAAAACATGGCTCGATGGTGCCGCGCGATCTCCCGTCTGGGCATGGAAAAATCGCCAAACGGTTTGCGAAAAATGCCAGCGCGTTACTCGCCAAGCTGCCGCCGAAACTGACTCGGGCTCATTCCGCTCGCTTCGCGGAAAAAATGGCTGAAATAAAACTCGCTCGAAAAATTCAGGCACTGCGCCACGTCCTTGATGGCCAGACGCGGATCACCGAGGAGCATGCGTGCCTGATCGAGCCGCATGCGCTGGAGGAATTCGTGGATGCTCTCGTGCTGTGTGGCCTTGAAAAGCGCTCGCAGCGCCGAGTAACTGGCGCCCGCGATGGCCGCGAGTTCGCGCACGCGCCAATCACGAGTTGGCTCGGCCAGGACCGCGTCGAGCACGCGGCGAACCGGCGCGGGCGTTGGCACCGGCGCGGCAAGAAGATCCCGTTGCGCCAGCAGGCGTCCGAGCACCTGCTGCACGAGTTCGTGCGCGCGCCATTCGTAACCCGCCGGCCGCCGTATCACCAGCCGGCGCAATTCTCGCTGCGCCCGCTGCACCACCAGCAGATCCGCACGCGTGTCGAACGCGAAGACCGGTGAAGGCCCCAGCATCTCCTGCCACGCCGCGAGATTGATCCCGCCGAAGCGAAAACCCGCGGTCACGAGTTTTTCACCATCTCGGGGGTGATAGGTTCGGGGGCGCCGCAAATCCACCAGCCAGCATTCCTTTCCGGGCACCAGAGCATGGCAAGCCCCAGCGTGAATCATTTCACCCGCACCGGATGCGACCCAGAAAAGATGCGCGCCGGGTTTATCGAAACCCTCATGGTGATCGGTTTCATCAAGCATGACACGCCCGACGGAGAGCACATGCCACAACAAGCGCCGAGCCGTCGCGGACGGTTCCACGACATGAAGCTGGGCGAAGGAATTCGGCATGGGACGCGCATTCACTCGCGTCTCCTGCCCCACCACAAGCCCGCGCTTTGCGGAAACAAATGGGAGCGCCCTTTACAAGCCCTGCTCCGCGACCCACTGCGCTGCCTTCCGATAGAAATCCGCCGCACTGGTAAAGTTCAGCTTTTGCCGGATGCGGAAGCGGTAGCTATCGATGGTGCCTTCGCTGAGGTTAAGCTCCTTGGCGATTTCGCGGCTGTTCAAGCCACGGCCTGCCAGTTGGAAAACCTCCAGCTCACGATCGGAGAGCAACTCCATCGTCGTCTTTTCCGCGCGTCCCCCGATTTTCCCAATGCGCTGGAGGATGCGGGCATTCACCCGGCTGCTCACATAGACATCACCAGAGAGCACTTTCTGGATGGCCTGGATTACCTCCGACGCCGCTTCGCTCTTCGAGATGTAACCCCGGGCGCCGGCATGCAGCACGCGCTCGGCGTAGAGGTCCTCTTCGTGCATCGAGAGAACCAACACTGGCAATTCGATTTCCTGCGCCTTGATGTCCTTGATGAGTTCGAGCCCGCTCGATCCGCGGAGTGTAATATCAACGATCGCTACATCAGGCTTCGTGGCATTGATGATCTCCATCGCTTCGCGGATATTGTCCGTCTCACCACATACCGTCATACCGAGTTCTTTGTTAATGAGGAGCGCGAGGCGCTCGCGAAACATGGGATGATCCTCGACGAGGAGGACCTTGCTCTTGGGAGGGTCTTGCAGGTCAGTCATGGGTTTCAGAGGAGTTAAATCGATCGATGGGAGCGCGGCACACGACACGGGTTCCGCGCTCCGGGCCGGGCGCGATTTCGAGGCGAGCGCCAATGGCGTGGGCACGATACTTCATCGTGCCCAGACCGAGTCCGGTGCTGTCGGCGGGAGGATGCGAAAATCCTTTGCCATTATCGGAAACGACGAGACGCAGTTCACCATCCTCGCGGTGTAGGGAAATGACGATTCGACTCGCTTCGCTATGTTTCATGGCGTTGCTCAACGCTTCCTGCGCGATGCGGTAAAGCTGGATGCCGATATCGGAGTCGGGAATCTGGGTGTTGCCGGTTTCTTCAAAACGGATGTTGATCGAAGTCAAGTGTCTGGTCGTGGCAGCCATCTCATCGAGAGCGAGGGCCAAACCGGATCCATCTAATCTCACCGGGAAAATGCCTCGTGCGAGGCTGCGGGATTGGTTGACCGCTTCGCGGAGCAAGTCTTCGATTTCCCGAGCTTCTTCAGCATGGGGGGCCTCGGCTTTAGTGAGATCGTCCGCCAGCGATTTGGTAGCCAAAGCGACGGCCGCGAGGTATTGGCAGAGTCCATCGTGCAGGTCGCGCCCGATCCGCTGCTGCTCCCTTTCACTGACACGCACGATTTCCTGCTCGAGCTGCCGTTCCCGCTCAAGGGCGGCGATCCGGCTGCGGTCCGCGTCGCGATTGGCTTTCAAAGCCGCCCCTCCGACCGCGACGAAGAGGAAGTAAACCAGCCGGCTGAACGTTGCCACATAGTAGCCCCAGGCAGTCTGGTAAGGGTGTTCATTCCGGTTGGCGGTCCACCAGATCAACGCGCCAAAGATGGCAAAAACCACGCCGTAGGCGCGATCGACCAACCAGACGACCACGAGAATCGGAAGCGCGTAGATAACAAACAGGCTGAGCTCCCATCCGCTCGAAAAGTCCGTCCAGCCGATCGCCAGCGACAGCGCCAGCATCTCGGCCAGCACGGCCCATCGAGGCTGTCCGCGGAACGCATCCAAAAAAGTCATGCCGGACCATGACCGACATTTTCGTGGATGCAAAGCGCCAGCTCCTTCCGATCGAGTGCACGCTTATTTGGTTTTCGCGCGGCGGCGGAAGCGCTGGAGACCCAGCAGCATGCCCGCGGCACCAGCCAGCGAGGAGAGGGCGCCCGGTTCGGGCACCACCACCAGCGCCACTTCCGGCGTCGCTCCGGCGAAGTCGTAATCGACTGCCACACGGATGCCGCTGGCGATCTCGAATGAAACCGCCTCTTCCGGCACACCGTTGTAATCGGCGAGCGCGTAACCGAAGCCAGGGGCAGAGAAGACGCCGCTCCATGTGCCCGTCGCGCTATAGGTAGCGATGGTCCAGTGATCACCGACGTTGAGGGTCCCGGGCAGGCCCAGTGTGCTGATCGACAAAGTCGGCGTGCCGCTCAGCGTCAGCTTCACCCCGCTGCCACCGCTGGTCAGGTGAATCACGTCAGCCCCCGCCACCGCGTTGGGCTGGCTGAGATCCAGCTCGAGTTGGAGCGTGGTGCCGGTGTTCAACGTCAGCGTGTTCATGCTGAATTCGCCGATGCCGGTGGTGCCTGGCGCCACCACCGCCGAACCGTCGGCCGAGACGTCGCCGCCGACCGCACCGCTGCCACCGAAGGTGCCGGCGTGGAGGGCGACCGGGCTCGGGTAGGCGCTGTTGTCGCTGTTGACGAGCAGCGTGCCAGCGCCCGTCTTCGCGAAGCCTGCGGCACCACCGAGAGCACCCGTATGAGTCAGGGTCTGGCCCGAGGCAACGTCGATGGCCCCAGCGAGGGCGAAGGTCAGGTTGCGATCGGTGGCGAACGAATTGCTCACCGCCAAGGTTGCCCCGCTGCCGTTGAACGTCACACCCGAGGTATTGCCGAGATGATTCGCGGCGCCGACCGACAACGTGCCGCCGGTAATTTCAATTCCGCCGGTGAACGCCGAGTTATCGGCGCTCAATTGCACTGTGCCGGTATCGGCCTTTCGCAGGACACCATTGCCGCTGATTGCCCCGGAAACCGTCAACGTGTTGCTGCCCGTGGCGGCCAGGGTCGCGCCACCATTTCCGACAGCGACCGAACGATTACTCGTCAGATCTACCGAAGCGCCGGTGCTGCGCAGCGTGCCGTTGTCGATCGACAGCGTGTTCGTCGCAATCCCGCTGCCGAGATTGTTGCTGGCGCTGATTTCGACCGTGCCACCATTGATGACGACCGGACCGTTGAAGCCCGCACCACTGCTGTTGTCGCCGCTGAGGACGAGCGTGCCGGCGCCCGCCTTGGTGAGCGAGCCATTACCGCTGACGGAACCAGCCACTGCGAGGCTGTCGCTGTTATCCACGTCGAACGTGCCACCACCGCCGAGCACCGCCACAGGACGACTGCCGGTGTCAACGGCCACGCCGGTGATGTGCAGGGTGCCGCTGTCCAGCGTAAGGGTGCTGGTCGTAGCCGAAGTGCCGAGGTTCTTGCTGTCGCCCACGGCGACCGTGCCGCCGTTGATCACAATCGCGCCGGTGAAGCCGCTGCCGCTGGTGTTGTCTCCACCGAGCGCGAGAGTGCCGGTGCCCACCTTCGTGAGCGCACCACTGCCGCTCATCGAGCCCGAGACGGTGAGATTGTTGGAGCCTCCCACCTCGAAGGTGCCGCCACCATTCCCGATGACGACCGAGCGGTTGCTCATCAGATCCACCGAGGCGCCGGTGCTGCGCAGCGTGCCGTTGTCAATCGACAGCGTATTCGTGGCGCTGGCATCACCCAGGTTGTTGCTGGCACCGATTTCCACCGTGCCGCCCTGAATGGCAAACTCGCCGCTGAAGCCGCTGTTGTCGGCCGACGGGATGAGCGTGCCCGCATCGGTCTTGGTCAACTTGCCCGAGCCCGAGATCGGAGCGTCCACGGTCAGCGTATCGCTGCCGCCGACCTGGAGCGTGCCGCCACCGGCGTTCACCGCCACACTGCGATTCGCACCGAGGCTCAGGGAAGTCGTCACCTGGAGCGTGCCTCCGTTGAACGAGATCGTATTAGTCGCCGAGCCGTCACCGAGCTTATTGCTGGCGTTCACGCTCAGCGTGCCGCCATTGACGGCCACCGTGCCGCTGAACGTATTCGCCGCGCCGAGCACCAGCGTGCCGGCTCCGGTCTTGATCAGGCCAGCGGTGCCGCTGCCGGTGATCACCGTCCCGATATTCATATCCACGGCCGCGGAGCCGTCGGCGATATTGAACGTGCGGCTCGATGAGCCGAGGTCGAGACGTCCCAGCAACACGCCGGTCTGATCGGGGTCCACCGTTGTGCCATCGGAGAGCAGCGCCGGGCCGCTATTGATCGAGGCGGTGCCGGCTGCGCCGGTGAAGCTCACATCGCCATTGAGGATGAGCGCCGCCGGCGTCGTGTGATCGCCGCTGACCGTCACCACCGGGCTGTTGTCTCCAGCGAATTCCAACCCGGTCGCGCCGACCGTCACACTCCCGGCGCCGAGGGCCGTGCCTTCATCGCCATGGATGGTGTTCGTGCCACCACGGATGACGAGATTTCCATACACTTCGGTGCCGAAGATATCGGTCGTGCCGGCCGACCATTCCGGATCGGTGATGGTAATGGCACTTCCGCGCGGCGACAGATAGGTGCCGCCCGCATTGACGAGGTAGAAGAGAGTTTCCGTCTTTCCGTTCGCATTGAAGACCCCTGAGTTGATCAGGATGGAAACCGAATCATCCAACTGGTGATTGGCCTGCAGGATCAGCGTTCCTCCGCCGATCACCACGTCCGGAGTGACATGGCTGCCCAATCCGTCTCCAACGATTGCGTTAACCCCCGGTGTCTTGCTCAGGGCCAGCACGCCCGAGGAGACGGTGGTCACCCCGGCGTAAGTATTTGCGCTGGCGCCGTTCAGGACCAGCGTGCCCGCACCAGCTTTGGTGAAGCCACCAGCGCCACCGACGGCGCCGCTCAAGGTCGTCGTCACCGCGCTATCCGTCACCGTAAGGGTGCGGTCACCACCAAGAGTGACAGCGCCCGCGAGCGTCAGGTTTTCGGCACTGCTCGTGCCTCCAAAGATCGCGTTGCCGTTGACGACGACATCGTTCGCAATGGTCCAACCCGAACCGCCCGTGGCCCCTTGAATCGTGACGCCGTCCGCCAAGGTCAGCGCTCCAGTGCCCAGCGGGCCCTGAGTGAGCGGACCGCTATCGCTGTTCGCTCCGATGACGAGTGAACCCGCACTCACCGTGACGCCGCCGGTAAACGTGCTTCCGGCGTTGTTCAACGTGAGCGAACCGGCGCCCTGTTTGTCGATGGCGACCGCCTCAATGATCAAGCCACCATAGGTCATCGAGCTGCCGTTTCCGCCCAAGGTCAGCGTCGCCAGCGCAGCGCTGTTGCGGATGATGGCCGTGCTGCCCGTGAGAGTCGTGGATGCCAGATTACCGACGGTCTGGTTGAAACCATTCAAGTCGAACGTGCCACCGTCGTTGATCTCCAGCCGCGTGCCGAGCCCCAACGCCGTGACCGAACCAAGCCGCAAGGTGCCGTCCGACACAATGGTTTTACCAGTGTAGCTATTCGCGCCCGCAATGACCAGCACCGCCGGGGTCGTCTTGACGAGATCGGCGCCACCATTCAGTTCGCCGAGGTTTTGCAGCGTGCCGGACTGCGCCTGGAAGGTCACCGGGCTGCCGCTGGTGCCGATGTCGTTTCCACCCATGTCCAGCAGGCCGCCGTTGAGGGTCACCGTGGCCGTCGCCGTGCCGGCACCGCCGACGCGCACGATATCGCCCGCCAAGGTGGTCGCGCCACCCGTCAGGTTCAAGGTCGCCGCCGCGGTCGTGCCAGTGACAGTCGAAGCCATGGTCACGGAAGTGCCCCCGGTCTCCCCGATGGTCACCATGCCGCCGGTCACATTGATCGTCGCATTCGCGACATTGCCGGAAGCTGAGGTTCCCGCCTGGCCCATCTGCAGAATGCCTTCGGCGATGCTCACGATACCGCCCCCAATGTTGACGGTGCTGTTCACCACGTGATTACCCGCCAGCGGAGTGCCGGTTTTCACGGACATCGTGAGGTTCAGCATGTCGAGCGTCCCGGTGTCGAAGGAGAAGACGTTCGTCAACGTATCGCCGCGCGTCGCCTGAGTGCCGATGGATACCGCTCCAAACAAGAGGTCAGCGTTATGCCCGGTCACATCGAAGGTGTTCAGATCCCCGGCGCTCGTGCCCACGCCGGTCACACCACCGGTGGTGCCCAGATTGAACGTCGCCCGGCCGATCCCATCCGCAGCGCGAATCTTTAGCGTGCCCGTGACCCCATTGAAGGTTAGCGAACCGAAGTCACGATTGCCCGTGCCGATATTGACGTTGTCCACTTGGAACACGTTGGTCCCGGAGCCCAGCTTGAGTTGGTTGACCTGATTCGCCGAGCCTCCGTATTGGCCCGCATCGCCCACCGCGAGAGTCTTCGCGACGATCAGGTTATCCGTCGCCAAGGTCAGCATCGAATAGACGTTCGCGATATTCGTGCCGCTGGTCGAGTTGACGCGGAACACACCGTCGGTGGTGTTCAGGCTGACGTTCAGCGCACCGAGGTTGCTCAGGTCCACCGTGGTCAGGTTGCCTGCCGCATTCGAACCACCGACACGGAAGGTCGCACCCGCTGCGTTGTTCGTGACCGCCAGCGTGCCGCCACCGGACGAATTCAGGGTCGTGTTGGACAACACCCCGGTTGTCGCACCGAGTGTCACATTCCCCACTACCGTCAGAGTCGAGCCCGTCGGAACCACCAGGAGGCCGGAGCCTCCAGCGCCCTCCGTCGCAGCACTCAGGCCGCCGATGGTCTGATCAAAGGCACCCGTGTTAAAGGTAGCCACCACCGCATTGTTGCTCGTCGCGGCATTGCCAATCACGACCGTGCTATTGCGCGAGAACGTGTTCGTCGCTCCGCCCAGCAGGGTGCCGGCGGCGACGGTCGTCGTGCCGGAGTAAATGTTGCTACCCGTCAACGTCAGCGTGCCGATCCCGACCTTTTGCAGGCCAACGGTATTGCCGATCACCCCCGCGAACGTGTTGTCCTGGTTGGTGGTGATATCCACCGCGCTGCTGCCACCGACGGAAAGGGTGGATGTGGCGGAGTTACCGATGGTTCCCGTGCCGGCAAGTTTCGTGATGAATGGATTGTTCGCCGCGTCGAGGAAGCCAGCCGCGTCGATCGTCAGCAAGCTGGCCGCCGGAATCGGGGTCGCACTGCCGGTGCGGATAACGCCGCTCGAGACGATGGTGTCACCGCCGTAGTCGTTCGTGTTGTTCGACAGCACGAGCGTGCCCGGGCCGTTGACCGTCAGATCGGTGCCGCCCGTCAACTGGCCGGTGATCGTGGCCGTCATCAGCAGACCGTTGACCGTGATGGCATGCGCCCCGGTTCCGAGCGTGGTAATACCGCTCAGGGTGAGGTTATTCGTGCCGTTGGCGGTCGCATTTTCGGTCGCGAGCGTGCCGAAGGTCAGATTACCAACAACGGAGATCGCATTCGGAACGGTGCGCGCAGCGGTGCCGGCGCGGATAGCGACTCCATCGCCGAGCGTGATCGTGCCGGTGCCGTAGGGGTTCGTGCCTGCGGTATCGTCGAACACGAGCGTGCCGCCATTGACATTCAGACCACCCGTCAACGGGTGTGCCGTGCCGCCGTTGAGGATGAGCGAACCGTTACCCGTCTTCGTGATTACCCCGCCGCCGTTCGTGTCGAGAGGAGCCGTGATGATGAGGCCGCTCGGCGAAAGTCCCGCATCCACGTTAATCACCGGACTGGCATTGCTCAGGACGAGTGCCGTGCCTGAAATGGTGGGTGTCGTGCTGAGGTTATCGTTCACCGCGGAGATCGCGGTCGCCGCGGTCAGCGTCAACGAGGTCGCTACGGCCACCGTCGGGGTGCCTGTGCCGCCATCGTTGTCGAACGTCACGCTATCCAGGGTGTTCGTTCCTACCAAGGTGAGGTTGCCGCCACCATTGACGGTCACCTTGCTGGTCGCCGCGATCTGGCCGGCGTTGGTGCTCATGGACACCGTGGAATTGTTGATCGTGAGATCGCCCGGGATCATCACCGTGCCCGCAGCGCCGCTCAGGTTCAGCGTGCCGCCATTGACGTAAGTGCCACCGGTGTAGGTGTTGCTGCCGACGCCGGTGGTATTGTTCAGGCGCAGCGTGGCTCCGCCCGATTTCACCAGCGAGATGTTACCGGTGATGTTGGCGCCGATCGACGTGGTGTTCTGGTTGATGAAGAGATACAGGTCGGGATTCGAACTGGTAAGGGTCGAAGTGGAATCCGTGCCGGTGAGGTTGAAGGCGACGTTTCCGTTCGTGACCCAGCCGACCCCGAGGGAGAGAGACGAGGCCGTGGACAGCGTGAAGGTCGTCGCTGTGCTGCTGGACGAGCGCCACGAATTGGCCACGTGCGCCCCCGTAATGGTGCGCGCCGTGCCGGCATCGTTGATGTTCTGCGTGGCCGTGGTGGTGGCCGAGATATTGGAGCCATCGAAGTTCGGCGCGACGATCCCTTGCGTCGTCTGCCCCATCACCGAAACACCTGCGCCCGTGACGTAGGTCGCAAAGGTGTTGCCGTCGGCCACTGCCCAGCCCCCGATCAGGTTATTGGTCAGGCCGCTGTTCAGGTTGGCGGTCACATTGGTGCCCGCCACCACACCGGTGCCGGAAACCAACCGGAATTGCGTGGGGCTCAGGATCTGAGCGATCGTCGCTCCAGCCGGGAAGTTGGCACCAGTCACCGCCATTCCCACCGCCAGACTAGTCGTCGAAGCCACCGTCACCGTCGAGTTGTTCGCGGTCGTCGTCGCAGCCATGACGTAGCTCACCGGGCCCGCGGCGCCATCGATCTGGTTGAGGATGATGTTGCCGTTGGCGATGTTGCCTTGGCCGCCCAGCGAGGAGGTGCCAGCCGAGTTGTTGGTCGTGTAGCCAACGAAGTTGAGGGTGCTGCGAGTCGCCGCCGTGCGCGTCAGGTTTCCGATCGTGATCAACGCCGTGCTACCCTCGTTGATGTAAGGCTGAACGTTGATGTTCGCCTGGCCGTTGACGACGTTCAACGTGTTGACCGTAAGCGTCGTGTCGATGGAGCCGCCACCCGTGAGCGTCAGGGAGCCGCCATTCAATGTGAGAGGCGCCCCTGCCGGAATACGGATTGGGTTGAGATCGGCCAGCGTCGTCAGGTTCGAGTTGTTCGGATTCAGCGTGGCGTAATTGACCGTGATCGCACTGGTCGCCGAGAGGGCGCCTTTGTCCTGCAGGATGAAGGCGCCACCACGGATGATCGTCTCACCCGTGTAGGACTGCACATCCGGGAAGGTGATATTGCCACCGCCCGACTTGGTGAACGCGAGATTCCCCGTGAGATTGCCACTGAAGATCGTGCTGGTGCCCGTCGCGCTGCTGAGGACCGCCGGGGTCGAGCTCGAGTTGGTGATGATCCCGCCGGCAAATGCCAGCGTGTTGCTGTTGAGGAGCGCGCCAACAATCTGATCGTTGCCGTTGAGATCGAGCGTGCCGAGGTTCACCTGGAGGTTGCCCGCATTCACGGTGAGCGTGGGCGCCGCGAGAATCGTATTACGACCACCGTCGAGCGTCATGGTGCCGGCATTCAGCGCCGTCTGGCCCGTGTAGGATTGCCGCCCGGAGAGCGTCAGGCTGCCCGAACCAGCCTTCGTGAAGCCGGCTGTTCCCGTGATGCTGCCCTGGATGTTGAGCGCGGTGCCGTTCACCCGGAAGATACCTTCCGCGCCGCCAAAGGCGAGCACCGGGGTGTTGATCGTGGCGTTGTTGCCATTCACCAGCACACCGCCGCTGCTGATCGTCCAACCCTGTGTCGGCAGCAGTCCAGTGAACGCCGTGATGGTCACGTCGTCGTCGATGATATCGAGTGCGTTGATCGTGCGCGCGGTGTTGAGCGTCCGCCCGGTCGTGGTCGCGTCCACCTTGATCGTCGCCGTGCTGGCCGCAGTGTTGATATCCGTGGGGGTCACGTAGCCGGTATAGGCGATGACACCGTTCGTCGCGTTGTAGGTAGCGAAGTCGTTGCCGATCAGGATGCGCGGCAGGATGCCATTGGAAAGCCCCGGCGCGGTGGTGAAGCGTAGAATCGTGTCCGTGCCAAGATTGGTGCCGCTCACCCGCGCCGTGCTGCCGCCCTGCTGCGAAAGGCTTGCGAAGGTCACGACGGCAGTGCCGCCGGAACCGCCGGCCGTGAGCGTCAACGTCGAGCTGCTCGGCCCAAGCGTCAGCACACCGGCGGTTTCGGTCGAGCTCGACGCATCCGCGCCGAGATACTCGAAGGCGCCGCCGTTCAGCGCGACAGCTCCGCCGTTAAGGCGGTTGGCCACGTCTGCCGTCCCGGTGTTGTCGAGACGGAGCGTGCCGCCTTCGTTCACCTGCACTGCCGAGGTGATGAAGTTGCTCTTGCCGGCGTCCTTGTAAGCCACCACGCCGCGGTTCACAGTGAGGACCCCGCCCGAGGTGCTGTTCGCGGAATCGCCCGTCAGCGTCAGCGTGCCGGTGCCGATCTTCGCCAGGTTCAGCGTATTCGGCGTCGCATCGCTAAAGCGGCGGAAGGCTCCCGAGAAGACCGTATCGGTCCCATCGAAGCCCACCGTCAGCGTCTGCGCTGTCGTCGAGGCTGAGATATTGACCATCGAACCGGAACCCGCCAGCGAACCAAACGTCGCGCTGACGCCGTCGATGGCGAGGACGGTGCCGTTATTCAACGTGTAAGCCGAGAAACGCGATCCGCCGTTCACCGCGCCAATCTGCATGCGCCCCTGGGCAACGACGGTCGGGCCGGTATAGATCTGCTGCGCGCCGATGAGCAGCACGCCATCGCCGGTCTTCGTGAAACCGCCTGAGGACCCAACGACGCCTTGCAGGGTGAAGTCGGAGAGCAGCGCCGCTACTTCCTGGCCGTTGAAGCTCTTCTGCGACACATCGACGTTGCGCATCGTCGAGCCGAAGTCGAGCCGCCCCACGACCGTGGGAGTCGAGCCTGGATTCGAACTCGTCGAGACGATGTCGCCGTTCAGCGTCAGCGTGCCGAAGTTCGAAACCACCTGCGAGGCGCCGCTGCCACCGCCTTCATCGTGGAAGATCAGCCCCGCCAGCGTGTTGTCGCCAGGCAGGTTCAGCGTCGAGTTGCCATTGATGGTGACGATGTTGCCCGGATTGATCAATCCAGCCGCGCCGAGCGTCAGCGTCGAACCGTTGAGCACCAGACCCTTGGCAGGATCGGCTGCCAGCGGGATGTTGCTGGTGGCACCCACCGTCAGCGTGCCCTGATTGACCGTCGTGCCGCCATCGTAAGTATTCGTGCCATTGAGGGTAACCTGTCCCGACCCGCTCTTCACCAGCATCACTCCACTGCCGGTGACAGCGCTGTTGATGACCTCGTTGGCGGAGCCCTGCGTGTAAATGAAAAGCTCGGGCCCACCCGAAGTGAGGGCGCCCTGATTCGCTACGTTGCCGATTTTGTGAACCTGATTGCTGAAGAAGAGCAACCCACCGCTGACCAGAGTCAGCGTCTTACCAGCCGCGATGTCCACCGTCTGGCCCGTCACATTGCCCAGACGCAGACTGTTCAGGGTGAGGTCATCGCTCACGGGAAGGATATTCCCGGTGACGGCGTTATTGATGCTGATGTTGCTCGTCGCCGTGCCGGCGTTCAACGTGCTCGGAACGGAGGTGAGATTCGAATACTGCGGAGCGCCCGCCGCGCCCATTTGGGCCACTCCAAGGCCCGGGATATAGGTCGCGAAGTCGCTTGTGTTGATGATGGCCCAGCCACCGATGATGTTATTCGTGAGTCCTCCGCCGACCGTCGCCGTGGAATTCCCATTGATGGTCGAAATCAGAACGCGCGCATTGCTGCCGATCTGTCCGCCGCCATTCGATGCGGTGAAGTTGACGGTGCCGCCGCCGACCGTGCGATTCAGTGCTGCCAGCGTCAGGTCCGCTGAGTTTACTCCCGTGCCACCGACGGCCGAGTTGATGAAAGAGTTGCCTTGGAGCAAGGACACTGCGCCCACGGTTTCGGTGGAAGCGGTCTGGGCCCGGCCCGTAAACGAGAGGGTGCCGCCGAAGAGGCTGATCGGTGCCGTGTCGTTGACGCGGTCCGCCATATCCTTCACACTGCCATTGTTATCGATGCTCAGGGCCGCGTAGGCGATCTTGATATCGGACGTGCCGGAGAGGCGCGCCCCATCGCGCAAGATCGTGGTGCCGCCGCTGATGGCCGTGTGCCCGGTGTAATCGCTGTTCGCGAACAAGCTCAGCGTGTTGTCCCCCGTGCGCATGAGGCTCATCGCCCCGGTGAAAGTGCCCGAGTAGCTCCGCCCCGTGTTATCGTTGTTGATCACAAGCGTGCTGCCCGCATTCGTTCCGCCAGTGATGACACCCCCAAAGCCTTCATACGAACCATCGGTGAGCAATCCGCGAATGAGTTGCGAGTTGCCGTTCAGGTCCAGCGTGCCGCCCGGACCCAGGATCATGAACTGATTCACCGCGAGCGTATTGTTCCCGCCATTCAGGACAACCTTGCCGTTCGCGACGGTCATGTTTCCGGTAAGCGTGTTCGCCGTCGCGTTGGCGATCGGCGTGGCAGGCCCCGTCAGCGTGAGCGTGCCGGCCCCATCCTTCACCCATCCGCCGGTGCCGGTCAGGGCGCTCGTGATTTCGAGCGCGGCGCCACTGGCGATATGGAAAACTTCCTGCGTGCCACCCACCGCAAGCACGGGGACGCTGATCGTGTTCGCTCCGCCGGTCGCGAGGATGCCGCCACTGGTCAGCGTGAGGGTGTTCAACGGCGAACCGCCGATCACCAGGCCCGAGCCGTTGATCTTGACCGCATTGATCGTCTTGCTTGCGGTAATGCTCGTCGTGGACATGCCCCCGTTCACTTCGACGGTATCCGTCGCGGCGGCGGCATTGATGTCGGAGCCCGAGGTCGCATTATAGTTCGCAAACGCAGCCACGCCATTCGCACCATAGGTGGCGAAGTCGGTGCCGTTCACGGTCCCGCGGGCAAGAATACCGGTCGAAGCGGGCACCAGAGTCGGCGCCGTGCTGAAGACGATCTTGTTGCTGGCGGTGCCGAGACCGACGCCCGAGAAGTCGAACGCCGTATCCCCGTTCTGCGTGAGACTGGTGAAGGTGATCACGCTATTGCCGCCGTTCGGGTTGGTGGTGAAGAATCCACCCGGCCGCGAGAAGCTGAGCACTCCGGCCGTTTCAGTGGAGTTCGCCGCGTTGCCGATGAAGTTGAACGTGCCACCCTGCACCGTCACCGGACGAGTGCCAAGGCGCCCGCTGAGGTTGGTGATGGAGTTATCCAGCGTCAGCGTCGCGCCCGAAAACACCTGCGCCGTAATCGTGCCGCCAGCGAGCTTGCCGCCGCCATTGATCGACAGCGTGCCACCGAAGATCTGGATGCCCGTGCTCGAATCGGTCGGGATGATCGAGAGCGGCGTGGTGACGTTCAACGCACCCGAACCAAACTTCCGGATCGCGAAATACTGGTTCGCGGTGGCGGTGGAAGAGGTGATGTCGCTGTTGAGGTTGATCGTGCCGGCGCCGGTGAAGACCAGCGCACGACCCGTGGTGGTCGGGTTGTTGATCCCGCCGTTGATATCGAGCGAAGCGCCCAGATCCGCGCCAATCGCGGCGTCGAAGTCCATGCGCAACTGACCGGTCACGGTATTCGCGCCGCTCACGCTTTCGAGCTGTCCGCCGAAATTTAACCCACCGGTGGACTGGTTGTTGTTACCCTGGAGGTTGACCGGGTTGGCGAAGGTAATTCCGCCCCCGAGTTGCAGGGCGGCGCCAGTCGCGCTGGTGGTCGGCGAGATCGTGATCGTGCCACTGCCCGCCCCATTCGCGTTCGAGACGAGAACGGCGCCACCGTTGATCGTGATACCGCCGGTCCAGCCGGTGTTGTCTGCTGCGAGTTCGAGCACGCCGCTGTCGTTCTTGAACAGCGTATTCGTCGCCGTCGGCACCGAGAATGCCGACGACAGCGTGAGAGTCTTGCCCTGCACGACTTCGATCGCGTTGTTCGGCTGGTTCAGGATGATCGTGTGCGCGAGACTGAACGTTTCCGTCCCACGGAGGCCCACCCCGCTATTCGCATCGATATCCAGCGTCACGGTATTCGCCGCATCGCCGAGCGCTCCATCCGAGGAAATCGACAGGACGCCGTTGAGAATGTCGATCGTCTTGCCAGCTCCGCCGAAGGTGTTGCCGGAGTTGCTCAGCACGAGCGTGCCCTGACCGGACTTGGTCAGATCGAATGCACCAGACACCACGCCGGAGAGAATCAGACCTTGCACCACATTGGACGCGGTCGGCAGCGTCACGGCAAAGTGCGCGGCGCCCGTCATCGTCGTGGTCCCAGTGAAGTCGAGGCCGTAACCGCTCTGGTTCGACACGCTCATGATGTTCGCCGGGATAGTCAGATTCGCCTTCTGCAGCGTCTTATTGCGGGCATTTGGCGCGCCACCCGAGTGATTGACGGTGATCGACGTGTCATCGGTGATCACGATGTCGCCGCCCGTGGGGACCAACTCTGACGTGCCGAAGTTATTTCCGTCTCCGGTCAGCAACAGACCACCGTCCACGTTGATGGTGCCCGCGTAGTTGCCCACCTGGAGGATGCCGAGACCGGACTTGTTAATGACGTCGATCGACAGCGACGGCGTCGCATCCGCGATCGTCACAGTAACCTGCGGCGCGGTGACCTTGGCATTCCAGATATGCGGCAGGGTCGTCACGCCGTTGAAGGTCATGTTGAACGTGCCGTTGAACACGTTGTTACCGGTGCCGAACCCGTCGTCGAGGAAGACCACGTCGTTCAAGATCGTGCGCGCGGCCGAGATCGCCACGAGCGACGTGTTATTCGCCATGGTCAGGGTTCCGGTGCCGACCGGCCCGTTGACGACCGGTCCAGGCGCCAGGCTCGGCGTGCTGTCGGACGCGAGGGCGAGCCCGCCCGCGCTGATGGTGACTCCACCATCGAACGTATTGACCCCGCCAAGCTGCAACACGCCCCCACCCGTCTTCACGATGCCACCGTTCTGGATCGTGGCATTGATCGTCAGGCCCGATTGCCATGGGGCAACATCTTTGCCGTTCACGATCGTTGGCTCCACGTTGATCGAATAATTATTCGCACCGTTCAGATCCAAGGTGCCATTGGCAACGATCGCCACCGCACCAGCGGAGGTCGGAGTGGACGTGATGCCTCCGGTCAGCGTGAGCGTGCCGTTGGCATTCAAGGTCGGAGAACCGCCGCCATCCGCGTTGAAAGCAAGTCCGGTCAGCGTATTCGCCTGATTGGCCAGGTTCACGGTGCCGCCGCCGTTCAGGGTAAGAAGCTGGGCCGGAATGACACCACCCGCCGTCTGCGTGAAGGTGCTCGCGGTCACCGTCAGACCGCCCGTGCCCAACTGGCCAGCGGCGCCGAGGACCAGCGTGCCTTGATTGACGACCGTGCCACCAGTGTAGGTGTTGGTGCCATTCCATGTCATCACGCTCGCGCCACCATCGCCCGAGGTTTTGATGATGCGGACCGGACCGGCGTTGTCCGTGATGGAGGCGTCAATGGACACCGTGCGGTTTGTGCCGGAGAAGTTGGCGTGGGTGATGTAGAGATCGCCGCCGCCGGACGGACCGGTCAGGTTACCGTTGGTGATCGCGAAGTTCACATTATCCGTGCCTTGACCGAAGAGCAGCCCCCCCCCTTGGATAGTCAGCGTCTTGCCATTGAGATCGAGCGTGGTCGCCGCACCCTGCTGGCCGAAGTTCAGCGTGCCGACGGTCGTATCATTCAGCAACAGCGTCGTCCCAGACGCGGTAAAACGGACGTTATCGGTCGCGAGCGGATTACTATTCAAGCCCCGCCCGTCGTAACCCGCCACACCCACCTGGCCAAGTGCGCTGACACCGTAGGTATCATCATACGTCGCGAATTCGCGATCAACGATCGCCCACGGTCCGATGATGTGATTCGTCAACGAAACGCCACCCTGAACATAGATATGGGCGCCATTGTTGAGCAGGCCGATGTTGCCGAGCGAGTTCATCCGGAGCGTCCCCGTCGATCCAACGGAACGACTCAGGCCACCAAGCGTGAGATTTCCGGTATTCACGCCAGTGCCACCAGGGCTCGCGTAAATGGTGTTGTGGCCATCGATCAACAGCACGGATCCCACCGTTTCGGATGAATCGTCCTGCTGCCGGCCATTGAGGGTGATGTTACCGCCATACAGCGTGATCGGAGCGGCGTCGTTGACTCGATCCGTCAGATTGTAGAGGTTGCCATTGGTCACGGTCAGGCTGGCGCGCCGAATGTCGAAGGAGGTCACATTCGGCATGGTGCCGAGATCCTGCAGCGTCAGCGTTCCGCCATTGATCAACACCGCACCGGTGAAGGGGTTGGCATTCTGCAAACTAAGCCCGCCAGTGCCGGTCTTATTCAGGAAGATGGTGCCGGTGATCTGACCGTTGAAGCTCGAGTTGCTGTTCGTGACGAGTGTCGCCTCGGCGCCGCTGTTGGTGAGGATGCCGCCACCCAGATCGGTGTTGCCGCCGCCATTGTTGCTGAACAGGCTGCCGATGAACTGGACACCGTTTTTCAGATCGACGGTGGCTCCGCTGTTGATCCCGAGGCCGTTGTTGAACAGCAGCGTATTGGTCGCTCCCGGCATCAGGTTCAGTGTGCCGCCGTTCACATAGGTGTTGTTGCTGATGAACTGCTGCGCGTTCAGGTTCATCGTGCCATCCATCGACTTGTTCAGCCCGCCGGTGCCACTCATGCCGCTGGTCACATTGAGCGTCTGGCCGGAGAGGACGTGGAAGATGCCTTCAGCGCCGTTGAATGCCACCACGGGCACGGACAGCGTGGAAGTCGTCCCGGTGCCATCCACGAGGATGCCGCCGCTGGTGATCGTCAGCGTCGTCGGCGCCGCGCCGAGGAGCCCGCCCACCTTGGTGGTGCCCGCACCGCTGCTGATCTTCAGCGCATTTACCGTCGCGTTGCCGCTCAGCGAATTGGAAGTCGTGTCGGTCGCATGATAGGTCTGGTTCGCACCGACGCTCAGGATGTTCGTCGCGGCAGAGTAGCCGGTGAAGGTCGAGATACCGGTCGTCGCGCTGTAGGTGGCGAACTCTGTCCCATCGGTCAGGACGCGCGCCAGCAGGCCGTTGGAGAGCCCGGGCGCCGTGGTGAAGGTGAGTTTGTTATTCGTCGTGCCATACAGGCCCGTCATGTTCAGGACCGCACCACCGTTCTGCGTGAGCGACGCAAAGGTGATGGTCTGGTTTCCACCAGCGGCGAGATTGATCGTGTTGAACCCGCCACTGATCTGGAGCGCACCCGTCGAGGTCTGCGTCGTGCCCGAGGCGTTCGGAATGTAGTTGAGCGTGCCGCCGCCAATCTGGAGCACCCGGTTGCTGATCCGATTGGCCGTATTCGTCGTGCTGTTGTCGAAAGTGAGCGCGCCGTTCTGCCAGACCTGCACCTGCGTCGAACCCGTCGAGAAAGTGCCAGCTCCATTGACGATCACGTCGCCGCGATAAACACGGAATTCGCTATCCGGGATCGCATTGGCGCCGGTCAGCGTCATCGAGCCGTCGCCATACTTGAAGACGTAGGAATTGCCGATCGAGCTGTTCGTGTTGTTCAGCACGCCGTTGAAGACCAGGTCCCCCGCCCCACCGAAATACATGATGAGGTTCCGGTTCGTGCCTCCGGAGACGTGATCGAAGTTGATGTTTCCACCGATGGTGAGCGTAGCTCCGGAATCGGCGCCGAAACCGAAGTTGCGCGACGTGTTGTCGGAGTTGGGTGCGCCGGTCACCGTGATCGTGCCGGAGATAGTGTTCGAGCCGCTCAGGCTTTGCACCACACCACCCGTGGACAGACCCGTCAGCGTCAGGTTGTTCGCCGACATGTTGATCGTGATCGCATTCGTCACGGTGATGTCGTTCTCGAGCTGAAGGGCCGCGCCAGGATTGGCGATGGTGATCGTGCCCGTGCCGAGCGACGCCGCGAGCCCCGTGCGGACTGCACCGCCGGAGACCGTCATTCCACCGCTCCAGCCCGAATTGCTGGCCGTCAGCACCAGTGTGCCGCGATCGCCCTTGGTGAGCCCACCGGCCGCCCCGGCTCCGCCGTTCAGGTCGAAAGCGGTATCGAGTTGCAACGTCTTGCCGTTCGTCACCTCGATGGCGCGAGTGTTCGCGGTATTCGAGATCTGGAAGGTGCGGGAGGTCGTGATGTTATCCGTCGCGCGGAACGTAGCCGTGCCCGTGCTCGGATTGAGTTGCACGATATTCGCGCCGTTACCGAGTTCGGCATCACTGTCAGCCGAGACGAGTCCCTGCTGGATATTGATATTGCCCGTGAAGCTGTTGCTGGAGTTACCCAGCACGAGGGACCCGTTGCCGGTCTTGGTGAAGCCGGTGCCGCTGAGCGCGCCATTGAGATAGAGTCCTTGCGTGACGTTGGAAGCCGTGGCGTTCGCCACGCTAAACGTCGGGGTGCCGGTCAGCGTCGCCGGATCAGCCACCTGCAGGCCATAGCTGTTGTTATTCGTCACGGTCAGGCCGCCGCCGATGGAACTGATGCTGTTCGGGGCGATGATCTTGTAGTTCGCCGCGTTGAGTGGCAGCGAACCGCCCGCGCGACCGACGGTAATGTTTGGAACGATGCCGGCATCGAACACGACATCGCCCACCGGGATGACTTCGACCACCCCGTTACCGATATTCGGCGAGTTTCCATCGTGCAGCAGGGAAACCGTGGTGCCGGCGCCCAACTGGCTGGCAACGAAATTCCCCGTGTATCCCGTGGCATTGAAGATCAGGCTGCCGAGGCCGGTCTTGTTGAACGACGTGATGGTGCTGATGTTCGGAATGTTACCGAGCAGCGCGACCGTGAGGAAGGGATTCGCCACGTTGACCGTCGGCGTGGCGCCAGACAGTCCGTTGATGGTGCCATTGAGGGTCAGCGTCCAAACGGTATTCGCGGTGCTGTCGAAGTTCGGCGTGCCTGCGAAGGTGATATCGTTGCCCACCGTGCGGGAAGCATCGACGAGCAACGTCGTCCCCGAAGCCATCGTCACGGAGCCAGTGCCCAGCGGGCCGCTGGTGAAGCCGGTTCCGCCGGAGGTTGGCGTGCTGTTCGTGCCGATCAGAATGCCACCACTGTTCACATTCAGGCCACCGGTGAAGAAACTCTGACCACTCAACTGGAGAATGCCGCTCCCCGTCTTGGTCAAGGTGACGCCGGGGCTTTCGATCGCGGCGGAAATGTTCAGCGTCGGAGTGATCAGAGTGACCGTCGAGCCGGCCGCTTCAATCGCCGGAACGTCCAACGTTTTCGCGCCAGTGCCGATGTCGATTCGTCCGGCGATGGTCGCCACGGTCAACGCGTTGCTGGAGGAAACCGTGATCGGGGTCGCGTTCGTCAGGGCCAACAGGCCGCCGCTGTTCACGACCGGAGTGCCGGTGCCGCCGTTGTTTTCGAAGTTGAGGCTATCCAGCGTGTTATTGCCGGCCAGCGTGAGCGTGGAACTCCGGCGCAGCGTGACGGCGTTCGACGGATCGATCTGCCCCGCGTTGGTATTCATCACCATGGTGGCGCCACCGAGAAGGAGGCCGCCGGCCGGGATGACCACCCCGCTTCCGACCAGGTTCACCGTGCCCTGGTCCACTACCGTGCCGCCGGTGTAAGTATTATTCGCGGAGAGATTCATTACTCCGGCGCCGGATTTGATCAGCTGGACGGAGTTGCCCGCTCCATTGTCGGCGATGACCGAGTTCACGATCAGGTTGCTGATGCCGCCCGTAAAGGATCCCGTCGTGCTGTTGCCGGTCGCATTCTGACTCAGCGTGACCTGCGTCGGGCCGTCCACGGAAACGATGAAAGTTCCTGCCGGGATATTGGTGCCAGTCAGCGTCATGCCGGGCGCCAGACCCACGGTCGAGTTCATGGAGATGACCGGGGAGCCCGTGGCCGTCGTGCCGTTGATAAACGATCCACCGGTGAAGGTCTGGCTCGTCTGGGTGGTGGCGTTGGTGCTCGCCTGGCTCAGCGTCACCTGCGAGAGGCTGTCCACGGAAACCACCGTCGTTCCCGCCGGGAAGTTGCCATTGGTGATCGTCATGCCGGGCTGGAGACCTTGCGTGGACGACATCGTCACCACCGTGGTGGTCGGATTGATCGTCGCACCGCCAAAGGTCGGATTACCCGTCGCGTTATTGTAAATGACGAGTTCCCGCACACCGCTGGTTTCATTGCCGCCGGCCGTAATGACACCGCGGGTCGTCGCGGTGCCGATCGTGGTATCGAAGACGTTGTTGCTGCGGAGAATGCCGCCCAGTTCCAAATTCAGCACATCGCCACTATTCGCGAAGAACAGATTGTTCGTGAAGTTGCCGCTCAGGCGCAGCATGGCGGAAGTGGTGTTTCCGGACAGCGTGGTGCTGAATGGAGTCTTGGAATAGGTTCCCAGATCGGTCACCAGGCCATTGCCGAAGGTCGCGGAATAGCCGGGGTAACCACCATTACCGACCGCCCCGATGCCATTGGTCGAATTGTAAGCGGCGTAATCGCCGCTATTCGCAATCGCCCAGGCGCCCAGCACGCCGCTCAGATAAGTTTGCGGAGCGGTGTTGAAACGAATGCGCGGGAAGTTGCCAATGCCACCAAGGGCCGACGAGCCGCCGAAATTCACCGTCGTGCCGGCCATTCGGACGAGGCTGGCAAAGGTGACGTCGGCCGAGTTGAAGGCACCGGCCGTGCCAGTGCCGCCGCCAAACGCATTGATCGCATTCGCGCCCTGCGCGGAGGTGATCACGCCGAGTGTTTCGGTCGAAGCATCGGACACCTTCCCATTGAACTGGAACGTGCCGTCGCGGAGCGCAATCGGAATCGTATCGCCGATCCGGTTGTAGTTGGCGGTCTGGAGGCTGGAGTTGTTATTCAACAGCAGCGTGGCAGCGTTGATATCGATGCTCGTGGTGTTCAGCAGGGTCGCATCGTTCTGCAAAGCCAGCGTGCCCCCCAACAGCAACGTCGATCCCGTGTAACTCTGCATCGTATCGAGGGTCAGCGTATTGCCACCGATCCGGACGAAATTGATACTCCCCGTAATCTGATCCGCCAACGACGTGCTGCCGGGATTCATATTGGTCACCAGCGTCGCCGTCCCCACGCTGTTCGTAATCACTCCTCCCGTCCCAGGCAAGGCACCCGGATCGGTGAGCTGGGCGAAGTATTGGGTGTTACCGTTGAGGTCCAGAGTCGCTCCGCTCCGGATACTCAGGAGTTGGTTCGGGAAGAGGGTATTGAGACCGCCGTTCAGCTTCATCGTGCCTTCGAGCACGTTCTGCGTGCCCGTGACATACATGGGCGTATCGAGGACCAAGGTGCCCGGCAGCGACTTCGCCCAGTTGCCAGTGCCCACGAGCGGAGCATCAAGCGTCAAGGTCGTCCCGGAAGCCACTTGCACGTAGCCAACGAGCCCTCCTCCAAACACCACGGGGGTGGAAACCGTGTTGTCTCCACCGCTGTTGATGAGGCCAGAGGCCGCAAGAGTCAGCCGGGCGTTCGTCCCCCCGCCCACCGTCAGGCCATTGCCATTGATCTTCAGGGCGTTAATCGTCCGGTGCGTGGTCAGCGTGCTGCTCGCCGTTAGATCGAGGGTGTCCGTCGCCCCCGCGGTGTTCAGGTCGTTCCCTGTGTTGTAGGCGCTGAAGGCAACCACACCGTTCGTCGTATCATAGCGGGCAAAGTCGGTCCCGCCGAGGAAAACGCGAGGCATGATGCCGTTGACGACGACTCCCGTGCCGGTCGGCGCGGTCGTGAACGTCACCTTGTTCGTCGAGCCGATATTCGGCACCCCTGAAAGGTCGAGTGAGGAGCCGCTATTGGGGAAGCTGACCGAAGCAAAATTGAGCACGTTCGGCCCGGAACCCGACATCGTAATGAAAGTCTGAACGCTATTGAGCGTCAGCGCGCCGGTCGCTTCGGTGGTGCCGTCCGCGTCACCGATTAAATCGAGCGTGCCACCGTTGCCCGTCACGGCGCCTGCGTTGTTCAAACGGCCAGCCGCATTGTCGCCACCGGTATTGTCGAGCCGGACAATGCCGGTCGGATTCAGCGTCAAGGAACCGGCGTTCCAAGACCCGTTGCTCCCGCTCAGGGTCACGAGGCTGCGATTCACCGTGAGCGCGCCGGTTGCGGTGGCGGTATTGGTCAACTCCAGCGAACCCTGCCCGGAGAAAGCCAGGCCGCTATTTCCAGTGCCACCATTCGCCACCACACCCGTGAGTTGCGTAACGCCCGAACCACGAATGGTCAGGGTGCGTCCATTGGTATCCGCCGTAAGATTCACCTGGCCGGAAATGGTAAGCGTGTGACCTGCGTCGAGATTATTCTGCAGGAACCGATTGCCGTTCTGATCCAAAGCCACGCTCCCGCCCAGCTCGATGTCATGGCTGCCCGCAATCGTGACCTGATCGCCCTGGAGCTGAACCTTGTTCTGGATCTTGTTCGCACCGGTCAGATCGAGGGACGAGGTGAAGGTGCCGCCGTCGAGGATCAGGAGGTTACTCGACGGCCCAAGGCCCGCCGCATTCCCCACGATCAAGGTGCCCTGGCCGAGCAGGATGCCGCCGGTGAGCGTATTGGCACCTCCCAACGTGAACGATGCGCCGTCGTTCAGCCGAACATCGAGACGCGTCAGCGACGTGGCGCTGTTGTTCTGAATGATTCCATTCCAGACGGTGGAGCCGTAGCCACGGATGTTGAGGTTCCGCGTCGCGGCGGCCGTCTGCAAGTTGACGAAGTTCCCATTGATCGTCAGCGCCGCGCCATTGTCCAGGTTGTTACTCAGGGTCTGGTCGTTGGCACCGGACAGCTTGTAGATGTTGCTGTCCACGGTGATGGGATTCGAGCCTCCAAAAACCATCGCGGAGTTGTTATTCCAGAGCACCGGCTGGTTAATGGTCAGGCCAGCGGGATCGGTGGCGGCGATCTCGGCGTTCGACACCAGGACACCACCGAAGAACAACTGAGTGCCGGCTGAAATCGTGCGTGCCGTGGAGATGGTCAAATGCGTCGCATCGGTGATGCCCGTGATCACATCGCCATAAGTGATGCCGATGCCGTTGATATACATGCCGGCCTTCAGGCCCGCGGTGCTGCTCACGGTGACCGTGGTGGAACTTCCGCTGGTGCTCCCGGTGACGCCCGAGGGATTCACCGTGCCCAGACCGTTGGGACCGAACGCAAGAATGCCACCATCGACACGAAAGCCACCGGAAAGAGTGTTGTTTCCGGTGAGAGCCCAGACACCACCGTCGAGTTTATAAACCCTCGCGGCAAAGGAACCGGCAGTGCTGTCGGCCAGATTGGCCGAGATCGCGTTCATGTCCGTATTCGATCCGCGAAGCCGAATGTCGAACTGATTCGTCGCCGCGTCGGTGACATTGGTCAGCACCAGAGGACCGCTACCGGAGGCGTCGATGGTCACGACGCCCGTGCTTCCGACAAATCGAATCGCACGCGTGGCGGTTTCGCCGCCGCCAACGTAGAGCAGGCTCACCGTGTTGCCACCGCTGCCCAACAAAAGATCGCCGCCACTGACGTTGGTGCCGAAGCTCGAGGAAGTGGCGCCGGCTGCACCAATGGAAGCCGCAACGGTTGCGCCATTGGTCAGCGTGGTATTTCCGTTGTAGCTATTCGCGGAGCCGAGGATCAACGTGCCGCCGCCAGTCTTACTCAGGATTGCGGTGCCCGCGCCGCTATTGGTGATCGCACCCGAGAGCGTCGCAAAATCGAGGTTGGTGTTGCCGTTGTCGTCCACCTGAACGGTGCGCGTGACCGTGCCAGTCGTGACCTTGAGGTCGATCGGGTTGACGATCTCGACGTCGGCCAGAGCCGTCGTCGAACTGAGGAAGAGCGTCTGTGTGCCGCCCGTGCCCACAAAACCACCCGCCCCCCAGGTCAACTGGCCCGCCGCACCGCCGAGATTTACGGTCAACTTGCTATTGGACGCCGAAAAGCCGCCGCCACCGGTGGTGCCGCCGAAGGTGACCCCTCCTGCGGCCGCCGGGGTCACGATCGGGCGGGTGAACAAGCCGCTGGTTTGAAGGATGCCAGAATTCCCCGACGCGCCCAGCACCAGAGCACTCCCCGTCGGCAGCGTGCGCGTCGCCGGCGAGCTATCGTCTCCTACTTGCAGGTAACCCTGCCCGATCGTCGTCGTCCCGGTATAGGAGTTGTTGGGATTGCCAAGAATCCACAGACCGCCGTTGGACTTCGTCACCGAGAGCGTTCCGCCCAGCGGATTATCGACCAAGCCCACATTCATCAGGTTGTCGCCCAAGGACGTGCCCGTAAGGGTCAGGATGCTCGAGCCCGCGCCGCCGAAAGCCACATTGCCCGTATTGCGGAAAACCAAGGTCGCGTTGTTGGCGACACCGCCGGTCAGGATCGGATTTCCGAACGTGCCCGAAGAATCGATGGTGCCGTTGCCGACCAGGGTGAACAGACGATTCGTGCTCACCGAGGGGGTCTGGGTAGTTTGCCAGATCTGGGCGTTGGCCCCGGTGTAAAGCAGGGTGCCGCCGCCGAAGACCAGGCTCGCAGCGTTCGAAGCATCGTCCGTCGCATCGCCCGCACCGATGCTGCTCGGCTGGCCGATGTCCGCAAGGTGATTGACCACCAGGGTGCCGCTGTTGATTGCGGTGGAACCCGTGTAGGTATTCAGACCCGTGAGCGACATCGTGGTGCCAGAACCGGCTTTCGCGATCCCTAGCGAGCCGCTGATCACGCCGCTGAAGACGCCGCTCTGGTTGTTGTTTCCGATGGTCAGTGTCACGGGGAAGGCAGCCGAGTTCGTCACCGAGCCCGCCCCGTTGAACGCAGCCACGCCGATGGAATTGCCGTTCAAGTCCAGCGTTCCGTCCTGACGAATCGTAAGGTTATTGTTATTGCTCGCCGAAGCGCCGCCGAGGCGACCGTCGGTGCCGAGCCGAACCGTGCCCTCATTGATCGTGGTCGCACCACCATAAGCGGAAGCTCCCTGATTCTGAATCACCAGGGTGCCGGAGCCATTCTTGGTCAGCCCACCCGTGGTGGTGTTCAAAATCGGCACGGCAAGCACCAGGGTGTCGCTCGCCGTGTCGGTGCGAACGACGAGATCGCCAGCTCCCGCGGTCGTGATGCCGTAGCCCGCAGTCCCGGTGCCGTCGATCGTCGCCGTCTTTCCTCCGGTAACGAGGATCGCGCCCGCCGTGGCGGCTCCATTGTTGATCGTCACGATGCTCGACGGATCGTCGAGCGTGATCGTCTGGTCCGTGGCAAACTTGATGCCCGCATTCACGGTCACCGCCGCGCTTTGATTAAACGTGCCCGTCACCAGCGTCGGCGTCGTCAAAGCTCCCGCAAGCACCGTGCTGGCGGGTGTGTAGCTGGCTGCGCCGATCGTCCCGGCCGTCGAGGCTGCGAAATCCGCTCCACCGAAGACGAGATGCGGATTGACGATGCCATTCACGTTCACTGCATCGGCGAGAACCAGCGAAGCGCCGACGCCGGCGAGGACATTGACTTCGCTGCCGTTGGCCAGCGCGCTGAGCGATGAAATCGTCAAGGTTGCGGTGCCGCCACTGCCGGGCGTCACGACAATCTTACTCGTGCCGTTGAGCGCCGCCAGCAGCCCGATGGTTTCAGCACTCGCACTCCCGGCTGCACCCGCATACTGCAAGGTTCCGCCCGCGGCCTGCGTGAAGGTATCCGCGTTGAAAAGAAGCTGGGAATCATCCCGCAACACATTCCGCGAACTGCCCGAGAAGGTGTCTTTGATCTGCAAGGTGCCGCCGGTGACGGTGGTCATGGCAGTGCCGACGGTGCCGAAAGTGTTCGCGCCGGAAAGGATCCACTTGCCCGCACCACGCTTCTGCACATTCGTGACACCGGTGCTGTCGCCGATGACCGATTGAATCTCATTGTCCGCCGTGCTTTCGCCACCGAGCACGAGGGTCTTGGCCCCGTTGACGGTGGTAAGAATCGAGCCGTTGAGCACCAGCGCGCCAGTGCCATTGGCACTGAGGTAAGCATTCGCGGTCGTGGTGTTGAGAAGGATCGATTTACCCGACGACTCGCCCGCGCCGACGTAGTTGAACGAACCGGACGTGGTGGTGGCATTGCCAAGGTTCAACTGCCCCGCCGGCAACTGATCGAAGCTGCTGACCACCAGGGTGCCGGCGTTGATCGTCGTCGCTCCCGTTGAGGTTGAAACACCCGCGCCTTGCAAGATGGCAGTGCCGGTGTTGTTTTTCACCAGGTTCACCGCACCGGTGCCCACCTGCAGAATGTCGCCCACCAGCACGATTTCACCCGATGCCGTAAACGTCAGGCTGCGTGCGTTGGTTTCGCTGGCACGACTGATCGAACTATTGAATGTGTAGGTGCCGCTCGACCCGGTGTTCGAGATCGAAAGATTCCCCCCGGTTGGCCAGTTCATCGTGGCCCCTGTGCCGACCGTTAAATTGTAACCATTGCGCCCACTCATGGCGAAGGTCGCATTCACAGTGGAGTTATTCACCGCGCCGAACACGACGGTCTGGTTCAGCAACGAGCTGGTCAGATCGTGATCCACGATGATCGTCCCGGTCGTGCCGCGAACGTTGACATTGTGAGAGCTGAAATCCGTCGAATCAGTGCGGACTTCGACAGCGCCACCATTGAAGTCCAGCGCCAACGCCGAAACGCTCAAGCCAAGCGCCCCCGCCGAATTCACGCGCACGGTGCCGGAGTCGATGCGAATCGGCTGAGTGAAGTTGTTTGCGCTGTTTTGCAGCCACAAAGTGGTTCCGACCGTGTTGCCGGTCTTGACGAAGCGGTCCTGCGTCGCAAGATCGTAGCCGGTCACCACCCCGCCGAGCACCCAGTTACCGTTGCCGTAGAAGATCTGCGCACCGCCCGTCCCCAACTGAACTCCGGACGCCACCGTCGTAACGCCATGCGTGGCGATCGCGCGCGATTCAGAACCGGTGCTGGCAATCGTCAGGCCGCCAGTGAGCGTGTTATTGCCGATGCTGATGAGCCCCGCAGAGGCATTCGACGCACCGGGACCGCGGCCGGTCACCGTCACCTCACGGGCAATCGTCATACCAGTCCCAATCGCCCCACCATCCAGAACGAGAACGCCACCGCTGAAGCCGGGGTTGCCGGTATTCGCCAGGCCATTCACGGAAATCGCCGTGGTGCCGGTGCCGAGCTGCGCAGCGTTACTCACCACGAGGGCGCCGCCGTTGACGACCACTTCGCCGCTGAAGCTATTCGCATTGTTCGTCAGCACGAGCGTCCCATTGCCCGTCTTAGTCAACCCAAGCGAACCACCTCCCGCGCCATCCTGAATCTGGCCGTCATAAGTGCTCCTCGTCAGGAACGGCTGATTGACCGTCAGGACCGCGCTGGTCGTGCTCGCATTCTCGATCACCGGCGAGACCGCCGCGACATCGTTCCCCAAGCCGCCGAGCGTCGTATTGAAACCGTTCAACTGGAGCTTGCCGGTCGATCCTGCCCCAAAAGTCACCGCATTTCCATTCAGCGCGTTCGCACTGCCAAGACGCAGCACGCCGCTGTTCAGCGTCGCCCCGCCGGTGAACACGTTATTGCCACTGAGCGTCAGCGTGCCCGCCCCCGAGAGACCGAATCCCGACGTGCCCGCGAGCGTCGAGGAAATCTCAGCTCCCTGCCCCACATTCGTCACCGCCAGAGCCGCCGCGCCCGTCAGCGTCAGCGTGTTGCTGGCAATCGTATAGCCGCCGGTATTGAACGTCATCGAAGCCACGGACATCGGCCCATTGAGATTAACCAGGCCGGCCGTGCCGCCGGTGCTCGGGTTCGATACGGTGCCGCCGAAGATGACGTCGGCGCCACTCGAGAACAGACCATTCAAGCCGGTGCCATCATCGATCCAGTTGCTGGTCGTGGTATCCCACAACCCGGCACCGTCCTGCACGCCGGTGGTCACGGTATCCGCATCCCAGATCAAGGTCGCGGCTTTGACCACGTGCGGGACCACGAGCCCCATGGCTGCGGATAAGATAAACCGGGCCATGCGGCGCTTCGAACGAAGACGACCAAAGGCAGGCGGACGAGAGTTCTGAGCAGGGCGACGGAGGAGCTTGCGCATAGTGGGAAGACGGGTGGACGACGGCTGAGGGTTTTTGCGGACTGCACTGCGGTCAGCGCAGACATTGGGGACGCGCGAAGATTGAGCGGAAACGTCCCCCTTGCGCAAAAAGCCCTAGTCGTAACGAAAGGCATTACATCGCTACCGCACCCCTCTTGGCTCAACGCTCTCGGACTGAGGCACTCATGGCTCCCCCCGCCATACAGCTTCGCCCCCTTTCTCACCCTATGACGCGAAACCTTGCATTTATCAGCTTTCCAAGCTCGCGAACCCGGTGGAGCGCTCCCACCAAACCGCTCCATTGCCCATCCCTTACCCGGTCGCGTGCTTGCAAAAGCCCGCATCCATCACTACGAATGAGAGCGATTTACGTTCCTTAACTGATGCCTCATACCGCCAAGCTCATTCCGCGCGAACTGCGATCCATTTACGACAAAGTGGTCGCAAATGAGCGAATTTCCGACGACGAAGCTCTCACGCTCTACCGCTCGAACGAGCTGAATGCGCTCGGTCTCATCGCCAACGTGGTGCGCGAGCGCAAGAACGGCAACGTCGCCACTTACATTCACAACCAATACATCAACTACTCGAACGTCTGCCTGCTGGCCTGCCAGTTTTGCGCATTCGGGGCTCGCAAGCGTGACGAACACGCCTTCGAACTAAGTGTGGATGAAATCGTCGGCAAAGTCGCTTGGGCGCTCAGCTTCGGCATCACGGAGATTCATATGGTCGGCGGCCTGCACCCGACCTTGGGGCCGGAGTGGTATCTCGAATTGATCACCCGTCTGCGCGGGCTGAGTTCGGAACTTTTCATCAAGGCGTTTACCGCCGTCGAAATCCGCCACCTCGCTCATCGCATTTTCAAAAAGTCGATCCGCGAGACCTTGGAAATTCTTCGTGGCGCAGGCCTCGATGCCATTACCGGCGGTGGTGCGGAGATCTTCGCCCCAGAGGTGCGCGACCAGATCTGCCGGGGTAAAGAAAACGCTGACGAATGGGGCGAGGTGCACCGCACGTGGCATGAAATGGGCATGCGCAGCACGGCCACCATGCTTTTCGGCCACATCGAAACGTATGCGCATCGGGTCGATCACCTCCGCCGCCTGCGCAGCCTGCAGGACGATACCAAAGGCTTCGCGGGGTTCATTCCGTTTGCCTTCGAGAGCGAACAAGCCCGCCCGATGCTGCGGAATATCCCGCACGCGACCGCGTTCGATGAACTGAAAAATCTCGCGGTTTCGCGGGTCTATCTCGATAACTTCGAGCACATCACCGCCTATTGGGTGAGCCTCGGCCTGCCGCTGGCGTCGCTCGCGCTGAACTACGGTGTGGACGATCTCCACGGCACGATCATGGAGGAAAAAATCTTCCACATGGCCGGCGCGCAAACGCCGACCTTCCAGACCATGCAATCGCTCGAGAAAGCCATCCGCGAAGCCGGGCGCGAGCCGATGCAACGTGACACGTGGTATCGCCGCATCCCGAGCACGTGGAAGGATCCGGTTCTTCCACCGACCGACCCAGCCAAGCCGACCGATCAAACCAAGCCCGAGGAAATGGCGCTGGCGTGAGTCCGTGGCCCGCGCTGCACGGCTTGCGGATCGGCTGTGTGCAGTATCTGAATTCCAAGCCGCTCATCCACGACTACGATGGCGACCTGCTGCTCGCGCACCCCAGCGAACTCGCCCGGGAACTGGGCGCCGGTCGCCTCGATGCCGCGCTGGTGCCTGCGTTCGAGTTCCTGCGCGACCCGCATTACACGCTGGTCGATGATGTGGCCATCGCCTGCGACGGCCCTGTGCACAGCGTCCTGCTCGCCTATTGCGGCAACTTGCGCGACATCCGCCAGATCGCGCTCGATCCCGCCTCGCTCACCTCGGTGAATCTGCTGCGCGTGCTGCTTTGGGAATTCCACGGCGTAAAACCCGAACTCGGCACCGAAGGCGACGCGCAACTCGTCATCGGGAATCAAGCGATCGAATTCCGCGATCGCGAAGAGTCCGAGTGGAAGATTCTCGACCTTGGCGAAGAGTGGAAACGTTGCACCGGCCTGCCCTTCGTCTTCGCCGCCTGGGCTCTCCGCCCCGGTCTCGATCACCTTCCCGCCGTCGCCGCCGCCTTCCGCGCCCTGAAAGTCCACGGCCTGAGCCGCCTCGACGAAATCATCGCCACCGACGCCACCAGCACCCCCGAACTCCGGCGCCGCTACCTCACCGCGCACATCCGCTTCGACCTGCGCGCCCCCGAAAAAGCCGGCCTCTCCCGCTACCGCGAACTGCTCGGCAAACACGGCCTCATCAAAGACACCGGGCCCGCGCTGGTTTTCGCGTAGCGAATTGACCTCACTCGAGGTCAGAAAAAAACGGAATGGTCTGCGTGCCTCGCAACACCGTCTCGGATGAGAGCGAGGTTTTAGCCACACCCCCTCTCGCTTCCAAAAGCATTTCGATCCTGCTGCTATGCTCGCGCCATACCTCAAGGGGCTGGAGAGTTCGCCCCGTCGATCTAAACCATCGAGGCACGATCGCCTCGTGGAGCCGGAAGTCATAGGCGTATAAGAAAATCACGGAATATTCCGAACCCACGGAGATCCCTCCACGAATGGCCACGCTTGAGCCATCCTGCGACCAGACCGCGTCCTGAAAGAGAAAAGACTCGGCGGGGGACGGGAGATTCACCGCACCCAGTCGATACAGTGCCGGCTTGGATCCCGAGTCCCTCACCAGAAAAATCGGTTCGTTATCCTGCCTTGGGAAAAATCCACCCTCCAAAAAAAAGATGGCGGCGCTTTCCAAGTCGCCCGGGCGTGGCCATTCGTAGGCTCTCGAACCAAAAAGTTGATGCCCAACTATCGCGACGCCGGCGCAGCCACAGATACCGACGGCTGCAATAATGAGGGCGGCTTTGATCAACGGCTTTAGGCTCAGCGAGCCCACACTGTTATCAGCGTAAATGCCCATCCGCTTCAGTTCAGAAAGGGGCCTTCACGTGCTTGAGAAGCTCAGTCGCGCTCATGGCCGAGAAAGTAGCACGGTCCGGCGGAGTGGCTTGTTTCCCGTGAAGAAGAGCTCCAAAAACCTCCCGTTGACAACCCCCGAACCCTGCATACTCTCCGCGTCCCTTTTTCCAGACCGGAGGAGGGATTAAACACCAACCGCAGGAGACCGGGCAACCACTCCCGTGTCGCCACAACTGCTAAACCTCATGGCCCAAAAAACCAGCAAACGTCTTCGCGCCGCCCTCGAAAAGGTGGACGCCCAAAAAACCTATCCGCTCAGTGAAGCGGTCGGCGTGCTCAAATCGATGCCGCCCACCAAATTCGACCAGACCGTCACCCTTTCCTTCCGTCTCGGGGTCGATCCGAAACAATCCGACCAGATGGTCCGCGGCACCTGTCCCCTGCCCCATGGCTCGGGCAAGACGGTCCGCGTCCTCGTCTTCGCCGAAGGCGCCGCCGCAGAAGCGGCTCGCGCGGCAGGCGCCGAATTCGTCGGCTTCAAGGATATGGTCGAGAAATGCACTGGCGGGTTCTCCGATTTCGATGTCGCGATCGCCACTCCGGCGGCCATGACCGAAGTGCGTAAGCTCGGTAAGGTCCTCGGACCGCGCGGCCTCATGCCGAACCCGAAGACCGGCACCGTGACCGACGACACCGCCAAGGCGGTGAAGGAAGTCAAGGCGGGCCGGATCGAGTTCAAGCTCGACAAGAACGGCAACGTCGCCGTTCCGGTCGGCAAATTCTCCTTCAGCCCCGAGCAGCTCGCCGAAAATGGCGCCGCCGTCATCGACGCGGTCGTCAAGGCGCGCCCCGCTTCCGCCAAGGGCCGTTTCGTCAACAACATTACGCTCGCCGCGACCATGCTCCCGGGAATCACCGTGGACGCCGCGCCGTTCCTGAAAAACTAACCGTCGCCGCCAGCCATGCCGCATCCCGACAAAACTACCATCGTCTCGAACCTCAACAGCAAGCTCAACGCTTCGCCGTTCCTGTTCGTCACCGACTACACCGGCCTCAAGGTCGATCAGTTCGGCGAACTCCGTAACCGCCTCCACGGCGTCGGCGCCAAGTGCCAGGTCGTCAAAAACACGCTCCTCAAGCTCGCCGCCAAGGAAGCCGGCCTGCCGGACCTCGGTGAACTCAAGGGCCAGACCGCGATCATCACCGGCGAAAAAGACGTCGCTGCTGCCGCGAAGGTCCTGAAGAACTTCACTGCGGAATTCCAGAAGCCGACCGTCAAGACGGGCATCATCGATCGCCTCGTCGTCGGCAAGGAGCAGATCACCGCGATCGCCGACCTGCCTTCGCGCGAAGTCCTCCTCGCCACCCTCCTTGGCGTCATGCAAGCGCCGGCGCAACAGCTCGTGCGCCTGCTCAACGAACCCGCCAGCCAGCTCGCCCGCGTCCTCAAGGCCAAAGGCGAACAGGGAGGCGAAGCCGCCGCTTAATTCCAAAATTTTCGCCGGATCGCCATCCGGTGGAACCTCGCTCCCGCGTTGAAAGCGGTGGCGAGTGCTCAACACAAACCCATAACCATTGGTTCCTCGTCGGTCCGCCTGCGGGCAGACTTAATCGAGCCGGCGACCACCGGCCCTCGACGATACCGACACAAATAAAATGGCAGACATCAACGCAATCGTCGATCAGCTCAGCGGTCTTACCGTTCTGGAAGTCGCTGACCTCGTCAAGCAACTCGAAACGAAGTGGGGCGTTAGCGCCGCTGCTCCCGTGGCCGTGGCCGCCGTTGGCGCCGCTGGCGGTGGAGCCGCTGCTGCTGCTCCGGCCGAAGAGAAGACGTCCTTCGACGTCATCCTCAAGGAAGCCGGTGGCAACAAGATCGCCGTCATTAAGGAAGTCCGCGCCGCGGTTCCTGGCCTCGGCCTCGCCGAAGCCAAGGCCCTCGTCGAAGGCGCTCCCAAGACGGTGAAGGAAGGCGCCACCAAGGAAGAAGCCGAAGAGATCAAGAAGAAGATCGAAGCGGCCGGCGCCAAGGTCGAGATCAAGTAATCTCGCCCGCTTCACTACGAAGCACCTCTCATCGCGCGTCGGGTGGGCTCTAACAGAGCCCGCTCGGCGCCGATTTGTTTTTGGGGAATGGGTCGTGCGTGAAAATGGAGCCCTGAGGAAAGAGGCTCACGCTCCAAGGTAAAACACCCCACCCCGTATATCGCACTACCGCGACCGGGTAGCGCGGGCGACCCGCCCGTCGTTTCCGGCGACTCGCCGAAAACCGTCCTCGCGCCAGCGCGGACAACGGATTTGCGGCTCCCATCCGGCCCGCCTTGAGTCTCTTGGCTGCGCAAGCGGAGCCCAACCAGCGGGTTTCGCTGTGATCTTGCACTCCTCCCACACGCCCTTATTCTCCTCTCATGCTCTCAGTCCTCGAAGAACCCGCCATCCGAGCGCGTGCCTTCCCGCTCAGCGTCGAGGCCTATCATCATCTCTTCGACTTGGGACAGGTGCCGGAGAATTTCGAACTCATCCGCGGCGTCGTCGTTCAGAAAATGCCCAAATCCCCCCTCCACTCTTCGATCGTCACGGTTCTGTTCCAAAAATTGTCGTTCACCTTCCAGTCTGGTTGGCTGGTGAGAAGTGAGCAGCCTCTGACGCTTGCCGACTCCGAGCCTGAGCCTGATATCGCGATCGTGCGAGGTTCGACTTCAGATTATCTGCAAAGTCATCCGCAGGCGGCAGAGGTGGTGATCGAAGTCTGCGTCAGCAGCGAGCCGATCGATCGTGTGAAACTCCAACTCTACGCCGAAGCCGGCGTCCCGGAATGCTGGCTGGTGCTCGCCGAGGAGCGAATTCTGGAGCGGCACACCGAGCCGCAGGGCACCACCTATCGCCGCATGGAACGCGTCTCCTTCCCGGCCACTCTGCCGAGCACGGTCTTCCCCGACTTGGTTCTGCCTCCAGCGGAATTGTTCGGCGCCTGATCGGAGGCTCGGTGTCGGACTGGCGAGACGGCTGCAAAGCCACACGCTAGCAGGATTGTTTGCGGCCCGGCATGTCCGATTTGGCACAAATGATGTCTTCGTTGCAGACGGGGCCGCGAGGTTATTCTTTGGCATGACCTCCCGCCTGCTCGCCCTCGCCCTCACGATCGCCCCGGTCACCTTTGCCGCCGATGTTCGGCCGGTCGGTTCGAATGGCCAGCCGCTCAATCTCGGCTTTGAATCCGGCACGTTGCAGGACTGGACGGCGACCGGCGAGGCGTTCAAAGGACAGCCAGTCAAGGGTCCTATCGATGCCAACCGGCCGTATGGCGCGGGCAAGCACTCGGAACACGTGGGCGATTTTTGGATCGGCGGATTTGAAATCCTGCGCGATGCGCCCAAAGGCACCCTCACCTCCGTGCCGTTCAAGATCACGCAACCATGGGCGAGTTTTCTCATTGGCGGAGGATCGCTGCCGGGAACGCGCGTTGAAATCGTCACCAACGACGACGGCAAGATCATCCACACCGCGCGAGGCGCGAATCGCGAGAACATGGCCCGTTCCATCGTCGATCTGCGGAAGTTCGCCGGACGCGAGATTTTCATCCGTATCGTCGATGAAGAATCGCCTGGCTGGGGCCATGTAAATTTCGACGACTTCCTTTTCCACAGCGCCGAGCCTGCGTTCGCCAGCGTCGCCGAAAAATCCGCGTCGGACTTGAAAGCCGACGCCGTGCTCTACGCTGGTCTGCCCGCCGAAAAAGCGGCGCAGGTCGCCACCGTGCCAAAGGGATTCGAGCTGAAACTCTTCGCTTCCGAACCGGATATCGTGAACCCGATCTCGTTCTGCATCGACGATCGCGGACGGCTCTGGGTCGCAGAAGGCCGCACTTACCCAAAGCGCGCCGCCGAGGGTGGAGGTCAGGACCGCATCCTCGTCTTCGAGGACACCGACGGCGACGGTCGCGCGGACAAGCGCACCGTCTTCATGGAAAAGCTGAACCTCGTCAGCGGCATCGAGGTCGGCTTCGGCGGCGTGTGGGTCGGCGCCGCGCCATACCTCATGTTCGTCCCGGTGACCGACGGCGACACGCCGAAGCCCGCGGGCGAGCCGAAAATCCTGCTCGATGGCTGGGGCTACCAGGACACGCACGAGACACTGAACACTTTCCGCTGGGGTCCCGACGGCTGGCTTTATGGCTGCCACGGCGTCTTCACGCACAGCAACGTCGGCAAACCCGGCACGCCTGATAACGAACGCACGCCCATCAATGCGGGCTACTGGCGCTACCATCCCACGCGGCACGAATTCGAAGTTTTCGCGGAAGGCACGAGCAATCCCTGGGGTATCGACTTCGACGCGAACGGCCAGCTCTTCGCCGAAGCCTGCGTGATTCCCCATCTCTACCACGTCATCCAAGGCGCGCGGTATCAGCGCCAGGCCGGGCAACACTTCAACCCGCACACCTACGACGACATCAAGACCATCGCCGATCATCGCCACTACCTCGGCCAGACTCCGCACGGCGGAAATGGTAAGAGCGATTCTGCCGGCGGCGGTCACGCGCACGCCGGCCTGTGCATTCCGCAAGGCGGTTTTGGCGAGTGGGAAGGCGCACTCTTGATGAACAACATCCACGGTTCCCGCATCAACGCCGACGTGCCCGTGCGCGACGGCAGCGGCTTCATCGGCAAACACCACGCCGACTTCATCAACTTCAACGACAAGGCCAGCCAGATCGTGGACATCCGCCAGGGCCCCGGCGGCAGTATCTACATGATCGACTGGTATGACCTCAACCAGTGCCACCGCCCGGCGCGCGAAGCACACGACTATACGACCGGCCGCATCTTCAAAGTCGTTCCGACCGCCGCTGCGACCAACCCCGCCCCGAACTTGGCCAAGGAAAGCGATCAGGGTCTTATCCCGTTCATGCGCAGTCAGGACGCCTGGATTCGCAATCACGCCCGCCGGCTCCTCCAGGAACGCAAGGACACGTTGAAAGCAGATGTCGGCGCGATGAGACCGGAAACCGACCAGCAAGCTCTTGCCGCACTCTGGGCACTGCATGTCACGGGGCAGTTAACCGAGAGAGAGGAGTTTGCCTTCCTCAAGTCGCACGGGGAATACGTTCGCGCCTGGGCCATTCAACTCGCCACCGAGGATCGCAAAGTGAGCCCGAAGTTACTCGCTGCCTTCGCCGAACTCGCCAAAAACGACCCCTCCCCCGTCGTCCGCCTCTACCTCGCCAGCGCCGCGCAACGTCTGCCACTCGATCAGCGCGCTCCGATCGTCGAACCCCTCCTCGCCCGCGCCGACGACGCCAACGACCACAATCTCCCCTTTCTGCTCTGGTATGCCGTCGAGCCCATGGTCGGCGCGAATCCGCTCATTGGCGCCGATCTCCTCGGAAAAACGAAAATCCAGCGCGTGCAGGAGTTCATCGCCCGCCGCATGGCCGCCACCGCCAGGCTGTCGCCGTAGTTAAACCGCGAAGGCGCAAAGGACGCAGAGGGGAGCAGAGAGCCGGATGAGCCAACGAATCCTGTTCAGCGGATCATTGGGTCAGTCCAATCTGGATTGGTCCGACCGCACCGAAGTTGCAGTTTCATCCATCGAAGGGAATTCGATCTTTCCGTTTCCGCTTGGCGTCCTTTGCGCCCTTTTCGCCTCTGCGTTAAAAGCCGTGCAAGAAACGCTTCTCGACGGCGCTCACGGCCTTCGGCTACCTCCCCGCGCGCCATGCCCATGACCATTTCCATTTGCGACTTACTCTCGCTCGACGCCCGCACCATCGTGCGCTTCGTTCCGCGCCCATGAAAGCCTGGCAAATCCAACATCGCGGTTCTCTCGAAGGGCTGGCGCAGGTCGAGCTCCCGCGCCCCGAACCCGGGCCAGGCGAAGTGCGCGTGCGCATGCGCGCCGTGTCGCTGAACTACCGCGACCTCATCGCCACCCGCATCGAGCGGCCCGGCGCACTCACCCCGCTCATCCCCTGCTCCGATGGCGCCGGGGAAGTCGTCGAAGTCGGCATGGGCGTTGAACAATGGAAGCCGGGCGATCGCGTCGTCGGCTGCTTTTTCCAGGGCTGGGAATCGGGCCGCATCCGCCGGGAAGTCATGCGCACCGACCTCGGCGGACCGCTGCATGGCGTGCTCGTCGAAGAAGTCGTCTTCAAGGAAAACGGCCTTGTCGCCGTGCCCGAACACCTCAGCTACGAGCAGGCCTCCACCCTCCCCTGCGCCGCACTCACCGCATGGCACGCGCTGGTGGAAAATGGAAATGTGTGCGCCGGCGAAACCGTCCTCCTGCTCGGCACCGGCGGCGTCTCCATCTTTGCTCTGCAAATTGCCAAGCTCCACGGAGCCCGCGTCATCATCACCTCCTCGAGCGACGCCAAGCTCGCCAAGGCGAAAGCCCTCGGCGCCGACGACACCATCAACTACCGCACCTTCCCCGACTGGCAGGTGCGCGTGCACGAACTCACCAACAAACGCGGCGCCGATCACGTCATCGAAGTCGGCGGCGCCGGCACCCTGGAAAAATCGCTCGAGTCCGTTGGCTACGGTGGCAAGGTGCACAGCATCGGCGTGCTCACTGGATTCGAGGGTAAGATCAATCCCTGGCAGATCATTGCGAAGTCCGTCAGCGTCTGCGGCCTCTACGTCGGCAGCCGTGAAATGTTCGACGCCATGAATCGCACCATCGCGCTCCACCGGCTGGAGCCGGTCATCGACAGCATGTTTAAATTTCCCGACGCCGTCGCCGCCTTCCAGCGCATGGAGAGTGGCGCGCACTTCGGCAAGATCGTCATCCGCGTTTAAACTTCGCCGATGCTCAACCACGTCTTCACCACCCCGATTTTCCGCGACAAAACCGAGTTGACCGCGGAACAGCGTGACGAAGTCTGCCGCTACCTCCTGCGGCTTCGCGATGAGTCCCCCGGAGAAAAGAAGTCGAACCGTGGCGGCTGGCACTCCGTCGGAAATCTCTTCGCCCCGGACCACACGCAGTTCCCCGCCATGCGCGACGCCATCACCTCCGCGCTCTTCCGTTACATCGGTGAAGTCTTTGGGTTCCGCGGCGAAATCCAGCTCGCGCTGACCGGCTGGACGGTCATCAACAGCCCTGGTGACTACAACGTTCCGCACAACCACGCCGCGAACATGCTCAGCGGCGCGCTTTACCTCACCGTGCCCGACGACATGAAAGGCGGCGCCATCGTCTTTCAGGATCCGCGCCTGAATCTCAACGCGCACGAAACCGAAGGCATGCGCCGCCTCAACGTGCGCCCCCCGTGGATGAACCCCAGCATCAACGTTCAGCCCAACGTCGGCGACATCCTTGTCTTCCCCTCCTGGCTCAACCACTGGGTCGAACCGTATGAGGCGCCCGCGGCGGACGCGTTGCGCATCGTCGTGTCGTTCAACAGCACCGTGGGATAAACACACTGCGAGCGAAATTCGAATGACGAAGCCCGCCTGACGAAAACGTCAGCCGCTTCGCGGAGCAGGATTCAAAGAGAGTTCTCGCCAACGAAAGACTGCTTCTGCGGAGCAGCCATTGTTTTCGTCATTCGAGCTTCTTCATTCGGACTTCCACCCGCGGGCCGAGCCTACTCTTCCGATTCCCCTTGCGACTCGTTTTCCTCGAGCTGCTTCAGCACCTCGCTCCGATCCTCCACCTCGTCCCACACATCGCGGCTCACATAGATCGGCGCGCCTTGCTGGATAGCTAGCGCGAGGCAATCGCTCGGGCGACCGTCGAGTTCCACGAGCTTTTTTTCGAACAGCTCGTTCTCCGCGCTGATGATCAACCGCGCAAAATACGTCTCGCTCTTGAGATCGTTGATGATCACTCGCTCCACCTTCGCCCCCAGTGCTTTCATCAGGTGCCCCATGAGATCGTGCGTCAGCGGGCGCTCCTTCGGCGTCTTGTTGATGAACATCGAAATCGCCGAGCCCACGCTCTCATCGACATAGATCACGAAGACCTTCTCCTCGTTCCCAATGAAAACGGCCCGCCCGTTGTTGAACGGCAGAACGGCTCGGACTTGTGCTTCGATGACGGGTTTGGCCACGACCGCACGTTACGCAACCCCTTCGGACTGACAAGCCCTCGCGTCGTCATTCATTGCTCCTTTCGTAATCGTGCTCCCGCTCCTGCTCGTGCTCGGACGCCCCGCGATTAGGAGCACGAGCACGAGCACGATTACGAAACGAATCCGCAGCCCCAAAAATTTCCCCAAGCGCCCATTGCATTCCGCCCCCACTTCCACTACTGCGCGCGGACGATGCAAGACCCGTGGGACATCCCCGCCGCCATCTCCCTATATAACATCGATCGCTGGGGCCTCGGCTACTTCACGATCAATGCCCGTGGCCACATTGAAGTGCGCCCCACGCAGGACGCGAAGACGCCCATCGACGTCATGGATGTCATCGAGGAAGCCCGCAAAGAATACGGCCTCGGCTTCCCCATGGTGCTGCGGTTTCAGGACCTCCTGCGCCACCGCGTCGAGACCATCAGCAAAGCCTTCGCCGCTGCCATCGAGGAGTTCGGCTACAAGGCGCCCTATCGCGGCGTCTTCCCCATCAAGGTGAACCAGCTCCGCGAAGTCGTGGAGGAAATCATGGAAGCCGGGCGCCCCTTCCACGTCGGCATCGAAGCCGGCTCGAAGCCCGAGCTCCTCGCCGCGCTCGCCATTCATCGCGACCCCGATTCGCTCATCATCTGCAACGGCTACAAGGACGCGCTCTTCATCCAGAACGCCCTGCTCGGCCGCAAGCTCGGCAAGAAAGTCATCATCGTCGTCGAGAAGCTCGAAGAGCTGAACCAGATCCTCGCCGTGTCGAAAGAAGTCGGCGTCGAGCCGATGATCGGCGTCCGCGTTCGCCTCTCCGCCAAAGGCGCCGGCAAGTGGGCCACCAGCGGCGGGGAAAACGCCAAGTTCGGCCTCAGCACCGCCGAACTCGTCGCCGCCAGCAACACGCTCAAACAGGCCGGCCTCGCTCACGTCCTCAAGCTCGTCCACTTCCACGTCGGCTCGCAGGTGCCCGACATCGGCACCATCAAGCGCGCCGTGCGCGAAGCCGCCCGCTTCTACGCGAAGCTGAACCAGATGGGCCACGAGCTGGGCTACCTCGACGTCGGCGGCGGCCTCGGTGTCGATTACGACGGCTCGCGCACCGCGTTCGATTCCTCCACGAACTACTCCTTGCGCGAATACGCCCGCGACATCGTCTACAACATCATGGACGTGTGCGACAGCGAAGGCGTCGCCCATCCCGCCATCGTCAGCGAAAGTGGCCGTGCCATCGTCGCGCACCACTCCATCCTCGTCGTCGAAGCCTTCGGCTCCATCGAGAAAGAGAGCGCGCCCATCCAGATCACCGCCGGTCCCGAGGACGACAAACTCCTCCACGAGATCCTCGACACCCAGCGCACCCTCACGCGCCAGAACCGGATGGAAAACCTGCACGACGCCCAGGGCGACAAGGAGCAGGCCGCGCAGAAGTTCGACCTCGGCCTCATGGACCTCGAGACCAAGGCCAAGATCGAGACCGTCTATTGGCAGATCGCCCGCACCGTCGTCGAATACTGCGCCGGCATGAAATACGTGCCCGACGAAGTCAAAGAACTCGAGACCGTCCTCGGCGACCAATACGTCTGCAACTTCTCCGTCTTCCAGTCCCTCCTCGACCACTGGGCGCTCGGCCAGCTCTTCCCCGTCATGCCCCTGCACCACCTCGACCGCTTCCCCGAGCGGCAGGGCACCCTCGTCGATATCACCTGCGACAGCGACGGCAAGGTCAGCAAGTTCATCGACCTCCAGGACGTCAAAGACACCCTGCCGCTCCACAAGCTCAAGCCCGGCGAACCCTACCTCCTCGGCTTCTTCCTCATGGGCGCCTACCAGGACATCATGGGCGACCTGCATAACCTCTTCGGCCGCGTCAATGAAGCCCACGTCTTCCTCGACGACGACGAAGAGTGCGGCTGGTATATCGAAGAAACCATCGGCGGCAGCGCCATCGCCGACGTCCTCAAGATGACCCAATGGGATCAGGCCGACCTCGCCAAAGCCGTCAAAACCCAGGTCGATGAAGCCATCAAGTCCGACCGCTTAAAACCCAGCGACGGCATGAAGCTCCTCAACGGCTACGAAAAAGCCCTCCAAGGCTACACCTACCTCACCCTCGGCGGAAACGGGAACGGGAAGCACTAGAGCTGCTTCGTTTCGATCGGCGCGGCGACGGCGAGTTCGCCGTTCACGGCATTCCACGCGCGCACCGCACGGCGCTGCCGAAGTTCACTCCTGCGACTGCCGGACCGTTCCACTCGTGCTTGAGTGCAACGCGAAAAAACTTCATCTAGCGAATGGACGGAATGGTGCGTTTGGCCCCCGGCACAAGGAGACCGATAAAAGACGATCATGAAAAAGCGCGACCCCTTCGAGCCAGCTACTAAGTCAAACAGCTCAAGGAGCGGCGACACTGCTCGAGCGCGGCCGCGCATTGGCCCATCCGCCGGAGGCGCTCTTTTTCCTCGCTGGTCTCCATCCACGATCACCAACCCGTTACAGAGAAATCCGACTGAATCCGGCTGCTTGGTAGAACACCGCAAACAGACACACTGCCGAAGGCAGGTCGAGGTGAAAACACGGCGACAATAGACACAATAACCCGATCGCCCCCCTTCTCAGAACCGCCGGTTTTCCAACACCCTTTCAACCCGGGCTTCCGAAAGGACAGCCCACCGGCCCGCAACAGACACAATAAACACAATATACTTCGGAGCTGGCATCAACCACGCCACCCCAGAGTAAATCCGACCGATCCGACTGATCCGGATTCGTTTGTTCTTTGAAAATTCAGTGATACCCGCGGGGTTCGCCAACTGCCACCCTCCCCGTCGCAAGCGGTTACGAAGCGCAAGCACCCCACGCCGACCGCCACCGACACGTGGAAAACGCACACCGTCATCACCACCTCCAGCGGCACCATCAGCGGCCTGCCCAGCGGCGTGCGCCACTACCTCCGCGTCCGCGCCATCGGCCCCCAAGGCCCCGGCAGCGACGTCGCGGCGAAGATGGTGCCGTAGCGGGGCGCTTACGGAGCTTGCGGCAAAGCCCGCTTGCGTCCTCGCCAGAGGACGTAGGCGCTGGCGAAAACTGCTAACAGATAAGTGCTCATGGCCCATCCCCATCCCCAAATGGCTCCCAATGCCCCCACTCGGTCGGCCCATAACGTGAACGCCGCAATTGCATGCGATCCGATCCACCACCAGGTCGACCGTCCCCCAAGAAAACCACGAAAGCCACGCGCCCGGAGAATCGCTTGAATGGCAAATATGCCGTTGAAGGTAACAAGTCCCGTCAGCAGTGCACCAAAGGCGAGCCAATGAGTGGAATGTATCGACAAATCCAACTGCCTACGCATTGCCAGATCAACTAGTTCGACCACATCGCGAACCGTGTCCCGGGCGAAATCACACGGGGTATCTCCTTGCCACCAGGTCCAAGCGATGATTGCGACGTAGGTGGCACTAACGACACCAGCCGCGATGCGCTCGTAGCGAGGGAACTTCACTTCAGCCACTGGTCCGCGTAGTCGAGCCACACGTCCCACTCCGCTTTCGTCATGGCGTGGGTGCCGGGGCGGATGAAGTAACCGAGGCGGCTGGCGAGCGGCTTTTCTTCGGCGGGGCGCGCCGTCGCGCCGAGGCCGTCGCCCGCGACGAGGCGATAGACCGGATCAGCAGCCTGGAGCATGGCAAACTGGCCGTCGGGGTTCGCCCACTGGTCGCCGGTGGCGCAGCTCAGGTGCACGGGGCGCGGCGCGCACAGGGCGATGAGCTCGTGCTGGTCGAACGGCAGCCGCGCGGGGTCGGCGGCGAACTGGGAGAAATTCCCGGCGAACCAGTGCGGGAACGCTTTGGTGATGACGGCGACGGTTTCCGCCGTGGGGCGGCCTTTTTCGTTCGGCTTCGCCAGCTCGGGCGCGACGCGGCTCGGCGCGGTGCCGCCGCAACCGGCCTGGCACGGCAGCGCCATGGCGAAGCGCGGATCGAACGCGGCGGCGACGAGCGCGGTCTTGCCATTGCGTGAATGGCCCACGGCGGCGACGCGCTTCGCATCGATCTCGGGCACCGATTCCAGCACGTCGAGCATGCGCGAGAAACCCCACGCCCACGCCATGATGGTGGCGGTATCCGACGGACCGCGCGTGTCGGCGCTGACGCCGCCGAGTTTGCGCAGCAGCGGTTCGGCGCGCTCGGGATCGTCCGGCACGACGTCGCTCTGGAAGAACGTGGCGAAGGCGTAACCGCGCGCAATGGTCTGGGCGACATTCCACGTGTCGGTCTCCTTGCCGCGATCTTCCTCGCGCGCCGTCTTGCCGCCGGAGCCGTCCTTATTCGGCCGCACCCACGACGTCGGCAGCGCAATGCCGGGATGCGCGAGCACCTGGTGATTGCCGTGGAAATTCAGCCCGAGGAAACACGCCGCGGGTTTGCTGCGGCCATTCGGCGTGACGACGAGCAGATGCACCGGCGTCTCCAGCCCAAGCTCCACGGAATATTCCCGCAAAGTCGCCGCGCCCCCGAGCGCCGCCTTGTCCTCGACGAGCAATTTCCCCTGCCCGCGCTGGCTACCCTTCGGCGCCTGCCCATACATGTAGTGCTCGAACAGCGCGAGCAGCTCCGGCTTGCGCACCTTCTCCCACTGCTCGCGCGTGGTGATCCGCGAACCATCGCGCGCGACGAGCGGATCGGGCAGCGCGGGATGCGACGGCAGTTCGGCGGGAGCGGGAAATTCGGCGGCAAAAAGAGGCATGGCGAGAAGCAGGCTTGGGAGGACAAAACGCATGCGCATGGCTTGCGCGGCGAAGCTCACGCGGTCAAGCCGACATGGAGCGCCGAGGCCCCGTGCTTACTTCGCCAGATGATCCAGCAACGCCCACAACCCCGCATCCGTCCCGCGCAGGTCTGGCTGCATCTGCTCGATGTAACCGCGCCCCTGCACAAATCGGTCCGGCACGAGAAGGTGGTCCGCCCCTTCGCAAAATGACGCCGCCGCGGCCGGTGTGACTTCGATGTGAAACTGCAAGCCCACGATCTTCCCGCCGCTGTGAATGAACCCTTGGTTCACACACCCCGCGCTTTCCGCGATCCGCGTCGCGCCCGGCGGCAGCGAGAACGTGTCGCCGTGCCAGTGGAAGACCATGCACTCCGCGGGGAAAGCATCGAACGGCACTTCGCGATGCACGAACCGCACGGGATACCAGCCGATCTCCTGCACGGAATTCTGCACCACTTTGCCGCCGAGCACATCCGCGATGAGCTGCGCGCCGAGGCAAACTCCGAGCAGCCGTTTCCCCGCCGCGACGGCCTTCGCGATGCACTCCTTTTCCGCCACCAGCCAGGGGTAATCGCGATGCTGATAGATGTTCATCCCGCCGCCCATGATGACGAGCAGGTCGAACTCACCCGGCTCCGGTAGCGGCTGGCCGAGGTCCAGCCGTGTGACCGCGAACTCATGCCCACGAGCGCGAGCCCAGTCTTTGATTTTGCCCGCCCCTTCGGCAGGCGCGTGTTCGAGTGAATGGATGCGCATCAGACGATGTAGAGGAAGTTGGCGGAGAGGATGCGAGGGACGACGGCGGCGCGATTGGCGGGCGTGTCTTTCATCAGCACGATGCCATCGAGCAGCATGCCAGCATCGCCGGGACCGGTCCAGAGGCCGCCATTGTCGGTAGGGACAAAGTCGCCGTTCAGGTCCGCGCCAAGGTGTTTCACGTTGAGGCCAGCGATGAGGTTGACGGCGTTCGCGGTGGTGATCGCATTCGCTGCGGGCGAGCCGGCGACGATGAAGCTGATCGCGTTGGCGACGATGTTCGTGACGCTGCCGTTTTTCACCGGGTCGGTGGAAGCGCCGGCGTGCATGCCGCCGCTGACCGAGTAGCCGGTGCCGGGCGCGCCAATGAGCCCACTGCCGAGCACGGTGAGGCCGCTGATGCTGCCGGCCGTTCCCGCCGCGCCGCCCATGCCAGGGACGCCGGCATTTCCCGCGGCGACAAGTTGCAGGTGCGAGCCGACGGTGACGGTGTTCATCGTGATGCTGGCGCCGTTGCCGCCTTTCGCATTGGCGGCGGTGCCGGGGCCGCCGGGACCGGAGGCAAACTCAACGGTGTAGGCGGAAACTTTGTTCATGCTCACGGCGCCGCCGGGGCCGCCCGCAATTTCGCCGCCGCCGCCGGTGCCTGCGTAAAAGACGGGCGTGGAGCCCACGCCAGTGGAGGTCGAGGTGAATACGTTGCCGACGATACTGCCCGCGGCGCCGCCGAGGCCGAAGGTTTTCCCATCCGCGCTCACGCCCGTGCCGCCGCTGCCGGCGATGGCGGTGGTATCGAGCAGGCCTGCGGTGACGACGGACTTGGCGATGCCGCCACCCGCACCGCCATTGCCGGCGTCGGTCATGTTCGCGCCGGTGCTGCCGCCATTGCCGCCGCCGATGCTAAAGGACGCGAGGCCGCCGATGGTCGCCTTGAGCATGGAGATCGAACCGCCTTTTCCGCCGCTGCCGAGATCGGCTGCGCTGCCGCCTCCACCGGCGAGGATGTCGCCGTCAACATTGCCACCGCCGAAGAGGCTGATGCCGGTGATGCTGCCACCTCCGCCGCCGCTGCCGGTGCCGCTCGCGCTGCCGCCATTCCCGGCCGCGGCTTGGATCACGCCTGCGGAGCTGGCGATGTTCGCGCGGCTTTTCAAGATGCTACCGCCGAGGCCACCGCTGCCGTTGACGCCCGCGCCACCAATGCCGGCGAGGATGCGAGTGGCCGCAACGCCTCCTTCGAGACGCACCGCCTCGACGATCGTGCCGGTGTGAGAGCCGCCTTTGCCACCCGAGCCGGAGGCCGAGTTGCCGCCGGTGCCGGCGACAAGATCGACGTTTTTGACGCTCTCGCTAAAGGTCGCTTTCACGCTGGTGAGCGATCCACCCGCGCCACCGCCGCCCTTCATCGCCGCGCCGCCGTTACCGGAAGCGATGGAGACGGTGCCGCTGACGCTATTGGCGCTCACGGTGGATTTGTTGATCGATCCACCCGCACCGCCGTTGCCGCTGGTGGCGCCGCCCGCACCGCCGCTGCCGGCGATGAGGCTGATATTCGGCGTGTCGGAGAAGATAAGCGTCGCGCTGTTGATCGAGCCGCCGTTCGCGCCTTTGCCGCTGCCCATGGCCGCGCCGCCGGCGCCTGCGGCGACTAAGACATTGCCGCTCACGGTGCCGGTGAAAGTGACTCCTTTCATCGTTTTGCTCGGGCTGCTGGGGCCAGTCGTCGTCGTCGTGGTGGCGGTGCCGCCGGTGCTGGTCGTCGTCGCGGTGATGGCGGGAGCACTCGCGCCGATCGAGCCGCCGGCTCCGGGAATGAGGCCGCTGCCGCCGGCGCCCGCGGTAGCGGTGAGCGCGATGGCATCTTTGCCCATGCCGATACTTACGCCGATCATCGAGCCACCCTTGCCGCCCTTGCCAGTGGCGGTCGAGTTGCCGCCCGCGCCCGCCGTGATGAAGTGGCTGCCTGAGACCGCCATGTCCACGAGCACGTTGTTTAGGTTGCCGCCGCTCCCAGCAGCGAAGGAACCGCTCATCACTGCGCCGCCCGCGCCGCTCGCGATCGTCGTGAAGTCGTCCGCGACGGCGACGTTCACCGTGAGTCCGTTCACGCTTCCACCCGCGCCGCCCGCGCCGCCCGTGCCCGCGCCACCCACGCCGCCTTTCACCGTGGTCCGATTGGCGGTCGTGGCGGTGAAATTCACGGCGCTCACCAAGCCCCCCGCGCCGCCCTTGCCGGCCCCACCCGCACCGCCGTTGCCACCAAAGGCCTGGAGGTCGGAGCCGCTCGTATTCACCAAGGCCGTGATCCCGCTCGCACTCCCGCCGGCACCACCGCTTTTTGTGCCCGCGCCGCCGTTGCCCGCGAAAAAGCTGATGATGGTCGCGCGATCCATCACAACGTTTGCCGCGCTGATGGCGCCGCCCTTGCCGCCGAACGCGCCGGCGCCGCCGCTCCCGGCGCGCACATCGACGATGATAAACATGGCAGTGCCATCGCCGGAGAGACTCAAGCCCGTGATTGCGCCGCCCGCACCGCCGGTCGCACCCGCGCCGCCCGCACCGCCGTTACCGGCGTAAAAATTCGCCAGTTCCACGATCGAAGCCGCCCCGGAGGCGGCAGTCATGCTGCCGGCCTTGCCGCCTTTGCCGCCCGCCGCGCCGCCTGCGCCACCGTTCAGCGTTTCAATGTCCAGAGCTGAAAACTCCCGCGCGTTGCACTGCACTTGTGAGATCGAGCCGGAGTCGCCGCCGCCGCCTTTGCCCGAGGCTGCGCCGCCCGCGCCGGAAAGCACCTTCGCCGCCACACGAGCGGTGTAGAAGGAACCCGTGACTGCGGTGACCGAGCCGCCTTTTCCGCCAGCGGCCAGATTGCTCGCGGAACCGCCGGAAGCGCCACCCGCGCCGCCGGTGACGGTGAAGTTGTCGATCTCCCCCGGACCGCGCACGGTGACGAGACTGACACCACCACCCGCGCCACCTTTGCCCTTACCGTCGGCGTCGCCGCCCGCACCGCCGTTGCCCGCGTTGATGAGAATGTCGCCATCGTTGATGAATGTTCCCGCGATGGTGACGCCACTGATCGCGCCGCCCGCGCCGCCGGCTTTCGTGGTCGCGTTCGGACCGGCAGAGGAGCCGTTGCCCCCGCGGATGTTCGCCGCGGTCGTCATGTCGGTGAGGTTGCCGAGATACTTGATGTTCGTGGCGCTGCCGCCCGCCGCGCCCGCGCCGCTTCCGCCGCCGGCGGTGCCGGCATTTCCGCCGAGGGCGGAGAAGGTGATGCCGTTTCCGGTGTTCGCGACCGAAACATTTTTCACAATGCCGCCCGCACCGCCGCTGAAGCTGTGCGCGGTGCCCGAGCCGGCGTTGCCGCCATTGCCGGCGGTGAAGGTGAAGACGCCGCCACCCGCGCCGTCGTAGGTGATGTCGGTGACGCTGCCGCCGACGCCGCCCGCCGCGAGCGCGCCGCCATTGCCACCAGAGGCTGCGAGCAGACGCACGTTGTCGATCGCGCCACCGGGGCCGGAGAGAAGCTTCATCTGCGCGACGGATCCGCCTTTTCCACCCGGCGCGATCGAAGTCGCCGCGCTGCCCGCCGCGCCGCCGCTGCCGGCCTGGGCATCGAAATTCACGAGACCGCCGGTGAAGCGGAGATTCAGTCCTACTATGCCGCCACCGTCGCCAGGCTTGCCAGTGCCGCCGGAGTTCGGCGCGCCAGTGCCCGCCACGAACAAAAGGCCGCCGCTGAATCCTGCGACATTCGCCGTGGTGTTCAGAATCGCGCCGCCCGCGCCGCCTGCGCCCGTGCCGAAGCCAGTGCCGCCGTTGCCCCCGCGCGCAGTGAAGCCCGCGACGACGCCCGGCACTTTGAGCGTGAGACCGTTGATGCCACCGCCGTTGCCGCCGGTGGCATTACTGCCCATGCCCGTGCCGCCGCTCGTGCCGATGCCCGCGGTGAGGAAGGCCTGCGTGCTGGCTGCATCGCCATTGAACTCGACCGTCGGCGATACAATCCCGCCGCCGGCCGCTCCGTTGCCGAGCGTCGCTCCCGCGCTCCCGCCGTTGCCCGCGGCGATGACGAGACTTTGTCCGTTCGGCACGTCGCCGATCGCCGCCTCCAGCCCAGCGATGCCGCCACCTTTGCCCGCGACAGCCGTCGCTGTCGCACCCGCGAGCAGCGCACCGCCGTTGCCGGCGAAGAGTTCGATATTGCGCGGGAAATCGATGTTGTAAGTGCCAGCGAGTCGGAAATCGAGGCCGTCGAGCGCGCCGCCGGCACCGCCCGCGGTCAGGCCATCGCCACCCGCGCCTGCTTCGACGTCGGTGCGACCGATGAAAGTCGTGCCTGGGTTGACGATGCCGTCGCTATCGAAGCCCACGTCGTTCGCGATGAGCACCTTGGCCCCAGCAAATCCGCCACCCGCGCCGCCCGCGCCCTGCGTCGAAGCGCCACCCGCTCCGGCGTAGATCTCGACTTTCTGGATGTGCGTATTGAGCAAGGGGGTCAGGAATTGGAAGCCTGCGAAACCGCCGCCTTTCCCCGCCGGTCCACTCACCGAACTTCCGCCGGCGCCGGCGGAAAATAAAACCTCTCCACCGACGGGCATGCCGATGTCGTTGCCGATCAACCCGAGTGTCTTCACGGTCACATTCACGAAGCTGCCGCCCGCACCACCCGCGCCGGTGCCAAGTCCCGCACCGCCTGCGCCCGTGCGCACATCGAGATTATTGATCGGCCCCGAGTAGATGAACGTCGAATCGATGACGCTGCTGCCTGCGCCACCGGAGCCGACCGCCGCGCCCATGACGGAGCCGCCATTCGCCGGAGTGATGAGCACGCTCGCCATCGAAAGGTCGCCGCTCATGCCACTCACCACTTTCACGATGTTGCCCGCGTTGCCTGCATTCCGCGCCACGCCCGCGCCGCTGATATTCCCGCCCGCGCCGGTCTTCAGCGTCCACGGCTGATCGGCGGAAGACGTGACATTCACGATGCTGCCGCCGTCGCCGCCATCGACGTTCACATTTCCCACGACGCCGTTGCCCGTCTCGATTCGCTCGCGCACGCCGTCGGCGAGGAAAACATTCGTCACGCTCCCGCCATCGGAACCCCCGACGAAAAGCAACGCGCCGAGCTGCGGATTAGTGCTGGTGACGACCGCGGCCGCGCCGTTGTTGAAAGTGATGGTCTCACCGGCCGACGCCAACCCCGTGAGAATCGCAACCGCGCTACCCTCCGCGCCCGGCGACACGCCAAGCAGCGTGAGATTCGAGATCGAGCCGCCCGCTTGCACCGCACCCGCGACGACACCGCGCACGGTGAGCCCCGCGATGCTGGCCTTCTCGATCACCACCTGCTCGAACTGCGGATCGGCGTCCGTATTCGTGAAGGAAAAGGTGCCGTCCGTCTCGAGCGCCGTAGCGATCGAGCCGTTCACACCGCCGTCGATCACCCCGGCAAATCCATCGCCCAGCGCCGCGCCCGTGAGCTCACTCGGCTGGAACTTCCCCGTGAGCGGCGCCATCGTGTTGTCGGTGAAGAAGAAGAGCCCCTTGCCCGCCGAGACGGTGATGAGCGCGAAGTCCCCCGCATCGTCCGCCGTGTTGTCGCCGTTCAGGTCGTAGAAAAGCGTATCACCCGCGCTGAGCAGGATCGCACCCGTGGCGCCGACGACGTTTGCCGTGGCGGTGTCGTTCGCGTTCAAGCCCGCGCTGGTGGCGATGCCGAGATTGTTGCCGTGCAGGAAAAACGCTGCAGGCGCGATACGATTCTCGAGCGGTTCCAAGGCGGGAATTCTGGTCATGGCGCCGGGACTGATATCCGTATGTCCAAAGATTGCCAGCCGCGCCCTTACACGATGATGACGAAGCCTGTCGCTGGCGAGGGAGTAAGCGGAGTGACGAGGCCGCCACTCTTTACGATGACGAGGCCATCGATTGCGGTGTCGCCGTCGCCCAGGTTGAAGCCCGCACCGCCGGCATTGACGAAGTCGAAGATGCCCGCATTGACATTGTCGGCGGCGTAAACGCTGGCGTGGACGTTGTTGATCTGCGTGACGGCATTGGCCGCGGTGAGGTTGTTCGCGACGGTGGTGCTGTTCACCGCGAGGATCGCGGCGATGCGCGTGGCGGTGACGTTGATAACACTCCCGGCCGCGCCCGCGACGTTCCCCGCACCACCGGTGCCCGCGAACAGGCCGCCCATCTGTGAGAGCGCGGTGCCGAATTGCGTCGTGCCTGCGCCATTGAGACCTTTGCCCAGGTTGCCGATATCGCCGACGATCTTCGAGTCCTTCACGCTGCCGCCTACGCCACCGGTGCCATTGATACCATCGCCGCCCTGGCCCGCCATGAGTGCCTGGGCAAAACGAGTGACGGTCGCGTTGATCTTTTGCACATCGCCGCCGGCGCCGCCAGTGCCGCTCGTGACCAACCCGCCCGCACCGCCGACGACGCGCAGGATGCCGACCTTGCCGGTGACATTTTCGACGAACCCACCCGCACCACCGGTGCCACCGAGCGCTCCGGTTCCACCCGCACCGCCTTGCGCGGAGAGCGTCGCATTCGCGCCGGTGAAGGTGACACCGGAGACCTTGCCGCCCGCTCCCCCCACGAGCGGGCCGGTGGCGTTGGTGTTGCCACCGCTACCAGCAGCCGTGCTAAAGCTGGCGAAGGCGGTTTTGCTGGTGAGTTTCAGGCCGGTCACATCGCCTCCCGCGCCGTTGGTGCCGCCGGTGCCGGTGGAATTGCCGCCCGCTCCGCCGGTGAAGCCGAAGTTTGCTCCAGGCGCGGCGTTGCCATTGAGAGTGAAGGTCGTGGCCGAGAGCACACCACCCGCACCACCAACGCCACCCGCACCTGCCGTGCTGCTACCGCCGCTGCCAGCACCCACGATGGTGCTTCCCTGGATCGAGCCGTTCAGGGTGAAGTTCACGTTTTTCAGCGCGCCACCCACCCCGGCAGCTACCGCCGCCGTGGTGCCGCCACCGTTGCCGCTGCTCACCGTGATCGTGCCACTGTGCGCCAGCGCGCTGGTGAAGGTGAGACCATCGAATGCTCCACCCACACCGCCCACGGCATTACCGCCGCTACCACCGTTGCCGGCGCCGATGACGAGGTTACCCAGCGTGCCATTTGCGCCGAGCGTGACACTGGTCTTCGTGAGTGCCCCGCCTGCGCCGCCGCCCGCACCACCGTTGCCACCGATATCGCTCCTGATCGAGATATCGTTGCCCGTCGCCCCACCGAATTTCGCCGTGACCGCGTTCACTATACCGGCGGCCCCGCCGGCGCCCGTCCCCGATGTTCCGCCGCCGCCGCCCAGCACCGTGAAGTTGCCGTGAAGGGTATTGAGCACGGTAACGGTGGCACCGTCGATCGCGCCGCCCGCACCGCCCGTTCCCGCGGTCGCGTTCGCCGCCGACCCAGCTTGGATGATGATCGAACCGGCGTCGGGCGTCGTAAGATTAAAACCAGTCACTTTGCCACCCGCGCCAGCGTTGCCTGTCGTGCCCGCACTTGCGCCCACGCCGCCCGCAATGGTCGTCGTCCCGACAAGGTGACGCGTGACGGTGATTTTTCCGCCAACGATGTCCCCGCCACGCCCACCGTTGCCCGCACCAGCAACGACGCCGCTCCCACCACCGGCTTGGAAGGTGATGTTTCCACCCACCTCGACCGCGGAAACGGTCGGGGAGATCAGATCGCCCCCTCGTCCACTGTCTCCATTGGCCGCAGAACCGGGGCTCTCGGAGGAAATGGCGGCCGAATCGAGGTAGTCCTTCGCGATGATGCTGGACTGAAGCACGTCGCCGGCATTGCCGCTGAGACCGCCGGTCCCGCCGGAGTTGCCACCGTTGTGTCCGATAATGTGAACGAAGTTGAAGAAGTTGGTCGCGCTGACTTTCGCCCCGGTCACCGTCCCCCCATTGCCGCCCACGCCGTTGCTGCCATTGCCGCCGGAACCGCCCGCGACGGTCACGTTATTGCCAACGTCGCGTGTGACCGTGGACGTAAAAGCGGTCACCGCCCCCGCGTTGCCACCGATCGCGCCACTGCCGCCATTGCCGGATGTGGCGGCGATCGTCCCGATCACGTCACCCGCGGTGAACTTTACCGTTTCGATGGCGCCCCCAGATCCGCCCGCTGCCGCGGTGCCACCACTCCCTGCGTTCCCGCCTCCGATAGCAAAACTACTCGCCTGCCCCGTCACGCCGACGGTTACCTTGCGCACGGCGCCGCCGCTTCCACCTGCACTCGTGGTCGCGCCTCCATTGCCCCCCGCGCCACTACCGATGCCGATATTGCCGACGCTCTTAAAGGTAGCGGTGACGGTGTCCATCGTTCCCCCGCTGCCGCTCAAACTGGTGCCGTCGCCGTTGCCACCATCGCCCGTCGTGATGTCCAGGTCGCTGGCGTCAGTCGCTTTCACGGTCACGCCTTGCATGGCTCCACCGTTGCCGCCTGCTCCCCCGTTGGAGCCGGAATTTCCGCCGCTGCCGGTTTGAACGCCAGTGGCTCCGGTAATGCGCGTCGCCGTGATCTTCACGGTCTGGATGAGCCCGGCGTTGCCACCCGCGTCGTTGTTCGCTCCATCACCGCCCGAGCCCGAGGTCACATCGAAACCGGCGGCCTGCACGCTCACGCCGAGGGTGACGTTTTGAAGCAACCCGCCCACGCCGCCCACGCCATTCGCTCCCGTGGCCGAGCCACCATTGCCCGCATTGGCGCTGACGGATCCAGTGCGCGTAAAGCTGGCCGTGACGCGCTGAAGCACACCACCCGCTCCACCTGCACCGTTGCCATCGCCATCGCCACCGTCCCCTGCGCCCGCGCTGAAGTTGCTGATCTCCGTCGCCTTCACCGTTACATCCTGCGTCGCGCCCCCGTTGCCGCCGAGGCCATCGGTGCCGCCGGCGGCGCCCCCGTCGCCCCCTTGAACGGAGATGGAACCGGACAGCGTCCCCGTAATCTTTACGAGCGAAACCTGCCCTCCCGCGGCCCCAGAACCCGTCCCCGCGCCATCGCCACCGTCGCCCGCCGTCACGGAAAAGCCGGTGGTCTTGCCGGTGGCGCTCAGCGTCACATTATTGGCCGCACCGCCCGCACCACCATTGCCGCCGGTGTTGTTTGCCGAACCTCCATCGCCGGCGGCGGCCGAAAGCGAATTCGCGGTCGTGAACGTCCCTTTCACAATATTGAGCGCGCCGCCGGTGCCGCCGTTACCGGTGCCATGGCCTGCGCCGCCATCGCCTGCCTGCGCCGTGAATGCGCCGACGTCCGTCCCTTTCACCGTCACGTTTTCGAGCTTGCCGCCATTGCCCCCTACGCCAGCGGTATTGCCCGCGGCCGAGCCGCTGCCCGCCTGCACCGTAATGTCGCCGTCCACTTTCTTCGTGGTGATCGTGATCTTCGTCGCGTCGCCACCATCGCCGCCGGAACCGGTGCCTTTAGCTACGTTGGCTCCACCCGCGCTGACGAGGACATCGCCCTGCGTGTAGCCAAGCGTAAGATTCACCATCGTGATCGCGCCACCGTCGCCGGCATCGCCCTGGCTCGTGCCGCCGTTGTGGAGGCCGGAGGCGCCGGCTTGCACGCTGAAATTACCATACTGCTTCGCGATTTTTGCGGTCACGTTTTCGATCGAGCCGCCGGAGCCGGATACGCCCGTGAAGGTATTCAGGATCGCGCCGCCATTGCTCGCGCGCACGACCACGTTGCCGTCCAGCAATTTGGAAACGGTGAGAGTCACCCCGCTCGTTTTCGAGCCATGCCCCGCCGAACCCGTCTCCGCGGTGCCACCCGCCCCGCTCGCGCCGACCGTCAGGTCGCCGTGCATTTCCGCAGCGGAGAAGGTCACACCGCTGACGGAGCCCGCGCTGCCCCCCGCGCCATTCGTTTCACCGACACCACCCGCAAGGGTGCTCACCGTCACGTTCCCGAAAATCAAACCAGTCGAAGTGATCTTCACCGTATCCACCGACCCCGAATCGCCGCCGCTGCCGCCTCCGGCGTTCGTCGCTGCACCGCCCACCCCACCATTGATCGTGATGTTGCCGAACAACTGGGCAAACGTATCCGTAACGCCCGAGACTTTGCCACCATCGCCGCCATCGCCCGCGACGCTGCCCGTGGCCGCACCACCTGCGCCTCCCGCCACGGATAAGTTTCCATTGAGCATCTTGCCCGTGATCGTCACGCCCGTCACCGCGCCGCCTTTGCCGCCGATCAGGTTGGCCGTCGCGCTCGAATTCGTCGCCCCGCCCGCGCCACCGGTAATCGCCGTCGCGCCAAACGCATCAAGGATGGTCACGTTCGAGATCGAGCCGCCGTCGAAGCCGTTGCCTGCCGTGCTTGCCGCACCGTCGCCCGCCCTGATCGTGCCCGCCCCGCGTGCCAGCGTCAGGTTCGAGATGCTCCCCCCGACAGTCGTCGGGGCAAAGGTGTTCACCGTTTTTCCTCCGCCGCCGAGGTTGATCGTGTTGTCGTCCGCCGCTGTGCCGGTGACGATGCGATTGGCGCTCTCGTTCTGGAACGGTGTGAACACCCCTTTGCCGAGCTTCACGTCGGAGATATTCGCCCCTGCGGCGATCGTGCCGGTGACCACGCCGGCCACTTCAAGCTTGACGATGGATGCCGTCTGCAGCGTCAGATTGCCACCCGTGCCGACTTCGTTCGTGCCCGGATCGAGCACCGTCGCGATGCTGCCCGCCACGTCGGTCTTGATGATCGCCTTGAAGCCATCACTCACCGCGAGACCGGTCAGTTCGTCCGGCGAAAACACGCCATCCGCGTCACGATCGTTGAGAAAGACCATGGCGCTCCCCGCGTCGATCTGCACGAGCAGCATGTCCGTCGCATCCTGCCGGCCGTTGTTGTTCGAGTCGAAGAACAGCTTGTCGTTTGTGCCCATCAGGAACGCAAAGGCCACGGTCACGTTCGTGGCCGAGTTCGTTTCGTTGGCCTGATCCATCGCGCTGACCGAGGGATTGCCAACGTCGATCACTTTCAGGTCGGAGGCGAGGGCCAGGAAGGTGGCCGGAGCGATGCGGGTTTCGAGGGGTTCGGGGTAGCTGATCGGCTTCATGAAGCGAAAACTAGGCTCCCGCACCTCCCGCTGGCGAGCATGGAACGAACTATCCATTCGCTTTGCCGTAACGACGTTGTTAATCACACAACGCCTATGGCAACACCCTTCCCTTCCCGCGTCCTCATCTGCGACGACCTGCCCGAGTTTTGCGACGAAGTCGGTGAGATCATCGCGGCGATGGGACTCGATGTCACCGTTTCGCATAGCCCGCGGCGCACGCTCGAACTGCTCCGCACCGAATCGTTCGACCTGCTCATCACGACTCTCGTCATCAAGGAGATGGGCGGACTCGAACTTATCCGGCGCGTGCGCGGAGCGGGACATCGGCTGCCGATTCTCATCATCACCGGCTATGGAAGTCCCACCGCCGCGCTCGAAGTCATCCGCCTCGGCGCGTCCGATTACATGGACAAGCCGGTGCACCCCGAGGAGCTGAAAGCCCGCGTGCGCAAGCTCCTTATGCGCCACGGCCGCAATCCCGCCGCGCACTCGCGTTCGAAACTCGCCGATCTCGTCTCGCACGACCCGGCCATGAAGGCGATCTTCGACATGGTCGAAGCCATTGCGGTGAGCAACAGCCGTGTGCTTATCCTCGGCGAAACCGGCACCGGCAAGCAACTCATCGCCCGCGCCATTCACGCGTGCAGCCCGCGACGCAAGGAACCGTTCGTGGAAGTGAACTGCGCCGCGATTCCCGAAAATCTCCTCGAGAGCGAACTCTTCGGTCACGAGCGCGGCGCCTTCACCGGGGCCACTTCGCAGCGTATCGGCCGCTTTGAGGAAGCGGGCGCCGGCACGCTCTTCCTCGATGAAATCGGCGAAACCTCCCACGCCGTGCAGGCAAAGCTTCTGCGCGTCCTCCAGGATGGAAAATTCAGCCGGGTCGGCGGGCAGAAAACGCTGCAATCGCAGGCCCGCGTCATTGCCGCCACGAATCGCGACCTGCAAAAGGAAGCCGAGGCCAATCGCTTTCGCCCCGATCTGTTTTATCGACTGCACGTTATTTCCCTCACGCTCCCACCGCTGCGCCGGCGGCCCGCGGACATCCCGCTGCTGTGCGAGCATTTCCTCCACCGCTACTCCCCGCACCCGCGTTTCAAGCAGTCGTTCACCGAAGACGCCATGCACCTGCTCCAGCGCTACTCGTGGCCGGGCAACGTGCGCGAACTCGAGAACCTCATGGAACGCCTCGCCGTCCTCCACCCGAAGTGCGAACTCGGCGTGGAAGTGCTTCCCGACAACCTCCTTCGCGAAACCTCCGTCGGCCCTGCGAACATCACCACTTACACCGGCACCTATCGCGAAGCCCGCGCCCGCTTCGAGCGCGACTACGTGGCCATGATGCTCAAAGCACACCACGGCAATATGGCCGCCGCTGGCCGCGCCGCCGGCATGGACCGCTCCCAATTCTTCCGCCTCGTCCAGCGCCACAGTCTAAAGCCCGGATCGGACTCCAACCTGTAGGTCCCGCCCTGTGTTGCCGAATCATCAACAGACAACTGGAAACGTTGCCTTCGGGTCCACGACGGACGGCGGCGGGAACGGCCTCACCCAAAGAGTTTTTCTCTGATCTCGGGCCTTTCCAAGCCTCGCACCACCCCGCTGGCATCCCACCTGCGAATGCGCGCCTTCCCCACATGAGACTCGCCACGATCGAACTCCACCGCATCGAACAGGCCGCCCTCGTCCTTCAGGGCGGTTTGTTGCCGCTGGCCGATCTTCGCCAGGATTGGCCGACCGATCTGCTCGCGCTTCTCACCACCGGTCGATTCTACGAGTTGAAGAATTGGTTCGATGCCAATCAGGCATCCCTCCCCACGGACCAACTGCTCTCCCCAGAAAAGGTCCGCTTTCGCCCGCTCTATCGCCACCCTCGCAAGATCTGGGGGATTGGCCTGAACTACGTCGCACACGCCGCCGACCTCGCAGAGAAAGCACCGAATGAAGAACCCGCCAGCTTCATGAAACCGGACACGACGATCATCGGACCCGACGATACCATCTGCATTCCGCGCCTGTCCGAAAAGACCACCGGCGAAGCGGAACTCGGCATCGTCTTCGGCCACAAGGGCCGCGACGTGCTGGAGAACGATTGGCTCAGCATCGTCGCCGGTTTCACCACCATCCTCGATATGACGGCCGAGGACATCCTTCGCAAAAATCCGCGTTATCTTACGCGCTGCAAAAGCTTCGACACCTTCTTCAGCTTCGGCCCCGTGCTCGTCACACCCGATGAAATCCCTGACGTGCTCCGACTCAAAGTTGCCACCGTCCTCAACGGGCGCGTCCACGCCGAAAACATCGTCGGCAACATGACCTTCCCACCGCCACAGCTCGTCGCCTTTCACTCCCGCGTCATGCCTTGGCTGCCCGGCGATATTCTTTCCACCGGCACACCCCAAGCCGTCCCGCTGCAAGATGGCGATGTGCTCGAGTGCCGCATCGACGGTTTTCCTTCGCTCCGCAATTCCGTCCGCGATCTCAAACTCTCATGAGTCCTTTTACCGGCGTCATCCCGATCCTGGCTACCCCGTTTCGCGACGACGAGTCGCTCGATCTCGATTCACTCACGCGCCTGATCGAGTTCAACCGATCGGTCGGTGTCCAAGGCATCACCCTGCTTGGCTTGCTCGGCGAATCGAACCGGCTGACCGACGACGACCGCACGCGCCTGATCGCCACCGCGATCAAAGCCGCGCACGGCCTGCCCGTCATCGTTGGCACCAGCCACACCGGCACGGAGGCGACCATTGCCCTCAGTCGCCAGGCCGCCGATCTCGGCGCAGCCGCGGTGATGATCACCCCTTCCCGCCAGCCCGTGCCGAATGACAAATCCGTTTTCGACTACTTCCAGCGTATCGCGGAGAGGATCACTTCGCCCATCATGCTGCAGGACCACCCGGCGATCAGCGAAGTGCACATGTCCGTCGAACTGATCCTTCGCCTCGTGCGCGAGATTCCCTCCATCATCACGATCAAGGCCGAAGCGGTGCCGAGTCCGCAGAAAATCGGCGCACTGGTCAAAGGCATGGAAGACGGTCGCCGCGCATCCATCCTCACCGGCCTCGGCGCGCTTTACGGCCTCTTCGACCTCGAGCGCAGCGGCGACGGCTTCAACACCGGCTTCGCCTTCCCTGAGGTGCTCCTCGCCATCCTGCGCGAATTCCGCGCCGGCGATCACGAAGCGGCGCGTATTCTGTTCACGCGCCATCTTCCGCTCATCGTCTTCGAGCAGCAGCCCGGCCTGGCCATTCGCAAGGAAATCCTCCGGCTGCGCGGCCTCCTCGCGAGCAATCGCGTGCGGCACCCTGGCGCGACGATCGACGCGGCCACCAGCGAACAATTGCAGCGCCTGCTCGCCGCGACTTTCCCCGGCGAAGACCTCACCCGCCCGCTTCACATCACCCTATGAAACTCGCCCCTCTGTTCATCAGCTTCGCCCTGATCGCCCACACGTTCGCGGGCTCGATTTCACCGGACGGCCAACGCATCGTCGAGATTCTCGACTCGATGCACGTGGAGGAGCATTGGATCGCTGGCGCCATCGTGAACTGGCGCACCGGCGATCCCACCGGCAAGCCGATCACCGACAACCGCAAGCACACCCACTGCAGCCAGTTCGCTGCTGCCGCCTGCGATCGGCTCGGCGTTTACATCCTGCGGTCTCCTGAGTTCCGCGGCGCGCCCCTGGCCAATGCTCAATACGACTGGCTCGCCGGCTTGGGCGCGAAGGAAGGCTGGACGCCCGTCACAGACGGACAGAAGGCGCAAGACCTTGCCAACTCCGGCTCACTCGTCGTCGCCGTCTTTAAAAACCCCGATCCCGAGAAATCCGGTCACACCGCCATCATCCGCCCGAGCACCAAGAGCATCGCGGACCTTCGCAAAGAGGGGCCGGACGTCACACAAGCCGGCGGCACCAATCACAACGCGTGTAGCCTCAAGGAAGGTTTCCGGAATCATCCCGGCGCATTTAAGAATGGCGAGATCCGGTTCTATTCCCATCCGTTGAAATTCCCACCCACGCCGCCCACACCATCGCGCGCGAGCTGAGGAATCAGCCAGCGGCACGCTGCAAAAGTAACAGAGCCTCGCGCCCACTCATCCCTTCGCGCACGCCGGCCTCACGGGCGCATTCGCTGAGCCGCACCACCGCGGCGCCGAGCATCTCTTCCACGGTCTTCACTCCCGTCACGATCGCGGCCGCATCACCGACTCGGTCCGCCACCGCGACATCAATGTAGCCGCACCCAAGAAAACCGCCCGCCGCCTTGATCAGGAGGATGCTGGTCTTCCCCGTGGGCACATGGACGCACTCGAATTCGACGTCGTCGATGGCGATCCGGTCCATGGCATTAACTGACTCGGGCGGCGGAAAGATCGGTCATGAGGCGCAAGCCTGGAGCAGCATCGAGGATGCGTGCCGCGGTATTGACCAGTGCAGCGACCGTCGCACGGTCTCCGTGGACGCCACCATGCAGGACCGCGTGCACCGGTGGGTCGCCCACCACACGCACTTCATCGCGTGGCTCTTCAGCATCCAGATACATTTTCAAGTCGAGCACGAGAGCCTTGCCGTCACCACCCTTTGCTTCGGCGCGGTGGTGAATCCCACAGGTGACGCCTTGCGGCACTTTAAGGTATTCAGTCGTGATTTCCTTCGCCGCAATCATGGGCTCACACGTTTCGCGGATCGGGCCGATCTCCCAACCGAGCGCGTGCGCCACCAACGCGAGCGATTCCACCAGACCGACGTGCCCCATCTTCCCTTCGCGAAAGAGCCGGCGAAATTCGTCCGGGGCCAATCCACTGCCGATTTTCTTTTGCAGCGGCAGGCGGCGCAACGAAGCGTTTACGACCCGATCGACCTCGATCCGTTCCACACTACGGCAGACGCCGGTGAGGCACACAGCAAGAAGATCCATGACGTAGCCCGGGTTTACGCCCGTGCCGACAATGCGTGAGCCCCATGTCTTGGCGACGCCATCGAGCTGACTCGCGAGCTTTGCCTCCTTGAGCTGAGGAAAGAGCAGCTCTTCGCACGATGACACGACACTCACGCCCGCCCGGGCGAGCTCGTCGAGCTGGGCGAACGCGTTAGCGAAACGCGAGACCGTGCTATGCAGGACGACCTGCGGTTTCGCCGCTCTCGCCAGCTCCTCAAACGATCCGAAAACTTTACAGTCGTTCAGCGTCGACAAACCGGTCAATTCGCCGAGCGATTTGCCGATCTTCTGCGCATCGATGTCCACGGCTCCGACGATCTCCGCCCACGGTTTGCTGGCGGCGAGTCTCAGCGCCTCGATTCCAATGGGGCCAAGGCCGAATTGCGCGATTTTGATTTTGGGTTTTTGCATAAAGCGTGGGCTATTTCAGGAGGTTGAGGAAAAAGGTGATGCTCAGTGAGTTCGTGAAATCGATGAGGATGGCCCCGACCAGCGGCACCACGAGGAAGGCCCGCGGCGCCGGTCCGAATCGATCCACGAGTGCCTTCATGTTCGCGACCGCATTAGGCGTTGCACCAAGTCCGAAACCACAGTGCCCCCCCGCCATCACCGCGGCATCGTAATCCCGGCCCATGCAGGGGAACGTGACGAAGCGAGCGAACGCCACCATCACCACGACCTGCACGCTGAGGATGACAAGCATTGGCACCGCGGCATTGGCAAGGTCCACGAGGTTCAAGCTCATCATCGCCACGGTCAGAAAAAAGCCGAGCAACACTGAGGCGATCGTGTCGATCAACTCGGATTGAATCCAACGGCGCCCGGAGAGATCGATCCCATTGCGAATGACGACCCCAAGCACCATCGCTCCGATCTGCGGCGGAAAGGCGAGCCCGGTCATCTGGATGAAGTAGCTGAGCCAAGCGCCGCCCTTGATGCCGGCGAGCACCAGCAGGACGTGCGCAACCGCAGGCACTCCGGAGGAAAAGAGAGCGCGGAGATCGAGCAGGATTCCCGCTTCACCAGCCGCCCCACCTTCGAGGCTGACCTCCGGCCCAGCCTGCGATTTCAAATCGCGGCGGCGGATGATTCCGCCGGCGAGCGGACCACCGACCAGTCCCCCCGAAACCACTCCGATGGTGGCCGCCGCTGCTCCCAACACGGCCGCACTGCCAAGCCCGAGTTTTTCCAAGACTGGAGCAAAACCGATGGCGGTCCCGTGTCCGCCCGTCATGGTAATACTGCCGCAGACCAGCCCGAGCAGTGGGTCTACGCCAAGCAGCTTTGCCAGCACCACACCGATGGCGTTTTGCAACCCCGCCAGCATCGTGGCAACGCCCAAAAAAAGGGCGACCTGCAAGCTGCCCTTCCGAACCACATCGAGCGTTGCATTGAGGCCAATGCACGTAAAGAAGCCGATCATCAGCGGGAGATTCGCGTTCTTCGCAGGAGCCGCGCTCCACTCCGGCTCGATCGTCACCAGCCAGGTCCACCAGCGCGCGGTGACCTTCGTGGCAAATTCGATGGCACCTATTCCGGAAACATTCAGGATCAGCACTACGAGCGAAACGAGCAACCCGCCGACCACTGGAGCAGGAATATTGAAGCGCCGCAGCATCGTCACATGCCGCACAAACCACTCGCCGAGGAGCAGGACCGGAACCGCTGCGATGACGGGAAGCCATGCGTTGATGGTCATTTAGTCAACGTATTCGAGTGCCTGCCGAAAAACGGCGGGGTCCACACTCGCGCCAGAGCAGATGACCGCGACCGTTTTGCCGCGGCAGTCGAATTGTCCGGAGAGCGCCGCGGCCAGGGCGATGGCGCCAGCGGGCTCGAGCACGAGTTTGAGATGCTTGAACGCCACGGCCATCGCTTTGAGGGTGTCGGTGTCCTGCACGACCAACCCCCTGTTAATGCACTGACGCAGAGTGCGAAACGGAAGCTCCGCCGGAATCGGTGTCAGGATGGCGTCGCAGATCGATCGATGCCCGGGCTCGATCCCAACCCGCCCCCCCTGCGCGAGAGAACGTGCGGTGTCATCGAAGCCGGCTGGTTCCACCGTGCAGATTTCGGCGCGCGGCTGGCGTTCGGCGAATGCCAGGCTGATTCCCGCAGCGAGCCCGCCTCCACCGCACGGACACAAGACGGCATTGATCGGGTCGGGGAACTGATTAAGCAGTTCCAGCCCGCTCGTGCCGTAACCCGCGATGACCAACGCATCGTCGCCGGGCGGGACAATCGTCAGCCCGCGCAAACTGGAGAGTTCGCGCGCCATTTCTTCGCGCTGCGTTCGGTTCGCGCGATCGTAGAAGAGCACCTCGGCGCCATAGCCACGACAGTTGTCCACTTTGATGGACGGCGCATCCTGCGGCACAATGATGGTCGCCGGGACGCCGAGCATCTTCGCAGCGCACGCAACCGCCTGGCCGAAGTTTCCCGTAGAAAAGGCCACGACGCCTCGCTGGCGCGTTTCTTCGCCAAGTAGCGAAAGGCGGTTGTAGGCGCCCCGGAACTTATAGGAACCGGTGCGCTGCAACGCCTCGGCCTTGAAGACGAGCCTCCCTCCGACGCGCTCGCTCAACTCGGACGATTCAAGCATCGGAGTAACGGCCGCATGACCGCGCAGTTGGCGCATCGCCACGACGAGATCGGCGAAGACAGGGGAACGCAGTTCAGTCGTCATTGGCATCGTCAATAGCCGAGCGAGATCCCGCCCGATCGCGGCTCACTCGCGCCGACCAGGGTTTTCCCGTTTGGCCCAAGGCCGACCACTTGCGATGCTCCCACTGAGGTCTGCTCATCGAGCTGATGCCCGAGCTTCTTAAGCGCGTCCCGGATTTCTTTTGGCATCGATTTTTCGATCCTCAGGGAATCCGGCTGCCACTGGTGATGAATTCGCGGCTGGGCCAGCGCTTCGTCGAGGCGAAGGCCGAGATCGAGAATGCCGACAAGGTTTTGCACCGTTTGCGAAATGATCGTCGGCCCACCCGCCGCGCCGAGCGAGAGGATCGGTTTACCGCCCTTGAGCACAATGGTGGGGCTCATGCTGGACAGGGGGCGTTTGCCGGGCGCGACCGCGTTGGCTTCGGCGCCGACGAGCTTGAAGGCGTTCGGCACGCCGGGCTCGATGGAGAAGTCGTCCATCTCGTCGTTCAGCAAAATGCCGGTGCCAGGCACGATGACTTTCGATCCGAAAGCCGTATTGATCGTCGCGGTGCACGCGACCCAGTTCCCCTCCGCATCCGCCGTCGAAAAGTGGGTGGTGTGTTTTTCGAAAAACCGTTTGTCCGAATCTGGCGGAGTGCCATGGGTGGGCACGTCGATGGACCGATCGAGTTGGATGCGCCCGGCGAGTTCATGCGCATAGCTTTTGTCGGTGAGACCCGCCGGCACGTTCACAAAATCCGGATCGCCCAACCAATAGGCACGGTCGGCAAAGGCCAGCTTCATCGCCTCGCCGATGACGTGCTGGCGCTGCCCTGCCCTCTTCATCGACGCGAGATCGAAGTTTTCGAGGATGTTCATGATCTCGGCGACATGCACCCCGCCTGAGCTAGGCGGGGGCAGCCCGACGATCTTGTAACCGTGATATTCCGTGGTGATCGGCTGCCGCTCTTTCACGACGTAATTCGCGAAGTCCGCCTCGGTCATCACGCCGCCGTTTTCCTTCATCCACGCGGCAACCGCTTTCGCAAACGCGCCGCGATAAAACCAGTCCGTCCCTTCTTTAGCCATCGCGCGATAACTCCGCGCCAGATCGGGCTGCTTCAACACATCGCCCTCCATCAGCGGCGAACCATCGGGCTTGAAAAAAATGGCGCGCGGCGACTCGAAACCTTTCAGCAATCCGGCCGTGCTCTCGAGTTTCCGCGCATAGACGAAGTCGATCGGGAAACCATCCTCCGCAATCTGCGCGGCGGGCAGGAGCAGTTCCGCGAGCTTCTTTCGCCCGCAGCGTTCCAGCGCCTGCGCATACACGGCCAGCGCCCCGGGCACGCCGCTCGCAAGCGCCCCCGTCTGGCTGAGATGCGTGTCACCCGTGCCGTCGCGCACGAACATGTCGCGCGTCGCCGCCGCCGGTGCCATCTCGCGCCCATCAAGCGCGATGAATTCACCATTCGCGCGGTGGATGAGCATGAAACATCCGCCGCCGAGACCCGAGTTGTGATTATCCACCACACCAAGCGTGACTGCCACAGCGACGGCGGCATCGACGGCGTTACCGCCGTTCTTCATCGCATCGATGCCCGCCTGCGTGGCGAGCGGATGGACCGACGCGACAATCCCATTCACACCTTGGGCGTAATTGGCGCGCAGCGATGGCGCCCCGGGCGCCAAGGTAAGAGCGACGGCCAGCCAGCAAGAAAGCCGTGAGGAAACATGACGGAATAGGTGCATAGAGGGTTGTGCCGAGCCGGCCTTTGCAACTCGCATGCCGACGGGAGTGCTACCGGCGCGATTGGTGGAGAATTTCCGCCCTCCCTTCTGTTCGCGAGAAAATTATGCACCGCTCGTGAGGCAGCCACCGGCGGCCTGAGTTTCCCCGTTGTTGTCAGTTCAACAACCTCGTTGCCTCATTCACAACATCAGCCAAAATCCTAGGCACCCATCAGCACACCCTGGAGCTTCTCGCGAAGCGCTTCCGGCTTGAATGGTTTTTGCACAAACCCCGCCAGCCCTTTACCCGCAAATCGATTCACCGCTTCCTGCTCGTTGAAACCACTCATGAGAAGGACCTTCACCGCCGGCGCCAAACGGCGCAGCTCAGTAAATGTCGCGGCACCGTCCAAATGCGGCATGGTGAGATCCAGCAGCACAGCGGTGATCTCCGCCCCGCGCGTGGCGTAGATCCCCAACGCTTCCTGCCCGCTGCGGGCCGTGATCGCTTCAAATCCAAACGACTTCACCATTCGGCTCGCGACATTTCGCACGGTTTCTTCGTCGTCCACGATCAGCACCACGCCAGTCCCGCGCCACGTTTCGGTAAAAGCCACCTCGCGCGGGAGCGCTTCCGCCGGACCTTCCACCGCCGGAAGGAGGAGCTTGAAAGTCGTGCCTCGCCCCGGCTCGGAATAGACTTTCAGCGCTCCCAGATGTCCACGGACGATGCCGAGCACCGCGGCGAGGCCGAGGCCGCGCCCAGTAAATTTCGTGGTGAAGAACGGATCGAAAATGCGCTTTTGCGTTTCTGCATCCATGCCGCACCCATTGTCGCTCACCTCGAGAAAAACGTAGGACCCTTCGGGCAGAGTCGGCGCCAGATGCGTGCTGGCCAGATACTCGGCATCCGCCTGCATCATGCCGGTCGAGACTTCGATCACGCCGCTGCGTCCCTCGAACGCATCGCTGGCATTGATCACGAGGTTCATCAGGATCTGCCGAAGCTGAGTCGCATCCGCATTGACGGCCAGCAAATCGGGCGCGAGGCGATACTTCAACACGGCTCCTTTGCTCACCGAGACTTGCAACAACGGCGACGCTTCCTCGACGAGCTGGCTCAGGTCAATCGCCTGCACCACGAAACGTCCCTGGCCCGAGTAAGCAAGCATCTGCTTGCACAGCTCCGCCGCGCGCTGGGCTGCCTTTTCGATCTGACCGAGGCTTTGCTGCACCGGGGACGCCGGCGCCACATCCATCCGGGCCAGGCTGGCATTGCCCAGTATGCCGGTGAGGAGGTTATTGAAGTCGTGCGCGATGCCTCCCGCGAGCACGCCGAGGCTTTCGAGCTTTTGCGCGTCCTGCAGTTTCTGCTCGATACGCACGCGTTCCTCCTCGGCGAGTTTACGCGCCGTGATGTCCAGCGTCGCGCCGAGCATACCGGCGATTTCACCGCTCGGGCTGCGTCGCACATCACCGCGGGTCACCACCCAGCGCGGCTCTCCACCGGGCAAAACGACACGAAACTCGCTCTCGAACTGCGTGCCCGATTCGACCGCTTGACGGAATTCAAGACTCACCCGCTGGCGGTCGTCCGGGTGAATTCGCTCGAGCGACCTGCGTGGGTCTTCATCCTCTCCCGCGCCCGACATCCCGAGCATCTCTGCCAATTCATGGCTCATCCGGGTGCAATTGGCGACCCGATCCCACTCCCAGGTGCCGACCGAGGCAGCTTCCATGGCGAGGCGCAGACGCCTCTCGTTTTCCGCGCGCGCCTCCTCGAAGCGGCGCTGCTCCGTCACATCCCGCTGCATGCCCCAGGCGCGCACGAGCCGATCGTTTTCGATGAAGCCGATGATGTTATTCAGGAAGATATGTTCCCGGCCTTCGCGGTCCAGTTCACGAGACTCAGAATTCACGAGGCGGAACCGTGCCCGCACATAATCGCGCAGGTGGGCCACGTTCGCAGGATTCTCCCGCGGCAGGATCGTCGCCAGGCGCGTTCCGACCATGTCCTCGCCATGCTCGTGACCATACATGCGGGCGCACGCATCGTTGCACTCGGCCATCACCCCATGATCGAACATGTAATCGATCTGTTCATCCTCGGTGAGAGCCAGCGGCATCGGCGGCTCGAATTCAAAATGCCAGATCGCCTCCGTGCTTTGCTCCACGAAGGCGCGGTAACGTTGCTCCGCCACCAGCCGCATCCGCACGTCCTCACGCAGTTCTTCCTGCGTGCGTCGCAGTTCCTCGGTCCGCGTGCGCACCAGTCGCTCGATTTCCTCTGCGCGGCGACGGCGCTGATATTGGCGTGAAGCCATCAGGCTGGTCAGGCACAAGCCACCCAGAAAAAATCCGCCCGCGTAATAAGTCCGATGGAGCGCGAGCCAGATTGGCGCAGGCCGCGTGTGCACCACCCACATCCGCCCGCCGCAACTGATGGGAAAGTCGGCGTGCAACTCGTTGGTCCAGTCGTCGCTAGTCGGCGGGGGATCGATTCCAAACCTCCCACTGACGAGGTTGAACAAATACGGCTCCGAGCCGGCTGGCGTGCGATCTACCAGCACGAGGTCCACGGCATCCGGCTCATAGGCACGCATGCTGTTCATCGCCACCTCTTGCAGCGAGAAAACTCCGCGCACGAACCCTCGAATCTGCTCGCGCGGAGGAATTCCGTTCCCCGACTGCGGCCTGGAATGATAAACCGCCAGAAGCATGGAAATGCCCACCGGCTGATCGGATTCGATCCCCAGCGCCACCCGGCGCGTAGCTGCCGGTTGCCCCGATTCCATCGCGCGCTGAATGGCACGCTGATAGTTCCCGAGAAATTGATCCGTGCCGAGAACCGCTTCACGCCCGGCCATCGGTTCGCTATACAAAACCGGCAGGTATTCCGAACGTTTTCCCGCAGGCGCTGCATCGCCGACGTGATCGCGAATCTTCCATGTCGGCCATGTCCCCTGCACCATCTTCTCCGTCGGTTCGCGCTGATAATCGGCGATCAATGGCAACCACTCGAGCGCTACCAATCCCGGATGCCGTTGAAGCTGCGCCTTCGCCGCCTTCTCAAATACGGGTGCGGGGACGCTGTGAGTCGCGTGGAAAACATCCCGCATCGAAAACAGCGACTCTTCATAGCTTTGCAGCATTTTCTCGATCGCGTGCGCCCGGCTGCTCGCCCTCCAGCGAAACTCCCCTTCGATCCTCGCCAGCTCCCACGTTCGCACGAGGGCAAAAAGGCCAAACGACAGCAGCACCCCTCCCATCATCGTCAGCCAGACAGGCCAGCTCCGCGGAGCGCGGTCGGCGGGAAAAGTCGCTGAGTCAGCAGGATTGGGTGGAATCACTGACCTTCTCGCTAGCCCGAAGCGCCCCACCGGGCAACGGCCTTCCCCCGACATCCCGCATTTTTGCCTCTTGCCGTCCGCGCCGGTCCGACGCTTACTGCACGCCTTCAAGAATACATGATCGTCACAACAGCCGAACTATACAGGGTCGCTTACGGGAAGTTCGCGATTGGAGCCTACAACATCAACAACGCCGAGCAGACGATGGGCCTCTTCCGGGGCTGCATCGAGTCGCAGGCGCCGTTCATCATCCAGATTTCCAAGGGCGCGCGCAAATACACCGACAAGCGCATGCTCGAAGCCATCATCCGCTCCGCGAGCGAGATTTTCCCGGACGCCATCTTCGCCGTTCATCTCGATCACGGCGACGAAGAGACCTGCTACGACTGCATCGATTCCGGCTTCTACAGCTCGGTCATGATCGACGCCTCGCACGACCCGTTCGAGAAGAACGTCGAGATCACCAGGCGCGTCGTCGATCGCGCGCATGCCAAGGGCATCAGCGTCGAAGCCGAACTCGGCATGCTGGGCGGCGTGGAGGAAGATATCGTAGTCGAGGAAGGCAACGAGTGCCTCACCAACCCCGATGAAGCCATCGAGTTCATCCAGAAGACCGGGTGCGACGCGCTGGCCGCCGCCATCGGCACCAGCCATGGTGCTTACAAGTTCAAGGGGCAGCAGTCGCTCCACTTCGATGTGATCGAAAAAATCGCCGAGAAGGTGAAAGCGGCCGGCCTCCCGCCGGTGCCGATCGTCATGCACGGCAGCAGCAGCGTGCCGAAGGAAGAAGTGGCCCGCATCAATGCCGCCGGGGGCACTCTCGACCCGAGCGCCTGCGGCGTGAACGAAAACGAATACCTGCCCGCCGCCAAGCTCGGCGTGACCAAGGTGAACATCGACACCGACGGCCGCCTCGTTTGGACGCGCGTGCATCGCGAATACTTCCGCGACAAGCCGGGCGAGTTCGACTTCCGCCCGCCGGGCAAGATCTTCCAGGACGAATACGCGAAATTCATCGCGGGCCGCAACCGGCTGCTCGGCAGCGCGAATACGCTGGCTGAAGTGCGTGCGTCGCTCAAAAAGTAGTTTCTTCGCTCCATGAAAAAAGTCCTCTTCCTCCTTCTCGCCGCCGTTGCCACAACCGCGTTTGCCGATCCGCAGTTGCCGATCGACAAAGCCGTCAAGATCGCCACCGGCTACCTCAAGGAAAACGGCCGCTCCGGCACGTTCATCACCTCCATCACCCTCGAACCCACGACCATGTCCAGCGGACCGTCGGTGTGGGCCGTGAAGTGGAACGCACCTGTGGTTTTGAGCGAAACCAAGCGCGAAACCGGTCTCGAGATCGCCATGGACGGCAGCTACGCCCGTTACACGGAGAAGCTGGCCAATGCGAATTCGCAGACGGTCATCGGCGTGCCCGCCGAGCGCGCGGAGCTTTCCAATCACCGCACGCGCAGCACCCGTCCGAGCATTCTCGACCTGAAACACTAGGGCTGGGAATTAAGATTCCGGATTGAGCATTGGGGATTTTGGCGACGCTTCGCCGGCCACTCGGCAGTCGCTGCACGCCAGCGCGTATCCTCCCAAATGCTCAATCTCTGAATCCTAAATCCTGAATGCCGGAATATCTCGCCCCCGCCAAGGTCAACCTCTCCCTGCGTGTCGTGCGCAGGCGCGAGGATGGATTCCACGACATCGATTCGCTCTTCGCGCCGATCTCGATTTTCGACCGTCTCGACATCGAGTTGCGCGATGAAGGCGGCCTGAGTTTCACCTGCGACGACTCGACCGTTCCGTCCGATGAGAGTAATCTCGTCGTCCGTGCCGCCCGGCATTTCTGCACCGAGGTCGGGCTGGAGCCGCACCTCCGCATCCATCTTGAAAAGCGAATTCCGCACGGCGCAGGCTTGGGCGGTGGGTCGAGCGATGCGGCCATCACCCTGCTCGCCCTCGACCGCCTCTTCGGCACCGACCTACCACGTGAAACACTGCTGAGCCTCGCGGCCGATCTCGGCAGCGACGTGCCCTTTTTCATCCTCGGCTGCCCCGCCCGCGCACAAGGACGCGGCGAAAAACTCGAACCGGTCGATTTTCCGCACCGGCTCCCCTTGCTGCTCATCAAGCCACCCTTCGGCGTGCCGACCCCGTGGGCTTATCGGCACTGGCGCGATTCACGCGAACTCCCCGGCATCCCCTACTCTCCACAAACGCTGCCGTGGGGTGAACTGGTCAACGATCTCGAGCGTCCGGTTTTCGAAAAGTATCTTTTCCTCGCCGAACTCAAGTCGTGGCTCCTGCGCCAACCGGAAGTCATCGGCGCATTGATGAGTGGCAGCGGCAGCACCGTCTTCGCCGTGCTCCGCGAGGCCGCCGGAGCTTTCCCACTCGGTGAACGGGTCGCGACGGAATTCGGAACCACGATGTCGTGCTTGTTCGCGGAAACGATCGTGCCGGAAAGTCAGGATTAGTTCGCGAATGAGGGTTGACACGCGCTCGTCCGTTTGAAAAAACGCGCTCGAGCAAGCGAAACCCACCCCAGAGGAAACTAACTATGCACGTTGTCTTTGTTCACGGTTGGAGCGTCACCAACACCGACACCTACGGCGGATTGCCCGCCGCCCTCGTCAATACCGCCCCGGCGGATCTCGAGATTAAAGTCATTCATCTCTATCTCGGCAAATATGTCAGCTTCGCGGATGAAGTAAAAGTCGACGACATCGCCCGAGGCATGCAGAACGCCATCTCCCAGGAGGTGCTGCCTAACCTCGCAAGAGGCGAGCGTTTCGCCTGTATCACCCATTCGACCGGCGGGCCGGTCGTGCGCAAATGGATCGATGTCTATCACCGGGACAAACTCGACAAATGCCCTCTTAGTCACCTGGTGATGCTCGCTCCGGCCAACCATGGCTCCGCCCTCGCTCAACTGGGCAAGGGCCGCCTTGCCCGAATGAAGTTTTTCACCGAAGGCGTCGAACCAGGAACGGGCGTGCTCGATTGGCTCGAACTCGGCAGCGACCAAGGCTGGGAACTGAACTGTGCCTGGCTCGAATACGATCCGGTCCCCGCGGGCCTCTATCCCTTTGTGCTGACCGGGCAGAAAATCGACCGCAGCTTTTACGACAATCTAAACGCCTACACCGACGAGGCAGGCTCCGATGGCGTCGTGCGTGTCGCGGCTGCGAGCATGAATTACGGTCTCCTGCGCCTCGACCAGGAAGACGGCAAACTCGCCATGAGCAAGGATTCCCGCTCCGCCCGGATGGCCCTCGGCGTTTTGCCCAACCGCTCTCACTCCGGCACCAAGATCGGCATCATGGGCAGTGTTCAACCCGATGGCACCGACCCGGACGGACAACCACACCCGACGGTCACCTGGGTCCTGCGCTGCCTCGGCGTCAGCAACGCCACGGCCTATAATCGACTGGCGACCGAACTCGATAAATTGACCGCGAAAACCCAGGAGGACGAGAAAGTAGAGAAAGTGCGCGAGCACTTCATTTTCGAGCGCACATTCACGACCAATCGTTATTGCATGCTCGTTTTCCGCTTGAGCGACGATCGCGGCAACGCCTTGGCGGACTATGATGTCACCTTCACCGCCGGCCCGAATTACGATCCGAACCACCTGCCTCCGGGGTTCTTTGTCGATCGCCAGCGCAATCTCCTCAATCCCGGCAAGCTGACTTATTATATCAACTACGACGTCATGGCCGACTGGCTGAGCAAACCCGAACTCGGGGGTAAGTTTGGCGTGAAAATCGGCGCCCGGCCAGATAAAGGCTTCGCCTATTACACCGTCGCCGAGCACCGCGGCACGTTTGCCGGCCTGAAAAAATACTTCGAACCGAACCAGACGCTGATGGTTGAAGTGCAACTCAAGCGCCACGTCGTCGAAGGCGTCTTCCGCCTGACACAAAACCTCACGCCAGAAGATTTCAAGAAGCAGGAAAAGGGCAAAGAGCTGCCGTAATCCCACCCGGCGAAGCATCCCATGATACTGGAGGACATCGCCCAGACGATTCGCGAGGGTGAGTGTGTGCTTTTCTCGGTGCGGGAGTCCGCCCACCGGCCCCACCCATGAGACCGATCGGTCTCATGCTCTAATCACGGTTTTGATGGGAGAGCAGGGCATACCGCCGATGGTTTGGATCGAGGTTGATCCCCCAGGCAATCCTCGACGAAGCCTCCATTTCGCCCACCGGGCCAGTTTTGAGATCTGCTGCCCAGATGATCTTTCGCCCAGATTCCGATCCCGCGACTACCGCTGATAGATCGGCAGGAAGTGGTTCTTCACGGCAAGGCTCATCACCGCCATCGCAGTCGCATACACCTTGCCGCCGCCGCGTTCTTCTCCCCCAAGCCCTTCCCACCAGCCTTCGCGGGATTGGAGGGGCAGGAGCACATCGGCCACGAGCCGTTCGCCCTCGGTCGCGTATTTGCCTCCGCGCTGATACATGCTCTGCGCGTAGTAATACGTAGTGTAGAAAAACCAGCGTTCACCGGGTTTGATGCCATCGCGGAACAGCCGCTCGCTCGCTCCTTTGACTTCCTCACTTACGTAATCGCCACACACCAGCAGCGCGAGCAGGCCTTCTGACGTGGTCGAGAGTTCACGTCCGCGGCCTTGGTAACCGAAGCCTCCAGTCATCGCATTCTTGTTGCCCCGATCGCCCGGCTCGTAACCGCGCTTGATGTAACGCACCGCTTCGTCGATCGCCTCTTTCGGCACGTCGAACCCCGCATTGCGCGCAGCACGCAGAGCCATCGTCTGCCACACGGTCACCGACATGTCGCTGTCTCCCGCATCGGGTGAATAACGCCACCCACCGCGGTTGTTGTCGTTTTTCGGGACCTTCTGCGCCCGCAAGATAAGATCGATCCCCTTATGACAACGATCGCGCAGGGAATTGTCCTGCTTGGTATCGCTGCCCATCCCCAGCATTTCTGCCAGCATCAGCGTGGTGATGCCGTGGCCATACATGCGTGAGCCGTCCTTGCGTCCGAAGTAGCCGTCCGGCTCCTGGTTTTCTGGCGTGAGGACGTAATCGATCGCCCGCTTCATCGCGCGCCCTTCGGGAGTGATGTCCGAAGGCTGGTGGCCACAGGCGCCCATCGCGAGCACCGACAGCGAGGTCATCGCGGTTTCGTTGCGCAGCTTGTTGTGGATCGCCCCGGTCTGCGGATCCTGTTGGGCAATGAGATACTGAATGGCTCGGTTAAGCGAATCGTTGACCCGATCGTTTTGCGCGTCGGCCGCACCGGCGGCGCCACCAAGCCAAAGGTTGCCCACTATGGCTGCAATCCAAATCGAAACCCTCATGGCTTTTTCGCGCGTTCCGCGAGCGTGCGGTAATACACGGACACCTGATCGCGATACTCGGGCGCCACCGTGTCACCCTGACCGCGCGTGAGTTGTTCCGCCATCTGTTTCGGCAATTTGCCCCAGTCGCCGACTTTCAAGTTCTTCGCGTCGGGCAACACACCGGACGCTTTGCCGTCCATCTGCGCGAGTGCGCCCTGCTCGGACTTCGATTGCTGATCCGTCTTCGGCGTCATGTTTTGCGGCGTGGGCGAAACATTCTGCGAGCGAGCCTGCCGCATCGCGCTCTGCGCGGCCTGCTGAGCCTGTTGCATGGCGTTCTTCGCCTGCTGCATCGACTGCGAAGCGGATTGCTGCTGCTGGCCTTGTTGTCCTTGTTGTCCTTGTTGACCCTGCTGCTGCTTTTGCTGTTGTCCTTGCTGGCCGTTTTGCGCCTGCTGTTGCTGCGAGCCCTGTTTTCCATCCTGCTGCTGTTCGCCCTGTTGATTTTCCGAGCCAGGCTTCGCATTCAGCGCCTGGTCGAGCGCGTCGAGCGTGCGGGCCATCCACGTCTGCTCCTGTGGAGTCGCCGTGATCATCATCGAGGGAGGCAACTGCATTTCCCCCGGCTGCGCCTGCCCCTGCGGTGATTGGTTTGTCTGGGGCTGTTGTGGAGCCGAAGATTGCTGCCCACTCGGATTCTGCGCCGAGGGCTGTTGCCCGGCCGGCGGTTGATTCGCTTGAGCCTGCTGTGGAATCGAAGGTTGAGGCTGACCATCCGGTTTCTGCGCGGGCGACTGCTGCCCCATCGGTGTATTCGGCTGGGCCGCATTTTGCGAAGGCGACGGCTGCTGAGCCTGCGCAGTCGCCTGGGGCGCCGCCGGCGATCCCGCCATTTTCTGCGCGGCTTGATATTGCTGCGCATTCATCTGCGTCGGCTTGGGCTGCGGCAGATCGGGCACCGGTGCCTCCGCCTGCTCACCTTGCACCGCGCGATTGAGCTTCGCCGCATGGGCGGCGAGTTCCTGATCCGCCATGGCGACCGGTTGCTGGGCCTGCTGCGCTTTCTGGGCCTGAGCGAGCGCCTGCTGTGCGGTCGGCAAAGTCTGCTCCGCAGTCTTCACAATCTCCACACCCAGTTGGGCCAGTTGTTCCCCGGGCTTCTTGTTTTCCAATCGTTGCTCGTGTCTCCCCGCTCGCTGCACATCGGCACCAGCTTCGGCTGCCGTCTCACGGATCGCCTCCTGCTGCTGCCCTGCTTGCGCCAGTTGTGGGTTCGGCGGCATCGCCACAGGCTGGTTTGGTGGCGGGTTCTGGCCCGGCTGATTGGGCTGCTGCGGCTGGGACTGCGGGTTCGTGGTCTGCGGCTGGTTCGCCGGACTCGTCGGACTATTCGGCTGACCCTGCTGGGACAGCGGATCCTGTGGCGGACGCGCGGCAGCCTGTGCCTGCTCGGTGGCCCGCTCCTGCTGCGCCAACTGGCTCACGTTTTGCACTACCCGGTTCTCCGCCTTGCTCGCCGCCTGGAGCTTGCGATGCGCTTCCGTCAGCGTGTTCTGCGAAATCCCGCTTAGTTCCTGCTGCATCAGCGGATTGATCGGCAGCGCTTTCTCGAGTTGCTTGAGCATTTCCTCCGGCGTCGCTTTCGCAAGCTGCGCCATGCGCTCTGCCTTCGCCGCTTGCTCATCGAGTTCCTTCTTCACGCCGAGTTCCTCCTCCTTCGCCCGCATCGCCAGGCGCGATTCCTTCGCATCCTTCCCCTGCTCCAGCGTGTCGTAATGTTTGGCGATCTGATCGAGCGCCTGCTCGAGTTTCTGCTGTTGCTCCGCCGCTTGCGCGAGCGCCTGCGCCTGCGCATCCTTCGTCTGCGCGGAGGCGGCATCGTTCAACGCCTCAGCCGCCTGCGGGGGCGGATCTTTCAGCATCGCCAACGCATCGTCCGCATCCCGCGCCCGCTCGCGCTGATCGGCCTGCAATACATCCTGCTTGTTTGCGTCGGCCCGTAGCTGATCCTTCAACGCCTCGATCTTTTCGTTGAGCTGCTTTTGCTGGGCGAGCGTTTTCTCCACCTCGGCCTTGGTCTGCTCAGGCTCCTTTTCCTTCGCCTGCGCTTCCTGCTTTTTCGTCTCCTGCTTGAGTTGCTCAGCCTCTTTGTTCAGCGCCTGTGCATATTCGCTCAGCTTCGGGGCGATTTGCTTAAGCTGCTCTCGCGCAGCTTCTGCGTGCGGACGCAACAGTTCGAGCGCGCGATGCACTTCCACGGCCAGCGCTTCCGCTTCGGTCCGCGCCGACGCCGCCACATAGTCGGGTCGGCGGCGCTCGTTCATCTCGCGATCCATATCGCGGAAGGCGGGCAGATTCAGTGCAGAAGCCATGATCTGCCGTGCTTCCTGCAACGCCTTCCGCACCGCTTCTTCGCGGAGATCCAGCCGGCTCAAATCGTTTGGTGCCTCGCGCAGGCGCGATTCGATCCAGCCCCAATCGCGCGGCGCCGCTGTGCGCGCCCGCGGCGTGACGATCTGCCAGCGTTCCTCCACCGCGATCACGCCCAGTCCGTCGAACACCTCCTGCAAATCGTGCGCCGCTTCGAGCAGACGGAACGATCGATCCAGCGCGGCGACTCGCTCGCGCGTGGCCGGCAGACCATTGGCCGTCGCCAGCACCCGCAGCCCTTCCAGCGCCGCCGTGGCGGAACGCGCATCGCCGACGAAGACCGCATCGGAACCCGGGCGGATCTCTTCCAGATCGCCGTGCGTCTTCAAAAGATCACGGCATACTTCCCAGCGGGCTTTCTGCAACTCGCTCAGCCGCTCCGGCGGCAGCACCTTGTTTCCACCAAGCTTGTCGAGTTCACCGATCATGCGGCCAAAGGCCATCCAGGCTGGTTGGGCTTCCTGGCGCAGGTCGCGCACGATCTGCACCGGCCGCTTTTCCAGTTCGGCGCGCAACTCCAACGCACTGCGTTCGGCTTTGGTGATGCCTTCCGAGAGGTTCAGCGTCGGCGCAAGCAATTCCCGCGTCATGCCCCGCTCGGTCATCGCGCGTTCTACCGTCTCCCGTTGCTTGCGCAGCTCCGCGGAAATCCTTTTGCCCTTGTCCCCTCCCAGTCCGCGATCGCTCAGGCGGGCAAGGATATCCTCCAGGCTCTTCGTCTCCGAAAGCACCACGCGCACGCGGCCGCCGAGCGCTTCCCAACGAACCGCTTCGTCCCCGCTCGCCCGCGCGAGGTCGGCGAGGCGCTGCTGCTCGCGATTGATGATCTGCGCATTCTCGGCCAGCAGGTCGGCTTCTTCGCTGTTCAGCAGGACACGGAAGGCATCATCGATGGCGCGCGCGCGCTGCGAAGCCCGATTCGCCGTGTCATCGGCATCACGCATCAGGTCCCGCGCATAATTGGCCGCCGGATTCGCCGCCACCACCCCGGCTGAGAGTTTGGTATGGCGTGCGAGGGTCGCTTCGACCCGGGACAGACTCCGCCCGAGCGCCACGAGATCGGCCCCTTGATGCCCCGGCTGCACGCCCCGCAATGCCGTCGCCAGCGCCGCTGCCGTTTCTCCATGCTGGCGCTCAAATTCCTCCTGCGCGGTGCGGAAACCGGTCAGCGCCACGCCTCGCCCTGGATCACCATCCCCCGTCTGCTCAAAGCGCTGGCGCGTTTCGCTCGTCGCCTTGGTGAGAGCTTCCACCGACTGCCGCCAGAGCTTGATCGACTCGTGCAGCGCCACCAACGCGTCGAGCGATTCGACCCGCTTCATTTCCATCCCTGCCGTCGTGATCGTAATCTGCACCGGTCGGGACTCGCCTTTGTTCCCCTTCAGGTCGAAGGCCACGAGCTTGGTCGTGACGAGGTCGCCGGCCTTCGCCCCCATTTCGTAGAGATCCCAGCGGCGGGTGACGGTTGTCTTCAAGCCGCTTTCCCCGGCCAGCAACACCTTCTTCCATTCGCCTTCATTCACTCGAACGTGCTCTTCGATACGAGCAAGGCCCTGGTCGTCGCTGGCCTCGCCCGCGACATCGACGATGTCGTTGGCGGGAAGAATCAGATCCCCCTTCGGCTGCGTGAACTCGACCTTCGGCACGAGATCGGGCTCGGCGCGCAGTTCGTATTCGGGGTCGAACTTGTTTTCGAATTGCGTGCGGGCGGCCACCAGATGCACCCGGTAGGTGCCGCTCTTGTCGAGCCGCACGTGGCCGGTGAGCCTGCCATCCGCGGCGATTGTGAGCGGCTGGGTTGCCGCGCCACCCTTGCCTTGGTCCAACCGCAGCTCGGCTGTCTTCACCGGCTGATTCGGCTCGAGCGACAATTCCACTTCGGTGCCTTCGATCGCGATCAGGTCCCCATTCTCCTCAGCAACGGTGCGAGGCGGTGTCTTCGTGTAAGCTGGCGGGTGAAAGGTCTTGGTGAACTTCACCACGAAAGGCCGCGCCTCCGCATCGAGCAGGTATTTCTTCGTGATCGCATCACCCGCACGCACCCGATAGCGGAGGTCTTCGCGTCCCACCTGAATCGCGCCAGAGAACTGATCCTTCCCGACCGCCGTCAGCTTCACGAGTTGCCGACCGCCTTGTTCGGTGAAGGTTTCGAGCAGGGCTTCGCGCGCCGGCGCCCCGCTGATCTTCACCAGCAGCGGCACCGCATCGCCAAACGGGACGAGCGTTTCCGCCGGGTTCGGAGTGAGGACCTCCACTTTTGTTTTCGACACCCGCGCGAGGTTCACGCCGGGAATCAGCGCCCGCAACATGAGCGTGCCGAGTTGAAAACCGGAGACGACAAACAAGGTGATGACCGCAATCAGAATCGCGCTGGCCGCGAAGATCGTCCGGCGCACCAGGTTGACCGGCAGCAGGCGCTCGACTTCCATCGCATCCATCCGGGCGGCGACATCTTCCTGTAGCAGCGCGCGAAACTGCGGTGAATCAAAAACGCGTGCCTGCTCTTCGCTGCCGAGTTCTACCGCGGAAAGCAAATCCTCGCGCAGTTTCGGTTCCGCATGCTCCACGAGTCGCGCCAGGCGTTTCGGCCCCGGAGCATGGGCGAGCAACCGCCAGCACGTGCGCCATTCGGCGATCAGCACGGCGAGATACGCCGCCGCGCTCAGGCCAAAACGCACACTGTCCGGCAGCACGAAAAGGTAATCGATCGCCGCGACGAGAAGCATCGTGGCCAGCAGCATCGCGAAGGCTGTCGCGATCCCGCGGATGATGATGAGCTTTCGCCGGCGCTGGGCGAAAGCATTGAGCTTCGTGACGATGCGAGGATCGAGATGCGTGCTCATGGCGGATTCATATTAAAGCATTCCAGCTCGTTTGCGGAGCAGCCACTCCGCGGTCAATAATCCCACGATCGGCAGAAACCACCACCAGCTCTGCCACAAAACGGTATCGCTCTCCACCACGCGCCCCTGCGTCATCGGCGCGAGCAGGTCGAGCACTCGGTCGAAATTTTCCTCCCGCACATAGCGCCCGCCGCTCGCGGTCGCGATCTGGCGAAGCAGATCTTCGTTGATGCTGAGCTGCATGAGTTCGCCGGTATCGCGCGGTTCCACCTTGAAGGTCGTGCGCGCCTTGAGCTGGTTTTCCGAAATTGCCGCCGTCTCGACCGCGACTTCGTAATTACCCGGTTCGAGCGGCGCGGTCTTGCCACGGAAAATGCCACCTTCCTCGGGGTTCAACCGAATCGACGCCACACGGTGCCCCTCCTTGAATAGCGCCGCATCCACCGTCGCGTTGCTCACCGGCTTGCCTTCACCATCGCGCAGCCGCACGCGCAGGTCGGCAGTGTCGCCGGGCTGATAAGTGATCGCGCCCGCATCGAGCGACACAAACTTGTCGCGAACCGCGAAGGGCGGCTCAGCCGCGAAGTTGGCGATCTGATTCCAGAACTTCACGTGCCACTGATCGGCCACTTCGTAACGCCAGCGCCACGAATCGTCGAACGCCTGGTAATACACCTGCCCTGCCCCGAATGGACGCACCACTGCCGCGGGCTCGCGATGACCGCCGGCCTCCGCTTCGATAAGCACCTCCGCGCCAGGAAGCGGTGTCGCCCCGGACAGCCAGTGCGGCGCGGGCAGCTTAGCCCACGTATCGCCGTTCATTTCCTTCTCCGGCGCGAGGACAAACGCGGCAATCTGCGCGGCACGATCGGTCAGCGAGAGACGCGTGATTCCCGTCCGCACGCCACCACCGGGCCTGAACTCCACCGGAAAGAGCACCGCGAGCGGAGTGTCCTTGTATTCCGCGTAGAAACCACGCGCCCCATCGATAAAGACCATCGCCCCACCCCGCTTTTCGACGAAGTCGCGCAGCCACTGAAGCTCATCACCTTTCCACAGCGCCCGCGGCACTTCGCCGAAAAAAATAAGATCATAGGTCTGCAGTTTGGCCGCGTCGGTGGGAAATTGCTCGGGACGCTCTCCGCGCGCAAAGTCCGTCTTCCCTGTCTGCGAGCCGGCGATGACGCAGTTCACTTCCCACTGTTCGTCGCGCTCGAACATATTGCGCAAATAGCGCGTCTCCCACCGCGGACGCCCATCGACAATGAGAATGCGGCGCTTTTGCGTGACGGCACGGAAGCGCAACACACCTTCGTTGTTCCCCACCTCGCGCTCACCCTCGACCGGCGTCGCAGACGCCTTCAACTCGATAGGGAAGCCGGTGATTTCTGCGCCCGTGTTGTTCGCACCGGACTTCAGCCGGGCCGCAGCGATTTCTTTCACGGGGAAATCGAACGCGACGCGTCGGGGCGAGCGGCCTTCGGTAAGGAGCTTTTGTTCCCACACCACCTTGTCTCCATCGCTGATTTTCAGCGTGAAAGGCTGCCCCGCAGGCACGTCGTCCTTGAGCACGACTTCGCCGCGGTAAACGTCTTCGTGAAAGACGGACTCGGGACCGGTGACTTTGAGCACCGCAAGATCGCGCGGCTTGATCTGGCTGCCGACCCCGATGGGAAAGACTGGCGTGCCTTTGCCACCGAGCACTTTCGCAACCTCGACGGGCGACTCGCCATCGGTGTGCTGACCGTCGGTAAAAACGATCACCGCGCCGCGCTGATCCTTGCCCACACCAGTCACCCCATTTTTCAGGCCCGTGCCGAGATCGGTCGAATCGGCGACCGGCTTGGGAAGTTCCTGCGGCAGAGTCGAGTTGCGTGCGGTGGGCTGCCACAGCGTCTGCGACGTGTGGCCTTCCAGCGTGAGCAGTTGCACCTCGTAATTCGTCGCGAGTTTGGCGAGCAGCCTTTTATTCGGCTCGCCGTCGAGGAGAAGCGACTGCACACGCTGCCAACGCGGCAGGGCATCGAACTTCACGAGCGCGACACGCAGCGGCGAATTTTCGTCGGCCAGTTGCGAAGCGAGCGATTTCTCGAAGAGTGAACGCAGTTCCTCCTGCCACCGGCGAGAAGCGTCGCCGAGCGCTCCAAGATCGCGGCGGGCACGAGCGAGTTCGTCGGGCTGGCCGACATTGCGCTTGGCCAGCTCGCGCAGCGGATCGGCGAGATCACGCTTCACCCGCTCAAGGCGCTCCGTCTCAATGGTGCCGGACAGGATGCCGCGCGCCTCCTCGACCTTGGCGGAAAATTCATCGAGAAATTTCTTCCAAGTCGCCGCATCGAGCGCAGCAATGATCCGCGCGCGTTCGGCAGCGCCTTGCGCGTCCGCGAGTTCTTCCGCCGCTCGTGGCAGATCGGTCTTGATCGTGTCCTGCTTCAGCAGACCCAGTCGTTGCAGCACGAGCACCTTGCGCCCGGTGTCCATCGACGAATCGGTGAGCGTCATCGACTGTGAGCCGTCGAGGAAGACCCAGAGCTTGGCAAGCTGGCCGATGGTTTTGCGGTGGTGCAACACCGGGCCGCTCAGCATCACGACAATCATCGACAACGCAACGGCACGCATGCTCGGCAACGAAATGCGAAGCCACCAGGCGAGGCTCTGAACGTCCCGGCGATAGAAGACAAAAGCGGCCGCACCGAGCAGGAGCGAAGCAGGGACGCCAATCCACCAGGGCCAGTCGCCCGTCCAGCGCATGGTGGTTTCGAGGCGCTCGTTCATCGTGCCATCACCGGATGCAGCGCCGTCGGTTTCCGCCGGACGCCGGCAAAGATTTGCTCCAGCACCATCTCTCCCACGAAGAGGATGAGCAGCGCCCACAAGAGCGGCTTCCAAAGCTCGGTGCCAAAGCGCCGTTTCTGGTCGAGTTGCTTGTATTCCGCCGCCGAACGCACCAGCAGCACGCCATGGGCTTTGGCGAGTTCCGTGATCTCCTGATCGGTCAGCTTGCTCGTGTCCGATTCGCTTCGGTTCGCATTCACGACGTAGTGAATCGGCGCGCCGCCCGGCGGCGTAAGGGTGTAGAGCCCGGGACGCTGGGTGCGCGCGTATTCGACCACCCCAAGGCTGCCTTTTTTCACAATCTTCAACTCAGTCGCATCGCCGGACGGAGTCGTCAGCACGGCCTTTTTGTCCACCTCGGTGGCCGGTAGAAACGCACCAATCGGCTGACCGACATCGAGATTGCGGGGCGGATAAACCGTGCTCGCGAGATAGACTGTGAGGCGCTGGAGCAGCGGTAGGTAGAAAGGACGCATCGGCAGATTACTCCAATCGGCATCGAGCGCGGTGGCACAGGTGATGACGCGGCCCTCCCCAAAGCGCCGCTCGGTGAGAAACGGATCGCCGTTCTCCATGCGCGCCAACACGGTTTCGCCGTCGGTGCCCGTCGTCTCCTTCAGCTTGAACCATGCGCGAATCGCCGCACCGCTCAGCGAGCCGTTGCGTGGATCGTTGAACAGTTCGAGCGCGGGATTTTCAAAGCGCTGCGAGACGATCCCCACCGATGACGCGGCCGGCGAAGCATCGCCGGCAAGCTGCCCGAAACCAACGGGTAGCAAACCTTTCCCGTCACGCGTAACCGAAGCCTGATACCAGCTCAGGTCGATTTTCGAACCCGGGAAGACCATCAGACCGCCCCCCGTGCGGACAAAATCTTCCAGCGCATGAAGCTGGTTGTCGTTCATGCGCCGGACATTCGCCAGAATCACCACCGCGCTCTCGCCGAGCAGCTTCGCGTTGAGTTCCTCCGGCGAGGCCACGCGCGGCTTGATGAGATCGGCCAATTCCACCCGGCCCGCGGCGAAGGGCTGCAGTGCGATGTCGGCAAACGCAGTTTCGCCCTTCAACGGCTCCTTGCTCGGATCACCATCGACCAGCAGCACCGGCACGCGATCACGCACCTGCAGGCTGGCGAGGTAGCTGTTGTCGGCCTTGAGCGGATCGGCGTCGGCGGACACCTCCACGACGTGCGAACCAGCCGTGTCGAAAACGTGCGTGAAGAGCACCTGCCCTTTCTCGCGCGGGCCGAGTTTGATCTGCGCCGCGCTCTTGTCCTTGCCATCCACCCGAAAATTCACGCGCAGATCGGGCCAGCGTTGCTCGCCGAAATTGCGCAGGTTGGCGCGAATCTGCACTTTCTGCCCGACCCCCACCATGAGCCGCGAAAAGTCGAGCGACTCGACCGCCACGTTCTCGCGAACTTCCGGCCCCACATCGAAAAGCGTGATGCTCGGCGGCACCTTCTGCTTTTTCAGCCGATCGAGCATCTGCGCGAGGAGCGAATCTTCCTGCGGCGAAAAACTCGCCCGCTGAAAATCGGTGAGCACCACGACCTGCCGCACCGATTCGTGCATCTGATCGAAGGTGTTCGCGGCAAAATCCAAGGAGGCCGGAACATTCGCCGCCCCAAAACCGGCGTCGGCTTTTTGTAACGCCTTGAGCACGCGCCCCGTGTCGTAGGTCGGCGTATCGAGCAGGCCGGCGCCACCTTCGCCCATGAGGCCGACCGCGACTTCACTGCCCTGCTTCAGTTCACCCACGATGCGAACCGCTTCATCGCGCGCGAGCGACCAGTTCGACGTGCCCGCACGGCTGGCGTCCATGGAGTAGCTGTTGTCGAGCAGGATGATGGTCGAAGTCTTGGTGTCGCCGAGCAGCTTGGCCGCGCCTTTCCAAAGCGGGCGCGCCATCAGCAACGCCAGCAGCGCGGGAATGGCGCAGCGGATCGCGAGCAAAATCCACTGCTCCATCTGGATGCGGCGCTGGTTCTGCCGGATGACCGCCTCGAGCAGATGCATCGCCCCCCACGCCACGATTTTGAACCGGCTCTTGTGGAAGAGATGGATGAGGATCGGGATGGCCAGGGCGAGAACACCGCCGAGGAGGGCGAGGTTGAGGAAGGTCACTTCAGCGCAAGCCTCCGGCTCAGATACGCCGCCAGCGCTTCCGCATACGGCTGGTCGGTGCAAAACGGCACGAGGTCGATCTTATGCCGGCGGCAGCCGCGGGTAAGCTCATCGCGGAATTTCTCGAGGTTTTCGAGATAGGCCTGCCGCAGCAGCACAGGATCGAGCATATGCTTGATCCCTGCACGCTCGAGGCACTCGAATTGCGTCCAGCCTTTGAACGGAAAATCGAGTTCGTCGCGATCCCAGATCTGGAAGACGAGAATCTCGTGATAGGCATGACGGAAATGCGCCATCGCCTTGAGAAACGTGTTCACGTCGCCAAAGCAGTCGCTCAGAATCACCAGCAAGCCGCGGCGGTGCAGCTTCGGCACCAGATCGTGAAACACTTCGCCGAGTTCGGTCTCTCCGCCGGTCGCGCCGTTTTCGAGTTCGTCGATGAGCACTTTCAAATGGCTCACGCGTGAACGCGGGGGAATGTAGCGGCGAATTTCCGTGTCGAACGTGACGAGCCCCACGCTGTCGCTCTGCTGCAGCATGAGATACGACAGGCAGGCCGCCAGTTTCGTGGCGTAAACAAACTTGCTCGAAACCTTCCCACCCGCATAGCCCATCGAGCCGCTCCGGTCGAGAATGAGCGTCGCGCGCAGGTTCGTCTCCTCCTCGTATTCGCGGATGTAAAAACGGTCGCTGCGGCCGAAGACACGCCAGTCGATGTGCCGGATTTCGTCACCCGGCACGTAGGGGCGATGCTGCTTGAACTCGACGCTGAACCCTTTGTGCGGCGAGCGATGCAAGCCGGAGCAGAAGCCCTCGACAACCTGGCGCGCGAAGACCTGCAGATTGCTGATCCGCTGAAGGTCGGACGGGTTAAGAAAATCGGCAACGTGAGACATGCGACGCTCCGGCGGAGCGAACCCGGCTTAGATGACTCGCTTCACTTCTCCTCGCGGCACTGCCTTGAGGATCTTCGCAATGATATCATCCGTGGTGACGCCTTCGGCCTCGGCATTGAACGTCGCGACGATGCGATGACGCAGCACCGGTTTCGCGAGGGCTTCGATATCGTCGATGGTCACGTGGAAGCGTCCCTGCAATACGGCGCGCACCTTGCCGGCGAGCACGAGGTTCTGGCACGCGCGCGGGCCGGCACCCCAATCGATCAGGTCTTTCACAAACGCAGGCGCCTCATCGGTCTTCGGGCGAGTGTAACGCACGAGATCGAGCACGAAGTCCATCACGTGATCCGGCACCGGCACTTTGCGCACGACCTTTTGCAATTCGAGAATTTGCGCTCCATCGATCACCGCCTGGATATCCGCACCGAACGTGCCGGTGGTGCGCGCGATGATCTGTCGCTCTTCCTCGCGCGAGGGATAGTTCACCTTCACAAGGAAGATGAAGCGGTCGCGCTGGGCTTCGGGCAGCGGGTAGGTGCCTTCCTGCTCGATCGGGTTTTGCGTCGCGAGAACAAAAAACGGCGCTTCAAGTCCGAGCGTATGCCCGCCCACAGTCACGTTGCGTTCCTGCATCGCTTCCAGCAACGCAGCCTGCGTCTTGGGCGGCGTGCGGTTGATTTCGTCGGCCAGCAGCATCTGCGTGAAGATCGGCCCTTTTTGGAAAATGAATTGGCGGCGGCCGGTCGCGGGATCTTCCTGGATGATGTCCGTGCCGGTGATGTCCGACGGCATGAGGTCAGGCGTGAACTGGATGCGGCGGAACCCGAGGTGCATCGACTGCGCCAGCGTGCGAATCATCGCCGTCTTGGCCAGCCCCGGCACGCCTTCGAGCAGGCAGTGGCCACCCGCCAATACCGCAATGACGAGTTGCTCGATGACTTCTTCCTGCCCGACAATGAATTTGCCAATTTCGGCCGTGATCTTGCGATAGGCATCGACGAGCCGGGCGGCGACCTGCTGGTCGTCGCCGGCGTCGCGAGGAGCGCCGGTCTGGGGTGCGGATGAAGTCGTGGTCGTCATAAGCGGGAAAAAGAAAGCCGCAGGGCCAATCGGATGGCCCGGCAGCATCTTGGGGACTTTGTGCGTAAAGCGGTGAATTTCCAGCTTTAAGCGTCTGCCGAACTGCGCAGGGAAAATCCCTTGCTTGCCTCTTTTTCACCCTCCCTGCCCGTTCGGTCACCAATCGATATACTTTCCCTCGCCATCCCGCCGCTCTTTTGCCACATCGGCAGCCATGCGTTTCGCCCTGCTCCTCCTCGCTCTCTCGCTTCCCCTCTCCGCCGCCGAGATTAAGACCTTTGCTGGCAACGGCACTCAAGGTTTCTCCGGCGATGGCGGCCCGGCCACTTCCGCCCAGATCGACAACCCGTTTGGACTCGTGCGCGGACCAGATGGCGCGCTTTATTTCTGCGAATACACCGGTCAGCGCATCCGCAAGGTGACGCCCGACGGCAACATTCACACCGTCGCGGGCACGGGCAAGAAAGGCTACTCCGGCGATGGGGGACCGGCTTTGCAGGCCACCTTCAATCTGCCTCACGAGATCCGTTTCGACAAAGCGGGCAACTTCTACCTCGCCGACATGACCAACCACGCCGTGCGGCGCGTCGATGGCAAAACCGGTGTCATCACCACCTTCGCGGGCACCGGCCAGGCGGGCTACTCGGGCGACGGCGGTCCGGCCAGCGCAGCGCAGCTCAAACAGCCGCACAGTATCCAGTTCGATCCCAGCGGCGAACATCTCTACATCTGCGACATCGGGAACAACGTCATCCGCCGGGTGGACATGAAGAGCGGCAGCATCTCCACTTTCGCGGGCACGGGCAAACCGGGCGAGACGCCCGACGGAGCGCCGGTCGCCGGCACGGCGCTGAAAGGCCCTCGCTCCATGGATTTCGACGCCAAGGGTGATCTCTGGGTCTGCACGCGTGAAGGCAATCAGGTCTTCCGGATCGATATGAAGGCGAACACGTATCATCACGTGGCGGGCACGGGGAAAAAGGGCTTCACCGGCAACGGTGGCCCGGCGCGGGAAGCCACGCTCTCGGGTCCAAAAGGCATCGCTTTCGACGCCGAAGGCAACGCCTGGCTGGCCGATACCGAGAGCCACAGCATTCGCATGATCGAAGCGAAAACCGGGAAACTCCTCCTCATGGCCGGCACCGGCGAGAAAGGCAACGGTCCGGACGGCGCCCCGCTCCAGTGCAAGATGGGCCGGCCGCACGGGGTCTTCGTGGACAAGGACGGCGCCGTTTACATCGGCGACAGCGAAGCGCACAGCGTCCGCGTTCTGCGCCGATAGCCCCGGCAAGATTACCGGTAACGAAGCGCGCAACCGGGCGTATCCCCCGGCGTTACATCACACCCATGCGCTTCTCCCTGCTCACTCTCGCCGCCCTTTCCTCGCTCGCTTTCGCGGAATCGATCACCATCGACTGGGATCGCGCCAGGGCTCTGCACCAGCGCGTTTCCAACGGCGAAACGCTATCACCCGAAGACCAGAAATACTACGACGAGGCCAAGCGGCAGCACGAAGCCGGCCGGGCTCCGAATGGCTCCGCCGGTTCCCCGGAAGCCAGCGGCGACATGGAGCGGGCAAAGCGCATCTACCAGCGCAAGCAAGCTGGCGAAAGCATCTCGACCGAAGACGAAAAATTCCTCGCGGAGACGATGCGCAAACACGCCGGCGGTGGCGGCGCAAACACGGGCGACAACGAGGAAGTCCGCCGCGCAAAAGAAATCCAGCGGCGCAAACAAGCGGGCGAAAAAGTTTCTGAGGAAGAAGAAAAATTTCTCGCCGAGGCGATCCGCAAATATACCGGCGGAGGGGGTGGCAACCGCGGTGAAAGCAGGGCCCCTTCGGGATCACCCGTCACCTCGGCGGAGGTGCTCCGCACCCTCGTTCCCCTCACCGAGCTAAAGGCCGACTACCGCGGCCAGGACGGTGGCCTCTACGGCGGTGGTAGCAACGAACCGCCCGCCGCGCTCGCGAGCCGGGCCCAAAATGCCCTCGCGCAAATTCAACCGCTCGACGCCGCCGGCAAGCCCTCCGCGAATGGGCAGATCGTCTTCGTCTCGCTCGGCATGTCGAACACCACGCAGGAATTCTCCACCTTCAAGCGCCTCGCCGACGCCGACTCCCGCAAATCGGAGCGCGTGACCATCGTCGATTGCGCGCAGGGTGGCCGCACCGCACAAGCATGGGCGCAAAGCGATCAACCGTGGGATGAAGCACTCCGCCGCATCGAAGCCGCCAAAGTCACTCCCGCGCAGGTGCAGGTGATGTGGCTCAAGCAGGCCAACGCCGGCCCGAGCGGCGGTTTTCCCGCTGCCACCGACAAGTTGCGCGACGACGTGCGTAAGGACATCGAACGCGCCCGCGAAAAATACCCCAACCTGCGCCTCATCTTTCTCTCCAGCCGCATCTACGCCGGCTATGCCACCACGGGATTGAATCCAGAGCCCTATGCTTACGAAGGCGCCTTCGCGATGCGCGAAGTCATCCGCACTCAATCCACCGAGGGTCCCGTGCTGCTCTGGGGGCCTTACCTGTGGACGAACGGCGAGAAAGGCCGCCAGCTCGACGACCTCAAATGGACCCGCGAAGATTGCGGTCCCGACGGCACGCACCCCTCGCCCTCCGGCCAGCAAAAAGTCGCGCAACTCCTCCTCGGTTTCTTCACCAGCAATCCATACGCGAAACCTTGGTTCACGCGGTAACCGGGAAAGCCGTGGGAGGCGCCCCCTTCACCGGTCGTCGAGCTGGCGGAGAAGCACCCGTTTGTGCTCGGATGAAAATCCCGACGCACCATTCAACCACGCCCGAGCGGCTGATGGATTGCGGCGGTCCCAGGAAAAAACGACCGCATCCAGCGCGCTTTCCCGGCTGCCGGGATCGCTGATGCGGAGCGCGAAGGTGAGGGCGCGCTCCGGATCTTCCGATCTCAGGTGAGTCGCGATTCCTTCAAAGGCCGCATTGCGATCGGGTCGCGCCGGCCAATCGTCGGCCAAAGCATCAATCCGCTCGGGAGCCTTCGCGGCCTGCGCTGCCACCAGCGTTTCCACTGCCTCGGCACGAGCCTGACCAGCCGGCAAATCGTTGACCCACGCGGCGACACGCCTGGGATCGTCGTTTTGCATACCCTCCACCATGCGAGCGGCTTCCTGCGCCTGCGCTTGCGGACTGAGGGCAGCGTAGATCGCCATCTTCTGCTCGAAATTGCCACTCCAGATTCCGCTCGCGAGCAGCTCATCCCTCGCCGGCAAAACCGGCTGCGCACGCACCCAATCGAGCGTCTTCCCATAGTCGGTGTGGTAGGCCGACAACAAAAGCGTGGTCCAACTCGCGAAACCATTGGGCGAGAAATGCACCGACGATTTGATCTGGGCGATATCCATCCCCTGACTCGCCGCCCAGTCCATCGCCGCGATCGGATCGGTTCTCCCCCATCCCACCAGAGCCGAATCGAGGGCGGACGAGTGGAGTTCCTCGGGCAGACGCTCCACAGCCGCCACTGCCGCGGTGAAGTTGTCCTTCCCTGCGCTCTCCATGATCCCGGCGACCATTTTGGTGCCGTGGAGATTCCTCGGAACGCTGGAGCCGAGTTCCACGAGCCGGGCCAGAGCAGCGGAGGGATCGCGCCGCGCCAGTTGCTGGAGGATGTCGTTGCGGACCGAGTCGCGTTTCCAAGGGTCCGTGATGAGATCCAGCCTGGCCTCGGCGGCAGCGGTATCTTTCTCCCCCAGTGCGCGCAGGGCGTTTTCACACAGCCCATTCCTCAACTGACCTTCGGGAAACCGGGCCAGCACGTCGAACTGCTTCGCGGGCTCGCCATCCGCCAGCACCTCCATCGCAATCCGGGCCATCTCCACCGCCCAATGAGTTTTCGACGAGCGGATCGCCTCGCCCAGCGCGGCCTCCGGCATCGCCCGCGCCCAGGCACGAACGATGGCCACCTCCAGCCCCCGCCACGCGGACTGTCCCATGGCTCGGACGGCTTCCACATAGGGCCGCACCGCCGCCATCGCGCCATCGGGATCGATCGCCGCCCACCGCGCCATGATGGCATCCAGCGCTGCGTCGCGCCGATCGCGATCCTCCACCTTGATGACTCTGCGAAAAAGCTCACCGAGTTCGCCCTTGTCGAGGCCACCCAGCACCTCGTGCAGTTCGTGAGCCCGCCGCAGTTGGTCATCTTCCGAAATCGCGCTCATCACCGCCGTGAGCATTTCCTCCTGCGTGGCGAAGCGCCGCCGGGGCTCCGCTCCACCGGCACGCGCAGGCCGGGCGGTTTCTGCCAGTCGCGTCTCCACGCCCGGAGCAGAATTCTCTCCGCGATACTCCCCAGCCAGCCACCAGCCCGCGCCGAGACCCAGCGCGAAAACGCCGGTTGGCAGGAAAATTTTCACCGGGCGATGACGGCTCATGGTCTGCGCAGAGCCATGCGAATGATCTCGGGATCGACATTCCGCAGCGAGGAGAGCCACGCGCGCGCGCCGGCTGGATCAGTTTCCCTGGCTGACCAGTAGCGCCGCTCAGCGGCTTGCGCCCGCTGCCACGGATCTTCGATCAGATCGAACCACGCATCGAATTCTGCGAACGATTGCTTCGCGTCCATCGCCCAACTGCTTTCACGCCGGAGAAAGGCCACGACGCACTTGTCGCGTGCATCCCCGCCGGGAACTGTGCAAGCCAGGCCTGGGTTTCGCGCGAATCGTTGTTCGCCCAGGCCCCCACCACGGCAGCGAGGGCTTGCGTTTGCATCGCTCCATCCGGCTGCGCAATGGCCCACTCAGCCGCGGCGTGCGGGTCGCGCTGTGCCCAGATCAACGCCACATCGCGCACCGCCTTGGGATCGACCGCATCACCCATGCTGGCGAGAATCTTCGTCGCCTCCGCAGGCTGGCCAAGATCGGCGAGCGAGCTGGCAAGCTGGCGTTGCACGGTGTCGCGCGTTTTCCCCGCGGGCAAGGCGTCCGCCCAGGCGCGCGCCTCGGCTGGTTCCTGTTTCACCCAGGTGCCGAAGACCGTCTTGAGGCAATCCTGAGGAGCGAACGATGAAGGGTTCGCGATTCGCTCCTCCTCGGGCCGGCTCGCCAGCCAGTCCAATGCCGCCACCGGTTCGCTCGCCACCCATTCTGCCCCGATTGCTCCGATGGCCGCAGTGAGATGTTTGCCGGCGAGACCTTCCAGCCGCTCCAACGCATGCGCGCGGTCGGTCCGCGCCAGGGCGGAGAACGCATTCCGCAGCGGTTCGGTGACCTCGACACTCGAATTTTGAATACTTTTCGCGAGATCGATCGTCATTTCCGGATCGGAAAAGGTGAGGGTAAAAAGCACGTGGGAGCGGCACCAGTCCGGCATGGACGCCGTCGCGAGCTGCCGCAGCATCCCCACCCCCATTTTCTCGGCGCGGTTGGCCGCCGCCACCAGCAAATCGGACGCTTCGCGCCGACTGATATCCGAGCCAGCCAGTGCCACCACCCGCATGGGGTCGGCTTGCACCATGCCTTTGCGGATCGCCTTCTCCGCCTCTTTCCGGTCGATTCCCTCCGGCAGGCGATCCAGCCAGGCTCGTGCTTTGGTCAAATTCTGTGCTGCCAGCTCGGTCAGAGCCTTCGTGATGAAGCTCCCGCGCTCCTTGGCATCCTTGGAAGAGTCCGCCATCGCCAGCAGGACTTCCGGACGCTGTTTGGCCAGCGCATCGATCAAGCAGCCACGCATATCGCTCGCCGCAGGAAGGGACTTCAGCACCTTCGCGACCTGCGCCTCCATTTCCTCGGGAGCCACTTCCAGCCACCGCCGCACGAGCCCAGTAGCGAACGATCTTTTGAAGTTCCCCATCATCCGCGCATCCAATTTTTCGACCAGTGCCTTCCATGCGTCCGGTTCGGCGAGCAACCGCCGAAAGTCCTCCGCCGTCAGCGCCTGCACCGCGCGATACAGCTCATCCTGATAAGGGATCGTTTTGCCATTGCGCAAGGCCACCGCGAGCAGGTGCCGCATGTTCGCATCCGAGGTATCCGACGCGTGGGCGGGAGCGGTCTCGGGTTGGGCCGGGGAAGGAACGGGTGACGCCGTCGTTTCCAGAATCGTTTTCGAGGGGGCCGCCTCCTTCCCGAAATACAAAAAGCCCGCTCCCAATCCAGCGAGCAAAGAGGTGGGGAGGGAAAGCACCAGACGCACGACGGCAGGAAATGGAAAAGAACGCATCTGGTCAAGTTCGTAGCGCCCTCGAGCCTTTCGCGGAGACCGCGAATCGCCTTTTCCTTCCCTTTCCAAACTGGGCCGACTAGCAGAAGCGCATGAATTCCGAGCCGCCGAGTCCCGGTCTGCCCCCGCCCGTGCCGGGCGCGGTGCCGCCCTCGCCCGGCATGGCACGCGCGGCGTTGATTTGTGGAATTCTCAGCGTCACGTGCCTGGGATGCGTCGCGGGAGTTCCCGCCATCATTTGCGGGCACCTGGCCCAAAGCCGGATCGGTCGCTCCGGCGGCGCGCTCGGCGGGGGTGGCCTTGCCCTCGCGGGGCTCATCATGGGTTACGTATCGGTGGCTCTGAGCGTGCTCATCATCCCCCTGCTTTCAGCCATCGCGATTCCGGGTTTCGCACAGGCGCGCCAGCACTCCAGGCAAGCGCAGACACAAAATCTCCTCCGCCAGCTCAACGTCGCGATTCGCAGCTACGAAGTCGAATACGGCCACCTGCCGATGCCCCCGACCAAACAGGACACCGCGGTCGATAACGCGGTGGTGATTGAAGCGCTCACCGGCGGCGATGAAATCTTGAACCCGAAAAAGATCGTCTTCCTCAAAGCCCCCACCAGCAACGGGCCACATCGCCTCCTTTTGGATGGCTGGGGCAATCGATTTAACTTCGCCTTCGATGGCGATGGCGACGGGGCGGTCTCCCTCAAAGTCGGCCCCGCGGTGCCCGATGCCGTTGCCATCTGGTCCGACGGGGTAAACGGGGAAGACGACAACGGCGGCGGCGATGACATCGCTTCGTGGAAGCCTGACCCCGAAGTGGAGCCTTAAATCGACTTCCCAAACCCGTCCGTTTTCAGCCATCGAAATTCAATCGCCGCTCATATGAACCAATTTCCGCCTCCACCCCCTTCGCCCGGAAGTATTCCCCCGCCTTATCCCGGTCAGGCACCGAAAACGGAAAGCCTCGCCACCGCGGCACTCGTCCTTGGCATTTCCAGCTTTGTCTGCCTCGGCTGTCTCGGCGGCGTGCCGGCCATTATCTGCGGCCACCTGGCGCGCGGAAAAATCCGCGATTCCCAGGGCCAGCTCGACGGCGCCGGCATGGCGCTCGCCGGACTCATCCTGGGTTACCTCTCCATCGTTTTCACTATCGCGTTGGCCATCATCTACGGCGTCTTCCTCGCGAAAGCCGTGCCGCAAATTCAGTCCGGCGCCACCCCTGCGATCATCGAAGAACAGGCCTCTCAGTTAAAGACGGGCCTCGACCTCTACAAGGCCAACACCGGCTCCTTCCCCAGGCTCACCGGCACGAACGGCGAGATCGTCGATACCGCCGCACTGGTCAAAGTGCTCGGCGCGCCAAGCCCCACCGGTTCGCCCTACTACAAGCCGGGTGAACAAGGCCTGCAGGCGAACGGCCTGCCCGTCGATCTCTGGCTGCAACCGCTCCACATCGCCATCGATCTCAATGGCGACGGCTTCGTGCAGGTCGGCAGCCAGAAAATCCCCGGCACCGTCGCCGTCTGGTCGTCCGGTCCCGACAAAAAGGACACGCTCGGCCAAGGCGACGACCTCAATTCCTGGACTGGAAAATCGACGCCAGTTCCGCTTGAACGCTAAGTTCTCCCACCCTTCCGCATCTATTTCATTTACCAACTCATGAACCTCCCACGCCTCGCCCTCGCTTTGACGATTACCGCCGCCGCTCTCGCCGTGGCGCCCGCTCCGAACAGCTTTGACTGGCCACAATGGCGCGGCCCGGCGCGCGACGATATCTCCAAAGAGACCGGCCTGCTCAAACAATGGCCCGCCGAAGGACCGAAGAAAATCTGGAGCTTCACCAATGCGGGCCAGGGTTACTCGGGTTTCGCGATCGTCGGCGGTCGGCTCTTCACCATGGGCACCCGCGACGGTTCGGAAAATCTCATGTGCCTCGATGCCGCCAAAGGCACCGAACTCTGGAGCGCGAAACTCGGCCCGATCCTCGGCAATAAATGGGGCGATGGTCCGCGCGGCACGCCTTGTGTCGATGGCGACAAAGTCTTCACGCTCGGCGGCGACGGCACCCTCGCCTGCCTCAATGTGAAAGACGGCAAGGAAGTGTGGCGCACCACCATGAAAGACCTCGGCGGAAAGACCCCGGGCTGGGGTTACACCGAGAGCGTGCTCGTGGACGGCAAACTCGTCCTCTGCACGCCCGGCGGCCCACAGGGCACCATGGCCGCGCTCGACAAGACCACCGGCAAACTCGTGTGGCAGACGAAGGAACTCACCAACGGCGCGCACTACTCCTCCATCGTGCCCGCGCAGATCAACGGCGCGACACAATACGTGCAGCGCACCGCGGAAACCGTCTTTGGCGTTTCACCCAAGGACGGCAAGGTGTTGTGGCAACAGGCGTATCCTGGCAAGACCGCCGTCATTCCCACGCCGCTTGTCAAAGGCAATCAGGTCTATGTCACCGCCGGTTACGGCGTCGGCTGCATGAGCTTCACCATCGAGAAAGACAACTCCGTGAAGATGCTCTACGACGAGACCGCCAGCACCGAGAAGGTGATGAAGAATCATCATGGCGGCGTGCTCCTGCTCAACGATCACGTCTATGGCTACAGCGACGGCCTTGGCTGGATCTGCCAGGACTTCAAGACCGGCAAGCTGGTGTGGCAGGAGCGCTCCAAGCTCGGCAAAGGCGCCATCGCCTATGCCGATGGTCACTTCTACTGCCTCGACGAAGCCAGCGGCACCGTCGCGCTCGTCGAAGCCAACACCACCGGGTGGAAAGAAGTCAGCCGCTTCAAGATCGATCCGCAGACCACCATTCGCAGCCCGCAGGGCCGTATCTGGACGCACCCGGTCATTTCCAACGGCCGCCTCTATCTCCGCGATCAGGACCTGATTCACTGCTACGCGGTAAAGTAGCCTGCCGCTACTCAGCGCAAGCGGCAGGCCTGTAGAGCCAATACGCTGTGCGAAGTGGCGAGTCACTGGTGTTCCCTGTGGGATTGCTTCATCTCGCCATGCCATCGATGATGCCCTGATGAACTTCCGCCTCTGCCTGCTCGCGCTCGGCCTCGCATCGTTCGCTCGGGCAGACGTAACCCTCCCGGCAGTTTTCTCGGATCACATGGTCCTGCAAGGCGGCCGATCCGCGACCGTCTGGGGCTGGGCCGATCCCGACGAAAAGATCCGCGTGAGCATCGACGAACAGGAACAACGCACGCGCGCCGACGAAGCCGGCCGGTGGTTCGTCCATCTCGACCCGCTTCTGCCCGGCGGGCCTCATCGTCTCGTGGTCAAAGGCCGCAACAAGATCACCATCGACGACGTGCTCATCGGCGAAGTGTGGCTCGGCGCCGGACAATCGAACATGGCTCTGCCCGTGGAAAGCGCGCGCGACTTTCCGTTCGAGCGCTCGCGCGCGAACCTGCCGTCGCTGCGCATGTTCACAGTGAAAGCCGCCTCCGCAAAGACGGCGCAGGGCGATTGCCGCGGCGAATGGAAAATCTGCTCACCCCAAACGGTCGGCGATTTCTCCGCCACGCTCTATTTCTTCGGCCGCGAAATCCAGGCCTCGCTCGGCACGCCAGTCGGGCTCATCAACTCCTCCGTCGGCGGAACACGCATCGAGTCGTGGATTTCGCCCGAAGCGCAGGGTGCGACCGAAGACATGCGGCACGACGGCGTCGGCGGACTTTTCAATGGGTTCATCGCTCCGCTCACCCCCTGCACGTTGCGCGGAATGTTGTGGTATCAAGGCGAATCGAACGCCGCTCCCGCGGACGCTCCCCGCTATCGCGAACAACTTCCGCAACTCATCGCCGACTGGCGCGCACACTGGGCCGAACCGGAGCTGCCGTTTGCCTGGGTGCAGTTGCCAAACCTCGACAACCGACACTTCGATTTTGTGACCATCCGCGAAGGCATGCGCGCCGCATTACAGATTCCGAACACCGGCATGGCCATCACCATCGACGCGGGCGATCCCGACGACATTCACCCGCGCGACAAACAAACGGTCGGCTCGCGCCTCTCCCGCTGGGCGCTCGGCGACGTTTACGGTTTCGATATCCCGACGAGCGGCCCGCTCTTCGCCGGCCAGACGAATTTCGACGATCGCATCGTGCTCAGCTTCACCCACACGGACGGCGGTCTCGTTGCGCCGGGCGGCAGCCTGCCCGGTTTCTGGATCGCCGGCACCAACCGCATCTGGTATTACGCCGACGCATGGATCGAGGGCGACAACGTCGTCGTCGCCTGTTCCGCCGTGCCCCATCCCGTCGCCGTTCGCTACGCGTGGCTGAACAATCCACCCTGCTCTCTCTACAACGGCGCCGGTCTCCCCGCCTCACCCTTCCGCACCGACGACTGGCCGTGAATCTCTGGCGTTCCACCATGCTCCGCGCGCTCGCATTACTGCTGCTCCTCACCAGCGCTTCCGCCGCGGAACCGAAGCCGAATTTCATCGTCATTTTCGTCGATAACCTCGGCAACGGCGACCTCGGCTGTTTTGGCTCCACGCTGCATCGCACACCGCATATCGACCGACTCGCCGCAGAAGGGACAAAGTTCACGAGCTTCTACGTCGCGAGCGGCGTGTGCACGCCCAGTCGTGCAGCGTTGATGACCGGATGTTATCCGCGCCGGGTGAACCTGCACGAAAGCGGCAACCGCAGCGCCGTATTGCGCGCAGTGGACCGCAAAGGCCTGAATCCCGACGAAACGACCATCGCCGAAGTGCTCAAGCAAGCGGGTTACGCGACGGGCATTTTCGGCAAATGGCACCTTGGCGACCAGCCCGCTTTTCTGCCCACCCGGCAGGGTTTCGATGAATTCTTCGGCCTCCCCTATTCCGATGACATGACGAAGGACAAATCGCCCGAAGCCTGGCCCGAACTCCCGCTCATGCGCGGCGAGAAGGTCATCGAAGCCCCGCCGGATCGCGATTATCTCGTGCAGCGCACCACGCAGGAACTCATCGGCTTTATCGAGCGAAATAAGGACGGCCCCTTCTTCGCCTACGTGCCGCACACCATGCCCGGCTCGACGGCGCATCCTTTCTCCAGCCCGGCGTTTCGTGGGAAATCGAAAAACGGCGACTACGGCGACAGCGTGGAAGAACTCGACTGGAGCACCGGGGAAATCATGAGCGCGCTCAAACGACTGGGACTCGATGAACGCACACTCGTCGTCTGGACCTCCGACAACGGCGCCGTGCAGCGCAACCCGCCCCAAGGCAGTGGCGCTCCGTATCGCGGCATGGGTTACGACACCAGCGAGGGCGCCATGCGCATGCCGTGCGTGATGCGCTGGCCCGGCAAAATCCCCGCCGGACAGACGAACGATGCCCTCTGCTCAACCATGGATCTGCTGCCCACTTTCGCCGCGCTCGCCGAGTCGCCCTTGCCGAAGAACCGCCTCGATGGCCACGACATCCGCCCGATCCTCCTCGGCCAGCCAAATGCGAATTCACCGTGGGACACCGAAGGTTTCGCCTACTACCGTCTCGACCAGCTCCAGGCCGTGCGCGCGGGGGATTGGAAACTCTATCTCCCGCTCGAGAAAAAATACATCTCGCTCAATCGCAAAACCGCGCCCGCGAAAGCCGAACTCTACGACGTGCGCCACGACCTGCACGAAGACCACGAAGTCTCCGCCGAACATCCGGACATCGCACAACGGCTGACGCAGCTTGCCGAAAAAATCCGCGCCGACCTCGGCGACATGGACCAGCCGGGCAGCGGCCAACGTCCCGCTGGCTGGGTGCAAGATCCAAAGCCGCTTCTTCCGTGAACCGCCGCACCTTTCTCCACACCACGCTGCTCGGCGCCGGCGGTTTACTGGCCCGCGCCGACGAACGTCCCAAGGCGCCCTTTCGCGCACTCTACTCCAGCGACACCACGCACACCCTCACCTGCACCAGCCCGTGGCATTCGCGCGGCGCCAGGCTGACGGCATCGATGTTTCAAGCCTCGGTCGATGAAGCCGCCGACGCCGGCGCGGACGCCTATCTGCTCCAGCCCGGCATGGGCTGGGTGCCGTGGTGGCCGAGCAAGGTGCTGCCGCTCGATCAGCACGCCGTGTGGTTTCGCGAGCATTTCGGGTCGAAAAAGACTAATCCGTATTTCGACTTTCTCCTCGGCGGCGGCGATCTCGTGAAGCTCTCCGTCGATCGCTGCCGCGAGCGAAATATCGCCGCCTTCGTCAGCTTCCGGCTCAACGACGCGCACCACAAGGAAGAGGCCGACGATCCCCAGCGCACCCGCATCGAGTGCGTGTCCCAATTCTACGCCGAGCATCTCGACTACCGGCTCGGTCCGCAGCCCGATCAAACTTCTTACGCCGCGAAGCTGCACAACTGGGCCATCCCCGAGGTGCGCGAGTTCAAGTTCCGCTTCATCGAAGAACTCTGTCGCAACTACGACCTCGATGGACTCGAGCTCGATTTCATGCGGCATCCGCATTACTTCCGCCTTGGCGAAACGAATCGTGAACAGCGTCGTGCGATCATGGTGGAATTCGTCTCCCGTGTCCGGCGTGTGCTCGATGAGACCACTCGCGAAGGACACCACCGCTGGCTAAGCATGCGCATTCCCGCCCACCTCGCTTCCCACGACAGCATCGGCGTCGATGTCCCGGCCTTTGCCGCCGCCGGTGTCGAGATGTTCGACCTCTCGACTTACTATCACACCGAGCAGCGCACTTCCCTCGCCGCCATTCGCAAGCTCGCCCCGGATGCCGCGATTTATCACGAGCTGACGCAATGCACCGCGTTCAACAAGCGGCCGGAGAAGCTCTCGCATCGCCGCAGCACCCCCGAGCAACTCGCCACCACCGCCAACCTCGCCTACGCGCGCGGCGCCGATGGCATCGCGCTATTTAATTTCCAATACTACCGCGCCCAGTCGCACGAACCAGACCCCCCGACGATGGAACCGCCCTTCGCCGTGGTAAAAACCCTGCGCGATCGCCAACTGGCTGCCGCTCAGCCGCAGCATTATTTCATCGGCGTCAATTACAGCGAGCCGCGCCCCCCGAAACGCCCGCTCCCTCGTCCTGTGAAAGACGGCGTCAAAACCTCATTCACCCTCGACCTCGCCCCACCCACCGCTGGCTGGAAAAACGACGGACGCCTGCGCATCCAGAGTCAGCTCTCCCTGGGCGCCAGCCAATGGAGCGCATCCCTCAACGGAACCACGCTGGCGGCTCACGCCGACGTGAGTGAGCCCTATCCCAATCCATTCACCCAACTGCTCGGCCAGCCCGAAATGCTGCGCGCGTGGACCGTCCCGATTTCCGCGCTCCGCGACGGCGATAACGTGATTGAGTTCGTCATGACCGACATCTCCGAAGCCACCCTCATCTTCATCGACCTCGCCCTCGGATGATCGCTCCGAAGTCGAAGGACGACTTTCAGGAACAACTATTCCACCCGATACAGCGCCGACTTCGTGCGCAGGTAAAGCGCGTCGCCGCTGGCGATCGGACTGGCCATGAAACCGTCCGCGAGCTGATTTTCCGCAAGTTTCTGGAATTTGCGATCGGTGGCGAGCACCACCACCTTGCCCTCCTCATTGCACACGTAGAGACGACCGTTGGCGTAGAGCGGGCTGCTGCTGTAATTGCCGCCGATGCGCTCGCTCCACAGGACCTCGCCGGTCTTCGCATCGAGACACACGGCGATGCCACCGTCGTTGATCGCGAAGAGCAGCCCGTTCACCAGCGTCACGCTCGGTTTATTCGGCACCGTCTTCTTCAAGCGCCACGCGACGCTGTCCTCCCCGAGCAAACCGTGACCGCCGAGCTTCACCGCCAGCAGACCTGCCTTGCCGAAACCGGCCGGAATATAAACGAGCCCTTCACCGAGCACCGGGCGCGTCGCCGCACTGTGGCTCTCGCGTTCTTCGAGGCGCCAGATTTCCTTACCCGTCGCCGGCTCGTAGGCGTAGTGGGCTTTCGCCCCGCTGGAGAAGAGCACCGGTTGCCCATTCACTTCCGCGACATGCGGCGTGGAGAACGCCTTGCGCCAGTCCCCGTCCGCCTCGGGTTTACCCTCGGACGTGAGATCCTTGTAATCGATCGAGCGGTTCACTTTCCACACCGTCTTGCCGGTCTTCTTGTCGAGGGCCACGACGTATTGAAAATCGCTTCCGTCGAAATTCATGATGAGCAGATCTTTCCAGAGAACCGGCGAGCTGCCCGCCCCCCGGAAATGGTTGCACTCGAAATCACGCCGCTCCCACAACACCTTGCCGGTCGCGGTATCGAGGCACGCGGTGCCGGGCGAGCCAAAGGTCACGTAAACGCGTCCTTCTTCGATAGCCGGCGTCGGCGAGGCGTAGCTGTTGAACTTGTGGCAGAACTGCGGCTCGTTCACACGGAAGAGCACCTGGTCGCGCAGAATTTTTCCACTGTCCTTGTCCACGCACAGCACACTGAGTTCCGTGCCGGTTTCATTCGCCGTAGTCAGCCAGATCTGGCTTCCCCAGATCACCGGCGACGACCACGCCTTGCCGTGAATGTCCGTCTTCCACTTCACATGCTCGGTTTCGCTGAAGGTCACCGGAAGGTTTTTCGCATCGCTGTGTCCGTCGCCCGTTGGTCCGCGGAATTGCGGCCAGTTCGTTTCGGCATGGAGGGAGGCAGCAAGGAAAGTGAGGAGCAGGAGGCGAAGCATGGAGAGGGAGAAATCAGGAAGCGTAAATCCGGGAAAGCGCAAACCCGTAGATGGATGGGCTACCGGATGGTTGGGAGAAGAGTGAGTTCACGGAGCGAACGATGCATTTCCACCCACTTGTCCATCAGTCCAGCCGCCCATTAGTCCATTTCTTGTCTCAGGTCTTGAAGGTGTAGGGATTATCATTACAAAATCGCACGTATTGTCACTGGCGCCGTCCCTCTTCGCACGATACGCGAAAGCGTCAGCAGACCTCCGTCGTTCCGCGACCATTCCATGCTCCATCGCACCCTTCCCCGCTCCGCGTGAAACCAAACGCGGTCACGTTCCTGACTCGCGGGGTCTCGCAGGTGCGCAAACTCGGCTGGCGACTCATCTGGCTCCGCTACTTCGTGCGCAAGCGCATCCTCAACGCGCCCACCATTCGCTGTCCGGAAAATGCGGAGATCGAGGTCCACATGCAGGTCTGCTCCCGCGACTGGCTCAATGCGCTCTGGACCGTTCGCAGCTTCCGCCGCGCCATCCAGCAACCCTTCCAACTCGTCATCCTCTGCGACCGCACCATGACCGAGGAGATGCAGGCGCGGTTGCGCCATCGGCTCCCAGGCGCGGACGTGATCTCATGCGATCCCCCCGCCCGCACGGTCCACGAGCGTTTCGCCGAGCGTTTCCCCGAACTTTACCGCCTGCGCACGGATGGGCGCTTTTTCACCCTGCCGAAGGTCACCGATTCCTTCGCGCTCCGCCGGCACGATGTGGTGCTGACCATCGACCCCGACGTCCTGTTTTTCGACGAACCCAAGGAACTGGTCGCCGACCTCGATCCAAACCGCCGGGAGTTCGGCGTCTTCAATCTGCCACGGCGCGATGCCGATCCACGCGGCGCTTTCTGCCTCGATGCTGCGCCGCTCCATGAGAATTTCGGCGTCGATCTGCCGCTGCGTTTCAACTGCGGCCTCGGGTCGCTCAACTACGCCGCCGCCAACTGGGAATGGATTGAGCACATTCTCAAAAATCTGCCGCCCGATCCCCAGCGCGCCTTCATGCTCGACCAGACGATTTTCTGGCTGCTGAGCGAGCGCGCCGGCTGGAAGCCGCTGCCGCCGGAGCGCTACGCTCTCGAACCGGTCGAAAGCCTCGAAGGCGTCGTCGCCCGGCACTACTACGGCAAAACCCGCGATCTGTTCTACGTCGAAGGCATCGCTGAACTCATGCGGCGCGGGTTACTGAACTAAGCCCCTCGCTAGCCCTCCGGCGGCTGGCGCCCAGGGGCTCCCGGCGAAGAAATAGTGGGAACTGGCGAATGGACGGAACCGCCGGTTCGCCGTAGTGGCGATCGAGGACGAAAAGACAGGGGTATGTATCCGCCGTCTCCACGCCCAAACGAGTTTCCCCGCCAAGGCCGGAATCACGCGCCGTGCGGCGATGAATTCCTCGCCGGTTCTCCTCTGCGGCCTTCGCGCTGGCCCGCTTGTTGGCCCTGCCGCTGGTCGGGGAGACGAACAGACACAATAAACACACTATTTGGCGAGCCGTCGCTCCGCCGCTCCGCCAAGGCCGAGGGAGGCGAGTTGGAAACGCTTCTCGATTCGCGGGCCCGCTGGTTGGCCCTGCGGCTGGTCCGGAGACGCACAGACACAATAAACACACTATTTGGCGAGCGGCCGCTCCGCCACATCGCCGAGGCCCGAGGAAGACGAACCAGCGCCGGGCTATTTTCTCCAGAAAGGAATGCCATCCAGTGCGGGCAACCGTCGTCTCCTTGCTTTCCAAATATGAAGACTCGGCGACTCGTTAAAACCAGCGATCTGGCCAATCACTTCCGCCGAACTAACACCCTTTCCGGGTCAGCTCGCCGGCAATTCCTCGAACGCCATCCCGCTGAACTGCTTCACGAAATCGGACGTCGGCATTTCGAAAACGCCGTTGCTCATCGGGTAACCGTTGGTGAGGCCGGTGGGGCCTTTGGGTTTGAAGGCGCCGCCGTGGGGATTCCAGAGCTTCAGGCAATCGGTCGCTTCGTCGTAGCCGAGCACGGCGTAGGCGTGGTTCGGGGTGAGGCCGGGCGTGGTGACGGTGGTGGTGCCGCAGGTCATGAGACGGCTCTCGCGCACCGCTTTCGCGAGCGAGCCACGCAACTCCGCCAGCCTGGCGTCGGCTTCTTCCGCAGTCGTCTTCGCATCCTTCGCCCACTTGCAACTGAACCGCGTGACCTCGTGCCCGGTGATGAAGGCGAGCATGGTGCCGGCGGAGCCACCTCGCGCGAGCGCTTCCACCGCGGAGGCACTGCGCTCGGCTTCGGGCTTCAATTCATTGCGAGTCTGGCCGACGGCTTTTTCGTAGAGGTTTACCCACAGGCCGGCCGATTCGTTCGAGGCGATGAAGGCCAGCTCCGCATCGGTCGGCGGCTGCACGCGCACCGATTGCTGCCCGAGTTGCACATCGTAAGAACCGTCCGGCTGCGGTTTGAACATCGACGCGACCACCGCAGGCCTCCCTTGCACCAGCGCGCCCAGAGGCGCGAGGCAGAAGCAATTGCCGAGCTTCCCCTGGCGGATGGTATCCAGCCGCGGCTGGCTGCCCTCGGCTTCGCCGAAAAGCGTGCGGTTCGTGCTCGCAATCCGTTTGCGCCCGAATTCGAACATCAGCGGGAGATTCGGCTGCCCCTTCCTGGGCGCTTCGGCCACGAGCGTATTGATGCGGTCTACCGTGAGATCGGTGATGGCTGGGATGGTGCGCGATCCCCGCGCGACCCGTTTCAGCGCCCCCACGGCGGCAGCTTCCGCACCGGTGATCTTCGGATTCACCACGAGCGTGTCGATCTCCGCATTGCTCAGCACCCCATCGCGATCCGCATCCCACGCAGAAAAATGCGCCGCGACCTGCTCGAGGAAAACGTCCTTCGGAGCGGGCGTCGGGGCAGGCGTTTCGGCCATAACAACGCTGGTGCCGAAGACGCAGATGATCAGCGGGAGGAAACGCATAAAAATCGGCGCTCGTAAAAGCGCATTTCGGACCAGTGGTCAATTTTTCACGCTCGACACCTTCGGGTGGGTTCCTAGCCTTTCACTCTTCAGCTCCAGCCGCACCATGAAGAACACCCTGCTCCTTCTCGCCCTGTTCACCTCCCTGGCCGCCCGCTCCTTCGCCGAAGCTCCGGCCCTCCAGACCGACCTGCGCAAGACGCTCAGCGCCGCCGCGAAGGACAAGAAGATGGGCTTCATCCTCCTCGGCCGCCCCACCTGCGGAAATTGCAACGCGACCAAAAAGGCCATCAGCGAAGGCAAGATCGCCGTCACCGCCGACCAGTTCGTCATGGCCGACCTGAACGTGGACGACGCCAAAACCAACGGCGAGTTCATGCGCAAATACGGCCGTGAGAAATGGGGCGACATGCTCCCCTTCATTGTGGTCACCGATTCGCACGGCAAAGCACTCGCCAATAGCTCCGGCTACAAAAAACCCGAGGAGTGGAATGCCATCCTTGCCCAGGCAAAAGCGAAGATGAAGCCATAGGCCGCTTCGTCATCCGGCATCGGTCGTCCGGCCATCGCCGCGTCCGCGACGCTGTGTCCCAGAAAGCCGGACACAGAAAACAACAGGTCATTTACGATTCCCTGATTGCGAGCGCGTTGCGGGCGTGCCACCCGTCCCGATGCCCACCTCCCTTCCCCGCCCCGAACCCCTCGAAGATCGTGTCGCGCCCGCTCAATTCTTTTTGAGCGGCACTGCTTTCACCGCCGTGGACAAGGACGGCAACAGCGTCAGCGACGCCACCCTTGCCGGCACCACCGGAGCCGGGCTCGTGCTTCATCTCAACAAAGGGGACACCGTCGTGCTCGACACGAATGGCAACCATGTGCTGGACACTGGTGAAACCGTCTATGCCAGGATCCTCGCCGGCAAAGCGATCCTCTTCGCCACCGATATCGACGGCAACACCGGCGTAGGCGATGGCGACATCACCGGGCTCGCGGTTGGGACGGGCTTCAATGCCACCATCACCGGCAGCGTGCATGGCTCGGTCGTCACCGCGGTGGCGGCGGACGGCAGCTTTTCCGCGACGCAGTTGGTTCCGGGAAATATCGCCGGGCTCAACGTCAGCGGAAACGTCACTGGCAAACTGCTCGCCGGGGGCAGCATCGCGAACGTCACCATCGGCACCGTCGCGGGCGCGCAGAGCGTGAAGGAAATCCGGGCTGGTTCCGCCGTCGATGGCGAACTCGTCAGCTACAGTGGCGGCGTCGGCACCGCGCAGACGCTCACCCCGGCCCTCGCACCGGGAGCGGCGGGAGCCAGCATCGGTAAGGTCAAGCTGGCCGTAGGGGCAGATCTTATCCGCGCGGGAGACGGCCTTGCCAGCAGCACCGGGGCAGGTGGTAAGGGCGGCAGCCTCAGCGGCATCACCTTCACTGAATCTCCGGCAGCGTTTGAAATCATCGCCGGGAGCGGCGGCTCTTCGACCAAGGTCGGCTCAAAAGGTGGCGCGGGCGGCAGCGTGTCGGGGCTGAACATCACCTCCAGCCAGACGGGCACGCCGGCGAATGTTTCCCATATCGCGGCGGGCAGCGGAGGGGGCGGCGACACCGCTGGCAGCGGTGGTTCCGTCACTGGCAGCACGCTCCATTTTACCTCCGCCACCAGCGCCTACCTTTACGTTTCCGGCGGTGCCGGGGGCGCCGGGCTCACCGGAGGTCGTGCCAGCAAGGGCGGCAATGGGGGCAGTGTCAGCAAGCTCAATTTCACCGCCGATGGGACCTTTGGGTTCGCCGGGTTTTATGGCGGAAGCGGAGGCCACGCCGCGGGCGGGACCAACGGTAAAGGCGGCACGGGCGGCAGCTTGAGCAGCATCACTTACCAAGCCTTGGGTGGCCTTTATGCCCCGGACTTCGAGGCTGGCAATGGCGGGAACGGTGCAGGCACCGGGGCGGGGGGAAACGGCGGCCGCTTGAGCAAACTAACCATCGCTCAGGGCGACACCCAGCATGATCAGGATCTTTTCGGCGGCGCGGGCGGCACGGCTGCGGCAGGCAAGGGCGGCAACGGGGGCGGCATCACTGGTCTGAAACTAACCGCCGGAACGACCGGCGGGGATATCGACATTCGGGCCGGTGCCGGGGGCGGCAGCCTCAGCGGTTCGGGCGGCAACGGCGGCAGCATCGGCGGCGCCAGCACCCTCACGGTAGGCGACATTTCCGACCGCGTGCGGGCCGAGGCCGGGACCGGTGGCGCGAGCACCGATGGCAAGGGCGGCAACGGCGGTTCCTTTACCAGCTTCACCGCCAGCCTTGCCGATACCGGCGCCAATGGAGCCAAATTCCTCGGTGGCGCCGGGGGCAATGGAGCCAAAGGTGGGGGCAACGGGGGCGCGGCCAGCAAGACAGCGCTTACCCTGAATGGCACTTCAGCCGGCTTCGTCTCGATCTATTCAGGCGCGGGAGGTTCCGCCACCGGCGGCGATACCCGGGGCGGCAATGGCGGTGCGGTCAGCTCGATCACGATCAACAAAACCGCTGGCACGCCCGAATTTATCAGCGCCTTCAGTGGCAGTGGTGGCAGCGGCAGCGGCACGGGCGCGGGTGGCAATGGCGGTGCGGTGAGCAAGGTCACTTATCATGGCCTCGTGGCGGCAAATTTCCTCTACGTCGGCAGCGGCAATGGCGGCGACTCGTCGGGTGACGGCGCACGCGGCGGCAACGGCGGCACCGTCAGCAACATCTTCCTCGACGCCCGCGTCGCTTTTTCCGAAGCCGCGATCATCTATGGTGGCAATGGCGGAATCGCTGGCGGCGAGGGCGGTAAGGGGGGCAACGGCGGCAACGTGAGCGCGCTCAAATTCGCCGCGCCGAACTCGCTCATCCGCATCAACAACGGCCCCAACCTCGGCAACCCCACTGGTGGCGCCGGCGGCACGGGTCCCGACAGCACCGGGGGCAAAGGGGGCAGTGTGAGCGGTCTCAGTGGCGAACTGGGAAACCTCGTGACCATCGCCCAACGCGGCGGCAGTTCAGATACCGTGGGGGGCGCGGGCGGCAGCGTCACCGGCGTCAACCTCAAGGTGGTCAGTCAATTTGTGCAACTGCTTGCCGGGGGCGTTGGCGGCGACGCTCTCGCCGGGGGCACCGCCGGTCGCGGCGGCTCGGTCTCGAACATCAAGCTGCCCGCCACCACGGCGATCGGCAACTTCGGCGCCGCATTCAACGTCGATCCCGCCAGCACGCCAGACGCCGCCACCCCCGGCATGGGCGGCATCGTCGCGGGAAAAGCGGGCTTCAACGGTATGGATTTCGACATCACGCTGAACGGCTCTGTCACCAACGTCACCGCGCAGAAGATCGCCGCGATCATCGCCGGCAACGTTTACAACACCGGCGGTGTTTTCGATGGCACCCAGGCCAACACGCTCAGCACCACGAACGCGGTGAGTCGCATTAGCGGACTGAAAGTTCAGATCATCGGCGCTGACACCGCAGCCCCCGGTTTCACATTCACCAACAATCCCGCCAGCCCAAGTTCCGACTACGAACTCGATCAGGGCGACACCGCTATCGATGGCCTCGTGATTGTCCTCGAAGGCAAAGGCACTTTCCCGGTTGAGCCGCTTCGGAAAATCGAAGTGCCTCTGGCTTGAGTTCAGCAGCGGAGCGAAAGTGATTCCAACCACTGGAACCACTCGCGGGCTCGCTGCTCCCAGGTGGCGTGCTGGTGCATGTAGTCCATCTGACGGCGAAGCCGTTTTTCCACCTCCCCGTTTCCACTCCGGTGTTCTTGCAGCCCCTCGATCACTGCATCGACGAACCCACGCAAATAAGACGGGCGATCCGGCTCGATTCTCACCAGCCGCCCAAATCCAGCTGTCGTCTCTGGCAGCGCGCCGAGGGCACTGGTCACGACATGGCAGCCGGCCGCCATCGCCTCCATGACCGCGATGCACGAGGTCTCCGCAAAAATATTGGGATAGGCCAGCATCGTCACCGATCGCATTTCCGCCGCGAGCGCCGGCTGCGGCAATGAACCCACATATTCGACGCCCGGCGTGCTGCGACAGCGCTGATAGAGCGCGCCGTTCTGTAGGTGATCCATCACCGGCGCCACCTGATAAACGCGCATGCTGGAAAAGACCCGCAGCCGCACTCCAGGGATGGCAGCCCGGATCGCCGGGAAAGGCTTCGACGAGAAGATCGAGCCCGCGAAAGGGCGTGCTCGTGTAGGCCAGAATCGGCGGCGAAGCTTTGGCCGGAAGAATCGCAGCGCCCTTCGCAAAAAGATCGAGAAACGACGGCGAAGGTGCGTTTCGCAGCACGCCAGCGCAGCGAGGATCGATTTGAAACCGCTCGATAAACTCGCCGCGCTGCCAGTCGCTCACAAAAGCAAACCCGTCGTAGCAGTCGCGTTCACTCGAATCCCGCAGCGCGAGGATCGAATCCTGGTCAAAGCTGTGCTGCGTCCACAGGATCAGCTTCGTCTTAGGCCCGAGTTCCTCGCGAAACATCGCCCCGGCCCCGGCACCTAACAGGCAGACAAAAACATCGCACTCCAACTGGCCCAGTTGCGCCAGATTCGTCGAATGCCACGACAGGCACGACACCCGGTCATAAACTCCCGGCACCCTGGTGTGCGTGAGAAAAAAGACATCGTGCCCTTGCTTCGCCAGCGCCTGCGCGAGGTGACACGCGGCACTTTGCGATCCGCCAATAGGCACCGTCGCGACGCTTCCGGCATGATAATCCCAGCCCGATAAGTCGGCAAAAGCAATTCTCACGAACGCGTCCCCTCCGCGGCGCACCATCGCTGCCACATCACTCGAAAGTGCTGTTCGAGCTCGCGCACATAGGCCCTTGCATCCATCAAAGGCGACCGCTGTATCCGTTCCCGCAACCCGGTGCGCAAACCGGAAAGCTCCGAAAGATCGTTCGCCAGCCTGGTGGCGACGCGGACATATTCATCCTCCGACGAGACCGCGAGTTCACCCAGATCGACCTGGGACAGGATGCTCAGGCCACCGCGCGACACGGCAGTTTCACCCACCAAGCTGACCGCGGGAACACCCATCCAGAGTGCTTCGCACAAGGTCGTGTGAGCGTTGTAAGGAAACGTATCGAGCAACAAATCGACGCGACCGAGCAGCGCCAGAAACTCCGCCCGCGACGAACGCGCCACACACTCGATTCGTTCACGCGCAATGCCTTCGCGCTCGAATTGGGCCGCCACACGCTCCCTCGATTCTCCTTCCGGGCAGAGCAACACCAGGCGAGCATCCGGCACGCCGCGCAACACGCGGCTCCAGAGCGCGACGACACGCGGATTAACCTTGGTAAACTTGCTCAACCCACCCAACACCACCCTGTGATCGGCGGCACGCTCGGGCAGCTCATTCGCCTCGCCCTCGAACAACCAGAAGCTGCCCGCCAGCCGGATCGGCTCCTCCGCACCCTGCTCACTCGAAAGGTCCGGTGGCTCGAGAAACCGGTCGGTCAGACGATAGTCGATGTTTCCCAGACCAGTGGTGCCCGGGTATCCCGCAAACGTCACCTGCACCGGGGCCGGTTTGCGCGCGAAGACCAGCAAACGATTCCCGTGCGTGTGCAGCGCGAGATCGATGAGGATGTCGATTCGATCCCGGGCGACGGCGTCCGCGATTTCTACATCTGTCATTCGCGCCGTATCTCGCCAATGATCCGCCGACTCGCGAAACTGCGTCGTTAGTTCGTCGGCCGCGTTGACGTCGGAGTAGCAGAATACTTCAAACTGCTCCCGGTCGTGTCCACGAACGATGGGCAGCATATGGCGCCCGACGGGATGGGCTCGAAAATCCGGCGAAACATAGCCGATGCGCAGGCGGCGCTCAGGAGAGCGATCGTTGTGATGCCATCGTCGCTGCGCGGCAATCGGCTCGCCATGCAAAGTCCACCAGCGATGCGCCTCCGCGGCGATCTGCTCGGGAGTGCTTTCCGGGAGGAGGTGCAGGCTGAAGATCAGATTGCTATGCGCTTCGTGCAGGGCTGGATTCAGGGTGACTGCCTGCCGAAAACATTCGCTCGCTTCCGCCGCACGGCCCGACTCCAGCAGCGAGTCGCCCAGATTGTTGATGCAAAGCGCGTCGGCTCCGCCCGCCAACCCGGCCTGATAAGCATGGATCGCTCCATCGTGGTCCCCTCGGTTTTTCAAGGCGTTGCCGAGATTGTTCCAGAGCGGCGCAAATCCGGAAGCCCTCGCGAGGCCAGCGCGATACGCTGCCACCGCTTCGTCAAATTGCCCCATCTTCGACAAGGCGAGCCCGAGATTGAGATGCGCCTGTGGGTGTGCCGGATCGCATTCCAGTGCCCGGCGGAACAGATCGCGCGCCACGCTCAGCTCGCCCTGTTTCATCCGCACGTTGCCGAGGTTGTAACACGCGGCGCCAAGCTTCGGATCACGCCGCAAGGCGTTTTCAAGCGCTACCACCGCCGGAGCAAACTCGCCCATCACTTCGAGCACCATGCCGAGGTTGTTAAAAAAATCAGCTCGCTGCGAATCGGCTGCGACAGCTTGCTCGAACCACTGCCGCGCTTCCCCTGGTCGCCCCGAGCGCATCGCCAGGATACCGAGTTCGTTCAACAACCCAGGATGTCCCGGATACGATCCGAGCAACCGTCGATAAATTACCTCCGCCTCCGCAAAACGACCGGCCTGGTGGTGGGCGGACCCAAGTTCGAGAAGCTCCTGATCCGTGAGAAACGCCATGGCGATTTTCGACCGCCCGAATTGCTAGGCAAGGCTCGGCATTTCCGCATCGGCCAGCGGAATGTCGCCGAGGTCCCGATTTTCCAGCCAGAGCGCCTGCCGACACCAGAGGAAGCGAGCGTGCCCGTAGTTCTTCCACGCCGCCGCGGCCGCTAGCACATTCATTTCGTGAAAGGAAAACGCATGCTGTGCGGAGATGACACCATCGTGTCGCGCCACTTCACTGCGGCAGATCAACTGCGTGGCCAGCGAGATGGCCATGCTGGTGAGAAAATGCCGCTCCAGATCGCTCACCAGCACCCAGCGGTTCGAGCAATCGGAACAGCGCACCAGCAGGCGTGCCGCATCTTCATCGGAAAAATGGTGCAACGACAGCGCGCAATGGACAAGGTCGTAACCTTCACCCGGCGCCTCACCGAGCACATCGCCGTGGAGGTAGTGAATCTCGGGAAAATCCGCGCTCCGCTCCCGCGCGAGGTCAAGCACCGTCCGGTTCGCATCCACCGCATCGATGCGCAGCGTGATCTCCCGCTCTCGCGCCCAGCGCACCATGGTGCGAGGATTATCCCCGGCCCCGGTGCACAGATCGAGCACGCGATAACAGCGCCCCGGATTCATCCACCGCTGGAGAAACCGGCGCAAAAGCCGATGCCCGCCAAACCGCCGATTCAACGCCGCCAGCTCCGTCGCGGCTCGATCGAGTTCCGCGCGAGGAGTGGAAGCCTGATCGAACCGTTCCCGCCGTTCGGGGTCGAATGGGCGGCTCATTCCCGGTCAGGCGCCGAGTTGTTGTTTCCAGCGTCCGAGCTGGAGGGCGACATTTTCCGGCGAAGGGGCGCCGATCGCACGGCGGGCGCGCATGGCGTTTTGCAGATTGAAGACCTCGAAGACATCCGCGGCGAAAACCGCCGAGATTCCCTGGTAATCCTCCAGTTTCAGCTCAGGCAGCGCGCAATGACGCTCGCCACACAAGGCCACCGCCCGGCCCACGTGCTCGTGCGCCTGTCGAAAGGGCACCCCTTTGCGCACGAGGTAATCGGCCATGTCGGTCGCCAGCAGCATGGGATCGCTTACCGCCCGCGCGCACACGTCGGCGTTCACCTTCGCTTCGCGCAGCATACCGGCGAAAACCTCAAGCATCACCTTCACGGTATCGACTGCGTTGAAGACCGGCTCCTTGTCCTCCTGCATGTCCCGATTGTAGGTGAGCGGCAGACCTTTCAGCATCGTGAGCAACGACACCACCGAACCAACCACCCGCCCCGCTTTGCCGCGCGTCAGTTCGGCCGCATCCGGGTTCTTCTTCTGCGGCATCAGCGACGAGCCCGTCGTGTAGGCATCGCTCAGCGTGAGGAAGGCAAATTCGCTCGAACACCACAGGATCACATCCTCGCTCAAGCGCGACAGATGCACCGCCATGAGCGCCAGCGCCGCGAGAGTCTCGACGGCAAAATCGCGGTCGCTCACCGCATCCATCGAGTTCTGCGTGACGGCCGGAAAACTGAGCAACCGCGCCACCAGTTCGCGATCGAGCGGAATGGTCGAACCGGCGATCGCCCCAGACCCCAGCGGCATCACATTGAGCCGCTTGCGTGCATCGGACAGACGCGCCGCGTCGCGATCCAGCATTTCCACGTAGGCCAGCAAATGATGCGCGAAATACACCGGCTGCGCGCGTTGCAGGTGCGTGTAACCGGGAATGATGATCTCGCGATTCAAGTCGCCGAGACTCACCAGCGCCCTCTGCAGATCGCGGATCAGCTCGGAAATCGCATCGCATTCCGCCCGCAGATAAAGCCGTAGATCGAGCGCCACCTGATCGTTGCGCGAACGGGCCGTGTGCAGCTTGGCGCCCGCATCGCCAATGCGCCGCGTCAGCTCGCGTTCGATGTTCATGTGGATGTCCTCGAGCTCCATCTTGAACTCGAATTTTCCCGCCTCGATCTCCGCACCGATTTCCCTCAGCCCGGCCACGATCTTCGCGCGCTCTTCGGGCGTGATGAGCCCCGCCGCTTCGAGCGCGGCGGAGTGGGCAATCGACCCCTCGATATCGTGACGCCAGAGGCGCCAGTCGAAGCTGATCGACTCGCTATAGCGAAGCAGAAGGTCGGCGGTAGGTGTGGAAAAACGTCCGTGCCACATGAAAATGGAGAGCGCCTAGTTCTCAGCTTCCGCGCCATCGCGCAAGCCTGCTCCCGTTTCTTTCACCGGGATGTCACTCAAGGTTTGCGATTCGCGCACTCGCCGGTCCGCTGCAGCACGTCGCACGTCGCTTCGATCCGCAGGATTTTCGTGGTGGCCGTGAAGCCGAGCCGCTTGGAAACGCAATCCTCCAGCGTGTCGATATTGCGATCCTCAAACTCCACCACCTTGCTGCAATCCGAGCAGATGAGGTGATTATGCCCCGGGTGCTCGATGTAATTCGGATCGTAAAATTTGTAGTCCTTGCCGAAGTCGAGTTCCTTCAGCACCCCGCACTCCACCAGCAACGGCAGCGTGCGATACACCGTGGCGCGCGACACGCTGCGCTCGATGCGATGAGCCATCTCGAGCAACTGCTCCGCAGTGTAGTGCTCGGTGGTGCTGAACGCCGCTTCGATGATGGCGTCCCGCTGCACGGTGCGACGCATCCCCTTATGGGCGAAATAATCGTAGATTCGTTGGCGGACTCCTTCGTCCATTTACGGCGACCATAGAAACCCTCGTAGGGGTGTCAAATGTTCTGGCCGTCTTCGCGCTATTGCGAAGGAGTCGCAGCAGACGGCACCGACGCTACGGGAGCGCGCAATAGCATTTCCACCGCTTTCCCGAACTGTTTGCGCTTCGCTAACTGATGCGCGGCCTTTTCCTGGAACCATAGCGGCGCATTCACTCGCGCGGCCACCGACGCCACCACTTCTTCGCTCTCCTGGGTTTCGCCAAGGCTCTCCAGCAACTGCGCGTATGTCCGCGCGTTCACGATGTCCTCCGGATTGTGCCGCCAGAGAAATCCGACGTCCTCTTTCTTGAGCTTCGTCACCGCCGACGGATACGCCGGTTCCTTGATCTCCTGGCTCAGGATACCCCACGCCTTTTCGTCTTCGCCCCATGCATGCAGCAGGCTTGCCCAGCCGCGAAAATCTTCGTCGGCCCGCTCGGGATGACGCTGCATCCACAAGGCGAGCTGACTCACATTCCCCCATCGCGCGGCGACCCGGCTGAATGCGGACGATTCCGCTTCCGAAATGTCCGTCGCCGTCGCTCCTCGCTGCTGCCACCACGCTTCGTAGAAACGCTTCCCGTCGTCCCCCGGCAGACTCTCCGACATCATGAGCGCCACATCGGCATGCGTCTCGGCGTAGTTCGACCACACATCCATGGCCCACGGAATGGATGCCGTTTCCCGCAGCGCCCTCCCAAATACTTCGCCGCGCTGCCGCGTCGCCCGCTCCACCGCCATCTGCCAATAGTGCAGCGACAGCGATGGCTGCTCCAGACGGCACAGACGCGCCGCGCGCACGCACACCTCCCACGAGTTGGGCAGCAGACGCGCCGCCACCCGGAAATCGTTTTGCCAGCGCGAAGGCGGCATCGCTCCCGTGCGCACCAGCCTTTCACCGCGCGCGAAATGTAACTGTGCGTTCAGCGGGAAACAGCGCAGAGTCGTGTCGAGTGCACTGATCGGCAGGCCCGGTGGCACCGGTTGGCTTGCCAGCACTCGCTCAAGTTGAAACGTGGACCACGCCGGCTTGTCGAAGATCAGCGGCAACAGCCAGAAACCGGCGATCCCCAATGGCACCGCTCCCGCAAAACGGGGAGCCCGGCGCGTTTCCGGCGAGGCCGGACAGGCCAGCGCCAGCGCGGCCAGCGCAAATCCCGCCGTGCCCCAGCGATGCGCCGGCACATCGAAAATGGCATGGGTGAGCAAGGTCGCGACGACGCCGAAGCCCGCGGCGCGAATGTAGAAACTCGACCTCCGCTCAAACAGCGCGCCTACATTCGGCAGACAGAACGCCAGGCCTGCCACCATGCTCAGCGCCACCGGCACGAGACCGAGTTCGTTCAGCCATTGCAGCCAACTGCTCTCCGGATGCTTCACCCGGATTTCTTCCATCGTCATTTGCTGATACATCGGGAACACCGACGCAAACGTGCCCAGCCCATGCCCGAGAAGCGGCGCGTCCTTCCACATCACCGTCGCATTTTTCCACACCGCCACGCGCGCCGCGGCGGAATCGTCCGCCGGCGCTCCCGTGCCAGCGAAACGCTGCAACGCCTTCCCGCCCGCGAGCAGGCCGAGCCCACCGACCAGCAAGCCGGCCGCCAGCGTGACCGCCAGCGCCTGCCGGCTGCGCAGCTTGAGCAACACCACCCCCATGAAAACCGCCAGACCCACGCCCATCGCCAGAATCCCCCCTCGCGATTGCGTTCGCAAAAGAGCCACCAACAGACCACCCAGCATCAACACCGCAGGAACCAGCAGCCCAAAGCGCTTCCGTTCGCCCGACCGGGCTAGACAACCCGCGCCGATGATCGCCGCCATCGCGAAATAACATGCCGAGTGGTTGCGGTTCGGAAATGGCCCGAAGCCGAACCATCCGGGAGTGTAACGCAGGCCGAAAATAAGTTTCGAGTTCGGCCCACCCATTCCCACCGTGGCAAAAGAAATCACCGCCACCAGCGCCGCACCAGCAAACATGATCCACGCAAGCTTCGTGCGATCATCCCGATCCACCGCCAGCGTGCGCACCCAGGCAAACCAGCCCGCACCGACGATTCCGGCCAGCCACCCATCGAAGGCACGGCCCGGCTCGGGATTGTGTGTCCATGGGAGCGGTAATTCGTAAGCTCGCTGCAACGTGTCGCGCCACGACATCGCGCCAAACAACCCCGCCGGCGCGAGTTCCTTCACCACCAGGATCGTGGTGAGCCCGATGAGCAGACGACTCATCCACCCCGGCAGTGCGATGATGCGCGGCGGAAAAATCAGCATCCCGACGCCAAGCACGATGGTAAACGAAATCTGCACGACCCGATCCACTGAGCCGAACACCAGCGGACCGAGCGTGATCAGAACCGCAAAGATCGCCAACGCTAGCGGACGAGAGAGGTCACGCTTGCTTCGTTGCGAACGACTGCGGCGATGCCGTTGGGAGTTCAGTTCGTCGGCCATTGTTCCTTCGCCTTGGCATACACGGGGCGAAAACATTCCGCGACCCGTTTCCACTCATCCTTCGTGCCGGTTGACTTCGGCGCATGGAGCGTCCAAGGCGTCGCGCCGTTGTAGCGCACCTGGATGACAGCCTCGTCCTCCACCTCCCCCGGATCGGTGAATCCCACCCGCCGCAGGGTGTGCTCAAAAATCGTCCAGAACTCCTGCGCCGTCCGGCAGCGTTCCAGTTCCATCTCCAGCAATTGCGCCTGGAGCAGCGCATAACGCACGTAGCGCCGACGCTTGATCGTCCGTTCCGCTTTCTGCCGCAGATCGGTCCAATCGGTGATGTCGTGAAAATACCGGAACGCAAACAGCGCCAGCGCGAACACCGCACCGATGGCGATCGGCAGCGACCGGCCCTGGCTCCAGATGATGCTCAACCCGAGCAGACTGAAAATCACCGCGATGCCGTAGAAGGCGAGCAGGATGCGATGTTTGTCGAGCCCGAGCCTTTCAAGACGATGGTGAAAATGTTCATCGTCAGCGCGGAAAATGGGATACCCGCGCGCCGCGCGTCGCAGCATCGCAAAGGTGGTATCCAGAATCGGAATTCCCAGCGCGACGACGGTGACCAGCAACACCGCCGCGACCGATGCCTTGTTCGAGCTGTTCAGCGATAGTGCCGCAATGGTGAAGCCGATGAGGTAAGCTCCGCCATCGCCGAGATAAATCCGCGCCGGAGGAAAATTGAAGACGAGAAACCCAACCAATGCACCGCTGATCGTGAACGCATACCAGGCCACTTCGAGCTGTTCGTTGTGAATCGCCACGATGCCGAGCGTCGCCGAGAGGAACAAGCCGAGGCCGCCCGCGAGCCCGTCGAATCCGTCGATCAGGTTAATGATATTCGGCACCGCGATGAGCCAGAACACCGTCACGAAATAACTCCAGGCTCCGAGCTGAACACTCCAGCGCGCACCGGGATAGGTCACCTTCTCGATGCTCAGCCCCATCCAGCACACCAGCGACGCGATCAAAACCTGGCCCAGCAACTTTTTCCGTGCCCCGAGCGGCTTCAAATCATCCCAGAAACCGAGCCCAAACATGAGCACGCTTCCCACCAGCACCGGCGCCCAGTCCACCGTCGGCTTCGGGCTCACCCACGCGCTCACTCCCAGCCCCAGGAGCGAGGCGAGGACGATCGGCAGACCACCGATCCGAGGGATCGCCTCAGTCTGGTGTTTGCGCGTCTCGTTCGCATGATCGAGGCCGATGCCACGGCGCGACAGGCGAATGGTCCACGGCGTCAAAATCACCGCGACCATCCAGCCGACGAGAAAAAAGCAAGCCGCGAGAATCATGGAGCGGCGGACACTAGCACGGCTGTCGAAATCGGGAAGAGGCCCGAGGGTTTCATTTGCGCACCGCGCTTTCGATCAAGTCCACCCACCATGCAATCGCATTCCAGCGATGTGCCGCGATATCCACGACAGCTTTTTGCGGAATCGTCGCCAGTTCCGCACGCAGCCGGGCAATCCAGTCCGCCACCGCGCGAAAATCACCGGGATTCATCACCGCCGTGGCGGGCCGGTCGCGCAACGATGCCGCGATCGCTCGATTTTTCGGCCCCACGAAAAGCAGCGGCCGAGGCAGGCCGAGCAACAGTGCGAGTTTGCTTGGCCAGAGCAACCCCGCCGCCTCAGGCAATTGCGTGACGATGAGGCATTGCACCCGCAGCAACGCCTGCCCCAGATCGGCTTCCGCCGCGTAAGGCCGCCAGATTACTCTTTGCAAATTGAGTTCCTTCGCCCGCTCCATCGCTGCGGCGCGCGACGGCCCGCCGCCTTGGAACACCAGCGTCGCATCCACCCCGCGCTCCTCCAGCACCGCCTGCGCCGCGAGCAGCGTCTGCCAATCATGCGCCCGGCCCAGATTTCCAGAATAAAGCCACGTCCACGGCTCGAACGGCTCCACCGGCTTGAGCGGCAGCCGCCCCAGCACCGGCGCGGGCACCCACGGCCGACATTCCACCGGATGCACCCCGTAGCGGCGCAACACTTCCGTCATGTCCGGATCAAGCGCCACCACCGCGCGAGCACGACGATAGGCGACCTTCATAAGCCAACCAATGAGCTTTGTGACGATCCCCGCCTTCACCTCGCGCAAGGCCACCGCGATCTCTGGATAAAGATCCATCGCCCAGTGCAGATGCGGCGCCCAGTGCCTCAGCGCCACCAGTCCTGCTACCACCGCCAGGCACGGCGGCGAACTGCCCGACACCACGACCTGCACCCGTTTGCAAAACACCCCGTGCCAGAAAATCTTCACCAGCGCGAACATCTCGCGCAGCAGCCGCATCCCGCGCCCCTGCCCCGCGCGATAGGCCTCGCCCGCACCAGCCAGCACCACGTCGTGCCCGCGCTGCCGGAGCGCCTCCGCCAGTTCGGCAAAAAGCACTCCGGTCGGAGCCGGGTCGGGTGGAAAGTATTGGTTGAGAATGAGAATGCGCACCAGTCGGGGGCGAAGTTCTTTGCAGAACCCGCGCCAACGCTCAATACACCTTCACGCCACGGATAAAGCGACGATTTTGCTCCCGGGCATATGCTCTGCTTTCTCCGAAGTGAAAAAATTAACACCCTTTCATTCTGCTCTCGCCGCGGCGCCCTGTGCCGAGGCGTCTGCCGCCCCATCGAGTGGAGCGAAACCTGACTGATGACCGTTCGTCCCGTTGAGATCGAAGACCGCTATCCCCTGACTCCGCTCCAACAGGGGATGCTTTACCACGCGCTTTCGGAACCGCACTCCGGTGTGGATATTGAGCAGATGGTATGCGTGCTGCGCGAACCAATCGATCCCCAGCGCCTGCGCCGCGCGTGGGAGGACGTCGTCTCACGCCATGCCATTCTGCGCACCGCCTTTCGCTGGGAAACCGCGCCCGTGCAGGAAGTGTGGTCGCTCGTCGAACTCCCATGGACGGAAGTGGACCTTCGCCCGCTCAGCCCGGTGGAAAGGGAAGCACACTTCTCCACTTACTTGCGCACGGATCGTGAGAAGGGCTTCACGATGGACTGCGCTCCCCTGCTCCGGCTCTGCCTGTTTCGTTTTGCTGAGGAAGAGTTTCGCCTCGTATGGACTTTCCATCACGCGCTGCTCGACGGCCGCTCCTTCCCCATCGTGCTGCAAGAAGTGTTCGACGGCCCTTCCAGCGTTCGGCCGCCGTATCGCGCCTACCTCGACTGGCTGCAAAAGCGGGATGCTTCCGCCTCGGAAGCCTACTGGCGCCAGCAACTCGCCGGCTTCACCGCGCCCACGCCCATCCCCGTCGAGCGCCTTGGCGATTGCGCTCTCCAACCCACGCAGGGCGACGCCGATCACTGCCTCTCGATCGAAAGCACCCATCGCCTCCGCGAACTCGCGCAGGCGCACGACCTCACCCTCAACACCCTCGTCCAAGGCGCCTGGGCCATCCTCCTCAGTCGCTACAGCGGCGAAGAAGATGTCGTCTTCGGCGCTACACGCGCCTGCCGTCGCGGCCACATCGAGCACGCCGACGACATGGTCGGCCTGCTCATCAATACCCTCCCCGTCCGTGCCTGCGTGTCCAGCGATGCGGAGACTATTCCCTGGCTAAAAGAGCTGCGCGTCCAATGGGTGGCGATGCGCCCGCACGAGCACACCCCGCTCGCTTCTGTTCAGAGCTGGAGCGAAGTGCCCGGCGGCAAACTTCTCTTCGACAGTATCGTCGTTTTCGAAAACTACGACCTGCACACTTCGCTCCGGGCGCTCGGCGGGGCGTGGCTGAACCGCGACTTTAATCTCTGCGAGCAGACAAATTTCGCGCTCACCCTCGCGGCCTATGCCGGCGAACAACTCCGCCTCCGCATCGAGTTCGATCGGCATCGTTTTGCCGATGCCGTCATCGCGCGACTGCTCGGTCATCTCGCCACCCTCCTCGAAGCGATCGTCACGCATCCTCGGCAACGCCTCGGCGATTTGCCCATGCTCACCGCTACCGAGCAAGAGCAGTTGATTCACGCGTGGAATCCGCGCGCTCCCGTCGCCGCACCCGAGAAAACGCTACACCAGCTTTTCGCCGAACAAGCCGCCCGCACTCCCGACGCCATTGCGGTGCGTTGCGACGAGCAGCAGATGACCTATGCCGAGCTGGATCGCCGCGCCGCACAGGTCGCGCATCATCTTCGCACGCTCGGCGTGGACGCCGAAGTCATCGTCGGTCTCTGCCTCGAACGCTCCATCGACTTGATCGTCGGCGTTCTCGGCATCCTCAAAGCTGGCGGCGCCTATCTCCCCATCGACCTCGCCTACCCGCCCGAGCGCCTCACCTTCATGCTCGAAGACGCCCAGGCTCCGGTCGTCGTCACTCAGACCTCGCTCGTCGCGCGCCTCCCTGGCCACGGCGCGCGCCTCGTGTGTCTGGATGCCTTCGCACCCACCGGCGAACTGCACGATCCCGGCACACCCGATTCTCTCGCCTACGTCATCTTCACCTCCGGCTCCACCGGCAAACCCAAAGGCTGCAGCATCACCCATCGCAACGTCGTCCGTCTCATGGCTGCGACGCATCCGTGGTTCGGTTTCGACGAGCGCGATGTGTGGACGATGTTTCACTCCATCGCCTTCGATTTCTCGGTGTGGGAACTCTGGGGCCCGCTCCTCTATGGCGGCCGCCTCATCGTCGTCCCGCACGCCATCAGCCGCTCGCCGGAATCGTTCCTTGAACTGGTCGAGCGCGAAGGCGTCACGGTCCTCAATCAAACCCCATCTGCTTTCCGGCAATTTATCGCCGCAGATGAAGCGAGCCAGCGGAAGCTCGCTCTCCGCCTCGTCATCTTCGGCGGCGAAGCGCTTGAAATGCAGAGCCTCCAGCCGTGGTTCGAGCGCCACGGCGACCAGTGCCCGCAACTCGTGAACATGTATGGCATCACCGAGACGACCGTGCACGTCACCTACCGCCCGCTCGGCGCGGCGGACGTGCAGCGCGGCAGCGTCATCGGCGTGCCGATCCCCGATCTCGAAGTGTTCATCCTCGACGCGCAACTTCGACCGCAACCCATCGGGGCGCCGGGCGAAATGTTCGTCGGCGGCGCCGGGCTCGCTCGCGGCTATCTCCGCCGCCCCGAACTGACCGCCCAGCGTTTCATTCCGCATCCCTGGCGCGAGGGCGAACGGCTCTACCGCACCGGCGACCTCGCCCGCTGGCTTCCCGGCCGCGACATCGAATATCTCGGCCGCATCGATCAGCAGGTCAAAATCCGCGGCTTTCGCATCGAGCTTGGCGAAATCGAAAGCCTCCTCCTTCAGCATTCCGGCGTGCGCGAAGCGGTCGTGGTCGCGCGCGACCAGCGCCTCATCGCCTACCTGGTGCCTTCCTGCGGCGAACTGCCGCCCCCGCACGATCTCCGCACCCATCTCAAGGCGAAGCTGCCCGACTACATGGTGCCCGCCGCGTTCGTTTTGATCGACCACGTGCCGCTCACCAACAACGGCAAAACCGACCTGCGTGCCCTGCCCGATCCCGAACCCGCCCGCCCGGACACCGGCGCGGCGTTCGTCTCCCCGCGCACGCCCACCGAGGAAATGCTCGCCGCCATCTGGCAGCGCGTTCTCCGTCTCGAACGCGTCGGCATTCACGACAATTTCTTCGATCTCGGCGGCGACTCCATCCTCAGCATCCTCGTCGTCGCGCAGGCTCGCCAGGCTGGCCTCGCCCTTTCGCCGAAGCTCATTTTTCAGCACCAGACGATCGCCGAACTTGCTACCGCTGCCCCTGCCGCTCCGAGAGCCTCAGCCGAGGAACGCATCGAAGGCGCAATCCCGCTCACTCCCATTCAGCGCTGGTTTTTCGAGCACGACTTCGCGGGTCAAAACCACTGGAACCAAGCACTCAACCTCGATCTTCCCGCCCCCATCGCCCCCGACGACCTCGAACGGGCGGTGCACACCGTTGCCGAGCGGCATCCCGCGTTTTCCCTGTGCTTCACGCACGACGAAAATGGCTGGCACCAGACGCTCGCTCCCGAGCCACGCTTCTCGACTAGCACGATGAGCGAGGCCGAGGCCCACGCCTCCCTCGACATCACCCATGGCCCGCTGCTCCGGGTCGCTCAGATTCTCGAACCGTCCCCGCGCCTCTTCATCGTCGCGCATCACCTCGCCATCGACGGCGTCTCGTGGCGCGTCCTGCTCGAAGATCTCGAAGCTGCTCTCACCCGCCGTCCGCTCGCCGCACCGACCACTTCCTTCGCGCGCTGGGCGCAGCTTCTTACCCAAGCTGCAGCGTCCCCAAAGCTGCGCGAACAAGTCCCTTCATGGCACGACCTCGCCGCCTCGGCCGAGCCACCACTCCCGCTCGATTTCAACCACGGCGAAAACCTCGAATCCTCCGCTCGCACCGTCTGCGTTTCGCTAAGCGAATCTGAAACCAATAGCCTGCTGCGCGGCTCCCGCATCCAAGATACGCTCCTCACCGCGCTTACCCTCGCGTTCGCGGAGTGGACTCGCCGCACCACATTGCTCGTCGATCTGGAGGGCCACGGTCGCGAAGAAACCCTCTGCGCCGAACTCACCGGCACGGAAACCGATCTCTCACATTCCGTCGGCTGGTTCACCACCATCTATCCCGCTCGGCTGACTCTCCCAAACATCACCGTTCCATCGAACGGTTTCGGCTACGGCCTGCTGCGTCATCTCGCCGGACTCGTGCCGCGCTCGCGCGCTCAGGTCCTGTTCAATTACCTTGGCCAGTTCGACACCCTTACCAGCGGCACTCGCTTCACCTTGTCCACGCTCTCCACCGAAGGCTGGCACAGCCCCCAGGCGAAGCGCACCCATCTTATCGAGATCAATTGCGTCGTCATCGGCGGACGCCTCGAAGCTCGCTGGACCTTCAGCACCAATCTGCACCGCGAAGAAACCGTCGCCCGCGTCGCCGAAAATTTCCACGCCGCTCTGCTGCGCCTCCGCACCGCCCCACGAACCTATCCACTGTCGCCGATCCAGCGACTCTACCACACCCTCGAAATCGCCCAACCCGGCTCCGGTTTCGATCAATGGCACGCCATGCTGCACGGACCGCTCGATGTCGAGCGGTTGCAACAGGCTTGGCAGACCGTGCTCGATCGCCACGCCGCTCTGCGCACGAGCTTCCCGAGCGACGGTGAGCCAAGACAAATCATCCACGACTCGCTTACCCCCATCTGGACCATCGAGGACTGGCGCGAAAATCCGAGTGACGAACAATTCGCCCAATTTCTCTCCGAAGACGAGAAGCGATCCTTCGACCTCGCACGGCCCCCACTTACAAGGCTCGCCCTGCTGCGCGTCGCGGACGAAGAGTGGCGCTTCGTTTGGAGTCATCATCATCTGCAGATCGACGGCTGGTCCTGGCCGGTCGTCCTTCGCGAAGTATCCGCCGCCTATGCCGGCGAATCTCTCTCCCCGGCGACAAGCTACGCCGACTATCTCCACTGGCTGAACCAGCGCGATCCGAGCGAGTCCGCCGATTTCTGGCGCACGCATCTCCATGCCTTCCGCGAAGCCACTCCCCTGCCGGCGGACTTTTCTCCCACCAGCACCGCCTGCGGAGACTCGCTCCTTCTCGACGAAACATTGAGCGACCGTCTCCGCGCCGCCGCTCGCTCAACCCGCGCCACGCTGAACACGCTCGTGCAAGCCGCCTGGGCCATCCTGCTTCACCGCCGCAGCAGTCGGGGCGACATAGCTTTCGGCGCGAGTTTTTCCGGTCGCCCAGCGGGACTTCCCGGCGTGGAAAACATCGTCGGTCCGATGGTGAACAATCTTCCCATCCGCGTGCGAATCGCCGCCGCCGATTCCGTCGAGACGCTCGTCGCGCGCCTGCACGAACAATCCTTCGCGCTGCAGGAGCACCAGTTCACGCCCCTTGCGCAAATCCACGCTTCGAGCGAACTGCCGTGGCACGCACGCCTCTTCGACACGCTGCTGGTTTTCCAGAACTACGTTATCGACGAACGCATGAACCGCATCGATGGAGGCGTCACGCTCAGCGACCTCACCGCGCCAATCCGGACGAATTATCCGCTCACTCTCGTCGTCACGCCCGGTCCGCAGATTACGCTCACCCTCATTGCAGCTCCGCGCACCTTCGAAGCAGAGACCGCTCACATTGTGCTCGGCTGGCTGCGTGATCTGCTCGAAAAAATCTGCCACGGAGGAACCATCGCCAATGCGGCAGCAGCTCTTCCCGCCCGGATCGCGGCTCCACGCGCGACACTCCGCGCTCGAAGCGCCCATTTCATCCCGCCACGCACCGATCTGGAGAAGAAAATCGCGAGTGTGTGGAGTGAAGCTTTTGCAGCCGATGAAGTCGGCGTGCGCGACAACTTTTTCGATCTTGGCGGCCATTCGCTTCTCATGATGCGCGTGCATGCGCGGTTGCGCGAAGTGCTCGCCCGCGACATTTCCATCGTCCGCATGTTTCAACATCCCACCATCGAATCGCTCGCCGCCCATCTCGATGGCTCCAACGCATCCACCGGTCGCATCAGCGCCGCGCAGGAACGCGCTGCTCGCCAGCGCGCCGCTTTCGGCCGGAAATCATGAGCGAGGATCCGCAAGGCATCGCCATCGTCGGCATCGCCGGGCGCTTCCCCGGCGCGCGCAACGTCGCGGAGTTCTGGCAAAACCTCGTCGCAGGTCGCGAAACGATCGAGCAACTTTCCGACGATCAGCTCAAGGCCGCAGGGCTCGATCCCGCCGCGCTCCGCGCCCAGGCAAACTACATCGCCGCGCGCGGTGTGCTGGAGCGTCCCGAATGGTTCGATGCCGGATTCTTCGGCCTCACACCGAAGGAAGCCGAAGTCATCGACCCGCAGCAACGTGTCTTCCTCGAGGAAGCTTGGACCGCACTGGAAGATGCCGGCATCGACCCCGCACGCAGCCCCGGCCCCATCGGCGTTTTTGCCGGGATGAGCAACAACACGTATTGGATGAACAACGTCTCCACGCGGCCCGACCTCGTCGAAAGCGTCGGCTGGCTCAATGCGATGATGGGTAACGAGAAGGATTATCTCGCCACGCGTGTCGCTTATAAATTCGACCTGCACGGCCCGGCGATCAGCCTCTACACCGCGTGCTCCACTTCACTCGTCGCCGTCTGCCAGGCCTGCACCAGCCTGCTCAATTTTCAATGCGACGCCGCCCTCGCTGGCGGTGTCTCGATCACCTTTCCGCAGGAACGCGGCTACGAGTTCCACGAAGGTGGCATCACCTCGCCGGATGGCCATTGCCGCGCCTTCGACGTGCAGGCCGCCGGCACCGTCTTCAGCCACGGCGTCGGTGTCGTCGTGCTCAAACGACTCTCGGATGCGCTCGCGGCGGGCGATCAGATCTACGCCGTCGTCAAAGGCCACGCGCTGAATAACGACGGCGCCTCCAAAGTGAGCTTCACCGCGCCCAGCGTGGACGGCCACGCCGAGGTCATCACTCTCGCGCAGGGCTTCGCCGGCTTTTCCCCCGAGAGCATCAGCTATGTGGAGACCCACGGCACCGCAACCCCGCTCGGCGACCCGATCGAAATCGCTGGCCTTACCCAGGCGTTCCGCGCCGAGACAGAGCGTCGCGGCTTCTGCGCCATCGGCTCGGTCAAGACCAACATCGGCCACCTCGACGCCGCCGCCGGAGTCACCGGGCTCATCAAGACCGCGCTCGCGCTCAAACATCGCACCCTGCCCGCCAGCCTTCACTTCACCGAGCCGAACCCCCAACTCGAACTCGAGACCAGCCCATTTTTCGTCAACACCGCGCTACGCGAATGGCCTGCCGAAAACGGTCCACGACGCGCGGGCGTCAGTTCCTTTGGCGTCGGCGGGACAAACGCACACGTCGTCCTCGAAGAGAGCCCGGGCGAGGCCGACGCCCCCATCTGGACTGAGACACCTCAACTCATCGTCCTCTCCGCGCGTAGCCTGCGCGCCCTCGAAGACGCCACCGCTCAGCTCGCGCGGCACCTCCGCAAACATCCCGGCCTGCCTCTCGACGACGTTGCCTTCACGCTCCAGCAAGGCCGCCACGCTTTTGCATTCCGCCGTTTCGTCGTCGCACGAAATGCGACGGAGGCCGGGCGCTGGTTGATGCGTCGCGATCGGCGGCACGTCTTCACCACTCCTGCTCGCGGCACGGCGAGTGTTCCGCCCAACGAATCCGATCCGCTCGCCATGCTCGGCCAGCGGTGGATTGCCGGACAGGACATCGATTTCGCCCCGCTCCATCGGAGCGCCACCCCGAAGATCGTTTCACTGCCGACCTACCCCTTTCAGCGCGAGCGCTACTGGGCGGAACCACATCGCGCGGCGATCAATCCCGCGCCCGCCGTTCCCGAACCCACCCTCGCTCAACCGCAGGACATATTCGCTGCTCTCAAAGCCGAACTCGCCCAGCTTTCCGGTGTCGATCTTCACTCTGCCACGCCCGAGACCGCGCTGGTCGATCTCGGTTTCGATTCGCTCTTCCTCACGCAGATCGCCATTTCGCTCCAAAAGAAATTCGGCGTGCGCCTCCGCTTCCGGCAGTTCCTTGACGAACTCGCCACCCTCGGAGCGCTTGCCGCTTATCTTCGCGAACATCAACAGGCTCCTCAGGCAGCTCCCGCTACCTCGCCCGCTCCCGTCATCGCTGCCGCGCCAGCCAGACCCGCTGCCCACGGCCCCTTCCGGCGCATCGACACGAGCGCGCCGTCCGAACTCACGGCCGCGCAGCAGCGGCATCTCGACGACCTCATCGCCCGCTACACGCAACGCACCGCGGGTTCAAAACGCTTCACCGCCGAAAACCGCGCGCGCTTCGCCGATCCGCGCGCCGTCTCCGGGTTCCGTCGCGTGTGGAAGGAAATGGTCTATCCCCTCGTGGCCGACCGTTCCGAAGGTGCCAAGCTGTGGGACATCGACGGACACGAATACACCGACATCACGCTGGGATTCGGTCAGATCCTCCTCGGTCATCGCCCGCCATTCTTCGTCGAAGCGATCGAACGGCAGCTCCATCGCGGCATCGAAATCGGCCCCACCTCGCCGCTGGCTGGCGAGGTCGCCACGCTCGTCTCCGAACTCACCGGCATGGAACGCGTGGGCTTTTGCAACACTGGCTCCGAAGCCGTCATGGCCGCCATTCGCACTTCCCGCACCGTCAGCGGGCGTGACAAGATCGCGGTCTTTGCGGGCGCCTACCACGGCATTTTCGACGAAGTGCTCATTCGCCCCGGCAGCACCTGCGGCGCCGCAGCTGCCATCGCGCCCGGCATTCCCGAGGCTGCGATCAGCAACGTCTTCGTGCTCGATTACGGCGAGGTTTCCGCGCTCGATTTCATCCGCCAGCACGCGCATGAAATCGCCGCCGTCCTCGTCGAGCCCGTGCAAAGCCGTCGCCCGGACCTGCAGCCACGCGAGTTCCTGCACGAATTGCGCCGCGTCACCGCCGAGCGGGAAATCGCCCTGGTCTTCGATGAAGTCGTCACCGGCTTCCGCTGCCATCCCGGCGGCGCCCAGGCGCACTTCGGCATCCGCGCCGACCTCGCGACCTACGGCAAGGTCGTCGGTGGAGGCATGCCCATCGGCATCGTCGCCGGCTCGCCCAGATACATGGACGCGCTCGATGGCGGCATGTGGAATTTCGGCGACGATTCCGTGCCCGAGGTCGGTGTCACCTTCTTCGCGGGAACCTTCGTGCGCCATCCCTTGGCGCTCGCCGCCGCGAAGTCCATCCTCACTCACCTCAAAGCCGCCGGACCTGCGCTGCAACGCGAACTCGATGCCAAAGCGGAACGTTTCGTCGGGCAACTCAACGATGTTCTGGCGGAATACGAAGCGCCGCTGCGCTGGACGCGCTTCAGCTCGATGTTTCACCTGCCGCCCCCGGCGGAGCTGAAGTTTGCCGGAACCCTCTGGGCGCATTTGCGCTTGCGCGGTGTGCATGCGTGGGAAGGCCGGCCCAACTTCATTTCGACCGCGCATACCGAACAGGATTTTGCACAGGTGCTGGGTGCCTTTCGCGAGAGCGTCGCCGAAGTGGTGCGCGCGGGTTTCATTCCGCGCAGCACAGCCGTGCATCGCTCCACCGACCCCAACGTCTTCCCGCTCACGGAAGCCCAGCAGGAGATCCGTCTCGCCGCTCAACTCGGCGGCGACGCCTCCGCCGCTTACAACGAATCGGTCACCATCCGCTTCCGCGGCGCGCTCGATCTTGCGGCGCTGGAAACCGCGCTGAATACGTTAACCGAACGGCACGAAGCGCTACGAACCACCATCGGCACCGACACCCAGCGAGTGCATCCGCCGACCGCTCTCCACCTCGCTCCAGTGAGCGGCGATCCCGCAGCGGCGATCCAGGCCGAAACAGCAAACCCGTTCGATCTCGAACACGGCCCGGTCTTCCGCGCCGTCCTGCTCAAGCTCAGCGAAACCGAGCACCTGCTCGTTCTGACAGTTCACCACATCGTCTGCGATGGCTGGTCCTTCGGCACGCTCGCCACGGAACTCGCCGCACTCTATTCGCAGCGCCCTCTGCCTCCGTCTCATCCGTTTCGCGAATACGTTTCCTGGCTGGCCACCCAGCCACTCGTGGAAACCGAGCGTTATTGGCTTCAGCGGTTCGCCACAAATCCCCCCGCGCTCGATCTGCCCACGGACCGACCACGGCCCGCGCAGCGCACCTATCGTGCGGAACGCCGCATCACGACACTTTCCTCCGAACTCATCGGCACGCTGCAACGCGTGAGCTCCACTCACCGCTGCACCCTTTTCACCACGATGCTCGGCGCTTTCCATGTGCTGCTTCATCGCCTGGGTGGACAGGATGAAATCGTCGTCGGCATCGCTGCCGCCGGGCAGCCCGCCATGGGCAACGATAGCGTCGTGGGACACTGTCTCAACTTCCTGCCCATCCGCGCCTCGCTCGACGGTGAGAAGACGTTCGCCGCTTTCCTCGGCACCCTGAAAGGCGACGTGCTCGATGCATTTGAACATCAGCACTTCACCCTCGGTGCGTTGCTGCAAAAGCTTTCCCTGCCGCGCGACCCCAGCCGCACGCCGCTCACCGCGGTCACGTTTAATATCGACCGCGCCGCCACCGGGCTGGATTTCGCGGGCGTCGAAGCGGTGTTCGACATCAACGCCAAGTCGCGCCTCGGTTTCGAGCTGAGTTTCAATCTCCTCGAGACCGACCACGGCTGGCAGCTCTATTGCGCGTTTAACGCGGACCTGTTCGACGGCACGACCATCGACCGATGGCTCGCCCACTATCGCACCCTGCTCGAAGCCGTCGCCACCGATGCCGCCACACCCATCTCGCGATTGCCGCTGCTCGACGAACCGAGCAAGCACCAGTTGCTTGAATGGAGCACCGGCCTGCGTCAGCCCTATCCGCACGATCGCCCCATTCACGAACTTTTCGCCGAAGTCGCCGCGCGCCAACCGGACGCCATCGCCTACGAAGGCGAACAAACGCTGACCTATGGCGAACTCGACCACCGCGCGAACCGCGTCGCAAATCACCTCATCGCACAGGGCCTCCGGCCCGGCGGAATTGTCGTGCTGCGTGGCGAACGCAGCAGCCAGTTTTTGTGGGAAGCCATCGGAACGTTGCGCGCCGGTGGCGCCTACCTGCCGCTCAGCGCGGAAGAACCCGCCGCTCGCCGGCAGATCATTGAAAGCAAAGCGGATCTCTCGCTCAACGGCCCCGCTACTTACGAAAACGCGAGTGATGCTCCGGTCAAACTCACCGTCGATCCCGCCGGTCCCGCCTATCTCATCTTCACCTCTGGCTCTACCGGCACGCCCAAGGGCGTCCTCATTCCGCACCGCGCCATCGCGCGCCTCGTGTGCCACACTGACTATGCACAACTGCGCGAAGACGACGTCGTGTCGCATCAGTCGAACCTCAGCTTCGACGCCGCGACTTTCGAAATCTGGGGCACCCTCCTGAACGGCGGCAAGCTGATCCTGACGACGACGGCGCAGTTGCTCGATTCCTCGGTTCTGGCGGCTCATTATTCCGCAAAGAGCGTCACAACAGCATTCGTCACCACCGCTCTCTTCAACCGCCTCGTGCGCGAGCGTCCGGGGATTTTCCGTTCCTTCCGCCATGTTCTTTTCGGCGGCGAACGATGCGACCCCGCAGCCGTAGAGATGGCGCTGACGGCGAAGCCCGCACATCTGCTGCACGTTTACGGGCCGACGGAGGCGACGACGTTTGCTCTGAGCCATCCCGTCGAGCGCGTCGAAAATCGAACTGTGCCCATCGGCCGCCCCATCGCGAACACCGATGTATTCATTCTCGATCCGACGCTCCAGCTCGTGCCCATCGGCGTGACCGGCGAAATCTATATCGGCGGCCCGGGGCTCGCCATCGGTTACGACGATCCCGCACTCACCGCCCAGCGTTTCATCGAGACCCCGCTCGGGCGACTCTACCAGACCGGCGACCGCGCTCGCTGGCTCGCCGAGGGAACCATCGACATTCTCGGTCGCGCCGATCGCCAAGTAAAGCTACGCGGATTCCGCATCGAGCCGGGAGAAATCGAAGCCGCATTGCGAGCAATCCCAGGCGTTGGAGAATGTGTGGTGACGCTGCGCGATGAAATGCTCGTCGCCTACCTCACCGCCAACAGCACTGAACCGCCACCGGCGGCAGAACTGCGGGAACAACTCTCCCGTTCACTCCCACCGTGGATGTTACCGGGTGCATTCGTGCGGCTCCCGCAAATGCCGCTCACGCCGAACGGCAAGATCGACCTGCACCGCCTCCCTGCACCGCAGGACGACGCCGCGCCGCGTCGCGATGGCCGTCCGGAAACGACGCTTCACATCGAATTGATCGCCCTCTGGCAGCGCACCCTCGGCCGCCAGGCCATCGGCATTCATGACGATTTCTTCAGCCTCGGCGGCCATTCGCTCCTCGCCGCCCAGATGCTTTCCGCCGTGGAGCAACAATTCGGCATGCGCGTTCCCTTCTCCGTCATGTTCGAGAAGGCCACAATCGCTCACCTAGCCGCGGCGCTGGTGGACGCGCGGCGACGCACCTCCGGCGAATCCCCGCTCGTGCCGGTCCAGACCTCGGGCACGAAGACACCGATCTTCTTTTTCCATGGCGACTTCTCCGGCGGCGGATTTTTCTGCCGCAACCTCGCCCGCCATCTCGGCGCGGACCGACCGTTCTACGCACTTCATCCTCACGGTCTGCATGGGGAAGCCCCCCCCGCCAGCATCGAAGCGATGGCCGCCGACCGGCTCAACGAAGTCCGCCGTCAGCAGCCACGCGGCCCGTATCTCCTCGGCGGCTTTTGCAATGGCGCCCTCGTCGCCTTCGAGATAGCCCGACAACTCACCGCAGCCGGGGAAAAAGTCGAAGCAGTCATCATGATCGGCGCGGACGGAGTCAATTTCCGCTACCGCCACGTGGATCGTTTCGCCCGCAGCCTGAGCCAGTTCGCTGGGGACGACGAACCGTCCCGCGCTCAGCGTTTCCTTGCTTGGCGGGAAAAAGCGCAGGGCGTCGAAAAATGGGGCCGCTCGCAAATGATGCGCCTCCGCGCCGCGACCGGCGATCTCGGCCACGTGCCCCGGCGCATCGCGCAAATCCTCCGCCCCAAACCAGCGGAGTCCGCGGCACTCCCCGCTCCCACGCTCGCTCCCGCCCACGAGTCCGCGGCCAGCCCCACCGTCGTGGACGCCTACAATCGGGCCATCGACGCTTACATCCCCGCCCCCTACGCCGGGCCGATCATCCTCGTCTGGTCGAACGACGATCCGGTGCCCGCCGGCGGCATTGCTTACGGCTGGGAGTCGGTCTGCCGCGACGTGCAGGTCATCGTGGCGCCGGGCGACCACCAAAGCACCGTCGCGCTCGACGAAAACTTGCGCGAGCTAGCCGTCCGCCTGCTACCAGCCTTGAAACGAATCGAATCTCGCCCATGACGCCCGTCTCCATCGCACCTCCTGTCTTCGAACCCGTGCGGCAGCCGCCCCAACTGGGGCCGGGCGAGGTGCACCTCTGGCTGGCGCAGCTCGACGGACAAAAAATCGGCGACGACCGCTCTCTCTCGCCGGACGAATGGCTCCGCGCCGAACGCTTTCATCATGAAATCGATCGCCGGCGCTACGTCGCTTCGCGCACCGTGTTGCGTTATCTGCTCGCACCCTATGCAGGGGTAGCGCCGCAATCGCTTCTCTTCATGCGCAGTGAATTTGGGAAACCTTCACTCCCCGGCACCACGCTGCGCTTCAATCTCAGCCACTCGGAAAATCTCATGCTCCTCGCGGTCACGCACGGGCGCGAAATCGGCGTCGATCTCGAATCGGTGCGCGAAAACCTTTCCTTCGAGGTCCTTTCCGACCACTACTTTCCGCCTGAAGATCAATGGCAGCTCCGCATCACACCCGAACCGCAACGCCGCGCGAAGTTTTTCGAAATCTGGACACGCATCGAAGCGCAGCTCAAAGCGCGCGGCCTCGGACTGGGCGAATCGCTGGAGTTCGATGATGCGGATCGTTTTTCGATTCATTCCTTCTTTCCCGCCGCCGGTTTCGCCGCGGCCCTGGCCGTGGAAGGCGGCGATTTCGAGCTCTCCTGCTGGCAATGCCTGAACTAAGCACGCCGAACTACCAGGTCGTCATCGAACCCCGGCGCGGATGGCTGCGCTTCGACCTCCGCGAACTGTGGGAATATCGCGACCTTCTCATGCTGCTCGTGCGGCGCGACTGGCTGGCGCGTTATCAGCAGACGTTGCTCGGGCCTCTGTGGCACTTCTTCCAGCCGCTCCTCACCACCGCGGTCTTCGTCATCATCTTCTCCCGCGTGGCGAAGATTTCGACCGACGGCGTGCCACCGCCACTCTTCTATCTCAGCGGTCAGCTCGCGTGGAATTACTTCTCGCAAAGCATCGTCACCGCGAGCAGCACGTTCCTCACGAATCATCACCTTTTCAGCAAGGTCTGGTTCCCGCGCCTCGTCGTGCCGGTCGCCGCGCTCACCTCGAATCTCGCCGCGATTCTCATGCAGATGGTTCCGTTCGTTTTGATCGCGCTCTATTACGGTCTCGTCGCGCACCAGTATGCGCCGACGTGGCGCCTGCTGCTTTTGCCGCTGGCGATTCTACACGTCGCCGTCGTGAGCCTCGGCGTGGGGCTCTGGATGGCATCGACCACCGCGAAATATCGGGACCTCGTCCACCTGAACCAATTCATCGTGCAGCTCTGGATGTTTGCGACTCCGGTTATTTATCCGTTGTCGAAGGTGATGGATCGTTTCGCCTGGGTCGCATGGATCAACCCGATGTCGGTGCCGGTGGAAATGTTTCACTGGTGCCTGCTCGGCCAGGGCACGCTGCCGCCGGCGCTGGTCGCCACCTCCGCTCTCTTTGCCGTGGTGCTGCTCCTCACCGGCGTCATCGCCTTTCAAAGCGCCGAACGCACAGCCATCGACAACGTATGAGCGCCATCATCGAAGTCGATCAACTCGGCAAGCTCTACCGGCTCGGCAGCATCGGCACCACGAGCATTCGCGACACCATCGGCAAATGGTTCGGGCGCAAAGCCAAGGTGCCGCCATCTTCACTGCTCATCCCAAAATCGCGGGCCGGCGAAGAGCCAGACGAATTCTGGGCCGTGCGCGATGTGTCTTTCAACGTGCAGCAAGGGCAGGTTGTCGGCATCATCGGACGCAACGGCGCGGGCAAATCCACCCTTCTCAAGCTGCTCTCCCGCATCACCGAACCCACTCACGGCCGGGCCGTGCTCGGCGGGCGCGTCGCGTCACTGCTCGAAGTCGGCACCGGTTTTCACCCCGACCTGACCGGACGCGAAAACATCTTCCTCAACGGTGCCATCCTCGGCATGAAGCGCGCGGAGATTGCGCAAAAATTCGACGAAATCGTCGAATTCGCCGAGATCGGCCCCTTCCTCGACACCCCGGTGAAGCGTTACTCCAGCGGCATGTATGTGCGGCTTGCGTTCGCCGTCGCCGCGCATCTCGAACCGGAAATTCTCGTCGTGGATGAAGTGCTCGCGGTCGGCGACGTCGCGTTCCAGAAAAAGTGTCTCGGCAAAATGCAGGACGTGGCCACCCGTGGGCGCACCGTGTTGTTCGTGAGTCACAACATGGGGGCCGTCCAGTCGCTCTGCAATCACGCCATCATGCTCGAAAACGGCCGCGTCGCTTCCGTGGGCGATACCCGCACCGTGCTCGCGCGTTACCTCGAGCGTGGCGGCGAAGACAGCGACACCTGGAGGCGCGGTGCGGACGAGCCACCCCGCCTGCTCCAGCTCGAAACCGCAAAGATGCGGCTCGAAGGAGAGCCGCCACGCCAGTTGCTCCACGTCGAGATGAACTTCCGCACCACCGCCCCGCATCGCGCCGCGTTCGTCTCGGTGGACATCCAAAACTCGCTCGGCGCTTCGGTCATGCAGGCGATTCCCACCATCACACCATTCATTTCCGACACCGCGTCCGAACACACTGTGCACGTCACCATCGAGCTGCCACCGCTCATTCCCGGCCGCTATTCCCTCACGCTCTGGGCCGGCCCGCACTTCACCGAACCTTACGACATGATCGGCCGCGCCGTGGGTTTTGAAGTCGATCGCTCGCCCACGCAGGGACGCACCTTCGAGCATGCGCCCGATCACGGCTACGTCGTGCCAGCCAGCAGCTACACCTATCTGCCGAGCGGAGCGCCCGCTCCAGGCGAACCAGCCGGAGCTCTGCGATGAACGCCCCCATACTACTTCGCATCTTTCGCAGTGCGGCCACTCGTTTGCGTCATCTCGCCGAGCGCGTGGAGCGCCGCCGCATCGAACTGGAGTGCGCGTATCGCGGCGTGCCGAATGCCGCCACGATTCGCACTTACACGACCCGGGGCGAACTCGAAACGCTCTACCGGCTCGCGTCGGGATTGGCGCCCGGCTCGAACATCGTGGAACTGGGCTCCTACCTCGGCGCCTCCACCTGTTTCCTCGCCGCAGGCATCGCAACGAATGGCGGCACAGTCGTGTCAATCGACATGTGGAAGAACGAGACCATGCCCGACGGGCTGCGCGACACGTTCGCGGATTTCCAGCACAATATCGCCGGCGTCACCGATCGCGTCCGCATCCTACGCAAGCGCACCGCCGAGATCACCGCGGAAGACGTGCAACCGCCGGTTCACCTCGCCTTCATCGATGCCGACCACTCGTATGAGGCGACCAAGGCGGACGCAGCCGCCATGGCTCCGCACCTCGCGTCACAGGGATTGCTGGTGTTTCACGATGCCACGACGTTCGCCGGGGTCGGGAAAGCCGTGGGCGAGTTGCTTGCCAGCGGTGAATGGGTGCTCGTTGGGCGGCAGGAAAGCCTCATCTGGATTCGCCGCGCCACCTGGGCGCGATGGCCCCTGGTCGATCCATGAGAGGCGCGGAGATCAGCGTCGTCATCTGCACGCACAATCCGCGCCGCGAATACCTGCTGCGCGCGCTGGAGGGACTCGACGCGCAAACGCTAGCGCCCGAGCGCTGGAGCCTGCTGATCATCGATAACGCATCGAACCCCGAAGTGCTCTCGTGGCTCGACGTCGAGCGCAAGGTGCGCCCGCACGTCGTGCGCGAGGAAACGCTCGGACTCACGGCCGCGCGCCTTCGTGCGATTCACGAAACGCGAGCCCCGCTGCTCCTCTTCGTGGACGACGACAACGTGCTCGCGCCCGATTACCTCGAACAGACGCTCGCGATCAACCGGCAATGGCCGCAGCTCGGCGTGTGGGGCGGGCAGACCCTGGGCGAGTTCGAAGTGGCGCCAGCCGAATGGACGCGGCGTTACTGGCACTGGATCGGCGTGCGCCCTCTCGCCAGCGACATCTGGTCGAACCTGCTCTTCGAGCTAAAATCCGTGCCGGTCGGCGCTGGGATGTGTGTGCGGCGCGAAGTCGCCGATGCTTACGCCAGCCTGGTAGAAAACGACCCCGTGCGCCGCGCGCTCGGTCGAACGGGTGGTCAACTCATCGGCAGCGAAGACTCCGACATCGCTTTCACCGCGGTGGGACTCGGCTTTGGCAAAGGCGTCTTCCGGCAGACGAAGCTGACCCATCTCATTCCGAAAAATCGGGTGGAACCGGGTTATCTGCTCCGGCTCATCGAGGCACTCAGTTTCTCCGGCATGATGCTGCAGCAGGCGCACGGCATCATGCCTTTCGTGCCTTCGCGTGCTCAGCGCCTCCTGCGTTTCTATCAGTCGTTTTTCGTCGGTGCGCGGCTGCGTAGGATCGAGCGTGCGCGCCTTCGCGGACAAGCCGCGGCCATCCGCGCCTTCGCCCGGCATCCGGTGCGCGCGAAGCCCCAGCCTGCCCCAGTGCGTCCCTTGTGCGCGAAACCGTCTGGCCTTTCCGAGGGCCGTGGCTGCTCGGTCAGCGTGATCCTCTGCACGCACAACCCACGAACCGATTATTTCGCTGCCACGCTCGAAGGGCTGCAAAAGCAGACACTGCCGCTTGATCGCTGGGAACTGGTCGTGATCGACAACGCCAGCACTCCGCCGCTCAAGCGCGAACCGCGCCTCGAGTGGCATCCAAATTCGCGCGTGGTGCGGGAGGATCGCACGGGGCTCACGCACGCGCGCCTGCGCGGATTTCGCGAAGCGCGCAGCGACCTCTTCGTGCTCGTGGACGACGACAATGTGCTCGCGCCGGACTTCCTCGCCTACGCCTTGGAACTGGCTCAGCTCTGGCCCGTGCTCGGTGCGTGGGGCGGACAATGCCATCCGCGTTGGGAAAAAACGCCCGAAAACTGGACGAAACCTTACTGGCACCTGCTCGGCATCCGGCAGTTCGAGACGGACCGCTGGTCGAATGTCTTCGGTAACGACCAACCGGTGCCAATCGGCGCAGGCATGGCGGTCCGACGCAAAGTGGCCGAGGCCTATGCCAGGACCCTCGCGGAGCAACCGGCGCGCGCGGCCCTCGATCGTGTCGGTGGAAAGCTCACCAGTTGCGGCGACACCGACCTCGCGCTCACCGCGCTCGATCTCGGGCTCGGCACGGGACAATTCGCCGCGCTCGAGCTCGACCACCTCATGCCAGCCAGCCGCATCGAACAATCGTATCTCGAACGGCTCGCTCGCGGCATTCACTACTCGGCCACGGTGCTGGCGTCCTTCCGCACCGTCGTGATGCCGCGCCCCTCGCGCTCCGAACGGCTGCTGAAGTGGTATGAGTCGTGGCACATCGATCCCCGCACCCGCCGTTTCGATGCGATCGAGCGCGCCGCCCGCGACGAAGCGCGCCGGGACCTCGCGATCTATCAGACCGCGACGCCGGTTCCAGGCGCATGAAGATTTCGCTCGTCACCCCATGCTTTCAGGCAGCGCGGTTCATCCGTGCGACCATCGACTCCGTCCTGGCGCAGGACGTGGTGGAACTGGAATACGGCATCGTGGACGGCGCCAGCACCGACGGCACCGTGGAAATCATCCGCAGCTACGAGGCGCGGCTCGCCTGGTGGATGTCAGAGAAAGATCGCGGCCAGACCGATGCGCTGAACAAGGGCATGGCGCGCACCACCGGAGAAATCCTCGGCTTCATCAACGCCGACGACGTGCTCCTGCCGGGCGTCCTCGGCGCCGTCGCAGCAGCGTTCGCAGAGGATCCCGAACTCGACCTCGTCTATGGCGAAGTGGAGTGGATCAATGCGGAGGGCCGGTCGCAAGGCCACCACGCGGGAAACATTTCCACGCTCGGCGAAGTGCTCGACCTGCAACGCGTGTGGTGGGCCGATCGGCAGTGGGTTCAGCCCGAGGTGTTTTTTCGGCGCCGCCTTTGGGAACGCGTCGGCAGCTTCGACACCCGCTACAACCTCGCCTTCGATTTCGACTACTGGGTGCGCTGCTTTCTCGCGAATGCGCGGGTGAAACGGCTGCCCCGCCCACTGGTGCAATTCCGCCTGCACGAGGCGCAGAAATCCTCCGCCAGTCGTCAGGCCGCCGATGAGATTCGCGAAATCGTGGGACGCGCGCTCGCGGCCAACCCGCCCCTCGACGCAGCCCTGCGCGACCGCATCGCCGCGGACCTCAGCTACGACCTTTACCAGTCCAGCGATCCAGCCAGCCGACCCTCCTTTCTCCGCGCACTGCTCAGAAATCCCGGCTGGCTCCTGCACAGTTCCGCCGCAAGGGACCGCGCGAAGAGGGCTTGCATCCGGTTCTTTCACCGGGCAGATACGGACGCCCACTAGCCCATGATCTCACCAGGCCGTCTCTGGTGGCAGTTCCGGCGCGACTTCAAACGCGGCTGGGGCGCCGCCTATCACGACTACCAAACCCTTCCCCGCATCGAGGAATGGTCGTGGGCTTTTTGGGGCGAAGAACCGGTCAAGGTGCCGATTCACATCCTCACCGGCGACAAGGATTGGCGGCTCGCCGGATGGGCGCTGGCGAGCTTTCTCCACTTTACCGAAACCGGCTGGCCGATCGTCATTCACGACGACGGCACTCTGCCGGAGGAAGCCATCGAACTGTTCACGGAGCTATTCCCGCTCTGCCGCATCATTTCTCGCGGTGAGGCCGACGCAGACCTCGCGAAAGCGCTGCTCCCCTTCCCGTTCTGCCTCGACTATCGCAACACCCATCCGCTTGGCATGAAGCTGTTCGACATGGCGCACTATGCGCAGGGCGACCGCTTCATCGTGCTCGACAGCGACGTGCTCTTTTTCAAACGCCCCGGCGAGATCATCGACTGGGCCACCAAGCCGCTCGCGAAGGACTGCTGGTTCAATGAAGACGTGCAGGAAGCCGCACTCATCACCGCCGGCGAAGCGCGCGAAGAACTGAACGTGAAGCTGTGGAGCCGGGTAAACAGCGGCCTGTGCCTGCTCTACAAACCGGCCATCGATTTCGATTTCTGCGACCGCGCCCTGGCCATCACGTCCATCCTGCGCGGCCACATCTGGCGCGTGGAGCAGACGCTCTTTGCGCTGTGCGCCTCGCGGCTCGGGCGCGGCGGCCTGCTGCCGAGGACCTACGAAGTGTCGCTCAAGAAACACGCGTCGAAAGACATCATCGCGCGGCATTACGTCGGCGCGGTGCGCGATCGTTTTTACGCCGAAGGGCTCAAGCGCCTCGAAGTCGAGTTACTCGAAGCGGAAGCGGAATAATCAGCCCCCCGTTTCTTAACCGTGAGCCGGGCCACTCATCCACCCCGCCTCAAGCCGGGTGCGTCCACGGAGCGCGGTAGTCGCGGCGCAGGAGCTTCGTCGCTTCTTCGTCGCCAGTGACGATGCGCTTCTCGGGATCGTAGCGGAGCGCGCGGCCGAGTTTCATGGCGACGTTGGCGAGGATGCAGCTTGCCGTGGAGATGTGGCCTTGCTCGATGTCGGCGACGGGTTTGCCACGCTTCTCGACCGCGGCGAGAAAGTCGAGCATGTGCAGGCGCGTGGCTGGCGCGGCGTTGAGCTCAATGTCTTTCTCCGTAGTGTCCTCGGGGAATTTTTCTTTCTCGAACAGGCAATCGAAATGAATCGGCCTGGCGTTCTTGTCGTGCGGGATGAAGTCGGCCCGCATCGTCGAAGCTTTCAACACACCCTTTTCGCCGTGGATGAAGAGCGCCCACGGGTAATCGGGATCGACCGGCAGGCCCCAGGTGCGATGCTGCCAGTTGCAATTGAAGTGCTCGAACTCGAACACCGCGCTCTGCGTATCGGTGATGTTCGACTTCCCCTCCTTCTGCACAAAGATGCCGCCGCTGGAGCTGATGCGTTTCGGCCAGCCGAGGCCGAGCATCCAGCGCGCGGTGTCGAGCATGTGCACGCACATGTCACCGACGATCCCGTTGCCGTATTCGGTAAACGTGCGCCACCAGCGCTTGTGCGGGAGTCCGTCGTAAGGGCGCAGCGGCGCGGATCCGGTCCACATTTCGTAGTCGAGAAATGCAGGCACGGGTTCGACGGGCGGATTGCCGTTCGCGCGCATGGGGAAATAGCAGCACATGTCCACGTGGCCGATCGCGCCGAGCAGGCCCGCTTCGACGATCTGCTTCTTCACGTCGATGAGATGCGGCGTGCTTTTCCGCTGCGTGCCAATCTGCACGACTCGCTGGTGCTTGCGGGCGGCGTCGAGCATCGCCTCGCCCTCACGCACATCGCGGCTGATCGGTTTCTGGCAATAAACATCCGCGCCCGCTTCGATCGCCGCGATGCAATGGAGTGCGTGCCAGTGGTCGGGCGAGCCGATCAGCACCAGGTCGAGGTCCTTCTGCTTCAGCATCTCGCGATAGTCGCTATAGAGCCGCGGCGCCGTCTTCGACTTCACGCGCTGGCTGAGGATTTCGACCGCACCCGCCAGCATGTTTTTGTCGGGATCGCAGAGCGACACCACTTCGACCGGCGCCACCTGGAGCAGCCGCCACAAGTCGCTCTTCCCATACCACCCCGCACCGATGAGGCCGACGCGGCGGGGCTTGCCGGTGATGTCGAGCGCGTCGGCGCCGAGGGTGTAAAGAGCGAGCGTCGCGGCGCTGGTCTGGAGGAACCGGCGGCGGCTGATGTGGAACGGGAGGGGAGTGCTCATGCTTCGGAATTGAACGCCGGACGTTGCGGGTGGCAATCCCGCTTGTGCGGGGCGGGGACTGTTGGAGTCCAGGCTTTAGCCTGCGGCTGAGGGGGATTTGAACAGCTTAAAGGCTGGCCCCAACGGGGGTGATTCAACGCCGCGGGGGGACGGGTGTCATCGAATCGAGCAGCCACATCTCAGGGAGAAAAGCAGCGCGCTTCGCTGGCCGCTGGGGATAACCGCCGACTTCTTCTTCGCTATCGATGATCTTGCCAGTGCCTTCGAGCGCGGCTTTCACGATGCGCGCATCGATCGGGTCGCGATCCCACGGACGAGCCCCCACGTTTGTCGCGATGAACTCCTTCACCTCCGCCGCCGGCATCGGCTTGAGATCGTCCGGCCATGGCGGTCGTTGATCGAGCGGAATACGAAGCGAATCCTCCACGAGCGGTGCCGGCTGGCGCTCGCGATCAAAGGCGAGGTTATCCGACATCAACAGCTCCAGCGGGCTGTCGTAGTGGTTGGTGAACAGCGGCAGCCCCGGTTTCGTGCTCGGGCCGTGTTCGAGCACGTTGCCCACGATGGCGAGACGCCCAACCACAGGCGTGTGCTGACCCCATTCGCTCGCCACCAGCGCATGATGAATCGCGCAGCGACCGGGATTGGAGATCCAGTTGTTCACGATGACCGCGTGCACGCCGCCTTTGGCGAGCGGGTTACGCTCGGTGTTCGAGGCGTAAAGATTGCCCACCACCGTGAGAAAGGTGGTGTTGTCGTGCAGCAGCGAACCTTTGGAATGCTCGCCCTTGCCGTGCGTGGAATGGGCGAGCCCTTCGGAAATAATGCAGTTCGAAAACGTGATGTGATGCGACGTGTGCGCCCGCCAGTCCTCGACGCTGTCGCCACCACCAAACCGTTCGCCCGACGCGGTCAGATTTTCATCCGTCGCCCAGGTGCAGGAGCAATGATCGACGATCACATTCGACGCCCCCACGCCCGAAATCCCATCGGCCTCCCAGCCGCTCTTCTTCCCCCGCCCCGCCTCTCCGGGCCGAATGGCGATATGCTGGATGATCACGTCGTGCGTGAAGATGTTCAGCGTGCCCTTGATGAAGGTGACGCCGGGCGCAGGCGCCGTCTGCCCGGCAATGGTAACGAACGGTTCCGAGAGCTTGAGCGATTTGCCCGCCAGATCGATCACTCCACCGACTTCAAACACAATAATCCGCGCCCCCTTCGCATTCAGCGCCGCGCCGAATGACCCTTCCCCCGTCGGTTCGAGCGTGGTCACGCGGATGATCTTTCCCCCGCGCCCACCCGGCGTCGCCGCGCCAAAACCCTGCGCCCCAGGAAAGGCAAGCGGTTTAGCAGCCAGGACCGCCACGCCGAAAAGGGGAAGAAGGAGGGAAAGCAATTTCATAGAAAGAGGGAATGGCACCTCTTTTTCATTTTCAATGCCTCTTTGCGCCGGAAGATTTCTGCGCATGCCATGATCGGCAAATAGTGTGTTTATTGTGTCTGTTTGAGGGGGACGGGGGGATCGTTGATGGTTTCAGGATACACGCTCCTCGTGGTGTGGGTTTGGAATGGGCTGCATGACCTCCGTGGGGCGAATGCGGGCTCCTTAAGCGGCTCGACGCACCCGTCGCTTTGGTCATGGCTCCGATTTTCGTCCTGAGGGGGCGAATCTCCAAACCGTCCCTTCCGTCCGTTCCGTGGGTTTCGATTTTTGTGATCCCGGCCGGGTGAACCTGCGTGGCGTGCCTCAGGCCCTTACCCGGTGCAACTCGGCAAACGGGGATCCACCGCAAACGGACGCGAATGAAGCACGCCGCAGGGCTTAGCAACCGCGGTTCAATCCGCTCCCCCGACAACGCGTTCATCCCCTCCATTCCCTGCCCGGCGAGCTGCGCACGCTTGGTCTCCAGCGCCTGGCGCACACCCTCTCCGGCCCGCCCACCGAACTTGCGCATCGGTTCAAACGTCGGCGTCCAATTCGGCACCTCTTTTCAAGCCCATTTCCTCTCCTTGCTCAGCGCTTTTTATCCACAAAAACCCATCTTATCCAGGTGCCCTTCATCGAAGGAGGATTCTCAACTGCCCGCTCCGCCGGAGGTCACGCGGATGCGGTCTGTGAGTTCGGAGGGGATGCAGAGGAAGTTGATGCCGTTTTCGTAAACGACGTAATCGAGGCTCAGCACGCGCTGCTGCAGCACGGCTTTGTCGCTCTTCAGAAATTCGAGATACATCACCGGGCGGCAACGCTGGAGCGTGGCGGCGGCGCCGTCGAGCACCTGCAATTCCATGCCCTCGGCATCGATCTTTATGAAATGCACCTGCTCGAACGCCAGGCGATCGAGCGTCGTCACCGGCACATATTCCACCCGCTGCGGATCGCGGGCGCGGGCTTGATGCAACGGTTCGCGCTGTTCGGCGGTGAATTCGATGCTGCCGAAATTGAGCGGCTGCCCGTAGTCGAATTGCGGGATCTCGATTTTGCCCTGCCGATCGCCGAGCGCGAGGTGGTGGCAGAACACATTAGTCAGCGAATTCAGCGCCACACTGCCGGCGAGCATGTTGAAGATGATGCGCTGCGGCTCAAACGCATGCACCCTCCCGAGCGGCCCGACAAAGCGCGCCAGCGCCAGTGAGTAGGTGCCGAAGTTCGCGCCGATATCGAGCACGGTCAGGTTCGTGCCGAGCAGCGGCAGCAATTGCGTGAGCATCGCAATCTCGGCGTGATCGATCGCCACGCCCGTCTTGAACAGCGCATTGGTCTGATTGATGTCGTTCCGGTTCACGAGCATCTGCCCATAAATCGTCGGGACGATGGCCGTGAATGGCACCGGCGGCTGGCTGGGAGAAATCATGCGAAAGGGATGAAGCGTTTCAGGGGCGTGGAACCCGCACCGCCTTAAACTCGATCCCGATCAAGGCAAGCCGCAGGTGCTTACTATAGTGATGTCCCTTCCAGCAGCCCCGCAATCCGGCAGCGCCCCGCCCGCTCCCTCACCTCGGCAGCACTGCGCACCCCGAGCTTCTGTTTGATCCGATCCTGGTGACTTTCGACCGTCTTGACCGAGATGCCCATCTCCTGCGCAATCGCAAGCGGCCGAAGTCCTCGACCGATCAACTCGAATACAGCCGTTTCGGTGGTGCTCAGCCGTTCCACACCAGAATCCCCTTTCGTCCCGGCCTTTTTTTGCAAAATCGACCGACCTGCCAGTCCGCCCAGCAGTGCCTGTTCGATAGCTGCACTCACAAATCGTTTGCCACCAGCGACGGACTCGAAGGCTCGGCGCAATTCATCGAGTTCGTCTTCGCGTCGCACGCAACCATACGCTCCACTTTGGAAAAACCGGCGTAACATCTCTTCGTTCACCTGCTCGCAAATCACCACGGTTCGTGATGTGCGTGCCAGTCGCGAAAACTCCCGGATTAGAGTGATGCCAATGGCGCCGCGCAATGGTAACTCCAAAACGATCAGGTCCGGTTTGCAGTCCTGGCACAACCGCCGTGCCTCTGGCGCCCGCCCTGCCTCACCGCAAATGCAATAATCTTTGAGCGTTCCAACGAATTGAGCCAGACCATACCGTCCAATAGGGGAACCATTCACGACAAACACTTGAACTTTAGGGGGGAGGAATTTCATTGGGGCCGTCCGAAGAGTCGTTTAACGGTATTTAAATGTCGCAATTTCCACGACGAAGCAAGGAGTTTTCCGGTTTGTGGGGCCATGGTTGACGCTAACGGCCGGCCTCAAAATTTCGTGAATGCTGTAGGATGCTGTAGGTGAAATTCGCCCACAGCAGATTTAAGTCCCGCACCCCGATACCGTTTCCGAAGAGGACCTGATTTGGTTTGGCATGCATGCACGATTCTTCGGTTTCTCCCCTCAGCGAGCCGCACGACCACCCCAACGGTTAAGCGGCAGAACCCTTGGTAGGTAGAGCGGAAAAAGCCAGCGGTCTCCTGAGACTCTCAATGCACCTTTAACCCCACACAACCCAAAATCATGAAAGCAAAAGAAGTTCTCCTCACTCTCGCCGCAGCGATGCTGATGGCGCTCACTACCGAACGCGCCAACGCGCAAACCGGAAACACCAACTACGGAAACGATTCACTGTTCTCATTGACTAGCGGGAGCTTCAATTCCGCGTTTGGCGACAGCGTATTATACTCAAACACTATCGGGGATGGAAATTACGCACTTGGCTATCAATCGCTCTATTCGAATACGGAGGGGACATACAACATCGCGAACGGATTTCAGTCCCTATATTCCAATACCACAAGCTCCTATAACATAGCAACTGGATACCAGGCTCTGTATTCCAACACAACTGGCAGTGCAAACGTAGCACATGGAAATTTCGCTCTGCTTTCCAACACTGAGGGATACGAAAACATAGGCATCGGAAGCTGGGCTCTTTGGTGCAACACAACTGGCGCCGCCAACATCGCAACCGGAAGTTATGCACTTGGATCAAACACCACAGGGGTTTACAATATAGCGACAGGAGTATTAGCTCTAGGAGCCAATACAGAAGGCTATGAAAATGTCGCCACGGGAACCTATAGCCAGCTGCGTAATACCACAGGCGCTTACAACATTTCCGTCGGATGGTATGCACTCAAAGAGAACACCACCGGATCGGAAAATCTGGCTATCGGAAATGGGGCAGGCTACAACCTTACCACAGGCGACCGCAATATCTGTATTGGTCCGGCTTACGGTGTCGCCGGTGAAAGCAACACTATCAGAATCGGGGCGTCATGGGCGCAATACGCTGCCTACATGGCTGGTATACGTGGAGTGACAACTGGCAATAACGACGCGGTCGCGGTTCTGATTGACAGTAACGGGCAACTAGGCACCGTATCTTCCTCCCGCCGCTACAAGGAAGGGATCACGGATATGGGCAAGGCCAGCGAACGGCTTTTCAAGCTACGCCCGGTGACCTTCAATTACAAAAAACCCTACGCCGACGGAAGGAAGCCGCTTCAATTCGGTCTTATCGCGGAGGAAGTGGCCGAGAATTTTCCAGAACTCGCCGTTCTCGATTCTGAAGGCCAGCCTGAGACTGTTAAATATCAAGATCTGACGCCAATGCTACTAAACGAGTTCCAAAAGGAGCATAAGCGCGTGGCAGATCTCGAAAGCAGGGTCGCGGCACTCGAGAAACGACTGAATGATATGGATGCAAAGGATCGCGAGCGGGAAACCCGTCTTACAAGACTGGAGGGCTCCATTCTTTCCACCCGACCTGCCTCAGTGCCGGTCAAGCTCGAGACTGCGGCCCGGTAAACGGTCAACACATTCACCATGCTGTAGCGCCCGGCGGTCGCAAGCTGCCGGGCGCTATTCTATGCTTGCTTCGCGGCGGAACCCAACTCCGCGTTCGACCAACGCGCGCAGCATTCGCCCTACAAGGACGACAACCGAAGTCCAGTCACCGGGCATGGACTGGCGAAGCAGGCGCATAGTGGGATACCACGGCGTCTCTTCGCTTTCGAGTCCCCAGCGCCAGTCGGGGGAAAACGGCAACAGGATCCAGACGGGTTTTCCGAGCGCGCCAGCGAGGTGCGCCACCGCAGTATCCACGGTGATGACCAGATCCAGATGAGCGATTAACGCGGCCGTGTCGGAGAAATCGAGAAGATGCTCACTCCAATCGATTAAACCGGATTCGGCGATGGCTGGCCGATGATCCTTTAAAGGCCGCAGAGAGTGAAAGGTGATGCCTGCGATCTCGAAAAGAGGCGCTAATTTTTCGAGAGGAAGCGAGCGGTTCCGGTCATTGGTGTGGACAGGGCTTCCCGCGTTAACAACCCCTACCCGGAGGCCCTGAGCCGCTCCTAATTTCGTCTTCCATTCGGTGCGGCGTTTTTCGTCCGCGCAAAGATAGGGACTGGGTGCGCCCATCGGTTCAAACCAACCAAGCCGCCACGGCAGGCTGAGCAGAGGAACATGCCGATCAAATGCCGGCAGCCCTGTTCCCTCCCAATCGCGGCGCGCGACGATCTCGGCATTCCAATCTCTGGAGTGCGCCAACAACCGGGCCAGTTCGGGCGGGCATTCGAAGATCACTCGAGCCGCGTCTGCCTTCGCGCGCACCAGCGGCAGGTAGCGCAGAAATTGAATCGTGTCTCCAAAGCCCTGTTCCGCATGCACCAGAATGGTTCGCCCCGGCGCCGGACTGCCGTCCCAAGGTGGCGCCGGGAAGTTTCGCCGAGGCGTGGCGCAAGCACGAGACTGCCAGCGCCATTCGTGTTCCTTCCATCCCTCCCGGTATTGCCCCAGAAGAAGCAGAATCAGGCCGAGGTTAGCATGCGGATCAGCAAAGTCGGCCCGGCAGGCAATCGCTTCGCGGCAGGCCCGCGCTGCCTCCTCATATTGAGAAGCTCGCAGCAATGCCACACTCAGGTTCCAATGTGCGTCCGCGCAATTGGGACTGAATCTCGCGGCGTGTCTTCCGCTGGAGATCGCCTTTTCGATTTGATCCAATTTCAGGTAGGCGGCGCACAGATTGCGATAGGCATCCCCATGCTCCGCATCGAGCGTCGTGGCGCGCAGGCAGGATTCAATGCCTTCGAGCAACGCGTTCTGGTCGATCAGCGCCGCCCCGAGATTGCTGTGAGCCGATGCGCTTCGAGGCATCAGCGCGACCGCGCGGCGCAGGCTGGCAATCGCCTCGTCCGGTCGCTTTATCCGCAAGAGCACGCAGCCGAGATTCAGCCACGCCGCGCCGAAATCTGGGTTGAGAGTTACGGCCTGCTGAAGTAGCGGAACGGCCTGATCGACATCGCCAGTCTGCCAGAGGAGACTGCCCAGATTATAGTGAGCTTCGACATAGTCGGGCATGAGGACGAGCGCCTTGCGCAGGCAGTTGATCGCTTCATCGGTCCGGCCCTTCTTCCCCAGCGCGTTGCCTAAGTTGTTGAGCGCTTCCGCATCGCCCGGTCGAATTTCGAGCACTTGATCATAGGTGGAAATTGCCTCATCGATTCGCTCCGAGGCGATCAGGACTTCACCGAGATTCACGAGCGCATCCACAAAGCCCGGCTGGATCGAGAGCGCGCGGCGATAACAGGAGATCGCCTCCTCGACCGAGCCCAGACAACGCCAGACGGCTCCCAAGTCGCCGTGATACGCGGCCTGCGCAGGGTTGAAGGCAACCGCTTTCTGAAGCCAGTCCCGCGCAGCCTGATGACGGCCGGTGGCCAAGGCAAGCAAACCTAGCCGATAGCAGCTTTCCGCGTGGCCCGGCTCCGCCGCGAGAACCTGCTGGTAGAGAGTCTCCGCAGCGGCCCATCTCCCCGCGCTTTGATGCGCAGAGGCGATTTGGAAGGCCTGTTCGACGGTCAAGGCGGGCATGGACGACACGAGAGCTTACACCCGATACGGTTCCGGCAGGGCGAAGGCGTTTTCGATAATGGTGATTTCGGGTTTCCTGCCTTCGGCGGCGATGACTTCCACGATGTCGAACCGGTAGCGGATCTGTGGGAAATCGAGCAGGCGCAGCCAGGCGATGGCGCCGCGGGCGATGAGGTGGCGTTTCTCTTCGTTCACGGCGCTGGCGGGGTTGCCGAAGTCGCGCGTGCGGCGCGTTTTCACTTCCACGAAGACGAGTTCGTCGCTGCGTTTATCCCGGCAGACGAGATCGACTTCCCCACCGTCGCGGCGGCGGAAGTTGCGATAGAGCACTTTGTAACCCTGCCGGCGGAGATATTTCGCCGCCAGATTTTCGCCGAGGCGACCGAGGACGTGCGCGGCGTTTTCCTCAGCCGAGGTCGAGGAGGTATTGCTGAACCGGGAGAAAAGTCCGGCGATGGATTGGACAAGGCCCATGCTGGCGGAGGCGTTCAAGGTGCAGTTCGGTGCCGTAGCCCTTGTGCTGCGCGAACCCGTATGCCGGAAATTCGCGGTCGTAGTCGAGCATCAAGCGATCCCGCGTGACCTTGGCAAAAACGCTCGCGGCGGCGATGGAGAAACTGAGCGCGTCGCCATCGACGAGCGCGGTCTGCTCGACGGGGAACGGGCGCACCGGCAGTCCATCGATGAGGACGTGATCGGGCGCGGCGCGGAGCTGCCCCACGGCGGCGCGCATGGCGGCGTGGGTGGCGCGAAGAATATTGATGCGGTCGATCTCTTCCACATGGACGACGGCCACCGCCCAGACGACGTCGGAATGCGCCGAGAGTTCGCCGTAAATGCTCTCGCGCTGTTTGGCAGAGAGCTGCTTCGAGTCGCGCAGGACCTTGTGCCGGAACTTCTCCGGCAGGATGGCCGCGGCCGCGACGACCGGACCGGCCAGCGGCCCACGCCCCGCTTCATCCACACCGGCGATCAACGAGAAACCTCGCGCACGGAGAGCTTTCTCGTGCTTGAAGCTGCAACGCATCGCCGGTGACGGCGCGGGGCCGGGGAAAAAACTAAGCCGTGGCGGCTTCCGGAGCGGCTTCGGTCGTTTTCGCCGCCTTCTTGGCGGCGGCCTTCTCGGCCTTGGCCAGCGTCTTGTTCTTCGGCTTCACGTAGAGAGCTTCCTTGCCCGTGCGCTCACGCAGGTAGAAGAGCTTGGCGCGGCGCGGCGAACCTTCGCGCTCGACTTCCACCTTCGCGATGCGCGGCGAATGCAGCGGGAACACGCGCTCCACACCTTCGCCGTAGCTGATGCGGCGGACGGTGAAGTTCGCATTGATGGAGCTGCCGCGGCGGGCGATGACCACGCCAGTGAAAATCTGGACGCGCTCCTTTTCACCTTCCTTCACGATGGTGTGAACGCGGACGGTATCGCCGATGTTGAATTTCGGGGCTTCCTTCTTGAGCTGTTCGCTCTCGATGTTGCGGAGAATCTGGCCTTTGTTCATGACAAGGTGTGGGACGGTTGATTTTTGGAAAAGGGCGGGAGGGATAGCGCAAAAGGAAGGGCGTGCAACCGGAAATGAAAGGAAGAGGGACAAAAGGGCGGTTGGACTACTGGACTGGTGGACGAATGAGGCTGGAGGGCACAATCTGGTCCCATTCGTCCAGAAGTCCACCAGTCCATCGCCCCAACTTCGTCCCGTGTCCGAGCCCATCATCGACCTCTCCAGCGACCAGTATTTCATGGGGGAAGCCCTGCGCCAGGCTCGCAAGGCCCTCGCGGCGGAAGAAGTGCCGATCGGGGCGGTCGTAGTCCGGGGCGAACAGATCGTCGCCCGGGCATGGAACCAGGTTGAGACGCTGAAAGACGCGACCGCTCATGCCGAAATGCTGGCCCTTACCCAGGCGGAGAGCGTGGTCGGCGACTGGCGGCTGACGGATTGCGATCTCTACGTCACGAAGGAACCCTGCCCGATGTGCGCCGGGGCCATCGTGCACACCCGGGTGCGCCGGGTCATTTTTGGCTGCCTGTCGCCGAAGGACGGCGCGGGTGGGTCACTCCTGAATCTGCTCCAGCATCCCCAGCTCAATCACCGCTGTCTCGTGACCAGCGGCGTGCGGGGCGATGAATGCGCGGATCTGCTGCAAGGGTTCTTCCGGCAGAAGCGGGGGTAGCGGGGACAGCGGCCGGCTGTTGTGGTAAGCCCGCGAACGGTCCTACCGCCGCCACTTGAACCCGACTGTCGCCAGAGGCGGGAGCTGGACGGCGATGGAGTGGCTCTTGCCCTGCCAGGCGATGGCGTCGGCCCACATGCCACCGTAGTTGCCCACATTTCCGCCGCCGTAGGTCTGCGCGTCGGTGTTCAACACCTCTTCGTAAAAGCCGCCGTGCGGGACGCCGATGCGATAATTCTCGCGCGGCACCGGCGTGGCATTGACGACAAAGGCGATGATGTCGCCCTGGCTCGACTTGCGCATGAAGGCGACGACCGAGTTGTCGGAATCGTGGAAATCGATCCACTCGAAACCATCGTAGGTGTCGTCGAGGTCCCACAGCGCGGGCTCCTGTTTGTAGAGCCAGTTGAGGTGCTGCACGAGGCGCTTGAGCCCGTCGTGCTCGGGATAGGAGCAGAGATGCCAGTCGAGGGACGTGTCGTGATTCCACTCGCGCCATTGGCCAAATTCGCCGCCCATGAAGAGCAGCTTTTTCCCCGGGTGCGCATACATCCACGCGTAGAACATGCGGAGGTTCGCGAACTTCTGCCACAGGTCGCCCGGCATCTTGTTGAGCATCGAGCCCTTGCCGTGCACGACTTCGTCGTGGCTGAGCACGAGCATGAAATGCTCGTGAAAGGCATAGAGCAGCGAAAACGTGACCGTGCCCTGGTGATAGCGCCGGTAGAGCGGATCCTTCGCCATGTATTCCAGGAAGTCGTGCATCCACCCCATGTTCCATTTGAAGCCAAACCCCAGTCCGCCGAGGTAAACCGGACGTGAGACACCGGGCCACGCGGTCGATTCCTCGGCGATGGTCATGATGCCGGGATGTTTCTCGTAGCAGACTTCGTTGAAGCGCTTGAGGAAGTAGATGGCGTCGAGATTTTCCCGCCCGCCGTGCTGGTTCGGAACCCACTCCCCCGCCTTGCGCGAGTAATCGAGGTAGAGCATCGACGCGACGGCATCGACGCGCAGGCCGTCGATGTGAAACTCCTCCAGCCAGAAGAGCGCGTTCGCGATGAGGAAATTGCGCACTTCGTTGCGGCCGTAGTTGAAGATGAGCGTGCCCCAATCCATGTGCTCGCCCTGCTTCGGGTCGGCATGCTCGAAGAGCGCCGTGCCGTCGAACTTCGCCAGCGCAAACTCGTCCTTCGGGAAATGCCCCGGCACCCAGTCGAGGATCACGCCGACGCCGGCCTGGTGGAAACGATCGACCAGATACCGGAATTCGTCCGGATTCCCAAAGCGCGAGGTGGGCGCGAAATAACCGGTGACCTGATACCCCCACGACCCGTCGAACGGATGCTCCGACACCGGCAGCAGTTCGACGTGGGTGTAGCCCATCTCCACCACGTAAGGCAGCAGCGTATCCGCCATCTCGCGATAGCTGAGGTAACGGTCGCCGTCCTCCGGTTTGCGCTGCCACGAACCGAGGTGCACCTCGTAAATACTCACCGCGCTGCGCTGCCACTCCTTCTTCCGACGCCGCTCCAGCCACGCAGCGTCGTCCCAGCGATAGCGGCCCAGATCGAAAACGAGCGAGGCCGTCGCCGTGCCGTGCTGACCGAAGAACGCGAACGGATCGCTCTTCACCCGGATCGCGCCGTGGGCATCGCGCAGCTCGAATTTGTAATGCGCGAGTTCGCCGACGCCGGGCACGAAAATCTCCCACACCCCACAGCCGAGCAGCTTGCGCATCGCGTGCGTCCGGCCGTCCCAGCCATTGAAATCACCGATCACCGACACGCGTTGCGCGTTCGGCGCCCACACGTGGAAGGTCGTGCCCCTGGCTCCATCGACCTCCGTGAGATGCGCGCCGAGCTTTTTCCACAGCTCCCAGTGCTGCCCCTCGCCGAAAAGGTGCAGGTCGAGCTGGCCGAGGATCGTGCCAAAGGAATACGGATCGCGTTGCGTCCAGACCTGGCCGTTGTGTGCGGTGAATTCGAGTTCGTAGCGAAACCGCTCCGTCGCCCCTTCAAGGACCGCGATAAAAAATCCGTCCGGATTCACCAGCACGGCGGGCCATGACTTGTCCGGCTCATCCACGCTGCGCACCGTCACCGCCCGCGCATCGGGGCGGAAGGCGCGCACCACCAGATCGTCGCCGGACTGGTGCATCCCGAGCACCGCAAACGGATCGCCGTGGCGGGCCTCGAGGATCGCATAGAGGATTCCGTCGTCGATCGTCGGTAGCGTAGTCGAGAGCTTCATCGTGAGAGAATCAAATCGGATTAGTGTGTGGAGGCCAAGCGTCAATGCGCGGGAAGAAGGGGGGAGGCAGTCCACCCGTCCCCCTTCCTATCGCAGCAGCGGCTCCAACTGCTCGCGCCAAATCGTGGCCCAACTGTAGCGCCGCACCGCTTCGCGACGCGCCCGGTGGGCGGGTGAGCGCTCCACCGTTCGCTCGATGAGGGAGGCGACTTCTCCCGGCGAGGTGTCGGGGTCGAAGACATGCAGGCCGTGCTGGAGCAGGTTGTTCATCGGGTCCACATCCGCGCAGAAAATCGGCAACCGGTGCAGCGCCGCCTCGACGATCGGCAGACCGAACCCTTCCTGCCGGCTCGGAAAAAAGAGCGCATCGGCCAGGATGTAAAGCGAGGCCACATCGGCGTCCGCGACCGGAAAAAAATCGCCCACGAAAAGCGCGGTGTCGTGCAGGCCGAGTTCATCGCGACGGCGGCGGAGGTCCGCCGCGTAGGCATTGCTGGCCGCATTGTGCGGATCGGCCGCCGCCGTGATCAGCGTCACCGCATCGCGCCCGCGCCGGCGCAATTCCGCCACCACCGCCAGCCCGAGTTCCACGTTCTTGCGTCGCAGGAGCCGCGTCGGCTGCACCAGGACGAAGTCGCGTTCGAGCAGCCGGTTCGCCTCCGCCAGTTCCCGCATTCTTCCGGTCAGCCCCAGCACCACCGCCGGATCGACCCCATTGGAAATCACTCGCGCCTCCGCCCCCGTGAGCGCCGCAAACTGGCGCGCCCGGTGCGGCGACACCGCCACGTAGGTGAAGTGCGGACAAGCCTTCGCCAACCGGTCCCACGGCGCCTGATGCCACGGGTGATCGTAATCTGGATTGCACGCCGCGAGGTCGTGAATCCAGCCAATCCAGCGCACCTGCGACAGCTCGCCTGCCAGCCGCCACAGCGCCTCCGTGAGCGGAAGGTCGAAGGGCATGGTCAGGATATTGTGCACCATCACCACATCGCACCCCTCCACCGCCCCCCGCAGCACCTGCAACGCATCCCCTTCCCCTAGAACCACATCCGGATCCCCTCGCCGCGCGATCGTCCTCACCTCGTGCCCTTGCCGGGCGAAGAGCCGCGCATGCGCCGCCAGGATGCTTTCTACCCCGCCAATCACCGGTGGAGCCGCGTAGTGCAGGAGCCCGATCCTCATTCGAGGAGGGCGCTTGGCGCGTGTGATGCTGATGAATAGGGCATGAGATTCGTCGCTCTCCTCGTTGTCGTCGCCATTATCTATGTGGCTTATACCCGCCGCGGTCCAGTCACCTCGACGTCCACCGCCATGAAGGAGGCGGACGCCGTCACCCAGACCACACGCCCCAATCCCCCCACTTACTACCCGCCCGCTGCCTCTCAGCCGGCCCAACCCGCCCCTCAATCCTCCGGTCTGCGCGCCCCCATCGACCGCACCCACGCCGTCATGGATCAGGTGAAACAGCGCGCCGCCGAGCCGTTTTAAGGCGGAGTTGACGGCGGATGGTTGATGGTTGTGGAGCTGGAATTCTTCCTCCTCCATTGTTTCACTTGCGCCCCCGCCAAGGCTCATTATTTTCCGCGCCCTTCAAAAGCCAGGGTAGCTCAGTGGTAGAGCGGGGGACTCATAAGCCCTAGGTCGGGAGTTCAATCCTCCCCCCTGGCACTTTTTCAATAGACTGCCCCGATCCGGGCTCTCCATCAAAGGCCGGTCCCTGTCCGGGAGCGGCCCTACACTCGGGAACCCTGCGCACTTACAAGGTCGGCTACTTCGCCTCGGGATTGATCGACTTGTCGGGCCCGATCAGGCCAATGAGCATGCCCCCGTGGTCGCCGCCACTCCAAGTGCCCGCGTAGGTATTGCCGTGGATGAGCACGCGGGCGCTGTAGGCGGTGCCGCCGTAGCCAGCCGCACCGGGGAAACGAAGATCATTCACGATGATAACCGCGGTATCACCCGCCCACTTCACCTGCACGGGGATGGGGACGACGATCTCCTGTCCGCCGTATTTCATGCGGGCGTTGAGGGTCCAGTTGTCCCCGCTCGTCTTCTCGACGCTCACGATATGATACTGGTCCGCGCGCTCGGGGCCGAGCTGCCCCTCTTTCACCGTGCAGGAATGGCCGGACATGGTGCAAGCCGTGAGCGTCTCCTTGAACTTCGTCTCCAACTCAGCCGCGGGCGGCGCCGGCTTGGCGTCCTGGGCATGGAGGAAGGCAGCAAGACTGAGGAGGGAGATGAAGGCAGCTTTCATGTCGGGGAACCGCACGATTTCACAGTGCCGCCCCCTCCGCAGCACAAATCCGCAGCGTAATCGGGCAGGTGAGGAGAGGCCATCCACATTCCTCCCAGCCTTCTCATCCTTCCCAATCCCACACCACAATGTCAGGTAAAACATGACCCTTAAAAAAGACACTTTCCGACTGACATTCTCCGCCCGAATCGGCATCCTCCCCGTCCATGCCACGCCCGAAAACCGACGCGCTCACCGAACTCTCCGCATGGATGGAGCAGGCGCACCAACTCCAGTCGGCTTTGGCAGCAATCGATCGGCGAGTGCCCGCTTTTCAGCCGAAGACGCCGAAAAAACCGGCTGCGGGTGCCCGAAAACGGCAGGCAAAACAAGGGCCGCACTCCTCGGGAGCCAAGACGAAATAGCGCCGCGGCCCGGGCGGTGGAAAAAGCGCGGGCGGCATTTTGCTTTTGCGCCCGCACGGATTTCCCACTACTGCGCGCACTCCCAACATGAGTGCCCAATTCGACGTCCGCTATACCGCGCAGCTCGCGCGGCTGAATCTCTCCGAGGAGGAGATCGCCAAGTTTCAGTCGCAGCTCGGCCAGGTGCTCGACTACGTGGAGAAACTGCGCGCCGTCGATGTGAGCGGCGTCGAACCCACCGCGCACGCCTTCCCGGTCCACAACGTTTTCCGCGCCGATGAACCGCGCCCGTGGTTCACCGCGCAGGAGGCGCTCTCGAATGCGCCCCGCGCCGCCAGCGGCCTCTTCATCGTGCCGAAGGTCATCGAATAATGCTCCCCACCCTTTCCATCTCCGCCCTGCGCGAAAAGCTCGTCGCGCGCGAAGTCTCTCCCGTCGAAGTGCTCGAGGCGCTCGATGCCCGCATCGCCGGCGTCGATGACAAGGTGCACGGTTATCTCAGCCGCGACCTCTCCCTCGCGAAACAATCCGCCGCCGGCGCGGACCTCTCCCTCCCACTCGGCGGCGTGCCGATTGCGATCAAGGACGTGATCAACGTCACCGGCGAGCCGTGCACCTGCGGCTCCAAGATTTTGCTGCCCTATCGCGCCACCTACGATGCCACCGTCATCGGCAGGCTGCGCGCGGCAGGTGCGATTCCTTTCGGCCGCGCCAACATGGACGAATTCGCCATGGGCAGCTCGACGGAAAATTCCGCCTTCGGTCCCTCGCGCAATCCGTGGGACACCACCCGCACGCCGGGCGGTTCGTCCGGCGGCAGCGCGGCCGTGGTGGCGGCGGATGAAGCCTTCGCCGCGCTTGGCTCCGACACCGGCGGCTCGATCCGCCAGCCCGCCGCGCTCTGCGGCATTGTAGGCCTCAAGCCGACTTACGGGCGCGTCTCGCGCTTCGGCCTCACCGCTTTCGCCTCGTCGCTCGACCAGATCGGCCCGTTCACCAAAACCGTGCGCGACGCCGCGCTCATCATGAACGCCATCTCGGGCAAGGACCCGATGGATTCGACCAGCCTCGATCAACCGGTGCCCGATCACACCGCGCTGCTCGGCCGCGACATCAAGGGCCTCAAGCTCGGCATGCCGCGCGAGTATTTCATCGACGGCATCGACCCGCAGGTGACCGCCGCCGTGCGGGCGGCCATCAAGCAATACGAATCCCTCGGCGCGGAAATCGTCGAGGTGTCGCTGCCGAATACAGAGCATGCGGTCGGCGTCTATTACATCATCGCCACGGCGGAATGCTCCGCCAACCTTGCGCGCTTCGACGGCGTGCGTTACGGCCATCGCGCCGAGGCGGCGAACCTCATCGAGCAATACGGCAAGACCCGCGAAGAGGGCTTCGGCCCGGAAGTGAAGCGCCGCATCATCCTCGGCACCTACGTGCTCAGCTCCGGCTACTACGACGCCTATTACCTGCGCGCGCAAAAGGTCCGCACGCTGGTGCGCGACGACTTCACCAAAGCCTTCGAGAAGTGCGACGCGATCATCTGCCCCACGTCGCCCGAACCAGCCTTCAAGATCGGCGAACGCGCGGACGACCCGCTCAAGATGTATCTCGCCGACATCTTCACCATCGCGGCAAATCTCGCCGGCATCTGCGGCATCAGCATCCCGTGCGGCTTCGCCGAAACCGATGGCGTGAAGCTCCCCATCGGCGTGCAACTCCTCGGCAAACCGCTCGACGAACCGCGCCTCCTGCAAATCGCCGACGCCTACGAGCAAAGCACCGACTGGCATCGCCAGCGGCCGGTGGTGTAGAGCAAGGTTCGCGAGCCCCCACCCCTAGGAGCATTCTGAACCAACCCTAAAACTTCAGACCCTTGGGCGGAACCGATGAAATATGCTTTTCGAAACTCATGCTTCGCGCGCCGGTCCGATTCAGCGCGGAATCGGGGCGCGCTTCTTTCTTCGCCATATCTACCGCAAGGAACCATTCCGCCTTCCCGGATTTGCCGCCGCTGATTTTCACCGTCGAAGCTGACACAAGTTCCCAATGGTAAGCCTCGCCCCACTGCGAAAACATGGCGCCATCCCGATAGAACTCAACCCAATACGCTTTCCCCTTCGGCTCCGGACCATCGAACCATTGCCAGCGGGAACCCGTCAGCAGCGCCTTAAGCGGAGCAAGGTTCGGGGCCGGTGACTGGGCCGTTTTCGGCGCTGCGATGACCGGAACCGGCGTGGCCGCAGCAATCGGATCCTTGGTCGCGGTGAGTTCCCGGTTCTTGTTGCTGAGCACCTTCATGCCTTCGGGATTGAGCGGCAGGTCATACCGCTCCTGATATTTCGCCAGCACTAGGAGGATAGATTTTCCATCGACGACGCTCCACGTCCCGGCGCCGGCGTCCGAAGTAGTCGCGGTGCCGTCCTTGTTAAAAGTGCGCGTTGCCATCCAGCCATTCTGCGGCCAGACGACCTTCCAAGTGCCGGCCAGAATAGCCGCGGGATCGACGCTCCGAGTTCCGGCATTCTCCGCGATCGGTGCTGCGGCCGAAGCCCCCCAAACTGCCGCGATTTCATCCCGTTTCTTCTTTACCAGCAGAGCATCGTCCAGACGCTGCCGCTGGGTGAGTTGTGTCTGCGCCTGCGCCAACACTTGATCGTAGCGCGCGTAAACGGATTTCGTGTGCGCCACGCGATCATTCTCCATCCGCGCCCGTTGTCCATGCCACGAGGCTCGCAATGGCTTCAGCTCTGCCGGCGAGGCAGGATCGTCACCCAGCGGCACCTCCTTTTCGCGGGCAAACCGGTCACGCTCATCCCGCCATAGGACAGTCAGGTCGAGATTACCCGCACTGCTCGCTTTGGCAAAACCGGCCTCCAAACCAGCCATATATTGCCGCACGGCCTTCGCTTTCTCCTGTTCGAATGGCGCGGTTACCTCACGCTCGAATGTCGCCTGCCATTGCGCATCGACCGTCTCGATCCACTTCTGCATTTCCGCATTGGGTGCGGTCGGCCGTTGCAAAGCTTCCGACGACGACGGCTCCTGCGCCGACAGGGCACTGACCAGAGGCAATAGCACGGCAAGACAAAACCAAGGCACTAGCGATCTTGGGAGACGGCGGTCGAATTGCATGATCGGGAAGGAATCCGAACCACGGCATACTCCCCCCTCCACTTATGAGCCAAGCGAATTTTCGTCGCGCTCATTGGCCTCAACCCACGTGCATTGAAAGGCGCACTCCAGCGTCATCCCGTCGTGCAGAAAACCGCCGTCGTTGGCACGCTCCCCGAGTTCACCGTCATCGCCGAGAGGCCCGGACCGCCACGGAGGAGATCCAGAAGTATGGCCTGCAAAACCGGCAGGCCCACCGTTGACTCCGCTACCACTGGCGCATCTCTTCTCCCATGCTCCGACATCTAGCGCTCGCTCTCATCACCGCCTCCGCCTTCGCCGACGACTGGCCTTGCTTCCGCGGCCCGGCCCACAACGGCGTCTCCGTCGAGAAGGGCTGGAAGGGCACGTGGGACGGCGACCCGCCAGTCGCGTGGAAAGCGGAAGTCGGCCTCGGCATGTCGTCCATCGTCGTGGCGAAAGGCCGCGCCGCCACCGCCGGCCACGCCGATGGCAAGGACACCGTCTTCTGCTTCGACGCCACCACCGGCAAGGAACTCTGGAAACACAGCTACCCCGCCGAGCTCGGTGACAAATACTACGAAGGCGGCACCACCGGCACGCCGGTCTTAGATGGCGACCGCCTTTACTGGCTGAGCCGCTGGGGCGATCTCAAAGCCCTCGACGCTTCGAGCGGCGCGGTCGTGTGGGAAAAAAACATCGCCAAGGAAACTGGCGCGAACATCGCCACCTGGGGCTTCACCGGCGCTCCGCTCGTCAGCGGCGATCTCCTCGTGCTCAATGTCGGCGAAGCCGGCTGCGCGGTGGAAAAAGCCACCGGCAAACTCGTCTGGAAATCCGCCGCGAAAGACGCCGGCTATTCCACCCCGCTCCCCGTCGGTAATCTCGCCATTCTCTCCAACGGCGAAAACTACGTGGCCGTCAACATCAAGACCGGCGCCGAAGCATGGCGCTTCCGCTGGCTCACTCAATACGGCGTCAACGCCGCCGATCCTATCGTCAGCGGCGACCGCATGTTTATCTCCAGCGGCTACGGCAAAGGCGGCGGCCTGCTCAAGCTCGGCGGCGCTGCGCCCGAACTCGTGTGGAAAACCAAAAAGCTCCGCACCCAGCTCAACGCCGCCGTCTTGCACGAAGGCCATCTCTACGGCGTCGATGGCGACACCACGGAAAAGGCCACGCTCAAGTGCCTCGACTTCGCTACCGGCGATGAAAAATGGGCCGAGCCCGGCTTCGGCTCCGGCGGCGTCATTGTGGCCGACGGCAAGCTCATCGCCCTTAGCGGCCTCGGCGAACTGCTCATCGCCCCCGCCGACCCCACGGGTTTCAAACCCACCACCCGCACCCAGGTCTTCGGCCCCAAAGCCTGGACCGCCCCCGTCCTCGCCAACGCCCTCCTCTACTGCCGCAACAGCCGCGGCGAAGTCGTCGTCCTCAATTTGAAATAAGCCCCTTCACGAAGCGCCGCCCACTCGCCGGCCGCGGCCCGGACCCACCTCCGCCGTCCTACACCCGCACGATGTCCCACTCCGGCTCCACGCCTTCTTCCAGCGTGAGCCACGCATAACTCGCGGGTGCGCCTTTGTTCGGATTTCCCACCGTGCCGGGGTTGAGATAGCGCGTGCCGCGGATCATCTCGTCGCGCGGCACGTGGGTGTGGCCGTGCAGTAGCAGGTCGTAGGGCGAGGGCGGTTGCCGCGGCGGGATGTGTTCGAGATGGATCACTACTCCGCACAGTTTGAAATCCGCCGTCCATGGCCAGTCGCTGCACTCGTCGCAATTTCCCCGCACCACCCGCACCTTCGGCCCGAGCGCGCGGATTTCGTAGATGATGTTTTCATCCGTCACATCGCCGAGATGCCAGATTTCATCCGCGCCGCGGATGGCCTCGAGGACGTGCTGCGGCAGACGGTTGTGGGAATCGGAAAGGACAGCGATGCGCATGCGTCAGGAATCAGGAATCGGACGCCGCACGCCAATCGCGCGCTCCATCCATCGGCTGATTACCGGTTACGATCCACTCGCGGCTCGGTTACTTCCCGCGCGTCGCGGCCTGCGTTTCGTAGTTGTTGATGATGATATCGCGCACGCGTTCGCCGGTGCGGACCTTGTTGGTCTGGTAATCGACATTCCCGTCCTTGCCGATGACCACGAGCGTGAAGTCACCCTGCACGCCGTAGGCACTGGCGATGCCGCCGCCGTTGTTGGCCACGACAAACGGGATGTCGCTCTTCAGCCCATCTTCGCTCTGCTGGAAGGCGGCGATAAACACCGTGCCTTTCGCGGCGAGCTGCTGATAGGTCTGCTTCAGCCACTCCGCCTGTTTACGGAAGGCCCCGGTCTTCGGATTTTTCGCAATCACCAGCACGACCGGCTGGCCGTTCAGGCTGCGCAGCGAGCGGTTCTTGTTACCCGCGGCGGGCCAGGTGAAATCGGGCGCTTTGCGCACCACGTTCGCGGGCGCGAGCGCGGTGAGCAGGCTCAGGAAAATGGCGGTAAGAATAGTTGGGCGCATGCGGTGTTAGACTTTCATCACTTCGGCTTCCTTCGACTCCACCGAGTCGTCGATCTTCTTCACAAAATCGTCGGTGAACTTCTGCACATCCTTTTCGTAACGTTCGAGGTCGTCCTCGGTGATGCCGCCGCCCTTCTGCGCTTTTTTCAGCGCCTCGAGCCCGTCGCGACGCGCCCCGCGGACACGCACACGCGCTTCTTCGGCCATCTGCTTGATATTCTTCACCAGCTCGCGGCGGCGCTCTTCGGTGAGCGCGGGAATCGGCAGGCGGATGATCTTGCCATCGACGTTCGGGTTGATGCCGATCCTCGATTCCTTGAGGGCTTTTTCGATCGCCTGCACGGTGCTCATGTCGAACGGCTGGATGACCACGAGTCGCGGCTCCGGCGTGCTGATCAGCGCGAGCTGCTTGAGCTTCATCTGCGAGCCGTAGGCCTCCACATCGATGTTCTCCACCAGCGCGGGTGAGGCCTTGCCGGTGCGGATCGTGGACATTTCGTGCTGGAGGTAGTGCGCCGCCTTTTCCATCGCCTCCTCCGTGTTCATGAGAATTTCGTCAGGGTCCATGTGGGAAATTAAGAAAGAAAAATTAAGAATTCAAAATTTCAGGCCGTGACAAGCGTGCCGACGGTCGAGCCGCAGATGACGTTGCGGATGTTATGCGGGGCCATCATATCGAAGACGATGATCGGCATCTTGTTATCCTGGCAGAGGCTGAACGCCGTGCTATCCATCACGTTGAGCCGCTTGGTGAGGCACTCGCTGTAGGTCACGTGATCGTAGCGGGTCGCCTTCGGGTCCTTCATCGGGTCGGCGGTATAGATGCCATCGACTTTCGTGGCCTTCAGGATGACCTCGGCCCCGATTTCGTTGGCTCGGAGTGCCGCGGTCGTATCGGTCGAGAAAAACGGATTCCCGGTGCCGGCGACAAAAATAATGATGTGCCCCTTCTCGATCTGGTGCACCGCGCGATTGCGAATAAACGGCTCCGCCACCGCATCCATGCGAATGGCCGTGTGCACCCGCGCTTCGAGTCCCATCGCCTCGAGCCCGCTCTTCAGCGCCAGTCCGTTGATGACCGTGGCCAGCATCCCCATGTAATCCGCCGTCGTCCGCTCCATGCCGCGATGACTCGCACTCAGCCCGCGCCAGATGTTCCCACCGCCGATGACGATGGCGATCTGCACCCCGAGGGCGTGCACCTCTTTGATCTGTTCACACACTGCAGCGACGATCTCGGGCGAGATATTGTCCTGCGACCCCTTCGCCTTCAGCGCTTCACCGCTCAGTTTGAGCACGATCCGACGATAACGAGGCTTAAGCGACTTGGTCTTTTTGGCAGAACGACGGGCAGCGGAAGGCATTGGAACGGACAGCTTGCCGCGCACTCCCGGCCCTGTCGAGCGCGGAGTGTCAGGCAAAAGGCAAGGTCCTCCTCTTCATGTGTCTCACCTCCCCTTGGTTCGTTCCCAAACTCACCCAGCCTGGAGGGAAAGGTAACACTCGCCCTCATTCCCACGCCCTGTCATAAAAGCGGACATACGTTTTTTCTCATCATGCCTCAGGACACTCGACTCCGCTTTCATTTCGCCGCCCTTGCCGCCGGCGCTCTCTTCCTTCCAGCCTGCGAGAGACAGGAAGCCCCCAAAGCCTTGCCACCACCCGATGTCCTCGTAGCGCCCGCTGCGACTCGCGACGTGCCCGTCTATCGGGACTGGATCGGCACGCTCGATGGTTCGGAAAACGCGGAGATTCGCGCCCGCGTGACCGGCTACCTGCTCAAGCGCGACTACGCCGAAGGTTCGCTCGTGAAGAAAGGCGACCTTCTCTTCGAAATCGATCCGCGCCCCTTCGAAGCCGCCCTCGCTGAGGCGAAGAGCGCACTCGAGCAGGGCAAGGCACTGCAGGTCGCCTCACAGGCGGATTTCGAGCGCAACAAGGAGCTCTTCGACAAAAAGGTGATCGCCGAAAAGGAATTCACCAATAAGACCCAGCTCAACGAAGCCAACGTCGCCAAGGTAAAAGCGCTCGAAGCGAACGTCGAGCAGGCGAAGCTGAACCTCGATTTCTGCCGCATCACTTCGCCAGTCGATGGCATCGCCGGCATCGCGCAAGCGCAGATCGGCGATCTCGTCGGCACCGCCAGCAGCACGGTGCTCACCTCGGTTTCCACGCTCGACCCCATCAAGGTTCTCTTCCCCGTCAGCGAAGCCGACTACCTCGCGGCCATGCCTCGCGCGCAAGGCACGCTCAAAGTCCCCTTGGAGGAACGCCCCGAGCGCATCGAGCTCATTCTCGCCGACGGCTCCGGCTTCCCGCAGAAAGCGCGGCTCCTCTCCGTCGATCGCCAGGTGAACGCCTCCACCGGCACCATTCTCGTGACCGCCCTCCTGCACAATCCCGGCAACATCCTCCGGCCCGGTTTCTTCGCCCGCGCTCGCATCGAAGCCGAAGTGCTGAAGGACGCCGTCGTCGTTCCCCAACGCGCCGTGGCCGAAGTGCAGGGCAACTACCAGCTCGGCGTGGTCGCCGCGAATGGCACCGCGGAGATTCGCCCCGTGAAAGTCGGCGCGCGCACCGGCTCCGATTGGGTCGTCACCTCGGGTCTGCAACCCGGCGAAAAGGTCATCGTCGAAGGTCTGCAAAAAGTGAAGACCGGCGCACCCGTCAACGCGAAGCCGTGGTCGCCTCCCGCCGCTCCGGCTCCGGCCGCCAGCGCTCCGCCCGCTGCGCAACCCGCCGCCAAATAACGCGCCATGGCCAGCTTCTTCGTCAACCGCCCCATCGTCGCGATGGTCATCTCCATCGTGATGACGATCATCGGCGCGATCACTTACACGCGCCTGCCCGTCGCGCAGTTCCCCGACATCGTGCCGCCGGAAATCCAGGTGAAGACCACCTACACCGGCGCCGACGCGCTCACTGTCGAGCAATCCGTCGCCACACCCATCGAGCAGCAGATGAGCGGCGTGGACAACATGAACTACATGTCGTCCGTCAACGCCAACGACGGCACGCTCAAGCTCACGGTGAATTTCGAGGTCGGCACCGACGTCAACACCGACCAGATCCTCTCGCAGATGCGCGCCAACCAGGCGAATTCGCAGCTCCCGCAGGACGTCACCAAGTTCGGCGTCACGGTGCAGAAATCGACCTCCGCGCCGCTGGTCATGTTCGCGCTCTATTCGCCGAAAGGAACCTACGACAACATCTTCCTGGCGAACTACGCGAACATCAACCTGAACGACGAATTCACCCGCGTGAAAGGCATCGCCAGCGTGACGGTTTTCGGCGCGGGCCAATACGCCATGCGCATCTGGGTGAAGCCCGACCAGCTCGCCAAGCTCGGCCTCACCATTCCCGAAATCCTCCAAGCCGTGCAGGCGCAAAACACGGTGAATCCCGCTGGCACCGTCGGCGGCGAGCCGATTCCAAAGGGCCAGGAATTCACCTACGCCGTCCGCGCCCAGGGCCGGTTGCAGACCGCCGAAGAGTTTGGCGAGATCGTCGTGCGCGCCAATGCCGACGGCTCCATGCTCCGCGTGAAAGACGTCGCCCGTATCGAACTCGGCGCGCAGAATTACGCCATCCGCGGCCGCCTCAACGGCAAGGCCGCCGCGCTCATCTCGCTCTACCAGCTCCCCGGCTCCAATGCCATCGCCGCCGCCGATGCCGCCAAAAAAACGATGCAGCGGCTCGCGGAGAAATTCCCCGCCGATCTCGAATACGTCACCTGCCTCGATACCACCCTCGCCGTCACCGAAGGCATGGTCGAAATCCAGCACACCCTCGTCGAAGCGCTCCTGCTCGTCATCCTCGTCGTATTCGTCTTTCTGCAAGGCTGGCGCGCCACGCTCATCCCGCTGCTCGCCGTGCCGGTGTCGCTCGTCAGCACCTTCGCGCTGTTCCCAATCTTCGGGTTCACCGTGAACACGCTCTCCCTCTTCGGCCTCGTGCTCGCCATCGGCCTCGTCGTCGATGACGCCATCGTCGTTGTCGAAGCGGTCGAGCATCACATCGAGCACGGTCTCTCGCCGAAGGAAGCCACCCTGAAGGCGATGCGGGAAGTCAGCGGTCCGGTCGTCGCCATCGCGCTCGTGCTTGCCGCGGTCTTCGTGCCGACCGCGTTCATCCCCGGCATCACCGGGCGACTGTATCAGCAGTTCGCCGTCACCATCGCCGTGTCGATGGCCATCTCCGCGTTCAACGCGCTCACTCTCTCTCCGGCCCTCGCGGCGATGCTTCTGCGCCCAAAGCAAAAGAGCCGCGGTCTGCTCCAGCGGTTCTTCGACTGGTTCAACCGCGTCTTCGGCGTCGCCACGAATGGCTTCGTCACTTCCTGCCATTTCCTCATCCGCAAATCGATCATCGCCGTCATCATCCTCGGCGGTGTCGTCGTCCTCTCCAGCGCACTCGGCAAACGCATCCCCGGCAGCTTCCTGCCCGAGGAAGACCAGGGCTACTTTTTCGCGCAGGTCATCCTGCCGGATGCCGCTTCGCTCCAGCGCACCGACGAAGTCATGAAGCAGTGCGAGGAGGTGCTCAAAAACACCCCCGGCGTCGAATACTACACCACCGTCACCGGCCTGAACTTCCTCAGCGGCGTCAACACCACCTACAGCGGCATCTTCTTCGTTTCGCTCAAGGAATGGAGCAAACGCAAGGCGCCCGAGGAGCAATACAACGCCATCCTCAAACACGTGAACGCCGCGTTTTACCAGGTCGCCGGCGCACGCGCCTTCGCCTTTTCGCCTCCCGCCATTCCCGGCATCGGCACGAGCGGCGGCGTCACCTTCCTGCTCCAGGATCGTGCGGGCAAAGACATCGCATTCCTCGCGGAGAATGTCGCCAAATTCACCGCTGCCGCGCGTGAACGCAAGGAACTCACCGGCGTCACGCCCATGTTTTCGCCCGCCGTGCCGCAGGTGTTCATGAACGTCGATCGCGACAAGGCGCTGAAGCAAAACCTCGAGCTCAGCTCCGTCTATCAGACGCTGCAGACCTTCATGGGCAGCTACTTCGTGAATTACTTCAACCGCTTCGGCCGGCAGTGGCAGGTCTTCGTGCAAGCCGAGGGCGACTACCGCACCAACGCCGATCAGGTCGGCCAGTTCTTCGTGAAAAACAAAACCGGCGCCATGGTTCCGCTCAGTGCCGTGGTGAATGCGAAGCCGATCAGCGGCCCGGAATTTACCATGCGCTACAACCTCTACCGCAGCGCACAGATCAACGTCACCCCCGCGCCCGGCTACAGCTCCGGCCAGGCCATGAAAGCGCTGGAGGAAGTCTTTGCGCAGACCATGTCGAACGAAATGGGCTACGCCTACATGGGCATGAGCTACCAGGAAAAGCGCGCTCAGGAAGGCGTCTCATCGAGCACCATCTTCGCGCTCTCGCTCCTTTTCGTCTTCCTCATCCTCGCGGCGCAATACGAAAGCTGGAGCCTGCCCTTCAGCGTGCTGCTCAGCGTGCCCGTGGCGGTGTGCGGCGCGTTCGCCGGCCTGATGGTGGGCCACTACGAAAACAACATCTACGCGCAGATCGGCCTCGTCATGCTCATCGGTCTCGCCGCGAAGAACGCCATCCTCATCGTCGAGTTCGCCAAGATGGAACACGAGAAAGGGCTCTCGCTTTCCGAAGCCGCTCTCGCCGGGGCCAAGCTGCGCCTGCGCCCCATCCTCATGACCAGCTTCGCCTTCATCCTCGGCTGCGTCCCGCTCGCCACCGCCAGCGGCGCCGGCGGCCTCTCCCGCCAGGTCATGGGTTACGTCGTCATCGGCGGCATGCTTGCCGCCAGCTTCCTGGCCATCTTCCTCATCCCCGTCCTCTTCTACCTCGTCGAAAAAATCAGCTCCCGCAAAAAGCCCGCGCCTCCTGCCGCTCCGGCTCCAACGAGCGAGCCCGCCCCGACGGCGCATTAAAGCACGGACACCCTCACGCCCCGTCCGCAGACTTCCGGCAGCGCAATCCCTTCCTGTCGTCAAGCACGCGGGCCAGCGCCGGAAAAAGATGAGGATGAAGAAAAAGGCGAAGAGAGCGCAGCGCCCCGCGGGTTATCGCAGACAGCCCTCACCGCCCCACCATGCCCCTCCGTCCCCTCCTCGCTCCGCTCACCGCCGCGTTCGCGCTCACTACTCTTACCCTCAGCGCACCGCCTCCCGGTGCCACGCCGCTTTCCACACCTGCTCCGGTCAAGCCCCTCGCTCCGCACGTTCCCGCGAATTGGAAAGCCGGGGCCGCCACGATCACCATCACTCCGCAGAAGCTCCTCTGGATGGCCGGTTACGCCGCGCGCAAAAAACCCGCCGAGGGCAAGGTGCAGGACCTCTTCGCCAAGGCTCTTGCCCTTGAGGACGAACAGGGCAATCGCCTCGTCTTCGTCACGCTCGACCTCATTGGCGTGTCGCAGCCCGTCCGGCATTTCGTCGCCGAGCGCGCGGAAAAAGAGTTTCATCTTCCACCGGCGAATCTCGTCCTGAACGCCTCGCACACCCACAGCGGTCCCGGCCTCCGCAGCGGGCCGGTTACGGAAAAAGATCTCGAAAACCCGCGCACCAAGGACGCGTGGGAATACACCCAGAAATTGCAGGACGACCTCGTGGCTCTCATTGGCAAATCTCTCGCCGACCTGCAACCCGCGCGAATCACCTGGAACAAAGCGCGCTGCGGTTTCGCCATGAATCGCCGCCGCGATTACACCCTGCCCGCGGACGACCCGAACGCGAACAAAGCCCCCAACCCAAACGGCCCCGTCGATCACGAAGTCCCCGCGCTCCGCATCGAAGCGCCCGATGGCACCTTGCGCGCGACGCTTTTCGGCTACGCCTGCCACAACACCTCGCTCGGCTTTTACAACTGGTGTGGCGACTACGCCGGCTTCGCGCAGGAGTATCTTCAGGAACACCGACCCGGTTTCACCGCGCTCTTCCTCATGGGTTGCGGCGGCGATCAAAACCCCTACCCGCGCCGGAGTGATGTCGTGCCCGGCATCACCGATCTGGAGCTCGCGATGCAGCACGGTCGCTCGCTTTCCAACGCCGTCGAGATGGCCCTCACCGTGAACCCGCGCCCCGTCAGCGGTCCCATCCGCGCCGCGTATGAGGAAATCAAACTCGCCTATGCCAAACCGGGCCGCCCCGAGCACGACTACCCCGTGCAAGTCATCGCCCTTGGCAAGGATCTTACCTTCATCACCCTCGGCAGCGAAGTGGTGGTGGACTACTCGCTGCGCTTCAAACGCGAATTCGCTACCGACGCGGGCGTCTGGGTCGCCGGCTATTCCAACGACTACGCTGGCTACGTCCCCAGCCTGCGGGTGCTGAAGGAGGGCGGTTATGAAGCCGCCGCCGGCTGGGCCGAAGACGTCGAAGACCGCATCGCTGCCAAGGTCCATGAACTGCACCAGAAAGTGACCCAGCAATAAAGGCCGCGCCAATCAAGCGCCCGCAAGTGATCCCGGCAAACGGGACGAAACGGACCTGTCGTCCGTTCCGCCCGGTATGCGGTGAAGATGGGGGAGTGAGGCCGAGCCGGCCTCCGCGCTTAGAGCAGCTTGATGATCACGTCGTTCGTGTAAGGCGTCAGCGGGGTCGGGTTGACTGTCCCCAGGACGGACTGGCCATTCACTTTGAAAGAACCGATGCTTGCCGCGGTGAACGCGTAGCGATCGCTGCCGTTGCCGGCCGTGCCGACTACCGTGCCCTTGATGACGATACTTGCTATCTTGGAAACACCGGTCGCGAGCTTCACATCGTCGGCGTTGCCGAAGCCGTCGCTCATCACATCGCGGATGCCCGCGGAGACGCTGGCCGCGGTCCAATTTCCCCCCACCGTGATCGCGCCGATGGTGGCGTCGGTGGGAGTGCCGGTCGCGCCGGCGAAAATCCCACCGCCGGTCACGTTGCCGCCCACGGTTACGGATTTCACGGAACTCGAACTGGCGATGTTGGCTCCCGTCATGTTCAGGCCGACCTTGACCGACCCAATCGGACCCGCGCTGCAGGCGATCGCCGTGCCGACCAGATCGTCGCCCACGGTCACCGAGGTGATGCCGGTTTTCGCCGCGATCGCTCCAAACAACGAACCGCCCACTTTCACCGCACCGACCGCTCCACTGTTGCTGCTGATCGTCAGCGAGCCGCCACCGCTGGCCGTGACCGCGCCAACGCCGGTTTCTCCGCTGAGATTGCCGGCGACGAGGTTGCCCTTGATTTTAACGGCTCCGACACTCCCCAGGTTGCTCGTGACGATGCCGCCGAAGTCGCCGCCGATGCTGACGGCACCGACTCCGTCGCGGCCACTCGCGGTGCCGCCGGCGATCACGCCAAGTTTGACTTTGAGCCCCGCGATTTTGCCCGCGGAACTGACCACCGCTCCGCCCAGGTTTCCCCCGATCGAGACTATCCCGACGCCCGTCGCTCCGCTGATCACACCGCCCGCGAGACAGTCGCCGCCCACTTTCACCGCGCCGATGCTGCCGGTGGCACTCGTGATCGCGGCACCATTGATCAGGAAATCCGCGATGGTCACGGCACCCACGCCCCCGTTCCCCGCGATCGCGCCCCCACCGCTCATATTGGCGACTTTCACCGTGCCGATCTTGCCTCCTGCGGTGACCTGTCCGCCGTCCTTCACACTGCCCGTCACCGTCACCGTGCCGAGGTCGGTAAACGCGGCAATTCGTCCCCCTGCCGCGACACTGCCGCCGACCTTGACGTTCCCCACTTTGCCCGCCGTGCTGACGACGGAACTGCCGTTGTTCACCGAGCCGTGAATGTTGAGCGCGCCGATGTCCCCCGTGGTCGCCGTGATCGTTCCGCTATTCGTTACATCGAGGCCGATGGAAATCGGCCCGATTCCGGTGCCCGCCGTAATGTTCGAGCCGTTCGTGACCGAGGCCCCGACCTTCAGCGAAGCCATCGCCCCGCTCGTCTGGAGGATCGATCCGTTCGTCAACGATCCGCCGATCGAGATCGCGCCGATTTTGCCATTCGACGCACTCGACGCATCGGACACCGTAATCAGCGAGCTGAACACGTCCGTCTTCACGGTGAAACTGCCAACGCTGCCTTTGATCGCGCTCGCCGCTGACCCGACCCGGTAAAGGCCCATCGAGGAAACCGACAGCGATTTCAGCGCCACCTTGCCGGAATCGGACCCGGCCGAAATCTGCCCGAGATCGCCCGCCACGCTCACCTTGCCCAGGTCCACCCCCGCCGCGCTGATGAAATCGATGGCCGTCAATCCATCGCCACCCGCCGCCGCCTTCACGGTCACGCTGATGTCCGCGCCCGTGAAGTCGGCCAGCCCGTCGATATTGATCGTCCGCAGCATCTGCGGCCCGGTGGTGTCGAAAGGATCCGTGAAGGTGAACTGGGTCTTGGCCACCGTGCCGGTGGAAAACTTGATTGTGACGGTGTCGCCATCGAGATCGGTGTAAGTGACGACTCGCCCCGTGAGCGTCGCCGGAGCGATGCGGGATTCGAGGATTTCGACCGAGGAGGAGATGACAGGGTGGGTGTGCATGGCGGCAGGCCTAACGAGTTCCCAGCACCGGGCAAGCCGGCAGAATCGCCGTGCGCTCATCAGCAGAAAGACGCACTCGTCCGCTTGTCCGATTTCCATCCGTCCCTTGATGCCGACATCCCCTCGCGCAACATGCCATCCTCCATGGCCGACGCCTTCCGCTGCTATACTTCTCATCTGCCCGACGGCCCGGCCTCGTTCCAAGTCACCGTCTTTGAGTCTCCCTCCCCAGTCCGCACCATCCTCTTCGCCGTCGGCCGCGGTGGGCAACCTGCTCGTCATCTCCCGCTCCTGCACCATCTCGCCGAGCAAGGCTGCACCGTCGTCGCCCCGCACTTCGACCTGATGCCCACGATCCCCCGCGAGGAAGACCTCCAGACCCGCGCCCGCCGCCTCGAACTCGCCGTGCAATCCTTCGCCCCGCCCGCCATTCCCCTCGCCGGGGTCGGCCATTCCATCGGCGCCACCCTCCTCCTCGTGCTCGCCGGAGCCCACGCCTGGACACTTGCCCGCCAGCGGATTTCCCGCCCCACCCCGCTGCCCTTCTCCCGCCTCGCTCTCTTCGCCCCCACTACCGATTTTTTCCGCGCTCCCGGCGCTCTGGATTCCGTCCACACCCCCATCGTCGCATGGGTCGGCACCCACGATCCCATCACCCCACCCGCTCAAGCCGAGTTCCTTCGCCAAACGCTCGCCCCCCGCACCTCGGTAGAAGTCCGCCCCATCGAAGGCGCCAGCCACTTCACCTTCATGCACGACCTTCCCCCCGGCATCGAAGACCCATTTCCCCATCGCCCTGCCTTTCTCGCCAGCCTCGCCGATGAGGTTTCCGACTTCGTGGCCGGCGGTTGATCCCATCTTGTCCTCCCGTCCTGCTATCAACCCACGGTCGCCGGTTTTCTCCCTCCAAGTCCGCTCTCCGTGCTAGGTCATTCTCGCAGCTCCCCATGCCTCCCGCCTCGCTCGCCATCCTTGGTTTCCTCGCCCTCACCGGGCTGAGCTTCGCCAACAGCTCCCAGCCCGCGCCGCCCACCGCGCAGATCATCGCGTCGCCCGAGCCGGGCTGGCCGCAGTTTCGCGGACCGCGGCGCGATGGCGTGAGCGACGAACGCAACCTCCTGCCGAGCTGGCCCGAGGGCGGACCGAAGCAGCTCTGGTCGGTGGGAAACCTCGGCCGCGGCTGGTCGTCACCGATCGTCGTAGGCGATCGCATCTACCTCACCGGCGATGTCGAGGGCGAGCTGCGCCTCTTCGCGCTCGACCTGCAAGGGCAGCCGGTCTGGAACGTCGCCCACGGCGGCTCGTGGAATCAGCAATTTCGCGGCGCCCGCGCCACGCCCACCTTCAGCGCTGGCCGGCTTTACCTCCTGAATGCGCACGGCCGCGTGGGCTGCTTCGATGCGACCACCGGCCGGGAGCATTGGGCCGTGGACGTGCTTACCCAGTTCGGCGGCAAAAATATCACCTGGGGCTTGAGCGAATGTCTCCTCGTGGACGAACGCGCCGTCTTCGTCACCGCCGGCGGCAGCCAGGCACTCCTCGTCGCGCTCGACAAAGAAACCGGCGCTGTCCTTTGGCAGAGCGCGCCCCTCACGGACACCGCCGGGGACGGCTCCGTGGAAAATGCCAGCTACGTCTCGCCGCAACTCATCCACTTCGCCGGCCGCCGCCTCATCCTCGGCTGTTCGCAGCGTCATCTCTACTGCGCCGACGCACAGACCGGCGCCCTCCAGTGGACCCGCCGTTTCCCCACCACCTACCAGGCCATTTCCACCATACCCGCCCTCATCGGCAACGGCGTCTTCATGACCGCCCCCCTCGGCCGGGACGGCGCGCTCTTCCACCTCCAACCACCACTCACCCCGGACGCCCCCATCGGCGTCACCGACGGCTGGACCAGCTCGCTCGACACCTTGCAAGGCGGCCTCGTCCCGGTCGGCGACAAACTCATCGGCAGCTTCTACGGCGCCCGCAAAGGCTGGGCCGCGATGAGCGCCACCACCGGCGCCATCGTTTACCAAAACTCCGAGTGGGTCAAAGGAGCCCCCCTGCTGGCCGATGGCCGCCTCTACGCCCTCTGCGAAGACGGCTGGATGCGCCTCCTCGAAGCCGGCCCCACCCAGTTCCACGAACACGGCCACTTCCGCCTCGCCGAAGCCAAACGCGACGCCTGGGCCCACCCCGTCATCCTCCACGCCCGCCTCTACCTCCGCTACCACGACACCCTCTCCTGCTACGATCTCCGCCCCGCCCGCAGCAATTGAATCAAGCGAAACAAAACAAGGCGCCGGCGAGTCCGAACACCAGCCAGCGGACACGGTTCAAACCAGCCGGGTTGTGTGCGAAAGCATCCACAGCCCGATGCACTGCCGGGTCCCGGAAACCATATCCTGGCCCGAACTTCTGTCGGTCCGCTCACGATTTCGCGGCCCAGAGCAGGCTCGCCGTGCACAGGCCATAACCTCCCAGCCATACCAGGAGTGTGAGCCAGTAGCGAACCGGCTGCCGGGAGCGATGGTAAACACTGCTATTGCATTCGGTCGTGTGGGTGAGGATGCCCTGCCAGAACACCGCTGCAAAGCCCAACGCAGTGGCCAGCCCGATCAAACTCCAGCCCCACTGGCCAAAGGTATGTCCATGCCAGAAATAACTCAGCACCGGCAAAATCCATCAACGGTCAGCCGCTGCGCAGCAATGCGCGCCACCCAACTTGCGCGGGTAATTTGTCAGGACTCGACGGGCGCAGAGGTTTCATCGTCATCGAACGCGGCGCGGCCCTGACGGGGCTGTCTCCAGCCTGGCGGCGGCTCACAAAGTGCCGGCTTCGAGTTGCTCCAGGTAGATGAACTCCGGCGCCTTCACCCCGGCTTCCGCCCGGATGCGCACGAGCTCGGGCGATTCAAAGAAACGCTGCGCGTCGGCGAGTGAAGTCCACGCCGAGAAATGGACGATGCGATTGGCATCGTGTTCATACCGGAGGACCTGATAATATCTCTCCCCAGCCGCCCGGCGAATGGAGGCGGCGGAGTCGAAGACTTTTTTCCACGCGGGATAGTCGGCCACCTCGTGAATGATGAGAACGTAGGGCATGGGTTCGATCGAATGCCGATTCACGGGGAGACGCGAGAGGAAATGCGGCCTCCGCTACCGTGGGGAGACTGATGCTTCGTGCGGCCCGAATGCGTAACCGAAAAATCGCGGGCACGTCGCCGGAGTCAGCGCGTGTGTGATGATTCTCGCCCGGTGATCCAGGTGTCGGGGGCAAGGCGGTAGGGTTGTTTTGCGAGGTCCACGGTGGGGTCGATAATGGGGCGTGGAGGGTGGCCGTTGAGGCGGACCTGGGTGTAAACGCGGACTTCCACCGGGTGGCCGAGGCGGCGGGCGTGGAGGGTGGCGAGGTGGTGGGCGAACTGGCGGAGTAACTCGGGGCGGCCGGGGAGCTTTTCGGCCTGCCAGGGCTTGAGATAGGCGGCGGGGTTTTCGAGCCAGATGGCGCCGGTCGAGGGGGCGGTGACTTCAAATTGCGCGGCGCCTTTTTTGTCGCGCAGTTTCATGCGCCAGGAAAATTCGTGACCTTCCTCCGTCCAGGCGACATCGCCGGGATAGAGCCAGTGGCGCAACGGGAAGAGGAGTTGGAACGTGGCGTAAGTGCCCAGGAGAAACAGCGTCCAATTCCGCCCGGAGCAAGACCTCGCTGGCGTGGACGCGACGGAGGACGAGGGCGAACCGACGCCCAGGGGCGCGCCGGGCAGGCCGAGTTTTCGCGCGAGGCGCAGCGGCCAGTCGGGTTCGAGGAAGAGGGTCGTCATGGCGATGGAGAGCCATGGGAAAATGCCGATCGTGAACAGGAAGGAATTCGTCGCGTGAAAGGCGACAGCGGCGGCGAAGGCGAAGGGGCACGTGCGTTTCCAGAGCAGGGCGGGGACGATGAGCAGATCGAAAGCGAGCCCGGCCCAGGAGACGGCATGAAACGTCTCGGACCGCTCGAAGAGAAAGCCGATCGCGGGGGTATCGGCGAGTCTGTGCAGCCAGAGGGTCAGCGGGCGCGCGTTGAACCAATCGCTCGAGAGCTTCGCGACGCCGGCGTAGGCGTAAACGACGCCGAGTTGAAAGCGCAGCAGCCAGAGGGACCACCTCGGCACCACGCGGTGGCGCAGGGCGGGCCGGCGCAGGGCATCGAGCGACCAGCCCCGGTGCGCCGGCACAAAGATCATGAGCAGGCTGACCAGGCAGACGAAGTAGAAGTGATTCAGATACCGCGTGTGTTCGAGGAGGAACGTGTAAGTAAACCCGAGGAAAAACAGCACGGCGCTCGCCCGGTAGAACAACCCGACCATCATCAGCACCGCGAGAATTCCCAGGGCCGCCATGTGCCAATACATCCCCTCGCCCGGCCACGGCGCGACCCAGCCAAACCCGGGATAGGTGAAATGAAACGCGGGCTGCATCCAATACTCCGCGATCCAGCCATTCCGGAAATAGAGGAATACTTCCCAGGCCATGACGGCACCGAACGCCATGCGAAAGACCGCCAGCGACGCAGCTTCGACGGGGGCAAAGAAAAATTCTCGGAGGCGCGGGAGCCGGGGCTTCGATTCCGCCCGCTCGCCTTTCTGGTCGGGGGCGATGCTCACGGCCGTCGGGGAGCCAACGCGTTGCGGCTACGCCACCGGCGGCACTGCGGAGGCTCGATTCGGATTCGAAAATCTCGGTGTGTCATCCCTCGAAAATCGAAAGCCGGCTCATCGCCGGGCGTCGCATTTCAGGGCGCTCTTCCACCGGAACACCAGTGGCGCTGCCGGAATGGAGCGAACCTTTGCGAAGCATCGAACTCACGACACCGGACGAACCGCGCGTTTGTGCGATCCGACTTGGTAGCCGATAGTCAGGCCTGCGTGCGGAGGAGTGCCTCAGCCGGACTGCGTCGGCGAGGCACGGGTTCTTTGAAAAGCAGGGGGAAAGAGCGGAAAGGAGTTCGGCTCTCCCGAGCCAGATTTCCCGTTTTTGCGATGGACGGCACGCTCGGTTCGGGAGAACCGAGTTACAGAGGCAATCCGGCTTAATCCAAGTTGATCCGGGTCGAGAAAGGAAACATCCGATCCGTTCGAGCGGCGGCTCGCTTCCGGTCCGTTGCCAGAGACACGGACCACCCCTGAATCAAGCTCGATTAAGGTAAATCAAGGTTCGTTTTGCAGGGCGGGAATCCTCACCCGCCGCCGAGGGGCACAGAGAAAGCGCTCGGGAGCCCACGGGCGACGCGCCCTTCAGAGGAAATCCAGCTTAATCCGACCTGATCCAACCTGGCCACACCGTCCCGCTCCCAGCGTCCCTTACAGACCCGCCGTGCGATTGCCACCCTCGCGATACGTGGAGGCGAAATCGGTCACGAACATCGCGCCATAACCAGCGTGGGCGCCAGCGGCGGCCCCGGCGAAACGGAAGCCAGCCTCGAAGATGTTGCGGCGATGATAACGATCGCTCACACCCTGATCGATAATGAGAGCCACGATCGCGTCGCGGGCGTTTACACGACCGTAAAAGATATTCTCGCCGACGCGGCCATCCCAGCGGCCGAAGCGGTCGGCGCGGTTGGAAACATTGCTGCCATCGCTGCCACGGTGACCCTTGATGCCGCGGGCGCCGGTATCGAGCACGTGGGTGAGCGCCGCCTGGGTGAGGCCGGTGCTCTGGGTGAGCGCGCCGAGGGGGCGCTGCTTCTGGAGAAAACGGACGGCTTCCTGCACCATCTTCGGGTCCTGATTCAACGCCGGACCGCGGGAGGCGATGATCTGGGCGTAAGCCTGCGGCTGGGTGCGGGCGAGATTCATCTCAGCGATCAGGTCAGAACCGGTATCGGCGCGACCGAAAACAGCGAGGGCGAAGCTGGTTGCGATGAGAAGGATTGTGCGTTTCACACAAACTATAAAAGCTATAGCCGTGCCAACTGTGGCAGGGGCGTTTAGCCGCGCGCGTTCTAGGGGAGATGCTCGGGAAATGCACGCATTTTTTAATCGGGAGGCGCATTTTTGACACAACCGTCGCCTCTGAACCCGTCAAACGGGCGCGGAGAGAAGCGAGGAACTTCCAAAAACGAGAAAACCTGTGCTTCCTGGAGCTCTCAGGATTTCGCCAATTCCGGGCTCATTTCAGGGCCGCAAAAGCCGGCGTCCATTCGCAGAACTAACGAGAACTGTGCTTTCCATCAGAAACGAGATCCCCTCCGAACCCGTCGGGCAGTCCGCTTCGGATGTTCCAAAGGAGCAAGCTCACTAGAGAGACGACGCCCGATGCGGCTCGTAGGCGAGGTTGACCGCAATAAAGAAGGTCGAAGTGTAGAGGCGCGCCCAATCGTAGCGCGCCAGCAATCGGTCGGTCTCAGCGCGATGCGAAGTGGAGTCGGCCAGGGAGATCACCCAAGCGGCGAAGAGCGGTTCGCGGACCGTGTCGTCTTCGTAAGGGCTGCGGGGGTTATGTTCGGCCCAAAGTGCGAGCAACCGACGGGCGTGGGCGATGGCTTCCTCGCAGTTTCGCTGCGGCTGCCACGAGTCATTCAGGAAGCGCCAGTCCACATCGAAGCGCAGGTCATTGTCGCGGGAGAAGGCATCGGCCCGGGCGAGGTGCGGTGCGGCACTGCGAGCGGAGGCCGCGAGCCCCGCGCGAAACGCCGGCTCGGCGTCCAGTTCCGCCAAGCCGCGCAACGCGGCCTGCGACATCGATTGGGTCCACACATAGCTGTCCGGGCGTTCGGGTGGCCCAAACTCAAGCCCCGCTGCGCAGATCTCACGTCGCGACCGCGGTTCTTTCCCGACGGATTCGTCGAGCCGTTGGCGATATTTCTCCAGCCAGACGGCATCTCCCGTAAGATGATGCATGACGCGCAGGAGAAAGAGAAAGCGCGCCGCATCGTGCGCGTGAGGCCGGGTGAAATCGCCGCGAAAACCAAAGCCCGGCGGGTCGCAGGGCACGCGCCAGCTATGATCTTCGACCGCACGCACCGTAGCGATCAACCGCTCGCGAATGCGCGCTGCGTCGGCGACCGGCGCCAGACCCGTCTGGAGATATCGCCACAGACCGTAGAACCACGGGAAGACCTGGTCTTCCGAACTCGCGGCGTAGTGGCTGTGTCCATCCGCGGCAAAACCGCGCGCGACAAAGCCCGGCGTATCGCTGACGTCGGCCAGTCGCATCAGACCCGCCGCGATCCGGCGCGCCTTCGCGGCGGCTTCCTCATCGCCACGGACGCGCCAGCGGTTGCACAAGCCATCGAGATAAAGTCCACCGAAAAACGGGCCGTCCTCGATCGGGGTGGACCAGCTCATGGCACTCGGTTTCGCCGCGGCGCATTCGTCCGGCGTCGGCCACACCACCTCTCCCTTCAAGCCCGCGTAGTGTAGCAGCACATCGCTGCGGGAATCGATGAAACGACGCCAGACCTCACCATGGGCCGCTTCGGCGCGGGAGACCGAATCTTCCGCCCGCCCGAGCGAACATGAAAACGCCGCGCCCAATCCGAGCTTCAGCGCCGCGCGACGGGTCCACCGCAAGCGCCGGCTCATGGACGCTTGAGATACTCGTCGAGAAACGGCTCTGCCACCTGGCGAGCTTCGGGCGGGTATTTGTGCCCCTGGCCGTGATTGAAGAAGCGCAGATTTCTCTCCGCGCCGAGAAGGCGATAGATGGGGCGCGCGGCTTCCAGATAGGGAATGCTCGGGTCGCCATCGGCCGAGCCGCCGCCGATGACCAGCACGGCGCGCGGGGCGGCGAGGGCGAGCAATTCGTGATGATCGCGCGCAAAGCCGGGGTCTTTAATTTTCGGGCCGAGATACCAGACGTCGTGCCAGTTGCTCAGCGCGAGGCCGACCCCGCCTTCGCACGAGACGGCGGCCTTCACGCGCTCATCGAAGGCGGCCGCATAGAGTGCTTCCTTCGCGCCGAGCGAGTGGCCGATGGCGCCGATGCGTTCGCGATCGACCTCCGGCAGGCTCTCGAGAAAATCGACGGCGCGGATTCCGTCCCACGTCATGCGCGTGCTGCCGAGCCAGTCGGGATGGCGCTCCTGCATCCGGGCCACGTTGCCTTTCCAGTCGGCGCCATCGTCGAAGATGAAGCAGCGCGGGCAGACAACGATGTAACCGCGCTCGGCGAGTTGCGGCCCCATCAGCTTGTCCGGCACGGAAGTATCGTAGCCACCCACCTGCGCATAGTGCGCCTTCAGCGTCGGGTGAAAGACGACGATGGCCGGCGCTTTGGCGGGCGCGGGTTTCGGCACGAAGAGCACCGCGTCCTCGCGCACACCGTCTTCGATTGCGTAACTCACCTTGCGCCGCGTGTAGGTTGGAAAATCGTCCACCGCCTCGAACTTCGCCTCCAGCGGCACGCGCGCCGCGGGGAACTTCCCGAGCACCTTTTCCCATTCGGCCCGCAGCTCGACCCGCTTCGTTTTCCACTCGGCCACAGATGCCGATTGGATCGGTTTAAGATCAGTCGCCGAAGCGACCGTGCAGGAGAGAAGAATGGGGAGCAAACTGCGCATCTCGCGAGGCAAGGCGAAGACGCGAGCGCACGCAAGCCGACAGCCTCAGGGCCGAGGCAATTCGTGCATCAACAACCACCAGATTGTTCCATCCGCACAAGCATGCGCGAGCACCGGCAGCCACAATCCGCCGCTCAGCAACCGCAATCCACTCATCGTCAACCCATACACGCTCGCCATCGCCACCCCGATTACCCCGGAGGGAAAGCCGTAGTAGTGCGCAAGTCCGAAAGCCAACGCCGTCAGCAATACCGCCATCCCCGGCCCCGCGGCCGTCGCGACGGCATCGTGCAACACCCCGCGATAGATGGCTTCCTCGAGAAAGGCATTCAGCACGCTGAATACTGCCCCAGCCAGCACGGGATATCGCCAGACTTCCGCGGGAAAAAGGCGCGCGAGCATCGACACCCGCCCCGGCATCCAGTGATGAAAGAGCACCAACGCAGCCGAGGCCAGCAACACCACCACGAGTCCTGCCAGCAGAGCTGTCCGACTCCACCGTCTCCGGCCCCACCCAGGCCATGTCCCACGCCACGAGGGCACCGCGCTGCTCAGGCCGATGGTGAGCAGCAAGGGCACGAGCAAATACCCAGGCCACCACGCGAGGCCGGGCATCACGCGCGGCAAGAGCAGCGCCGTCCCGCAGATTATCCCTCGCGCGATCAGTGGATCGATCGGCAGGACTGCGCTTTCACCCGGTGGATGATGTGATGAGTTCACGCGCTCGTTCAGTGCTTGAGCAGATGCCAATACCGCTCGGTCTTTGGATCCGCTGCCATATCGCCAGTGCCCTGAATCATGGAATTCTTGTGCCCCCCGCCCACTTTGATCATCCCTTCCTCGTCGGGCTCGCTTATGGTCTCCGGGTTGCCGGTGATGACGCTGCATACCCATTGGCCATCCGTTTTCGTGTGGCAATACAGCACTCGTGGCTGCGAATAGTCGGCTACCAGTTTCGCTACTTCCTGCCGCATCGCGTCATACGCAGGAGAGCCGTCAGCGAATTTGGCGACCTCTGCAGTGCCTGCATCATACAAGGCGCCAAGGTGCTCGGAGCAGGGCTCTTGGAGGCGGATGAAACGCACGTGCCCGGTTTTAGTGTCTCCATCGAAAGTCGTCTTTGCCGCCACGGTTTCCAGCTCTTTGAATTGCTCTTCCAAGCGCATCCGACCCGTCTGGATTTGCTTCCGCTCCTCATCACTCAAAGCGCGCAGTTCCGTGTTCTCCTTCACCGCTCCGCCCAGGTCACGCACCGCTCCGATGGCCCTGTCCGGACGGGCGCGCAGCATCGGAATCGGCGCATAGGCGTCACGTGGCGATGCAGCCAGCTCGTCGTGCGCCGCGAAATGCAGTTTGGGAGCCGCGCTCATTTCCACTGGCGGCAACGGCGGCGGCTCCGGCACCGGCCAGAGAAAAAGAGCCAGCGCCGCCGCGGCAATCCCAGCCGGGAGCAGGAAGGCGGATTTCGGCAGGCTCATCGGCGCCGAATCAAGCCGAGCCATTGCCATCCGCCAAGCGCGAAGAGCCGCGAGGCAGAGCCATGCCGCCCGACATCGCCGTCGCCTCTACTTCACCTCCGCCAGCACGCGCTCGATCACCTTGCCCACGCTCACACCTTCCGCTTCCGCGCGGTAGTTCACCAGCACGCGATGCCGCAGCACCGGCGCGGCAAGCGCGATGATGTCCTCGCGGGTCACATGCGCACGGCCTTGCAACAGCGCCCGCGCCTTCGCGCCCAGCGTGAGAAATTGCCCCGCCCGCGTGCCGGCGCCCCAGCTTACCCAGTCGTTCACAAACGCCGGGGTGCTGCTCTGCCGCGGACGCGTCGCAGCGGCGATCCGCACGGCAAAGCGCACGAGATCTTCCGCCACCGGCACCTTGCGCACGAGCTCATGAAACCGCATCACATCTTCGCCCGAGAAGAGCGCCTCGATCTTCTGCCCGCCGCTCGTCGTCGTGCGCTGGATCACAACCACCTCGTCGGCCTCGGGCAGATAGTCGATCACCACATTGAACATGAACCGGTCGAGCTGTGCTTCCGGCAGCGGATACGTGCCTTCCATCTCGATCGGGTTTTGCGTGGCCAGCACGAAGAACGGCTCCGGCAGGGCATACCGCCGCCCGCTCGCTGTCACCTGATGTTCCTGCATCGCTTCCAGCAACGCCGCCTGCGTCTTGGGCGGGGTGCGGTTGATTTCGTCCGCCAAAATCATGTTTCCGAAGATCGGCCCCGACACAAAATGCAGCGCGCGTCCCGCCTCCGTCTCCTGCAGAATCTCCACCCCGGTGATATCCGTCGGCATGAGGTCCGGCGTGAACTGGATACGCCGGAACTCGAGGTGAAAGATCTGCGCGATCGACTTCACCAGCAGCGTCTTCGCCAACCCCGGCGCCCCCGTGATCAGGCAATGCCCCCCCGCCATCAGCGCGATGAGAATCTGCTCGATGACTTCCTGCTGCCCCACGATCGCCTTGCCCAGCTCGGCCAGAATCCGCGGCCTCGCCGCCTGGAGCATTTCAAACGTTTCGTGATCGCTGTTCGGGACGGGTGGCGGAGTGGTCATGCGGAGAAGATGACGCGCACCGAAGCGCGGAGTCGGCGGAGAGACAATCCGACAATCGGGCAGCCAAGGACATGGAAGGCGGAAACCGGCATCAGTGCGTCATCGAGTAGAAGATGATGTTGATACCGAGGGGATAGGCCTTCTTCTCCGAGAATTCCTTGAAGTAGTAGTGGCTCTCTCCTTCGCGCTCCCAGCCATCGCCGTTGTCGGTGTTGTGGCAGGCGATGACGCAGAGTCGGCCCTTGTCGTCGTAGATGCCGCGGATGTGGACCTCCTGCGCATCGGGGCGTTCCCAGGTGATGCCGCCGTTGTATTGGCTGTCCTCGCCGAGCCGGACATTGGGGCATTGCAGGTTCAAGGTTTCGGGCAGGTCGAAGACGCAATGGAAGACGGGATGCGAACGCGGGAGATCGTTCCACGGACGGTCGGGGAAGACGGTCTGCATCGCTTCGGCCATGCCGTCCCACTCCTCTTCGCCCCAGAAATCGTCGAGCATGAGGAATCCGCCATTCAGCAGATAACGCCGCAGGATTTTCGCGTCCTCATCGGTAAAATAGAGATCGCCCGGCTCCACGATGTAAATGAAGGGATAGCGGAACAGTTCCGGGTCGGTAATCTCAATGCAGCGACCATTCGGATCGACCTTCATCGACGTCATCTGCTGGATGCGCCACGCAAGATTCAGGTCCGCATCGGGCCAGTCGGTGGTCCAACGATTGCCCCAGCCCCGGCGGTTCCGGCCGGCTGTGCCGTAGATGACGCGCACGAAAGTGAAGACGTCTTTTTCAAACCCGGGCGGATTCGTCCACGCCGGCGTCTCGACCGAGTGCTGCTCGCCACGCGGGTTCGAGTAATCCATGGCGCGCGAGCGTCCGCGACGAAAGAAGTCCTGAGCTTGCACGAGGTCCGGCACCAGCATCATGAACAAAAGAAAGACGGCGGCCCTTTTCATTTACCGCTGATCTCCAGCAAAAGCTCATGCGCCGCGCGGAACCGGGGCGCTTCCTCCAGCGCGAGGAGGATGTGCCGTTTCGCCGTTGGGTCATGTTTCGCGTGCAGCAACCGCGCGAGGCGATAATGAATCTCGGCGACATCGGGCGGGTCGAGTTTCAGCATCGTGCCATAGGCCGCGATGGCAGCATCGGACTGACCGAGCCCTTCATGCGCTTCAGCCTCGATGCGATGCGAATCTGGCGCGAGCGGGTTCACGGCTTGGAAACGGGCGGCGTAATCGAGCACCTTGAGCCAATCCTTTCGCGCGGAGAAAATTTGCGAGAGACGAGTGAAAGCTCCCGTGGCTTCGGGGGTCAGTTCAGCCAGGCGCGTGAGCGTGGCAACCTCGGCATCGGACTCGCCGAGTTCACGCTGGGCCTTCGCCAGCATGGCGTAAGCACCGTCGGGATCACGCTGCTCGGGATAAAGCTCGATCAGCTTTTCCAGCGGCTTCTTCGCTTCGGCCCACTGCCCCGCATCGAGGAGGTGCTCCGCATATTTCAGGACGGCGTCGTAGTTCGTCGGTTTATCGGCGAGGACCTTGGCGGTGGATTCCGTGGTGCGAAGTTCGGCGGCCTTCGGTTTGGTCCAGTCCACCTGCGGACCGACCGCATTCGCCAGGGCCCGAGCGTGACCGGCGAATTGATCGTCGAGCCGCTCGATGGGCGCGAAGTGTTTCGCCAGCGCGGCATTGATTTCCGTGCCTCGGGCGAGATCGGCGAGCAGATCCTTCATCTTGTCGAGCCCCCACTTCTCCACCAGCCACTGCACCACGAGGGACGACTCGTAGTAGGCAAACCCGAGATGCACCGGCGTCTTGGGACGCATGAAGGCACCGCTCAGCTGCGACACGGGCGTAAACTCCTCGTCGTTCAAGATCATGGCGCGATAACGCGGCTTCATCTGCTCGCCCCAGCTTCCCCTGTGCTGCCGCTCTTCGTAAACGCTGATGCCTTCACTCAACCAGCGCGGCATTTTGTTTTTCGTCAGCGTGAGCGTGATGACGTGACAGAACTCGTGCCAGAGAATCGCCTCCCAGCTCGACGTCGAACCGGGCCGTGCGGCGGGGCTGTTGGCCGTGATCACGCGCCCGAAGCACACACCGAGATACCCCGCCCCACCCGGCAGGCCGAAGGTGCGAATGGCGAAATCTTTCTGGTCGTTGAAAATCTCGACGATCGTCTTCTGCCGCAGCGGCAGACCATATTTTTGCGTAAGCGTCGCGTGCGCCCGTTCCAGCAGCGCGACGACGCGGTCGCCATAAACTTCAGCCTCGTGCGACTCCATGCGCACGGTGAAGTGCTCGCTCTCCAGCGCACGGAACCCTTTGATCGCGTCGTGCAGCGTCACGAGATTGAAAGCGATCACATCGTAAGGGTCGGCCTGCTGCACTTCCTCGGCGAGCTTCCAGCCCTCGGCATCTTCCCCGAGCCGCAGCAGGTCGTTTGCGAGCTGGCCTTTTGCAGGCAGATACGTGCCGTCAAATTGCAGCGCCTCGCGTTGCAACGCCGCGCCTTCGGCGAAACGATACTTCTGCGAAAGCTTGCGGCCGATGAGGTGAGGAACCGCGGGATTCTTTGGCCACGTTTTCAGTGCTTCAGCCCGTGCAGCATGCTCACCCTTTTCATCGCCGCGCAGGTTCGCGAGCACCGCCCGGAGCGCGTGCGCCTCGGGCGAAGTGGGATTCGTCTTCAGCGCCTCAGCGATCGCGACATCCGCATCCGCGTAACGCTCCGCGTCGATGTGATGCTCCGCCAGCAGCAGGTGAGCGCCGACGTGGTGAGGGTTAAACTCAATCGTCTTCTGGATGGCCGCGACCGATTGCTGCGTGTCGCTCGGTTCATACGCACGGGCAACGCCGAACCACACATCGGGATCTTCGGGAAAGCGTCGCGCCGCCGAGCCAAAGGTCTTCGCCGCGAGGGCGAAGTCGTTTTTTTCCAAGGCCAGTTCCCCACTGGCGATCCACGTGCCGCGAAACTCGGGATGATCCTTGCGCGTGGGATCGTAAAACAGATCGAGCACTTTCTTCGGATCGCCGCCGACCAGCAACGCGATCCGACCAAGCACGACTCGCTGCGCCGGCAACCGGTAGGCCCACTCCCGCGACCCGGCGAGACGGTCCAGTTCATCGAGGCGCTGCTTCGCTTCGTCGCCCTGCCCCGATCTCCGCGTGGCCTGGTAGAGCGCGAAGCGCAGTTCGATGTCGTTGCTGAATCGCTCCAGCGCCTTCTCAATCACCGCCTTCGCTTCCTTCCACCGCCCGAGCGCCCCGAGCGCTTCGCTGTGCACGAGCGGCCATGCCGGATCATCGGTTTCTTTCGGCACGGCCTTGATCACTTCCTCGTAGCCGCCCGCGATCAGTTTCTCGCGCGCTTTGTCCGCCTCACTCGGCGGCGGGGCGGGTTCAGTCGCATCGGGGCGTGGCACCTGCCCATGGACCTGAATCGCCGAGACGAGCAACCCACTCAAAGCGGCCAGAGTGAAGATGCGGCTGCGGAGGCGTGTCATGAAAGGGTGAGGCATCGTCTCCACCCAGCGCGTCACGGCAAGGGGGATGTCGCGTGCTGGCAAAATGGGTGGGTCGGGGAGCCGGGCAGATGACACGCGAAAGTTGTGGCGCGACCCGTCTCATTCGCGCACAAAATCCCCGCCCACGAAATCGCGGGCGCTCCCAACCCAGATCCGCTCACTCCGCCGTGTCCTTCATCACCCGCCTCTGCCTGCTCGCTTTCCTTGGCTTCTTCAGCGCGGCCTGCCAGAAGCCCCCGACGGCGGCGGTGCCCTCCCCATCCCTCAGCACTCCCGCAACCACCCTCTGGCCCGCCACGCGCAAAACGGAGCACGGGAACTTCACCGTCACCATTCGCCCCAAGACCGGCGCCATCGTGCGGAGCGAACACTTCTCGCTGGAGGTCACGGTCGAACCCGCCCCCGGCGTTGGCCAACCGGTGAGCGTCGTCGTCGACGCCGACATGCCCAGCCATCAGCACGGCATGAACACCACGCCGCAGACCGTGCCGGAAGAGGGCAATCGTTACCGCACCGACGGCATGCTCTTTCACATGGCTGGCGATTGGTCGATCTCCGTGGCGGTCTCCGCGGGCAAAGGGGAAGAGCGCGCGTTTTTCCCCGTGACCCTCGAATGACCCGCCGCTCCCTGTCCCTCGCCGCTCTCGGCATCGCCGTCCTGCTGGTCGCGGCATGCGAGCGCCCACGGGAGCAGGAGAAAAGCGCCGTCATGTTCACCGCGGAAGAGCTGGCTCAGATCGCCAGGCTTTCGCCCCTGCCCACGTTGCCGCCGAGCCCGACCAACGCCTTCGCCGACAACCCCTCGGCAGTCCGCCTCGGCCAGCGTCTCTTTTTCGACTCGCGCCTCTCCGCGAATGGAAAAATCTCCTGCGCGACCTGCCACAAACCGGAACACGGTTTTGCCGATGACCAGCCCCTCTCGCAGGCTCTCGGCACGACGGAGAAACACTCCATGCCGCTGTGGAACCTGGCTTATCAACACTGGTTCTTTTGGAATGGCCGCGCCGACTCGCTCTGGGCACAGGCCGCACAACCGATCCAGCACCCCGCCGAGATGGGGGCCACTCCCGAGTTGGTGCGCGCAGCGCTGACGGGCGACGCCACGGTGAAAGCCGAATACGAAGCGCTCTTCGGCGCGCTACCCGCAAGCGCACCAAAGGACACGCCGGAGGGCGACCGGGTGCTCGCCAATGTCGGCAAGGCGCTCGAGGCCTACGAGCGCCGGATCATCAGCACCGACTCGCCGTTCGACCGCTTCGCCGTCGCGCTGCGGCGCGGGCAGCCAGTCGGCAAAAACGAGCCGCTCAGCGAATCTGCCCAGCGCGGGCTGAAGCTCTTCGTTGGCGCCGGAAAATGCGTGCTCTGCCACGCCGGCCCCAACTTCTCCGACGGCGAGTTCCATAATGTTGGCCTGCCCGGTCTGCCCACCGATCAAGGCCGTTTCAGCGGCATCCTCGACGTGCGCGACGACCGCCTCAACGGCCTCGGCTCGCTCAGCGACGACCGCAGCCCGGAGGCCAATGTGAAGCTGCGTTTTCTCGGCGTGAAGATGAACAACCTCGGCGAATATAAGACGCCCACCCTGCGCAACGTTGCCCTTACGCCCCCCTACATGCACGATGGCACCCTCGCTACGTTGCGCGATGTTCTCGACTTTTACTCCGAATTGCCCAGCCAGCCGATGCTCGGCCACCGCGAGGAGACACTACAGGCGCGGAATTTCACCAAGCTCGAGAAAGCGGACCTCGAAGCGTTCCTTCATTCGCTGACCGGCGCCCCCCTCGATCCCGCGCTCACTCGCCCACCGAAATGACGGATGAGGGATGACTCGACATTCGTCGCCCGTCATTTCTCGTTTCTCCCTCCCATGCGCTTTCTCCTCCTCCTGCTCCCCTCCTTCGCCTTCGCCGCGCCGACGAATGTGCTCTTCCTCATGGCCGACGACTACCGCACCGAAGTCGGCTGCTACGGCTCGCCAGCGCTGACGCCAAACCTCGATCGACTGGCGAAACGAGCCGTGGCCTTCGACCGCGCGTATTGTCAGCAGGCCGTCTGCAATCCGTCACGTTCATCGATGCTGACCGGCCAGCGCCCGGACACGCTGCACGTCTGGAATAACAGCACGCACTTTCGCACGCCGAATCCCGACGTGAAGACGATCCCGCTGTGGTTCAAGGAACACGGCTACGACACGCGCTGCATCGGGAAGATCTTCCACAACTGGCACACCGAGGTGCACGGCGATCCGCAGAGCTGGAGCGCACCGGAATTCCTGCACTACGCGAATCACGGCGACGACAAACCCCAAGTGAACGGTCCCCTGCCGCCGAACCTCGCGACGGCTTGCGATTGGAAATACAACGACACCACCGTCACCGAATGCCGCGACGTTCCCGACGAAGCCTACTACGACGGCCGCGTCGCCGCGGAAGCGGTGCGAGTGCTCAGTGAGGTGAAAGACAAACCCTTCTTCCTCGCGGTCGGCTTCTGGAAACCGCACGCACCGTTCAACGCACCTAAAAAATACTGGGACCTCTACGACCGTGCGAAGCTCCCGTCGCTCAACCCCGCCCGTCCGGAAGGCGCGCCTGAAATCGCCTTTCACCAGAGCACCGAAGTGCTCGGCCCGGTGGACAAACAGAAGCCGCTCACACCGGAACAGATCGCCGAAATGCGGCACGGCTATTTCGCCAACATCGCCTACATGGACGCACAACTCGGCAAGGTGCTCGACGCGCTCGACCGCAGCGGTGTGGCGGATCGGACCGTGATCGTCTTCGTTGCCGATCACGGCTACCACATCGGTGAGCATACGTTGTGGGGAAAGACATCCAACTTCGAATACGACGCACACCCGCCCCTGATGATCGCCAAGCCCGGCGCAAAAGCGTCCGGTCGGCACACGCAATCACTCGTCGAACTGGTCGATCTTTTCCCCACGCTCACCGCCGCGTGCGGCCTCCCCTCGCCTGGCGGTCTTGCTGGCACGAGCCTGCTGCCGATTCTCGATGACGCCAGCGCGAGCGTGAAGCCCGGCGCTTTTACCCAGCATCCGCGTCCGGCTTACTACGACCGCACGCCGAGCAAACAGCCCGAAGCCATGGGCTGCAGCGTCCGCACCGCAAAGGTGCGCTACACCGAGTGGCGCGACTGGAAAACCGGGGCTGTCCTCGCTCGCGAACTCTACGCCCACCCCGATGACGAGCAGGAACTCAAGAACGTCGCGGATCGCCCCGAGTTCGCCGACGCACAGCAGGAAGCGGCCGAAATGCTCTCGAAAAACTTCCCGCCCGCGAAGCCGTAATCGAAGTTATTCCCGCGGCATCGCCTTAAAGGCTGCATACATGAAATAGGCCAGGCCCGCGTAGCCACGGTGCGTTCGGTAAGCGGCGTCCACCTTGCGCAATTCGGCGTCCATCTCCTGCTCGGTGCGGCCGTAGAAGGACTCCATCCGCGGGCCGATATTCGCCATTTTCACGCCCGCAAAAACACGCCCCTTCGCCTGATCCGCGGAGGCGATGGATCGAGCAACGAGCGCGATCATTCCGTTCCTTCCCTCGACCTCGCCACGGTAGCTCATACTGCAGAGATTATCGACGAACCCGAGCAAGTGGCGCGGCGCGTCCGTCGTCACGCCGCGAAACGTCACGGGATAAACCGGCGTGCCATCCGCCCTCGTCTTGTCGAACCAGAAAGCGATGTCCGCACCGTAGAGCGCGCCTGGCGCACGGATGTGCAAACACTCCACCGCCTTGGCATTCACTTCCACGAATTGCGTCAGCAGTTCTGCCTTCTCCGCATCGCTTGCTTTTTTCCACTGCGGCAGGCCGTGCGGTTCAATGTCGAAGTGCAACCCCGCGAAGCGCTCTTCCGGCGCCGCGCTCTCGTTAAACACTGCAAACGCCTCCACGCGCGCCAGCACCCGTTCGTGATTCTCCCGCAACGCGTGCGCCGGATCGCCTGCCAGCGCGTGCACTCGCAGTCCATGCGCGTTCGCTTCGCGCAGTAGTCCTCTCATCGCGACCGCGTCCGAGATTTCGTAAGGCCCACCTTTCGCCTTTGCCCCGAAGTGCGCCTGCAAAAACAGGTCCGTTATTTTCCGCGGCGCGCAAAACTCGATCAACTCCGCACGAGCCGCTGCCGACCGCAGCAACTCCGGCGTCTCATACACCCACATCGCGCGCACGGGCAGAGCCTCGCCCGCCATCACGGCGGTGACTGACAGCAATACCGAAAGGAGAAAACGGAAACTCATGGGTGCACGCCACTTCATCACGCTCGGCCTGACCGGTCGAGCCGCGCTTTCCGTTTCGCGACCGGAGAACGTCGCGCTTCTTGGCGAATGCCACCGGTCTCTGGTAAGAGCAGCCATGCGCCCCCTGCTTTTGCTCACCTTCGCTACCGCCGTCGTCGCGGCGGAACCGGTCGGCTACCGGATTCAGCTCGATACTCTCAGCGAGGGTTTCGATCAAAGGACGTGCTGGGTGCATCCGCGCGCGGGTGCCATTCCCGGGCCAACACCCAGCGTCGTGCTTACCATGCAAAAACTCCGACTCACCGGGAGCGACGTCTTTTATGCGCTGAACGAGAGGCGCTCCGACGATCTCGGGCGCACTTGGAGCGGGCCAACCGAGCACGCCGCAACGCTCGGCAGGCGTCCCGAGGGAGAGGGTGCCGAGGTCGGCATTTGCGACTTCTGGCCGAAGTGGCACGCGAAAACCGGCACGCTTCTCGGCATCGGCCACACCGTCCGTTACGTAAACGACAGCATCCCCAGGGAGCGCGCCCGCGAGACCGCTTACTCCATCTACGACCCGGAAGCGCGCACCTGGAGCGCGTGGACGACGCTCGCCATGCCCGACGGCGAAAAGTTTCGCAACGCCGGCGCCGGTTGCGTGCAACGGGTGGACCTGCCGAATGGCGACATCCTGCTGCCGATCTATTTCAAATCGAAGGAGCAGAAAGAATATCGCGTCACGGTCGTGCGCTGCGGTTTCGATGGGACCAAGCTTACCTATCGTGAGCACGGCGGCGAACTCACCGTGCCGATCGAGCGTGGCCTCTACGAACCCTCGCTCGCGCGTTTCGACGGTCGTTTCTACCTCACGCTGCGCAACGACCGCGCCGGTTATGTCGCGGCCAGCGACGACGGCCTCCACTTCACCGAACCGCGCGTGTGGTGCTGGGACGACGGCACCGAGTTGGGCAACTACAACACCCAGCAGCACTGGGTCACCCACCGCGATGACCTTTTCCTCGTTTACACCCGCACCGGCGCGAACAACGACCACGTCTTCCGCCACCGCGCGCCGCTTTTCATCGCACAGGTCGATCCGAAGAAATTGCAAGTCCTTCGCGCCACGGAACGTGTCCTCGTGCCGGAACGCGGCGCGCGGCTGGGGAACTTTGGCGTCACCGACGTCAACGAGCACGAAACGTGGGTCACCGTGGCCGAGTGGATGCAGACGTGGGGACCCAACTATTCCGACTACAAAATCCCGATGAGCTACGGCTCGAACAACGCCGTCTTCGCCGCGCGGATTGTGTGGGACAAGCCCAACGCCGGCTGGGACCAGCACTGAGGCTTGACTGCCCTCAGGCTCCATCCTCTGAGCCTCTGTCTTACTTGCCGAGCATCTGCTCCAATCGTTCCAATCGCGCCCTGAGGGCCGCGTTCTCTTCCCGCAACGCGCTTTCCGCCTCCCTGGCGCGGCGGCGCTCTTTTTGGAATTCGTTGAGTAACAGCGGCGTCAGGTCCTGATACTTCACGGTCTCAGGCTGCCCCTCTGCATTGTTCACGCACAATTCCGGGAAGACCTCTGCCACTTCCTCCGCAATTAGACCGAATTGCACGGGCTTTGCACCGTTGGTGAAAGCCTGCTTGTAGCGGAAGGTCACCGGGCGCAAAGCTTCCAGCCGCGCGCTCACCTCGCCCATGTCGACGATGTCTTCCTTGTAGCGGAGTGAGGATGAAACCGTGCCGATCTGACCGTTGCTGTCGATCAGCACATTGACTGCATCGGCCGCGCCGGTAGTCACTCCACGAATGCCTGCAACGAAGGCCCTGGTTTGCGTGCCCGGGGTGCCGATCCGGATGGTGTCGGACTCTGCGGCGACACCCTGGTTGCCGATGTCGATATTGTTACCACCGGTGGTGAGATTGCCTCCCCCCTGGTAACCAAGTGCGATGTTAGAACCGCCCGTCGTATTGGACTGTAGCGCATTGGTGCCGATGGCGGTGTTGTTCGCACCGGTGGTATTGACCACAAGCGCCTGATACCCAAGCGCGCTGTTGAGAGAGGCGGTCGTGGCGTTGGCCAGGGTGGCGTAACCAATGGCGGTATTACCGTTACCGGTGGTGTTGGTGGAAAGCGCGTTGTAGCCGTCGGCGGTATTAATGCCGCCCGTGGTATTGGCGGCGAGCGCGGACCACCCGGTGGCCGCGTTGCCACTGCCCGTAGTGTTGGCAGCGAGTGCCCCCCATCCGCTGGCCGTATTCGCCGGGCCCGTCGTGTTGGCCTGCAGGGCGTTGGTGCCGATGGCGGTGTTGTGAATCCCGTCGCCGGTGGAGGTAGGCTGGTTGAAGTAGAGCGCGCGGCACCCCACGGCCACATTGTCGCTGAGCCAGGGAGTGTTGCTGTTCGAGAAAGATTGGGTGATCAAGGCTCCACTGCCAATCGCCACGTTTCGCCCCGCTGTCGTGTTAGCAAGGAGCGCTCCGTCGCCATTGGCAGTATTATCCGAACCTGTGGTCGTAGCATATAAGGCTCCGCAGCCGGTGGCGGTGTTGTAGTTACCCGTCGTGTTAAGGACCATGGCGTTGGCTCCGCAGGCAGTGTTATTTTGACCTGCCGTATTGGCGCTCAGCGCCAAAGTGCCGACGGCAGCGTTCTGGGTGCCCACGGTGTTGGCGCCGAGCGCCTGATAGCCGGCGGCCGTGTTGCTATTGCCAGTCGTGTTGGCATAGAGCGCGCGGTATCCAGTGGCGATATTGCCGTAGCCGGTCGTGTTGGAAAGAAGCGCCTCGTAGCCGGTGCCGGTATTGAAAGCCCCGCTCATGGTAAGGTTGCCCGCCCTGGTCCCGGCAAAAAAATTAGCCGTGCCGACAGTATGGATCAGCCGGTCACCATTCTGGACGATCAAGCCGACTGTCGCACTGCTCGTCGTCGGCAGGGTAAGACTGCCGCCGAGAATGATCGACCGCGTGGCGAAGTCGCCGCTGCCGTCCCGCTTCACGATGGCGCCTGATGTGTTTGTGAAAGTCGCTCCGTTGGCGAGAATTTCCGCCGCATGGACGCTGGCAGCCGTGGAACCGCCGACCAGCGTGACGATAGTCGTGCCTTGGACGCCGGTCACATCCCCCCCGAGGGAGCCGGTGAATGTCAGGGCACTGCCACTCACGTTTCCGGTCACATTTCCGGTCAGCGGCCCGCTGAACGTGCCGGTCGTAGTCCCGCTCAGCACGACGTTGGATGGGAATCGACTGTTGCTGATCGTGCCGGTGAGACTGGCCGCGGGGATGCCGGTCAAACCAGAGGCGTCTCCGTGAATAACTCCCGCGAGGAAGGTGTCGGTATGCGTGCCAGCGGTGCCGATACGGATGGTGCCGGACTCCCCCGCGACACCGGGGTTGCCGATGTCGATGTTGAAGCTGCCGGTGGTCAGCCCGGCGCCGGCATTCATGCCGACGGCGATGTTGTCACCGCCAGTGCTGTTGCCCAAGGCATCGTAGCCACAGGCAGTGTTTCTGAAGCCGGTCTGGTTGGCGTAAAGCGAATAGCCGCCGACGGCGGTGTTGAACTGGCCCGTGGTATTCCGGTAGAGTGCTAACTGCCCGGTGGCAACATTGTCGATGCCCGACGTGTTGGAGTAGAGCGCTTGGAATCCGGTTCCGGTATTGTCCCAGCCCCACGTGTTGGAGTAGAGCGCCTGCATCCCGACAGCGGTATTTTTAATTCCGTGGTTATCCGCATCCGGTTGGTTGCTGTAGAGTGTCTGATAGCCCACGGCCACGTTGTCGCTGTTCCAAACTGTGCCGGAGTTACTGAAGGACTGGGAATAGAGCGCGCTGTCGCCGATCGCCACGTTCCGGCCGGCAGTCGTATTGGAGTAAAGGGCGCCGTAGCCGCTGGCTGTGTTGCTGCTGCCGGTGGTGCTATTGCGGAGCGCATGCATCCCGCTGGCGGTGTTCTCGATGCCCGACGTGTTCGAGTAAAGCGCTTGGAATCCGGTGGCGGCGTTACCAAAACCCGAAGTGTTTGAGAAAAGCGCTCGGGTTCCGGTGGCGGTATTATAGTAGCCGGTGGTGTTCGAGAGGAGCGCGCTATAGCCGCTGGCGGTGTTCTCGCTGCCAGTCGTGTTGCCGCCAAGAGCTCCGTTGCCGCTGGCGGTGTTGCCGTAGCCCGAGGTGTTCGCATAGAGCGCATAGTGGCCGGTGGCGGTGTTGGAGTTGCCCGACGTGTTGGAGGAAAGCGAGAAGTAGCCGAGCGTGGTATTGTTACTTCCCGTCGTGGTGAAGTTGCCCGCGCCGACTCCAGCAAAGAAGTTATTGGCGCCGAGAGTGCCATAGGTGTGCAGCAGGCTGTTTGCGCCCTGAATGATCACACCCGCAGTGGCGCTTGTGGTCACGGGAAGCCAGTATTCATTGGAGGTGACCAGGAAGCCAGCGTCGAATCTGTTGGCGTTGATTCCCCGAGCTGTGAAGTCGCCGCTCGCATCGCGCCTGACAATAGTATTCGCCGTATTCACGTCGGTCGCCGCGTTGGCGAGGTTGGCGCCGGAGGCGACATTCGCCGCCGTGACGCCGGCCACAGTGCTTACCACCGTTGCTCCCTGCGTGCCGGTGACATCCCCCAGGAGCGATCCGCTGAAGCTGACGGTGCTTGTGGCGGTGGAGGCGTTGCCCGAGAGGCTGCCGCTGAAGGTGCCGGTGGTGGTCCCCCCGAGGGTGAGGCCCGGCGCGAGCTGGCTGCTGGTGAGCGTCCCCGTCAAGCTGGCCGCGGGGATACCGGTCAAGCTCGAGCCATCGCCGTGGATAATGCCCGTGAGGTAGGTGTCCGTTTGCGCCGTGCCGATGCGAATAATGTTCGATTCTCCCGCCACGCCAGCATTGCCGATGGCGATGTTGTTGTCTCCGGTGGTGAGGCTCGATCCGGCAGAGGAGCCGATGGCGATATTCGAAGCGCCGGTGGTATTGGAGTTTAGAGCCGTGCAACCAAGGGCGGTGTTGTTGTCGCCCGTGCTATTGCTGCTGAGCGAATACATGCCCGTGGCGGTGTTGTGGCTGCCAGTGGTGTTGTTTACCAAGGTGTTCGATCCCATCCCCGTATTCTGGCCACCGGTCGTATTGGAAAAGAGCGCCCCACGGCCGCTGGCCGTGTTTTGGTCGCCGGTTGTGTTGGAGTAGAGCGCCCAAAGGCCCGTGGCGGTGTTGTGGCTTCCCGTCGTGTTGGCATAGAGCGCCTGGCGACCGATCGCGGTATTGGAGTTGCCGTTGGCGTTCGATGCGAGTGCCGAAGCGCCGACCGCGGTATTCAATCCGAAGCCCGTCATGGTGAAATTGCCCGCGCCCGCGCCAAGGAAAAGATTCTGCGTGCCAAAAGTGTGCAGCAGCGGCGAGCCGCCCTGCGCGAGCACGCCCACTGTGGCGCTGCTCGTCGCGGGCAAGTCGATGCCGCCGCTGAAAAGCGTCGTGCCGCCAAGCGTGAGGTTCGAGGCCAGTTTCGGGCTGACGACACTGCCATCCACGAGCAACGCGCCATCCAGCGAACTGGCCATCGTCTCGATCTCGAGCGTCGCCGGATACCCGGTGCTGCTGCCTTCCTTCGAGCCGAGTGTCACGTTCGTGACGCCGGTCGCGGTGATCGCCAGGCCGAAGTCGCTCGCCGGCGTGTCGAGCCACGCCTTGACCTGCGCAGTCACATCCACGATAATAAACTGTTTGGCCACGACCTGCGCCGAAGGGATGGTCGCGAGTGTGGTGGAATCGATCGTGGGCAGCGTCAGCGGTGCGGCATAGACCTCCGACCACTCCGACGTGACGCGGCGCAGGGTGAGGTCGCCCAGCTTCGTGACCTTCGGCAGGTAAATCACCAGCCGCGCGTGTGCCACATTCGCGGAGGCAAGGGCCCCACTGAACGCGCCCACTTCGAAGCGAACGAGCGCACTTCGCGAGACGCTGACCGGCAGTGTCGTCGCCTTGCCGGCGGTCTTGGCTGACTTGATGCTCGTCGTTGTGGACGTGTCTTCCGATACGGGCAGTGTCAATGCACGGGCTTGAAACGTGGCGACCGCGAGGGCGGCGAGGACCAGCAGTTGGCTTTTCATAATGACGCAGGGTGGCGTCAAAAGCTCTCACCTCGGTAGCCGCAGGCTACTCATCGGTTGCAAACTACCCCTCGCTTGTTGGCCCGACCAATCGGGGGGCCAAGTGGACTCGGTCGCCGCGAGAACTCACGCGGGCGCCCCTACTTCCCGCAGACGCACAGTTAGCCATCAATCAATATATTTGAGATCGCGCAAACGTTGCAGCACCGTATCGATCGCAGCAGTCAGATCGTTCCCGACGTCGTTGCTCTTGATCGTCAGCGTTCTCTGGTAACTGAACGTCCCCATCTTCTCAATATAGCACACCGTCGCCAGCCAGTCTTCGTGAATGAGCGCGTGGGTTCGCGGCAATGTCTCCGCCGTCGTGCTCGTGATTTTTGTCACCACGGGTGCACTCGTGCTTCTTCGGCTTCCGATCGTAAGTGACCAAGGCCATCTGATTCGTCGTCCGATCCACGATCACATAGGTCGGCACCCGCGTTGTGGTGGCGCTATTGTAGAAGTATTGCGCCTGCTTCGGTGTGCCCGAGTAGATGTGCACCATGTCCGCATGCCCAGTCATCCCGAGAGATAGGAAATCGGCGATCGCCAGCAACAGGACAGTTCTCATATCTCAAATTCAGGCATCGCATCCGCCGCTGCAACGTCCAAGGCCTACCCGATCTTTCGGACAGATTTTCAAAAACGCTCCTCGGCGTGCGGGCTTTACCTGCCAGCATCTCACCATGAAATTTCTCCTCGCCCTCGCTTTCGCCACCACCACGCTCGCCGTCGAACCCGTGAAGTATAACGTCCAACTCGACGTCGTGAGCGAAGGCTTCGACGGAAAATTCTGCTGGTTTCATCCCCGCGCTGGGGCCATCCCCGGCGAAGCGCCGGTCGTCGTGCTCACCATGCAGCGCTGGCGGCTCGCGGCGAGCGATGTGTTTTATCCGGTCGCATCACAATGGACGAGCACCATGGGCCGGTCGTGGAGCAAGCTCATCGAGCACACCGACACGCTCGGCCGGCACAAACTCCCGAACGGCCAGGAGGAAGGCATTTGCGACTTCATGCCGAAGTGGCACGCCCACACGCGCAAGCTGCTCGGCACCGCCCACACCGTCGTCTACGATGAGCAGGACAAGCTCGTGAAGGTGCGCCCGCGCTCGGCGATCTGGTCGGTCTACGAAGTCGACGCGCAAACGTGGAGCCAGTGGGCGAAGCTCGCGCTACCCGACGAGCCGCGCTTCAACTGCGCTGGCGCCGGCAGCGCCCAGCGCGTCGATCTCGACGACGGCACCCTCCTGCTCCCGATCTACTCGAAGGAGATGAACGAGCCGAAGTATTTCACCACCGTGGTGCGCTGCTCCTTCAATGGCAAAGAGCTGAAATATCTCGGCCACGGCAGCGAACTCACCGTGCCCAAGCCGCGCGGGCTCTATGAGCCGAGCCTCGCGAAACTCGGAAGTCGCTTCTTCCTCACCATGCGGAACGACGACGCCGCTTATGTGTCCGTGAGCGATGACGGGCAGAAATTCAGCGAACCGAAGAAATGGACCTTTGACGACGGAGCGGAGCTGGGCAGCTACAACACACAAGCCCACTGGGTCACGCATCACGACGGCCTTTTCCTCGCCTACACTCGCCGCGGCGCGAACAACGACAACGTCGTCCGCCACCGCGCGCCGCTCTTCCTCGCGCAGGTCGATCCCGAACGCCTTGTCGTCATCCGCGCGACCGAGCGAGAGATCGTGCCAAACAAAGGCGCGCAACTCGGTAACTTCTCCGTCGTCGATGTAAACGAACGCGAAACGTGGGTCACGACCAGCGAAGGCATGAGCCCCGGTAAACCGCAGGACTTCGGCGCCAATGGCCGCGTCTATGCCGCCCGCATCCAGTGGGAGAAACCGAACGTGGATTGGAACCGGCACTGAGCCCGGCTCAGATTCCAGATCTTCCGCTGCTACGGCTTCTTCTTTTTCTCCGGCTGCTCACCACAATCTTTTCCGGCTCCTTCGAGCCGGGTGGCTTTTCCGTATCGAGCTTTGCGCGCAGTTCGGGCGGAAGCGTAGCGGGATCGATCTTCGAACCCGTCACGTCGATGGTCGCACGCATCGTGGCAAAGCCGGCGGGGAGCGACGTGAGCAGCGTATTCCGGACGCGCAGTTGATTCACAATCTGAACTTTCCCGAACTCCTCCGGCAGCCCTTTGATCGGGTTGTCGGACAGGTCGCATACCCGGAGCTTCGTGAGCTTCGAGATGCTCGCTGGCACTTCACCAATTCGGTTATCGGACAAGTTGAGGTGCCGCAACTGGGTGAGATTGCCGAGTTCCGCCGGCAGGGTGGTAATTGCGTTCTTCGAAAACTGCATCTTCTTCAGCCACGTCATGGTGAAGACAAAGGGAGGAATCTCAGTGAAACGATTCGCGGTGAAATACATGCCTTCCAGACTCGGCATCCGCGTCAAGGCCGTCGGGAGTGTGCTGAGTCGGTTGGATTCGAGATAGATGAAAGTGACGCCAGTAAGTTTCTCCATCTCGTCGGGCAATGTCGCGATGCGGTTGTGATTGAGAAACACATGCGTATTTTTCAGCGCCGCGAGCGGCACCGTTTTGCCCTCATCCTCGACCATGAGCGCGCTGATGCCCGTGAGGTCATCAAGATCAGTTTCCGAAAGGAGCAACACTCGATCCCCCTCCTTCAAGTTATTAGTCTGGTCCGTCGCATTGGGCATCGTCGCTCCCTTCGCCGCGATCCAGGTCTTGATCGGGCGCTCCTTGGCGTAATCGGTCAGGGAAATCGCGTGTGCCGAAGTGACCGCGAGCAGAATGGCGAGGGCATTGAGATTCATCGGTGAGGAGAAATAGCAGCTCGTGCCGCTTTTGCCCGATGGGTCTCTCATTGCTCGAAACAGACTCCCAGCACGTTGGCCAGGCGGCAGACTGAGTGTTCACCTTTAAGCTGCTCGAACGGCCCTGCTCAAGGTTGATTCCGCCTTCGCTTATCGCTTTTCCTTCGCGGCGGGCGAATCCAAGCGCCGCAAAAGCTCTCCTAATTCCGGCCCGACTCTTCTCAACTGCTCCCGGTGCGACGCCGAGAGTTTTTCCAGCACCTTTTCTCCACGCGGGCTGAGTCTCACATACACCTGCCTCCGATCTTCCGTCGATTCCTGCCGCGCGATCAGCCGTTCTGATACCAACCGATCCACCAAGCCGACTGCGCTGTGGTGCCGGACCTGCAGCCGTTCCGCCAGTTCGCCAATGGTGATTCGATCCCGCCCGGGGAAACCTTTGATGGCCAGCAGGGCCTGGTGCTGCTGCGGGGTGAGCCCGGCGTTCTCCGCCGCCGCCTCACTGAAGTGCAGAAACCGGCGCAGGGCATAACGAAAGGCGGCCAGGGTTTCATACTGCGGTTTGGAGAGCTTGGATTCGGCCATCGGACCCGAGTGTTCCGCAATTTTCCGCACCGGGGCAAGGAGTTCGTTTTGACATATATCGTATTACGATATAACTCGACCTCCCGCATGTCTTCCGATTCAGTTTCGCCGCCGCCGTCGATTGTTCCGCCCGTGCCGGCACGCCCGGAGCGAATTCACCTCGCTGACTTCAGCACAAATCGCCGCGTGCTCCTGCTTTCCGCCATGGCGTTGGTCGTCGGCACGATCAGTTCTTTCGTGGCCTATGCACTCGTCTGGCTGATCGCGGCCATCACGAATCTGGCGTTTTATCAGCGTCTCTCCGCAGCGCCCGCCCTGCCGCTGGGGCACCATCTCGGAGCGTGGGTGATCGCGGTTCCAGTGGTAGGCGCGCTCGTGATCGGCCTCATGGCGCGCTTCGGATCGGAAAAGATTCGCGGCCACGGCATCCCGGAAGCGCTCGAGGCGATTCTCCTGGGCCGAAGCCGCATTCAGCTCAAGGTCGCGCTGCTCAAGCCGATCTCTGCCGCCATCTCCATCGGCACCGGGGGACCCTTCGGCGCGGAGGGGCCGATCATCATGACGGGCGGAGCGTTTGGCTCGCTGTTTGCCCAGCTCTTCCACCTCAGCGCGGCGGAGCGCAAAACGCTGCTCGTGGCTGGCGCCGCTGCCGGCATGGCGGCGATTTTTGCAACCCCGGTGGCGGCGGTGCTCCTCGCGGTAGAGTTGCTTTTGTTCGAGTGGAAGCCGCGGAGTTTGATTCCCGTGGTCGTCGCGGCCTCGGTGGCATCAGCATTGCGGGTGATGCTCTTCGGAGCGGGGCCCATCTTTCCTGTCACCCCGCATGCGCCTCTCTCCGGCATCGGATTGATGTATGCGGCCGGAGTTGGCATGCTGGCGGGATTCGCTTCGGGGCTTTTGACGCTCCTCGTCTATGCGCTCGAAGATCTCTTTCAAAAACTGCCGCTGCACTGGATGTGGTGGCCCGCCATCGGAGCGGTATTTGTCGGTGTGGGCGGCTGGATCGAACCACGAGTGCTCGGCGTGGGATATGAAACGATCCACGGTCTGTTGCGCGGCGAAATCATCGGCGCGGCCCTGCTCGGGTTGGTCGCGGCCAAGGCTCTGGTCTGGGCAATCGCTCTCGGTTCCGGGACGTCGGGAGGCGTGCTGGCGCCACTGCTCATCATGGGTGGCGCGCTCGGCGCGGCGGCCGGATCGTGGCTGCCGATTGGCGATCCCGGCCTTTGGGCGCTCATCGGCATGGCTGCGATGATGGGGGGCACGATGCGATCGCCGCTCACTGCGATGGTTTTTGCGGTGGAACTGACGCGCGACTTCAACCTGTTCCCAGCCTTGCTGGCGGGTTCGGTCGCGGCCCTCGGTGTCACCGTGCTGTGGATGCGGCGCTCTATTCTCACCGAAAAACTCGCTCGTCGCGGGCACCACATCACCCGTGAGTATAGCATCAACCCATTCGAGTTTTCGCGCGTGTGCGACGTGATGGATCGCGTCGCACCGACCGTCTCGTCGGACATCACGCTGGCCGAATACGCCGACCGAATCGCCCAAGGCGATCCCGCGCTCACGCGAAGGCAGGGCACCTTGATCGTCGATCAAAATCAAAAACTGACCGGCATCATCACTCGCGGCGATGTCGTGCGCGCGCTCCAGCAGGATCGCGATGGGACGATTTCGGTCGCGGACGCCGGCAGCACCGATCTCGTCGTCACCTATCCCGAGGAACCGCTTTACGACGCGCTCACCAAGATGCTGAATGGCGACATCGGCCGCCTTCCCGTCGTCTCGCCGGACGACCCGAGCCGAGTCGTCGGTTACCTGGGGCGCGCGGCGATTCTTTCGGCACACCAGCGCATCCACGAAGAGGAACATCTCCGCCAGCGAGGCTGATTCCTTCACCATCCCTTTTTTTCAATCATGATCAAAATCGCGCTTCTCAAATTCCTTCTCGCAGTGCTGTCCGGCTGGGTCATGCTGAATCTGCTCTGAGCTTCGATCCTCTCGCCCCATACTATCGCTGGATGGAGCTGCTGCTCGCCGGCGGAAAACTCCAGCGCTGCCGGCTGGCGTTTCTCGATCAAATTTCCGCCCCCCGCGAAATTCTTCTCCTGGGGGAAGGGCATGGGCGTAGCCTGGTCGAATATCGCCGACGTTTTCCGGCGGCGCACATCACCTGTCTCGATGCGAGCCGCGCGATGCTGCGGGTCGCGCGGGATCGTTTGATTGGGGCCGGCTTAGCAAGCGATGGCGTCGCATTTATCCACGCGGATGCACTCGAATGGGTGCCGCCTGCGGCCACCTACGATCTGCTCGTGGCGAATTACTTTTTCGACTGCTTCCGGCCGGATCAACTGGCGCAAATCATTCCGCGCCTAGCCGAAGGCGCGACCGCGAAAGCCGATTGGCTGATCGCCGATTTTCACGTCCCTGCGGCGGGCCTGCGTCGTCTTCGCAGCCAGGTCATTCTGGCGTCCATGTATCTCTTCTTCCGGGCGGTCACTCGGTTACCCGCGCACGAGTTAACCGTGCCAGACCGAGATCTGGAACTCGCCGGGTTCAGCCGGCGTGGCAGCTCAGAAACGGAGTGGGGCCTGCTCCGTAGTGACTGGTGGCAGCGAGCGTAATCAGCGCGGCTGCTTCAGCTTGGCCAGATCGAGGAAGACGATAATCGATGGATTCCCCACCGGCGTATATTGCCCGGTGAAACTGAGCGCACCGGACGCCTTATCGACGCGGAAGGTCGCGATGTGATCGGCGCGTTGATTGCACGAGTAGAGAAATCCTCCGGTCGGATCGAAGTTGAAGCTGCGCGGGTAGTCGCCACGCGTCCATTCCTCACTCACAAACGTGAGCGTGCCATTTTCGCTGATCGAGAAGAGCGCGATGCTGTCGTGGAGGCGGTTCGCCGCATACACGAAACGACCGTCGACGGAGACCATGATCTCCGAGCAGAAGTTACTGCCCGCATAACCGGGCGGCAGACTGGAGAGAGTTTGCTTCGGCGTGAAGCGGCCCTGCGCTGAATCATAATCGAACGCTGCGACGGTCGAACCTTCTTCCTGCAATGAATAAAACCAACGGCTGTTTGGATGAAAGGCGAAGTGGCGCGGACCGTCGCCCGGCGGAAAAACGATTGCGGGCGGATCGTTCGGCGTCAGCACACCTTTCTGATCGTCGAACTTCCAAACGAAAATCTGATCCATGCCGAGATCGACGTGGAAGACAAACCGGCCCGACGGATCGGACTCAATCATGTGCGCGTGCACCATGTCGTGTCCGCTGAAAGCGAAACTGCCCGGAGGCGCATTCGTCGCTTTCCGCGGCCCGACGGTGCCGTTGTCTTTTTTGATGTCGGTAGCCGGGCCGAGCTGGCCATCGGGGAGAATCGGCAGCACGGCGACCGAGCCACCAAAGTAATTCGCGACGAACGCAAATCGTCCGGAGGGATGAATGCTGATATGCGTCGGCCCCGCTCCGCCGGAGCTGACGGTGTTCAGCAGCGTGAGCTTTCCATCCGCGGGGTTGATCGCAAACGAACTCACCGTGCCCGGGTCGGCTTCGCCCATCTTGTCGGTTTCGTTTGTGGAATAAAGCCGGGTGCCCGCGGCGTTCATCGCGAGACCGCTTGGGCTGGAGCCGAGCTCAAACCACCCGTGCGGCGTGAGCACGCCGGTCGTGCGATCGACCTGGAAATAATGGATGCCGTGCCCGTTTCCCGGTGGCAGATCTACCTGCGTCGGCTTCACATTGCGCAGCGGCGCGCTGTAGGTGCCCACGTAGGCCATCAGCGGGCGATCGGTCGCCGCGTGCGCCTGGGGCAGCGCCGGCAGAATCGCGCCGCCAGCAAGGACGGTGGAAGTCTTGAGGAAAGAACGTCGGGTGAGGGAGGACGGGGTCATGAGTGTTTTTCGGCGATACAAATCAAATGTTTCGCGCCGCGCACGAAAATCCGGTGCTGGGCGAAAGCGGGACTGGCCGCGACGGTTTCACCGAGCGTGGAGCGTCCAAGTTCCTTGAACTCGCGCCCGGCCTCCGTCGCGATGAGCGTGCCCTTTTTCGTAATCAGGTAGAGCTTCCCTCCGGCGATGCTTGGCGAAGCCTGGCACTCATCGCTCAGGTCGTGGTCCCACTGCTTGGTGCCTTCCTTCGCATCGTAGCAAGTGAGCATGCCGCCGGTATCGACGACGAAGACCAGTTCGCCATTGCTCACCGGACTGCTGATGTCGGGAATGCCATCTTCCGCGATCCACCCGAGGTGCGTCTTGGTAATGTCGCCACGGCCATCGGGGCGGATGGCTTGGAGTTTGTTCGACGGGCTCACGACGAAGAGCGTGCCGTTGGCAAAGATCGGCGAAGGGGTGATCTCGCCGTCGAGACACTCCGCGCGCCAGAGTTCGGCCCCGTCTTTGGCCGAATAAGAAATTACCCACGGCACCGCCAGCGTGGCGATCTGCGCCTGCCCCGCGGCGTCGAAGACGATTGGCGTGGACCACGAGGCTCCGACGGGCCGCGTCTGTTCCCACACCACGGCACCCGTCGCGCCGTCGAGTTCGTAAAGTTTGCTGAGCTTGTCGTCGGCTTCGCCCTGGTCGAGCGGCACGATCACACGATCCTGCCAGGTGAGCAGCGACGCGGCGTGACCATACGGGTTCTTCGGCACCGCTAGACGCTTCGACCAGACCACCTTGCCGTCGAAGTCGAAAGCCGCCAGTTCGCCCGTGGCAAACATCGCAAAAACACGGTGTCCGTCCGTCGCCACCGTGCCGGACGCCATGCCGCTTTCATCGTGCAATTCGGCTTTTTCCCCATCGCCCGGCGGCACCGCTTGCTGCCAGAGCAATTTCCCCGAGACCTCGTCGAAGCACAGCACGACGCGTTTTTCTTCATCGCCGCCGGAGAGGAAGACGCGGGCGCCCCACACCACCGGCGAACTGAAACCGCTTGCCGACACCTCAGCTATCCACGCGATGTTGTCGCCCGTCTGCACGTCGCACTTCACGGGCACAGTCGTCTCGGCCACGCCGTTGCCGTCCGGTCCACGAAAGCGCGGCCAGTTAGCCTGGATCTCAGCCGGTGTGGGGCCATCGGTGGCGAGCGCGCTGGCGAAACCAGCGAGGAGCGTGAGCGCAGGGAGGAGTTTCATGAATTTTCTGAAAGAAACGAGATCGTGGCTACGAACGGGTAGTTGGCCGGAGTTGGGAACCCCGTATCCATTCGCGCGCCCTCACTATGACCCTCTCGAACTCATTATCTGTGACGATATCCTGTTTTCTTGCCGCCGCCGCGGTGCATGCCGGGGACTGGCCGGCCTGGGGCGGCGCCGACTTGGGACGCAACATGGTCTCGACCGAAAAGGGTCTCCCCGCCTCGTTCAAGCCCGGCGAAAAATCGCCGAAAGGCGACGGGATGCTGCCGGGCTCAACCGAGGACGTGCGCTGGGTGGCGAAGCTGGGCAATCTGATCTGCGGCAATCCGACCGTCGCGAATGGGCGCGTCTTTGTCGGCACCGACGACTCGAACCTCACCGGCGATCCACGCATCAAACGAACTCGCGGCGGCATGGTGTGGTGCCTCGATGAAAAGACCGGCCGCACGCTCTGGCGGCTGCCCGTGCCGGCGCGTTCGAAGGAACGCCTCCCGGACAACGCACACTATGGACAACAAAACCTCGGGATATGCTCCTCGCCAACCATCGCCGGGAAGCGCGCCTACGTGGTGACCAATTCGTGCGAGATCGTGTGTCTCGATGTGAACGGGCAGGCCGACGGGAATGACGGCGAATTTCAAGACGAGGGCCGCTTCATCGCCGGCGACAAAAACTCACCCGTGACGCTCGACAAGACGGATGGCGACATCGTGTGGAAATTCGATCTCGTCGAACGCCTCGGCGTCTGCCCGCACGATGTAGCCGCGTGTTCCGTGCTGATCGACGGCGACATCCTCTACTGCACCTCCGCCAATGGGGTGAACCACGAGCACTCCTTTTGCCTGCGGCCAGATGCGCCGAGCTTCATTGCCCTCGACGCCCGCACCGGCAAACTGCTCGCGACCGACGAAGAAGACCTCGGCCACCGCATGTGGCACTGCCTCTGGTCACCGCCGACGGTCGGCGTGGTGAATGGAAAACGCCTCGTCTTTTTCGGTGGCGGCGATGGGCTCTGCTATGCCTTCGAGGCGCTCACCACGGTGCCGAACGAACCGGTGAAATTCAAGAAAGTGTGGTCATTCGATTGCGACCCGCCGAACTATCGCGACCCGCTCGGCAACGGCCAACCGTTTAACTATTACATCGGTGATCGCCGCAAAAAATACACCACCAACAAAAGCGACGGCACCTTCCTCGGCCCGAGCGAAATCATTGCCTCACCCGTGTTTCACGAAGGCCGGGTCTATTGCACCATCGGCCAGGACCCGATGCACGGGCGCGGGCGCGGCATCCTGAATTGCATCGACGCCAGCAAAACCGGCGACATCACACACAGCGGCAAGGTATGGTCGTATGAGGGTGTCGAGCGCACCATCGGCGGCGTGGCAATCAGCGACGGCCTGCTCTTCGTGAGCGATCTCGCCGGGAAGGTGCATTGCCTTGATGTGAAGACCGGCAAACCCTACTGGGTCCACGACACGGACGCCGAAGATTGGAGCACGCCACTCGTCGCCGACGGCAAAGTCTTCATCAGCACGAAGAAGAAACTCGTCGTGCTCGCCGCGGACAAAGAAAAGAGACTGCTCTCCGAAATCCCGCTCGGCTCCACCGCCTACGCCACCCCCATCGTCGCCGACGCCACGCTTTTCGTCTGCTCGCAAAGTTATCTCTGGGCCGTGCAAAAAGGTGCGAAGGATATTACGCCCGTCGCGGCAGCCGGAGAGTAACTATGGAGCGCCGGCGTCCTCGCCGGCCACAAGCCGTCACGCAAAACGTCACGTCTTAATTTCGCCGGCAGAGTCCGCTTCGCGACGCACATCGTGGCCGTCGAGGATGCCGGCGCTCCATGGTCCCACACGCCCCCCAACCATCACCGCCCCGCGTCCTTGACCGCGTCCCCCGCCTTTTTCCCCGCATCCTTGATTGCGTCGCCCACATCCTTGGCCGCGTTCTTGATCGCATCACCCGTGTTGCGCGCCGCATCCTCGGCTTTCGCCGCGCCGGTGCGCGCGTCGATGCGCACCTCGGTCGCCGTCTTCGTCACGCCCGCCGTCGCTTGGGCCTTCCCAAAGCGCGCCGCCTCGCCGGTGCGATAAGCGGTGAGATTCGCCAGCTTCTGCGCCGCTTCCGCACGTTCATTTCCCGTCTTCTTCGCGACGTGCGTTTCCAATTCCGCAATTTCCCCGTCCAACTCCGCAAACGCTTTGCGCACATCGGCAGCGTTCTCCGTGCTCGGCGTCCGCTCATACGAATCGATGGCCGACTTCAACCGCGCCGTCTCGAAGGTCTTCGTCCGCGCCACCGGCTCCGGGCTCGGCGCCTCGACGACGACTGCGGATTTGCGTTCGCACCCGGCGAAAGCCAGCAGCGCGAAACCCGTGAGAACTGAGGAGAGAAAGATCGTGCTCTTCATGACAAGTTACCCAACTATCGCCGCCAGCTCCCGCCCTGGCCGTGTCATAAGCACAGCGCGCCTTCTCTCCGCACCGGACTATCGACTCGCCGCCTTGAGCACCGCTTCGACGATCACATCGCCGAGCCATTCCCATCCGTTGCCCTGAGTGTTGAAGACGCTCACGCACGCGAGGTCGCGATCGCGTCCGGCATAGAAGACGGCGAACGAACCGCCCATATGGCCCACGTGAGCGAGCGCTCGTCCGCCGATCCCTGGCAACTCGCTTTCCCATGCGCCGCCGGCATAGTTGAACCCCGCTGGCGGCGTGTGGAGCCGCGTAAAGGTCTCCGCTGTAATCAAGCGCGGCTCGTTACTTGAAAACCAGGCGACATATCGGGCGAACTCCTCGAGCGACAAGTGCACGCAGCCGGCCGGGGCGAGCACGAGCGGGAATTGGTTTTCCGGCGTGGGCCCCACTGGCACGAGCCGGTCGCCCCGACGCCTATGCCCCCACGGTTGATCGAACTTTCCCGGCGTCGCGGCAGCGCCAAAACCCGCCGTCTTCAGCGCCAGCGGCTCAAAAATGTGATGCTGCAACATCGCCTCGTAGCTTTCCCCGGAAGCACGTTCGAGGATCGCCCCCAGCAAGCCGTAACCCGCATTGCTGTAGAGCGATTTTCCAGGTGGCGCGGCCGGCGGCTGGGAAAGCAACGCCTGCGCAAACCTCAAGCGGTTTTCGCTCGGCGAATGTTGCGGATAAACCGTGAATGACGACGGCCACGACTCCATCCCGGCACGATGCGTGACGACATCCCACACGGTGATGTTCCGCCACGCAGGATCACACGGCACGCCCGAGAGAGCCTCCGCGACGGATTGCTCCCAGCGCAACTTCCCCGCGTCCACCATCAACCCCACGAGCGTGGCGGTCATGCTCTTGGTGCACGAACCGATGTGCCAGATGTCCGCCGTGGTCACAAGAACGTCCTCGTCCACACTACGCAGCCCAGTCGCACCGATGGCCGTGATCTTTCCCCCTTCCATCACCGCCGCCGCACACGCCGGAAGTCCATGCTCCGCCCGCAACTTTTCCAGCAGCGGTGCCAGATCGAGCGACTCCGCCGCCCACGCACCCGCTGCCACCAGCACAAGGAATAAGCGAAGTGTTTTCAGGCTTAACTTCTCCCTTCCACTCAAACGGCTCGTTAAGGGCATGCGGACATGGTGCGAGCAGCCAATATCTATGAAGAAGATCTACTCCGTGGCCCTCGGTTTTACACCGCCAGCCTCCCACCCGTCAGCCGCTCGAACGCTTCGATGTATTTTTCGCTCGTGCGGCGGATGACTTCTTCGGGGAGCGGCGGAGCGGGTGGGGTTTTGTCCCACGAAAGCGTTTCGAGGTAGTCGCGGACGAATTGTTTGTCGAAGCTCGGTGGGCTGATGCCGACGCGGTAGTCGGCGGCGGGCCAGAAACGGGAGCTGTCGGGCGTCATGCATTCGTCGATGAGGATCACTCGCCCGTCGAGAATCCCGAACTCGAACTTCGTGTCCGCCACGATAATCCCCCGCTCCGCAGCCCACGCTCGGCCTTCTTCGTAAACGCGGATGGCGTAATCGCGCGCCTGCTTCGCCACGCTCTCGCCGCACAACTCGACCGCCTTTTCCCAGGGAATGTTTTCATCGTGACCGGTCGCCGCCTTCGTCGCGGGAGTGAAAATCGTCTCGGGTAATTTCGACGCCTGCTGCAGGCCCGCCGGCAGCGCGATACCACACACCGCGCCGGTGGCCTGGTAATCCTTCCAGCCCGAGCCGATGAGATAACCGCGCACCACACATTCGATGGGCAGCGGCTTCGCTTTGCGCACGATCATCGAGCGGCCGCGCAGCTCGCGCTCGAAGGGCTTCAGCACCTCCGGAAACTTCGCAAAATCCGTCGTCACCGCGTGATTCTCCACAAACCCCATCCGCGCAAACCAGAACTCCGAGAGCTGCGTCAGCACCTCGCCCTTGTGCGGAATCGCGTTGGGCAGAATACAGTCAAACGCGCTGATGCGGTCGGTCGCGACAAAGAGCAGGTGCTCGCCGAGATCAAAAATCTCGCGCACCTTGCCGCTGGCGACTTTGGGGACGCCGGGAAGATCGAGGGTGAGAAGGTCCATGAAAGGGTGAAGTATGATTCAGGAAACGCAGCGACTTCACTTCCTAAATCGCATTTCTTAAATCTTAAATCCATGACCTCTCCCTTCACCTTCACTCCGCCCGGTCGGCTGATCGATTTCATGCGCGAAGCCGGCGAGCCCGGCCTGATCAATCTCGCTGCCGGTGTGCCCGGCACGGATTCGCTCCCGGCGCAGCGGCTCAGCGAAGCGATGGTGAGCGGTTATGCCACCGATGGCGCGGCGATGTTTGCTTATCACACGCCCGACGGCGATCCGCGCCTGCGCGATCTCCTGGCCGAACGGCTGCGCGGACGCGGCGCGGACGTGCGGGGCGAGCAGGTCCTGACCGTCACGGGGTGCCAGCAGGGTCTCCAGCTCATGCTCGATGTGCTGGCACAGCCGGGCGACATCGTGGCGTGCGAAGTGCCCTGCTACTATGCGCTGCTCGAGCTCATTGCCGTGCGCGGTTGCCGCATTCTGCCGGTGCCGGTGCGGGGGCCGGAAAGCGTGGACCTTGCGGAAGTGGATGCACTCCTCGGCCAGTGGAAGCCGAAGTGTTTCTTCATCTGCACCACACTCTCGAATCCCAGCGGCGCCACCATTCCCGAAGCGAACCGGCCGAAGCTCGTCGAAATCTGCCGCCGCCATGGCGTGCGCATCGTGGAGGACGATATCTATGCCAAACTCGTCGAAACCGGCGCTCCCCCGCCGCTGCGCGCCTTCGACGACGGCACCACCGTCAGCTTTGTGAGCAGCTTTTCCAAATCGATCTCTCCCGGCCTGCGCGTCGGCGTGTGTGTGCCGGGCGACATCTACGAACGCGTGGCCGAGCGCAAGGTGCAGCAGGACATGCATAGTTGTGTGATCTCGGAAGTGACCTTGCGTCGTTTCCTCGAATCCGGCGCCATCGAGCCGCACCTCGCCACGCTGCGCCAGCGCAACGCTCGCCGGCGCACCCTCGCTCTCACCGCCATCGAGCGCTCCTTTCCCACCGGCACCAAGGCGTGGGCGCAGCGCGGCGGTTACATGGTGTGGGCCGAATTGCCCGGGCTTTTCGACCTCGCCAAGGCCCGCGATTTCGCCCGAAAAGAAAAGGTCGTGTTTGCCGCCGGCACCGTCTTCTTCCCCACCCCGCAAGATCGCAGCTATCTCCGCCTCAACACCGCCAAAGCGAGCGAGGAAGACCTCGTCCGCGGGCTGGAAACGCTCGGCGGGATTTTGCGTTCGGTGGGTTAGAGCCAGGCGACTCCTCAGCGCCGGCGTAGGATCTTCGTGACCTGCGCGACGGGATACATCCACGCGATTTCGGTCGGGGCAAGGTCCATGGGCGGATGATCTTTGTTGATGCTGACCAGCGCCAGTTTGCCTCCGACAGAGCGGGTGTAGAGCTTGCAGAAGACGTCGCCATCGGTCGTGCGCACGATGACGGTATCGCCCGCGCGAGCCTGCCACGCCGGAACGACCACCACGCGGTCGCCGGGCATGATATTGGGCGACATCGAGTCGCCATCGATCTCCACCCCGAAGGCGGCGGGCACGTCCAGGTCGCACGCGAGCACCTGGGTGTATTCGACATCCTGATCAGTATGCGCGCCTTGGTAATTACTCACCTCCGCCCACGTCAGCAGCGGGACATAGTGGGCCTGCGTGCCGGGCGGCATTTGCATCCCCGCCGCGTCCGGGGAAGCCGACGAGTTGTCCCCGCCCTGAAGATCCTCCTGCGAAACTCCGGGGAGTGCCTGCACGATGGCATCGATGATTTTTGCCGACGGACGCGCCCCGAGTTCCACCGCTTCGAGCACGGCCAGGTCCAAGCCCATGAGCGCGGCGAACTCCGCGGGAGGCAATCCCGTGCGCTCGCGGATATCCCGCAAGGCATTGCGTGAGGGAAGCTCACTCGCATTCACACCCTTCACGAGCCATTCTCGCGGAACTCCCAGATGGCTCGCGAGCAGCGTTCCCGAAGCCCCGTCCGGCAGGTTGCCGCCGTTATACCAGCGATTAACCGTCGCAGGAGAGGTATTTAGGGCTTGAGCCAGTTGAGCTTGCTTAATGCCGCGAACGGCCATGGCTGCCTGCATGCGCTGGCTAAAAAGGGTCACAGGCGAAAGTTCGGACAGGGCAAAAAGAAGTTCGGACACGGCGAAAAGATAGGAGCACCGCCCTAGAACGCCTTCAAAGGCATTCTTGCGTGACGAGAGGCTTCGGTTCGCGAAAAAACAGGAAAACGCCCTTCTGAAGTTCGTCGGACAGGCGCCCTGCCTGCCGAAATCCGGCCCTCCTTATTTCACACTCCGCGAGCGAATGAAAAAGCCAGCGGCAAAGGCCCAGATGGCAAGAGTAACGAGGGCAAGCAAATCGCCCGAAGTGATGGGGTCGTGGGGGGACATGACCAGAATCTACCCTTCGTTTTTGTCATGACAAGCATGATAGCGATGTGGCCACGTTCGCCACCAAAACGGGCGGGACCGGAATTTTGCCCTCCAACGCCGAAGGCGCGGCCCCTCGCTTCGAGGATGCCGCGCCTCCGCGTTTAATTTTCGTCCACGCTTACTTCAGCCCTTCCACCGCCTTGATCACATCGGCAGCGTGGCTCTCCGGATTCACCTTCAGCATGGTCCACGCGATCTTGCCGTCCTTCACAAGGAACGACTCGCGCTTGGTGAGACCCACGGCGGGGATCATGTCCACCTGAAACGCCTTCGCGACCTTGCCATCGGCGTCGGCGATGAGCGTATGTTTGAAGCTGAACTTGTCGGAGAATTTCTTCTGCGCGTCAGGTTTATCTTCACTCACGCCGAGCACCTGGATGCCTTTGGCCGTGAGGTCGCCCCACGCGTCGCGGATGCTGCAGCCCTGCTTGGTGCACCCGGGCGTGTCGGCCTTCGGGTAGAAGTAAACGAGCGTCGGACCTTTTTTGTAAACGTCCTCGAAGTTCACTGATTTCCCATCCTGATCGACGGCGGTGAGTTTCGGAGCGGGCGCGCCAACCGCGAGCGGATCGGCTTTGGCCGCAAGGCCGAGGAAGGAGAGGAGCCCCATGGTGATGAGTGTGGTTTTCATGTTCGGAATGTGAGGGTTTTGAGATGGTCGTTTGGCAGACCGGCGGCAACCGTGGCCGCGCGGCTCTCAACTCTCAACCCTCAACTCTCCACTACTTTAGCGGCAGCCACTCCAGCACCCGCTGAATCTGCGCATCCCAGTAGCCCCATTCGTGCGTGCCGGGGCTCTCTTCGTAGGTGTGGTCGTAATGCACCGCGTCGAGCCGCTGGTGAAAGCCGCGATTGTCCGCGAGCAACTCATCCTCGGTGCCGCAGCAGACGAAGAGCTTCGGCTTCGGTGCGATCCCAGCGACCGCCTGCTGCGCGAGGAAAAACAAATCCACATCGGTGCCTTCGACCTTCAGCTTCTCGCCGAAAATGCCCATCAACTCGGCTTTGTTGAGCCGGCCGCCTTTTTTGTCCGCGTCGCGCAGGCGACGATTGAGATCCAGCGCGCCGCTCAGGCTCGCTCCCGCCGCGTAGCGGTCCGGTTTTGCGAGCGCCATGCGCAGCGCGCCGTAGCCGCCCATCGACAGGCCGGCGGCGAAGTTATCCTCCCGCCTTGCCGAAAATGGAAACCACGCCTGGCAAAGAGCGGGCAGTTCCTCGGTGAGAAAAGTCCAGTAACGGGAGCCATTCGGCATGTCCTGGTAGAAGCTGCGCCCCGCCGCGGGCATCACCACCGCAAGATTTTTCGCCGCCGCATAGCGCTCGATCGAAGTGCGCCGCAGCCAGATGGTATGATCGTCGCTCAACCCGTGCAGCAGCCACAGCACCGGATATTTCGTGCGCGCTTCGCCCCCCGCCACCCCGATCTGCCGCTGCGCGGGTTGGGGCAGGAGCACGTAAAAGCTGACCTGAACGCCGAGGGCATCGGAGAAAGCGTGAACGTCGAGAAAGGCCATTGGAGAAGCGAAGGCTGTTTAGCGGATCTGCACGCGGTAAATGGAATTTGGCTGCTCGAGATTCGGCCGCTTGATCTCCGGGTCACCCGGCTTCAGCGCACGAAACACCAAATCGGCGGTGGGAGGCCGGCGACCATATACGCCGCCCTGCGCATCGAACGACACCGGCACAAACACGAGCCCGCGGTCATCGCAGAATTTCTTCGCCTTCTGGTAAGTGCTCGCCCGCACCCCGCCCGTCGAAAATCCAACGCCGCTGGACGAGACCATGTAGGTATCCGGGCCAGCGGGAATGATTCCGGAAGTGCAACCGGAGAGGACAATCGAAATGGCGAGTGAAGAAACAGCGGCGAAGATTCGCATGGAATGGAACGCAGTGGGGAAAGCCGCATGAAAACACGAACGGGGCAACTCACTGCAAGCCCGTGTTCGTCTCTTCTCTCTAACGCCCCACCGTCAGCACCACCGGCTTTCCGTCGAACAGCTCTTTGCTCGTGAGCGTGAAACCACGCTCGGTCTTCGCGTAAGTCGCCAGACCGGCCGCGAGTGCCGAGTCACCTTTCGCCTGCACCTCGAGAGCCGCTTTGAGCAGGGCGAGATGAGTCTCTCCTCTCACTTCCCTTTCACGGGCTTTTTGAAACGAAGGCACGAGCAGCCCGATCAGCACATTCCATTGCGCCTCGTTCTTGTGCTTCTCTTGGAAAGCCGGCTCCTTTTCCTTCATCTCCGCGTGCGGCAGCCGGACCAGTTCGGCGCTTTCCTCCATCAAGGCGCGGTAGCGATCGATCAACTGGCGCACCTCTGCCACATCCTTCGGCCACGAGCCGGTCTGGTCGATCTGCTGCAGCGCCTTCTCCTTCTCCGCGCCACTCGGCGCAAGCAAACGCCCGATCCATGCGCGGGCGTCGAATACGCCGCCGCCCTTCTTCAATTCCACCTCGAGTTCGTTGAAAAGCCACGCGCTCATGCCTTTTCCCTCCGCGGCGACGTCATCCGCGATTTTGGGGACGCTCGGGAGCGCCGAGATCATGGAGCCCGCGTAATTGCGCACCTCTTCCGGCCATTCCGGAAACATTGATGCCAAAGAATCGATTGCCATCGACTCGATCGCCAGATCCACCAGCCGGCAGATGAGCAGCGGGGACGCCCCCACGTCTCGCGCCATCCGCAGCACGGCCTGTTGCTGGGCGATGGCCACGCGAGATTCGCTCAACCGCGCTTTCAGCAGCGCGAGCCTGGCTAGTTCGCGAGCAGTAGCGAGATGGGGCAGTGGCAGCGACGGCCCTTTGCTCAAGTCGAGATTCCATTCGCAGTAGTCGGCATGACTCGCTTCCTCCAGGAGCTTCAAGGCAGGTTCCGCCCTGGCCACGAGCGCGCGTTCCGCGTCGCCCACCGACTTCGAGTCGAGGAGCTTTTTCTCCGCTTCGTCGAGCTTCGGCATCACCGCAAAGGCCTGCCAGTAAAGCGGCGATGCGTTCACCGGCACATGTTTCTTCGCGGTGATTTTGATCGTCAGCCCCCGATCCCCCCGCGCCGTCGAGGCGATCGGAAGTTCCCACGGCTCGCCGTCCTTTACCCGAAGGATGAACGGCACCTCATCCACGCGCAGATGCGCCCAGCTCCCGTTGGGGGATGACTTCACGTCGCCATCGAGATCGGGCAGCCTCGCCGTGCCGCTGAGAATGATCAGGCCGTCTTCGAGCCACCCGGTAAAATCGAGCACCACCCCCGTATTCACCGTCATCGTGGCGTCTTTGATCTTCGTCTCGGGCAGTTCCAGCCGAACCTCTCTCGTGATCTCGATCTGCGCCCGATTCCCAGGGCGCGTTGAAACACGGGGCGCGCTGAGAAGATCCGTCGTGCCAGTCTTGGGATCGGTCTCGCTAAACCGGGCCTCAACTTCGATGAACGCCGGTGGAGCGGAGTCCGCCGCAAGGGCCGAGGTGACGAAAAAGAGGAACGGGAGGATTCGTTTCATGGCTGGAGCGCAAGGGCAGTGAACAAGTTGATTTGATCGGTGGAAACTGGGCGTTGGAACACGTCGGCGTGCAAATCCAGCAAGGCATCGAGGGCAGCATCGCCGCGGGCCGCCGCGCGCTGATACGCCAGCCACGTCGGCGGCTCGGGTGCGGACGGTTTCGGCTCCGGCGCGGAAGGCCAGAGTGCCACTAGCACACTCGCGGCGATGGCGAGCGGCCAGAGCGCGCGGCGAAAATCGAAACTCACCACGGGCTCCTCCGGCGTGAAGTCACGCAGCTCGTGCAGCGCCTCACACAGCACGCGCAACTCCGCATGCCGGCGCCGGCATGGCACGCAGGTCGCAAGATGCGCCTCGACGTGCGGCGAAGGTTCGCCCGCGGCGTGCAGCGTCAGGTCTTCGGCGATGGCAAGGCAGTCGGACATCGGTTCGTTCATGGTTCCCGCAGAGCGGCAAAAAGGTTCATGGAAAGATTCGCCCGGCGTAGTTTTTCCAGCGCGTGAAACAGCCGCGACTTCACCGTCCCGAGGGGCACGTCCAAGGCCGCCGCGATTTCCTCCAGCGGCAGGTCGGCGAAAAAGCGAAGCTCGATCACCGCGCGATGTTCCTCCGGCAACGCCCCCACCGCCGCATGCAACACCGCCGCACCTTCTCGCAGCTCTGCCATCGCAGCAGGCGAACGCACATCGATCGATTCCGGACGCGGCGCATCCTCCCTCGTCAGCAATCGTGGCCGGCTCGCCGCATGCCGCACTGCCTTGTGGCTGCGATGCACGAGAATCCCGTGCAGCCATGTCGTAAACCGGCATCGCCCATCGAACCGCGCCAGCGAACGCCACGCCTCTGCAAGCGTCTCCTGCGCAAGATCCTGCGCCAGATGCAGGTCGCGGCACATGGCCAGCGCCGTTCGCCGCAGCCGCTCGCCATGCCGGAGCGACAGCACGCTGAACGCCGCCGCATCGCCGGCCTGTGCCCGCACAAGAAGATGAGTGTCGTCGGTTTCGGACTGGGCCACTGCGCCGATGATTCCCCCTACACGGTGAAAAAGTTCACGCAAAAATTCAGCCCGGCGGTGTCCAGTCTTCAGGCGCTTTCCGATCCGCCCCCGGCGGCAGGCCAGTGCACCATGGACCTGTCGCACCCGCTTCAGTCCCTCGGGGGCTACTCCTTGTTTTTCGCGTGGCCGAAGAATCCTCGTCTCGCGATCAAGTCCGCCACTTCGTTTGGCACGGCGTTCCGCCAGGTCGCATCGGCCGCAGCGATGCGCTTGAGCACGTCGCGGCTGAAGATCTCCAGATACGCCGGATTGTAGTTGTCGAGATTCACGAAACTCCCGCGATCGGCCAGATAGCCGTAGAGCTTCGCCAGCGACGTATTCACGCGCAGATTTTCGATCGTCGCCAGCGTGTCTTCTTCGTGCTTCCGCAATGGATAGACAAAGAGCTTCAGATCGTTTTTGAACAACCGCCCGAAGCTCTCCAGAATGCCACCCGGCAGGTCGGTGTAGTATTTCTCCTCAAACAATTCCACAAGGCTCGGCACCCCCATCACGATCCCCACGCGCTCCTGCGTGTGCGTCTGCAAATATCCCGCGAGGCGGTAGTAGCGAAAGAAGTCCGAGATCATTACCGTCATGCCGCACGCGCACATCAGATCGGCCCGCGCCAGGAAATCCCGCCGGTCCACGTCGGTCCGCTCGGTGAGCAAATTGCGCATCGTAATCTCCATGATCTCGACGACTTCCTTTCCCTCGTTGGCAGGGTCGGAGAGGAATTTTTCCCGCGCACACCGCATCATGTCGATATTCACGTGCGTAACCGGACGGAAGCTGCCACGCTCCACAAGGATCGGTTTTTTGCGCAGCACTTCGCTCGGCTGGATCACGCCGCCTTTCGGGCCGAACATGGCTGCACCGGAGAGACCCATCTGCACAAGCTTCAGCGCCATGAGTCGATTATCCACGTAGCGAAATTCGATGCCGCTGAACTCGATTACATCGACTTCGACGCGGCTGGTATCGAGCGCGTCGAGCAGACCTTCCACGATTTTGTCCGGCTCGTGATGCAGGAAAAACGCACCGTGAAGCAAATTCACCCCAACGATCCCAAGTGCCTCCTGCTGCTGCGCCGCGCTGTCGTCGAGCATGCGCACGTGGATGATGATCTGGCAGGGCTCGTCGCGCGGGTGCGCCTGAAATTTCACGCCCATCCAGCCGTGACATTCATTGCCGCCTTTGAAGCTGCGCGCTACCACCGTGTCGGCAAAGGCGAAGAAGGCCGTGGTATCGCCGCGCTGCTCGCCGAGCCGCTCGATGTTCAGCCGAAACTCGAGATCGAGCATTGCCTGCATGCGCTCTCGCGAGACGTAGCGCTTCGACACCCCATAAATCGCGTCGCTCACCTGCATGTCGTAAGCCGACATCGATTTTGCCACCGTGCCGGCCGCGCCACCCACACGGAAAAACCAGCGCACCACTTCCTGCCCCGCGCCGATCTCCGCAAACGTGCCATACCACCGCGGCTCCAGGTTCACCTTCAGGGCTTTTTGATGCGTGTCCTGGTGAGCTTCAGTCGGTCGATCGGTCATGGGGCGCGAGCCTACGAAATCGCGCGGCGAAAGTCCAAAGCTCTAAAGCTCCAACCCGCCAAGGTAATGGCGCCGAGGGACTTCGGCCCCTCCTATATCGCCACCTCGAAGTAATCCAGCGCCCATTCCCGCATGAACCGCACGCGCGATGGCACCATCCGGTAGATGATGAGTTCCGGATTATCCGGCGTGCCGAGGTAGCGCCGCAGCAGCGGATTCGCCTCCCAGATCGCCTCCAGCACGGGGCGATCCGTCACGATCTCCGCCGTCGCCGTGATCCGCACCTGATCGTGCTGCTCATCGAGATAACACAACTCGCACCGCGCATTCGCAGCCAGTTCCGCCGTCTTCCCGTAGCGTCGCAAGTTCGCCACGTAGATGGTAAATTCCTCCGTCCGCACCGGCGACACCGGCCGCACCCGCGGCTGCCCCTCGGGATCGACCGTCGCCAGCATGGGAAATTTCGCGCGCTTGACGGTGTCGAGCGCCGCGGCGCGAGGATCGGTGACAGGGGCAGGAGTGGGGCCGGGCATGGAAAGGTGCGATCTGTGCCAAATCACACCCACGCGGCGCCTGCCCAGCAAGCCCCATTTCGCCACTGCTCTTTACAAAAAGGCCGTCTCCCCGTCACCACACCGCTTGCCTTCCTCGACCGGCGGGCGGATGCTCGCTCCATGCAGTCCGTTCCCCCTCCACCTTCAACTCCCCGATAAGCCATGGCCCAAGCTATCATGGACCCCGAGGAGGTCCGCCGCTTTGCGAAGGAACTCAAACGCTTCAACGAAGACGTGCAGGCCCACGCCGCCTCACTCCAGGCTCGCTTCGCGAACCTGAGCAGCACCTGGCAGGACCAGGAGCACGAGAAGTTTGCCGAGGAGTTCATCTCGACCATGAAAGTGCTGAAGAAGTTCACGGAAGTGGCCGAAAAGCACACGCCGTTTCTGCTCCGCAAGGCGCAACGCATCGAGGAGTATCTGGATCAGCGCTAGCCGATGGCCACGCAAGCCAAGGTCGCTTCGATTGAGACGTTCGAGCAATTCCGGCGAGCACTCATTGTGTTTCTGACGGAAGCACGACGGAGTCTCGACGAGGTGAATGACGGCGTGCGGCGAACACGCTCCTGGCTGGAGCAGGAGCAGCGGCCGCACTGGGAGGGGCAACTGCGGCGGCGACAGAAAGTGTTGCAGGAAAAACAGGCGGAGTTGTTTGGCGCGAAACTGTCTCCACTGCGCGACGAAACCGCCAAGCAGCAGGAAGACGTGCGCCGCGCGCGGCGGGCAGTCGAGGAAGCGGAGGAAAAGTTGCGCAACGTAAAGAGGTGGGTTCGCGACTACGACAGCCTCGTCGAGCCCATGACCAAACGGCTCGAAGGGCTGCGCTTTTTTCTCGATAACGACATGATCAAGGCGCTCGCCTTCCTCGTGCGTGCGCAGAAAAACCTCGAGGGTTACACCCAGATTCCCATCGACGGCGGCGACTCCGCGCCTGCCGCGCCACCCATGTCGGAGCAACCGCAATGAACCTCACCGGCGCTGCCGCCAATCTCGCCCAGTCCTTGAAAGAACTCCGCCTCGAATGGGAGCAAACCAGCATGCTTTGGCGCGATGCGAAGCACGACGAGTTCGACCGGCGTTACCTCGAAAATCTCCCCACCGACGTCTCCCGCGCGGCCGTCGTGATCAAGGAAATTGCCGCCCTCATCGACAAGGTGCATGCAGACTGTGAATAACGGCATGGATCAACGCAGCACTCGCAGTCTCGAAATCCTCGACTCGCTGGCGCGCGTCGGGGCGGAGTTTGCCACCCGCGAGGAAGAGATGGCGAAGATCTTTCGTTCCCGCCGCAGTGCGGCCAGCCGCAAACGAAGCGACGCCCTCGCCCGAGCCGAGTCGCATTTCGCCGAGCAGATGGAAGTCGCCGTGGCGGACTTCCGGGAGCGTGTGGACGGCCTTCGCTCGCGGCACGGCGCACGGGCCGAGCGCATCCATAACGCGCACACCCGGGGAATTCGTGATGTGATGACGGAGGCGCGCCGGCAGAAGGAAAAATGGCTGAGCGATCTTCAACTCCGCCACTACCACGCGAAGCAGCAACTTCCCATCGACCTCAAGGCCACAGATACGGAGCTGGCGAATTTTTACGGGCAGCTCGCCGAGAAGCGCAATGTGCTCACCACCCTGCAAAACCGCGTCACCCAGGCCTTCGCGGGATATCTTTCGTATCAACGCCGCTTAAACCCCGCGCCGGCCGAACAGCCGTCCCCCGCGGGCCTCGAATTCCGCGATCGGCTATTCGCGGAATTCGAGGAGCGCCTCAGCCAGTCCGAGCAGCAGCTCAAGCGCTTCCGGCGCAGCCCGATTCCCCTGCTTTTCAGCATCCTTCAACCGGTCATTCTCGTCGTGCTGCTCATCATCGGCGCGGGTGCGTATGCGATCAAACTCGGGGCCGACGCCGCTGCGTTTCGCACGGCTGGCTTCCTCTTCGCCGCCGCACTGGCCGGGATGTTTGTGCTGCACTTTCTCGGCTACCTCATGAGCAAATCTGCCGCGACCGCGCTGGCCGATTCGCTCAACGACGCCGCGCGGCTGCACGATGCCTGCGCCCTCGCCGGGCAGGCCAAACACACCGAAGACCGCGCACGGATTCAGGGAGAATACGACGCCCTTGGATTGGAAATTCGCGAACTCTGGAAACGGGGAGACGAACTGGAGGAGGAATTTTCCGAGGGCAAACGCGCCAAGATCGTCGCCCAGGCCCCGCGCTCGCTCGCGCAAAACGAACGCATGCTGCAAGCGCGGCTGCGCCGGGTGGAGGAACTTCGCACTACCACGCTCGCTGGCATCACCAGCGAAAGCGACATCCAGCGCCAACAAATCACCGGCGCCTCGGAAGCCGAAGTCGCCGCCATCGCCGCGGATGAAACGACCGCGCGCACCAAACTCGAAACCGAGTGGAAGGAGCAAATCACCTCCCTCTACGACTCGGTCGCCGCCGTGAAGCAGGCCGCCCAGTTCCCCGCGTGGGACGCCGCGCTCGTGGAAAAGTGGACACCCGCACGCGACTTCGTCCCGGCGGTGCGCATCGGCCAGCTCGATGTCGATCTCGCGAAGATGCCGGGCGGCCTGCCGAAACAACTTCCGCTCCCGGGCGATTCGCACCTTTCGATTCCCCTCTCGCTCGCGCTTCCCGCGCAGGGTTCGCTGGTGCTGGAGACCAATGGCGCCGAGCCGGTGAAGCCGGTGTTGAACAACATCATCCTGCGCCTGCTCACCACGATGCCGCCGGGCAAGGCCAGCTTCACCATCATCGACCCCGTCGGCCTGGGCCAGGATTTCGGCGGGCTCATGCACCTGAGCGATTACGAGGACAGCCTCATCAATCGCCGCATCTGGACCCAGCGCGACCAGATCGAAGAACGGCTCGCCGAGCTGAACGAGCACGTCGAGAAAGTGATCCAGATGTATCTGCGCAACGAATACGCCACCATCGCGGATTACAATGCGCAGGCGGGCAGTGTCGCGGAAAAATACCATTTCCTGGTCATCGCCGATTTCCCGGCTGGCTTTGGCGAAACGGCCGCGAAACGGCTCCAGAGCATCATCGTGAGCGGCCCGCCTTGCGGCGTTTTCACCTTCATTCACTGGGACCGCCACCATCCGCTGCCCGACGGTTTTTCTGTTGAGGAATTGCGGAAGAATAGCGTGTTCCTGCGGCACGAAGGCGGACAGTGGATTCTCGCACCCTCACAGGTTCAAAGCCACGCCGAACTCACGCTCGATCCCCCGCCCCCCCCGGACCTCGCCGTTTCGCTGGTGCACAAGATCGGCAAGGCCAGCATCGACTCGAACCGCGTGGAAGTTCCCTTCACGCAGGTCGCGCCCAAGCCGGACGACATGTGGACCGGCGATACCACCAGCGAACTGCGCGTCGCCGTCGGCCGCACCGGAGCGACGAAACTCCAATATCTGGCCATCGGCAAAGGCACACGGCAGCACGCACTCTTCGCGGGCAAGACGGGGTCCGGCAAATCGACCCTCTTCCACGTCATCATCACCAATCTCGCCCTGTGGTGCAGCCCGGATCAGGTCGAGTTCTACCTCATCGACTTTAAGAAAGGCGTCGAGTTCAAGTGTTACGCCACGAATTCGCTCCCCCATGCGCGCGTCGTCGCCATTGAGAGCGATCGCGAGTTTGGCCTCAGCGTGCTCCAGCGCGTGGACGACGAACTCAAGCGCCGCGGCGACCTGTTCCGCAAACTCGGCGTGCAGGACATCGCCGGCTACAAACGCGCCGGTGGCACCGAGCCGATTCCGCGCACCCTGCTCATCATCGACGAGTTTCAGGAGTTCTTTGTCGAGGACGACGAGATCGGGCAAAATGCCTCGCTGCTTTTCGACCGCATCGTTCGCCAAGGCCGCGCCTTCGGCATCCACGTGCTGCTTGGATCGCAGACTCTCGGCGGTGCCTACACCCTCGCCCGGGCCACCCTCGGGCAGATGGTCATTCGCGTGGCGCTGCAGTGCAACGAAGCCGACGCCTATCTCATCATGGATGAGAGCAACTCCGCCCCTCGCCTGCTCTCGCGTCCCGGCGAAGGCATCTACAACGACGCGGCCGGTGCGGTCGAAGGAAACAGCCCCTTCCAGGTCGTCTGGCTCTCGGATGAAGAGCGCGACCGCTGGCTCAGCCACGTCAGCCTTCTCGCCGCGAAACATCACGACAGGCACCGCGGCCCGATCGTCTTCGAGGGCAACGCCCCCGCCGACATTCTGGAAAATCAACTCCTCGCCGACGCCCTCGCCACCAAACCGCTCGCGCTGCCCCCCTCACCGCGTGTCTGGCTCGGCGCGCCGAACTCCATCAAAGGCCCGACCGAAGCCGTCTTCGTGCGGCAGAGCGGAAATCACCTCCTCATCGCCGGTCAGCGCGAAGAAGCCGCGCTCACCATGCTGGGCCTCTCGCTCATCAGCCTCGCGGCGCAGCATCCCATCGGCACAGCGCGGTTTTTCCTGCTCCACCAGACCGTGCCGGGTTCGGCGGATGCGTTGTTTGTGGAGCGAATTTGCGCGGCAATCCCCCACGGCGTGCGCGCGATCGGGGCTCACGAAATCCCGGCGGTCATGACTGAAGTCAGCGAGGAACTTGCCGCCCGCGAAAACGGACAGTCGATTCATCGCGACGGCATTTTTGTGCTCGTGCACGGCCTGCAGCGATTCAAGAAACTGCGGCAGGAAGACGACTTCAGTTTCTCGTCGAGCGACTCCGGCCCCGACCCCGCAGCGCAGTTCACGAAGGTCATCACCGAAGGCAGCAGCCACGGCATTCATCTGCTGCTCACCATCGACACCTATAACAACGTGAGCCGCTTCCTGAGCCGGAAGGCGCAGAACGAAATCGAAATGCGCGTCGTCTTCCAGATGAGCGTGAACGACTCCGCCAGCCTTATCGATTCACCCAAAGCCAGCACCCTCGGCCTGCACCGCGCGCTGCTGTTCAATGAACAGCAAGGCACGCTGGAAACTTTCCGGCCGTATGCGATGCCGGATGCGGAGTGGATCGAGCGGACCGCGGCGAAGCTGCGCCGTGGCCCCGCTGGAAGTTGAACGTTGGACGTTTGCCCGCCGCAGGCGCGCTTGCCATCGGGCGCGGCGTTCTGCCATGCACAACGGCCCTGCGGGCGGCTGAACTTTCAACTTCCTACCTTCGACATCCAACTTTCAAAGTCCTCTTCACCCTGCATGAAATCCCTCGCCTGCTTCCTCGCCACGACCCTCACCGCCTTCGCCGCTGAAACAGAATGGCCGCAATTCCGCGGGCCGACCGGGCAGGGTCTCTCGTCCGCGAAAAACGTCCCGACCAAATGGAGCGCGACAGAAAACGTGGCATGGAGCGTGGAAGTGCCGGGGCGCGGCTGGTCGTCGCCGGTGCTCTCGAAAGGGAAGCTCTACCTCACCAGCTCCGTCGGCGAGGGCGATGACATCACACTGCGCGCGCTGTGCTTCGATGCGAAGGATGGCCGTGTGCTCTGGGACACCGAAGTCTTCAAACCCGACGCCAGCGCGGCGGCGGCGATGCATCGCAAAAACTCCCTCGCCAGCCCCACGCCCATCGTTACCGACGACCGGCTCTACGTGCACTTCGGCCACATGGGCACAGCGGCGCTCGATCTCACCGGCAAGGTCGTGTGGCGGCAGACTTCCCTCGCTTACCCGCCCGTCCACGGCACCGGCGGCTCGCCCATTCTCGTCGAGGGTTCGCTTGTTTTTAGCTGCGATGGCAAAAGCGATCCCTTCGTCGTCGCGCTCGATGCCTCCTCCGGCGAGGTGCGCTGGAAAACGCCGCGCCAGACGACGGCGAAAAAATCGTTCTCTTTCTCCACCCCGCTCGCGCTGAAACTCGGCGGCACCACTCAGATCATTAGTCCCGGCAGCGGGCTGGTGGGCGCTTACGATTTGAAGGACGGGCACGAATTGTGGCGCGTCGCATATGGCGAAGGTTACTCGGTCGTCCCACGCCCCGTCTTCGCGCACGATCTCCTCTTCGTCAGTTCCAGTTTCGACAAGCCCGTGCTCAAGGCCATCCGCCCCGCCGGAGCTTCGGGCGATGCCACCGCCTCGAACGTCGCCTGGGAATGGAGCAAAGGAGTGCCTCACACCGCGTCCATGGTCGTGGTCGGCGATGAACTTTATTTCGTGTCCGACGCCGGTATTGCGAGTTGCGCCGACGCCCGCACCGGGGACATCCGCTGGAGCGAACGCCTCGGCGGCAATTTCTCCGCCTCTCCCGTCGTGGCCGAGGGACGGATCTATTTTCAAAACGAAACCGGTATCGGCTACGTCGTGAAAGCAGGCAAGACCTACGAACTCCTCGCCACGAACGACCTGGGCGAACCTACCCTTGCCTCCCCTGCGGTGGCCGATGACACGCTTTTCCTCCGCTCCGAGAAGCACTTATGGCGGATCGGAAAACCGTAGCAGGAAACGACACTCAGGCATAGCCCCTAGACTCTGGAAGGCGCGATTCAATTCTCTTCGTCGTGCAAAATTCCTGCTTGTCGTGGCGCTTTCTAGGACTTAAATCCTAGCCACAACTCAGGGCTAAACCTGATTCAGTTTTGCACCAATTATGAAGACGCCTCGTCCCCGCTCCATCCTGATGCTCGGCCTGTTTTCAGGCGCGCTGCTTTTCACGGCCCAAACCTCGCACGCGGGGACGGCGGAACTGAAGACGCTCTGCACGATCCTGAACGGTGGCACACCACTCACGACCAAGGACGTGAACGTCATGGATGCTTTCCTGAAGTCGAAGAGCGCCACGGAAGTCTCGAATGCGGTGGTCACCGCCATTCAAGCCAAGCCTACCGCCGCCGCTGCGGCCGCCTACACCGGGGAGGCCTTGAAGCGGTCGGAGGAATCGAACTACGGCACCGTCCTCGGCCAGACCCTGAACGCCAATCAGGGGGGCCTCGGCATCATCTTCAATCCCTTCCCGGGCAACGCGACCAAGAATGCCCAAGCCAAGGCGAAGTATATCGGCACCTCGGCGAAACTGGCGGCAACCGGGGCATCGCCCTTCGCGGAATGGATCGACGAGTTCGCCTTTCAGATGACGGCGTCAAACCAGGAGGCTTACGATGCCGCCAAATCGGCCACGGCTTCCAAGACCGCCGTCGGACTCATCGTTTCGAGCCGATCGACCTACGACCCGAACATCGACACCGATGCCGAGCGCCTCGACCTCGCGACGAAAGCGCTGCTCCCGAAGAACACGACCACCGGCGGTCAGGGCCTGACCGCGTCCTCGCTGGAGATCTCCCGGTATGTCGGCGATTCCACCACTGACCCGGCGTCATTCGCACACGATCTTACCGCAACGAGCGTCACCATCGGCACCAAGACCACGCAACCCCTGCTAGGCCAGGAAGTTTCGATCGTCACCGGCACCGTCACTTCCAATCCCACCGTCGCTGGCGGGATTGTGACCAAGATGTTCGATCTGCCCTCGGCGCCGCCGAGCAGCCTGATCATCCCGACAAGCCAGGTCACGAACCTCTTCAAAAATACGGTGAAGAACGCTTCCAAGCTCGCCTCCAAGCTGGCTCCAGTGGCGGATATCGAGCAGGTAGAGGCCGTCGGCGTGGCGCTCGGCACGCACATCGGCCTCAACACGACCGACACCGGCAAAACAAAGCTGGTGGGCATCAACCAGTCCAAACTCGCCGCGATCGTGAAGGGCCTCGTCGTGGGCATCGCCACGCGCCCGACCAAAGACGTCTCCCACGTCAACGGCGATACCAAAGCGAACCGCATCGACGAAATCGGCGAAGTCGCCGCTTACGTGCTCAACTCGATCAAGAATCTGCCAATCTTCCAGACCGATAGCACTTCGAACCGCTCGAAGGCCGCTTCGCTAGTCAAGACGCTACTCAAGACGGTCGTCACCAACTCAGCCAAGTTCTATAGTGACAATGCCGCCGCCCTGAATCCCAAAAAGGCAGTCATCAAAGACATCACCTTCCAAGCCTCCGTTGCCGACGACTCGGCGGGTAGCGTCGGCCTCACGCTGTTTTCTCTTCAAGGGTCGATCAACCCCCTAATCTTCGCCGCCATCAAAGACGGTCTCATCAAGGGTGCAAACTCGATCGCTGGAAAGACTCTTGGGCCGACCATTATCGCGGCGCTCAATGCCGGCCTGACTAACGGCAATAACGGCGTCTTCCCCGCCTCGGTGATTTACGAAGACGGAACCATCGCAGCAAACGCCCTCGACATCGTCAACAGCGCCGAAACCGACGCACGCACGCGGTAACAGGCTCAAACTGCTTAAGGCAAATTCGAGCACGCACGCCACCCCAGTGGCGTGCGTGTTTTGTTTTGGGCGGAAGAGGCATGGACGCGGTTCTGGACTGCTTTCGTTTTACCAGCCCATTCGCGCTCAAGCGGACGGCGAAAAAGGCAGCTTCCCGGGAGCGATTCTGGCTCTCATCCTGCCCGCCATGTCTTCCACTCGCTGGTGCCTCCTGCTGATCGCCGCCGTGTTCTGCGCGGCAGCCATGAGCCGCGCGCAGAGCCCGGGACGCGACTCGCTGGCGGAAGAAGCGCCGGCTTACAACGACCTCGTCGCCCGCTCCTTCCTCATCGAAGTCGAGCCGCTCGTCGAAAAATACACCGGCTGGGATTGCCGCTGGCCGCTACCGTTTCGGCTGGTCACCCGCGCTCAGCATGCCGAGTCGATGCTGAACGACCTCAAGGCCCGCAAGCCCGGCCTCGTCCCGAATCGGCGCACGGAAGCTTCGCTCAAACTCGTGCTCGAATCCGAGGCAGCCGGGCTGCTCGGCTACTACAGCACAGCGTCCAAGTCTCTCTTCCTCCTGCCTGGCAATTTGAAGCCAAACCTGCGCGCCTTGCACATCGAGGAACGCTACGCGCGCGACGTCATCGAACTCATCGCCGCGCACGAACTCACTCACGCGGTGCAGGACGCCCATTATCACATTTCCGAACACGCCCGGCGGCTCACCAACCCAGACGAGCAGGATGCGTGGACCATGATCGTGGAAGGTCATGCGAGCTGGGTGGCCGACCGCGTGGCCGAGGATCTGCACCTCGAAGAAAGCGCTCAGCGTCTGGCCGAAAAATTAGCCGCCGCGCATCCACCCACCCGGCAGAATGGCGAGCGCGAAGCCGCCAACATGCGCGGTTACATCGTGGGCAAGAAATTCATCGAGCAGGTCTTCGCCAAAGGAGGCCGCAAAGCCGTGCAATCGCTTTTTACCAACCCACCCCGTTCCACCGCCGACATCGAAAATCCCGACCTGTTTTTCCTGCACGCGAACTCCGCGCGGTAGCCGCCAAGCGGGCAGCAAGCTCAGAACCGCAGCGAGTTCGGGAAACATCTCGCGAACGTGCATGGGGCGATGTGGCTATCGGTTCAATTTGGATCACCAGCCTTGGCGATCCCCGGCACTTGGGCACTAGCTATCGATCAGGCGTCATCCCGATGGAAATGAAACGCCCAAGTTCCAGAGTTCCGTCGATTTGCAGGTGCTATCCCATTAATGCCCTCCACCCGCCATGCACACTCCTGAAATCGATCGCGATCCCGTGGCAGCCTCCATCGAGGCATTTTTGAAAGAGGAAGCTCACCGCGGGAGCAGCCAGCTGCAAACTTTTGAGAACGATGAAGGCGTGGCCGTGACCTTCGCCGGAGCCACCGGGCAAGCGCTGAGCTATGATCTCGCTCTCGTTCGCCTCGCGACCGTTCTCTTCGACGATGAACGCTACTGCGAATCTCTCATCTCCCGTCTCGAAGAGTTTTCCGTCGAGGCTGCCTAGTCCTGGTCCGCAGTAACGCAGGCACTCCTGCCCACACCGTTCGCGGGGACTTGGTCGGCATTATCCCAGTGACGCCACACGACCTGGCGCTTCGCTCCAGCGCCTGCGCTACTTCTCCTTCGAGGACTCAGTAAGATCGAAATTCGACTTGATGCCGAGCGCCGAAAGGAACCCGCTCGCTGGATCGGCCACTCGTCGCTGGCGCCTGGCCTCGACGGCCTTCGGCGTGGCAAAAGGCATCGGCACTTTGTCGCGCCGCATCTTGCGCAGCGCTACTTCCACGACATCTCCGAGCGTATAGCGGTCGAGGATGTTCGAGATGGCATTGCGCACGTCGATCATGAGCATGCGCAGACCGCAGTGCTCTTCGTCCGGACAGGTGCAGCGCGCATATTCCGTTTCGCTCGCGCATGCGATGGGCGCCAGGCGTCCGTCGATGAGGCGCACAATAGCACCCATGGAAATTTTTTCGGCCGGCTTGGCGAGCTTGTAACCCCCGAATTTGCCGCGCTCCGTGTCCACAAATCCGGCCTCGCGCAGTTCGAAGAGAATACGCTCCACGAACTTGAGCGGAAGCCGATTGCTTTCTGCCAGTTCGGAAACCGGCACCAGATCACGCCCCAGTGTCCTGGCCAGGCCAAGTTGAATCATGGTTCGGAGACCGTATTCACCTTTCTTTGTCAGCGTCATTGTGAATGCCAAATGTGCACTCGAAAGGTAGGAATTGCAACCTCCGGAAGCAGAAGTTCCTGCACTCAGAGCGCTTGCAAAAACTTCACCATGAGGGCGATGCGTTCCCGGTCGTAAAACTCCTTCCCGCCATGCTCGCCCTTGGAGATGACTTCGAACTGCACCGGCAAGCCTTTGGCCTGATAAGCACGCTGAAGTTCGCGCGACTGCTCGAAGGGCATCTGCGGATCGGCATCGCCATGGACGAGCAATAGCGGCGGATCCCCCGCCCCGACATGCGCCACCGGGCTGGCCAGTCGCGCCAGTTTCGGTTTCTCATCGGGCTGCCCGCCGAGCAAAAGCTGGAGAGCCGGCACCCGCATAGATGGCATGAAAGGGAGCGGGTGGGCGGTTAGACCCACCCGCTGTATGAATAAAACAATCGTTGTTCACGAAAGGGTGGCCGCACTCGCGGTTACCGGCACTCAGTATCAGGCACCTGCGGCGACGATCAAGCTCGGGC
>JBGAGV010000043.1:0-30777 GCA_044226525.1 Chthoniobacteraceae bacterium | reverse complement strand
CGATGTGCCCGGCGGTTTCGCTGAACGTGGTGCCCCGCACGATCAACTCGCCGTCGAGACCGTCAGGCAGGTTGGCTTCGATCCAGCCGCGCGTGAAGCGGTTGGACACAGGTTTGAACGAGCGCGTCAGGGCGCGCCCGTTGATCTTCAAACAACGGATGCCGTCGAGCTTCGGCGTGGCGAGCACGGGGAAACTGAGGGCATCCGGGCGCTCGCACTTGCCGGCGAGCATTGGCTTGGTGATGTTGTTCATCGTTTGTGTTTTGGTTTCTGGTCTAGGCTGCGGAGCAGCGCGCCGAGATCGGCGAGCGCCTCCGCGAAAAGGGCGTGCAGCCACCGGCGGAGCGTCCTCATCGTTCGCCTCCCTCGATGGCCTTGATGCACTCGGGGCCGAAGCCCGACTCCACGGACTCGGGCACGGTCAACGTCCTGCCGCAGCGCCCGCACTTTCCGCAGTGGCACACACGCACTTGCGGTGGCAGCGGATGGCCCGCGCTCAACTGGCGGAAGAGCCACTCGAACGCCTTCGCGCTCGGCGCATCCTGGGCAATGCGCGAGCGTCGTCCGTGGTGGTAACGCTCGGGCGTGAAGACTGTGCCGAGGAACGAGTAATCGCTTTCGTTGTTCGGGCCGGTCAGGACGCTCACGAAGTGGGGCTTCGTGTCATCGGGCTTGCGGACCTTGAAAGTGAAGCGGTTGCCCGTGGCAGTGTTCTCGACCGTGAAAACCGCGTTCCCGGCGAGGATGAAGCGAATCGGGTCGTTCATACGCAGAGTGCGGAGTTCCGGCGCAAAAGGAGAGCTGCCCGTCAGGTGTGACCGCGCTCAGCCGTCCAACGAGCGTGGTGAGGTTGAACTTCCGCAGACCGCCGCGCTTCACGTCGAAGACGGTGATGAGTCCGCCGCCGCGCAGTTTGTCCGGCGAAGTTGTAAAGCGCATCGTGCGCACCGCGCCCGAGGCTTTGATGAAAGTGCCGACGAATTCAGTGCGCCTGCCGGCTGGGGCGTTGGTGGATTGCGTATTCATGGCCTTGCCTCGTCCGCCGCCCCTCGCGGAGTCCATCCGTTTGCCGCGCCTTATTTTTCGCCATGTTTCCGAGCACCGTCCGGTTGGCGCGAAAGATGAAGGCGAGCCGGAATCCTGCTATCGGCCCGCACCATTTTCGGAAAAGATCTCGCCCGCCGCCCGCTCGTTTATCGCCCTAAATTGGCCTTCGATTTAATCAGCCGCAAAGGAGTCGGCAGCCACGGGTGGTGTAGAGGGATGCCCGCCGGGCTCCAAATCAAACTACTGACGGCGAGCAGAACCAGAGCTTGTTGCCCTCGCTGTCCAGAAAGCCTCCAACATCGAATTCATCGAACGTCTGCACCGGGTCGGAAATGGTGACGCCGCGAGCGCGCAGTCGGGATTCGGTGTCGCGAGCGCGCTCGGTGGCGATGGTAATGCGCGGGTTCGGCGCGTCTGTCGGCGGCGCATACCAGCCGGGCTTCAACATGAGAATGGTTTCGCCCAGCAGCCAACCGACTTGCTCAGTCCCCTCGAAGGCCGGCGGCAGCGCGAGCGTGTCGCGGTAGAAGGCGTTGGCTCGGTCCAGATCGACGACGGAAAGGGCGATGACTTTGATGCGGATGAAGCCAAGCGGTGACGCAATCATGCTGAAACCACATATCGCCGAAGGTGGATTGCGGCAAGCCGAGCGCCAGCGTCGGCGCTCTCTCAGCCGTCGATGAGATCGTCGAACAATCCCGGCTGGAATGGTTCCAGCGCCGCCTGCTCATCGCGGAAGAATTCCGCCTTGGTCATTCCCATCCGCCGGCCCTTCTGCGTGTGGCAGTCGAAGGCGTAGTCCGGCACTTTCTCGCACCCCGCCTTCTCCAGATCGGCGGCAAGTTTGTCGGCATCCAAGCCGGCGCACTGGTCATAGACGAAGTTCTGCAAATGGTCGGCGTCGCGATTCTTCTTCGCCGCGCAGAGAAGGATTACAGCCTTGCTGATGAAGATGCGTCCTTTGGCCTGCTTCGCGGGCACATTCGCGTTCACAAGCGCGTAGCCATCATGCAGCGCCTTTACCTCCTGTGTCAGAATTCCCCAGCAATCTTCCGCGCTCACAGTCAGAAGACGCTTCCACACATAGTTCCCGTAGCCGCTGGCCCAGAGTTCCAGTGCCCAATATCCCGCAAGGCGAGTGTCACCGCGACGAATAGCCTTCTGCATCGCCGAGGAAACCTCACCAAACTCATAGCCTCGTTTAGTTAGAAATCGCATGTCTTGATTTTCGTTCGCCAAAAACGTGAGGCCAAAAAGAAAGGGGGGTGTTGAGGGGTGCCGCGAGCGGTCAGACGTTGGTGACATTCCTTCCTCCTCGTCGTCGGGGCCGCGTGGTGTCCAACGCTGAATGACTCCATTTGCACAGGGCTACGCACCGAGGCTGAAGGACTGGCGGCGCGGGGCATCAATCGCGGTCTTGTCCTGACTTTGATAGGTCTCGAAACGGATGTGAGCCTTCCACTTCCGCTTGAGATAACGCTTCTCGGCGGCGATGCGCTCAGCGGAACGGAACAGCGAATTGCCGCCGAGGTTCTTGTCGCGCTCCTGCACGAAGCAGAACCGCGCCTCGTTGAAGACCAGGCGGGTGACCATCAGTTCCTCCAGTGTGGCGTCGATGTCGCACTTGCACTTGAGCAGCTCATCCCACTTCGGCACGCCGCCGTTTGCGTCGCGCATGACCCCGACAGCCCCGCCGACCCAGTGGTGAACCCCAAACGGATCGTTGCGCTGAAGCAGGCGCGGATCGCTGCGCTGATGCCAGCCAAACAGCCGTGCCCCGGCGCCACGCGCGCAGTAGGCGGAGTTTTCGAGCATCGCCAGCGTCTCATCCGTCGAGAGCTTGCGGCAGCGCAATGACACCATGCAGACACAGGCCGTGATGTCGTCATCGAGCATCACGAGCGCGTCTTCCGTGAAGTGCGCAACGATCCAGTTCCGCACCGCACTCACGCCCGTCACGTCATCGGGGATCGTGACCTTCTCCAGCGGGACGTGCGCGTAATCAGTCAGCTCGCTTTCGGGGACGACGAGCGTCGCGCTCGGAAAGAGGCGGTGGCTGGTGATCGCCCGTGGGCGGCTGCGGCTCATGATGACCAGGCGCAGGCTCAGCGGAGCCAGTTCCGGCCAGTCCTTCGGGGAGAGCAGGTTGATTTCCGCCGGCGGTTGCGGCGCGGCGGGCGAGGTCGAGGATTCGTTTTCCATGGAGCACACGGCCGAGGCCGATCTTTTTGGTTTTGCGGGTGATTGAGAAATCCACTTCGCGGACACCGAGGAGCTGGAGCGCGAGCATCCAGTCGCGAAGGTCGTGAAAGAAGAAGGCGAGATAGTCGTGGTGCTCGAACGCCTGAATCTCCATGCGCGGCACCGTCTCCACGTCGTCCTCCGGCTTCTCATCGTAGAGTCGCGCAATCTCGTCCTCCATGAAGCCAGTGAGTTCCACGTCGAAGCTTGGGTCACTCTTGCGGATGGATTCGATGACGCGCTTCAAGTCATCCTCGTCCAGCTCTGCCAGTTCGGAGAGGCGGTTGTCGGCAAGCAGATCGGCCAGTTCCTCCGCCTCGCTCGCGTAGTCCTGATAATCCACCGGCACCTTCTCCGCGCCCATGAGCAACGCGGCCTCGAGACGCCCATGGCCGCGAACGATGAGCCCGCTGCGCTTGCTCACCGTGATCGGCCCGCGCCAGCCCTGCTCCTGAATGATGGAAGCTAGAAGTTGAATCTGATGCGCGCTATGCTGATTCGGATTAACCGGGTTCGGCTTGAGCGTCGCCGGATCGACGAGGGCATTGTGCGCGCAGTGGATCTTCACGCCGCGCGCCGCGTGTCAAAGCACGCCGCCTTGACCACACTCCGCAACCTGCGGACACTCAGCGAACATGAAGCACAAGCAGTTCGCGAAGACGCTCGTCGCCTGGCGCGAGCAAAACGACTACACGCAGCAGGAAGCGGCGGACCGGCTGGGCGTATCGCGGCGCTCTTTGGAAAACTGGGAGCAGGAGCGCGCGATGCCACAGGGATTCGGGCTCGGCGCCATGCTGAAGATCGTTGGGGAGCCGGAGGCGAAGCGCCGGAAGGGGAGATAATCGTGTCGACACGATTATCTCGTGTTGACGCACGGCACGGGGAATGGACGCCATTCCGCCGGACGTTGCAAAAAAGCTGCTCAACCGTGACTTCGCCAACCTCGTCAAACGAGTGCAGGCGGGTGGGAAGATCAGCCGCGCCGAGCGCGCGATGTTGCAGTCGATGGCCGCGGGTGCGGGCGGCGATGGCCCGGCGTTCGTGCGCAACTTCGTCGAGCTGGCGACGGCGCTGAAGGTCACGCGCCAGACGATCAACGGCTGGAAGAAATTCGAGGATGCGCCGAAGCCGGCGGCGAACGGATTGCATGATGTCGGGAAGTGGCGGGAATTCATGCGCCAGCGCGGGCTGAAGGGCGGTGAGGAAACGCCCGATGTGCAGCAGGCGCTCAAGGCGCGCAAACTTCTGGCCGAGGTCGAGGAACGCGAGCTGAGGCTGGCGGTAAAGCGCGGGGAGTTCATCACCGTCGAGCAGGTGCGCGCGGACTGGACGAATCTCGTCGGCCAGGCGACCGCGTTGCTGCGGCGCAAATTTGAAAACGAGCTGCCGCCGATCCTCTCCGGGCTCGATGCAACCGGCATCCAGGAGGAGTGCCGCAAAGCCATCGACGAAGTGCTTTCGGTGCTGCACGCGGGATGAACGAGAAGCTCGTCAGCGTTTGGCGCGAGGCGTGGCGTCCGCCGGACCGCCGCCCGCCGTGGGCGTGGGCCGAGGAGCATGTCGGCTCGATCCCGTATTCCCCGATTCCCGGTCGCTTCCGTTCCGATAACTCACCGCAGATCCGCGAGCCGCTCGAAGCCCTGATCGACCCGCGTGTCCGCCTGGTGTTCATCATCGCCGCGATTCAGTCGGGCAAGACGAGCGTCGGTGAACTCGGTCTTTGCCACATCATCGTCAATCTTCCCGGTCCGACGCTGTGGCTCGACCAGACCGACGACGACGCCAAAGACCAGGCGGAGTCGCGGCTGCACAAGCTCTTCGAGGATTGCGGGCCGGTGAAGTCGCTCTTTCCCAGTGACCGGCACAAGAAGCGGAACACCACGATCCACTTTCGCAACGGCATGACGCTGTGGGTGCTCGGCGCGCACAACAAGACGAACCTCCAGCGCCGCTCGATCCGCTGGCTCATTGGCGATGAGACGTGGCGGTGGCCTGTGGGCCACATGGCCGAGGCTGAGGCGCGCGTGACTGCGTTCGGCTGGCTGGGTAAGTGCGTGTTCATGAGCCAGGGCGGCGAGGAGAACGACGACACCCATCGGAAGTTCGAGACGACTGACATGCGGGAGTGGATGTTCCAGTGCCCCAAGTGCGGCACGCGGCAGCCGTGGTCGTGGGATCAGATCGAGTGGTCGAAATCGGCGCGCGATGAAGCTGGCGAGTGGGACTACGCAGAGGTGCGGCGCACCGCGGCGATGCGCTGTGCGTCCTGCAATCACTACTTCGACGACAGCGACCGCACGCGGCGGGAACTGAACGCGACAGGCCGCTTCGTCGTGCAGAACCCGCGTGCTGCGAAGGAGAGCGTCGGGTTTCATTGGAACGCACTCTGCACGATGAGTTGGGGCGCGCTCGCGGAGTTGTATCTGCGGGCAAAGGCCATCGCCCGGCGCGGAGATCTCAGCGCGCTCAAGCAATTCTATCAAAAGCGGCTCGCTCTGCCGTGGCGTGAATACGCCGAGGACTACAAGCTGGAGATCACGCGCAGCGGCTACCACAAGGGCGAGTTCTGGGAAGACGAGGCAGGCGTCGATGCACGCGGACAGCTCGTGGCGGCACCTTACGAGCCGGGCGACATCGCGGCGCCGCTGCGCATCATCACGGTGGACTGCCAGATGGATCACCTCTTCGCGGTAGTCCGGTCGTGGAGTGCCACCGGTTCCTCGCGCCTCGTTTGGAATGAACGCATTCTGACTTTCGAGGATGTGGAAGCGTTGCAGGCCCGCTTCGGTATCCACCCGAGCTTGGTCTTCCTCGATGCCGGGCACGCCACCTATGACGTCTATCGCGAATGCGCCGAGCGCGGCTGGGTCGCGCTCATGGGTGACCGGCGGGCGACTTTCGTCCACCGCACCAAGAGCGGCAAAAGCATTCAGCGGTTTTACTCGCCGCGACGGAAGGTGGTGCTTGGACACGCTCGCCACTGCTATGTCCATTACTGGTCCAATCTGAACATCAAGGACACGCTCGCCCGACTCCGTCGCAATCAGGACCCGGAGCGCGGCGCGACGTGGGAAGTGCCCGACGACATCGACGACGACTACCTCGCGCAGATGGAAAGCGAGCAGCGCGTGAAGGACGGTGGAAAGTGGCTCTGGAGACAGATCGGCAAGCGACCAAACCACTACCTCGATTGTGAGGCCATGCAGACCGCCGCCGCGACGATGCTCAAGCTGATCGGGCGGGAGGCGGTCGTGCCCGCGGATGCTGCGCCGGAAGATCCCGCAGTTGACGCGCCGGAGACGGCATGAAGCAGGACTCCTTTCTCTATCCGCTCAAACTTATCCTTGGGTTCCTTCTCGTTGTCGTGATCGCGCTGCTCTTCAGCGGCTGCGGCACGACCTGGCGGGTTGAATACGACAACCCGCAATACGGCAACGCGGCCGTGCAGTTCGCGCTGCCAAAGAAGGGGGGCTATGCGAAATGACACTCGATGCCACCATTCGTGCGGTGCAGGCGAAGCTCGGCGTCACCGTGGACGGCAATCCGGGACCGCAAACCTGGACGGCCATCCATCGCGCCATCGGCGGCGAGGTGCCCACGCCCACGGGATCGATCGCTCTCGCCGATGAACGCAGCGAGCGAAACATCGCAACGCTCTTGGCAGAGGTTCAGCCGCTCGCCCGGACGCTGATCGAAAGCGCGGCGGCCATCGGCATCGCCATCAAGGTGATCTCCGGCAATCGCACCTACGAGGAGCAGAACGCTCTCTACGAACAAGGCCGCACCAAGCCGGGGCGCGTCGTCACGAACGCCCGCGGCGGCTATTCCAATCACAACTTCGGCATCGCCTTCGACATCGGCGTGTTTGAAGGCGGGCGCTATCTGGACGAATCGCCGGCCTACAAAGCAGTGGGGGCAATCGGCATGAAGCTCGGCCTCGAATGGGGCGGCAACTGGAAGACGATTCAGGACGAGCCGCACTTTCAGCTCCGGCCGGCATGGGCTCGTGACCTGAGCGAACGCGACATGCTCGCCGAACTCCGTGCACGCCGTGCGCTCGGCAAGTCCGCGTTCGCGTAATCCATCATGGCTGCTCCCGACTACAGCATCGGCTTCACCCGTGAAGAGGTGGAGGAAATCCTCGATGCCCAGAAGGCGGAGTTGAAGCGCACGCTGGCCGCATGGTCGGATTCGGGGAGCAGCGTCAGCAAGCGGCGTATCGACGAAATCCACGCCATCATCGCCGCATGTCAGACGGCGCTACGGAAGCTCGCGCCGGAAATCTACGCCCGTCCCGTTCGTGTCGGCACGAGCGAGGTCAGCGGCCACCTGCCCAAATGAACCCGCTTCGTTCGCTCATTACCGCCATCCTCCCGCGCGCGTGGTTCAGTCCCTACGAATCCGCGAATCCATCGCCGCGTCGCGGGCGGGTGCCGGGCGCGGCGCCGCGTGATGCAAAGCTCGACCTGCTGCCCGGTGTTCGGCGCGAGCTGGTCCGCCGTTCGCGCTACCTCCACAAGAACTCCGGCTTCGTGCGCGAGCTGGTCGGCAATATGGCGATCTACGCCACCGGCGACGGCATCAAGCCCCAGGCGCTTTCGGGCAATGCCGAGTGGAACAAGGCCGCCGAGGAATACTTCGCGCAATGGGCGGCGCGGTGCGAGGTCACCAACCGCTTTTGCTTTGCCGAATGTCAGGCGCTGGTCTGCCGGGGCATGGACGTGGACGGCGAATTCTTCGTCCACAAAACGCACAGTCGCGACGGAGCGCTGCGACTTCAACTCATCGAATCGCATCGGATCGGCGACGCTGATCAGAACGACACCGAAGACGGGATTGGCTTCGATTCGTTTGGTGCGCCGGCCTTCTACCGGGTGCTGCTCGATGACGGAGGCTTCAAAAACCTGCCTGCGCATCTCGTGCTCCATGTCTTCGAGCCGGAATATGCGAGCGCCGTCCGCAACGCGCCGACTTTGCAGCACAGCGTGAATCATCTCCTCGACGAGATGGAACTGCTCGCTCTTGAGAAACATGCGGTGAAGGACAACGCAGATGTGTCGCGCGTGCTGAAGACTGAACGCGGCGAGTTGGACGAGGACGGGGATTTTTCCATCGGCAAACCCGGAGCCGTCGGCGGCGAGGCGAGTGAACCTGGCGCGCTGCAAAAGATCGTCGGCGGCAAGCTCGTGGCGCTGAAGCCCGGCGAATCGCTCGACAGCTTCCAACCGAATCGGCCGAGCCCGACCTTCACCGGTTTCCTCGAACATCTGCGCCGGGATTCCGCGCTCGGGCATATCCCGTTCGAGTTCGCGGCAGATTCGAGCAAGATCGGTGGCGCGGGCGTGCGTCTGGTCGTCGCCAAAGCGGACCGGCGCTTTTCGTATCGGCAGCTTATCCTGATCGAACGCTTCCTGCGGCCCGTGTGGCTCACGGTCATTGGAGACGCCATCAACAGCGGGCAGCTCGACGCGGTGGAGAACTGGACCAAGGTCGCGTTCACCACGCCGCGGCGGATCACCGTCGATGCCGGCCGCGAGGCGCAGCAGAACCGGGCTGACGTGGAGATGGGCCTGAAGACCTTGAGCGAGCACTTCGCCGAGCAGGGCATGGACTTCGCCGAAGAAATGGAAATCCGGGCGCGCAACGCCCGTGCGCTCCTGGATCTGGCTGAGAAATACAATGTCCCGATCGACATGCTTTGGAAGCCGAGCGGCGGTATCACGGCGACGCCGGTCGTCGGCGAAATCGAAGACCCGCCGGCGGTGAGCGGCGTCCGCCAGCCGGGATAATCGTGTCGACACGATTATCTCCCCCTTTTTGACAGGCGGCACCGGGCGTGACGCCACTTCTCCACGCCATCCATTACCAGCCCTGGCTCATCACGCCGGAGGCGCACGCCGCCATGTGCCGGGCCGAGGGAAATCTCGGACTATTCACCGATCCGCCCCAGCCGGTCTCGCCTCCCGCGTTGCTCACCGTCGAGCGCGGCGTGGGCATCGTGACCATTCACGGCGCGCTGATGAAGCGCCCGGACTTCTTCTCCCGGCTGCTGCTCGGCGCGACCGACATGGAGGACATCGAGGCGGCGCTGCGGGCGGCGCGCGACCGCAAGGATGTGCAGGCCGTTTTCCTCGATGTGGATTCGCCCGGTGGCACGGTGAACGGCACGCCGGAGCTGGCCGCGCTCGTGGCGGACGTGTCGAAGGCCAAATACACCTACGCTTTCACCGATGGCCAGATGTGCAGCGCGGCCTACTGGATCGCCTCGCAGTCTGATGCGGTGTTCGCCACCCCAAGCGCGCGGGTCGGCTCCATCGGCGTGCTCCTGCCAATGCTCGATGAATCCAAGGCATTCGAGCAGGCGGGCGTGAAGGTCGAGCTGTTCGCCGCCGGCAAATACAAGAGTGTCGGCGTGCCCGGCGTTTCACTTACCGACGAGCAGCGCGCGTGGCTGCAAGCGGACATCGACGAAATCTACGCCGACTTCAAAGCGGCCGTGCTCGCGCGTGGCCGGCGTATCACGCCGGACGTGATGGAAGGCCAGTGCTTCTCGGGCCGGAAGGCGTCCTACAATTCGCTCACCTCGGGCGTCGTCCAGGATCGGGCCACGGCGCTGATGAAGCTCCGCGAGCGGCACGTAAAGCAGCCGGCAAGTTGACACTCAAACATAGGCACAGATGAAAACCATTGACGAACAACTCGAAGACGCCCTCGCTCGCATCACCCAGCTCGAGAGCGACGCCACCGCCAGCGCATCACTGCTCACGGAATCCGGCCACCAGCACGAACGCTTCCGCCAGGAGATCGCAACACTGTCCAAGGAAAAAGATGCCCTCGCGGCTTCCATGTCCGCTGAACAAATCGCCGCGCTCTCCGCCGAGAAGGAAACGCTCACGCTCGCCAACGGTGAGCTGATCGAGCAGCGCGACCAGCTCGCGAGCGATCTCGCCACGGCGAAGCAATCGCTAACCTCCGCCGCGAACGCCGCCGAGGAACTCGCGAAGGCGAAGGAACAGATCGCGGCACTCACCACCGAGGTCGAAACCCTCAAGGCGAACGCCAAGACCGCCGAGCGCATCGCCGCAGAGCGTTACGGCGCCGCCAGTCCGCAGCCGCTGCCGGTGACGTCCCGTGGCGAAAGCAAGGCGGACGAACTCGTGACCCGCTTCAAGGCCATCACCAATCCCGCGGAGCAAACCGCCTTCTGGCGCTCCCTCACTCCCGAGCAACGCACCCTCATCCAAAACGCCCAGTAACCAACCATCGCCATGCCCAACACACTCACCAACGTCAAAGACATCAAGGTCGCGCAGGCTGCACTTCAGCCATTCATGTCGGCACTGCTGCCGATGCGCGCCTTCTCCACGAACTTCTCGCCGGAACCGGCGGACAAGCTCGACACCGTCCGTGTGCCGGTGGTCGGTGCGCCTTCGGCCGCGAGCGACTTCGCGGGCAGCTACACCACAGCCGCTGACGGCACCATCGACGTCGTGCCTGTGCAGCTCAACCGGCACAAGTTCAAGACCGTCCACGTCACCGCGCGCGAGGCCGCCGAGACGGCGCTCAACGTGCTCGAAACGCTCGTCTCCAGCGCGGTGAAGCAGCTCGCGCAGGATGTCCTCCAGGACATCTTCAGCGAGATTACCCAGGCGAACTATGGCGATCCCGCACTCGCGGCACTCGCGGCGTCCACCTTCGACTACAAGAAGGTGCTCGGCGTGCGTGAGAAGTGCGCCGCGGCGAAGATGCCCGTGAGCGACCGCGCGCTCGTGCTCGATGGCGCCTACTTCACGAACCTGCTCGGCGACGACATCGTGGCGAAGAGCTTCATGCCGCCGATCGCGCAGCCCGGCGTCGTCGAGGGCATCATCCGCCGCCTCGCGGGCTTTGACGTGTATGAGACGAGCATCCTGCCGGAGAACAACGAGAAGCTCGTCGGTTTCGCCGCTCACCCGAGCTGCCTCGCCGTGGCGATGCGCTATCTCATGCCCGTCGCCGACTACGACGAAGCCGGCGCCGTGACTGATCCCGACACGGGCCTGACCTTCGGCTACCTGCGCTACACCGAGACGAGCAGCAACCGCATCTTCGTCACGGTCGAATGCCTCTACGGCTTCAAGAAGGCGATCGGCGACGGCCTCAAGCGCATCGTGAAGCCGTAAGCGCGGCAGACATCATTCGGTGGTTGCGAGCCCCGCTGCTGGAAACGGCAGCGGGGCTTTTTCGCGCATCAGGGCGAGCGCGCTTTGACACACCCGGTGGGGCATGAGTCTCCACGATGAAAAAGCTGCCGCGCTCGCCGAGGTTCTCGCCGCCACAGGTGAGGAGATTGTCTGGAAGGGGCGAACGCTCCACGCGCTCGTCTCCGATAATCCGCTAAGCCAGGATCTCGGTCTGGGCGGATTCGAGGCGAAGGGTGATTGCACGATGAAGGTGCTCCGCTCGGAGCTTGGAGCGGATCGGCCGAAGCTCGGTGAACCGCTCACGTTCCAGGGCGCGACCTACCGCATCACTCGCGTCACCGACCACCCACAGTTTCCGATGATCGTGCTCGTCGTCGAACCGGAGGACTAACGCCATGCTCGACTACACTCTCGACGAGCTGCTGCTTGCTCACTTGAAGACCATCCCAGCGCTGACTGCGCTTCATGGTTATACCGGCCAGGATAGCGCGGATCACAAGTTGCCTGCGCTCACTGTCAGCACCACGTCGGAACCACTCGCGGGCTCCGACACGGCTTTCCGCGGCGAGGTCGGCGTGATCGTGGAAAGCGAAGCACACGACACGCCGGCGGCGGCGCATGGTGAGCGCGTGGAGGCGGTGCGCACGGCACTGGCGAATCGCGCGGCGGTGATCGCGGCGCTCAACGCCACGGGCCGCCTGCACATCTATGGCTACGCACCACTCGGCACTGAGCCCACGGCGGGCGACGCTCGTTTCGCCACGAAGCTCAAGTATCGCTTCGGCTTCGGCCCGGCGTGAATTGACACCACCTCGCCGGTATGCCCGCCAACGACGTAAAATTCGGCATCAGCCGCCACGCCGGCACGCTCATTGATTCGGTGGAAACCGACGACAGCGTGCAGGTCAAAGAACTGCCCGGCAGCAACGGCGAAATCGCCCGCGTGAAGCCGTATCGCAAAATGACCGAGGGTTCGGTGAAGGGCCACGGTGCGCTCGCGGTTGTGCCTGGCGTCGGCGATCCCGGCGTGAGCGGTCTGCCCAACGGCGGCGTGACCGTCATCACCAACGTGAAGCAGAGCGAGAACAACGAGGACTTCGATGGCTGGGAATACAGCTTCAAACACTACCCGACGGCGGAGGCCGTGAACTGATTTATGCGAAAAGGCGACCAACTCTGCATCCTGCGCGCCGAGGTGAAAACCGACGCGGACGCGATCAATCTCCTGCGGCTCGTGGCCGCGCTCACGGCCATCGGCATTCCGCTCGATGACGATTGCCCGTATCTCGAAACGCGCGAACTGGTGGAAGGCTCGGAGCGGCGGCTGGTGACGTGGACGCTCAAAGCCAAAAGCATCTGCGGCCAGCATGACGCGCGGAAGCTGATCGAGGCGTGGCACGATCCGGTGTGGACGACGCAGAACGCCGAGCATCCGTTTGCCTACATCACGACCGCCTTCCGCAACGCGGGCCTGCTCGCGGCGGAAATCGGGCGACTAGCTCCTGTCGCGCTGATCCGCAAAGGCAAGCGGTTCGCGCTCGTGCCTTTCGACGCCACGCCGGAACGCCGCCAGGAACTCCTCACCGCTCTCGAAAAATGAACACTGACTCCGCCCGTCCGGCATCGGACCGCACGCAGACCAACATCGACACGTTCATCACGCCTGCGCCTGAAGCCGGCGGAATTACGCTGCGGCCGTTCTCGGCAGGCACGCTCACGCTCTGCCGCGCGCTCGGCCTCACGATGATCGCGGGCGCGAGCAAAGAGCAACTCGACGCACTTTCCGCCGACGACAAGCAGCGTCAGCTCACGACGTTCCTTTTCATCCAATCGCAGTCGCTCGAAGTGGTGAAAAAGGCGGTAAAGCTGGCTCGTGAGAACCGCCAGGCGTTCGAGGACGAGTATCTGCTGCCCTTCGAGCTGGAACTGCCGGTGACGGCAATGTTCACCGCGATGGCGCAGCTCGAAAACAACCTCACCGCCATCGAGGCCGCGCAGATCGAAGTCGTCACGCGGCCCACTGGCAGCAAGAAGGAAGCGACTCCACCCCCAAACTGATCGAGCCGGTGTGGACGGCGAGCTTCGTCTTCACACTGGCGCGAGAAACGGGATGGTCGGAATACTTCATCTTCTGGGAGCTGCCGCTCTCGCGGCTCCTGCAATACCAGCACTGCGCGCTACGGGCGCACGATGTCTGGACCGTGCCGGTCGCACCGCCGGCGACAACTCAACTCGAACGCCTGCTCACCGGATGGACACCACATGAATGCCCGGATGCGATTTGATCTGCGCCCGATTCAACGCGGCATCAAAGCCCTCGCGCCGCAGATGAAGAAATCCCGGCGCGAACTCGCCGAGGAAGCCGCGCGCGGTTTCGTGAAAGAAGTCGTCGCCATCACTCCGCCGGCGTCGAAAGGCAAACGCGGCAGCGGTGCGAAGAAAGCCGGCGAAGGCGCCATCATCGCCGACCTCGCGCGCGTCATGGTCGCGGCAGCACGCAAGAAGGGCGTGAAGCTGGGCGACCCGGCGGAGATCCACAAACGCCTGCGCGATCCCCACACCGGCCGCATCAATCCGCGCAACTTGCAGCATCCGTATCCGGTGGACGCATCGGCACTGCGCGCCCTCAAACGCGACCTGCTCAAGCGCGTGGGTGAACTCGCCGCCGGCTGGAACGCAGGCGCGCAGAAGCTCGGCGTGAAACTCCCCGCATGGGTCGCGCGCCACGGCTCCAAGCGCAGCGCGGCAGCAGTCATCAACACGTTCACCCGCTTCCGCATCATCCTCACCAACGCGGTGAAATACGTCACCAACGTCGAGAGCTACGACCGCCGCATCCAGTCGGCCATCAACATCCAGGGGCGGAAGATGCAGCGAAGGGCGGAGTTCCTTCTCTCTCGCGCTCTCCGGCGCGCACGCTGGCGGTGAGTGGTGGGGGTTATCGGAAGTGAATCGAGTAGAGGTCCGCATCACTCATCTCGAAGCGCAGCTTCACAGGCTTGCCTGCGAGGGCGCTCAGGTCATTGCCGGAAGTCCAGTTCACGGTGCGTTCGATGGCATCGCCAACGAGCGGCTTGGAGTCGGCGAGGGCGAAGCCGGAAAACGGCTGGCCGTTTTCATCCTGCACCTCGGCGCGAATCTGTCCCGCCGCGCTAGTGGCAAAATTTAGGATGAGCTTATTACCGTCGAAGATGAGCGGCCTGGTGACGAGTTTGCCGCCGCCGAGCGGCGCATGGATGCTTACAAAGCCATCCGTGCGCAGCGTGTAGCGCCGGCCTGCGGTGGCGTAGATGGAAATCTCCTCGGGTGAAGTCGGGATGATGTGATAGGCGGCGTAGTTCGCGCGGTTCCCCCACGCGGCGGGATCAAGCCCCGGCGGGATGAAGGCATCCTTCACCACACGATCGAAGCGCAGTCCGTCACGGCTGGTGGCAAAGACGATGTCCGTGCTCGATGAACGCTTGCCCATGTAGCGCGTGGGCAGCGCGAGATGGAGATGCGGCGCGCGAAAGTATGGCTCGACGTTGCTGGTGTAGAGCTCCTCGCCGGGCAGGTTGATTTGCACATCCACCGGCGTCGTCCACACGCGGAAATCCTTGCTCGTGGTGCGCTTCACCGAGCGCAGGCCTTTGGCGAGCTTGTTTTCAAACGAGCGGAAGTAGCAGAGGTAAAGCTGTTCGTGCTCTGACCAGAACACGATGTTTTGCGAATCGAATTTTCCCCACGCGCCGGGAATTACCGGCGCCTTCTGCATCGGCTGCCAGCGAATGCCGTCGGGCGAGGCGTAGGCGCGCAATCCGGGCGGAGCGTATTTCGCGCTGAACTCCTTATCCTTCTCCACCGGATACGATTTGCCGCCGAGGCCCTTGTAGCGTTCCGCCGCAGGCACACCGGGTCGTTTGTCCACGAACGCGGCAAAGGTCTGCTCAACGCCGAAGTGATCGGCCATGATGACATTGCCCTCGGGGAACGCTGGCAACTCGTGCAGGCCGAGCTTCGGCGCTGTCCAATGGATGCCGTCCTTGCTCTCGTAGTAGAGCAGAATGTGATTCAAAAAGTGCGCCTCCGCGCCGTCCGTCTTCCAGCCGACCTTCGGGTCTTTCAGTCCGCGCGCGATCATCTGGTAGCGCCCATCCACTTTGAAAACATTGCCCCAGGGTTGCTGCGGCTGGGCGCTGGAATCTTTCGGAGCCAGCACGGGATGATGCAGCTCAAACGCCGCGCCGCCGTCCAGGGACTCGATCAACGCCTCGTCGGTGAAAAGTTCCAACCGCGAGCCGATCTTGAGCGCATCCGCTGCTAGGACATACCAGGACGACTGCTGAACAACGATGAATGCGACGAGAAGGCGGGTGAGTATCATGGGGTTATGGTATTGGGTTGCTACCGCTTAGCGTTCTTTTCGTCAGGCAATTTCGCGGTGTCGGCATCGCGGAGGTTACTTTGAGCAACTCGACAGGTTGCTTGCCAGCGGCGAAGGCGATGAAGCGAGTTGGGCGGCCTCGACAACGTCCGGGTAGTCGAAGTGGCGACGCCCCAAGCCCGCTTACGACAATGTGCTGAAGGCGCTGACGGAGCGAGGCGCGGGTGCGGCACGTTGACGCGGAGCGGCAGTCATGCCGAAAGCCACCGCCGTATTCGATGCCGACGACAGCCGCCTCAGCGGCGCGTTGGCGCGCATCAACGGCAAGATGCTCGCACTGCAATCGCGCATCGCCAAATTCGCCGGAGCGTTCCTTGCGATTCGTGCGGCGGCGGGTGTGGTGACGGAGGGGTTCGATCATTTCACGCAGGCGCTCGATGTCGGCGGGCAACTGAATGATCTCTCGGCGAATACCGGCGTGGCCGTGGGCGATCTCGTCGTCTTGCAGCAGGAGTTCGCTAATGCGGGCAAGTCGGCCGAGGACATCGGGCCGGTGTTCGGCAAGATGGCGAAGACGCTCCAGGGCGGCTCGGCGGACGACACGATCAAGAAGCTCGGCATCAATCTCGAAGAGCTGAAGAGGAAGACGCCGGCGGAGCAGTTTCGGGCGCTCGGCAGCGCCATCAACGCAGTGCAAGACCCATCACAGAAGGCAGCCGCGGCGATGGAGATTTTCGGGCGCAGCGGTGCAGAGCTGCTATCGCTCTTTTCCTCGGATGGCTTTGGCGAGGCCGCAGCGCAAGTGGGCTCCCAGGCGCAGATCCTGGCGAAGGACGCCGCGCTCTTCGATGACGTAGGCGACAAGCTCGCGCTGACCGGCATGAAGGTGCGCGGCTTTTGGATCGGGCTTGCTGACAAGGTCGCGCCGGTGCTCAAGCCGCTACTCGACCGCTTTGCAAATCTCGACCTCGCGAGCTGGGGTCAACAGGCCGGTGAAGCCGTGGCCTTCATCGTTCAGGCGTTCGCGGACGGCAAAGTCGGCGACATCCTTTTCACCTCGGCGAAGATCGCCTTCGCCAATGCGGTGAACTTTCTCGCCGGCGCGCTGATGGCCGTAGCGCAGGCGCTGTGGCAGGCGCTCGTCGAGTCGATCAAGAACGCGATCACGCTCTTTCAAATCGTCACGACCGCGGACTTCTGGATCGGCATGGGCAAAGCCATCATGGGCATCGCGCAGGGCTTCATCGCGTTCCTGCTCGATGGCATCGCCAAGCTCCTCGACTACCTCTCGGGCATTCCGCTGATCGGCGACAAAATCGGCCAGGGTTCCAAGGAAATGCAGGGCTTGGCGGATACAGTGCGGAAGTCCGGCCAGGACAATCGGGATGCGGGCGGCGATCTGCTCACGCCTGCTTTCGACAAGGCGGCGACGCGGATGCGTGACGCCTTCGACAACATCGGCACGGCATTGAGTTCGGGCTTCGACAGAGGTAACTCGCTGATCGACACGAGCGGGCTGGAGCAGCACCTCGACGATTCCATCGGCGCGGTCATGGATCATGCGCAGATCGTTTCGCAGCAGTCGCGAGACGCCGTCGAGCCGAAGCAGTCGGGCGGCCCGGCCATCGACATGGAGGACGGAGGACAGAAGAAAGCTTCGGTTTCAGCCATCCAGCGAATCGGCGGTGGCGGGGGCGCTTATGGCGGCACCGCTGATCCCATGCTCCGTGAACAGCAGCGCCAGACCAAGGAGTTGAATACGCAGACCGGTCTGCTCCGCGACGTGAAACGGCTTCTCGATCGATCGCCGTCGCCCAAAACGGCACTTACCCCGGTCTTCGGCTAAACGATGTCGCAGCCACTCCGCACCATAGGGATCACCGGCGGCATTTCCGAGACAGGTGTCGCGACCGTCGAGGTGCCGATCTACGTGGACACGCTCCTCGAAGCGCTGACGGCCATGCCACAGAACCTCGGCATCGGGCTTCCGTATCGTTCGCGCACGTTCGCACAAGAAGACGACGGCACGTTCAAGGTCACACTTCACTTCGAGGGGTTGAGCAACGATGGGCCACAGAATGACGATGAGAAAGTCACGTTCGAGCTCGATACGTCGATGGCCGAGGACCCGATCCAGACGCATCCATTCTTCGACAAGCTGAAGTCACGCTACGGCTGGGATGCGGTGAAAGAGCAGTTCGCCGAGACGTTGCCCGAGAGCGATGGCGGCCAGCAGTCGGCGCTCGGCGGGGCGAGCGACAGCTCGAAGACGAAGAAGAATCCGCTGTTTGGCGTCGAGAGCTGGCTCGTAGTCGGTGCGATCTTCCGCAAGACGTATGCGGCGCGGATTATCCCTGCGAGCATCCTGCGCGGCATCGGGACGATCATCGGCCGCCCGCCGGGCATCGAGCAGTTCAGGATTCCAAGCGCGGCGAAAAAGCGGAACTGGCTCAAGCTCGCCCCAAAGATCAAACGGCGCGGCAACGCCGTCGAGATCACCGAGGAATACATGCTCTCAGGTCCGAACGGCTGGGTCTCCGATGTCTATGGCCAGTCGCAACTCGAGGGTGGCAGCGAATGAGTAGTCTTCAATGGCCCGAAGTTCGTCCCGGTCAGCCGATCACCGCCGAGCTGTGGAATCTTGCGCGCGCCGCGCACCGCGCGAGCCTGCTTCGTTCCGGCCCAGGCATTCGGCTGCGGCAGACACCAGATGGCACGATCATCAGCGGGCCGGACGCCGGGCCAGCTTGGGATCATCCGTTCAATGTTTCGTTGATCGACTCGCGCGCGAAGATCACGCCCGGCACGGTGAACGGCATCGAGCCGCGCATTGATGACGTGCCGCTCTCGGGCACTGACGACGATGAGCCGCCGGTGATTGAGTGGGACCGGCTGAACGTGGACGACGATGGCCGTGGCTATATCGCGCTCGAACTGACTTGCGACGAGAAGTGGAAGATCAAACCCGAGCTGCTGACTTTGGTGCAGGTCGCGTATTTCGACTCAGAAGATGGAGAGGAGCCACCAGAGGGTTCGGGTGGTCCGGCGAGCGCGGGCGGTGTGCCCGGTCTGTCGGGCCGGCGCGCGCGTTATCCGATTGCGATGCTTCGCCAGCGCGCGAGCGGTCACGTGGACGTTTTTCAAATCGTCCATTTCGCGCTTCAGCATCGCGCGCAGCCGCGTAACGAAGCCGCGGAAGTCGCGCGGCATTTTTTCTGGTGAACGTCCCGATCATTCGCGCAGCCGATTGGAATGCAGCGCGCGCGATGTCCCGCCGCAACCGGCCGCTCTCGGGCATCGGCGTGCGACTGATGTGGACCTCCGACGGAGTATGGATCGAGTTGGCGGACGATAGTTCGTTCGATCATCCGTGGGAGCTGTCGTGCCGCTGGCGTCCTGACGACACGCTGGACCTCGGCGGTGAATGGGTCGGAGCGGTGCGGCCGGGATTCGTGAACGGACGCGACGTGACCATCGAGGTGACGCAACAAGTAAAAGGAGAGACGACGAAGATCCATGTGCCGCTAACCGACGATCCAGCGCCGGAGTTATCGCTCGGCAGCTACCGCGATCCCACAGCGCCGAGTGGTTTTGGCGCGACCGCTGACGGCGAGCTCGTCACGATGGCCGGCGAAGGCTACCCACGTTACTTCGAGCAACTCGGCGTGAAGCCTGCGTGGAAAGGCGGGAAAATCGGCGAGGACGCCCCGAACGATGATCCGAACCGCACGCGACAAATCCGCGCGAGCGACATCGTGCTGATCACGCCTCGTATCGGGACTGCGCAGCAAGTCGAGGTGCGCGATCCATTCACCGACGCGCAAACGGTGGAAATCTCGACGGTCTATCGAAACGGCCGTCTCGCCAATGCGCCGAGCCGCAACTACCTCGTCTCACTTCCCAAGTGGACGCCGACCGCTGGCCCGACCGCACTCGACAGACTTATGGGCACCGCAATTGAGACCGAGCAGGACGAACTGCGCATCGCCACGGTCTATTTCGTCTCGCCCGAGGACACGCCAGATGATGCCGAAGTCGATGCACTGTGGACGCCGTATCCGGCCTACGCGGTGTTTTGGAATCTGAATTGGGCCTCACGCGCGCAGACCGCACTCGTGCCGTCACCGCCCATCTCGCTTCACACCGGTCTCGCGTTCGGCATCGCCGACACGCTCTTCAACGCGCTGCTCTCGCCGGTGAATGATTTTTTCAATCAGGTCGAGTCGATGCTCGGCGCAGCGGATTACAGCGGGAGGTATTGGAGCATATGAGCAGCGGTCTCGATCCACTCGCGCGCCGGCTGGCGAAGGAGGCGAAGAAGAAAAAGGAGAACGAACCGCCGCCCCTCAATCCGCCGTTCCCATTCAAACGCACGTCTTTCGATCCGTGGTTCTTTGGATTGGAAGACGATCCGCCGAAGCAAGGCGAGCAGCGTCGCCGCCTCTTTTGACACTGCCGATCCGGCAGTGAGCGAAATCATCCTGCCGCTTTTTGCATCCGTCAGCACCCTGCGCCTCATCAGCTCCGATGGCGGTGAGGCACAACTTCCCGTGCTGCGCCTGGGCGACTCGATGCGTTGTGAACTGCGGCTCTACGATACCGCTGAGAGCGAACAGCGCGAGGCGTGGCCCAATGTGCGCTCGTTGAATGCAGCAATCGGGCGCGTGCTCGAACCGCCGGCGAGCGGTGACTTCACGTTGCGCCAACCCGGCGGCGAACCCTTCGGCCCGATCGCGCGGGATACCTCCGCAGAGGATTTGAAGACGCTGCTCAATGCGGCGCTGAACCTCGTCTGTCTTACGGTGGAAATTGCCGCGCCCGGCTGCTGGCTCATTCGATTCGATTCAGACGATCCAATCGGCGTGGAAACCGCAACGAACCGCCTGCGGCCGGAGTCGTTCGTGCGGTGGCGTCCGTTTCAGGAAGGACACGTTTGGTGGCACGAGCTTCGGCTGATCCAGGCGCCGCTCGCATTCAACGAAGACGGTCACGTGCGTGTGCTTCCGCCAGCTCCAACCTTGCGCCGAGTCCGTTCTGGAGGTGATCCCGAGAATCTCTCCGAGGCGGACGTGAATGAGATTCAGGCGCTCACGGTGCCGCAGGGATTCATCGGCACGTTCGTGCTGCGATGGAATGGGCGTGAGACGAAGATCCTCGGCATACAGGACGGACCTGAGGAGCTCGCTGCGGCGCTCAATGCGATGTGGAAGGACCGAAAGACGCGGTTCGCGGTGACGAATCCGGAGCAGAACAATGCCTACATCGAGTTCATGGGGCCGCTCGCGGACGAGCCGCAACCACTGATCGAGGCCAGCGTGAAGAGCTTTCAGCCTGGCGTGCTCACCTTCACGCTTTCCCTCGACCGCGCGCAGATGCACGCGGTCTTGCGCACGGTCGCGGAGATCGAAGTTCCACTCGAGATCGAGCTGGAGGTTGTCGGCGACGGTGAAGACGCGGCTGATCCGGCGGTGCCGGGTCGCATCATCACAATCGCGCAGCAGACGGTGAAAGTCGTGCGCGAGCAGATTTGGAAGGAACTCGCCGTTCTTCGCGTCATCGATTGGCTCCGTCCGCCCGAGCCACGGAGCTACGTGCCATTCACGCGGGACCAGCTCTTGATTGGCAACCAGGCGACCTACGTCGCCGCGCTCGGCGATGGCGAGCTGCGCAGCTTCTCCCTGCCGCACAATCTCGGCACAGCGAATGGAACGATCGCGATTCGCGAGAACGCTCCGAACGGCCGGCTCCTCGTGCTCGGTGACGACTACGGGATTCGGTTCCCGAGCGATAACGAGATCGTCGTCGATTTCCCGGAGCAGCTCACGCCGCCTGCACTCAACGCCTTCGTCTTGAACTTCACCGCCGCGGGTCCGGCCTCGGCGTTCATTGCGGGACTGCACATCACCATTCCGCAGGTCGATGGTCTCGAGGAGGCACTCAACGCATTGAGCGAGCGGCTCTCGACCGTCGAAGACTTGCTGCCGACGACCACACTTTCGCTGCCAACGAAGGACTCGAAGCCGATCGGGATCACCATTCCGGACAAGGTCGAAATCTTTCCCGGCAAGCTCGCCGCAGGCTTCGATCCGAAAGCGCTCACGGGCACCAGTCTTCCCACGACACTCCCGCGCGCCGCTGGGTTGTTGCCTGCAATTCACGACGCAACCGTCGTTCCCATCGCGGTGCCGCTTCCAACCGTGGCCACGCAGGCGGGCGAAGTCTTCCGCAACGACACGGATGCTCCGTTGCTCGTGCCGGGTGGACTTGGCCGACGCAGCACTTACCTCGAACCCGGCGGCTTCATCGGCAGCGATGGACGTGTCTGGTATCGGCTCACTAACGTCCCGGAGACGAACTCGTATTTCCCCACAGACTTCGAGCGCGAGCTGTTCCTCTTCGCGGTCAACGAGCAGATGCTCCGGCCCGGCCAGTCTTTGACGGTCGAGTTCGACATCGCTCTCCAACTGCTGCAGGCGAACACGCGTGGCCAGTATTTGATCGTCATCGAGCTGGGCAGCGCACCTGGCCAACTCACTCCCGCACCGACTGCCGAAAACCTTTTCGATGTGGAGTGGCAGCCGGTGCCGTTGCTCTCGCAGCGGGTGATCGTTTCGTCGCTTCAGCTCAAACACCACTTCGGCGCCTCGATTAGCCGCGACATAGACGGGACGCTGCTCGCGAATCGGCTTCTCTACAACGCTTGGGAGGTCGGCGCTTCGGCGCCGGCTGGCCCGAACTTCGTCATCCGCGCCCGGCTCGTGCAGTGGGATACCGAGAACTCGGTTCGGGGCGCCAAGGGCAACGTCTTTTACGGCCTCTCTGCGGCCAAAGCGCAAATCAACTAGCCATGCCTCCTCAAGCTCCCACTGACTTCACCCTTGCCCGCATCGGGATCGACCACGCCTTCGGAGCTGTGGTGAACAAGCCCGCGCTTCGTTTCACGTTCACGAACCACGAACCAAACGCCACGCATCTGGTGCAATCGAGCACGAACAACAAAACGTGGAAGGATCTCGTGGAAGCCGCTGGCGGACAATCGAACGTCGATGTCCACAACCTCGCGCTCGGCGCGAAATTCTACTTCCGCATTCGCGCGGAGTTCGCCTCGCAGGGGACGTCCTCCGCATGGGCGTATCTCGCCGGCAATCCGCTGATCACTCTGCCCAAGCTGCCGACGGCCGCGGTGCAGATCAACGCACCTTCCGGGCTCGTGGTCGCGCAGAACGATTTCCGCGGAATCCGCCTCGAATGGACGGACAACGCGAACAACGAAAGTCTGCACATTCTCCGGCTCACCGGCCCTGGGCTTCCCGCTACGGGTTTGGAAATCGGCGTCGATCACCTCGCAGCCGGCAGCTACACCATCCCACTCAGCTTCCCGTTCGCCGGAGGTTATCAGCTCGATCATGCCAAGACCTACACGGCTTCCGTGAAGTGCCGCGGCGGGAAGCAAACCACGGCGGCAAACTCGTTCACTACGGACTCGACTGAGGAGGTGAGCTTCACCACCGCTGCTGCGCACGTCGCCATCGTGAACCTGCCCGCCACACGGGAAGTCGTGCGGGGAGAGGCGTTCAGCTTCCGAATCTTCACGAACACGCTGGCCGATCTTTCCATCGTGTCCGGAGCGCTCCCAGCCGGACTCGCGCTCGTGGACGATGCCATCCTCGGAACTACGGTCGCCGCCGAGGGCGCGTATCCTGTGAGTATCCGCGCCGACGATGGAACCACCTCGGACACGCAGGTGCTCACTCTGCGCGTGCGCACGCCCGCGTTCGTCTTCACAAATCTTCCCGCCAATCCCGTGGCGTGGAATACCGTGCCGTTCCTTTTCCGCGCGACCACGAACACGCCGGCTACCGCCATGAGTCTGGAGAACGGAACACTCCCCGCCGGGCTCGCTTTCGCTGGCGATTCCATTTCAGGAACGCCCGATGCCACCGATGGAAATTTCCCGCTCACGCTCCGTGCCGAGAACGCGCTCACGAACGCCACGAGCACGCTCTCGATCAATATGCGCACGCCCGCGATCCTCGTGCTCCTCAAGCCGCATGGCACCTCCGCCACACCGCAGCCCGGCGACGCTTGGGGGGAAATCGTCGCGCCGCTGGGACAGTTCTTCCATTGGGACATCTCTGCGCAACCCATCGGCCCCATCGCCGTCGGCAATGGCAGTAACCTCACACTCGAAGGCGCTCCCGCGTGGCTCTCGCTGAACGGCACCGCGCTCGCGGGCACGCCCGATGATAGCGCCACCAGCAACGTGCTGATCACTTGGAGCAACGGAACCTTTTCCGGCTCCACGACGCTGCGCATCCGGGTGCCTGCCATCCAGATCACCAGCGCGGCGACGCTTTCGGTCTATGAAGATCAGGCGTTCACATTCCCGCTCACTGCGCTTCCCGCCGGAATCTTTTCGTTCTCCGATCCTGACGAAGCGCCCAAAGGCGTGAGCATCCAGAGCCAGCAAGCCAATGCTTGCGTGCTCACCGGGACCACGCGCGAAGTGGGTGAGCACACGTTCCAACTCACGGTGAAACTCGGGCACGAGGAGGCCACCCAGGCGTTCACCCTCTCCGTGCTTCCGCTCATCACCTTGAGCGGTGGCGATGAAATCTCCGGTTGGAAAGGTGAGCCCATCTTGGAAATTCTCACCTACCAGGGAGACAGCACGGTTTCGCAGTGGTTCCTCGTCGGCGCACCTCCCGGTGTGGAGATCGCCGAACTCACGTGTCCCGGCCCCTACGAAGGCACGCACCAGACCGTCGCGATCGGCGGCAAGCCGGAACTCGGAGGGCGCTTCGACGCGACGGTCATCGCGCACGTCTGTTTCAACGGGCTGCCCGAAATTCATCGCCGTCCGATCACGTTCCTGATTGCGGACGAACTCTATGTGCCGTGGCTTCACGCCGAACGCCTGCTCTATGACCTGCAATTCCAGATCCGGGGCGGCCTCTCCAATCGCACGGTCCGCAGCTTCTACGCCGTGCCCGCCGTTGCCGAGGAAAAGGCAGAGGTGACCACCAAGGAAACAGTGCCCGGAAAGGAGGTTACCACCACGAAGACCGCGGTCACTGCAGGTCGCCCCGCAGACATTATCACGGTGAAGAGAGGAGACCGTGTGACTCTTGCCGTCCTTCCTCGGGACGGGCGCGCGGTGCTTGGCTCCGCGGATGGCATCAGCGATGTGGCAATCGCGATGCGGCTCCTGGAATCATCAGACGCAGAGTATCTCTTCGCGCTACCAGCGACACCGGTGCCCGTCGAAGACCACGAATACTTCGGCGTCACACTGGAAGTGACCAACGAGCTGCTCACTGACTTGATGGGCGATGATGGCATCCTGACCCAGCCCGTCCCGGTCGCCGCGGAACTGCGCTGCAAACTCAACGGCGCGGAGATCTCGAGCGAAACGTTCATCATTCAAATTGCGGAGGACGTGCATCAATGAAGCCCGTCTCAGCCCTGATCGGCGGAAGCAGCTACACTCCACCTCCGTCCCGGCACCATCCGCGCCAGACGTTGAGCGCGCCTTGCTCGGGTTGCGCGGGACGGGCTGCCATCAAAGAGACGTTGATCGCTCCAGCGTTCGCCGGGTGGGATGGCAAAAAGCTGCCTCGAAAGCCGTGGGAATATCCGATCACCGCGGCGATCCCGCACCTCGAAACCATCGAGCCGCTGCGCATCGCAATTGACGTGCTGCGCTGTCAGTCGGTGCGGCCTTACATCCTGATCGTGGACACCGGCAGCTCGGCTGCAACCCGCGCCGAGTTGGAGGAACTGCGCGCTGAGGATTTGGAAGTTCATTTCATTGCTGGCCACGCCTACCAGCACGCCAGCGAGCCTGTCGCCGTAGCACTGGACGTCGCGCAGGCACTCTGCCGTTCGGAGTTTCTGTTCCACACCCATGCAGATTGCTTCCTGCGCCGCTTTGATTTTCTCGAATCGATGATCGCCCGGTGCGCCCCGGACAACCCCGTTCTTGGTTATCGGATGAGCCCGCGTGAATGGGCGACCGACGAATGGAAGTGGATGGTTGGCCACACCGCGACGGTCCTGCATATGCCGACGATCAACCGCATCGGCGCCACTTGGTCGATGCAACGGATGCATACGCAGTATGGATATCCGTGGAAATCCGGTTGCGGTGGCTGGCCCGACACTGAAACGGGCTTCAACTGCATCCTGCGCGACGCGGGTGTAGTGCCGACCTTCATCGGAGACGACCGCAACGGGGAGCGCCAGACCGATGAAAACATCGACCATGTGCGCAGCTACGCCGGCTCGAAGATCTACTCGGAAAAATATCACGCGAAAGCGGTGCCGTGGATGGAAGCCGCCGTCGCCGACGCCAAAGCGCGAATCACTCATGCTCGATCCCGATGAAAACTGTCCTCCATGTCTTATCGGCGGCGTTCAGCGGCAGCACGCTCCTGGACGCGCTGCTCGACAGTCAGCCGCAGGCCGCGGGCTTGGGCGAGTTTGCCCAGCTCTGGGAAGAAAAGCCGCCCGGTATTCGGCGCGGTCCCTGCCACATCTGCGGCACCGCCGTGCATGAGTGCAGCTTTTGGAAGGATCTGGGTGAAACAAATCCGTATGCGTTCGCCTTCGAGAAGACTCACGCAACGGTCCTTGTCGATACCAGCAAACATCCGTCCCGGCTCACCCCGGTGCCGAGAGAGTTTGCGGTCAAGTCGGTGATGCTCGTGAAGACTCCGCACGAGTGGGCATCCAGCGTCCGCGCTCACAATCGCATGAAAGGTGAACCGACCTCGATCGAGGAATGCTTTTTCCACTGGACGAACCTCCATGGCGAAATCCTGCACCACTGTCAGGAAGGTGGGTTCCTAATTCGCTATCGCGATCTCACCAAGCGCCCTGAAAGCGTGCTGGCTGACCTCTGTATGTGGGCGGGAATTCAGTTCGATCCTGCGCCCGTCAGGTCCGGCTCTTTCTGGCGGCGTAAATCTCATGCACTGGCCGGAAATCCGGCCGTCATCGACCAATCCAATGACCGGCCGTTGGAGATGGTTGGAGGACGCGAGGAATGGCTCGGCGGCAAATACCTTTCACCCGAACGATGGAGGCAGATTCGCTACGACGATTCGTGGGAGAGCGACCTCGAACTGCGCTGGGAGTGTGAAAAGCTCTATCGCGATGCCACTCCACGTCTTCGCTCGTTCCTCAACCGTCTTGGCTTCGGGAGCCCGGAGCAACTCGCAAGGCAGGTAGCGTCCGATGCCAGGTAGGGGCCGAAGTTGACGCGCCTTTGACAGCACACACACGGCATGGACCTCGACAACGCCATCAAGACCATCGACCACGCCGCGCATCAGGACGACCGCTGGATGTTCGTCGCGCTGCTCGTCATAGGTTTGGTGACAATCTGGTTCCTCGCGCGCTACTTCATGCGCCAGATCGCCGAGCTTCAGCGTGAAATCGGCAGCGTCCGCAGTGACTTCGAGACGCACCTGAAGACCGCCAACGCCGACATGGTGGCCGCACTCACCAAGAGCACCGAGGTCATCGCGCACAATTCCGCGCTCATCGAGCAGATTACGAAAAAGCTCGGGGCGTAGGCCGCGGCGCTGCCTGATCAAAAGAAGAAATCCGCCTGCTGGCGCCGCACCGGTTTCTTGCGGGCCTTCGGCGGCGCTGACCATCGCGCAATCTTGGCGTCGAGTGCCGCAAGGAGTCCCTCGTGCCAAAGGAACCTCGACTCAAGTTCGCTGCGCACGCGTTTCTCCAGCCCCGAGCGATCCGCCAGCCCGCAAAAATTCCATGCAGGGTCTTTCTTCGCCGCCCGCAGATTGCGCTGGAGCGCATTGAACGAGCGCCGCAGTTCGGCCAGCACCGTGCGCATCTGCGACAAGCTGGTGTGCTCGCCGGTCGCGTTCGCCTGAAGGTCGGTCATGGCGAGCAGCATTTCGAGGCGTTCGATATTTCCATCGCTGTAGGCTTCCTGGACCTCGTGCCAGATTGCGGAAACCGCCGTATCGTTATCCGCATTGGTATCGGGATGCAGGCGGCGGACGAGTAGCCGGTAAAGCTCCTTGAGCCGGCTCTGCTCCGGTGGTGGCGAGGTCGGGGCGGGTGGTGGCTCCGGACGCTCCTGCCCGAGCACGTTCGCCTTAAAGTCGGCGAACATCTGCTCATACTTCCTTTCGTTCATCCGGTCGGGATTCATGCCCATCACGACGCGCAGGAAGTCCTCGAAAAGCATTTCCTGCTCAAATTCGGGAATGTCGCCGAAAGGCCCGCCTTCAAAACCTTCCTCATCCTGGCGCGGAGGTGGCGACGAAGACTGCGGTTCGGCCTCGGGCTGCGGATTGTCGCGACGGTTCTGGACCTTCCTATAAGCGGCACGGGGGCTCCGGGCGTCTCCGAACATCATCTCCATCTCGACCTCGTGAACGAGCGCCTCCCTCGCGCGGACGGCCGCCTCGATTTCCCGCACCTGGCTCAAGAGTGCTCCGAAGCTCGAGGCCACCCACCGACTAAAGGCCGCCTGGTCTTCCTGCTGAAATCGCTTCCAATCGGCCTTCGCCTTCTCCAGTCGCGTCATCGCCCGGCTGCATTCCGACGCCGCTTTGCGCCGCAACGGTCGTTGATCCAGCAGGACGATCTGCCGGTCTTTCGCGCGCTTTTGCGCGACGGGCGTGGTGCGCTTTACCTTGCTGGTTTTCATTCGCTTCCGGGATTTTGCCCGCAGCCGGGAGCAGTGCAAGCCGACCCCTTTCAAAAAAGGGGAGATAATCGTGTCGACACGATTATCTCCCGATTTTCAATTCGCTCCGGCGCGCATGGCCGCCTCTGCGGGCATCTTCGCCGGGACGGCAAACTGAGCCATGAGAGCCGACTTCACCGCTATCGGATCGAAGAGATGCAGCCGCGGATTCGGCTCGATGAAGGGGATCATGCGCTTGGCGACCCAGCCATCTATGGTGCGCGGGCTGACAGACATCAGCGAGGCGAGTTGGCGTTTGCGGACAAGTTGCGAGGCTGGCGTGGTTTCGTTCATGCAACTTGCACCACGTCAACTTTGGCCGGCGGCATGATGGCGAACCATTCCTTCGCCGCCTCCGGCGTCACCAACTCGCGATAATGCCGGAATAGCTTCTCGGGACTGTTGCCCATCTCGAGCGCGACCCTCGCCGCGTCCGGCGTATCGGCCAGCCGGTAGCTGGCGTAGCTGTGGCGCAGTGCGTTCTGCCGCCAGCCGATGCCCGTCTTCTCCCCAAGGTAAGTCAGCCGGAACGCCAGGTTCGGAAGGCAGCATACCGGACCTTCGGCCTTCCGCAGCGGCTCCAGCCAGGCCCGCAGGTTGGGCAGCAGCGGCACGAGTCTCCTCGCTTTCGTCTTCGCCTTTGCCGCCTTGATCTCGATGTAACCGCGCTCCCACAACACATCCTTCCAATCCAGACGCTCAATCTCGGCGGCACGAATGCCGGAGAACGCACCAATGACGATGTGCGGCATCAGGTTCGCCGGGCACACCGCCAGAATCTTCTGCAATTCCTCCGGCGTGAAGATCGCGGGCGCCAGCTCGGGACCGTTGAACGTCATGGCTCGCTCCGGTGCGGTCTTGCGGTCCTGTGGCAGGTAGCCGGTTTCCCGTGCCCACTTGAAGAGCGTCACGAAGATGCGGCGCAGGTTGTTCTTCGTGGTGTGATTGCCGTTCGCCGCCCGCAACCATTCATCCACTTGGAGCGTGGTGATGTCGGCGAGAGGCTGCGGGCCGAAGTCGCGCTTTAGCCAGGTTAGGTAGTGCCGCAGGCTGCGGCGGTAGGCTTGGCTAATGCCGGCTGCCTCCTTTGCGGCGGTGAACTCATCGGCCACATCCTTGAATAGCTTCGTGGGTAAGCCGACATGATGCGCGTTGTAGAAGCGCACCGCATCGAGGACCGAACCGCCCTTCATGCCGAGCTTGGCGTCGCTCCATTCCTCAAAGGCACTGACGACATTCAGGCCGAACCGCCTGGCGCGAGCCTCGCACGTGCGCAGCAGTTCAAAGTCGCGCTGCGTTGCCGGGGTCGTGGCAGGGAGTTCGTGGCGACACGAACTGAGCGTCTGTTGCGCGAAGAGCTTCGCGGCATCCATGCTGGCGAAACACTTGGTCTTTCGTTGCCCGAGAGCATACCAGGCGCACTGGAAAGCAGGATAACCGTCCTTGCGCCGGATTGTGTAGATTCTGATCTCTTCATCCCCGCTGCCAACTGTGATGATGCTCCGGCGTCGCATGGCTTTTTGGCCTGCGGGCCGAGTCAACTTTTTGCGTGGAATTTTGCGTGGAAATTCCGCCGCCGGGGCTGGTGCTAATTCCGATGTGCCTGATTCTACGCTACTTGCGGATTTCCCAAAAGAGGATGCAGCGCCCGGTTAGGCGTGGCGGACCTGCCTGAAAGAGCGTCCATAAATGGCCCTGTCGGGATGGTCCGTTTCCTTCGCCGTCACGGGCGATTCGCAAAAGTAGAACTGGTTCAAGGAAGCACCTCATGGGTGCCGATTGGATTCGGTTGGTGGATGGACTGCAAAATTACTTTTCGAGGCGCAGAGCAAGAGCGTCTTGACGCTCAACGATTTGGTCGGTGGTGGCCATTGGTAAGTCAATTTCTGCGCCCCCTTGGTAATATGGGCTTCCGGGCGGCACTTGCAGTATCAGACGCCATCCATCGGATCGCTGGGAAAACTCGATCTTGGCCGGATACTGGCCTCCATCGTCTCGAACAACTGTGATGATTTTATTGGTGTATCTATGTCTTTGTTCTTCTGGGCTCATAAATCGTTCAGTTCAGATGACGGCAGCAACGCCTAACATGATGTAGACGAAAGTTCGTGGTATAAGGCGAAGAAAATTTCGCCTAAAACGACTCTGGACTTCTCTGAAGGCTTTCGCCGGGGGTATTCCTCCCGCTTCATGAGCCAACCTCTGCCGTCCGATCC